>CAVZYI010000011.1:0-255486 GCA_963779445.1 uncultured beta proteobacterium
TGCCCGGGTTCAAGCACGACGAAGGCCTTGACGATCTGGCCGCGCGCGTGGTCCGCCGCGCCGATGACCCCGCATTCGGCGACCGCGGGATGCGCCAGCAGCGTCGCCTCGACCTCGGGCCCGGCGATGTTGTAGCCGGCGCTGACGATCAGATCGTCGGTGCGCGCCTGGAACACGAAATAGCCTTCGTCGTCGACGAGGTAGGCGTCGCCGGTGCAGTTCCAGCCGTCGTGCACGTACGCCGTCTGGCGGTCGTCGGCGAGATAGCGGCAGCCGGTGGGGCCCTTGACGGCGAGCCTTCCCACCTGTCCCGGCGGCAGCGGCCGGCCGGCGGCGTCGATCACGCAGGCGCGATATCCCGGAACCGGCTTGCCGGTCGCGCCGGGCTTGGCATGCGCCTCGTCGTGGGAAATGAAGATGTGCATCATCTCGGTGGTGCCGATGCCGTCGATCAATTCGATTCCGGTCGCCTCCTTCCACAGCGCGCGCGTCGCCGCCGGCAGCGGCTCGCCCGCCGAGACGCACTTCCGCAGCGACGACAGGTCGTGGCGACCGGCGTCGCCGGCCATCGTGCGGTAGGACGTCGGCGCCGTGAACAGCACGCTGACGCGGTGCGCGGCGATCGCCGGCAGCAGCAGCTCCGGCGAAGCCCTTTCGAGCAGCAGCGCCGCGGCGCCCGCGGCCAGCGGAAAGAGCAGGAGCCCGCCCAGCCCGAACGTGAACGCCAGCGGCGGACTGCCGGTGAAGATGTCCTCGGGCGTCGCGCGCAGCGTCGATTTCGGCCAGCAGTCGCAGACGGCCAGCACGTCGCGGTGAAAGTGCATCGTGCCCTTCGGCCTGCCCGTCGTTCCGGACGTGAAGGCGATCAGCGCCGTGTCGTCGGCGGCGGTATCGACCGCGGCGAACCCCGGCGGCTTGCCGGCCATCCGCGCGTCCACGCCGTCCGCCACGCCGGTCCCGAAGTACGCCACGGTCGTCAGCGTCGGGCATTGCGCGCGCGCCGCGTCGAGTTCACCGGCGAGCCGCGAGTCGCACAACGCATGCGATATCTCGGCCTTGGTCACGATGTCGACCAGTTCCTTCGCGCGAAGCAGCGGCATGGTGCCGACGGCGATGCCGCCGGCCTTCATCACCGCGAACCAGCAGGCCGCCAGCATCGGGTTGTTCGGAGCTCGCAGCAGCACGCGGTTGCCGGGGACGAGGCCGAGGTCCTCGACCAGGACGCGCGCGATGCGGTTCGTGCGCTCGTCGAGCTCGGCGTAGGTCCACGCGACGCCGCCCGGAGCCATGATCGCGATGCGCCGTTCCCAGCCCTGCTCGCGGGCCCGATCGAGCAGCGCGGTCGCGCAGTTCAGGCGCTGCGGATACCTGAGCTCGGGCAGGTCGAACTCGAAATCCGGCCACTGATCGCGGGGCGGAAGATGATCGTTCGCGAACGTGTCGACATGCGCGGTGGCGGTCATGGGTGGGTCATCCCTTCAGTCCTTCAGCAGCTCCCGCGCGACGATCAGGAGCTGCACCTCGGTGGCGCCCTCGTAGATGCGCAGCGCCCGGATCTCGCGATACAGGCGTTCGACGACCTGGCCGCGGGTGACGCCGAGGCCGCCGAAGATCTGCACGGCGGCGTCGATCACGCGCTGCGCCGATTCGGTGGCGGTCAGCTTGGCCATTGCGGCTTCGCCGGTCGTCGGCACGCCTTTGACGTCGCGCAGCCACGCGGCCCGATAGGTCAGCAGCGCGGCGGCGTCGACCGCGGTCGCCATCTCGCCGAGCTTCGCCTGCGTCAGTTGCAGGTCGGCGAGCCTGCCGCCGAACATCCTCCGCTCTCGCGCGCGCAGCGTCGCCTCGTCGAGCGCGCGCCGGGCGAATCCGACGGCCGCCGCCGCCACCGTCGCGCGAAAGATGTCGAGCGTGCGCATCGCCAGCTTGAAGCCCTCGCCTTCGACGCCCAGCAGCGCGTCGTCAGGCAGGCGGCAGCCCGCGAACTCGAGCCGGGCGAGCGGGTGCGGCGCGATCACCTCGATGCGTCCGGCGACGCGCATTCCCGGTGTGTCGGCGGGAATGACGAACGCGGAGATGCCGCGCGTTCCCGGCCCGTCGGCCGTGCGCGCGAACACGCAATGGAAATCGGCGATGCCGCCGTTCGACACCCACGTCTTGCAGCCGTCCAGGATCCAGCATCCGCCGTCGCGTCGCGCGCGCGTCGACATCGCGCCGACGTCGGATCCGGCATCGGGTTCCGACAGCGCGAACGCGGCGATGGCGTCCCCCGCCGCCACCGCGGGGAGCCAGCGCGCTTTCTGCGCTGCGGTGCCCGCGAGCGTGATCGCGCCGCTGCCCAGCCCCTGCATGGCGAAGGCGAAGTCCGCGAGCCCGTCGTGATAGGCAAGCGTTTCGCGCGCGAGGCAGAGCGCGCGCGAATCGAGCCCCGGCAGCGCGCCGCCGTGCGCCGCCGGAATGCAGTAGCGCAGCCACCCGGCGCTACCGAGCGCGCGGACGAGGCCGCGGCACGCGGCGTCGACGTCGGCCGTTTCGCCGGCATGCAATTCGCTGCCCGCCCAGCGACCGAGGTCCCCGGCAAGCGCGCGATGCGCCGCGTCGAAGAACGGCCAGTCGAGATGGGAGAGTTTCACGACGCGTCGTTCCGGCGCCGGCCGGTCGGGAACGCCCGCGAACGACGGGTGAGCGCCGCGCGGCTGCATTGCGGCGTACCGCCGAAGGCGCGCGCGTCGTCGGCGCGGGGCGATGTGCTCGCGAGATCGCCCGGCGCAACACGCGGGTGTTGCGGCTTTGGCGGGGGGCGAGGCCCGCCCGGATGCGGTTGCGCGCGACGCATCGATCGGGCCCTGACCTCAGTTCCCTTCGAATTTCGGCGTGCGCTTGGCGGCGAAGGCCTCGAATGCGCGGCGGAAATCCTGCGTCTGCATGCAGATGGCCTGGGCCTGCGCTTCGGCCTCGATGGCGGCGTCGAGATCCATCGCCCACTCCTGGTGCAGCAGGTTCTTGGTCATCGCATGGGCGAAGGTCGGCCCGTCGGCGAGGGTGCGCGCAAACGCCTGCGCCTCCGCGAGGAGCGCGTCGGGCGCCACGAGGCGATTGAAGAAACCCCAGGCCGCGCCCTCGTCGGCGGTCATCGTCCTGCCCGTATACAGGAGTTCCGCCGCGCGTCCCTGCCCGATGGTCCGCGGCAGCAGCGTGCAGGCACCCATGTCGCAGCCGGCGAGACCGACGCGCGCAAACAGGAACGCGGTCCTGGCGGCCGGCGTGCCGAAGCGGATGTCCGATGCCAGCGCCAGCATCGCCCCCGCGCCGGCGCAGATGCCGTCGACTGCGGCGACGACCGGCTGCGGGCAGTGGCGCATCGCCTTGACCACGTCGCCCGTCATGCGCGTGAAGGCGAGCAAATCGGCGGTCGACATCTTCGTCAGCGGTCCGATGATTTCGTGGACGTCGCCGCCCGAGCAGAAATTGCCGCCGGATCCGGTGATGACGACGGCCCTGACGTCGCTCGCGCGGGCCAAGCCGCGGAACAGGTCGCGAAGCTCGGCGTAGGAATCGAAGGTCAGCGGATTCTTCTTCTCCGGGCGGTCGAGTTCGATCGTCGCCACCGCGCCGTCGCCGGCGGCGTGCCACCGGAAATGCGACGCGCGATAGTCGCGAAATGTCGTCGTGTGCTGCGTCATGCTCATCGCGTCCCCTCCGGCGCCGGCAGGTCGTCCGCCGCCCGCTCGCGGTCGTGGAGCTTCGCCTTCATGTTGCCGAGCAGCGCATAAAGGCGCCCGCGTTCCGCAGGGTCGAGGCCACCCAGCATCTCCTCGATCCAGGCCGCGTGCTCGGCGGCCATCGCGTCGAACGCGCGCCTGCCCTCCGCCGTGAGCCGCACCGCACTGGCGCGCCGATCGCCCGGCACCGGACGGCGCTCGACGAGGCCCTCCGCGACCAGCGGATCGGTGATGCCGGTGACATTGCCGCCCGTCACCATCAACCGCCTGGACAGCTCGCCCATCTGCAGGCCATCCGCGCTGCGCTCGAGCTGCGCCATCAGGTCGAAGCGGGGCAGCGTCGTGTCGAACCGTGTGCGCAGCCGACGGCGGATGCGGCGTTCGATCAGCAGCGTACAGGCGAGCAGCCGCAGCCACAACCGCAGCGTGTCGCCGTGGCCTTCGTGGACGCGCGATTCCGGATCACGCGGCCGCGTCGGCGCGGACGTCGACGCCTCGCTCATCGATACCCCGCGTCGCTTGCGGACATCCCCGACATCCCGCCGCGGACGCGTCGGCCGTCACGCGCCGTTGCGCGCCTCCCGCTCATGCTCCCGCCTCGCGGCCGGGGTCCGTGGCCGCCATCGCTCGCGCGAGGTTGCGCTCGTGCTGATCCTTGCCGGCACGGTACTGCCGCGGCCACGGCATGTCCCGGTAGCCGAGCTGCGCCGCGGCGTGCAGTGTCCAGTACGGGTCGGCCAGGTGCGGCCGGCCGATCGCGCAGAGGTCGGCCCGGCCGGCCATCACGATGCTGTTGACGTGGTCGGGCTCGTAGATCGCGCCGACGGCCATGGTCGCGATCTCCACCTCGTTGCGGATGCGATCGGAAAACGGCGTCTGGTACATCCTGCCGTAGACCGGCCGCGCGTCGCGCGTCGTCTGGCCCGACGACACGTCGATGAGGTCGGCCCCCGCGGCCTTGAACAGGCGGGCGAGCGCGACGGCATCGTCGGGGGTGTTCCCGCCGGGCGCCCAATCGTGCGCCGAGATCCGCACCGACATCGGCCGATCCGCCGGCCACGCCGCGCGCATCGCCTCGAATACCTCGAGCGGAAAGCGGCAGCGATTCGGGAGCGAGCCGCCGAATTCGTCGTCGCGCGCGTTGGTGAGGGGACAGATGAACGCCGAGAACAGGTAGCCGTGCGCGCAATGGAGCTCCAGCCAATCGAAGCCGCATTCGGCCGCCCACCGCGCGGCCCGGACGAAGTCGTCCTTCACGCGGGTCATGTCGTCGCGCGTCATCGCTCGCGGGACCTGGTTGCGCGGGCCGTAGCGGATTGCCGACGGCGCGACGAGCGGCCAGTTCGCCTCGGCGGCATCGTCCGGCAGCGGCTCGTCGGCCTCCTGCCAGCCGAGCTGCGTCGAGCCCTTGGGCCCCGCATGGCCGAGCTGCATCGCGATCTTCGCGTCGGTGTGCTCGTGCAGGTAGCCGACGATGCGCTTCCACGCGACCCGGTGCGCGGGCGAGTACATGCCCGCGCAGCCGGGGCTGATGCGCGCGTCGGCCGACGGCGCCGTCATCTCGGTGAATACGAGGCCGGCGCCGCCGTGAGCGCGGCTGCCCAGATGGACCAGGTAGTAGTCGTCGGGCGTGCCGTCGGTGCACGAGTACTGCGCCATCGGCGAGACGGCCACGCGATTCGGCACGGTGACGCCGCGCAGCGTGAACGGCGTGAACATCGGCGGCACCGGTTTCGCCGGCAGCTTCGAGCGCTGCGCAAACCAGGTCTCGACGCCGGAAACGTAGCCGCGGTCGCGGAGCCGGAGATTCTCGTGCGAGATCCGCTGGCTGCGGGTGAGCAGGCTGTAGGCGAACTGTTCGGCTTCGAGCGGCGTGTAGCGGTCCACGTTCTCGAACCACTCGGTCGAGTTGCGCGCGGCATTCTGGATCCTCAGGACCTCGCGCGTGCGTTCGCCCTCGTAGCTGCGCAGCGCCAGCCGCAGATCGGTCTGCCCGCCGATCGCCCGCGCCAGCGCGATCGCATCCTCGAGAGCAAGCTTGGTGCCGGAACCGATCGAGAAGTGGGCGGTATGCGCCGCGTCGCCGAGGAGGACCATCGGCGCAGGGCCTTCGAGATCGAGCCAGCTGCGGTTCGTGACCCTCTGGAAATTGATCCATGCCGAGCCGCGCAGGTGACGCGCGTTGGTCATCAGCGCGTGGCCGTCGAGGTACTTCGCGAACAGGCGCTCGCAGAATGCGATTCCCTCCTCGCCGGTCATGCGGTCGATCCCGGCCGCCAGCCACGTCGTCTCGGGCGTCTCGACGATGAACGTCGACGTCTCGCCGTCGAACCGGTAGGCGTGCGCCTGGAACCACCCCCACTGCGTCTCTTCGAAGGCGAAGGTGAAGGCGTCGAAGAGCTTGCGCGTCCCCAGCCAGATGAAGCGGCATTTGCGCCGCTCGATCTGCGGCCCGAAAACGCGGGCGTGCCGGGTGCGCAGCGTGCTGTTGATGCCGTCGCTGGCGACGATGAGGTCATGCGCTCCGGCGGCGGCCTCGTCGGCGATCTCGGTTTCGAAGACCAGTTGGACGCCCAGCGATTCGCAGCGGCGCTGGAGGATGTTCAGCAACCGCTTGCGGCCGATCCCGCAGAAGCCATGGCCGCCGGAGCGGATGGTGCGCCCCTTGAAATGGACGTCGATGTCGTCCCAGTGGCAGAAGGCGTCGAGGATCTCGGCGTGGGTCTCGGGATCGGCAACGGCGAGGTTGTCGAGCGTCTGGTCCGAGAAGACCACGCCCCAGCCGAACGTGTCGTAGGGCCGATTGCGTTCGACGACCGCGACTTCGTGGCCGCGATCGGCCTTCTTCATCAGCAACGCCAGGTACAGCCCCGCCGGTCCCCCGCCCATGCACGCGATGCGCATCGCCGAATCCCGTTTATCTTCGACATGAATATATTAGACCTAAACGACATGCCGTCAAGCGGGCCGTGCATGCGCCAAGCGCCCGACCTCGTCGCCGTCCCCTTCCGCCGCCGCCGCCGCCGCCAACATTCCGGGCCCAGAAGAACGCCACAAAGACAATGATACCAATGGCTTAGATCGTCCGTACCGGTTCCTTCCGGGCCCGATGTGGCTAGCATGGATTCGCGGGGGCCAACGCGCAGGCCGGTCCCGCGAAGGAGGCGTGGACCATGTACTTGCCGCGAACCATCGTCGGAGTGCGGCCCGCGATCGGCACCGCCGGGCATTCGATCGTCGAATTGCTGGCAGCCCTCGCCATCGTCGGCCTGCTGATGCTGGCCGTCGGGCCGGCCTATCGGGCGTGGATGGACGAGCGTCGCCTCGCCAACCACGCCCATTTCCTCGCCTCGACCCTCACCCAGACCCGGAGCGAGGCGATCAAGCGCGGGTACCGCGTCAACCTCTGCAAATCGACGGACGGCGTGCAATGCGCCGGCAGCGGCGGCTGGGAAACCGGCTGGATCATGTTCGCCGACGAGAATCGCACCGGCGCGATCGACGGAGGCGAATCGGTGCTGCGCCTTGCCGGTCCCGCCGGGGACGGCATCTCCGTGACCGGGAACCGGCCGGTCGAGGATTACGTCTCGTACACCAGTCTCGGCCATGCGCGGCTGCTTTCGGGCGCGCTGCAAATGGGGACGTTTGTAGTCTGCAAGCCAGGGCTGGATGCGCTCCGGGTGGTGCTCGCCGAAACCGGCCGCGCCCGAATCGAA
This sequence comes from uncultured beta proteobacterium, assembly GCA_963779445.1. Taxonomy (GTDB): domain Bacteria; phylum Pseudomonadota; class Gammaproteobacteria; order Burkholderiales; family Casimicrobiaceae; genus CAIWHR01. The sequence goes on from CAVZYI010000011.1 coordinate 7,439, forward strand.
AAGACCCGCGAGCGCTGTGCCTGAATGCCTGCGGAGCCCTCCGTGGCCGGCGCGGCCGGTCGATGCGGCGTTTTGCCGCCGTAACCGTCTGTTCCGCCGCAAATACCTCTAATCGGGCCGCTCTGCGCGGGTCGCGGCAGCGACATAACATCGCGCCATACAGTAAGGGAGAAGCTCGTGCCCAAGCCCGTCACCCGGCCGACCCGCAGGTCGCCGCGGTTGCACTTTCGCGGATTCACGCTGATCGAAGTGATGATCGTGGTGGCGATCGTCGCCGTTCTGGCGTCGATCGCGCTGCCCAGCTACGCCGACTACGTCCGGCGCGGCAAGATCGTCGAGGCGACGACCGCCCTCTCCGATTTTCGCACCCGGATGGAACAGTATTTTCTCGACAACCGGACCTATGTCGGTGGCTGCGCCGCGGTTCTGCCGGGCGTCAACCCGCCGAAAACCTTCACCCTGGCCTGCCCCGATCCCGGAACGGCGACCACGTATTCGCTGACCGCCACCGGCATCGCCGCGCAGGGGATGGGAGGTTTCGGCTTCAGCATCAATCAGGCCAATGCCAAGGCCACGAGCTCGGTCCCGACCGGCTGGAGCAACACCGTTTGCGGCTGGGTCACGCGCAAAGACGGCACCTGCAGCTGACGCACCGGTGACGATCATGCGCACCCGCGGCTTCACCCTCATCGAACTGCTGATCGCGATCGCGATCTTCGCGTTCCTGGCCATGCTCGCGGGCCCGATGTACGCCGATTTCATGGGCAACACCCAGATCCGCAACGCCGCGGAGAACACGCTGATGGGCCTGCGCGTCGCCCAGGCCGAAGCCGTCAAGCGCAATGCGCAGGTCGCGTTCGTGCTGAACCCGGCGAGCGGCTGGCAGGTCCTGGGCACCGATTCCGACGGAGTCGCCACGACGATCCAGACCTACGCGTACAGCGAAGGCGCGGCGCACGCGTCGGTCACCGCCGACGCCACGCGGGTGACGTTCGACGGACTGGGCCGCATCCTCCAGCCCAACCCGGACGGAACCGTGCCGCTGCAGCTCATCCAGTTCACCAACACCAACGTCTCCGCCACCTCGCGCCGCAATCTGAACATCGTGCTCGGCCTCAACAGCAAGGGTTTCGGAATCAAGATGTGCGACCCCAAGTTTGCCGCGACCGATCCGGTGGGCTGCCCGTAGCCGGCCCCTGCCAGAACACGGCCACCCCATGACCATCCGCCATCGCCCCCGACACGCGCAGTCCGGCAGCTTCCTGCTCGAAGCGCTGATCGGCATCCTGATCTTTTCGTTCGGCATCCTCGGCATCGTCGGACTGCAGGCGCAGGCCATACGGTTCACCAACGATTCGCAGTACCGCGGCGAGGCGATCTACCTCGCCAACACGCTGCTCGCCAGCATGTGGGCCGACGATCGCGCCGCGCTGAAGACGAAATACGAAGGCGCCTCGGGGACCGGAGGCGCGGGATACACCACCTGGTACAACACGTTCAAGACCGGCACCACGGCGCTTCCCGGCGCGGCCGCCAACCCGCCGACCGTCGTCGTCGACTCCGCGGCCGTGGGCGCGGTGCAGGCGCCGTCGACGACCAGCAACGCCGTCCAGGTCACCGTGTTCTGGCAACTCCCGGGCGAAGCCGAGAACGGTCAGGTACCGCACAGGTACGTGACCAGCGGCCTGATCGCGAGAAATTGACGAGCCCGCCATGACCCATCCGGCCCAATCGATGCGGCGCGCGCAACACGGCTTCAGTCTTATCGAGATCATGGTGGGGGTCGTGATCGGGCTGATCGCCATCCTCGTCATCTACCAGGCGTTCGCCGCCTCGGAGGGCATCAAGCGCAACACGACCAGCATGGGCGACGCCCAGCAGAACGGACTCATCTCGTCGTTCCTGCTGGGGATAGAAATCGGCAACGCCGGCAACGGGCTCGCCTCCGCGCGCGAGGAGCTCGGCACCTGCCCCGACACCGGCAACATCGTCACGTCGATGCGTCCGATCCCGATCCTGATCACCGACGGCGGCGGCGCGGCCACTCCCGACGAGTTCGTCGTCAACTACAGCGCGGCAACGACGCTCGTTCTGGCGGCGCCGTTTCAGCCGCTGCCCGGCAGTCCGTTCGCCACGCCGGCCGACTCGAACTATCCGGTGCAGACCGCCGTTGGATTCCACAAGGACGATCTCATCATCGCCATCTCCAACGTCGCCCCGGTCGGCATCTGCATTCCATCCAGGGTCACCGCCAACCCGGGCACGCCCGACGTCAGCGGCGTCGTACTCATCAGTCACACGCCCACCGGATTGCCCGCGGTGACCCTGCCGAACACCTCGATGCTGTTGAATCTGGGCCCCGCGGGTCGGGGCCAGAAAGTGCGCTACGACGTGCAGGGCGGCGTACTGCGCAGCAAGGCGCTGCTCGACGGAAACGGCCAGCCGGACAACGCCCAGCCGGTGAGCCCGCTGGCGTCGAACATCGTCAACCTCAAGCTCCAGTACGGCATCGACAACGTCGGCGACGGCTCGGTGCACGCCTGGGTCAGCGCCACCGGCGCGTGGAGTGCGGCCAACGTCCTCGCCATGCCGGTCGCCACGCCGGCCTGCCCTCCGGCGCCGGCCGTCTGCCCGGTGCCGGCGCCCGCGCTCGATCAGATCAAGGCGGTGCGCATCGGCATCGTCGTCCGCAGCGAACAGTTCGACAAGACTGTCGGGGCCGTGCCGTGGTCGCTGTTCGGCGGAATCTACTCCGGCACCTTCGCGGCATCGACCGCGCCGGCCGGAAACTGGCGCTACCGCACCTACGAGACGGTGGTCCCGCTGCGCAACGAGATCTGGAATTCCGGAACATGAACGCGCAATGCCTCCGTGACGCAGCTTCCCGCCGCCGCATGCCGTCGTCGCGCGAGCGCGGCGTCGTCATCTTCGTCGCGCTCATCGTCATGGTGGCGCTGAGCCTCGCCGCCATCGCGCTGATCCGCTCCATCGACACGACGAACACGGTGGTCGGCAACCTCGGCTTCCGGCAGGCGTCGATTCCGCCGACCAACCAGGCCATCGAAAAGGCCGCCGCGGCGCTGTTCGCCAACGCGTCGAAGACCGGCGCGCCGGCCATCGCCGACACCACCGTCGACGTCACCGCCCAGAACTACTTCGCTTCGCGGGTCGCTCGCTCCGGCCGAGGATCCGCGCGGGGTTCCCGTACCATCTGCAGAAGAAGATGCAACTACTCGCTCGCCACCAGTAACATCCTGACAGACGGCGCCGACAACGAGATTCGATACGTCATCGAGCGGATGTGCCTGAATCCCGGCCCTGCCGATCTTTCGAACTGCGACCTCACCGGCCCGAAGCAGGTGCCCGGCACGACCATCGGCGACCCGTCGCAGCCGCCGCTGCCGCGCTTCCCCTTCTACCGCGTGACCATACGCGTCGACGGGCCCCAGAACACCGTTTCGTTTGCACAGGCGATGCTGCGGTGAAAGCCGCCCGAGGAAAACCATCATGACCTACACGTCGAATCCGCCGCTCTACCGTCGCTGGCTGGCGAGCATACTCTCGGTGCTGATGGGGCTCGGCCCGCTGGCAACGCCCGGTCTACGCGTGGAACGACCCGCTGCCCACGCTCCTCGCCGACGGACCGCTCAACGTCACCAACTCGGCGCCGCCGAACGTCGTGCTGACGGTCGACGATTCGACGTCGATGCTGTTCGACTTCCTGCCCGACTACGTGATCGGCCTCTACTGCCGCGACGGTACCGGCAAGATGAATGCGCTGTGCGGCTCCTTCGACTCGAATTTCGATCTCAGCGCCATCAATCACGGGCGCTACCGGACGGCGGGCTACATCTTCCAGCAGTACGGCTTCCCGTACCCCGCGTTCGACACCGCCTTCGATACCAGCGGCCCGGGCGCGGGCTGCGACACGACCACGATTGCTACCTCCACGTGCTCGGGCGGGATCAACCCCGGCGCCAGTCCGGGTCTTGCGACCTATCCCAATCCCGCGGGACCGCCTCCCGGCAAGTCGCCGAAGGCCGGCCTGCCGTACGAGTACTGGACGCTGTGGCCGGCGCCGGTGCACAACAGCGCGCTGAATCACCTCTACTACAACCCGATCCTGACCTACGACCCGGCGGTCCGTTCCGACGCCACCAGCTATCCGCAGATGACCGCGGCCAATACGACCAACTGGACCCGCGTTCCGGCGGACGCGTGGGCGCCGACGATTCAGTACGTCGATCTCACGGCGTCGGTCACGGTCGGGCAGTGGTGCAATTCCGACTGGACGCAGGGGAACAACCTGGCGACGGGAACGGCGTTCGCGACCGATCCGGCGTTCTGCCGGATCAACGGTCTCGTCGCCGCAGCTTCGTCGGGCGCGCCGGCGGCCGACGGCGACTACACCTACCCCTGGGCATGGCCCGGCGGGACCGCGCTCAAGGACCCGAAGTATTTCTACCAGAACGACAACATCCTCTGGTGCGACACCGTCGCCACGCCACAGACATGTAGCAACGGCGGCCAGACGTGCAATCTCGTGAGCCAGACCTGCGGCGGGGGCACGCCGCAGACCTGCGGCGGCGGCACGGCGCAGACCTGCAACAACGTCCTGGCGCAGACCTGCGTCGGCGGCGGCAACCAGGTATGCAACACCTATACGCAGGTCTGCAACACGGTGCCGCAGACCTGCAACGTCCGCACGCAGACCTGCCAGGGCGGCGGAACGCAGACCTGCAACAACATCCAGACGCAGACCTGCCAGGGCGCCGGCGCGCAGACCTGCCAGGGCGCCGGCGCGCAGACCTGCGGCAACATCACCACGCAGGTTTGCAGCGGCTACATCGCCAGCCAGACCTGCGCGAACATCACCTCGGTGTGCACCCCGGCACCGCCGTCGTCGTGCACGTCGGACTGGAGCCCGCCGGGCTGCAACATCACCTGCGCGGCCAACGGTTCTGCTCCCGAGTGCGCGTCCTGCGGCATCGTGACCTCGTGCCCGCCGCCCACCTGCGTCAACCAGGGCAGCTGCAGCGGCACCGGCGCGACCTGCACCGCGGCGAACGCAGCGTCGGTCTGCGCACCGGTCATGGGCGCCTGCAGCAAGGACGGCTCGGCGTGCACGTCGAGCGCCCAGTGCCCCGCCAGCGGCAAGTGCAGCAGCACCGGCAACACCTGTACCGCGGCGGACGCGGCGACGACGTGTCCGGCGGTCAACGGCAAGTGCAGCATCACCAATGCCTCGTGCACCGCGGCCAACGCCGCGACGGCCTGCCCGGTGCAGTCCGGGAGCTGCAGCCGCACCGGTGCGACCTGCGCGTCGACCGCCGATTGCCCGGCCTCCGGCCGGTGCAGCCAGACCAATGCCACCTGCACCGCGGCCAACGCCGCGACCGACGTGCCCGGTGCAGAACGGCCAGTGCAGCATCACCAATGCGACCTGCACGGCGGCCAACGCCGCCACCGACTGCCCGCCGCAGGGCAACTGCAGCGTCACCAATGCCACGTGCACGGTGGCCAACCAGGCCGACGACCTGCCCGGCGCAGGGCACCTGCAGCGTCACCGGAAACAGCGTGCACGGCCGCCAACGCGGCGACGGCCTGCCCGACCGGAGGCTTCTGCAGCCTCCAGACGACCCGGACCTGCACGGCCGCCAATGCCTCGACCCGCTGCCTGCCGCAGAACGGCGCCTGCAGCGACACCGGGAATTCCTGCACCGCCGCCAACGCCGCGACCAACTGCCCGCCGCAGGGCAGCTGCAGCATCACCGGCAACAACTGCACCGCCGCGAACGTCGCGACCAGACTGCCCCAACCAGAACCTGACCTGCAGCCTCACCGGCGTCTCCTGCACGGCGAGCAACGCCTCGTCCAAGTGCCCGGCGCAGAACCGCGTCTGCAGCGTCGACGGGACGGCGTGCACCTCCAATTCGCAGTGCAGCAGCATCGGCACCTGCAGCGTCGACACGGCCAAGTCGTGCAGCACCAACGCCGGATGCGGAGGGACCTGCAGCGCGACCGGCGCGTCGTGCACCGGCGCGGGCGCGGGCACCTGCCCGATCGTGCCGGGCCTGCCGGGCTCGTCCAAGTGCAGCGACACGCTGCCCAGCAGCTCGACGACGCTGCTCGAGGACGCGAACGGGGCCGGCACCGTCTGCCGCCGCAACAACAAGACCTACCCCGACGGGACGCTCGCCAGCCGCTTCAACTATCCGAGCGGCGCAGTTCACCACGCCGGTGACCGGCGGCACGGGGGCGAACGCCTGCACGGCGACGCCGCGCTTCGCGAACAGTGCCGCGCCACTACTGGAAGACGAGGTCGAATGGTGCGACAAGGCCATCGCCACCGCCGGCGACAAGTGGCTTGGCTACGGCACCGCCACCGGCGGCTCCTGCCAGCCGTTCACGCGACGCCACGCACACTGATTCCGCGGTTCTACCAGTTCGGCGCCGCGCCCGGGACGGACAACGTACGCGACCGCCGGCGTTCCAGCGCGTGGACCTCGACATCAGCAAGCGGGCCAACGCGACCTACTCGCACACCTGGATCGACGACACGGGGACGGTGCAGACCGATCACCCGCAGCTTCGACGACGAGATGACCAACTACGCCAACTGGTTCGCGTACTACCGCACGCGGATCCAGGCGGTGAAGACGGTGACGTCGCTGTCGTTCCTGGCCAAGCTGGGCAACACCTACAACGTCGACAACAAGTTCCGCGTCGGCTTCCACACGCTTCTCAACAATCGCGCATCCGGTCGTTCGTCAACATCGCGACGTTCGACGCTCACGCAGAAGGCGACGTGGGCGACGCAGCTGTTCGCGCATCGACATCCCGCTCGGCGCAGGACACGCCGACGCTCGACGCGATGATGCGCATCGGCGAGTACTTCAAGACCGGAGCCAGCGCCGCGCTCTCCGGCGCCACCGACCCGATCATGCTGTCGTGCCAGAAGAACTGGCACATGCTGTTCACCGACGGCTTCACCAACCAGCATGCGCTGCCCACGGTCACCTACGGCAACGTCGACAAGACCGTCGCCGATCGCGAAGCCGGTCACGGGGCTGACCGCCGGGCGCAGCCTGGCCGCCGCTCGTTCATCGAGAACGCGTCGACGACGACGTCGAACTCGGCGTCCGACTACGCGACGTACTACTGGGCGACCGACTTCCGCACCGCGGGTCCCATGGCGCAGGACAACGTTCCCGCCGCACCGGACGTCTACTCGGGCGATCCGGCCAACTGGCAGCACCAGAACTTCGCCGCGCTGTCGCTCGGCACCGAGGGCAAGCTGCCGACCGACAACCAGTCGAACGTCGAACTCGCCCTGCGCGCCGGGACGATGTCCTGGCCCGTCCCGTATCCGACGTGAACACGCCCGACGCGTCCGGTGTCGACGACCTCTGGCATGCGGCGATCAACGGCCACGGCCGGTTCGTCAATGCGCAGTCGGCGGATGAGCTCAAGATCGGCATCGGCCAGATTCTCGGCGACATCATGAACGCGTCCGGCGTGCGCGCCGGCGTCGGGTTCCGAAGCGTCAATCTCGGCACCGGCACCAACTTCGGCTACAAGGTCGGCTTCAGCCCGGGCTGGTCGGGATCGCTGATCAAGCTGCTGATCGACCCGACCACCGGCGCGGAAATCGCGGGCAGCGATGTCTGGAATGCGGCGACGCAGCTCGCCAGCCAGCTGGCGATCGTCCCGGGCGTCAAGGACACGCCGTGGTTCACCGAGCGCAAGATCGTCACCATGAACGCCGCCGGGACACCCGTGCCGTTCCTCTGGGACAGCCTGTCGACGACGCAGCAGGATTCGCTGGCACCCGGCAAGGCGGTCCGCGGCCAGGCGGTTCTCGAATTCCTGCGCGGCGAACCAGACGCTCGAAGGCAACAAGACGGGGCAGTTCCGGATCCGCAAGAGCGTGCTGGGCGACATCGTCACCTCGCAGCCGGTCTACGTGGGGCCGCCGAACGCGCCGTATCTCGACGGCAACGATCCCGGCTACTCGAGCTTCGTCAGCGGCAACACGGGCCGCGCCGGGCGAATCTACGTCGGCGCGAACGACGGCATGATGCACGCCTTCGACGACGCCACCGGCAACGAGTCCTGGGCCTACGTGCCGCAGGCGCTGTACCGCGGCGACAACACCGGTTTGGGCGCTCTCGCCTATCAGGACGCGGCGCTGCCGCCGTTCCGCCATCACCCGTACGTCGATTCGACGCCGCGCGTCGTCGACGTGGATTTCGGCAGCCAGGACTGGCACACGCTGCTCGTCAGCGGACTGGGCAAGGGCGGCAAGTCCTACTTCGCGATCGACGTGACCAAGCCGGCCGACTTCACCAACGAGACGACGGCCGCGGCCAAGGTGCTGTGGGAATTCACCAACGCGGACATGGGCTTCAGCTACGGCAAGCCGATGATCGCCAAGACGCGCGCCCATGGCTGGGTGGTCATGGTCGCCTCGGGCTACGACAACGCGACCGGCGACGGGAAGCTATTCGTCCTCAACGCGCGCACCGGCGCGCTGCTGAAGACCATGTCCACCGGCGTCGGCACCGCGACGGCGCCGTCCGGGCTCGCGCATATCGCCGGCTACACGAAGGACTACCGCAACCAGCTGGTCGAGCAGGTGTACGCCGGCGACCTCCTGGGCAACCTGTGGCGCTTCGATGTATCCGATCCGAACGCCAACAATTGGGCGGTCGAGAAGCTGGGGGTTCTGACCGACGCCTCGGGCACGCGCCAGCCGGTGACGACGCCGCCGCAGATGGAAATCGACGTCGGCAACGGTGTCGACCGCTGGGTCTTCATCGGCACCGGCCGCCTGCTCGACGAGACCGATCTCGCCAGCACGCAGATCCAGACGATGTATGCGTTCCGCGACGGCACGGCCACCGCGCCCGGGCCGATCGCCCTGGCCACGACCCGGACCACGACGGGCATGGAGGCGGTGACCGACAACATCAACGGCCTGACGACGACGCGTCCGGACAAGGGCTGGTACTTCGACCTGCCGGCGGGTCAGCGGATCATCGTACCGGTTCAGGCCGCGCTGTCGGTGGTCGCGTTCATCGGCACGTCGCCGCAGACCGACCCGTGCCTGACGGGGCAGCCCGCGACGATCTACGCCAAGGGGTTCGCCACGGCCAACACGGTGCTGCTGGACGACCTCGGCAGCCTCACGCCATCGATCTACTCGCCGCAGGGCGCCGTCGGTCTCGAAATGATCATCGTGCCGCCGGTACCCGGCGATCCTCCCACCGAGGTCAAGCTCCAGCTGGCGGTGACGATGGGAACCTCCGGCAACATCCTGGCTCCGAGGATCAGACTGCCCGATTTCGTGATGCAGCACCGGATGTCGTGGCGGCTGTTGGCCGAATAACCGCCAAGCCCTCGCGCGGCCGAACGAACGGCCGCTCCGTGCAAGCGGGGCGGCCGTTCTGTTTCCGGGGCGCGACGGCTACACTGGATGCCGGCTTCGTGGACAACGGCTCCACCCTCTTCGCGTCGATGCTCTGGCCCGACCTCAACGATCGATCGCTGTGGACAGCGCTGGCAGCGTCGGCGCTGGCGCACGCCTTGCTGCTGGCCACGCTGACGGGCGCGTTCCGGAACGCGCCGGTATCGGCACCGGCAGCGGCGGCGAAGCCGATCCCGATCCAGGTGGAGCTGGTCCAGTCACCCGCGCCCGCCATGGCGCCCGAAGCCGAGGTCCTGCCCGCGGGGCCGCCGGCTCCCGTGGAACCGCCGCCGGAGGCCCGCGAGAAGCCGGCCGCGCGCCCGGGCCCGATCGCGGCACCGCGTCACGAGCGTGAAGATCCGAACGGGCCCGACCCGCAGCCGTCGATTGCGGTCGGACAGCTCGCGGACCCGAACGCGGCGGGCGCGACCTACGCGCTGGACCTGGCGCTGAGGTACCCGGTCGCGGCGGCACGCGAGCCGCGGCTGCGCGGCTCGCTGGTGGTCGCGTATCCGCCCGAGGCGCTGATGGCGCGAAAGGGAAAACGCGTCGTCGCCCTGCTGACGCTCGACGAATCCGGAACCGTGCTGGAGACGAAGCTCGTCCCCGGCGACGCCGTCTTCGGCCCGGCGGTGCTGAGCGCGCTCAAGGACGTGCAGTTCACGCCGGCGGACATCGACGGCAGGCCTGCGCCGTACTGGGTGCTGCTGGAATTCAGCTTCAGCGCCGACGCGGCGGAACCCGGCGACGCGTCTCCGCGACCTTCGAGACTGCGTCAGCCCAGCGTCGGCAGGTGAAATCCGGGGGCGGCGCTGCCGTCGTCCGGCCAGCGCGTCGTGACCGCCTTGCCGCGGGTATAGAAGCGCACGCCATCCATGCCGTGCACGTGCAGGTCGCCGAACAGCGACGCCCGCCATCCGCCGAACGAGTAGTAACGCCATCGGCACCGGGATCGGGACGTTGATGCCGATCATGCCGACCTCGACGTCCTGCTGGAAGCGCCGCGCGGCATGCCCGGAGCGCGTGAACAGCGCCGCGCCGTTGGCGTAGGCATTCGCGTTGATCAGGCCGATCGCCTGCTCCAGCGAATCGGCGCGCACGATCACCAGCACGGGCCCGAAGATCTCCTCGCGATAGATCGACATGCCGGTAGTGGCGTGATCGAACAGCGTCGGACCCACGAAAAACCCCGCGTCGTGACCCGGCACGCGAGGCGCGCGACCGTCGACGACGAGCGTCGCCCCTTCGGCGACACCGCGGTCGATCAGCCCGACGATGCGGTCGCGCGCGGCGCAGGTGATCACCGGGCCCATCTCGGATTCCGCGCCGGTCGCCCGGGCCGACGGCGACGCGGCGCGCGCGTCCGGCGAGCCGGTCGCGAATCGGATCCGCGGCATCGCCGACGGCGACCACCACCGACACCGCCATGCAGCGCTCGCCCGCCGAGCCGTAGGCGGCGCCGATCAGCGCGTCCGCGGCAAAATCCAGATCGGCGTCGGGCATCACCACCGCGTGGTTCTTGGCGCCGCCCAGCGCCTGCACGCGCTTGCCGTGGCGCGTACCGGTTTCGTAGATGTGCCGGGCGACCGGGGTCGATCCGACGAACGACACCGCCCTGATGCCCGGATGGACGAGGATGGCGTCGACCGCCTCCTTGTCGCCGTGCACGACGTTGAACACGCCGTCGGGGAGCCCCGCTTCCTTGAGCAGCTCCGCCATGCGCAGGCTCATCGTCGGATCACGCTCCGACGGCTTCAGGATGAACGTGTTGCCGCAGGCGAGCGCGACGGGGAACATCCACATCGGCACCATCGCCGGAAAATTGAACGGCGTAATGCCGGCGCACACGCCCACCGCCTGCCGCAGCGAAAAGCCGTCGACGCCGCTGCCGACATTGTCGCTGAACTCGCCCTTCAGCAGATGCGGGATGCCGGTGGCGAATTCGACGACCTCGATGCCGCGCGTGATCGAACCCTCGGCGTCGATCAGGGTCTTGCCGTGCTCTTCGGACACCAGCCGGGCCAGATCCTTCTTGTGCGTTTCCAGAAGGTCGCGGAAGCGCATCAGTATCCGCGCCCGACGCAGCGCCGGAGCCGCGCTCCATGGCGCAAGCGCGCCTGCGGCGGCGCGCACCGCCGCGTCGACGTCCTCCGCATTGCCGAGTGGGACATGGCGTATGACCTCGCCGGTCGCCGGGTTCGTCACCTCGCCATAGCGCTGCGTGCGCGCGGCCACGGCGCCGCCGGCGATCCACAGCGGCAGCCGTTCGAGGGCGGTCAGGTCCATATTTGCCTCCCGGTATTCCGGCGTTCTGCGGCCGGACGCGCGCGCCCGGCGTCACGCCGGTCCGCGACTTTGTGCTTCCATTCCGGACGCGTCGCGCAACCCATGCGTTCCCGCCTCAGCAGCTGTTCACCGTGCCAGCCGGAATGTCCCACAGCGTGCAGACGACGGACCCCGCCGTTCCATTCGGATTGAGCGGGGTGTACTCCGTGCGCAGCGACCTGTAGACCGCGGAAACTTCGCTCGTTGCCCGGCCGCCGTCGACCAGCATGTGTTCGAGGCTGGTGAAGTACAATCCCGTGAACGTCAATTTCAGGTACTCGAAGCCGTCGCGACCGTTCCGGTTGCCCCCGCCTTTGGCGGCAGTCCTTACGGTCAGCGTGGCCCCGTCGGCGGCCCTGCCTGTGGCAATGTAGCGGAGGATCGTCGGAACCGACGAATTCATCGCCGCCGTGAACCGAAATTCCCCCGGCGCCGGCTTGCCGACCGAAGCGCCCCCACCCTTCGTCCAATCGCTGATCGCCTTGACGCCGAGCCCGTAGGAATCCACGTCGATGGCGCCTGCGTGCTTCGCGTCGGTGCTTTCGCCGACAATCTCGCTATTGAACCTCAGGAACATGTCGTCCGCGGCTGACGGCGCGCTCGCGATGCCGAATGCCGCAGCAACTGCAACCAAATATGCTTGATTCCACTGGCTCATTCTGCTCTCCCCAGATTAGTCAACGCGTCGTACCGCCTGCACCACATCGCGATCTCGCAGTGCACCAATCGCATCCCTGCCCCACCTCGTTGCCGCGGCAATTCTACGCTAGCGTTTTGCCAGGTACATGGCAAGTAATTGTTCGCCCGTCTCCTGACGGACGGACGCAGCGACTGGAGCGCGCGCCGGCAGCAGTGGATCCGGGTTCTGGTTGTGAGATTGCTTCCTGCCGCGAGGGCCCGCTGCCAGCTCTGGGCAACCGCGCAGGAAAGAACGGTCAGACTCGATTTTGTCGGCGCACCGCCCGGGGAAAGCGTGGGAAGTCGACGTGTCCGCGACGAAATCGGGACCGGATGCCTCCTGTTACCGGCGCTCCATGAATGTCGCCCAGAGCACTGCTGGAAAGCCGCTCCAGGTACCGCGCGACTTGCTAATCCGCCGATCCTCTCTCAACCGAAATCGACGTGGGTCCGTTCGTGCTCCGCAAACGTTTGGCGACAGCGCTGACACCACCGGCGGCAAGTACGATGCCGGCGACCCAGAAAGCCAGAATCGCGAGGCCGGCCACGCTCGGTCGTGGCCACGATGTCTTCCACAGGACGTCCGCGCGGTCGATCATCCAATGCCAGCCCGTGTCCGCGACGATTGCCGAGAGGATGATCATCCCGACCCGGCCAGGCAATACATAGCGCCGGACCAAGGCGAGTGCCGGCAGCATGACCGCTAGGACCACGATCTGGCCGATTTCAATGCCCACGTTGAACGCAAAGAGCGAAACCAGTAGATGGGTCCCGGCGAACTGGAAGTTCTCCTGGAGACCATACGAAAAGCCGAAGCCGTGAACGAGTCCGAACAGGCCCGTGATCAGGATGCGCCGCTCGAGGTTGACGCCCATGATGTTCTCGAGCGCCATGTAAACGATCGATGCGGCGATCGCGGTCTCGACGAAGGGTGTGAACCATGCGCCCGACGGCGCGAGACTGAACGCCGAGCCTAGCAGTGTGAACGAATGTGCGACGGTGAAAACCGTGATGACCGAAAGGATCTGTCGCCAGCCACGCAGCGGTACCACTAGGCAAAGCAGGAAGAGCAGATGATCGTAACCCGTGAGGATGTGCGCGATGCCGAGCCCCATGAACCCCGCCGCGGCACGCACCCACGTGGGGTTTAGAGCCACCGATCCCGAGCGGCTGGTAATGACCATCGCCCGGCCGCCTTCGCCAAACGGCATGTAGCGCAATGCGAGTTTGAGAGCATCTCCGAGCTCAGGACCAGCGCCCGTGCGAATCGCGAATTCCGAGCCAGGCGAGTCGATCGGATAGGTGATTCGAGCGTCCACATAGCCTTGGTCGATGAAGATGTTCGTTCCGCGCTCGAGCGACCCGGCCACGTGGTTCGCGGCTTGTTCGTAGGTCTCGAAGGAACGATCGGAAGGCAGCGACAATCGTCCTGACGCGTGCGATGCAACCAAAGGCCGACTTTCTTCGAAGAGCGTGATGTCCTGCTGAATCGCGGCAAGTGCTCGCTGAATCGCCGGCGCCGCCTTGTCGATGTCGATTTCGGGGCCGGTAACAGGAAATTTGACTGCTTTGAAGAGATATAGCGGCACGCGAATGACGAGCTGCGCCTCGCCAGGTTCTATCTTGACGAAAGCATTGATCACCGCGTCAAGCTTGAATTCGTGAGCGCACGCGAGTTGTGCCGTTAGGATGACCCAGGCAAACAGACTCCATGGCAAAAGCCGAAAGCCGTGACGTTTCATCTCACGCCTCGCTGCAGGCAGATGCTTGATTGAATCGATCCGCGCCAGCCGGCATTGGTGCCGCCGGTTGACGCGGGCGTACGGACTCACGAATCGAACGGCCGGGAGGTCTTGCTCCCGGCCGTGCCTCGCATCAGTCGTTGTAACAGTTACCCTTGCCGTCGCCTCTGCCTTTGCCGGAATTGCATTGGACAGGCGTGAACTTCTGCACGCGGCGGCCGTTGATCGTCTCGCCGGTGTAAAGGTTGCCCTTAGAGTCGAGTGCGACGCTGTGCAGGAAGGTGAACTGGCCGGCCTGGAGTCCAGGCGAGCCAAACTCGGAGAGGATCGAGCCAAGAACGCGGCTCATGATGTGCACGATTTCATTCCCTCCGTCGGCTTCGATCATGAAGGTCTGCATGTTATCGTTGGAGAACACCAGGTCCCACGCCGAACCAGCAGTTCCGAGGCCTGCTGCATTGCCAATTCCAAGCGTCACTCCCGTGCCCGGAACGACCGGAATGATCCGCTGCAGTGCGCCCGTCTTGGTAAAGACCTGAATCCGATCGTCGGCGCGATCGCACACGTATACCAAACCGTCGTTGCCTATGGTGATGCAATGCGGATGGCCGCCATCACCGGAGGCAAACAAGCCCGGCGAATCGGTCACCGGATCATTCACGACCCCCGCTACCCCGCCCCACTGCCGCAGGTAGGTGCCGGTTGCGCTGAACACCACGACGCGATGGTTTCCGTAGCCGTCCGCAATGTAAATGCTGCCGCGTTGTCCTGTCACCGGATCCCTGTTCGGATCGACGTACATATTGGCAGGCTCGTTCAACAGCGTCGTGCTCGCGTTGGCGAGGGGATTCGCCCCGGAGTTGCCGCAGACGTTGCCCGGGGGGTTGTCGCACACACCGCGCGTCCCGATTTGCATCAGGAGTACGCCGTCATGGGTATATTTCTGCACGATGCCATCGCCATTGCCGGCGATCCAGACATTGTCCTGGTAGTCGACAAAACAGCCGTGGATGCCGTTGGGAAGGACATTCCGATTTCCCCACGCGTTCGCCACGTTGCCGGCTGTGTCGAACTCGATAACGGGTGCCGCGGGGACCGAATCGAGCGTCTCGGGCGAGTTGACGAGGTTTCCCCGCGTCACAATGAACACGTGGTCACGGGAATCGATGCAGGTCCCGGCGACTTCGCCCGTCGACCATGGCTTGGGCTTGCCTGTCGACGTGCTGACGACGAGCGGCGTGCCGAAATCGCCGGCGCTCGGCAACGGTATCTTCGGCCACGATCCATCGACCGCGAAATTCGGGACCTTGAGGGATTTGTTTGAATCGGCTTGAGTGACGGAAACGGAAAGGCCCAAGGCAGCGGCTACGGCCAACGCAACGGCTCCAGCATAAACATAGCGTTTACGTTTCATCTCGATCTCCTGGTTACGTTCGTTCTCCTCATCAGGTTCATTCAGTACGTCGTACCTCGGGGGAAACGGCGGTCGGCGCCGTACTCCCAAGCTCAACGCGACCCCACGCGATGCACGACATCAAACAAGGACGGCACCGCCCAGACTGTCATGAGCCGGGGCACGTCCAAAGCCAAGGTTGCGCGCGCGGGCAGGAATCGTATGAAACGCCGCGAGGCGTGTCAAGGTGTAGTGCACAATTTGTCACAATCGCCAAGCGTTATCGTCACCGCCTGACGGGGCGCCGGTTGCGATGTTTGAAGCGGAAGGCTGATCGCGTTGGATAACGCCGCGCGCATCTCCGGATCGCTGGCGCGAATCGGCAACCCCAGGCGACGCGACCCAACACAATGGCGCTGGACTGTCTAGGTAGCAGAAGCCCAGAGAACACCGCTGGAAAGCCGCTCCACGTAGCGCGCGACGAGGTCGACTTCGAGATTGACGCCAGCACCCGGCGCGAGCGCCTTCAGCGTCGTGACTTCAAGTGTATGCGGAATGAGATTGACGTGAAAGCGCGCGCCGGCGACGCCATTGACGGTGAGACTTACGCCCTGCACCGCGATGGAGCCTTTGGCCGCGATGAAGCGGGCCAGCGACGCGGGCGCCTCGACCTCGAGCCGGAAGCTGCCCGTGCCGGATGCCACCTCCTCGACGCGATCGAATCCGACGACGGTGCCGACACCGTCGACGTGGCCCGTCATCAGGTGGCCGCCGAGCCGGTCGGACAGGCGCAGCGCCCGCTCGAGGTTGACCTCGTGCGCGCCGTCGAGACCGGTGGTGCAGGCGAGCGTCTCCGCCGAGACATCGAAACCGATCGTGGCGCCGCTGATCGCCACGACGGTAAGGCAGCAGCCGTTGACCGCGATGCTGTCGCCCGGCGCGACCTCGGCGACGTCGAGACGCCCGGGTGCGATCACCAGGCGCAACCCGTCACCCTTCGGCGCCACGGCCGCGATCCTGCCGACGGCTTCGACTATTCCGGTGAACATGGCGCCTCCCCTTGCAGAATCCGGGCCCGCACCCGCAGATCGGCGCCGACGCGGGCGACATCGTGAATGGCCAGCGGCACGCGGTCCGCGAGCCGGGCAAGCCCCTCGGGGAACGCGGCCATCCCGCGCGCCGGGTCTCCGAGGAGGCAGGGCGCATAGTAGATCAGCAATTCGTCGACGACGCGGGCCGCGAGCAGCGCGGCGTTCAGCGCAGCGCCGGCTTCGACCTGCAGCTCGTTGATCTCGCGCTCGCCGAGCGAGCGCATCATCGCGGGCAGGTCGACGCGGCCGTTGCCGTCGGGAAGCGCCAGCACCTCGACGCCGGCGGGCCACGCCGGATTGCGTCCGCCGGCGGTCACCATCAGCGCCTCGCCGCCGGCGAGAACCCGCGCCGCCGCCGGCGTTTCGGCATTGCGGTCGACGATGACGCGACGCGGCTGCCGCGGCGTATCGACCGCGCGCACCGTGAGCTGCGGATCGTCCAGGCGCACGGTGCCGATACCGGTCATCACGGCGCAGGACTGCGCGCGCCAGCGATGCCCGTCGGCGCGTGCCTCCTCGCCGGTGATCCATTGGCTCTCGCCGCCGGCGAGCGCTGTGCGGCCATCGAGGCTCGCCGCCACTTTCAGGCGCACCCACGGGCGCTGCCGCGTCATCCGCGAAAAGAATCCCGCGTTCAGCTCGGTCGCTTCGCGTTCGCACAGTCCGGCGTCGACCCGGATGCCCGCGGCGCGCAGCCGTTCCGCTCCATGCGCCGCCGACGGATTGCGATCGGCCGTCGCCATGACGACACGAGATACGCCGGCGGCTATGATCGCGTCGGTGCAGGGCTGCGTGCGCCCGGTGTGATTGCAGGGTTCGAGGGTCACGTACAGCGTCGCGCCGCGCGGATCCTTTCCGCGCGACTTTGCGTCGATCAGCGCGTTGACTTCCGCATGCGCCTCGCCGGCGCGCGCGTGCCAGCCCACGCCCAGCACCGCGCCGCCATCGACGATCACGCAGCCGACACGCGGATTGGGCGTCGTCGTGTACAGGCCCCGCTCGGCAACGGCGAGCGCCTGCGCCATGTACGCGCGGTCGGCGTCGGAAAACCCGGGCATCGCGAGGGAGTGCGATTCGCGCGCCACTACTTGCGCGCGCGCTTCACCGGTGTCTCGACTTCCTTCAGCGCGTCGCGGAAGTCGGACACGTCCTGGAAACTCCGGTAGACCGAGGCGAAGCGAATATAGGCGACCTTGTCGAGCTTGTAGAGCTCCTGCATCACCATTTCACCGATCTGGCGCGACGGAACCTCGCGCTCGCCGAGCGAGAGCACCAGCCCGACGATGCGGTCCACGGCCCGGTCCACGAACTCCGTGGGCACTGGCCGCTTGTGCAGCGCGCGCTGGAATCCGTTGCGCAGCCTCTCGACGTCGAAATCGGATCGCGTCCCGTTGGTCTTGACGACCTGCGGGAGCCGCAATTCGACGGTCTCGTAGGTGGTGAAGCGCTTCTGGCACGCCGAGCAGCGGCGGCGCCGCCGGATCGAGTCGCCCGGCTCGGACACCCGCGAATCGATCACCTGCGTGTCGGAGCTGCCGCAAAAGGGACACTTCATGTTCGGATCGGAGTCAGGAGTCAGGAGACAGAAGTCAAAAGTCAGGTAATAGAGGTCAGGCAACCGAGGTCAGAACAATTCTTACCGAGCAGCGTGCCGCCGATGTCTGACCTGTTACCTGTTACCTGTTACCTGTTACCTGTTACCTGTTACCTGTTACCTGTTACCTGATGCGTGATGCCTGTCAGCCGTAGACCGGGAATTTCCGGTTGAGCGTGGCGACGCTGCTGCGAGCGTGGGCCAGCACCGCTTCGTCGCGCGGCGCATCGAGCACATCGGCGATCAGGTGGCCGAGTTCCTCGGTTTCTATTTCGGTGTAACCGCGGGTGGTGATCGCCGGGCTGCCGAGGCGGATTCCCGAGGTCACGAACGGCTTTTCCGGGTCGTTGGGGATCGCGTTCTTGTTGACCGTGATGTGTGCCATCGAGAGTGCGGTCTCGGCGTCCTTGCCGGTGATCTTCTTGGCGCGAAGGTCGACCAGGAACAGGTGGCTGTCGGTGCCGCCGGAAACGATGCGCAGCCCGCGCTCCTGCATCACCTTCGCCAACACCCGGGCATTCTCCAGCACCTGCTCCTGGTAGCGGCGGAAGTCCTTCGACAGGGCTTCGCCGAACGCCACCGCCTTCGCCGCGATCACGTGCATCAGCGGGCCGCCCTGCAATCCCGGAAACACCGCGGAGTTGATGGCCTTCTCGTGCTCCAGTTTCGACAGGACGAAGCCGCCGCGCGGACCGCGCAGCGTCTTGTGCGTCGTGCTGGTCACGAAGTCGGCAATGCCGACCGGCGTGGGATAGACATCGGCGGCGATCAGGCCCGCGTAATGCGCCATGTCGACCATCAGCAGCGCGCCGACGGCGTCTGCCGTCGCCCGGAAGGCCTTCCAGTCGATCACCCGCGAGTAGGCCGACGCGCCGGCGATGATCAGCTTCGGCCGGTGCTCGTGCGCGAGGCGCTCGACCGCCGCGTAGTCGATGAGTTCCGTTTCCGGGTCGAGCCCGTAGGGCACGACCTTGAACCATTTGCCGCTGATGTTCACCGGCGAACCGTGCGTCAGGTGGCCGCCGTGAGGCAGCGACATGCCGAGGATCGTGTCGCCGGGCTTCAGTGCCGCGAAGAAGACCGCCTGGTTCGCCTGCGCGCCGGAATGCGGCTGCACGTTGGCGGCGTCGGCACCGAACAGTTTCTTCACCCGGTCGATGGCCAGCTGCTCGGCGATATCGACGTGCTCGCAGCCGCCGTAATAGCGCTTGCCCGGATAGCCTTCGGCGTACTTGTTGGTGAGCTGCGAACCCTGGGCCGCCATCACCGCCGGGCTGGCGTAGTTCTCCGAGGCGATCAGCTCGATGTGGTCTTCCTGGCGCTGCGATTCCGCGGCAATGGCAGCCCACAGTTCGGGGTCGGTCTGGGCAAGGGTGTGGGCGCGATGGAACACGGGGGTCTCGGGGGCCGATTCGAGCTGCGATTCTAGCACCGGAGCGTCGGGCCGGGCTCGCGCGCCCGCGCCCGTTGGCGGCTATAATCCGCCGTCGGCCGACCCGACCCGCAACGGGCGGAAGCGGACCGCGCCTGCTTCCTCGGGAGGAACCCACGTGAACGGTCTGCTCGCCCTCTCCCGGCTGATCGACCGCGCCAGCGAGCGGATCGGCCACATCGTCTACTGGCTGGTGCTCGTCGCCGTCCTGATCAGCTGCGCCAATGCCATCATCCGCAAGGCCTTCAACACCAGCTCCAATTCGTTTCTCGAGATCCAGTGGTACCTGTTCTCGGCGATCTTCCTGTTCTGCGCCGGGTACACGCTGCTGCAGAACCGGCACGTGCGGATCGACGTCATCTCGGGCCGGCTGTCGGCGCGAGCGCAGGCCTGGATCGACATCGTCGGCACGCTGCTGTTCCTGCTCCCGATGGCGATCCTGATCATGTACCTCTCGTGGCCGGTCTTCGTGCAGGCGTACGAGCGCCACGAGGTGTCGACCAACGCCGGCGGCCTCATCATCTGGCCGGCGCGCCTGCTCGTGCCGATCGGCTTCTTCCTGCTGGCCGCGCAGGGAATTTCCGAGCTGATCAAGCGCGTCGCGTTCCTCAAGGGGATGATCCCCGATCCGCGCGAGATGCTGCATGAGAAGTCGGCCGAGGAACTGCTGGCCGAGGAGATTCTGAAGGCCCGGGGAGAGAAGGCATGACCGCCTTCCTGATCCACAACATCGCGCCGCTGATGTTCGGCGCGCTGGTCGTCGTCCTGCTGCTGGGCTACCCGGTGGCCTTCGCTCTGGCCGCCGTCGGCATCGCCTTCGGGCTGGTCGGCATCGAACTCGGCCTTCTGCAGGCGACGCTGTTCCAGGCGCTGCCCGAGCGGATCTGGGGCGTGATGTCGAACGACACGCTGCTGGCCATCCCGTTCTTCACCTTCATGGGGCTGATCCTCGAACGCAGCGGCATGGCCGAGGACCTGCTCGAGACGATCGGCCAGCTGTTCGGACCGGTGCGCGGCGGCCTCGCCTACGCGGTGATCTTCGTCGGCGCGCTGCTGGCGGCGACCACCGGCGTCGTCGCCGCTTCGGTGATCTCGATGGGGCTGATCTCGCTGCCGATCATGCTCCGCTACGGCTACGACCGGCGCTTCGCTTCCGGGGTCATCGCCGCATCGGGAACGCTGGCGCAGATCATCCCGCCGTCGCTGGTGCTGATCATCATGGCCGACCAGCTCGGCAAGTCGGTCGGCGACATGTATGCGGGCGCGTTCATACCGGGATTCGTCCTCACCGCGCTCTACGCCGGCTACACGATGGCCGTATGCGTGGTGAAGCCGGCCTGGGCGCCCGCGCTGCCGGCCGAGGCGCGGACGCTGAAGGAGCCCGACGGCTCGGGCGGCACGCGTTCGCTGCTGGTGCTGTTCGTCATTTCCGTGATCGCGTCGGTGGTCTTTGCCCGCTGGTACTACCCGAAGGACGCGCCGCTCGACGAGGTCATCGTCGTCGCCACCTGTGTGGGCACCGCGGTCGCCTTCTTCACGGCGCTGTTCCAGCGGCTGCTCAAGTTCGGAATGCTCTCGAAGCTCGCCGAGCGCGTCGTGTTCGTGCTGATTCCCGTGCTGGCGCTGATCTTCCTCGTGCTGGGCACCATCTTTCTCGGCGTCGCGACGCCGACCGAGGGCGGCGCGATGGGCGCGACCGGCGCACTGGTCATGGCGCTCGCCCGCCGCCGGCTGTCCCTCAGCCTGCTGAAGCAGGCGATGGACACGACCGCCAAGCTGACGGCATTCGTCGTGTTCATCCTGGTCGGCGCGCGCGTCTTCAGCCTCACGTTCTACGGCGTCAACGGCCACGTCTGGGTCGAGGAACTGCTGACTCGGCCTGCCCGGCGGGCAGCTCGGCTTCCTGATCGTCGTCAATGTGCTGGTGTTCGTGCTGGCCTTCTTCCTCGATTTCTTCGAGCTGTCGTTCATCGTCATCCCGCTCCTCGGTCCGGTCGCGGAGAAGCTCGGCATCGACCTCATCTGGTTCGGCGTGCTGCTGGGCGTCAACATGCAGACGTCGTTCATGCATCCGCCGTTCGGCTTCGCGCTGTTCTACCTGCGCAGCGTCGCCCCGGTCAAGGAATACATCGACAAGCTCACCGGCAGGCTGATGGCGCCGATCACGACCGTGCAGATCTACTGGGGGGCGGTACCGTTCGTGCTGATCCAGGTGCTGATGGTCGCGCTCGTGATCCTGTTCCCGCAGATGGTGATGGTCTACAAGAGCGACGCGTCGACGGTGGACCCCAGCAAGATCGAGATCGTCATTCCGCAGGGCGACACGCCCGCGGCGGGCAGCGACGGACAGCCGGCCCCGGCGCCCACCGAGCAGCAGGAGAAGGACAAGGAAGACGACGCCGCCCAGTCGCTGCAGGACGCGTTCAAGGCCTCGACCCCAGCCCCGGCCCCGGGCGGAGCCGCGCCGCCCAAATAGCGTTGCCGGCGGCGGCACAGAAAAAGCCCCGCGCGTGCGGGGCTTTTTCTTCCGGCGAACGGCCGCGGCAGGCGCGGCGGACGCAGGGTCGGCGGCCTATTTCTTTGCCGCGGGGGCGGCCCGGGTCGCCGAGATCATGAAGTTGTCGAAGCGGTTCTCGGCCACGCTGAACCAGAGATCCTGCTCGTCGCGGAATTTCTTCCACGGCTCGTAGATCTTCTTGAAATTCGCGTTCTTGGCCATCGTTTCGTCGAAAACTTCGTTCGCCGCCTTGTAGCAGGCCGCCATGATTTCGTTCGAGAACGGCCGCAGCTTCACGCCGTTGGCCGAGAAGGCGGCGCAGCGCCGGCGGGTTCAGCGCGTCGTACTTCGCCATCATGTCGACGTTGGCTTCGTAGCAAGCCGCCTCGAGGATCGCCTGGTAGTCCTTCGGCAGGTCCGCCCAGGCCTTGGTGTTGACGAAGAGATCGAGCTCGGGACCGCCTTCCCACCAGCCCGGGTAGTAGTAGTTCTTGGCGACCTTGTAGAAGCCGAGCTTTTCGTCGTCGTAGGGACCGACCCATTCCGCCGCGTCGATCGTGCCCTTTTCCAGCGCCGGATAGATGTCGCCGCCGGGAATCTGCTGCGGCACGACGCCGAGCTTGGCCAGCACCGTGCCCGCGAATCCGCCGATGCGGATCTTGAGGCCCTTGAGGTCGGCGACCGTCTTGATCTCCTTGCGGAACCAGCCGCCCATCTGCGCGCCGGTGTTGCCGGCGCGCGAAGCTGACGATGTTGTATTCCTTGAGGAACTCGTTGTAGAGCTGCCGGCCGCCGCCGTGGTACATCCACGCGTTCTGCTGGCGCGCATTCATGCCGAACGGAATCGCGCAGCCGAAGGCGAACGTCGGGTCCTTGCCGAAGAAGTAGTACGGCGCGGTGTGGCAGCACTCGACCGTTGCGTTCTGCACGGCGTCGACGACGCCGAACGCCGGGCACGATTTCGCCGGCCGCGAACGACCTGGATCTGGAACTTGTTGTTGGTGGCCGCCGCGACGCGCTTGGAGATGACGTCCGCGCCGCCGTAGATCGTGTCGAGGCTCTTCGGAAAGCTCGACGCCAGGCGCCACTTGACTTCGCCGGCGCCCTGCGCCAGCGCAGGCGCGGAGCCGGCGGCAAGAATGCCGGCCAGTCCCGTGTTTTTCAGGAAGGAACGACGCTGCATCTGGATCTCCTCTCTAGGATGGGTCATCGGCAGCGCCGACGTTACGGGCAATCGCTTCGCGGCGGCGCGATTCGTCCATCGCCTAGGGATCCGTCTTCGCGGGACGGCACGCCGCCGAGCTATGCGGCGACGATTCTAACCGAAAAGACCCTGCGCCGGTTCGCGACGTGCTGCCGGTTTCGCGCCGCCGGCGGGGACCGCTCAACGCCGCTCAGCTTGCGCACCGCGGTGAACAGCGCCCACGACCAGCCGGCCTGCCGCTCGAGCGTCTGGGTGAACCGGATCAGGTAGCGCGCGTTGCCGGTGTCGAGTTCGACCATGCCGCCCGGGCACGAACTTGTCGTCGGGGCCGATCAGGCTGCGCTGGGATCGCCTGCCGGTTGTCGGCGTGCGCGGGCAGGTAGACGCCGAAGAAAGGCCGATCGCCGCCGGTCGACCCCGCGGCGGTCGGCGTCGACCCAGTTGCGCAGCAGCACCCGCACCAGGCGCCGGGCGATGATCTCGACGCCGACCGTCACCTCGTCGACCTGCTGCCGCTGCATCCGCCGGACGACGGCCAGCGACCAGGCGTCGCCGTCGCGGATCGCGAGGATCTCGCCCGAGCTTGGCCGGCGCTTCCTTGATCGGCGCCGTGAGCCGGCAGCCCGTGTCGCTGCGGTCCTCGATCCGCCACATCGTGCCCGCGAATGCGCCGCGCGACCGACTCCGGGTTGACGTCGGGATTCACGGTCTGGGTGACTTCGTCGTAGCTCCCGGCGACGGCGGCGCGAACGCGCGGCCTCGGGCAGCCGGTCGATCTCGGCGACGGCGCGGGTCAGCGCCTGCAGGCCGATCACGACGCGCACCTCGGTGTCGATCGCGTAGCGCGCCGCGCGCGGCGCATGGGCGAGCGCGTCGGGCCCGAACAGCGAGGCGAGCCGCATCAGCAGCAGCCGCTGCTCGCGCGACGGCAGCTCGCCCGGCGTCGGCGACGTCGTCGTCCTGCTCGGGCAGCCAGCGCATGCCGCTCGACGATGCGCGCGTAGACCGGCGCCGCGTCGAGAAACAGCACGCGTCCGCCCGCGTGCGGCCGGTCCTGCCGCCGCAGGCCCTGCGTGCCGGTGAGGTCGACGAAGAAGCTCGCGCCGTTGCCGGGCGGCGGCGACCAGCGACAGCGACGGCGACCAGTCCTCGAGCTGCTGCGCGATCCATTCGACCTGATCCGGCGTGAAGTTGCCGGAGTCGAGGCGCATCAGCAGCAGCGTCTTCAGGTATTCCTGCTCGAGGCAGACGCCCGGCCGCGAAAACGTCGCCCGCGCCGAGCACGAGCTGCTCGCGCTGCCAGCCGCGCATCCGCGCGAATTCGTAGAGCTCGTGGAATTCGCGCCATTGCGCGGGAATCCAGTGGCTGTAGCGGAAGAGCCGGAACTTGCCGTCGATGCCCTTGTAATACGCGAGCCGCACCAGCACCCACGGCAGCACCGCGCGCCAGCGCTTGTCGTCGGCGCGCGGGTAGCCCGGCCTGCAGCGCGGCCTGGTACGCGGCCGTGAACGCCTTGACGAGATCGAACACCGAGTGCCACAGGCGCGACTCGACGTCGGTGCTCTTCTGGTAGTTCGCCGTGTATTGCTGCGTGAGCTGCGCGACGATCGGCTCGAGCCGCGCATCGATCTTGAGCAGCGCCTCGACCTGGCCCGGGCCGACGTCGCGGCGCGCGCCGGGAAACGACGCGACCAGCATCGAGCGCCTCCTTCTGGATCGCCAGCGCGTCGCTCGCCGGCAGCGCCGCGATCCAGCGCGCCGCGGCATGCGCGCTGCGCAGCGGATCGTTGATCGATCGCAGCCAGGTTGAGGATCGGGCTCGAGCATGGGCGTGCGCAGGGACGCGGCGGCGGTCATCACTGGCCCGCGACCAGTCATCCGGCCGATGAGGATCGAGCCCGATGGCGCGAGCCGCGGCGATCGACGTCGCCGCCGATCGCGACGATGTCGCGGTACATGTCCTTGAGGTTGCCGGCGATCGTGATCTCCTCGACCGGGTAGGCGATCTCGCCGCCCTCGATCCAGAAGCCGGCCGCGCCGCGCGAGAAGTCGCCGGTGACCGGATTCACGCCGTGCCCGAGCTGCTCGGTGACGAGCAGGCCGCGCCCCATGCGCCGCAGCAGCGCCGGCAGGTCGTCGTCGCCGTGCGAGACGACGAGGTTGTGGTTGCCGCCGGCGTTGCCGGTGGTCGCCATGCCGAGCTTGCGCGCCGAGTAGCTGCCGAGAAAATAGCCGTGCGACGACGCCGTCCTTGACGACGTCGCGCGGCGACGGTGGCAACGCCTTCGTTGTCGAACGGCGCGCTGCCGCGGCCGCGCGGCAGGTGCGGCTCCTCGCGGATCGACACCTGCGGCGCGAACACCGGCTGGCCCAGCGAATCGAGCAGGAACGACGACTTGCGATAGAGCGAGCCGCCCGAGACCGCGCCGACGAACGAGCCGATCAGGTCGGCGGCCTCGGGCGCCTCGAACAGCACCGGGCATTCGAGCGTGGCGAGCCGGCGCGCGTCGAGGCGGCGCGCGGTGCGCTCGCCGGCGATGCGGCCGACCTGCGGCGGCCGGCTCGCAGATCGCCGGCGCGCGCGCGCCGCGGTGTACCAGTAGTCGCGCTGCATCGCGCCGCGTCGTCGCGGGTTCGCCGATCACCGAGCAGTCGATGTGATGGCGCGAGCTGCGGTAGCCGCCGAGGAAGCCGAGGGTGTTGGCGTAGACGAATTCCGATTCGTTGCGCGCGACCGTCGCGCCTTCGGTGTTGGTGAGCCGGCGGTCGACGGCGAGCGCCGCGGCTTCGGTCTCGCGGCCGAGCTCGATCGCGTCCTCGACCGAGAGATCCCACGGATGGTAGAGGTCGAGATCGGGAATCGCGCGCGCCAGCCGCTCGGGATCGGCGAGCCCGGCGCGCCGGATCCTCCGCGGTGTAGCGGGCGATGGCGAGCGCCTTGTCGACGGTCGCGCGCACGCGCGTCCGGCGCGAAATCGGCGGTGCTCGCGTGGCCGCGCCGCTGGCCGATGAGCACGGTGACGCCGATCCCCTTGTCGCGGTTGTACGCGATCGTTTCGACCTCGTCGCGGCGCACGGTGACGGTCTGCCCGACCGCCTGCGAGACGTCGGTTTCGGCCGCCGTCGCGCCGCCCGCCTTCGCGGCGGCAAGCACGTCGTCGGCGATGCGCTCGAGCTCGCCGGTCGGCAGCGGGAAAGGACCGGCGCCCTGAGCGTCGCGAGCGGGCCATCGCGGATCGCGGCGGCGTGGCGGGCGGGATGTAGGTGGCGGTCATCGACGGACTCTCTGAACGCGACAAAGCCGGGTCCGGCGGCGCCGCAGGACCCGCGCCGGCCGCGGACACGCAAAGCCGGCGGACGCAAACGGTCGGCTATGATAGCAAAGGACGCCGCCGTTCGCCGGGCTCTCCCCTTCCCGCCGCAATTTCCGCCACGACGATGCCACGGCCCGACGACCTGCAGCACCAGCGCCGGCACGCGATCGGGCCGCGGTCCGACAGCCGGTCCGCTCCGGGCGATGCCGGCCGACGCCGCGCCGCCGTCCAAGACCCGGCGCAAGGCCGAGATGCACGCGCTGCAGGATCTGGGCGAGGCGCTGGTCGAGCTCGAATCGCGGCGATTCGACGAACTCGCCGCCGAGGTCGGACCTGCCGGAGCGGCTGGTCGACGCGCATCGCGCGAGGCGCGCGCGATCACCGCGTGGGGCGGGCGCAAGCGGCAGCTGCAGTACGTCGGCAAGCTGATGCGCGACGTCGATCCGGAGCCGATCCGCCGGCGTCTCGACGCTGTGGGCGCAGGGCCGTGACGATCGAAGCGTCGCGGCAGCACGCGCTCGAGCACTGGCGCGACCGGCTGCTGGCGGAGCCGGACGCGCTCGACGCGCTCGCCGCCGATCATCCGAGGCTCGATCGGCCGCGGCTGCGCGCGCTGATCGCGCGGGCCCGCGACGAACGCGAGCGCGGCGGGCCGCCGCACGCGTACCGCGAGCTGTTCCGCGAGCTGAAGGCGCTCGCGTCGCGCTGGACGCTGCCGATACCCTCGCACCATCGCACCACGCTCGCCCGCATGAGCGACCCGATCGCTGCTGATCGGCCTCGTCTCGATCTCCGACCGCGCCTCCGCCGGCGTCTACGAGGACAAGGGCATGCCCGGCGCTGCACCGAGTGGTTCACCGCCGCGCTGACGTCGCCGTGGCGGATGGAGACGCGACTGATACCGGACGAGCAGCCGGTGATCGAGCGCACGCTGATCGAGCTCATCGACATCGTCGGCTGCCATCTCGTGCTGACCACCGGCGGCACCGGACCGGCGCCGCGCGACGTGACGCCCGAAGCGACGCTCGCCGTCGCGCACAAGGTGCTGCCCGGATTCGGCGAGCAGATGCGGCAGGTGAGCCTCAAGTACGTGCCCGACGGCGATCCTGTCGCGGCAGGTCGGCGTCGTGCGCGGCCGCGCGCTGATCCTCAACCTTCCCGGCCAGCCGAAGGCGATCAAGGAAACGCTCGACGGCATTTTTCCCGGCCGTGCCGTACTGCATCGACCTGATCGGCGGCCCCTACATCGAGACGAACGACGACGTCTGCAAGGCGTTTCGGCCGAAGTCGGCCGCGAGGCCCAAGTGAAGACCTGAGCGGCCGGCGCGCGACGGTCACGCCGCTTGCCGGAGGCTCCCCTGAGCGCCGGGACCCCGCCCCCGCGCCAGGTGCCCGCCAATCGCCGGACATGCCCCCCAGTCCCGACTTCAAACCGGCGCCGAGAGCGCGCGCCACGCCGCCGGCGTCATCTGCATCGTCGTGTCGGCCGCGGCGTTCGGCGCCATGGCGATCCTCGCGCGGATTGCCTACGCGCACGGCGTCGACACGGTGACGCTGCTCGCGTTGCGTTTCGCGATCGCCGCGCGGTGATGCTGGCGATCGCGCGCAGGCGCCGGATCGCGATGCCGTCGGGCTCGACGCTCGCGGCGCTGGTTCTGCTCGGCGCGCTCGGCTACGGCGGCCAGGCCTTCGCCTTCTTCACCGCGCTGACGCTGGCGCCCGCCGGACTGGTCGCGCTGCTGCTCTACCTGCACCCGGCGCTGGTCACGCTGCTGGCAGCGGCAATCCTGCGCGAGCGGATCACGCTCGCCAAGTTCACCGCGCTGGTGCTGGCGCTCGCCGGCATGATGCTGACGATCGCCCCGGCGCTCGGTGCCGGCGCGGATGCGACGGCGCCCGGTGGCGCGGCCGGCATCGGCTTTGCGCTTGCCGCCGCGACGTTCTATTCCTTCTACATCGTCGCCGGGGCCTGGCTCGGACGGCGGGCGCCACCGCTGACCATGAGCACCGTCGTGATCGTCAGCGCGGCGCTGGTCTTCTGCTCGGTCGCCTGGGCCGGCGGGCCGCGCTGGCCGCAGGGCCCCGCCGGCTGGCTGGCGGTGGTCGCCATCGCGCTCGTGTCGACGGTCGCCGCCATCACGCTCTACTTCGCCGGCCTCGAGCGGATCGGCCCGACGCGCGCCGCGACGCTGTCGACGCTCGAGCCGCTGGTCACCGTGACGCTGGCCGCCATCGTGCTCGGCGAGACGATTGCGCCGGTGCAGATGGCGGGCGGCGCGCTGATCCTCGCCGCCGTGATGATCCTCGCGCGCGCCGGCCGGCCAGGCGGCCGGTGCCGCCCGGCCCGGGTCCGCGGGGACGAGCAATCGCCGGCATGCGGTCAAAAAAACGGCGCGGTTGCCCGCGCCGGTGAAGCGAGCAATGCCTTTCGACCGTGTTACTTGATGTCGAGGATCTTCATCGCCTTCGCGAGGGTGTCCACCGATTCCTGATGCTTGCCGGCCTTGTGCAGCGTCTTCGCCTTCGGCACGGTCCTTCTTGACCTCTTCCAACTGCGCGGCGGTCAGCTTCGGATTCTTGGCCATCGCGTCGTCGATCTTCTTCATGTCCGCCGGACAGTGGAATGCGAATGCGGTTCCGGTCACGAACATCGTTGCCACGAAAAGCGCGGTCTTGCGTATCGACATGGGATCTCCTGGGATGGGATGCATCTGCCGGCCGCGGCCGGCGACGGTTTTCGGGTACGGGAGCGCCGGAATCCCCCCGAGCGCACCCCACCGCCGCACAGGATACCCCTACAGGCCCAAAGTTCAAGGTTTCCCGCCGGGCGCCGGGCTTCGCGGCTTCCATCGATCCGGCGGCGCGACCTCCCTCCCGCCGGGGCGCCGGACGACGTGCCCGCAGCCGGGTCCGGCGGAGACGCGGCCTCGATAGTCGTCGAGCAGCAGCTCGGTGCGCGACGCCGGATCCTGCTTGTAGAACCACATGAACTGCTTGTAGACCTGCGCGTACTCGTGGCGCAGCAGCAGCGGGTTCGGCGAAGAACACTTCCGAGAGCACCGCGAAGAACTCCGCCGGCGATTCGGCGGCGTAGGGGTCGATCGCGGTGTTCTCGCCGCGATCGACGCGCGCCACGAAATCGTCGAACGCGGCGGTGAGCGACTTCTTCCAGACGTGCGGCGGCATGGTGGCCGGCAGCGGAGGGCAGCCGTTGGCCTCCCCGTTGCGCATGTCGAGCTTGTGCGCGAATTCGTGGATCACGAGATTCATCCCCGCGGCGTCCCAGTCGGCGCTCGCCTCGACGTCGGGCCACGACAGCACGACCGGCCCGCCGGGCATCGCCTCGCCGGCGAGCGGACCGTCGTTGGCGTGCACGACGCCCGCCTCGTCCTCCCAGTCCCAGCCGGGGAGGAATTCGTCGGGATAGACGATGACGTTCTCCCAGCCGTCGTAGTACGCCATGTCGAGGTTGAGCACGAGCACGCAGGCCTGGATCGCGATGATCACGCGCTGCAGCGGCGTGACCTCGTGCTCCGCGCGCGCCGACGATCGCCTTGGCGTTGAGAAACAGCACGACCTTCGTGCGCAGCCGTGCGAGCTCGGCGTCGGTGTAGATCGCCATGAACGGCAGCGCCTCGAGCGCCTCGCGCCACAGCGCGTCGGGAATCGCCGCGCTCTTCAGCACCCGCTGCTGCCGCCACTTGCGCAGTGGTGTCGAGCATCGCGCGGGCCGTCAGCCGTCGTCGGGCTCCGCCGGCAGCTGCTCGCCGTCGAGCAGCCGGCCGCCGTCGTCGCCGGTCAGCAGGCGGTCCGCCTCGATCTCCGGGATCGACTCGACGTCGCGCAGCTTGCGCGCGATCGGTCGTGCTCTTGCGGCCGGCGTCGTCGATCGTATTGCTCGCCTCGTCGAGCTTCTTCTTGGTCTTCGCGAGAATGTCCCCGAACTTGCCGAATTCGGTCTTGACCGCGCCCAGCACGCGCCACACTTCGCTCGAGCGCTGCTCGATCGCGATGCGTGCGGAATCCCATCTGCAGGCTGTTCAGCAGCGCGAGGAAGTTGGTCGGGCCGGTGAGCATCACCCGATAGTCGCGCTGCAGCTCTTCGCCGAAGTCCGGGCCGCGACATCATCTCCGCGTAGAGGCCCTCGGTCGGCACGAACAGGATCGCGAAATCGGTGGTGTGCGGCGGCGAGACGTAGGAGTCGTGGATCGTCTTCGCCTGCAGCCGCAGGAAGTCCGCGAGCGCCTTTCGCGCGGCGTCGGCCGCGGCGACGTCGGCACGCTCGAGCGCGTCCTGCAGCCGCTGCCAGTCGTCGAGCGGAAACTTCGCGTCGACCGGCAGCCAGCACGGCGCGCCGTCGTCGCCGCGCCCCGGGAAGCGGATCGCGAATTCGACGCGCTTCCTGCTGCCGGGGACGGTTTCGACGTTCGCGTCGTATTGCTGCGGCGTCAGCACTTCGGCCAGCAGCGTGCCGAGCTGCACCTCGCCCCAGGTGCCGCGCGTCTTGACGTTGGTCAGCACGCGCTTCAGGTCGCCGACGCCGACCGCGAGCGTCTGCATCTCGCCCAGGCCCTTGTGCACCTGCTCGAGCCGGTCGGACACCTGCTTGAACGAGTGCGCCGAGCCGCTGCGTCGAGCGTGGTCTGCAGCTTCTCGTCGACGGTCGCGCGCATCTGGTCGAGCTTCTGCGTGTTGTCGGTGCGCAGCACGTCGAGGCGTCTGCTCGACGGTCGACGCGCACCGCCTCGAGGCGCTGCTCGTTCGACTGCGTGAGCTCGGAGAGCCGCTCGGCGAAATGTTTCATCTGCTCGTTCTGCGCGCCCGCCATTCCCGTCGAGCTGGCCGTGCATCGTCTGCGCCTGCTGGCGCGAGCGTCGCGCCGAGCTCGGTTCGCGCGGCCTGCGCGGCGGCCGCCTGCTCGGTGCGCGCGTTGGCCAGGTCCTGGCGCAGGTCGCGCTCGAAATCGGCGTTCTGCGCGGCCAGCACTTCGAGCCGCGTGCGCAGGTCGGCCGCTTCGCGCGCCGCCGCGTCGCGCGCCGCGACCAGCGTCGACAGCCGCGCGAGGGCGAGCGCCAGCAGCGCCGCGACGACGACGAGGGCGACCAGGACGGCGATCGGCAGCAGGGGTTCCGGCATGGCGCGCCGAGTTTACTACGGCCCGGTCAGCCTCCCAGCGCCAGCGCGGCGAACGTCGCGAGCCAGTGCGCGCCGACGTAATCGGCGCTCTCGAGACCGGCGAACCCGGCGCGCGATGACGCGCTGCGGCATCGCTCGGCGACCGCGATCCGCGCGTCGCCCGCGGGCAACGCGCCGGCGATCCCGCGAAGGCACCACGCGCGCGACAGGTTGAGGCCGTCGAGGTGCACGATCTGCGGGTCGCTGCGATCGCTGACCGGCACCGGTGCGAACAGCGTCGCCGGCTGCACGTTGCGCAAATCGCGGGAGGAACGCGGAGAGCCAGGACGCAAATTCCGCCGGCGCGACGCACGCGGCGCATCAGGTCCGCCTCCATCAGCGCCGGCGAGAGAAAATCGGCGCCCGACGGCTCCCATGCGCCGGGGCGTCGCGATCGCCTTCGTACCAGGCGCGCGCCTTGCCCGACGCAAAGCGCTTCGAGCTCGCGCTCTCCGGCGCGGCGCGCGTAGTCGAGCGCGAGCGCCAGCCCGAACGCACTGTTCGAATGGATGCCGTGGCGGATCGGGTAGTGCGCGGCGGGGCAGGTAGGCGAGGTAGCGCGCGACGAAGCTTTCGGGCGAGCGGCGCCAGCGTCGCCGCCCACCGGGTCGCGTCGACGTCATCGGACGCGCGCGAGTTCGTCGGCCAGCTTCAGGAGCCACGCCCAGCCGTAGGTGCGCTCGAACGACTGCGTGCCGGGCCGGTCGAGGTACGCGCACTCCGCCGCGATCGCCTCGGCGCGTAAGGTGCCGGTCGAGCAGCGCGTCGATCGACCGGCCGCGCGAAGGCGACGAGGAAAACGCCGGCGCAGGTGGACCAGCAGCCAGTGCATGTGCACGCCGAGTGCCAGTCGAAGCTGCCGTAGAACGCCGGGTGCAGCTGCGCGCGGCGGCTGCAGGTCGGCGTCGCCGCCCAGCACGTGGTCCGGCTTGTTCGGATATTCGCGGACGACGTTGGCGAGCGCAAGATCGGCGAAGCGTTCCGCAGTCTCGAGGTCCAGGTCGCCGGAAAGCATTCTCGCTCGCTACGCCGCCTCGCGGCTTGCCCCGATCGTGTTGGTGTCGACCAACCGCCGCTGCGCGGCGGTAAGTCTCCCCCACACTCCCGCACTACGCCGCCTCGCGGCTCGCCCCGATCGTGTTGGTGTCGACCAACCGCCGCTGCGCGGCGGTAAGTCTCCCCCACACTCCCGCACTACGCCGCCTCGCGGCTCGCCCGGATCGTGTTGGTGTCGACCAACCGCCGCTGCGCGGCGGTAAGTCTCCCCCACACTCGCGCACTACGCCGCCTCGCGGCTTGCCCGGATCGTGTTGGTGTCGACCAACCGCCGCTGCGCGGCGGTAAGTCTCCCCCACACTCCCGCACTACGCCGCTTCGCGGCTCGCCTTCTTGCGCTCGTGTTCCTTCAGGAAACGCTTGCGGATGCGGATCGACTGCGGCGTCACCTCGACCAGCTCGTCGTCGGCGATGAACTCGACCGCGTATTCGAGCGTCAGCTGGATCGGCGGCACCAGGTCGATCGCGTCGTCCTTGCCCGAAGACGCGCACGTTGGTGAGCTGCTTGCCCTTGATCGGGTTGACGACCAGGTCGTTGTCGCGGCTGTGGATGCCGATGATCATGCCCTCGTACAGCTTGTCGCCCGGCGACACGAACATCCGCCCGCGCTCCTGCAGCTTCCACAGCGCGTAGGCGACCGCGTCGCCGTCCTCCGCGGAGATGAGCACGCCGTTGCGGCGGTCGGGGATGTCGCCCTTGAGCGGTCGCGTAGCCGTCGAACACGTGGCTCATCAGCCCCGTGCCGCGCGTCAGGTTCATGAACTCGCCCTGGAAGCCGATCAGGCCCGCGCGCGGGAATGCGGTACTCGAGCCGCACGCGGCCGCGGCTGTCCGATTCCATGTTGGTGAGGTCGCCGCGGCGCGGACCGAGCGCTTCCATCACCGCGCCCTGGTGCTGCTCCTCGACGTCGACCGACAGCGCCTCGAACGGCTCGCAGGTGACGCCGTCGATCTCGCGCAGCACGACGCGCGGCCGCGACACGGCGAGCTCGTAGCCTTCGCGCCGCATGTTCTCGATCAGGATCGTGAGGTGCAGCTCGCCGCGTCCGGACACGAGGAAGGCGTCGGTGTCGCCGGTCTCCTCGACGCGCAGCGCCACGTTGGTCAGGACTTCCTTGGCCAGGCGGTCGCGCAGGTTGCGCGATGGTCACGTACTTGCCTTCGCGCCCGGCGAGCGGCGACGTGTTGACCTGGAAGTACATCGACAGCGTCGGCAGGTCGACCGAGATCGGCGGCAGCGCCTCCGGCGCTTCGACCGACGCCAGCGTCGTGCCGATCGCCAGGTCGTCGACGCCGGTGACGAGCACGATGTCGCCCGCCTGCGCCGACTCGACCGGCACGCGCTCCATCCCGGCGAACGCGAAGACCTGGCCGATCTTCGCCTTGGCCGGCACGATGCCCCCGGCGGGCGGGCCGTTCAGGATCGCGACCTCCTGCCCCGGCACGAGCCGGCCGCGGCGGATGCGGCCGATGCCGAGCCGGCCGACATAGCTCGAGTAGTCGAGCGCGCTCACCTGGAACTGCAGCGGCGCGTCGGGGTCGCCGACGGGCGCCGGCACGTACGCGAGGATCGTCTCGAACAGCGCGCGCATCGACGCGTCCGGGGGCGCGCCGGCGTCTTGGCGACCTTCACGTCGATGGTCGCCCAGCCGTTCAGCGCCGACGCGTAGACGACGGGAAAGTCGAGCTGCTGCTCGGTGGCGCCGAGCTTGTCGAAGAGCTCGAAGGTCTGGTTGACGACCCATTCCGGCCGCGCGCCGGGCCGGTCGACCTTGTTGACGACGACGATCGGCGCGAGCCCGAGCTTCAGCGCCTTCAGCGTGACGAAGCGCGTCTGCGGCATCGGCCCTTCGACCGCGTCGACCAGCAGCAGCACGCCGTCGACCATGCCCAGCACGCGCTCGACCTCGCCGCCGAAGTCGGCGTGGCCCGGCGTGTCGACGATGTTGATCTGCGTGTCGTCGTAGCGGATCGAGCAGTTCTTGGCGAGGATGGTGATGCCGCGCTCGCGCTCCAGATCGTTGCTGTCCATCACCCGCTCGGCGACATGCTGGTGCTTGGCGAAGGTGCCCGCCTGCACGCAGCAGCTTGTCGACGAGCGTCGTCTTGCCGTGATCGACGTGGGCGATGATGGCGATGTTGCGCAGCGCGCGCGGTTGGGGGGAAGTCGCGGGAGGCATGGGTTTTTGGCCGGTAATCGAGCGCCGCGGCCCCGGCAAATCCGGAAAGGTCGCGGAAAACCAGTAATTATAGCCTGCAAACCGGATTTGGCGCAGGAAAATGTTCGCAAAATCCGAAACTTAGCCTATACTGTCGTCTCGGGCGGCCGTTCCGGTCACCGCCCATCACAAAGCGCGAGACGCGCGCGGCCCCCGGGTCGCGAAAAGCGCCTCGCGGTCCACGTCAACGAACGCTGCCTGGACCGGAAATCCCGAAGAGGGATGGGCCGCGACCAGGAGCCTCAATGAACGCAACGAGCTTTGCCGAGCTCGGACTGCGACCCGAGCTGTTGCGGGCCGTGGAAGAAGCCGGCTATACGACGCCTACGCCCATCCAGGTGCAGGCCATCCCCGTCATTCTCGCCGGCAAGGACGTCATGGGCGGCGCCCAGACCGGCACCGGCAAGACCGCGGGCTTCGCCCTGCCGATCCTGCAGAAGCTGGCGCCGATGGCGAATTCGAGCCCCTCGCCGGCGCGCCATCCGGTGCGGGCGCTGATCCTCACGCCGACCCGCGAGCTCGCGGTGCAGGTCGAGGAATCGTTTCGCACCTACGGCAAGCACACCAACCTGCGCTCGACCGTCGTCTTCGGCGGCGTCGACATCAAGCAGCAGCTCGCGATCGTCCGCGGCGGCGTCGAGATCCTCGTCGCCACCCCGGGCCGGCTGCTCGACCACATCGAGCACAAGAGCGTCTACTTGGGCCAGGTCGAGATCTTCGTGCTCGACGAGGCCGACCGGATGCTCGACATGGGCTTCATCCCGGACATCAAGCGCATCATGGCGCTGCTGCCGGTGACCGCCAAGCGCCAGAACCTGCTGTTCTCGGCGACGTTCTCCGGCGAAATCAAGAAGCTCGCCGACCAGCTGTTGAACGCGCCGCAGCTGATCGAGGTCGCCAAGCGCAACACGGCGGCGGATACGGTCTCGCAATTCGCCTACAAGGTGCCCGCCGACGCCAAGCGGGCGCTGCTCGAGCATCTGGTGCGCTCGCGCAAGCTCAATCAGGTGCTGTGCTTCATGCGCACCAAGCACGGCGCGTCGCGGCTCGCGCGCCAGCTCGAAAAGGACGGCTTCGTCACCGATGCGATCCACGGCGACAAGAGCGCAGCAGACGCGCATGGAGGCGCTGGCCGCGTTCAAGGAAGGCAAGCTGCAGGTGCTGGTGGCGACCGACGTCGCCGCGCGCGGCCTCGATATCGACGACCTGCCGCTGGTCATCAACTACGAACTGCCGCACGTGCCCGAAGACTACATCCACCGCATCGGCCGCACCGGTCGCGCGGGCGCCTCGGGCGAAGCGATTTCGTTCGTCGCCCCCGAGGAGGAACGCTACCTCGCCGACATCGAACGGCTGCTGAAGAAGACGGTCGCCATCGTGACCGCGGACGGTTTCGACCCGACGACGGCCAGGGCCGATCCCGCCGAGCGCAGCCCGCGCGCGCGCCGCGGCGAGCGCGCCGAACGTCCCGCGCCGGCGCCGCGCGCCGCGCATCGTTCCCGCACCGCACCCTCGGCCCCGAGCCCGGCTGCGAGCCACGGCGAAAACACGCCGGCGAATGGCCCGAGTTACGGGGATCAGCGCCGCGAGGAGCGCGAGCGTGCCTACGCGCTCAATCCCGACCAGCCGCCCGTGGCACACGCGGGCGCGCGCCCCGTCGAATCCGCCGGCACGCAATCCTCGCCGTCGCATTCGGGACGCAAATCGTTCGGCCACGGCAAGCCGGTGCCCGCGCTGCTGATGAAGCGCCGGGTGTCCGAAGCCGAAAAGGCCTGACGGGGATTCCGGCGAGCGGGCTCCCGGCCGTCGCGCTGCGTTCGCGCGCCATGGGCGACGCCCGCGGCGCTGCCGGACCACGGCGCCTCGCGCCGCATCCCGGCGGTTGCGGCGCTGCGGTCGAGGCACCGCCGGAATGAACGAACCTTCCGGCCCCGCGCTCGTCGTCGACGGCCTCGCCGTCGACTTCGCGACGACCGAGCGCATCGTCCACGCGGTGCGCGACGTTTCGTTCGAAGTCGGCCGCGGCGAGACCGTGGCCATCGTCGGCGAATCCGGCTCGGGCAAATCGGTCACCGCGCTGTCGCTGATGCGCCTGGTCGAACACGGCGGCGGACGGATCGCCGCCGGGCGCCTGGACTTCGCGCGCCGGGACGGCACCCGCATCGATCTCGCCGGCGCCGACGGCGAGACGATGCGCGGGATCCGCGGCGCCGAGATCGCGATGATCTTCCAGGAGCCGATGACCTCGCTCAACCCCGTGTTCGACGTCGCCGAGCAGATCGGCGAATCGATCCGCCTGCATCAGGGCATGGACCGCGCCTCGGCGCGCGCCGAGGCGCTGCGGATGCTGGAGCATGTGCGAATTCCGGAGGCGGCGCAGGTCATGACGCGCTACCCGCACCAGCTGTCGGGCGGCATGCGCCAGCGCGTGATGATCGCCATGGCGCTGTCCTGCCGGCCCGGCCTGCTGATCGCCGACGAGCCGACGACGGCGCTCGACGTGACCGTCCAGGCGCAGATCCTCACGCTGATCCGCCTGCTGCAGGACGAGCTGCGGATGGCCGTGATCTTCATCACCCACGACATGGGTGTCGTCGCCGAAGTGGCCGATCGCGTCGTCGTCATGAATGGCGGCGGGAAGGTCGAGGACGGACCCGTCGGGCAGATCTTCCATGCCCCGCGCGAGCCCTACACCCGGGCGCTCCTCTCCGCGGTGCCGCGCCTGGGCTCGATGCAGGGCAGCGACCGGCCCGCGAAGTACGGCGTCGCGCCCGCCGGTTCATCGGAACCCGAGGCCGCGGCGCGCGCGCCTGCCGAGCGCCGCTCGCCGCACGCCGCCAGCGAGCCGCTGCTCAGCGTCCGGGGCCTGAAGACGCGGTTCGACATCAAGACCGGATTTCTCGGGCGCGTCACCCGCCGCGTCCATGCCGTCGAGCAGGTCAGCTTCGACCTCGTCGCCGGCGAAACGCTGGCGCTGGTCGGCGAGTCGGGCTGCGGGAAGTCGACGACCGGCCGCTCGCTGCTGCGCCTCGTCGACGTCGAGGCCGGCTGCATCGAATTCGAGGGGCGCGACATCGCCAGGCTCGCGCGCGACGAGCTGCGGGGGATGCGTCGGCACATCCAGATGATCTTCCAGGACCCGTTCGCTTCGCTCGACCCGCGTCTCACCGTCGGCTTCTCGATCGCCGAACCGCTCTACGTCCACGACGTCGCCAGGGGCCGCGAGGCCGAGGAGCGCGTCGCGTGGCTGCTCGAGCACGTCGGGCTCTCGCCGGACCTGGCGCACCGCTACCCGCACGAGTTCTCGGGCGGCCAGCGGCAGCGGATCGCCGTCGCGCGCGCGCTGGCGCTCAACCCGAGGATCATCATCGCCGACGAGGCCGTGTCCGCGCTCGACGTGTCGATCCAGGCGCAGATCGTCAACCTGCTGATCGACCTCCAGGACGAATTCGGCCTGTCGTACCTGTTCATCTCGCACGACATGGCCGTCGTCGAGCGCGTCAGCCACCGGGTGGCCGTGATGTTCCTCGGCCAGATCGTCGAGATCGGCCCGCGCCGCGCCGTCTTCGAGAACCCGCAGCACGCCTACACGCGCCGGCTGATGGCCGCGGTACCGGTCGCCGACCCCGCGCAACGGCGCCGGCAAATGGAGTTATCATCGGACGAGATTCCGAGCCCGATCCGCGACCTCGGCGACGAGCCGCAGGTGCAGCCGCTCAGGGAAGTCGCGCCGGGCCACTTCGTCGCCATGCACCATGTCGGCGGCGCGTTTTGACCGCCGCGCCATTCCGCAACCACCGCAGTCCGGAGGATTCTCGATGAAACCGCTCGCCCGTCAACTTGCCCTGGGCGCGCTGCTCATGGCGGCGCTCGCCGCCGTGCCGGCGCTGGCCGCCAAGGACGTCGTCTTCGCCGTCGCCTCGACGTTCACCACGACCGACCCCTACGACGCCAACGACACGCTGTCGCAGGCGATGGCCAAGTCCTTCTACCAGGGCCTGTTCGGCTTCGACAAGGACATGAAGCTGGTTCCGGTGCTGGCGGAAGGCTACGAGGTCAGCAAGGACGGCCTCGTCTACACCATCAAGCTCAGGAAGGGCGTGCGCTTCCACGACGGCACCGACTTCAAGGCCGACGCGGTGAAGGCGAATTTCGACCGCGTGACCAACCCGGACAACAAGCTGAAGCGCTACAGCCTCTACAACAACATCGGCAAGACCGAGGTCGTCGACGACTATACGGCGAAGGTCACGCTGAAGACTCCGTTCTCGGCGTTCGTCAACCAGCTCGCGCACCCGAGCGGCGTGATGATCAGCCCGGCCGCGCTGAAGAAGTACGGCAACAAGGACATCGCCTTCAACCCGGTGGGCACCGGACCGTTCAAGTTCGTCGAATGGAAGCAGACCGACTACCTCAGGGTCGCGAAGAACGAGAACTACTGGAAGCCCGGCCTGCCGAAGGTCGACTCCATCACCTGGAAGCCGGTCGTCGACAACAACTCGCGCAGCGCGATGATGCAGACCGGCGAGGCGCACTTCACGTTTCCGGTTCCCTACGAGGTGGCCGACGCGCTGAAGGCGAAACCCGAGCTCGAGCTGGTCGCCGCGCCGTCGATCGTCCATCGCTACATGTCGATGAACGTGACGCAGAAGCCGTTCGACAATCCGAAGGTGCGCCAGGCGATCAACTATGCGATCAACAAGGAGGCGCTGGCCAAGGTCGCGTTCAACGGCTACGCGTTCCCCGCCGAAGGTGTGGTTCCGGTTGGCGTCGAATACAACGTCAAGCTCGGTCCGTGGCCGCACGACGTGGCGAAGGCCAAGCTGCTGCTCGCCGAGGCCGGCTATCCGAACGGCTTCGAGACCGAGCTGTGGTCGGCCTACAACCACAGCACCGGGCAGAAGGTGATCCAGTTCCTGCAGCAGCAGCTGGGACAGGTCGGCATCAAGGCCAAGGTCCAGGCGCTGGAAGCCGGGCAGCGCGTCGAGAAGGTCGAGAGCTGGCAGGATCCCGCGACCGCACCGGTCAGGCTCTATTACGTCGGCTGGTCGTCGTCGACCGGCGAGGCCGACTGGGCGCTGCGGCCGCTGCTCGACTCGGCGTCGTACCCGCCCCGGCTCTTCAATACCGCGTACTACAAGAACGGCAAGGTCGACGGCGACATCAAGCAGGCGCAGCTGGTGACCGACAAGACCGAAAAGGCCAGGCTCTACAAGGATGCGCAGGAAGAGATCTGGAAGGACGCGCCGTGGGCTTTCCTGGTCACCGAACGCCTGCTGTCGGCCAACAACAGGAAGCTTTCCGGCGTCCACGTGATGCCCGACGCATCGTTCTACTTCGAAGACGTCGATCTCAAGTGACGCATCCGTCCGGGAGCGCGAGGCGAAGCCGAAGTGCGACTGGAAACGGATGCGTCATCCCCGCGAACGCGGGGATCCAGCGACGTTGGTGTGGCGAAGCCGAAGCACGTTTGGAAACGGATCTTAGAAGCAACGTCGCTGGATTCCCGCCCCTCGATCGTGGTCGAGGGCAAGGTTCGCGGGAACGACGGATGAGATTGGGCACACGTCGCTCACTCCGGCAATCGTCGCCCGGGACCGGCGGCCGCGCACAACGCTGCCGGAATTCCCCCGACACCTGATGCTCCAGTACACCGTCAAACGCCTGCTCGGACTCGCGCCGACGCTGTTCATCGTCGGCGTCCTCGTCTTCCTTTTCGTGCACCTGCTGCCGGGCGACCCGGCGCGGCTCGCCGCCGGACCGGACGCGACGCCCGAGACGGTGCAGCTCGTGCGCGAAGACCTCGGACTCGACAAGCCGCTCTGGCAGCAGTTTGCCCGCTTCGTCACCGGAACGGTGCGCGGCGACTTCGGGCGATCGCTGCGCAGCAAGCGCCCGGTCGGCACCGAGATCGCCGAGCGGTTCATGCCGACGTTCTGGCTGACGCTCACCAGCATGGCGTGGTCGGTGGTGCTGGGCATGGGCATCGGGATCGCTTCCGCGGTGTGGCGCAATCGCTGGCCCGATCGCGTGGGGATGACGCTGGCCGTGTCCGGCATATCGTTCCCGGCCTTCGCGCTCGGGATGGTGCTCATGCAGATCTTCGCCGTGCAGCTCAACTGGCTGCCGACGGTCGGCGCCGATTCCTGGAGGCACTACGTCCTGCCGTCGCTGACGCTGGGCGCCGCCGTCGCCGCCATCATGGCGCGCTTCACGCGCTCGTCGTTCGTCGACATCCTCCAGGAGGACTACGTCCGGACGGCGCGGGCGAAGGGGCTCTCGGAGATCTCGGTCGTGGCCAAGCACGGGCTGCGCAACGCGCTGATCCCGGTCGTCACGATGATGGGGCTGCAGTTCGGCTTCCTGCTGGGCGGCTCGATCGTCGTCGAGGTCGTCTTCAACTGGCCGGGGATGGGGCGCCTCCTGGTCGATGCCGTCGGCATGCGCGACTACCCGATCATCCAGGCGCTGGTGCTGCTGTTCTCGCTGGAGTTCATCCTGATCAACCTGCTCGTCGACGTGCTCTACGGGCTCATCAACCCGACGATCCGCTACCGGTAGGCGGCCGCGATGAACGACGCCGCATCCTCCGCCCCGCCCGCCAGCGCCGCCGGCGACCGCGTCCGCACGCCGCGCGCCGAGTTCTGGCGCAAATTCAGGCAGCAGCGCGTCGCGCTCGTCGCCGGCGCGTTCGTGGTGCTGCTCGCCGTCCTCGCCGTCGTCGCGCCGCATGTCGTTCCCTTCGATCCGGAGAACTTCTTCGACTACGACACGCTCAATTCGCCGCCGTCGTCGAAGCACTGGTTCGGCGTCGATCCGCTCGGCCGCGACATCTTCAGCCGCATCGTCATGGGCGCGCGGATCTCGCTCACCGCCGGCTTCGCCTCGGTCGCGGTCGGCGCCGTCATCGGCACGCTGCTGGGCCTCATCGCCGGGTACTACGAAGGCTGGGCGGACCGCGTCATCATGCGTCTTTGCGACGTGCTGTTCGCGTTTCCCGGCATTCTGCTCGCCATCGGCATCGTGGCGATCCTCGGCAGCGGCATGGCCAACGTGGTCATCGCCGTCGCGGTGTTCAGCATCCCGACGTTCGCCCGGCTCGTCCGCGGCAACACGCTTTCGCTGAAGCACCTGACCTATGTCGAGGCGGCACGGAGCATCGGCGCGCGCGACCGCACGATCATCCTCCGTCACGTCTTCCCCGGCACGATCTCCGCCGTCGTCGTCTA
Source organism: uncultured beta proteobacterium (assembly GCA_963779445.1). GTDB lineage: Bacteria > Pseudomonadota > Gammaproteobacteria > Burkholderiales > Casimicrobiaceae > CAIWHR01. The sequence continues at coordinate 49,860 of CAVZYI010000011.1, forward strand.
TTTCTCGATGCGCATCGGCACCTCGATCATCACTGCGGCTAGCCTCTCCTTTCTCGGCATGGGAGCGCAGCCACCGACGCCAGAATGGGGCGCGATGCTGAACGAGGCGAGATCCGACATGATGACGGCCCCCCACGTCGCGATCTTCCCGGCGCTCGCGATCTTCCTGACGGTGCTCGCCTTCAACCTGCTCGGCGACGGGCTGCGCGACGCGCTCGACCCGAAGATCGAGCAGAGGTGACGGCCTGAAAGGATGACGATGTCCGTCGAAGCCGTTGCGGCGCGGACCGCCGCCGGCGGGGCGGCGCGCCGGCCTGCGCTGCCGTGCGCGCTCCGGTGACGCCCGTCGTCGTCGCCCACTGCCGCGCGGGCTTCGAGCCGGAAGCCGCGCTGGACCTGGGCGCGCTCGCCGCGTCCGCCGGGACCGACGTCGACGTCGCGGCGTTCGCCGGCATCGTCGTCGCGACGCCGCGCAGCTTCGACGCGCCGCACTGGAAGCGCGCGCTGGACCGGACGAAGCCGGTGTTCATCCGCTCGCTGTTCATCGGCACGGGTCCGCACGCACTGTTCGACCCGACGGCGACCAAGGGGCGCCCCGATCGCGTCGCGCCGCTGACGATGCTCGCCGATGCCTTCCGGTCGGACTTCGTCGTTCCGGGGTTCCAGGGGCCGGCGCGCGAGCGTCCGGCGTTCGCGGAGCTGCGACTCGAAACCCCGGACACCAACGACGGCAAGGAACTCTCGGGGCTCTGCCGGTCGTTGATGCCGCGGCTCTCGGCGCAACTCGCCGAACGCGGCACCCTCGTCGCCGGCGAGGGTGGCACCGGTGTGCCGCGACCGCGGCTGCACGTGCTGTTCGCCGACGGCGCGCACGTCTACGTCGGCGCCAGCCAGCCGCCCTGGGGCAGCCCCTGGCCGATGGGCATACCCCGCCTGAGGATGCCGCGCGCGGCGCCGTCGCGATCCGCGCTGAAGCTCGTCGAAGCCTTCGTCACCTTACTCGGCGAGCGCGAGCTCGAGCTGCTGCACGCCGGCATGCGTGCCGTCGATCTGGGCGCGGCGCCGGGCGGCTGGTCATGGCAGCTCGCGCACCGCGGATTGCGGGTCACCGCCGTCGACAACGGGCCGCTCAAGGGTGAAATCGCCGACGACCCGCTGGTCACTCACCTGCGCGCGGACGGCCTGACGTACCTACCGCGCCGGCCGGTCGACTGGATGGTCTGCGACATCGTCCTGCAGCCGGCGCGAATCGCCGCGCTGGTGGGGCGCTGGATCGGCGAGGGCCACGCGCGGCGCGCGATCTTCAACCTGAAGCTGCCGATGAAGAAGCGGTTCGAAGAAACAATGCGCTGCCGACAGATCATCGAAGACGCACTTTCGCCAGCCCCAGGGCGCTATATGATTTCGCTGCGCCAGCTATTTCACGATAGAGAGGAAGTCACCGGATTCGTTGAACGAATCCCATAGAATTCGACGTTGCAGACCATCGTCAGAACGAGCGACAAACATGACGGGGCGCTCCTTGGAATGAATGCTGTCAACTTCGTTACTGACGTACGCCCGCAAAGTCTCCCTCGAAATTGCACCCAGTGCTGGTACTTTGAAACGTGTATCGCGCCATAATCGTGTCGACCGCGACATTGCCCTCAAATACGTTTAGGGAGCCGACGTCGCCACTCTGACAAGTGAAGTTGCCCTGGATTTTCCCGAAATGACCCGACTGCGTGTAGGTGCCCGCAGGCATCGAACACAAGTCGTCTGACGTAGTAAAGGTCATTGCAATTGCCGCTCCACGATTGTGCGTGATCGTCGACGCAAAGGCTTTGCCTTTGGCAAGTGCATAGAGGTGGCAGTCGCCGCTCACGTAGTTCGAATTGATACCGCCGGCGAAAATTCCATTGAAGTTCTGATTTGTTAGGTTCTGCCGAACTATTTGCTTGGTCACGTAGGTACCATCGACCGAGTAGGTCAGCGTACCCGACTCAACAAACTGAAAGGTGGCGCTCATTACGCCTACTTGGCGAGCCAGAGCCAACACAGGATTGAATGGATTGAATCCGAAATACGGCCCTTGCGTTACATAGAGCGTGCCGGAGTATCCACCCGAACCGGTAGCCGGCATCGTCGCCACAAACCAGATCGGCTGGCTATCGTGATCGTAAGCAAACATCGTTGCGAAGATGATGTCGTGCTGCTGCACAAATTGAATCCCCCATCCGGCCTCGCTTGGAATCCACCACAGGTCGCTATGATCGGTCGAATACGAGGTCGCCCAAGCTGGATTCAAACAGGTAAGGGTAACAAGCACCATTGCAACACATAGGCGGCGAAAAGTTCTCATTTAGATCCTCTCCCGTGATCGCTCTTACCTAAGGGGACGTCGGTAGCCCGCAAGACGCCTCCCTGTTCAACTATTAGACTGCAACGATGCGCGACATCGTTGAGCGTGGTCAAGAATTGGCGTCGGAACGAGAAAGAAAATGCGGCAAGACGCTTTGCTCGCCCCACAACGGCGCGGTGCGCAGGTCGCGTCGCGGTACCTCGTCGCGTACCTCTTCGATGCGCAGATCGCCCACCAGCGCGGGCCGGCCAACAGCCTCGCGCCCTGAGGAGGACGTGTCCACGGTGGCGAACGAGGCGAACGGTGAAGCGCACAGGAGCACCGTATAAACATTCGGCATCCTTTCACGATCGTCGCACATTCATCGATGGCTGCCTTCATCGAAAGTTTCGCGTTCGGCCGGATCGAAAGGGCCGTGCGTGCACTCGTGCTGGTCGTTTTCGGGCGGGCTCCGCTACATCGAACAGTTGGCGGTTCTGTTCCATTCGGCGACAAGCCTCGAGCCACTGGAGCCACGCGGCCATGCGTATTGAGGATCCGCGGTCCGTGGCGATTTCGGCAGGTCAGGATTCGCCGGCGATGATTCCCAGCCGGCGGTAGACCGGGCGCATCAGCACCGCAAGCGCCGGCAACCGCCGCCAGAACCAGAACGCCGTCGCCGCGCAGACGAGTCCGTTGATCGCGAACGTCGCGCGCACGCCGATCGCGTTCGCCAGCGCTCCCGCCGCCAGGTTGCCGAGCGGCGCGACGCCCAGGAACGCCATGGTGTAGAAGCCCGCCACGCGTCCGCGCAGGCGATCGTCGACGACCGTCTGGATGATGGTGTTGGCCGAAGCCGCCGCAAGGATCACGCCGCCGCCGACGGCGGACATCAGCAGCAGCGCAACGGCGAACGTGTCGAGGTACGCGAAGCCGGCGAGTGCCAGCCCGGACAGCGCGGCGGCGCCCGCGATCACGCGGCCCAGGCCGCGGATCGAATGCCGGCTCGCCAGATAGAACGTGCTGGCGAGTGCGCCGGCACCGGCCGCGGAGAGCAGGAAGCCGAGCGTGTGCGCGCCGCCGCCGTAGATGTCGCCGGCGTAGATCGGCATCAGCGACGAATACGGCGTGATCGTCCACGCGGCCACCGCCACCAGCACCAGCAGCGCCCGAACAGGCGGAAAGCCGGCCACGTAGCGCGCGCCCTCCTTCCAGCTCGCCCACCAGCCGCCCCGCAGCGGCGCGGGCGCAGCCGACGACGGCCACGACAGCCGCGCGATGGCGACGATGACGGCGACGAACGACAGCGCATTGAGCGCGAAGCACACGGCCTCGCCGACGACCGAGAGCAGCAACCCGGCGAGCGCGGGCCCGATGACGCGCGCGCCGTTGACCATGAACGAATTCAGCGCGATGGCGTTGGGAAGGTCGGCGCGGTCGTCGACGAGATGGACGTAGATGGCCTGGCGCAGCGGCACGTCGAACGCGAACACCGTGCCCAGCCACAGCGCGCAGGCGACGATCAGTGCCAGACCTCGATGTGGCCGAAGGCGGTGAGGCTCGCGAGGACGACGGCCTGCAGCAGCATCATCGACTGCGTGACGAACAGCGCGCGGCGCTTGTTGACGCGGTCGGCGAGCACGCCGGCGAAGCGGTCCGAAGGCGAGGATGCCGATGTTGGCGCAGAACGCGACGACGCCGAGCAGCCACGCCGAGCCGGTGAGGCGGTAGGTGAGCCAGCCCATCGCCACCTGCTGCAGCCAGGTGCCGATCATCGACAGGCTCTGGCCAATGAAGAATAGCCGGAAATTCGCGTGCCGCAGCGAGCGGAACGTGCGCGTCAGGACGATGCGCATCGGAGGGAGTGGACGGTCCCGGCCTTCAGGCGCCGGTCGCCTGGCGCCGCCGCGGTTTCCCGTGGCCGGGGACGACCGGCAGCGGCGTGTCGTCGGCAGCTACCCGGACAGCCGCGCCATCTGCGGCTTCAGCTTCTGCAGCGTCGCCGCGAACGCGGCCAGCCGCGCGCGTTCCTGCTCGACCACGCTCGCCGGAGCGCGGGCGACGAATCCGTCGTTGCCCAGCTTGGCGGTGGCCTTGGCGATCTCGCCTTCGAGGCGCGCGATCTCCTTGCCGATGCGCTCGCGCTCGGCGGCCGGATCGACCTCGACGCGCAGCATCAGCCGCGTCTCGCCGACCACCTGCACCGGCGCATCGGTATGCGGCAGCTCGTCGACGACCGCGACGTCGGCGAGCCGCGCCAGGGTCGCGAGATGCGGCGCGAATTCCGCGAGCCGCGCGCGATCGCGCGGCGTGCCGGCGACCGCGACCAGCGGCACCTTCTGCGCCGGCGACAGCCCCATCTCGCTGCGCAGTACCCGGCACGCTCCGACGAAGGCCTTCAGCGCGGCGATCTCTTCCTCGGCCGCCGGAATCGCGTCTCGACGGCTCCGCCTGCGGGTAGCGCGCGAGCGAAACCGTCTCACCCGGCCTTCCCGCCAGCGGCGCGACCGTCTGCCACAGCTCCTCGGTGATGAACGGGATGAACGGGTGCGCGAGCCGCAGCGTGGCTTCGAGCACGCGCAGCAGCGTCCGCCGCGTGCCGCGCTGCGCCGCGTCGTCGCCCTGCGCGAGCGCGGTCTTCGCGAGTTCGAGGTACCAGTCGCAGTACTCGTCCCAGATGAACTCGTAGAGCGCCTTGGCGGCGAGGTCGAACCGGTACTGCGCGAGCTGCCCGGCAATTTCCTGCTCGGCCTGCTGCAGCCTCGACACGATCCAGCGGTCGGCGACGCTCGCCGACACCGGCTTCGAGTCGTCGAGGCCGCAATCCCGGCCCTCGACGTTCATCAGCACGAAGCGCGTCGCGTTCCAGAGCTTGTTGCAGAAATTGCGGTAGCCCTCGCAGCGATGAAGATCGAAATTGAGGGTGCGGCCGTAGGTGGCGAGGCTCGCGAAGGTGAAGCGCAGCGCGTCGGCGCCGAACGCGGGGATGCCTTCGGGGTATTGCTTCCGCGTGCGCCTGGCGATCGACTCCGCCTGGCGCGGATCCATCATGTTGGACGAGCGCTTGGCGACGAGGTCGTCGACGGCGATGCCGTCGATCAGGTCGAGCGGGTCGAGCACGTTGCCCTTCGACTTCGACATCTTCTGGCCTTCCTCGTCGCGCACGATCGCGTTGATGTAGACCGTGCGGAACGGGACGTGGCCGGTGAAATAGGTGGTGGTCATGATCATCCGCGCCACCCAGAAGAAGATGATGTCGAAACCGGTGACGAGCACCGACGACGGCAGGAAGGCGCGCAGTTCCGGGTCGGTTCGGGCCAGCCGAGCGTCGAGTGGCACCACAACGCCGACGAGAACCAGGTGTCGAGGACGTCCGGGTCGCGCTCGAACGTCGCCGGCTCGCGGCCGAGCGCGGCCCGCGCCTTCGCCAATGCCGACGCCTCGTCGCGCGCGACGTAGGCGTTGCCGTTCTCGTCGTACCAGGCCGGGATGCGGTGGCCCCACCAGAGCTGCCGCGAGATGCACCAGTCCTGGATGTTGTTGATCCAGTGCAGGTACGTCGAGAGCCACTGGTCGGGCACGAACTCGACCCGGTCGTTCGCGGCGCCGCGCGGGCTCGCGAGGCCGTCGCCGACCGCGCCGAGGCAGAGTTCCTGGATGGTCTTCCCGGGAAAGTGGGGATGCCCGGCCGGAGCGGGCGTGCGCATCGCCATGAACCACTGGTCGGTGAGCATCGGCTCGACGATCTCGCCCGTCCGGCCGCAGCGCGGCACGACCATCCGGTGCGGCTTTTCGCTGACCAGCAGGCCCTGCGCGGCGAGATCCGCCAGCACCGCCTTGCGCGCCGCATAGCGGTCGAGGCCGCGGTACTTTGCCGGCGCGTTGTCGTTGATCGTCGCGTCGAGGTTGAGGATCGCGATCGGTGCGAGGTTGTGGCGCAGCCCGATCTGCCAATCGTTGAAATCGTGCGCCGGCGTGATCTTGACGCAGCCGGTGCCGAATTCCTTGTCCACGTAACTGTCGGCGATGACGCGGATGCTGCGCCCGGTCAGCGGCAGCACCACCTCTTTGCCGACAAGATTGGTGTAGCGCGCGTCATCCGGGTTGACCGCGACCGCGACGTCGCCCAGCATCGTTTCGGGCCGCGTCGTCGCCACGACGACGTCGCCCTGCCCGTCGACGCGCGGATAGCGGATCTCCCAGAGCTTGCCCAGCTCTTCCTCGTTGTCCACCTCGAGGTCCGACACCGCGGTGCCGAGCACCGGGTCCCAGCTGACCAGCCGCTTGCCGCGGTAGATGAGCCCGTCCTCGTGCAGCCGGACGAAGGTCTCCAGCACCGCGGCCGACAAGCCGTCGTCCATGGTGAAGCGCTCGCGCGACCAGTCGCCCGACGTGCCGAGCCGCCGCATCTGATGGGTGATCGTCGAGCCCGACTCCTGTTTCCACGCCCAGACCCGCTCGACGAATTTCTCGCGGCCCAGATCGCGCCGCGAAATACCTTCGGTCTTGAGCTGGTTCTCGACGACGATCTGCGTCGCGATCCCGGCGTGGTCGGTCCCGAGCTGCCAGAGCGTGTTGAACCCGCGCATCCGGTGCCAGCGTACGAGCACGTCCATCAGCGTGTGCTGGAACGCGTGGCCCATGTGCAGCGTCCCGGTGACGTTCGGCGGCGGCAGCTGGATGCAGTACGCCGGCGCGGCGGCGTCCATCGACGGCTTGAAGTATCCGGCGGATTCCCACCGCGGATACCACTTCTGCTCGATCGCGTGCGGTTCGAAGCTCTTGGCGAGTTCCATGGGCGTGCGCTGCGGCCGGAGCGAAGGCAGGGCCGGCAAAAGCGTGAAATTATAGCGGATCGCGGGTCCGCTTCCGGACCCGACCGGCAGCGCGACCTCCGTTCAGCCGACGCGCCGTGGCGCTTTGCGCGCCGAACGCGGCGCCGGTCGCCCCGCCCGCCGCGCTACTTCTTCAGGGGCGCCTGAACGGGCATCGCCGAGCCCAGCGATTCGGCGTCGGTCAACCGGTACAGCACGCCGGCCGGATCATCCTTCAGCACGGCGAAGCGTCCGGACACGACGATCGGCTCGAATCCGTATTTGACCGGCGTCTTGGCCACGACCTCGACGACCGCGTCGGGACCGGCGGGAAGGCAGAACGAACAGTGCGGCGGCACCGCCGACAGCAGGAAGCGCTTCTGCTTGTCGCCGATGTCGAGCGGGATGATGAATCCCTGCACCCGGACATCCTTCTTGTCGTAGCCGAGGATGTCCCTGGAGAACTCGGCGACCATCTTGCCGTCCTTCTTGACCGGCTGCACCTGGGCCAGCGTGCGCCAGGAAACGATCCCCGCGCGCTCGGGCAGCAGCGTCGCGCTGTAGTCGCCCGCGCCGGGCAGGCCTCCCGGCGCGATATCGCCGGTGAACGCCTGTACGCTCGGCGCCGCCGCGAACGCGACGGCAGACAGCACGGCTGCAAATGGCTTCATGACCTCACCCGTCGGCAAGCGTGGCCGCGACGTCGAGTCGGTAGGCGCGCCACGCGGGAATGACCGTGGCCAGTATACCCGCGCCCAGCGCCAGGGCGACGACGTCCCATTCCTCGGCGCGCCACGTCCGGGCGCCGGCTTCGAGCGGCGCCGCGGCGGGGAGCCAGCTCCCGACGTTGGCGGCGATCGCGTGCGCGGCGGCGAGACCGATCAGCAGGCCCAGCATGGACAGGAGGAGGCTTTCCAGCAGCAGCACCGCGACCACCTTGCCGCGCGGGGACCCCAGCGCGCGCATGATCGCGAGGTCGTAACGGCGCTCGTCGAGCGCCTGCGTCAGCGCGACGAAAAGCCCGAACGCCGACGCCGCCACCAGCAGCAGCGCGAACGCCCTGATCACGTCGGTGCCGACGCCGAACACGGTGAGCAGCCGCGCCGTTTCGTAGGCGGGCGACGCCGACTGCAACGCGGTCTCGGCATTGATCGCGCGCGGCAGGCTCGCCGCGGCGACCGGGCTCGCGTACTTCACCAGCGCCAGCGTGATTTCGCGCGCGGGTTCGGGTTTCGCGGCGGGGCCGTTTTTCGTGCTGCCCGGCGGCGCCGCGTCGTCGTGGTGCTCGTGCACCGCCCAGACGCTCTCGATGCCGGTCAGCACCAGGCGGTCGATCATCGTTCCCGTCGGAGCGAGCACGCCGACGACGCGATACGTGGCGTCGTCGTGCATGCCGCCGCCCTCCGCGAGGCCGTGCGACCCGCTGAATCTCCCGCCGACGGAAAGGCGGGACGACCTCGCGACTTCGCTCCCGAGCACGGCGTCCATCGGCTCGGCCCACAGCTGCCCCTTGGCCATCGACGCCAGATAGTGCGCGACGAATGCGGGCTCGGTGCCGACGATGCGGTAGCCGCGGAAGCTGTCGCCCAGCGCCAGCGGGATCACCTCACGGATCAGCGGATTCCGGCGCAGCGTCTCGATGGCGGCGAATGGAATGTTCCCGGGCGGCACGTCGGCGTGGTAGACGCCGGCCAGAACCAGCTGCAGCGGGCTGCCCTTCGCGCCGACGACGAGGTCGACGTCCGCCGCCTCGCGATGCAGTCGCGCGTCCAGCTCGCGCGACAGCAGGATGACCAGCGTGATGGTCGCGACGCCGACGGCGAGCAGCACCACGTTGAGCAGCGTCGCCAGCGGACGGCGCCGGGCGTAGGCGTAGGCGATGTGCAGCGCGTTCACGGCGTTTCCCGGGCGGGGTTCGGGTCGACGGGCCGCGAAGGCAGCGCATGGGTGTGCGGCAGCAGCGGCCGCACGCGGGCGTCGTGCGACGCGACGATCAGCGCCGCGTTGACGGCGAGCGCCTGCGCGCGCAGGAGTTCGAGCGCCCCCGCCGCATGGGGATCGTCGAGGTTCGCCGTCGGCTCGTCGGCGAGGACGAGCGCGGGCCGGTTGACGACCGCCCGCGCCGTGGCGACGCGCTGCGCCTGCCCCTGCGACAGCTCGCGCGGGTAGCGGTCGGCGAGGTCCGCGACGAGCACCGCTTCCAGCAGTTCGCGCACGCGCACCGGATCGTCCGGAAATCCGGCCAGGTACTGGGCGAGGCGCAGGTTATCGCGGACCGTCAGCGCGCCGACGAGATGCAGGCGCTGCGGCACGAGGCCGATGGTGAAGCCGCGCCAATGATCCCGCGCGCTCCCGCGCAGCGATGTGAGGTCGGTCCCGCCGACGATGACTTCGCCCGACGATGGCGTCGTCAGCCCCGCGAGGATGTGCAGCAGCGTCGTCTTCCCGCTGCCCGAGGCCCCGGCGAGGAGCCAGTGCTCGCCCTGGGCCACCCGCCACGATTCGACGCGCAGGACAGTCGTCCCGGCATAGCCGTGCTCGATCCCCTTGAGCGAGAACATGCGCGGATTGTACGTCGCGCGGCCGGCACCCGTTGCCGGTGGAAGGCGCTTAGAGGTCGCGGCCCACGGCGCGCGCCACGGCCCGCAGCTGCCCCATCAGCGATGCGAATTCCGCCGGGGTCAGCGCCTGGTCGGCGTCGCACCACGCCTCCACCGGATTCGGGTGGATCTCGACCAGCAGCCCGTCGGCGCCGGCGGCGATCGCCGCCAGCGACAGCGATGCGACCATCCATGCCTTGCCACCGGCGTGCGAGGGGTCGACGATCACCGGCAGATGCGTCTCGCGTTTCAGGACGGGGATCGCGGTGACGTCGAGGACGTTGCGGTAGGCCGTCTCGAAAGTGCGGATCCCGCGCTCGCAGAAGATGATGTTGTGGTTGCCGCCGGCGGCGATGTATTCCGCCGCCATCAGCCATTCGCCGATCGTCGCGCTCATCCCGCGCTTCAGTATGACCGGCGTCGCCACCCTGCCGACGGCCTTCAGCAGGTCGAAGTTCTGCATGTTCCGGGTGCCGATCTGGATGACGTCCACGCCATGCTCGAGGAACGCGTCGAGCATGCGCACGTCCATCAGCTCGGTGACGATCGGCAGCGCGTGCCGGCGAGCGGCGTCCTTCAGAAGTTTCAGGCCGTCGATGCCTTTGCCCTGGAAGGCGTAGGGCGACGTCCGCGGCTTGAACGCGCCGCCGCGCATCAGCCGCGCGCCGCCGGCCTTGACGCCGTCGGCCGCGGCGTTCATCTGCGCCTCGGTCTCGACCGAGCACGGGCCGGCGATGACCTGAACGGTGCTGCCGCCGATGGGCACGCCGCCGGCCGCAACCAGCGTGTTCGCCTTGTGCCACTCGCGCGCCACGAGCTTGTAGGGCTTCACGATGTGCATCGATTTCTCGACGCCGGGCATCGGGTCGAACATCTCGGGGTCGAGCTTCCGCTCGTCGCCGACGGCGCCGATCAGCGTCCGCTCGGTGCCGCGCGAAATGTGCACCTCGAGTCCGTGCGCGCGGATTTTCGCTTCGACGGCGGCGATCGCCGAGTCGTCGGCATCGGGCTGCATCACGATGATCATCGCCGCTCTCCGCTGTCCGCGCGGCGGCGGCAAGGACGCGGCCGCGGCCCCAAAACAATCGGGCGGTCCGTTGCGGGCCGCCCGACACCTGCCATGCTTCCGCGGCGCCTCGTCGTCACGAGCCGCCCTGCCGCCATTTCTCGATCTCGCGTTCGATGGCCTCGGCGACGTAGGCGCGCAGGAGCTGGCCGACGTGCTGGTTGATCGTCGCGACCAGGTCGGCGCTGGCGCGGTCGACGATCGGCTGCAGGCGCGCAGTGAGCTGTTTTTGCAGGCCGGTGTCGGTGAAGATGTCGATCCGCTGCAGGACCTGCATCCGGATCTCCTCGGCGAGTGCGTCCCATTGCGCGGCATCGCCCGGCACGCGCGGCGCGCCGCTCCCCGCTTGCGCCTCCGGCCCGGAGGCCGCGACCAGCTCCTGCGCCGAGAACGGCTCGTCGGGGATCGTCATCTCGATGGTCAGGTCGTCGGGCGCCGCGGCGAGTTCTTCGTCGAACGCGACCTCCGCCGCGGACGGCGCCGGCTCCTCAGGCATCGGCGACGGCTCGCGAGACAGGGCAGGTTCCGTCGTCGCCGGCTCGACCGGCATCAGCGACGGCTCGCCGAACAGCGCGTCGTCGGTCGGCGGCCGGACGACCGGGCTTGCGCCGGGTCCGTCGGCCGGGGCGCCGGCAGCGAGCGCGGCCAGGACGCCGGCCGCGCTGGGCGGCGGTTCGGGCCACACATCCGGGAGGGCTTCGGGCAACGCTTCCGGGAGCGCTTCGGGCAACGTTTCCGGCGGCACATTCGCAGCGGCGTCACCGGCAGTCGTCGCCTCGGCGTGCGTATCGGCACCGACTTGACGCTCGCCGGGCGGCGCGCCGTGGGACGCCGCGCGCTTCGTCGCGGGCGGCACCACGGCGATGGAGTCCGGCGCAGGTCCGGTGATGCTCGCCTCGCCAAGATCGATTTCGAGCCAGCGCGACACCTCGCCGCCCATGTCCGGCGTCCGCGGATTCAGGTCGGCGTCGATGTCGACGATCGAATCGGTCAGCATCGGCACGTCGGCAAGCGCGTTGCGTCCCGACGGCGAAGCCGACGCGGTTTCGGACGGCGCATGCCGGGCGCGCCCGTTCGCCTCGACGGCGTCGACCGGCACTTCGTCGGTAAGCTCGGGGATGTCCGGTTCGCGGTCCCGCTCGCGGTTGCGGCGCATCAGCGCGTCGGCCTGCTCCAGCAATTCGCGGGCGGTGGCCACGCCTACTCCGCGCTGCGCGAGATTGTGCGAGCGCAGCGTCGTAGCCGCGCTGCCTTGTAGAACCGCCAGCGCTCGCGGCCGGCGGCGGCATCGTCGTCGCCGGCGCCGACGATCTCGACCAGCCGCTCGAAGCGCGAGAAGAACGGCGGCGGCGACGGGTGCAGGTTGATCAGCACGGCCGCCGGGCCCTGGTGCTCCAGCGCGTGATCGACGACGATCGGCGTCTCGTCGGCCAGCGGGCTCGCCAGCCGGCAATGCGGCAGGAAGCCGGTCGGCCGGCCACAGTCCAGAGGACCGGTCGAAGCGCGCGGTCGCCGCGTCATCGGGGGTGAGCACGCGCACGCTGCCGTGCTGCGCCCAGGCCTTCGGCGACCAGCCTCGCGGCGACCGTCGAGCCGGTCGGCGCAATGGGTGTAGAAGTCGATGGTCGTCATGGGCACCGCGCCCCGGCAGGCCTGCACGACGCCGCGGGCGACTCCTGCGCGAGCAGCCAGGTGGTGAGCAGCGGCACCGGGCGTCCGGTCGCGCCCTTCTCCTTGCCCTTCGTTCCAGGCGACGCCGGCGATGTCGAGGTGCGCCCAGTCGTATTTCTTCGCGAAGCGCGACAGGAAGCACGCGGCGGTGATGCTGCCGCCGGCGCGGCCGGCGATGTTGGCGAAGTCGGCGAAGTTGCTGTTGAGGCCTTCCTGGTAGTCGTCCCACAGCGGCATCTGCCAGCCGCGATCGTAGGCGTCGTCGCCGGCGGCGAGCAGCGCGCGCGCCAGCGCGTCGTTGTTGCTGAACACGCCGCAGGCGACGTGGCCGAGCGCGATCACCATCGCGCCGGTCAGCGTGGCGATGTCGACCACGGCCTCGGGCTCGTAGCGCTCCGCATAGGTGAGCGCGTCGGCGAGGATCAGCCGGCCCTCGGCGTCGGTGTTGAGCACCTCGATCGTCTGCCCCGACATGCTCTTGACGACGTCGCCGGGCTTGGTCGCGCGGCCCGACGGCATGTTCTCGCACGCGGCGACGAGGCCGATCACGTTGACCTCGGCCTTCAGCTCGACGATGGCGCGCATCGTGCCGAACACCGCCGCGGCGCCGCACATGTCGAACTTCATCTGGTCCATGTCGGCGCCGGCTTGAGCGAGATGCCGCCGGTGTCGAAGGTGATGCCCTTGCCGACCAGCACCAGCGGCTTCTGCTTCTTCGCGCTGCCGTGGTATTCGAAGACGATGAACCGCGGCGGCTCGTCGCTGCCGTTGGTGACCGACAGGAACGAGCCCATGCCGAGCTCCTCGATCTCCTTGCGCTCCAGCACCGTGACCTTGAGGTCCGGGAAATTCCTTGCGCCATCTCCAGCGCCCGCTCGCCGAGGTAGGTCGGCGTGCAGACGTTGCCGGGCAGGTTGCCGAGGTCGCGCGCGAGATCCATGCCGTGCGCGATCGCGAGCCCGCGCGCCGCGGCCGCCTCGCCGGCGGTCAGGTCGGAGCGCTGCGGCACCGACAGCGTGAGCTTGCGCAGCGGCCGCCGCACCTCGGTCGGCTGGCTCTTCATCTGCTCGAAGCGGTAGACGGCCTCCATCGCCACGACCACCGCGTGCTCGACGCGCCACGCGACCTCGCGCCGCTTGACCTTTTCCTCGGTGAGGTAGATGACCGCCTCGTAGGAGCCGGTCTCGTTCAGCAGCTTGACCGCGGACTTGACCGCGGAGCGGAATTCCTTGTCGCGGAAATCGCGCTCCTTGCCGAGCCCGACCAGCAGCACGCGGTCGGCGAGCGTGCCGCGCACGTTGTGCAGCAGCAGCGTGCTGCCGAGCTTGCCCTCCATGTCGCCGCGGCGGATGATTTCGCTGACATAGCCGTTCGACGCGCGGTCGATCAGCTCGGCCGACAGCGAAAGCTTGCGGTTGTCGAACACGCCGACGACGACGCACGCGCTGCGCTGCTTCTCGGGGCTGCCGCTTTTTATGGTAAATTCCATTGCTCTCCCCTGCCTCCGACGTTCGGCTTTCTTTGCCGTAGCGCGGCCGCGGCGGCATTATTGGCAAAACGGCCCAAAAAGTCAAAATTCTCCCGCTGTCATGATTTTCCGGCGCAGCCTGGTGCGCGAACTGACGGCGACCGCGATCGGCGCTGTTCGTCGTCCTGCTGGGCATCCTGTTCACCAATCTGGTGCTGCGGCTGCTGGCCCGGGCGGCCGGCGGCGCCGTCGCGCCCGAGGGCATCCTCGCGCTGCTCGGCTTCAACGCCCTGTTTTACTTCAATATCCTGCTGTCGGTCACGGTGTTCCTGACCGTCCTGCTGACGCTTTCCCGCTGGTACCGGGACAGCGAGATGATCGTCTGGTTCACGTCCGGCCAGAGCCCGACCGCGTGCCTCAAGCCGATCCTCTGGTTCGCCGCGCCGTTCTTTGTCGCGATCGTCGTGCTTTCGCTGTTCCTGTCGCCGTGGGCCGAGCAGCGCAAGCTCGAGTACGAGCGGCAGCTCGAGTCGCGCGACGAGATCGCGCTGGTCACGCCCGGGCTGTTCACGGAGTTCCGCCGCGCCAACCTCGTCGTCTACGTCGAGAGCATCAACACCTTCGACGGCACGATCCGCAACATCTTCCTGCACTCGGTCGACGACGGCAAGGACGTGACCACGGTCGCCCGGCCGGGCTCGCTGCAGGAAATGGAGAACGGCGACCGCTTCATCGTGCTCGACGACGGCCGCCGCTACGAAGGCAAGCCGGGCACCGCCGATTACCGCGTGGTCGAGTTCGAAAAGCTCGGGCGCCGCATCGAGCCGGCCGAGCTGCGCGCGCTGCCGACGTCGACCAAGGCGATCCCGACGCCGACGCTCGTCAGGCCACGACGGCAACATCGAGCGCGCGGAGCTGTTCTGGCGGCTGTCGGTGCCGATCTCGGCGCTGGTGCTGACGCTGCTCGCCATCCCGCTCGTCCTACGTCAATCCGCGGATGGGCCGCTCGTTCAACCTGATCTCCGCCGCGCTCCTGTACATGCTCTACAGCAACTGCCTCAACATCGTGCAGAGCTTCATCGCGCAGGGCAAGCTCGGGTTCTGGATCGGCCTCGCGCTGCCGCACGTGATCGCCGCGGTCGTCGTGCTGCTGCTCTTCAGCCACCAGCTCTCGCTGTTCGGGCGGTTCAGCGCTGTCGCGGCCGCGCAGCGCGCTCGGCCGCATGAAGACGCTGACGCGCTACATCGGCCGCGAGGTGCTGGCGGCGATCATGCTGATCTTCGGCGCGCTGGTCATGCTGTTCGCGTTCTTCGACCTGATCCACGAGCTGGGCGACGTCGGCAAGGCCAACTACACGATCACGACGGCGCTGCTCTTCGTCGCGCTGCAGCTGCCGTCGCGGATGTACGAGCTCTTCCCGGTCGCGGCGCTGATCGGCACGCTGTTCGCGATGGCGCAGCTCGTCGCCAATTCCGAATACACGGTGATGCGCGCGTCGGGCGCGTCGCTGCTGCAGGTGATCTGGGCGCTGATCCGCGTCGGCATCCCGCTCGCGCGTCGTCACCTTCCTCGCCGGCGAGTTCGTCGCGCCGCCGGCCGAGCGGCTCGCGCAGCAGATCCGCGGCGCAGGCGATGGGCGACGCGCCGGCGCATCGTCGCGCAGCAGTTCCAGTCGGGATTCTGGTTCAAGCAGGACCTGACGTTCGTCAACATCCGCAGCGTGCTCGCCGACATGACGCTCGTCGGCGTGCGCATCTACGAGTTCGACAGCGACCTGCGCCTCGACGACGGTGCGCGTCGCCGAGTCCGGCAGCTTCGCCGGCAACGGCCACTGGCGAGCTCACCAACGTGCGCGACGACCGAGATCACGCCCGACGGCACGACGCTGTCCAAGGTCGACACGTGGACCTGGGAGACGGTGCTGCGGCCGTCGCTGCTCACCGTGTACCAGGTGGCGCCCGAGCGGCTCGAGCTCAACACGCTCTACGACAACATCCGCGTGCTCGGCAACCAGAAGACGTCGCGCTTCGAGATCGCGTTCTGGAACAAGGTCTTCTACCCGGCGGCCGTCGTCGTGATGATGATCCTGGCGCTGCCGTTCGCGTATTTCCAGCGCCGCACCGGCGGCATCGGCTTCCGGATCTTCGCCGGCACGATGCTCGGGCTCGCGTTCTTCCTGCTCGGCCGCCTGTTCTCGAATCTCGGCGTGCTGAACGACTGGCCGCCGCTGTTCTCGGCGACGTTTCCGCTCGTCGTCTTCGTCGTCGTCGCCGCCACGATGCTGTGGTGGCTGGAGCGGCGCTGAATCGACCTGCCCGGCGCCGCCGCTCGTGCCGCAGGCCAAAAAAATCCCGGCGCGCGGCCGGGATCCTTCGGTTCGGGGCGGGGCCAGAACGGCGCGGCGTCAGGCCGTGACCGGCACGACTCGCGAACTTGCTCTTGTCGCGGCCCTTGGTGGCGAACTCGACCTTGCCGGCGACCAGCGCGAACAGCGTGTGGTCCTTGCCGATGCCGACGTTGACGCCCGGGTGGATCGACCGTGCCGCGCTGGCGCACGATGATGCTGCCGGCGTTGATCAGCTCGCCGCCGTAGGACTTGACGCCGAGGCGCTTCGATTCCGAGTCGCGGCCGTTACGGGAACTGCCGCCTGCCTTTTTGTGTGCCATGGTGGTTGTTCTCCGTCAGCCGACGATGCTTTCGATCTTGAGTTCGGTGTAGTTCTGGCGATGGCCCTGGTGCTTCTGGTAATGCTTGCGCCGGCGCATCTTGAAAATGCGTCACCTTGTCGCCGCGCCCGTGGGCGACGACCGTGGCCTTGACCGTCGCGCCGGCGACGATGGGCTGACCCAGACGGACGCTTTCGCCTTCACCGACCATCAACACCTGATCGATGCATCGACTTCCGCGCCCACGTCCGCCGGTATCTGTTCTACTTTGAGTTTTTCGCCGGGGGCAACCTTGTATTGCTTGCCGCCGGTTTTTATGACCGCGTACATGAGAGGGAACTCCGCTCAAATTGCAATCGATTTTGCGAACTTTGCCGCGCCTATCGCGGAAAAGCCTTGAATTATAAGGCCGTTTAGGCCTTGCCCGTGTCAAATGCGGCCAGGCCGCCGGCGCGCGGGTCGCGAGCGTCCCACGCCCGCTCCGCGTGCGAAACGCGTCGCCGCGGCGAATGCGCCGGCGCGCCGCCGCCGAGCCCCCAGCATGGGTCGCGGCCCGGATTCGAGTCCCGCGTGCAGCAATGCACCGGCCGCATCGCTGCCGGGCTTGCGCAACGCAAGGACCGTCGCGACGCATCAGTTACAATCCGGCCCGATTCGCGCAACCGGCATCGGGACCCGGCATTCGCGCACCCTGCCGTGCGCCGAATTGCCCCCGATGGCGCCGGACCGCCTCGCCCCCACGCCAACGTGACGACCGAATCCCTGAAACTGCTGCTCGCCGCCGAATCGCCGAGGTGGACCGCGTGCTGCGCGCGAGCCTCGATTCCGACGTCGCGCTGATCCGGCAGGTCGCCGAGTACATCATCGGCGGCGGCGGCAAGCGCCTGCGCCCCGCGCTGCTGCTGCTCGCCGCCCGCGCCTGCGGCTACCAGGGCACGACAGCACTACACGCTCGCCGCGGTGGTCGAGATGATCCACACGGCGACGCTGCTGCACGACGACGTCGTCGACGAATCCGAAGCTGCGGCGCGGCCATGCCACCGCCAACGCGACCTTCGGCAATGCCGCGAGCGTGCTGGTCGGCGACTTCCTCTATTCGCGCGCGTTCCAGCTGATGGTCGGCGCCGGATCGCTGCGCGTGCTGGAAATCCTGTCGCAGCGCGACCAACGTGATCGCCGAGGGCGAGGTGCTGCAGCTCATCAATTCCGGGCGATCCGGATCTCGACGAGGCGGCCTACCTCGCGGTGATCCAGCGCAAGACGGCGAAGCTGTTCGAGGCGGCCGCGCAGCTCGGCGCCGTGCTCGGCGGCGCGCCGCCCGAGCGCGAGCCGGCGCTCGCGCGCTACGGCATGCACCTCGGCACCGCGTTCCAGCTGGTCGACGACGTGCTCGACTATTCGGGCGACCTCGACGCCATCGGCAAGAACCTGGGCGACGACCTCGCCGAAGGCAAGATGACGCTGCCGCTGATCCGCGCGCGTCGCCGTCGGGCAGCGCCGCCGACGCGGCGCTGATCCGCGACGCGATCACCGGCGGCCGGCTGACCGAATTCGCGCCGGTCGATGGACGTGCTGGCGCGCACCGGCGCGCTCGACTACACGCGGGCGCGGGCCGAGCGCGAAAGCGCCGCGGCGGCCGAGTGCGTCGCCGTGCTGCCGGATTCGCCGTACCGGGAAAGTCTGCTAGAATTAGCGTCCTTCGCCGCCCGGCGGACGTACTGAAAAACGCTGCCGAGCCGGGACGTCGCCGACGGTCGCGCCGGGCCGATCGAGCTGCAAACCCGCGGAATCGTCGCCTTCCCGCCGCGGGTCTTGCCATGCGAATGCGTGCCGGCAACGGCATTCGGGGTGTAGCTTAGCCTGGTAGAGCGCTACGTTCGGGACGTAGAGGCCGGAGGTTCGAATCCTCTCACCCCGACCATCCGATCATTCGCTGATCGATTCCGGACGGTCGCCGCACTCCCTTACGAACATCGCCGTGTCGCCCCCGGTGCGCCGTGCGGCCGCTGCGCGCGGAGCGTCGAGCGCCGCCGGTCCCGGGATGCCGAGCCCCAGCACGCCCAGCGCACGTTCGGTCGCCCTGGCGCACACGCCCGCAAGCACGATGCCGCCCGCCCCGTCGAGCACGTAGTGCCAGCCGAGGACCACGGTCGATGCCCAGACGAGCGCGACCCAGGGTCCGGTGACGTACAGCGTCCAGCGCTTCGCCATCGCCAGCCAATACGCGGTCACGGCGACCATGGCCACTTGCAGGCTCGGCATCGCCGATACCCCGCCGAGCAGCACGCCGCCCCGATGAATCGCCTGCTCGGGTGGGAGCGCCATGACCGCCGCAACCTCGCGCATCGCTGCGGCGGTGGCGGATCCGCCCAGGAATCCGAACGCCTCGGGCCGGTAAAAGGCCGGCCCATCACCGGATTCATGAGCCCCAGCCAGCGCCCGACGTATAAAAGGAGGATCAGCGACACGCAATAGTGAGCCACGATGCGGGGGCCCCGGGCGACGAGCACCAGGACGAAAGCCGCGAGGAGTTCGATGCCCCAGGCGCTGTGGTAGAGCCGGTCCCAGGCGGTGGCGTCGAAGGACAGCCGCGCCAGCCCGTCGAAGACCGGCTGTTCGATGGCCCAGAAGAACGGGTCGCGCCACGCGGTGACGTTGCCGACCAGCGTGAGGCTGAGGAGCGTGATGTTCGACGTCCCCAGGATCACGAACGTGGTCATGACGATCATCGCCGGCGACGACAGCCCGCAGGTGAAGAACCGGATGCGCCGCACCCATTCGACGGTCAGCGCGGCATCGAGGCCCGGAATTCGCCAGGGCCCGAGGATTTCCGAGACCAGGCCCGCCGAAATCCACAGTCCGTCCCAGACGATCCCCATCACCACGAGCAGCACGACGGCCGCCGCCAGGACGACCTCGGTATCCCGGAACCACAGCGTGAACGGCGATCCGGCGGCGGCGGCCGCGACCGCCGTGACCAGCGTGACCAGCAGATAGATCGCCGCAATGATCGCCAGCGACGCCAGCGGGACGTTCGTCACCCGGAATCGCGGAACCGATCCGGCCGCCGCGGGCTCGCTACCGTCCGGACGATTCATCGATTCCATCCCGCGGCAATTCGGGGCGCAGCTGCCGCAACGCGAAGCGCACGCCCGCGACGACCGCCCGCGGCGATCAGCGCGCCGGCGACCACATCGGCCGGGAAGTGGGCCCCCGACGAAACGCGCGCGATGCAGACCAGCACCGCACAGGCGACCAGGACGATCCGGGCGCGGCGCGGCGCGCCCGGCAGCAGCGAGCAGGCGGTCAGGACGGCGAACGCCGCGTGCCCGGAAGGAAACGCCGGCCCGATGCCGGGGTCGCCCAGCACGGCGACGGAGCGACCGCCCAATGCCTCGGCGGGCCGCGGAAAGTCGAATGCAGCCTTCATCACCGGAACGATCAGCGCGGAGACGAGCGCGTAGCTCACGGCGAAAGTCGCCACGTTGCTCGCCGGCATGGACGCGGGTCTTCGCCACGCCACGACCAGCATCGTCGCCACGTAGAACGGAAACATCCGCGGATCGCCGACGAGATTGAGGCCGGCGATCAGCGGATCGAGCAGCGGCGCCCGGATGCCGTTGACGAAAAGGAACAGCGCCCGGTTCGATCCGAACCAGTCGTAGACGACGCTGTCGGGTGCAAGCATCCTTCGACTCGCCGTACCGCGCCTTCAGCTCCGATTCGGACCATTCCGGAAACCGAGCGGGCTCCGATGACCGGCCGGATGCGGATGGCCGCGCGTCGAGCCTCTGCCCGCGGGGCCCGGCCGGGCGTCGATTCCATGGGGTACGCCTCGACGTTAGCACCATCCCGGGACCGGATGTCCTCCCGGAATCGCCGCTCCTTGATCTAGGTCGGCGGAGCTTCATCTGGCGCCCGCGGCGCGGGCGAACGCCACGCCGCAACGCGCCCCGGGGCGCGTCTATAATCGCGCCCTATCGGCATCCGGAATTCCCCACCCTGCAGGAGGTCACGATGTCAGTCCGCCTCATCGCCGTTGCGCTCGCCGTCGCGAGCATGGCCGCATTTGCCCAGACCGCGCCTCCCGGCTATCCCGCCGACTACGCGCAGACCGTCGCCGCGGCCGGCAAGGAAGGAAAGGTCGTCGTCTACAGCGCGCTGGACACGAAGGCCGCGCAACCGCTGATCAAGGACTTCAGCGCGCTCTATCCGGGCGTCAAGGTCGAGTACAACGACATGAACTCGACCGAGATGTACAACCGCTTCATCGCCGAAGTCGCTTCCGGACAGGGCTCCGCCGACGTCATGTGGAGTTCGGCGATGGACCTGCAGATCAAGCTCGTGGACGACGGGCAGGCACTGGCCTACCTGTCGCCCGAGGCGCCCAAATTGCCGGCGTGGGCGGTCTACAAGAACCAGGCCTACGGCACGACCTACGAGCCGGCGGTCTTCATCTACAACAAGCGGCTGGTGACGGCCGACGAAGTGCCGCAGGACCACGCCGCCTTCGCCAGGCTCATCACGGCCAAGGCCGACAAGTTCAAGGGCAAGGTCACCACCTACGATATCGAGAAAAGCGGCGTCGGCTTCATGTTCGTGGTGCAGGACGCCAAGTACTTCCCCGGCATCAAGGATCTGGAAAAGGGCTTCGGCGCATCGAGCTACCGCGTATACGCGAGCACCGGCAACATGCTCGAGAAGGTGTCCTCGGGCGAGCACCTGCTGGGATACAACGTGCTGGGCTCGTACGCGCTGGTGCGCGCCAAGAAGGATCCCGCGCTGGGCGTCGTGCTGCCCAAGGACTACACGCTGGTGCTGTCGCGGGTGATGTTCATCGGCAAGCAGGCCAAGAATCCCAACGCGGCGAAGCTCTGGACCGACTACATCCTGTCGCAGCGCGGCCAGAAGCTGATCGGCGGCGATGTCGAGCTCTTCTCGATCCGCAGCGACGTCGACGCCGAATACACGGCGGCTTCGCTCACCAAGCAGCTCGGCGCGAACGTGAAGCCGATACCGGTCAACGCCGAAATCGCCGGCATGCTCGATCAGAAGAAGCGACTGGAATTCCTCGCCGACTGGAAGGCAACGGTGCAATCCGGCGCCGGCAAGTAGAGCCGCCGGCGCGGACACCGCCGGCCGGCGACTTCCCGCGGCCGGCGTCGAGTCCGGCGCGCGTCACACCGACCCGAAGGCACATGCGCACGGCGGCCCTCGCTGCGATTCCACGCAGCCTCACCATCCTGGTGACCGCGGCGGCGGTGCTCGCGCCGCTGTCGCTCATCTTCTACCAGAGCTTCCTGTCGGCGCCGTTCTTCGACGAGCGCAAGACCGCGAGCCTGGAAGCGTACGCGTTCATCTTCGCCGATTCCGATTTCTGGCACGCCTCGCTCAACTCGGTCGTCATCGCGACGGCCATGGTGGTCATCGCCGTACCGCTGGGCGCGCTGCTCGCGTTCGTGATGGAGCGCACCGACCTGCCGGGCAAGCGCTGGATCGAGCCGCTGCTCCTGGTGCCCAGCTTCGTCTCGCCGATGGTGCTGGCCTTCGGGTTCGTCGTGGCCGCGGGACCCGTCGGCTTCTACACCGTCTGGGCGACCGAGCTCTTCGGCGGCGCGCCGTGGGGCATCTACTCGCTGACCGCGATCGGCATCATCGCCGGCCTGACGCACGTGCCCAACGTCTACGTCTACGCCTCGGCCGCGCTGAAGAGCCTGGGCTCCGACGTCGAGGAAGCGGCACGGGTGGCCGGCGCCTCGCCATTCCGCGTCGCGGTCACCGTGAGCCTGCCGCTGATCCAGCCGGCGCTGCTGTTCGCCGCGGTTCTCGTGTTCTTCCTCGGCTTCGAGCTCTTCGGCCTGCCGCTGGTGCTGGGCGACCCCGAAGGCCATCTGGTGCTCTCGACGTACCTCTACAAGCTCACCAACAAGCTGGGGGTGCCGTCGTACCACCTGATGGCGGCCGTCGCGATCTGCATCGTCGCCGTCACCTTTCCGCTGGTGCTGATGCAGCGCTACCTGCTGCAGAACGCGCGCAAGTACGCGACCATCAAAGGCAAGGCCGGGCGCATGCGGGAATTGCCGCTCGGCAAATGGAAGTGGGTCGCCGCCGGGCTGATCGGCGCGTGGCTGTTCGTCGGCGTCATCGTCCCGCTGTCCGGCATTGCGCTGCGCGCCTTCGTCTCCAACTGGGGCTACGGCGCGAAGCTGGCGGAAGTGCTGACCTTCGAGCATTTCGTTTCGATCTGGGACGAGCCCACGCTGATCAGGTCGATCTGGAACACGGTCCTGATCGGCACCGTCGGCGGCGCCATCGCGGTCGCCTGCTACACGGCGATCGGCTTCGCCACCCATCGGCGCAACGACGGCTGGTCGCGCTTCGTCGACTACCTGGTGCTGGTGCCGCGCGCGGTGCCCGGGCTGCTCGCCGGCCTCGCGTTCCTCTGGGTGTTCCTGTTCTTCCCGCCGCTGCGGCCGCTCCGCGCCACGCTCTTCAGCATGTGGCTCGCCTACACCGTCGTCTGGCTGGCGTACGGCATGCGCCTCATCTCGTCATCGCTGCTGCAGGTCAGCACCGAGCTCGAGGAGGCCGCCCGCACCGTCGGCGCGAACCGAGGCCAGGTGTCGCGGCAGATCACGCTGCCGCTGATCCGCCACGGCCTGCTGGCGTCGTGGCTGCTGGTGTTCATGATCTTCGAGCGCGAGTATTCCACCGGCGTCTACCTGCTCGCCCCCGGCACCGAGGTCATCGGCGCGCAACTCGTGTCGCTGTGGCAGGGTGGCGCCATCGACGTCGTCGCCGCGCTGTCCTTCGTCAACGTCGTGCTGGTCGGCGTCGGCCTCGCCATCGCACTGCGCTTCGGCGTCCGGCTGCGCGACTGAAACCATCTTCGGGAAATCGCACATGGCAGAACTCACCGTCGACAACCTGCACCTTGCCTACGGCGACAATCCGATCCTGAAAGGCGTCTCGCTGACGCTCGACCGGGGCGAAGTCGTGTCGCTGCTGGGTCCGTCGGGCAGCGGCAAGACGACGCTGCTGCGCGCGGTCGCGGGGCTGGAAACGCCGCACGAAGGCACCATCAGGATCGGCGACAAGGTGGTCTTCGACGGCGCCGGCGGCAGCGACGTTCCCGCCGAGGGCCGCAACCTCGGCCTCGTGTTCCAGTCGTATGCGCTGTGGCCGCACAAGACCGTGTTCGAAAACGTGGCCTACGGGCTCCGGCTGCGACGGATCGGCAGCGCAGAGACGACGACGCGGGTGACCACGGCGCTCGAACAGCTGTCGCTGGCGCCGCTTGCCGCGCGCTTTCCGCACCAGCTTTCCGGCGGCCAGCAGCAGCGCGTCGCGCTGGCGCGGGCGCTGGTCTACAACCCGCCGGTGATACTGCTCGACGAGCCGCTGTCGAACCTCGACGCCAAGCTGCGCGAGGAGGCGCGCGCCTGGCTGCGCGAGCTGATCGTCCGGATGCACCTGTCCGCGCTCTGCGTGACGCACGACCAGAGCGAGGCGCTCGCGATGTCGGACCGGATCCTGCTTCTCAACAACGGCCGCATCGAGCAGCAGGGAACGCCGCAGCAGATGTACGGCAATCCGACGACGCTGTTCACCGCCGATTTCATGGGCAGCAACAACCGGATGCCCGGCCGGGTGGCCGAGGTCCGCGACGGCAGCGCGTTGCTCGAAGGCGACGGCTGGCGCCTGTGGGGAGCCGCGAAGGCGAGCGCCCGGGCGGGCGCCGACGGCGTGGCGATGATCCGGCTGGAATGCATCCGGCTCTCCGACGGCCCCGGCGAGAATCGGCTCGAGGCCGAGCTCGCGACGTCGATGTACCTCGGCGACAAATGGGAGCACCTGTTCGCGCTGGGCGCTACCCGGCTGCGCGCCTACGGCGACGGCCCGCTCGCCGTCGGCCGGCACTGGCTGCACCTGCCCCGCGAGGAACTCTGGGTCTTCTGATTCGCGAAGCGAGCGGCGATGCGACCCCGGAGGCGGAGCAGCGACCGGCAACTTCAACCTCCAGGCATCGGCAGCTTCAGCCCCTTCGCCTTCGCCACCTCGATCGCCTTCGCATAGCCCGCGTCGGCGTGGCGCATGACGCCGGTCGCCGGATCGTTCCACAGCACGCGGGCGACGCGCTTCGCCGCCGCTTCGGTGCCGTCGCAGACGATGACGACGCCGGCGTGCTGCGAGTAGCCCATGCCGACGCCGCCGCCGTGGTGCAGCGACACCCAGGTGGCGCCCGCCGCGACGTTGAGCAGCGCGTTGAGCAGCGGCCAGTCGGAGACGGCGTCCGAGCCGTCGGCCATCGCCTCGGTCTCGCGATTGGGGCTCGCGACGCTCCCGGTGTCGAGATGGTCGCGGCCGATCACGATCGGCGCCTTAAGTTCGCCGCTGCGCACCATCTCGTTGAAAGCGAGTCCCGCGAGGTGCCGCTCGCCCAGCCCGAGCCAGCAGATTCGCGCCGGCAGGCCCTGGAAGGCGATCCGCTCGCGCGCCATGTCGAGCCAGCGGTGCACGTGCGCGTTCTCCGGGAAGAGCGACTTCACCTTCTCGTCGGTCCGGTAGATGTCCTCCGGGTCGCCGGACAGCGCCACCCAGCGAAACGGCCCCTTTCCTTCGCAGAACAGCGGGCGGATGTACGCGGGCACGAACCCCGGGAACGCGAACGCGTCGGTCACGCCTTCGTCGAACGCGACCTGCCGGATGTTGTTTCCGTAGTCGAAGGTCGGAACGCCGCGCGCATGGAACGCGAGCATCGCTGCGACGTGCGCCTTGATCGAGGCCTTCGCGGCCGCGACGAGTCCCGCGTGCTGCGCCGGGTCGGACTGCGCCGCGCGCCATCGCGCGACGGTCCACCCCGACGGCAGGTAGCCGTGGACGAGGTCGTGCGCCGACGTCTGGTCGGTCACCATGTCGGGCCGAACGTTGCGCCGCACCAGCTCCGGCAGC
The DNA here is from genome assembly GCA_963779445.1 of uncultured beta proteobacterium. GTDB lineage: Bacteria > Pseudomonadota > Gammaproteobacteria > Burkholderiales > Casimicrobiaceae > CAIWHR01. The sequence goes on from CAVZYI010000011.1 coordinate 75,419, forward strand.
AGGTCCGCGGCGTTGCCGAGAAGTCCGACCGACACCGGGCACCGCGTCGCGCAGGCCTCGCTGCAGGATCGCCAGCGCCTCGTCGAGATCCTTCGCCTGCCGGTCGAGGTAGCGCGTGGCGAGGCGCATGTCGATGCGGTCCTGCTGGCATTCGATGGCCAGCATCGAGGCGCCCGCCATCGTCGCCGCCAGCGGCTGCGCGCCGCCCATCCCGCCGAGTCCCGCAGTGAGGATCCAGCGGTCGCCGAGGCGCCCGCCGCAGTGCTGGCGGCCCGCTTCGGCGAAGGTTTCGTAGGTCCCCTGGACGATGCCCTGGCTGCCGATGTAGATCCACGATCCGGCCGTCATCTGGCCGAACATCATCAGGCCCTTGCGGTCGAGCTCGTTGAAATGCTCCCAGGTGGCCCACTTCGGCACGAGATTGGAGTTGGCGATCAGCACGCGCGGCGCGTCCGGGTGCGTCCTGAACACGCCGACCGGCTTGCCGGACTGGATCAGCAGCGACTCGTCGTCGTCGAGCTCGCGCAGCGCCGCGACGATCGCGTCGTAGCATTCCCAGTTGCGCGCGGCGCGGCCGATGCCGCCGTAGACGACGAGCTCCGACGGATTCTCGGCGACCTCGGGATCGAGGTTGTTCTGGATCATCCGCAGCGGCGCCTCGGTGAGCCACGATTTCGCCGTGCGTTCGATGCCGCGGGGCGCGCGGATCACGCGGTTCGATTGCCGTGTTCCGGGTCCCGGCGGGACAGTCGATGGTGACTCTTCAGCATTCATGGCGTCCTTCCGGCGGGAACGAAGTCCCGCGGCATGAGTGATTGTCGCGCCGCCCGCGCGCAGCGTCGCCGGCATCGCTTCCGCATCTTCCGTGGCGTCGGCGATCAGCCGGCGAAACTATCCGAAAAGCGTCCCGGTGTGAGGGACGAAATCCCCGCGCTCGACGCGCAGGCGTATCGCTTCCAGATCGGGGGCGAAAGCGCGGTCGCGATCCCAGAACGCGGCATCGGCGCGGATCAATGCGATCGCCGCCGCGAGCTTCGCCGACGTCGCCAGTGGACGGCGCAGCTCGACACCCTGCGCGGCCGCAAGCAGTTCGATGGCGACGATGCGCGCGGTGTTCGCCGCCATCGGACCGAGCCGGCGCGCGGCGAACGTCGCCATGCTGACGTGGTCCTCCTGGTTTGCCGACGTCGGCAGCGAATCGACCGAGGCCGGGTGCGCCAGCGACTTGTTCTCCGAGGCCAGCGCCGCGGCGGTGACATGCGCGATCATGAAGCCCGAGTTGACGCCGCCGTCCTCGACGAGGAAAGGCGGCAGCCCGGAGAGGTGGGTGTCCATCAGCAGCGCGATCCGTCGTTCGGACAGCGCGCCTATTTCCGCGACCGCCAGCGCGAGATTGTCGGCCGCGAAGGCGACGGGCTCGGCGTGGAAGTTGCCGCCGGAGAGGATCTCGTCCGTGTCGGCGAACACGAGCGGATTGTCGGAGACCGCGTTGGCCTCGTCGACGAGGACCTCCGCGGCGCGGCGCATCTGGTCGAGGCAGGCGCCCATCACCTGCGGCTGGCAGCGCAAGCTGTAGGGATCCTGCACGCGGTGGCAATCCTTGTGCGAATCGCGGATGCCGCTGCCGGCCAGCAGTCCGCGGTAGATCGCCGCGGCGTCGGCCTGCCCCCGATGACCCCGCGACGGCGTGGATGCGCGCATCGAACGGCGTGTCGCTGCCGAGGCATGCGTCGATGGCCAGCGAGCCCGCGACGAAGGCGGCGGCCATCGCGCGCTCGGCGGCGAAAAGGCCCGCGAGCGCGAGCGCCGTCGAAACCTGCGTTCCGTTGAGCAGCGCGAGCCCTTCCTTGGGTCCCAGCACGACCGGCTGCAGTCCCGCTTCGCCCAGCGCCTCGCGCGCGGCGACGACGCGCCCGGAGATCCGTGCCTCGCCCTCGCCGATCAGCACCGCCGCCAGGTGCGCGAGCGGCGCGAGATCGCCCGACGCGCCGACCGACCCCTGCGACGGGTATGCAAGGGACGATGCCGGCGTTGCCCAGCGCCACCAGCGCCTCGATCACCGACCAGCGCACGCCGGAGTGGCCGCGCGCGAGCGACGCCGCCTTCAGGGCGATGACCAGCCGCACCGTCGCGTCGTCGAGCAGAGCGCCGGTCCCCGCCGAATGCGACAGGACCAGCGCGCGCTGCAGCTCGGCCAGCCGGGCGTCGTCGATGCGGGTGCGGGCGAGCAGTCCGAATCCCGTGTTGACGCCATAGACGGTCCGGCCGCTGGCGATGACTCGATTCACCGTCTCGGCCGCCGCGTCGACGGCGGGCCGCGCGGCCGCATCGGGCACGAGCGCCTGCGGCGCCGTCCACAGCCGTCGCAGGTCGGCAAGACGAAACGCGCCGGGGCGCAATGTCAACGAGTTCATGGTTCGGGCGAAGCGGGGACGTGCGCGGCATTGTGCCCCAGAATCCGGCCGTCCCGCCATACGGATCGAAGCGCCGCGCACCGCATATAATCGCCGCGATGTCCACGCCTGCCGCCACGCCCACCCCTCCGCTGTCCGCGCACACGCCGATGATGCAGCAGTACCTTCGCGCGAAGGCCGAGCATCCGGACAAGCTGCTGTTCTACCGGATGGGTGATTTCTACGAGCTGTTCTACGAGGACGCGCAGCGGGCGGCGCCGCTGCTCGACATCACGCTCACCGCGCGCGGGCAGTCGGCGGGCGCCCCCATCCCCATGGCCGGCGTGCCGTTCCACGCCGTCGAAGGCTACCTCGCGCGGCTGATGAAGCTCGGCGAATCGGTGGCGATCTGCGAGCAGATCGGCGATCCGGCCACGAGCAAGGGCCCGGTGGAACGCAAGGTGCTGCGCGTGATCACGCCGGGCACCGTGACCGACGCCAGCCTGCTCGACGCCAAGCGCGACAGCCTGCTCGTCGCCGTCAATCCGGGAAGGTTCCGGACCGGCATCGCGTGGCTCAACCTCGCGTCGGGGCAATTCGTGCTGACCGAGGTCGCGTCGGCCGAGACCGCGGCGGCGCTGGAGCGGCTCGACGTCGCCGAACGGCTCGTCCCGGACCACTCGCCCTTCCCGCTGCGCGACGACGCCGTCCCGACGCGCGCGCTGCCCGCCTGGCAGTTCGATGCGGCGGCGGCAACGCGTGCGCTGACGAAGCATTTCGGCACCCACGACCTGTCGGCGTTCGGCGTCGAGGACCGCGACCTGGCGCTGGGCGCGGCCGGCGCGCTGTTCGGCTTCGCCGCATCGACGCAGCAGTCCGCGCTCGCGCACGTGCGCACGCTGGCCGTCGAGAACGCAGGCGAGTATCTGGCGCTGGACATCGCCAGCCGGCGCAACCTGGAGATCACCGAGACGCTGCGCGGCGACGCTGCGCCGACGCTGCTGTCGCTGCTCGATACCTGCGGGACCGCCGCCGGGAGCCGACTGCTGCGGCACTGGCTCACGCATCCGCTGCGCTCGCAGGGAGCGGCATCCGCGCGCCACTCGGCGATCGGCGCCTGGGTCGCCGATCCGGCGGCGCGGCGCGCACTGGCCGCGGAGCTCGCCCGCACCGTCGACGTCGAGCGGATCGCCGGCCGCGTGGCGCTGGCGTCGGCGCGCCCGCGCGACCTCGCGGGGCTGCGCGATACCCTGCTTCGGCTGCCCGCGACAAGGGCCGCGCTCGCCGCCGCCGATTCGGCCCACGTCGAGGCCCTCGCCGTCGACCTCGCCGTCGACGCGCAGTGGGCGGCGCTGCTCTCGCGCGCCGTCGCGGCGCAGCCCGCGGCGCAGCTGCGCGACGGCGGCGTGATCGCGCCCCGCTACGATGCGGAACTCGACGAGCTGCGCGAGATCGACGAACACTGCGGCGAGTTCCTCGTCGCGCTCGAGGCCCGCGAACGCGCGCGCACGGGCATCGCGAATCTCAAGGTCGAGTACAACCGCGTCCACGGTTTCTACATCGAGGTCACCAACGCGCACACGCAGAAGGTGCCCGACGACTACCGCCGCCGGCAGACGCTGAAGAACGCCGAGCGCTACATCACGCCGGAACTGAAGACGTTCGAGGATCGCGCGCTCTCGGCGCAGGACCGCGCCCTCGCCCGCGAGAAGCTTCTCTACGACGCATTGCTGTCCGAACTGGCGGCGGCGATCCCCGAGCTGCAGCGGGCCGCGGCGGCGCTGGCGGCTCTCGACGTCCTGGCCACACTCGCCGAGCGCGCCGAGGCGCTGGATCTCGCGCGTCCGGTCTTCGTCGCGACGCCGGGACTCGCGATTCGCGCGCGGACGGCATCCCGTCGTCGAGCGGCAGGTCGACGCGTTCATCGCCAACGATCTCGTCCTCGCGCCCGGCCGCCGGCTCCTCATCGTCACCGGGCCGAACATGGGCGGCAAGTCGACGTACATGCGGCAGGCGGCGGTCATCGCGCTCCTCGCCTACTGCGGCTCGTTCGTCCCCGCGGGCTCCGCCGAGATCGGGCCGCTGGACGCCATCCACACGCGGATCGGCGCGGCCGACGATCTCGCGGGCGGACGCTCGACATTCATGGTCGAGATGACCGAGGCTGCGGCGATCCTGCACCGCGCCACGCCGCGAGAGTCTCGTGCTGATCGACGAGATCGGCCGCGGGACGTCGACGTTCGACGGATTGGCGCTCGCGTGGGCGATCGCGCACCAGCTCGCCGGGAAGAACCGCTGTCTCACGCTGTTCGCGACGCACTATTTCGAGCTGACCGCGCTGCCGGCGGAGATCGAGGGATGCGCGAACCTGCATTTCGACGCCGTCGAGCACGCGGATGGCATCGTCTTCCTGCACGCCGCCGAGGACGGGCCCGCCAATCGCAGCTACGGCCTGCAGGTGGCGAAGCTCGCCGGGGTGCCGGCGGAGACGATCCGGCGCGCGAAGGGGCATCTCGCGCGGCTCGACAAATTCAGCTCGGGCGCAACGACGCAGGCGGAGCTGTTCGCGCCGCCGGGCGGCGCGGCGGAGACGATCGGCGAGGAGATGCCGCGCGCGGCGACCGAAGCCGACGCCGTCGCTGCGCTGCTCGCGACGCTCGATCCCGATGCGCTGACGCCGCGCGATGCGCTGGCCGCGCTCTACGAGCTCAGGAAGCTCCTGAAAGGCCAGCCGGCCGTCGCACGCTAGTGGTGGTGCCCGCCGGCCCCGTGGACGTGGCCGTGCTCCAGTTCCTCGGTGGTGCCGGCGCGCACGTCGAGGATCCTGCAGTCGAAGCGCAGCCGCTTGCCGGCCCAGGGATGGTTGCCGTCGAGGACGACCTTGCCCTCGGCGATGTCGGTGACGGTGAAGACGACGCCGCTTCCCGGCTCGTCTCCGGGATTGGCAAAGGCCTCGAACTGCATTCCGACCTCGACTTCGGGAGGCAGCCGGTCCTCCGGCTCGATCTTCACCAGTTCCGGATCGTAGTCGCCGAAGGCGTCGGCGGGTTCGACGTCCACCGACACCGCGTCTCCGGCCTTCTTCAGCGTCAGCGCCTCTTCGAGCTTGGGCAGCATGCCGGAGTGTCCGCCGTGCAGGTAGGCGATCGGCTCGTCGGTGGCCTCGAGCAGCGTGCCGTCGGCGTCGAACAGTTCGAACGTCAGAGTCACTACCGTATTGGTGAAGATGTTCATCGAAGCTCCACGAGGTCTGGGACAGCCTGGGACGTGCACAGCGGGCGCTTTCGCCGCATGGCAGGCGCGCATCGCCGCCCCGTGCAGGCGCGATTGTAGCGCAGCCGCCGGCGCGTCCGGCCGCGCCGCTATAATCGCCGGATGCCTGCCGCGAAGCCGCCGCCTCCCGCGCAGCCCGGACCTGCGGCAACCGCGACGCTGCTCGGCGGCCGGAGCGCAGATGCATTCCTCCGCGGGTACTGGCAGAAGGAGGCGCTGCTCGTGCGCGGCGCGCTGCCGCAGTTCGCCGGCCTCCTTACGGCGCCTCAGCTCCGGGCGCTGGCGCAACGCGATGATGTCGAATCGCGGCTCGTCGTGCGCGACGGCGCGCGCTGGTCGCTGGCCCACGGACCGTTTCGCCCCGCGGACTTCAGGACGCTTCCCGCGCGCAACTGGACGCTGCTGGTGCAGGGCGTCAACCTGCATTCGATCGAAGCCGATGCCCTGCTGCGGCGATTCGCATTTCGCACCCTACGCACGCCTCGACGACCTGATGGTGAGCCACGCGGCGCCCGGGCGGCGGCGTCGGCCCGCACTTCGATTCGTACGACGTCTTCCTGCTGCAGGGCAGCGGGCGGCGGCGCTGGCGGTACGGCCGCCAGGCCGATCTCGCGCTGAAGCGCGGGCTTGCCGCTCAGGATCCTGCGGCGCTTCGCGCCCCGGCACGAACACGTGCTGGCGCCCGGCGACATGCTCTACCTGCCGCCGCACTACGCGCACGACGGCGTCGCCGTCGACACCTGCACGACCTATTCGATCGGATTTCGCGCGCCGGCGCCAACGAACTGGCCGGCGCGTTCCTCGATTTCCTGCGCGACGAGCTCGACCTGCCAGGACGCTACGCCGATCCCGATCTCGCGCCGACGCGCGAGCCGGCGAGAATCGGCGCCGCGATGCAGCGGCAATGCGCGCGAATGCCTGCGCGCGATTCGCTGGGATCGGCGCGACCGTCGCGCGCTTCCTGGGCTGCTGGCTGTCGGAGCCGAAACCCGCCGTGTTCTTCGACCCGCCGACACCGCCGTCTCACGCGCGGCGTTCGCCGCGCGCGCGGCGAAAGCACGGCCTGCGACTTGAACCCGCGCACGCAACTGCTCTACGATGACCAGCACCTGTTCGTCAACGGCTCCGCCCTGCGCTGGGGCGCGACCGAACGCCGACGCGCTGCGCGAACTCGCGAACCGGCGGCGTGCTGGCGCGCGGTGCCGTTGCCGCCGCGGGCACGCGTCACGACGCTTTTCCACGACTGGTATCGCCATGGCTACCTCCACACCGGCACCGGCTGAAGAAGGCGCCGGCGGGCGAACCGCGGCAGGAAACCCTCGACACGATCGCCGCGCAGGTCAGCGCGCTCGACGAACTGGTCGGACTGGCGCGGCATTCGATCCGCGTGTTCGACGTCGACCTGTCGCAGATGGGGTGGAACCGCGCGGACCGCGTCGACAGGCTCGCCGCGTTCCTGCGCCGCTCGCGGACGTCGCGGCTCGAGATCATCGTCCACGACACGCGCTAGCTGGAGGAATCCTGCGCCCGGCTGATGGTGCTGCTGAAGGCATTCAGCGACCGGATCACGATCTACAAGACCGGCCCCGAGGCCCAGGGCGCGGCCGACCCGCTGGTGATCGTCGACGGCCGCCATTTCCTGCATCGCTTCCACGTCGACCATCCGCGCGCGACGCTGGCCATCGACGCGCCGCAGCTTGCCACTCCGCTCATCAATCGCTTCGACGAAATCTGGGCGACCGGCGAAACCGGCCTCACGGGCAGCGTCCTCGGCCTCTGACGAGGGCGGTGGCAACGCGCTAGCAATCCATGCGGCAGCGCACAATCCCGTTGAATCATCAGGGAATTGTGCTATACTTTGCCGGTCGATTGCCCAAACGGGGCCGTCGCGTCCCCCGGGACGCCACGGCCTTCTGAATTCTGCACTTCGACTGACCTGGTACTCCCTCAACTTCATCGACACTCGCGTAAGGAACCGAACAATGAACAAGTCGCTCGTCATCGCCGCCGCTGTCGTCATCGCCCTGACAGCCTGCAGCGAACAAAAGCCGGCCCCCAAGGCCGCCGCCCCGGCTCCCGTCGCGGCGCCTGCGCCGCGCCGGCTCCCGCCCCGACCGATGCGGCGAAGCCCGCCGAACCGGCCAAGGATGCCGCTGCCCCGGCAGCCGCCCCCGCAGCCGCTCCGGCGCCTGCTGACGCCGCCGCGCCCAAGAAGTAAGTCCGATCCGCAGTCGCAAGGAAAAGGGGCCGCCTTCGGGCAGGCCCCTTTTTGCTGCCCGGCGCCGGCCGCGGGCGCTAGAGCGGCGCGCCGATCCGCAGCGCGACTTCGCGGTAGTGCTCGATCACGCTGCCGAGGTCGCGGCGGAAGCGGTCCTTGTCCATCTTTTCGCCGGTCTTCGCGTCCCACAGCCGGCAGCCGTCGGGCGTGAACTCGTCGCCCAGCACCAGCGGACCGCCGGGGTCGTCGATCGGGTGGCCGAACTCGAGCTTGTAGTCGACGAGATCGATGCCGGCGGCGGCGAACAGCGGCTTCAGCACCGCGTTGACCTTGTGCGTGAGCGCCTTCATCTCGCGCGATCTCGCCGGCGGTCGCCCAGCCGAGCACGCGGATGTGGTCGTCGTTGCACAGCGGATCGTGCAGCGCGTCGCTCTTGAGGAAGAACTCGAAGATCGGCTCGGCGAGCCGGGTGCCTTCGGCGATGCCGTAGCGCTTGGCCATCGAGCCGGCGCAGACGTTGCGCACGACGCATTCGACCGGCACCATCTTCATCGCCTTGACCAGCGATTCGCGCTCGTTCAGCAGGCCGACGAAATGCGTCGGCACGCCGGCCGCGGCGAGCTTGCCCATCACGTAGGCGTTGATCTTGTTGTTGGTCTCGCCCTTGCCGTCGAGCTTCGCGAGCTTGACGCCGTCGAACGCCGAGACGTCGTCGCGATAGTGCATGACGAGCCGGTGCGGATCGTCGGTCGCGATACACGGTCTTGGCCTTGCCGCGTAGAGTTCCTGCCGCTTTTCCATTCTGCTCTCCCCGCTGTTGCCGACCTGCATTGACCGCCGGGACGCCTCAGGCCGCTAGACTTCCCGCCAGCCGAATCCGTTCGTCCTGGTCGGCGATGCCGATCCAGTCCGGCGCGCAGCCGAGCGCGCCGGCGAGCGCCGCGCGCGCCATGCTCCGGCGTGTTGTTCTGCTGCGACAGATGCGCGGCGACGATGTGCTGCGAGCTTCGTCGTGTCGATGCGCCCGAGCAGCTCGGCCGCCGCCTCGTTGTGCAGGTGGCCGAAGCGGCCCGGCGATCCGCTGCTTCAGCGGATACGGATAGCTGCGCTCTGCGAGCAGGTCGAGAGTCGTGGTTGCATTCGAGCACCAGCGCGTCGCAGCCGCGTGAGGCACGCCTCGACGTGCGGCGTCGACACGCCGAGGTCGGTCAGCACGCCGAGCCGCCGCGCGCCGTCGCCGACGACGAACTGCACCGGCTCGCGCGCGTCGTGCGGAACCGGAAACGGGCGAGACGTCGAGCGCGCCGATCGCGAAGGACGTCGTGGCTGTCGAAGCCGAAGACGTTGCGCCATGCCGTCGAAGCGCTCGGACACGGCGGCGAGCGTGCCGAACGTCGCCCAGACCGGAAGCCGAGTGCCGCGCGGCGAAGGCCGGCACGCCGCCGACGTGGTCGGAGTGCTCGTGGGTGACGAGGATCGCCGCAAGGTCGATCCGGGCGCGAGCCCGAGCCGCGCGAGGCGCGCGGTCGCATCGCGCACGCCGAATCCGCAGTCGATCAGGACGCGGGTCCCGCCGGCCTCGACGACGAGGCCGTTGCCCTCGCTGCCGCTGCCCGACGCGAAGCGCATGGGCCGTCAGCGCGGCCGCGCGCGCACGTCGCGCGGCGCGGCCCGGCCGCCATTACTTGAGCTGGTCCTTGAGCAGCGCGAGGATCTTCTCGCCGTTCGCCGTCTTGTCCGGCGCGCCGTTCGGATCCTGCACGGTGACGATGCTGCGCGGATCGGCCTCCGCGACGGTGATCCGGTACTGCTCCGGCTTCTCGGTCGTGTCCTTCCAGAACATCAGCCGCGACAGGAATCCGGCGTCCTTCTTCGCGTCGATCTCGGGATCGGCGTAGCGGACGAAATAGACGCCCTTCGAGCGGTCGCGGTCGACGACGGTGAAGCCGATGCGGTCGAGCGCCAGGCCGACGCGGCGCCAGGCGCGGTCGAAGGTGTCGTCGACGACGAGCTGGTTCGCGCCGTCGGCGGCCTTGTCGATCCGCGCGGTCCGGCGCGGCGGCGGTGCCCGGCGTGGTCGCCTTGACCATCTGCGCGGCCTGCGCCTCGGGCGTGCCGAACCTCACCATCAGCCGCGTCAGCAACTCGGCCTCGAGGCCCGGATTGGGCGGCATCACCGCCCACGCGAAAGCCGGCCGGCGCTCCACGTTGTCGATCTTGCGTCGGCACCTGCTCCATGCCGGCTGCGAGACGATAGATCTCGACGGTGCCGGGCTCGCTGCCGCGCTCGATGCGCGTGCGGAACTTGTCGCGCTTGTAGGTCGAGTAGAAGACGTCGCAGGAACTTGCCGATCGATGTTGCGCAGGAAATCGCGGCGGGATCTCGGCGCGGTTCTCGGCCCAGTCGGTTTCCATGACCCCGGCCGTTCGGCTGCTCGATCGCCAGCACGAAGCCCGTTCTCGACCCAGAACTGGCGGCCGATGTTCCACGCCTGCTCGGGGGTCGCCTTCACCACGCAGCCAGCGCTCGTTGCCGCTCGCATGATCCGCGCGTCGGCGATTGGCGTTGGGCGCGATCGTCGCCGCCGGATCTGCGGCGCGCGTCGCATCGCGCGCGGCGAGTCCCGACGCGGTCGCGACGTTGTAGCGATCGTCGTATTGCGGCGTGGTGAGGTCCGGCGGGATCTCCAGCGCCGGCGCGCTCGACGACCGATCTTGTAGTCGATCTTCTTGCCGAGCGAGCCGACGTCGATTCGCAGCCGGAGAGGGCGAACGCGACGCAGCGGCCAGGATGCGCGGCGCGTACGCGCGCGGAACATCGAAAGCTCACGCTTGCATGCGAGACACCTTCCGTTCATCCGAGACAGCCGGCTTCGCGCAACGCGGCGCGGACCGTCTCGTGGTACTGCGGCGACAGCGGGACCAGCGGCAGCCGCAGCTGCGTTTTGAATGTATGCCCATTTCCGCCAGCGCCCACTTGACCGGAATCGGATTGGCTTCGACGAACAGCTTCCGGTGCAGCGGCAGCAGCCGGTCGTTGCAGGCGCGCGCGGCGGCGAGGTCGCCGGCCAGCGCGGCCGCGCACATCCGCGCCATCAGCGCCGGCGCGACGTTGGCGGTGACCGAGATCACGCCGTGGCCGCCCATCAGCATCAGCGGCAGCGCGGTGATGTCGTCGCCGCTGTAGACGGCGAAGTCGCGCCTGCCCGTGCCGGCGCGAGCGCCCGGAGGAGCTCGCTGCCGCGGCCGAGGTCGGCGGTCGCATCCTTGATGCCGACGATGCCCGGCACCTGCGGCGAGGCGCAGCGCCGTCTCGTTGGCGAGATCGGCGACGGTGCGGCCGGGCACGTTGTAGAGGATCAGCGGCAGGTCGACCTTTTCGGCGATCGCGCGGAAATGCCGGTAGAGGCCCTTCCTGCGTCGGCTTGTTGTAGTACGGGACCACCGACAGCGCGCTCGCGGCGCCGGCCTTCTTCGCGTACGAGCGTCAGCTCGATCGCCTCGCGCGTCGAGTTGGCGCCGGTGCCGGCGATGACCGGCATGCGGCCGCGCGCCTGCTCGACCGCCGTCCTGATCAGCAGGCAGTGCTCGTCGACATCGACGGTCGGGCGATTCGCCGGTGGTGCCGACGACGACGATGCCGGCGGTGCCGTTGGCGACGTGAAAATCGATCAGCTTGCCGAGCGCGGGAAGATCGAGCGCGCCGCCATCGTGCATCGGCGTCGCGATGGCGACGAGGCTACCGGTCAACATGGAGAATGCCGCGGAAAAAGGGCGATTTTACCCCATTCGACCGTGCCGGTCCGCTGAGGTTCAGTTCGCGCCGGTCGGTACCGCCAGCGGCGACGGGCCAGCGTGCGGCCCAGCCCGACCGCGGCGAGCCGCTGGACGACGGCGCCGCCCGTCGCCGTCGGCGACGCGACCCTGCTCGAACGCGACGACCGTGAGCCGGCCGCGCAACCGCTGCAGCAGTTCGCCGGGCGCCAGCAGGAAATCCGGGTTCGGCGGCCGGCCGAAGGCCTCGTTGCCGCGCGCGAACGTCTCGTAGAGCAGGACGCCGTCGTCCGCCAGCGCCGCGAGGAGATGCGGGAACAGCGGCCGGTGCAGGTAGTTGACGACGACGATCGCGTCGAAGCGCTCGCCGGCGAGCGGCCGTGCCCGCGTTTCGAGGTCGAGCGCGCGCGTCTCGATGCGCGCGCAGCCCGGCGAGCGTCGCGAGCGCCGCGGCGTCGCGGTCGACGGCCAGCACGTCGGCAGCCGCGCGCGGCGAAGAAGCGCGCGTGCCGGCCGCTGGCCGCAGGCGAGGTCCAGCACGCGCGCGCCCGGCAGGGCGACCAGATGCGCGAAGCGCAGCGATCCACGGCGATGGCGTCGGCCGCGCGCGCGACGCGGATCGCCGCGCGAGCGCATTCGCATCCCGCGCTCATCGCCGCGACGCGTGCGCGCGCCGCGCGCCCGGGATGCGTCGCGGATCAGCGCGGGCTCGCGCGGCCGCCTCCTCGCGCAGCCACTCGACGAAGGCGGCGACGTCGGCGCGGTCGCTGGCGTGCGGCGCGACGACCACGTAGTAGCCGCGCGCCGAGTCGAAACGCTTCGGAAACGGCGCGACGAGACGGCCGTCGCGCAGGTGCTCGGCGATCAGCGGCATGCGTCCGAGCGCGACGCCCTGCCCGCCGACCGCGGCCTGGATCACCTGGTCGTAGAGCGTGAAACGCAGCGATCCCGGCGGGCTTCAGCCCCGGCTCGCCGTTGGCCGCGAGCCACGCGCGCCAGTCGAGCCACGGCATCCGGCCCTCGGGATCGTCGAGATGCAGCAGCACGTGGCGCGCGAGGTCGGCCGGCTTGCGAGCGGCGTGCCGGCCGCGCCGAACGAGCTCGGGCTCACCACCGGCAGCATCCGCTCGCCGAACAGGCGCACCGCTCCCTCCGGCGCCCTCGCGTCGGGCAGGTAGCGAATCGCGAGGTCGACGTCGCCGCGCGCGAGATCGACCAGGCGATCGTCGGCCGAGACGTAGACCTCGACGTCCGGATGCCGCGCGCGAAACGTCGACAGCCGCGGAATGATCCACAGCGACGCGAACGACACCGTCGTCGACAGCGTGAGGCCCGGCGCGCGGGCGGCGCCGCGCGCGGCGTCGGCCGCGGTGGCCAGCATGTTGAGCGCGGCGACGACCTCGCGATGGAACGCGGCGCCGGCCGGCGTCAGCGCCAGCGCGCGGTGCCGGCGCTCGAACAGCGCGACGCCGAGCGCCTCCTCGAGCGCCTGGATCTGCCGCGACAGCGCCGACTGCGTGAGGAAGAGCTCCTCCGCGGCCCGCGTGAACGACAGCCGCCGGCCGGCGGCCTCGAAGCCCTTCAGGAAGTCGAGCGACGGCAGCTTGCGCAGGGTCTTATGCATGCGTCAGACTCATGCGAGTGATTCCCAAAGAACGTTTGAGCGCGGCGCCGCCGCCTCCACAATCTGCCTCGTTGCCACAGCGAATCGGGCGACGTCGGCGAAGCGGGCATGCGCAGGCGGCAGCCGGGCTTCGGATGCATTCTACGCATGAATCAGGAGGTGTGCCATGGGCTGCTCCGGATACACGAAGGTCTGGGAACTGCCGGCCGGACGAATTGATCCAGCTCGACGACGCACGCGGCACGACGCTGCGCGTGACGCGCGGCACGCTGTGGGTGACGCTCGAGGGCGACACGCGCGACGTCGTGCTGACGGCGGGCGACACGTTCACGATCGATCGCGACGGCCTGACGCTGGTGCAGGCGCAGGACGACGCCGCGTCTGCGTGCTGGGCCGCCACGTCGACGAAGCCAGGGTCCGGGCCGGGCGTCCGGGCATCGGCGCGCGTATCGCCTCCTGGTTCGCCGCGGTCGGAGCGGCCGCCGTCGACCGCCGCCGGGTTCCGTATTTCTAGGCGGCGTGACGGCCGGCCCTCGCGGCGCGAGGGCCGCGGGTCGGCGCGTCGAGGCGCCGCCGGTTCGACCGCGCGTGACTCCCGCGGCGCCGACCGCGGGCGGGCGCGCCGGGAGGCGGCGTCCCGGCCCGCGCGCCTGAAGCCGCGGCTGCCCTGCCGGCGCCGGGTGGCGTCGGCCCGGCGCGCGGGACCCGGGCTGTGGCACCATGCGTCGTCGCGCAACGCGGAATCACGGACGCCGGACGATGGATCAGCTGCTGCCTATCGGCGAAATCGCGCTCGGCGCCGGACTGCTCGTCGTATCGCTGATGATCCACGGCGTCGGCATGTACCTCGTGCAACGGCGCTTCGACCGGTGTCCGGCGTCCCGCTCGCCATCGCGCCTCGCGCGCCAGTACCTTTTCGGCACGCTGATCGTGATGATGCTCGCGACGCACCTGGTCGAAGCGATGGTCTGGAGCGCCGCGCTGGTCTTCCTCGGGGCGATCCCGTCGCTCCGCGACGCCTTTTACTACGCGACCGCCACGTACACCACGCTGGGCTATGGCGAAGGGACGTTGCCTCCCGAGTGGCGGATCCTGGCGCCGATGATCGCGATGTCGGGCCTCTTCGCGTTCGGCTGGACGACCGGCGTGCTCGTGAACATCGTCCACCGGCCAACCCGAACCTCTAGGCAGGCGCGCGCCGACCGCTCGCGACGCGCCGGGCCGCCGGCGCGGCTTCAGCCCTTGGCGAACGCGATCTTGCCGCCGCCTCTTCGCACGCCGACCTTGACCGTGTCGCCCGCCGCGTAATGCGCCGGACAGGATTTCCTTCGCCAGCGGATTCTCGATCTCCTGCTGGATCGCGCGCTTCAGCGGCCGCGCGCCGTACACCGGATCGAAGCCCGCCTTCGCGACCGCCTCGAGCGCCGCGTCGCGACACGTCGAGCCTGATCTCCAGCTTCGCGAGCCGCGCTTCGAGCGCCTTCAGCTGGATCTTCGCGATCGACGCGATGTTCTTCTCGCGACAGCGCGTGGAACACGACGATCTCGTCGATGCGGTTGACGAACTCCGGCCGGAAATGCGTCTTCACCTCGGCCATCACCGCGAGCTTGATCACGCCGTAGTCGTCGCCGGACATCTGCTGGATCATCTGCGAGCCGAGGTTCGACGTCATCACGATCACCGTGTTCTTGAAGTCGACGGTGCGGCCCTGGCCGTCGGTCATCCGGCCGTCGTCGAGCACCTGCAGCAGCACGTTGAACACGTCCGGGTGCGCCTTCTCGACCTCGTCGAGCAGGATCACGCTGTAGGGCTTGCGGCGCACCGCCTCGGTCAGGTAGCCGCCTTCCTCGTAGCCGACGTAGCCCGGCGGCGCGCCGATCAGCCGCGCGACCGAGTGCTTCTCCATGAACTCGGACATGTCGATGCGGATCAGGTGCTGCTCGGAATCGAACAGGAACTCGGCGAGCGCCTTGCACAGCTCGGTCTTGCCGACGCCGGTCGGCCCGAGGAACAGGAACGAGCCGTAGGGCCGGTTCGGGATCGGACGAGCCCCGAGCGCGAGCGCCGGATCGCGTCGGACACGAGGCGCACGGCCTCGTCCTGGCCGACGACGCGCTGGTGCAGCGCGTCCTCCATGTGCAGCAGCTTGTCGCGCTCGCCCTGCATCATCTTCGACACCGGGATGCCGGTCGCGCGCGACACGACCTCGGCGATTTCCTCGGCGCCGACCTGCGTGCGCAGCAGCTGCGGCTTCTTCGCGCTGGTCGCTGGCGAGCTTCTTGTCGGCCTTCTTCAGCTGCGCCTCGAGCTGCGGCAGCTTGCCGTACTGCAGCTCGCTCATCTTCTGCCAGTCGCCCCGGCGCTTCGCCTCTTCCATCTGCAGCTTGATCTTGTCGATCTCCTCCTTGATGTGCTGCGTGCCCTCGACCTGCGCCTTCTCGGCCTGCCACACTTCGTCGAGATCGGCGTACTCGCGCTCGAGCTTCGCGATCTCCTGCTCGATCAGCTCGAGGCGCTTCTTCGACGCCTCGTCCTTTTCCTTCTTCACCGCCTCGCGCTCGATCTTCAGCTGGATGAGGCGGCGGTCGAGCTTGTCCATCGCCTCGGGCTTGGAGTCGATTTCCATCCGGATCCGCGCGGCGGCCTCGTCGATCAGGTCGATCGCCTTGTCGGGCAGGAAGCGGTCGGTGATGTAGCGGTGCGAGAGCTCCGCCGCGGCGACGATCGCCGGGTCGGTGATCTCGACGCCGTGGTGGATCTCGTAGCGCTCCTGCAGGCCGCGCAGGATGGCGATCGTCGACTCTCGACCGACGGCTCGTCGACCAGCACCTTCTGGAAGCGGCGCTCGAGCGCGGCGTCCTTCTCGACGTACTTGCGGTATTCGTCGAGCGTGGTCGCGCCGACGCAGTGCAGCTCGCCGCGCGCGAGCGCGGGCTTCAGCATGTTGCCGGCGTCGATCGCGCCTTCGGCCTTGCCGGCGCCGACCATCGTGTGCAGCTCGTCGATGAAGACGATGGTCTGGCCCTCGTCGGCGGCGATGTCCTTCAGCACGGCCTTCAGGCGCTCCTCGAACTCGCCGCGGTACTTGGCGCCGGCGAGCAGCGCCGCCATGTCGAGCGACAGCACGCGCTTGTTCTTCAGCGTCTCCGGCACTTCGCCGTTGACGATCCGCTGCGCGAGGCCTTCGACGATCGCCGTCTTGCCCACGCCGGGCTCGCCGATCAGCACCGGGTTGTTCTTGGTGCGGCGCTGCAGGATCTGGATGGTGCGGCGGATCTCGTCGTCGCGGCCGATGACCGGATCGAGCTTGCCTTCGCGGGCCCGCTCGGTGAGGTCGATCGTGTACTTCTTCAGCGCCTCGCGCTGGCCTTCGGCTTCCTGCGAATCGACGCCGCCGCCGCCGCGCACGGCGTCGATCGCGGTTTCGAGCGCCTTCCGGGTGAGCCCGTTCTCCTTCAGCAGGCGTCCGGTGTCGCCCTTGTCGTCGGCGAGCGCCAGCAGGAAGAGCTCGCTGGCGATGAACTGGTCGCCGCGCTTGGTCGCTTCCTTGTCGGTCAGGTTGAGCAGGTTGTCGAGGTCGCGCGACGTCGTGATCTCGCCGCCCTGCCCTTCGACCTTCGGCAGCCGTTCGATCGCCTTGGCCAGCGCGGTCTTGAGCCGCGGCACCGCGACGCCGGCGCGGGCGAGCAGCGACGCGGTGCCGCCGTCCTCCTGGCCAGCAGCGCGGACAGCAGGTGCTGCGGCTCGATGAAGCCGTTGTCGTTGGCCAGCGCCATGCTCTGGGCGTCGGCGAGCGCCTGCTGGAATTTGGTCGTGAGCTTGTCGAAACGCATGATCGGCCTCGCGATAAAGACTGCATTTGAGATGGGGTCTTGACCCCCGATTTCAAGTGCCTTGCGCCCTCGCGTCAACGCCCGTCCGAGGTCGAACGGCGCCCGCGCCCACGGCGCTGGACAGGCCCCGCGTCGACTCGACGTCGGGCGCCCGGAAGGCAATAATGCTCGGCCATGGGCATTTCGCAATCTTCGACGCAATTGCCGGCCGCCCCGCGCGGCCCGCTCGTCGCCGGACGGCCGCCGTGGCGGCGGATGAGCCCGCTCGCTCGCGACATCGCCGTCGTCCTGGTGATCAAGGCGGCGGTCCTGGGCGGCCTCTGGTTCGCCTTCTTCCGCGCGCCCGCGGCACCCCACATGGCGATGGATCCGCGCCAGGTCGAGTTCCGCGTCGTCGCCCCACCGCCCGCGCCCGAGGTTCCCGTTGCCCTCCGTTGACGTCGTCGACCTGTCGCGGCTGCAGTTCGCCGCGACGGCGCTCTACCACTTCCTGTTCGTCCCGCTGACGCTGGGACTTTCCTGGATCCTGGTCATCATGGAATCGGTGTACGTGATGACGGGCAAGGAAATCTACCGCGACATGACGAAATTCTGGGGGAAGCTCTTCGGCATCAACTTCGCGATGGGCGTCACCACCGGCATCACCATGGAGTTCCAGTTCGGGACCAACTGGGCGTACTACTCGCACTACGTCGGCGACATCTTCGGCACGCCGCTGGCCCTCGAGGGCCTGATGGCGTTCTTCCTCGAGTCGACCTTCGTCGGCATGTTCTTCTTCGGCTGGGAACGGCTGTCGAAGGTCAAGCACCTGCTGGTCACCTTTCTCGTCGCGCTGGGCTCGAACCTGTCGGGACTGTGGATCCTCATCGCCAACGCGTGGATGCAGAACCCCGTCGGGGCGGAATTCAACCCCGACACCATGCGCATGGAGCTGACCAGCTTCTCCGACCTGCTGTTCAATCCGGTCGCCGGCGCAAAGTTCGTGCACACGGTCGCCGCCGGCTACGTCGCGGCGTCGATGTTCGTGCTCGGCATCTCGTCGTTCTACCTGCTCAGGCTGCGCGACCCGTCGTTCGCGGTGCGCTCGTTCGCCGTGGCGGCCGGATTCGGACTCGCGTCGGCGATCTCGGTCATCGTCCTCGGCGACGAGTCGGGCTATACGACGGGCGAAGTGCAGAAGGTGAAACTGGCGGCGATCGAGGCCGAGTGGGAGACGCAGAAACCGCCGGCGGCGATCACCGTCTTCGGCTTTCCCGACCAGGACGCCGAAACGACGCATTACGCGGTCAGGATTCCCTGGCTCATGGGGCTGATCGCGACGCGTTCGGTCGACACGCCGGTGAGGGGGATCAAGGACCTCAAGAAGGACCACGAAGCGCGCATCCACAGCGGCATCAAGGCCTACGCCGCGCTGCAGCGGCTGAAGTCAGGCGACCGCTCGCCCGAAGCGACGGCGGAATTCGCGCGGCTGAAGGCCGACCTGGGCTACGGCCTGCTGCTGCGCAAATACACGCCCAACGTCGTCGACGCGACGCCGGAGCAGATCCGCGCCGCGGTCGACGACACCATTCCCCGCGTCGCGCCGCTGTTCTGGTCGTTCCGGATCATGGTCGGCATCGGCATCTGGCTGCTGTTCGTCTTCGGCGCCGCGTTCGTCGTCATCGCGCGCCGCCGGCTCGCCGTCAACCGCTGGCTGATGCACGTCGCGCTGTGGAGCATTCCGCTGCCCTGGGTGGCCATCGAGCTGGGCTGGATCGTCGCCGAATACGGCCGCCAGCCGTGGTCGATCAGCGAGGTGCTGCCGACGCACCTGTCCGTGTCGTCGGTCGGCATCGGCGACCTGTGGTTCAGTCTCGGCGGCTTCCTCGCCTTCTACACCGCGCTGCTCGTGGTCGAACTGTACCTGATGCTCAAGTACATCCGCCTGGGCCCGTCCTCTCTCGGCACGGGCCGCTACCACCACGAAGGCGGGGAAACTCCGGTGCCGGCATGATCTACCTGTTCGACTACGCGACGCTCAAGCTCGTCTGGTGGCTGATCGTCGGGCTGCTCCTCGTCGGCTTTGCCGTCCTCGACGGCATGGACCTCGGGATCGGCACGCTGCTGCCCTTCGTCGCCAGGACCGACGACGAGCGGCGCGTCGCGCTCAACACCATCGGCCCCACCTGGGAGGGCAACCAGGTGTGGCTCCTCACCGGCGCCGGCGCGATCTTCGCCGCCTGGCCCCTCGTCTACGCCGCCGCGTTCTCCGGGTTCTACATCGCGATGATCCTGACGCTGTTCGCGCTGTTCCTGCGGCCGGTCGGCTTCGACTATCGAAGCAAGGTCGCCGATCCGCGCTGGCGCAGCGCGTGGGACTGGGGGATCTTCGTCGGCGGCACCGTGCCGGTGCTGGTCTTCGGCATCGCCTTCGGCAACCTGTTCCTCGGCGTTCCGTTCCATTTCGACGGCGAGCAGCGCGTGTTCTACACCGGATCGTTCGCGGGCCTCCTCAATCCATTCGGCCTGCTCGCCGGCGCCGTCAGCCTGGCGCTGTTCTCGATGCACGGCGCGCTGTACCTGCAGTTGCGCACCGAAGGCGCGGTGCGCTCGCGCGCCGTCGCGGCGGCGCGCATCGCCGGCGTGCTGTTCGTCATCGCCTTCGCCGCCGCCGGCGCGTGGATCGGCAACGGCATCGACGGCTACCGCATCGTGACCATGCCGCCCGAGGATGCGGCCTTCGTGCCGCTCGCCAAGACCGTCGAGCAGATGCCGGGAGCGTGGCTCTACAACTACGCCAAGCATCCCTGGACCGTCGCCGCGCCGCTCGCGGGCTTCGCCGGGGCCTTGCTGGCGCTGCTCGCGTCGTGGCGGCGCCGGCCCGGACTCGCCTTCGCGCTGTCGTCCGTCGCCGTGGCCGGCACGGTGCTGACCGCCGGATTCGCGCTGTTCCCGTTCATCCTGCCGTCGTCGAGCCATTTCGCCAGCAGCCTGACGGTCTGGGATGCGGTCTCCAGCAAGCGCACGCTGCAGATCATGTTCTGGGGCGCCGTGATCTTCATGCCGCTGATCCTCGCCTACACCGGCTGGGTCTATCGCGTGATGCGCGGCACGGTCACCGAGAGCCACGTGCGCGAACGCGGCCATTCGCTCTATTGATCGATTCGAAGGAGGCGGCGATGTGGTACTTCGCATGGATACTGGGCATCGGGCTGGCGCTGGCGTTCGGGATCATCAACGTGATGTGGCTCGAAGCGTCGTACACCTTCGGCGAACTCGACGAGAGCCGCATCCGCGAGCGCTTCGGCGGGGAGCCGGACATCGCGCCGAGCTGACGCCGCGCCGGCGCCGGGCGCGGCGTCGCGCGGTGATACCATCTGCTGCGCCTGCCACCCGCAGGTTGCGGCCCGATGCGATGACCACCCCCGACCCCGACCTCTCTCCGCCGCCGTCCTCCGCTCCGCCGCCCCCGGCGACGCTGGCGCAGGTCGCCGGCGCGGTGTTCTGGAGCTTCTTCGGCGTGCGCAAGGGACGCCACATGCAGCACGACGCCGCGACGATCAAGCTGCACCATGTCGTCATCGTCGGGGTCGCTTCGGCGCTCGCGCTGGTGCTCTCGCTCGTTGCCCTCGTCATGTTCATCACCCGCGGCATCTAGCGCCTGTCCGTGGACGAAGTTCACCCCGGCGCGTCGGCGCGACGCTCGCTGCGAACGGCCGCGCTGATCGTCGCGGCCACCGCGTGCGCCGGCGTGGCATGGGCGCAGCCCGCGCTGCCGCCGCCGGCGGCGCCGCGCGACGATGTCGGCCGCGGCCGAATCGGTGTACGCCGCCGCCAAGCCGCGGCTGCTGCAGATCCGCACCCTGGTCGACAGCGCCGACCGGCAGTCGTCGATCGGATCCGGGCTGGTCGTCACCGACGACGGGCTGGCGCTCACCAATTACCACGTCGTCTCGCAGTACGCGCTGGATCCCGCCACCTACCGGCTGGAATACGCGGCGCCCGACGGCACGCACGGCACGCTGAAGCTCCAGGCCCTCGACGTCGTCAACGACCTCGCGGTGGTCCGGCTCGACCGGCCGCAGGCTTCGTTCTTCGAGTTCGACGCCCGCGCGCTGGCCGGGACGATGACCAAGGGCGAGCGTCTGTTCGCGATGGGCAATCCGCTGGACCTCGGCTTCACCATCGTGGAGGGCACGTACAACGGGCTCGTCGACTACAGCTACAACGAGCGGATCCACTTTTCCGGTGCGCTCAATCCCGGAATGAGCGGCGGGCCGACGGTCACCGCCGAAGGACGCGTTGCCGGCATCAA
Organism: uncultured beta proteobacterium; assembly: GCA_963779445.1. Taxonomy (GTDB): domain Bacteria; phylum Pseudomonadota; class Gammaproteobacteria; order Burkholderiales; family Casimicrobiaceae; genus CAIWHR01. The sequence continues at coordinate 96,829 of CAVZYI010000011.1, forward strand.
CGTCGCCAAGCAGACGCGCGGCGAACTCGTCAGCTTCCTCGTGCCGGTGCGCGACGCCGCGGCGCTCGTCGAGCGCGCCCGGCGCAACGCCGCGCTGACCCCGCAGGATGCGCGCGCCGAGATCACCCGCCAGCTCACCGCCTGGCAGGCGGGCATGTTCCAGGCGCTCGTCGACCGGGGATTCCGGCCCGCGACCTTCGGCCCGTACCGCGCGCCCGAGAGCGCGGTGCCCTGGCTCAACTGCTGGGCGCGCACCAACGCCGACGCCACGCCCCGGCCGCGCGCGCTCGTCAACACGACGAACTGCAGCTCGCGGACATCGCTGTTCATCGCCGGCGACCTGCAGACCGGGCAGGTCGACTTCGCGCATTCGCACGTCCGCAGCGTCGATCTCAACGCCTTCCAGTTCGCCGCGTTCGTGTCGCAGCAGCTGGAGCCGTCGTGGGCCGGCGGCTGGGGCCGCAAGCGGCTCACCCAGCAGAGCTGCCACGAGGATTTCCTCGCGTTCCCGGGCGGCGGCCGTCCGCTGCTGCGCGCCGTGTGGTGCGCCCGCGCCTACCGCGAGTTCGAAGGCCTCTACGATGTCTCGGTGATGGGCGTCACGCAGGACCGCGATCGCGAGGCGCTGGTGTCGCGGCTCAACATGCGCGGCATCGCCTACGACAATGCGGTCGCGCTCGGCAGGCAGTTCCTGGGGTCGGTGGGATGGTCCGACTCCGGGAGCGGAAGATCGGCGGCGGCGAAGTGATCTGGATCGAAATCCTGTCGCGGCACCGCGACGTCGTCGCGCGCCACCGCTGCGAGGGCAACGACGTCCGCATCGGCCGCGCCTACGACAACGACGTGATCGTCGACGATCCCTACGTCGCCGCGCAGCACCTGCGCGTGTCCCGCACTCCCGACGGGACGCTCGTCGCCGAGGATCTGGGCAGCGCCAACGGCCTGTACCTCGACGACGACCTGCGGCGCCAGCCGCGCATCGTCATTGCCGGCGACAGGACGCTGCGGATCGGACGGACACACCTGCGCATTCGCGAGCCGGGCCACGCGGTCGCCCCCGAGCGGCCGTTCACGCCGTCGGCGCGGACGTGGACGCTCACCGCCGGCACTCGCCGCGGCCGTGCTCGCGATCGAGCTGGTTTCCCTCTGGCTGGGCGAGACGAGCGAGCCGCAGCTGTCGCGCTACCTGCTGCCGGTGCTGATCATCGCGGTCCTGACGCTCGGCCTGGACGACGGCCTGGGCGATCCTCTCGCGGATCTTCGCCGGGCAGGCGCGTTTCGACCGGCACCTGGTCATCGCGCTCTCGGCGCTGCTCGCCTTCTCCGTCTACGAGGTCGCGACCGAGGTCGGCGCGTTCTCGCTGTCGTGGCGGATCCTGGCCGACTTCGCGTATGTCGGCGCCTGGGGGCTGTTCGGCATGCTCTGCTTCATGCACCTGCGCGAAGTCGGTCCGACCCGGCTGCCGCAGAAGGCCGGCGTCGTCGCGGGCCTCGCGCTGGCGGCCATCGCCGCCCAGACGCTCGCGCAATCGGACATGCGCACGTGGATGAGCCGGCAGTCCTACCTGCGCGACCTCAAGCCGCCGATGCTCCGCATTGCGCCGGCGCAGGACGATGCGGCGTTCTTCGCGGACGCCGTGCGGCTCAAGGCCGGGCTCGACCGCGCGCGCAAGGACGAGCCGCCCGCAGGCGGCCCTCCGGGAATGGATGCCGACGACTAGCGGCTTGACTCGGCCACCGAGGCCAGCTCCCGGGCAGCCCGAACGAGCTCGGTGTCGGTGGTCAGCACGTCGGGGCAAAGCCGCAGCCATTCGCCCCGCGCGTCGGTGACCACGCCGCGCGCCTTCAGCGCCGCGGACCACGCGCGCGCCTCGCGGTGGCGAATCGCGACGAAGGCGCCCCGGTCCTCCGTTGCCGCCCTGTGCCTCGATGCCCTGCACGGCGAGCAGCGCGACGAGCCGCCGCTGCAATTGCAGCGAATGCGCGCGCAGGCGCGCGACGCCGATCGCCTGCGTGAACAGCTGCCCGGCGCGCGCCTGGTAGATCGGCAGCACCGCGGGCGTCGATTCGAGCCACGCGTCGCCGCCGGCGCGCGTAGCGCGGCGGATCGGGCCGCAGCGTAGTCGAACGGGTCTTCCTTGGCGAACCAGCCGGTGTCGAGCGTGCGCATCCCGGCGTCGAGATGGCGCGGGTGCACGTAGAGGAAGCACGCGCCGGGGCCGCCGCGCAGGTACTTGTAGCTGCCGCCCACGGCGAAGTCGACATCGAGCGCGGCGACGTCGACGGGAAACACGCCGAGCGAGTGGTAGACGTCGAGCAGCACGCGGGCGCCGGCCGCGTGCGCGCGCGCGACGATCGCCGGCAATTGCGGCGAGCACCTGACCGGTCTGGAACATCACCTGCGAGACGACGACCAGGTCCGTGCCGGCGGCGATGGCGCGCGACGACGTCCTCGGCGTCGAAACCGCCGTCGTCGCGCGCCTCGACGAACGTCAGCGCGATGCGGCCGCGCCGCGCGTACTCGCGCAGGATCACGTCGAGCGAATCGAACTCGCCGCGCGTGGCGACGACGCGCGGCACGCCGTCGTGCGCGTTGAGCACCGCGCGCAGCCCCTGCCCGGCGCTGGTCTTCGGCACGACGCAATCGGACGCGCGTCGCGCCCAGCAGCGGCGCGAGGCGCGCGCGGTACGCCGTCCATTTCGGCGCTCCACGCGTCCCAGGCGTCGCCCATCCGCGCGTACCACGCCGCGAGCGCCTCGCGGACGTCGTCGTCCGTCGCGTCGAGCGGCCGTCCGAGCGAATGGTTGGCGAGGTAGATCCGGTCGCGGCTGCGCCGAGCGCGCGCGAGAAGAGCGGCGCGACGTGCGCCCGAACGCCAGTCTTCGGTCAGCGGCCGCGGGCCGAGCGCGGCGACGGCTTCCGCGATGCGGGCGGCGTGCGGCGATCCGCGTTCACCGCGCGCCGATCACCGTGCGCACGTCGATCAGCTCGGGGAAGAACTGGTGCAGTCGAGCGCGCGCTTGAGGAACGCCGACGCCCGACGAGCCGCCGGTGCCGGTCTTGTGGCCGATGATGCGCTCGACCGTCTTCATGTGGCGAAAGCGCCAGAGCTGGAAGCGATTCCTCGACGTCGACCAGCTTTTCGGCCATCTCGTAGGCGTCCCACCAGCGTCTCGGGGTCGTCGTAGATCGTCTTGAACACCGTGCACCAGATCCGGCGTTGCGCACGTACGGCTGCGACCAGTCGCGCTCGAGCGCACGCCGCCGGCACCGGCAGGCCGCGCCGCGCCAGGTGGCGCAGGAACTCGTCGTAGAGCGACGGCGCGTGCAGCAGCGCGGTCAGCTCCGCGTGCGATCGCCGGGTCGTAGCGGAACACGTCGAGCATCGCCGCCTGCTTGTTGCCCAGCAGGAATTCGATGGCGCGGTACTGCGCCGACTGGAATCCCGACGAGCTGCCGAGCGCCGGCCGGAACGCCTCGTACTCCGACGGCGTCAGCGTCTCCAGCACCGCCCACTGCTCGAACAGCTGCTTCTGGATCAGCTTCACGCGGGCGAGGATCTTGAAGCACGGCGTCGAGGCGGTCGGCGCGCACGAAGCGCGATCGCGGCCTTCAGCTCGTGGATCATCAGCTTCATCCACAGCTCGGAGGTCTGGTGCTGGATGATGAACAGCATCTCGTCGTGCCGCGCCGGCGGTCGTCGCCGTGCCCGACAGCGGCTCCTGCGCCGACAGCAGCGTGTCGAGCCGCAGGTAGCCGGCGTAGGTCAGGCGGTTCGGTGAGATCGGTGACGATGCCGGGTTCGAGGTCGCGCGTGGTCATGGCGAGCCGCCGGGCGAGCGTACGGCGGAAGGTCTTGCGATGCCGTGAAGTATAGCCGCCGCCGGACGCGACGCACCGAAGTTCCTGCGGGCAGCGCCGCGCGCTTTGCTACCATCGGCCACGATGCACCGGCCCCCGCCTCCTCCCGCGCGTTGCCCGCGCCCACGGCGGTCGCTCTGTCGCGCTCGCTGCGCTCGCCGGCTGCGGCGACGGGCGGCGACGCCGCGCACGCTCGCATCGCGCTCGCCGAATGCCGCCTGCCGCGGCTCGCCGCTCGCCGCGCAGTGCGGCGAGCTGGAGGTGCCCGAGAACCGCGGCGCGCCGGGCGGCCGGACGATCGGCCTGGCCGTCGCCGTGCTGCCCGCCAACACGCTGCAACCCGAAGCCCGACCCGCTGTTCATCCTCGCCGGCGGCCCCGGCCAGGCGGCGAGCTCGCTCGGGCCGTTCGCCGCGCAGCTGATCGACGTGCGCAAGGATCGCGACATCGTGCTCGTCGACCAGCGCGGCACCGGCCGCTCGTCGCCGCTCGACCTGCGCGGCGTTCGCGCCCGACGACGGCCTCGAGGCGGCGTTCGAAATCGATCCGCTGCCGCAGGCCGCCGCCTGCGCGAAGGAACTCGCGGCGCAGCGGCGTCGACGCGGCGCAGTACACGACCGCCGCGTTGATCGCCGACCTCGACGCGATGCGCGCCGCGCTGGGCTACGCCGCGATCAACCTGTGGGGCGGATCGTACGGCACGCGCGTGGCGCTGGAATACCTGCGCCGCGCATCCCGCGCACGTGCGCAGCATGGTGCTCGACGGCGTCGCCCCGCCGTCGATGCGCGTCAGCCTCGACGTGTGGCCGACGCGCGACGCCGCGCTCGCCGCGGTGCTCGCCGCGTGCGCGCAGTCGCCCGGCGTGCCGCGCCGCGCATCCCGACCTCGCCGCGACGCTGGCCGCGATCCGCGACGCGGCTTGGGCCCGACCGGCCGCGACGTGACGTTCGCCGATCCGCGCACCGGCGCGACGCGGACGCTGCGCCTCACCTTCGACCACGTGCTGGCCGCGCTGCAGCCGCTGGTCTACGCGCCCGAGCTCCAGTCGCTGCTGCCGGAGATGATCGCGCGCGCCGCGGCCGGCGACTTCGGCCCGCTCTTCGCCGCGGCGATGCTCGCCACCGCCGACCTCGCCGAGCAGATGAACAGCGCACTGCACTACTCGGTGACCTGCGCCGAGGACGTCCCGCGCGTCACCGCGCAGGCGACGGACGCTCTGGCCGGCGTGCGCACGCCGCGCGCTCGCCGAGCGCGTGCTCGCGGTCTGCGACGTCTGGCCGCAGGGCACGGCGTCCGGCCGATGCCGCGACGCCGGTCACCAGCGACGTTCCGGTGCTGATCCTGTCCGGCGGGCTCGATCCCGGTGACGCCGCCCGCCAACGGCGCCGAGGTCGCGAGGACGCTCGCCAACAGCCGGCACGTCGTCGCCACGCGGCTACGGCCACATCGTGTCGCCGCACGCCTGCGCGCCGCGGCTGATCGCCGCCTTCGTCGACGACCCGGCGTTCGCCGGCGCTTCCCGCGTCCTGCGTCGAGCATTTCGAGAAGAGCACGCGGCCGCCGCTGTGGCCGGACCGCCTGGGGCCGCAGCCGTGATCGTCGTCGACGCCCTCGCCAAGTCGTTCGGCCGGCGCGGCGAGGTGCGGGCGGTCGACGGCGTTTCGTTCACCGCCGCCGACGGCGCGATCACCGGCCTGCTCGGCCCCAACGGCGCCGGCAAGACGACGCTGCTGCGCATGCTGGCGACGCTGGTCGTTCCCGACGCGGGCAGCGCGACCGATCGACGGCCTCGACGTCGTCCGCGACCGCTACGCGGTGCGCCGGCGCGATCGGCGTGCTGTCGGACGCGCGCGGGCTCTACCCGCGGCTCACCGGCGCGCGAGAACATCCGCTACTACGGCGCGCTGCACGGCCTCTCGGGCGCCGCGCTCGGCGGCGCGCGTCGACGAGCTGGTCGCGACGCTCGGCATCGCCGCGATCGCCGACCGCCGCGCGCAGGGCTTTTCGCAGGGCGAGCGGATGAAGGTCGCGATCGCGCGCGCGCTCGTCCACGACCCGGCGACGATCCTGCTCGACGAGCCGACCAACGGCCTCGACATCATGAGCACGCGCGCGCTGCGCGAGCTGCTGCGCCGGCTGCGCGCCGCGGGCAAGTGCCTGCTGTTCTCGTCGCACGTGATGCAGGAAGTCTCGGCGCTGTGCGATCGCATCGTGATCCTCGGCCACGGCAGGGTCGTCGCCGACGGCACCGCGGCGGAGCTCGTCGCGCAGTCCGGCGAGGCGACGCTCGAGGAGGCGTTCGTGCGCCTGCTCGGGCTCCGGCGAAGGGCTGGCGGCGTAGCCGTGGACCGCTCGCGCATCCATCCGTCGCGCGCGCGCATCGCCGACGATCGCGCGCAAGGAAATCCTCGACAGCTTCCGCGACCGGCGCACGCATGCTGGTGATGCTCGTGACCGCCATCGCGCGCCGGGCCGATCCTGCTGCTGCTGGTGCTGAATCTCGCTCGCGAGCCAGGCGGACCGAGGCGCGCGAGCTGCGGCTGCCGGTCGCCGGCCGCGAGCACGCGCCGGCGCTGATCGCATTTCTCGAGCGCCAGCAGGTGACGCTCGATCGCCGGCGCCCGGACGATTTCGAGGCGCAGGATCCGGGCCGGCGACCTCGACGTCGTGCTCGAGATCGACAGCCGCGTTCGGCGCCGACGTCGCCACGGGCAAGGCCGGCAAGCGTGCGGCTCGTACTACGATCGCTCGCGCGACCGCGCGCGGACGTCGATCGATCAGACCGAGGCGCTGCTGCGCGCGCTACAGCCGCGAATGGGGCCGCGGCCGGCTGCTGCTGCGCGGCGTCGCGCCCGAGGTCGGCAACCCGCTGCAGGTCGAGGCGCGCGACCTCGCGACGCCGCAGAGCTCGGGCTCGCTGGTGCTGTTCCTCGTCGCGCTACTACGGGCTGTTCGCGGCGGTCATCGGCGGCATGGCGGCGGCGCTCGACACCACGGCCGGCGAGCGCGAGCGCGCCTCGCTCGAACCGCTGCTGACCACGCCGGTCTCGCCGCTCGAACTCGCCATCGGCAAATGGATCGCCGTTGTCGCTGCTCAACGCGCTGGTCGTCATCGTCACGCTCGCCGGATTCTACCTGACGCTGCGCTTCGCGCCGCTGCCCTCGGTCGGCATTCCGTTCCTGTTCGGCCTCGCGCGAACTGGCCCGCTTCGTCGTCGTGCTGGTGCCGCTGGTCCTGCTGATGCCGGCCTTCCTGCTCTACGTCGGCAGCCGCGGCCGCAGCGTACAAGGAAGCGCAGTCGAACGTTTCGCGTGCTGCTGTTCGCGGTCTCGATCATTCCGGTCGCGCAGATGTTCCTGCAGCGCAAGGAGCCGGAGTGGCTCGCTCTGGGTGCCGGTCGTCCGGGCAGTACGCGCTGCTGTCCCGGGCGCTGCGCGGCGATGCGCTGCCGCCTGATCGAGCTGGCGCAGTCGCTACGCGTTGCCTGCGGTGCTGACTTTCGCCGCGCTGCTCGCTCGTCGCGCGGCTCCTGTCGCGCGAGTCGGTGCTGGCGGGGAGATAGCGGCCCGCCGTCGTCCCGCCTCCGCCGATGCGGCACGACGCATCGCCTGCGGCCGGCCGGGATCGCCGGCCGGCCGGTGCCGGCGGCGTCACGGTTCAGAGGACCGGCACCGACGGGCCCTCGCGCCGCGTCGCCACCGTCAGCCCAGCTGGCGGATCACCTCGAGCGGCGGATGCCGCACCGTGCCGCGCGTGCCGAGCCAGCCGGCGAGCGTCACCGCGAGCGCGCCGCCGACGACGCCGTAGAGCCACACCAGCGGGTTCCCGGCGAACGGGATCTGGAACACGCGGTCGGACAGCACGTAGCCGATCGCCGTCGCGCCGGCGGCCGCGAGCAGGCCGGCCAGCGCGCCCAGCACGACGAATTCCGCGACCTGCGCCGCGGTGAGCTGCGCCCGCGACGCGCCGAGCGTGCGCAGGATCGCCGCGTCGAACGCCGCTCGTCCTGCGTCGCGGCGATCGCCGCCTGCAGCACGAGCAGTCCGCCCAGCAGCGTGAACAGGAACACGAACTCGACGGCCCTCGCGACCTGCTCGATGATCGACTGGACCTGGCGGATGATTTCGCCGACGTCGATGGCGAGCACGTTCGGATACTGCTGGACCAGCGCCGACAGCCACGCGCCGGACGGCGCGTCGTCGCGGCATCGCGCACCGCGCCGAGATACGTCTGCGGCATCGCCTCGAGCACGCCCGGCGCGAACAGCGTGAAGAAATTCGGACGGAAGCTGTCCCAGTCGACCTTGCGCAGGCTCGTGATCCGCGCCGTCACCGTCGTGCCGGCGATGTCGTAGGTCAGCGCGTCGCCGAGCTTCAGCTTCAGCGATTCGGCGATGCCGTCCTCCATCGAGATGCCGGCGTCCGGTCCCGTCGCGCCGTCGAACGCGCGCCCGGCGACGATGCGGTTGGTCTTCGGCAGGACCGCGGCCCACGACAGGTTGAATTCGCGCTCGGCGAGCCGCCGCGCGCGGACGTCGGCGTATTGCGCGGTGTCGAGGCGCGCGCCGTTCACCGCGACCAGCCGGCCGCGGATCATCGGATAGAGGACGGTGTCGGTGCCCGTCGCCGCCCGCAGCGCCGCGCGCACGCCGTCGACCTGATCGGGCAGCACGTTGATCAGGAACTGGTTCGGCGCATCCGGCGGCAGGCTCGCGCGCCAGTTCTGCAGCAGGTCGCCGCGCACGACGGTCAGCAGCAGCAGCGCCATCAGGCCCAGCGCCAGCGCGCCGATCTGCAGGCTCGACGCGAGCGGCCGGCGGCGCAGGTTGGCGAGGCCGAAGCGCCAGGTGACGCCGCGCTGCGGCAGGCGCTTCAGCACGCACGATCAGCAGCCACGCCGACAGCGCCGCCGCCGCGAGCAGCCCGCCGATGCCGCCGACCATGATCGCGCCGGTCTTCGCGTCCTGCGCCTGCCAGCCGATCAGCAGCGCGATGACCGCGGCGCCGAGCAGGTACGCGACGACGCCGCCCGGCCGCGGTCGCGGCAGGTCGCGGCGCAGCACGCGCAGCGGCGGCACGCTCGCCAGCGCGATCAGCGGCGGCAGCGCGAAGCCGAACAGCAGCAGGACGCCGGTGCCGAACGCGGCCAGCCCGGGCAGCACGCCGGGCGCCGGCAGGTCGCGCCGGCGCGATGCGTGCCGAGCAGCATCGACGAGCAGCTGCTGGCCCGCCAGCGCGAGCGCGACGCCCGCGGCGCTTGCCGCCAGCCCGAGCGCCGCGAACTGCAGCACGAACAGCGCCAGCGTCTGCCGCCGCGACGCGCCGAAGCAGCGCAGCATCGCCGCGGTGTCGAGATGGCGGCGCAGGTAGCGCGATGCGGCGAGCGCGACGGCGACCGCGGCGAGGATCACCGCGACCAGCGCCGCGAGCCCGAGGAACTTCTCGGCGCGGTCGAGCGTCTGGCGCACTTCCGGCCGCAGGTCGCGCACGTTCTCCATCCGCTGTCCGGGCTTGCAGCTCCGCCTGCAGCCAGGCGAGGAACGGATCCAGTCGCTCGCGCGTCGACAGGTCGGCGACCAGCAGGCGATACGTCGCGCGATTGCCGGGCTGCAGCAGGTTGGTCGCCGGAACGTCGTCGAGATTGACGAGCAGGCGCGGCGCGATCGCCAGCAGTCCGCCGGCGACTTCGGGCTCCTGCTGGACGATGGCGCCGACGTTCAGCGTCGTTTCGCCGACGGCGAGCGATCGCCGATCCGCACGCCGAGCCGTGCGCGAGCCGCGCGTCGGGCCACGCCTCGCCGCGCGGCGGAATCCCCGTCGCGCGCACGCCTGCCGGGGCATGGCATCGACCAGCAGGATCGCGCCGCGCAGCGGATAGCCGGCGGCGACCGCCTTCACGTCGGCGAGCACGGCACCGCGGCCGGCGTCGCGCGCCGTCGCGCTGCACCATGCTGTTGAACTTGAGCACCGGCGTCGCCGCGAGGCCGCGCCTTCGCGCTTCGGCGGCGAACGTGTCGGGCAGCGGCCGGTCGCCGGAGATCATGACGTCGGCGCCGAGCAGCAGGTTCGCCTGCCGCGTCAGCGCCGTCTTGACGCGATCGGCGAAGAACGCGACGGTGCCCACGCTCGCGACCGCGAGCACCAGCGCCGCGATCAGCACCGTCAGCTCGCCCGCGCGCCAGTCGCGCGAGAGCATCCGCAGGGCGAGGCCGAAGGTCCTCACGTGTCGATCGGTCGCGGCGCAACGAAGGATTGCGGCGCGCCGAGGGCGGCGCCTCGCCCGGATCAAGCCGCACCGCGCGCTCGTCGCCGACGAGCCGGCCCGCGGCGAGCGACAGCCGCCGCGCGCAGCGCGCCGCGAGCGCGACGTCGTGCGTGACGAGGACCAGCGTCGTGCCGCGCTCGCGGTTGAGCCGGAACATCAGGTCCGCGACTTCGACGCCGGTGGCGGCGTCGAGGTTGCCGGTCGGCTCGTCGGCCAGCAGCAGCTTCGGCTCGCCGGCGAACGCGCGCGCGATCGCGACGCGCTGCTGCTCGCCGCCCGACAGCTGCTTCGGGTAGTGGGTCGTGCGCCGCGCGAGCCCGACGCGGTCGAGCCAGCCCGCCGCCCGCGGCGACGGCGTCGGGCGCGCCCGGCGAGCTCGAGCGGCAGCATCACGTTCTCGAGCGCGGTCAGCGCGGGCAGCAGCTGGAACGACTGGAAGACGAAGCCGAGCAGCCGCTGGCGCAGCGCCGCGCGCGCGTCCTCGTCCAGCGCCGACAGCGCGATGCCGTCGAGCCAGACGTCGCCGTCGCTCGGGCGGTCGAGCCCGGCGAGGAGTCCGAGCAGCGTCGTCTTGCCCGAACCCGACGCGCCGACGATGGCCACCGGATTCGCCGGCGCTCGACCTCGAAGCTGACGTCGTCGAGGATCGTGAGCGGCGCCTCGCCGCTGGTCACGATCTTGGTGAGATGGGTGGCGCGGAGGATGGGGTCGGGCATGGCGAATCGGGGAAGACGAACCGCGGGGCGCGACACGCTGCGCTACAGCCGTCGATGGAAGTTGAGGGCGGGCCGGCCCGATTGCAAGGCGTCCTTCGGGAATTCGGGAGTCTCCCCGTGCGACGGCGAACGCGGTTCCGCGCATCGCCTGCGGATATTCTCACCCGCGTCCGCGGCGAGCGGCGCCCATTCTACCGCGACGCTCGCGCGCCGCGCCGCTAGACTCTACAATCGCCGCTCGTTTGCATGATCGGCGGTCACGTATCCGATGCCTTTGCGTCGCTCTGCACGGCGTCTTGTCGCCCGCCTCGCTTCGGCTGCGGCCGCGGCGCTGCTGGCGCTTCTGCGCCCACGCGGATCCGCTCGCGCCGGCGCTGCTCGTCGTCGGCGATTCGATTTCGGCCGGCTACGGCCTTCCCGCCGGCGACGGGCTGGGTCGAGCTGCTCGCGGCGCGGCTCGAGCCGCAGCGCTATCCGCAGCGCGTCGTCAACGCCAGCATCACCGGCGACACGACGGCCGGCGGACGCGCGCGACTGCCCGGCGCTGCTCGCGCGGCACAAGCCGGCGATCGTCGTCATCGAACTCGGCGGCAACGACGGGCTGCGCGGCGGCAATCTGCAGGCGACGCGCGACAATCTCGACGCGATGGTCGCGCGCGGTCCAGCGCGCGGGCGCGAAGGTGCTGCTCGTCGGCATGCGGCTGCCGCCCAACTACGGCGCCGCCTACACGCGCGAGTTCGACGCGCTGTTCGCGGACGTCGCCAAGACGCGCAAGGTTGCGCTCGTCCCCTTCTTCTTCGACGGCTTCGGCGAGCGCAACGAGCTGTTCCAGCCCGACCGCATCCATCCGACGGCGGCCGCGCAGCCGCTGCTGCTCGACAACGTGTGGCCGGCGCTGAAGCCGCTGCTCGGCAAGCCGCGATGACCGATCGTTCGTTGGCGAACGCGGCAGGCGCGGACACGGCGCGCCGCGAGCGCAGGGTGACCGTCGACGCGCTGCGCGACCATCCCGACCGCATCGACGTGCGCAGCCCGTCCGAGTTCGCGGACGATCACATCCCGGGCGCGACGAACCATCCGGTGCTCGACGACGACGAGCGCGCGCGCATCGGCACGATGCACGCGCAGGAGTCGGCGTTCGCCGCGCGGCGCGACGGGCGCCGCGCTCGTCGCGCGCAACATCGCGGCGATGCTCGAAGGGCCGTTCGCCGACAAGCCGCGCGACTGGGCGCCGCTCGTCTACTGCTGGCGCGGCGGCAAGCGCAGCCGCTCGCTCGCGCACATCCTGAACGAGATCGGCTGGCGCGCGGTGCAGCTCGACGGCGGCTATCGCGCCTACCGGCGGCACGTCGCTCGCGCAGCTCGAGACGCTGCGCCGGCGCGCGTTCCGCTACGAGGTCATCTGCGGCCTCACCGGCTCCGGCAAGAGCCGGCTGCTCGGGGCGCTCGCCGCCGAGGGCGCGCAGGTGCTCGACCTCGAGGCGCTGGCGAAGCATCGCGGCTCGCTGCTGGGCGACCTGCCGGGACGATCCGCAGCCGTCGCAGAAATGGTTCGAGAGCCAGCTGCTGGCGACGCTCGAAGCGCTTCGATCCGGCGCGTCCGGTGTACGTCGAGTCCGAGAGCAAGAAGATCGGCACGCTGCAGCGTGCCCGACGCGCTGCTCGACGCGATGCGCGCGGCCGAGTGCATACGCGTCGAGACGCCGCGACCGCTGCGCGTCGCGCTGCTGAAGGACGAGTACGCGCACTTTCTCGCCGACCCGGACGCGCTGACGTCGCGACTCGCGCATCTGCTGCAACTGCACGGGCAGCAAGACGCTCGAGCAGCTGGGCCGGCCGCGGCGGCCGCCGGCGACTGGGACACGCTGGTCGGCGATCTGCTGTCGCGTCACTACGATCCGATGTACACGCGATCGATCGACCGGAATTTCCCGCGCATCGCCGGCGCCATCGTCGTCGCGCCGACCGACGCTCGGCGCCGACGCCTTCCGCGCGCTCGCGCGCGACGTCGACGCGCAGGTACTGGCGCGATCGGCGCCCGGTGCCACCGTCACCGCCTGAGGAGCGACGCCATGCCCGACTACGCCTTCCGCATCGTCAACGTCTTCGCCGAGTCGCCGCTCGCCGGCAATCCGCTGTGCGTGTTCGAGGACGCCCGCGGCCTCGACGACGCGACGATGCAGGCGCTCGCGCTGCAGTTCAATCTGTCGGAGACGACGTTCGTGCTGCCGTCGGGCGTCGCGACCGCGCGCGTGCGCATCTTCACGCCGACCTTCGAGATGCCGTTCGCCGGCCATCCCGACGCTCGGCACCGCGCACGTCGTGCGCGCGCTGCGCGCACGCGGGCGACGCGCTGACGCTCGAGATGCACGCCGGCATCATCCCGGTGCGACGCGCGCGGCGACACCTGGACGCTGCAGGCCAATGCGCCGCGACACCGCGAGGTCGCGGCCGGCCGCGCCGACCTCGCGGCGATGCTGGGCCTCGCCGAGACCGACCTCGCCGCCGACTCCGCGTCGCCGCCGCTGTGGGTCGACACGGGGTCGGAGCAGCTCGTGATCCCGCTCGCCTCCGCCGATGCCGTCCGGCGCGCCGCGCCGCGCGCCGACCTGATGCTCGCGCTACGGCAACGACGGCGCAGCGCGCGATGGCGTACGTCTGGGCGCGCGATCCCGGTCGGCGGCCGCCGCCGGCGACCGCGCGCCGTCGCGGCGCGCTTCTTCTTCCCCAAGCACGGCGCGGTGATCGAGGACCCGGGCACCGGCTCGGCGTGCGCCAATCTCGGCGGCTGGCTGCTCGCGACCGGCGCGCCGCTGCCGCAGCGCATCGCCGATCGCGCAGGGCGACGCCGTCGGCCGGCCGTGCCGGCTCGGGCTCGAGGTCGACCGCCGATCGGCGCATCCGCGTTTCGGGCGCGTGATCGAGCTCGGCCGCGGCACGATCACCTGTAGCGCGAGGACTCGACGCGTCGCGGATCTCAGCGCGGAAGCGCGGCGTTGGCGTCCCAGGCGGCGAGGAACTCCGCGCCAGTGCGGCGCGTCGATCGCCGCGATCTTCTCGCGCGCCAGCGACACCTCCTTCGGCGTACTCGCCGGCGGTCAGCTCGCCGCGCAGCAGCCGGAAGCGCAGGTAGAGCGAGATAGGTGTTCATCACGTCGGTCTCGCAATAGCGGCGGACGTCGTCGAGCCTGCCGTCGCCGGACCGCCGCGTGCACCGCGCTGCCGTCCATCCCGAGCTTGCCGGGAAAACCGCACAGCCGCGCCATCGCGTCGAGCCCGGCGTAGGCGCGCGGCTGGTACATCGCGAGCACGTCCATCAGGTCGAGGTGCCGCGTGTGGTAGCGGCCGAGATAGCTGTTGCACTTGAATTCGCGGTCGTCGTCGCCCCAGTCCCAGAACTTCGCCGCCGTGACGCCGTGGATCAGCGCGCGGTAGTTGAGCACCGGCAGGTCGAAGCCGCCGCCGTTCCACGACACGAGCTGCGGCGTGTGCTTGTCGATGAGGTCGAAGAAGCGGCGGATCAGCTCGGGCTCGGGATCGCCGGGCGCGCCGACCGAGGCGACCTTGACGCCGCCGCCGTCGCGCAGCGCGCAGGCGATCGCGACGACCTGCTGGTAGATGGAGCGGCAGGAAATCGCCGCCGGTCTGCGCACGCCGCTGCTGCGTGATCCAGTCGAGGACGGCCTCGTCGGCGAGTTCGGCGGGCACGCCGTGCACGCGCCGCAGACCCGCGACGTCGGGCACGGTTTCGATGTCGAAGACGAGGATCGGCGTCATGCGTGGCTTCGCGGGATATGTGCGGCTCCGGCCATGCCGGCGCGCGCGGGAGGTCAGGCCGGAAACACTCCGGTCGAGAGGTAGCGGTCGCCGCGGTCGCAGACGACGAACACGATCGTCGCGTCGTTCAACTCGCGCGCGATGCGCAGCGCGACGGCGCACGCGCCGCCCGCCGAGATGCCGCCGAAGATCCCCTCCTCGCTCGCCAGGCGCCGCGCCATCGCCTCGGCTTCCGCCTGCGACACCGATTCGATGCGGTCGACGCGCGCGGCGATCGAAGATCTTCGGCAGATAGGCGTCGGGCCATTTGCGGATGCCGGGGATCTGCGAGCCTTCTTCGGGTTGCGCGCCGACGATCGTGATCGCCGGGTTCTGCTCCTTGAGGAAGCGCGACACGCCCATGATCGTGCCGGTCGTGCCCATCGCCGACACGAAATGGGTGATCGCGCCCTTCGTGTCGCGCCAGATCTCGGGGCCGGTGCCGCGGTAGTGCGCGAGCGGATTGTCGGGATTCGCGAACTGGTCGAGGATGATGGCCCTTGCCCTCGGCGCGCATCCGTTCGGCGGTGTCGCGCGCCGTCTCCATGCCGCCCGCCTTCGGCGTCAGCACCAGCTCGGCGCCGTAGGCGCGCATCGTCTGCCGCCGCTCCAGCGACTGGTTGTCGGGCATCACCAGGATCATCCGATAGCCGCGCATCGCCGCGACCATCGCCAGCGCGATGCCGGTGTTGCCGGACGTCGCCTCGATCAGCGTGTCGCCGGGCCGGATGTCGCCGCGCTTCTCGGCTTCGACGATCATCGACAGCGCCGGACGGTCCTTGACCGAGCCGCGCCGGATTGTTGCCTTCGAGCTTGCCGAGAATCACGTTCGACGAATCGCCCGGCAGCCGCTGCAGGCGTACGAGCGGCGTGTTGCCGACGGTGGATTCGAGTGTGGGGTACATGCGATGCGTAAGTGCGCTGACGGCGTCATTGTAGCCGAGCCCTCGCACCGTCTTGCCCGCGATGGCGCGGCCCGCCCGGCGGCTTCGTGCTGCGCTTCGTTCGGTTCAGGTCGTCGCGATCAGGGCCGTCGTATCCCGCGCACGACGGGAACGCTCGCGACTCGGCGTCGCCGCCACACGCCGTTTCCTCCGCGCAGGCGGTACCATGGACGTCGACCGCCGCGGACCCGCGTGCGGATTGCCCGGGAAGAGACATGCCCACCCGATTCGCCATTGTCCTGATGGTGGTTGCCGCCGCCGGAGCCGGTGCCCTGGAGCCGCCAGCGGCGGCCCAGACGCACCAGCACGCGCCGGTCGCGCCGGTCGCCGCGGCCGCCGACAACCGCCAGCTGGTCGAACTTCCGGCGGCCATGCGCCTGCATACGCTGGCCAGCATGCGCGACCACCTCGCTTCGCTGCAGGAAATCAACGAGGCGATGTCGAGGAACGAATTCGAGAAGGCCGCCGACATCGCCGAGCGGCGATTGGGAATGACCTCGCTGGAAGCCCACGGCGCGGCGCACGTCGCGCCGTACATGCCGAAGCCGATGCAGGACATCGGAACCGAAATGCACCGGTCGGCCAGCCTATTCGCGGTCGCGACGCAGACGGCCAGCGTCGGTAACGATATGCGGCCGGCGATGGCGGCGCTCGGCGCCGTCATGCGGCAATGCGTCGCCTGTCATGCGGCTTACCGTCTGCACTGAAGCCGCGCTCGACGCGCATGGGGCGAGGCAGGCCGCTTCGCCGACCCGCGGAGCGCATCCGGACCTGCGTACGACGCGATCGACGTCATCGATTGCGCAAGCGCGCGGCTACGGACGGAACCCGTGCCGCCAGGACGACGACACGCTCAAGGATGTGGGCGACTGCAAAAACAAACCCCGCCACGCGGGCGGGGTTCGCTTCATGACATGACGTCCGCGGTCACTTTTTCGGTGCCGCGTCCTTCGCATCCTTCGCGGCCTTGTCTTTCGCCGCTGCTTCGTCCTTCGCAGCCTTGGCCTTGGCGGCCTTGTCTTCCTTGGCCTTGTCCTTGGCGGCCGCCGCTTCCTTGTCCTTGGCAGCCTTTTCTTCCTTGGCGGCCTTTTCTTTCGCTGCTTTGTCCGCCTTGGCCTTTTCCTTCGCGGCCTTGGCTTCGTCCGCCTTGGCAGCCTTGTCGTCCTTGGCCTTCGCAGCTTTCTCGTCCTTGGTCATGTCCTTGCCGGCCGCGGCTTTCTTGTCGTCCTTGGCGGCGTCGGCCTTAGCCGCTGCGGCCGGGCTGGTCGTTGCGGAAGCGCCCGCCGGCGCCTTGGCTGCGTCCACCTTGGCCGCCGCCGCCGGTGCCGCGGCCTTGGGGGCCTCGGCTTTCGCGGGTGCGGCCGGAGCGGCTGCCGGGGCAGGGGCAGGGGCCGCTGTCTTCGGTGTGTCGGCCTTGGTCGGCGCCGCGGCAGGGGCAGGAGCCGCCGGTGCCGCGGCCTTGGCAGGCGCCGCGGCAGGGGCGGGAGTCGTCGGGGCGGTGGTCTTGGCAGGCTCAGCCTTCGCCGCCGGCATCGACGTGCTGCCGGTCAGCGAGATGTCGCCCTTGATCTTGTCGAACGTCGCATCGCCGATGCCCTTGACGTCCTTGACCTGTTCCAGGGACTTGAACGGGCCGTTCGCCTTGCGATAGTCGATGATGGCTTGCGCCTTGACCGGGCCAACCCCGTTCAGCGCCTCGAGTTCTGCCTGGGTCGCCGTGTTGATGTTGACCGCCGCGAGCGCGAAACCCGAAAACAGCAGCGCGGCGACGAGCAGAAGAAACCGTTTCATGAATGGACTCCGAGTGGACAATGAGCGGGTACGCCGCTCCGGCGCCGGAATACCTCCGACGCACTGGCATTAACGCGGCGTGGTTGCTGCGGGTTGACCCTTCGGGACAGGAGCCCGAACACGCCGGCTCGCCCGTCCGGCAACGGGAGCCGGCGTCCGGACGGATTGCCGACCGTTCGCATCTGGCCGAACGCGGCTCGGATCTTCGTCCGGCCCGGGAGTGCCGGGGTTTCGTGGCGTCGATCGGCACCGAAAGGTTGTCCCGGTGCGATCGGCACGCCAAGGCAGGTCGCCGCCGTTCCGCGATTCGCCGGCGACACCCCTCGCCGACGCGACTCGGCAGGCGGCGATGAGCCGGGTGTTCGCGCCGAAACTCCGCGGTGACGGAACGTCCCTGCGGAAGGCCGAATCGAAATCGGCGGCGGCGACGGCAAATTCGACGATACGAGTGCCGGCAAGCCGCGGCCAGCTACCAGCCACCCGGGCCGTGTTCGACGCCGGCTGGCGCCTGCTCGACCGCGACCGCGTTCCAGGGCAAGAGCCTTCCCGCCGCCGACCGCCTGGTCGGCGGCCGGCGCCGAGAGGCGGTCCGGCCCCGGATCCGCGGCGTCAGTCGACGGTCGTCGTCAGGGCTTGATCGGCCCGGTCGCCGCGTCCCGTCGCGCGGGGACGACGGCCGGCATCTCGCCGCGGACCGTGCGCTGCGCGGAAGGGTCGCCCTTCCCGTCCGGCTTCGTCGCGGATTTCGTCGAGGTCGGGCCTGACACGGCGAGTTCGGGCTTCAGCTTTTCGAAGCGCTTTGCGCCTATACCCTTCACGTCTTTCAGCTCCTCGACCGACTTGAACGGGCCGTGGGCTTTCCGGTGGTCGAGGATGGCCTGCGCCTTGGCCGGACCGATTCCGGGAAGCGCGACCAGTTCGTCCCGGGTGGCAGTGTTGATGTTGATCGTGGCGAGCGCGATGCCCGAGCACAGGTACAGGCCGAACGCCAGCAGCTGTCGTTTCATGATGGACTCCAATGTGGATGGGCCGATGCGCGGCGGATCGAAGGCCGCGCAATGCGCGCGACCCTCCGTCGCACGCCACCCACACTACGTGGAGGCCGGGGATCCCGAAATCAGCCGTTCGACGTAACGGGAAACGCCCTCGGGAACGCCCAGCATCGGCACGCCGTATCCGGCGTTGCGCAGTCGCGTGAGGTCCGCCTCGGTGTAGCTCTGGTACCTGCCCACCAGCGCCGGGGGGAACGGAATGTAGGTGATCGCGCCGGCGGCGACGAGGTCGGGCAGCGCGAGCGGCAGCATGCCCCCGGCACCGCGTACGGCATTGATGGTCGCCACGGCGACGTCGTTGAACGTCGCCGCGCAGCCGCTGCCGAGGTTGAAAATTCCGCTGCGCTCGCCATGGTCCAGGAAATCGAGATTGACCCTCACGATATCCTCGATCGAAACGAAGTCGCGCCGCTGCTCACCCGCCCCGTATCCGCCCGAGCCCTCGAACAGCCTGACCCGGCCTTCGGCGCGGAACTGCTGGTAGAAATGGAACGCGACCGAGGCCATTCGTCCCTTGTGCTGCTCCCGCGGACCGTAGACGTTGAAATAGCGAAACCCGGTGATCTGCGCCGTGCGCTCCGGCAGCAGGCTGCGCACGTACTGGTCGAACAGAAATTTCGAGTAGCCGTAGACGTTGAGCGGAGCTTCGCAGGCGCGCTCTTCTCGGAACGCGCCGCCCGCGCCGTAGACGGCGGCGCTCGATGCGTACAGCAGCGGCACGTCGTTGTCCTGGCACCACTGGAGCAGCGCGACCGAATACCGGTAGTTGTTGGCCATCATGTACCGGCCGTCGGTCTCCATCGTGTCGGAGCAGGCACCCTGATGCAGCACCGCCGCGATGTCGTCGTCGAAGTCGCCCTCGGACAGGCGCGCCAGAAAGTCGTCCTTGTCGAGATAATCGGCGATCTCGCAATCGACGAGATTCGCGAATTTGTCGGCGCGGGCGAGGTTGTCGACCGCGAGAATGCGCGTCTCGCCGCGATCGTTGAGCGCGCGGACCAGGTTGGACCCGATGAATCCGGCGGCGCCGGTGACGACGGTGTACACGGGTGATCCTTCGCTCAATATGCGCCCTGCGGCGCCACACACGAACCGACGGCCCCGCGGCGCGCCGGAGGGACGGTGCGTCCGCGCCGGGGATTGGCGAAGCGCGACACCTCGCCGGAACGATCCGCCGCACCGCGTCGCGACTGCCGGTCGCGGCGCATGCCTGCCGGCGGTCGCGGCCGCGAACACCGCGCGCCCCCGCGATCAGAGTTCCAAATCGATACGACCGACGTTGCTGACGACGAACGGCACCCGCGGCGTGACCGCGCACAGCAGTTCGTAGCCCACCGTCGCCGCGGCGCTGGCGACGTCGTCGACCGGGAGCCCTTCGCCCCAGAGCACGACGGGGCTGCCGACGGTCGCTTCCGGCACTTCGGTGAGATCGACGGTGATCATGTCCATCGAGACGCGCCCGGCCATTCGCACCTTCCTGCCGCAGACGAGCACCGGCGTGCCGTTCGGCGCATGCCGCGGATAGCCGTCGGCATAGCCGCAGGCGACGACACCGATCCGGTGCGCTCGCGCCGCCGTGTAGCCGCCGCCGTAGCCGACGCTGTCGTTGGCCCTGAGGTCCTGCACCGCGATGATCTCCGAGCGCAGCGTCATCACCGGACGCAGATTCAGCATTTCGGCGGTGTCGTACGGAAACGGCGTGGCGCCATAGAGCATGATGCCCGGCCGCACGATGTCGCCGCCGACGTCGGCATAGCGAACGATGCCGGCCGAATTGGCCATCGAACGCGGATACGGCAGGCCCTTGCACGCCGCGTCGAAGCCGGCGAGCTGATCCTTCAGCCCGTCCTCCTCTTCGGCACGCGCGAGATGCGTCATCAGGCGCAGTGCCGCGACCGCGTCGCAGTGCGTGAGCCGCTCGATCAATTCGGGCACGTCGGCCGGGCGCAGGCCCAGCCGGTTCATGCCGGTGTTGATCTTGACGAACACCTCGAGCGGCCGCGTCGAGGTGCGCGTGCTCGAGCATGCGCACCTGCTCGGCGTGATGGACGACGACCGCGAGGCGCTTGGCGGCGATTTCGGGCAGCTCGTCGGCGGCGAAGAAGCCCTCGAGCAGCAGGATCCGCCGCGTGTAATGCGCCGCGCGCAACGCGAGGGCCGCGTCGAGCTCGAGCAGCGCGAGGCCGTCGGCGTCGGCGAGCGCCGGCAGCACGCGGGTGAGGCCGTGGCCGTAGGCGTTGGCCTTGACGACGGCGAGCACCTGCGTCTCGGGCGCCCGGACCCGCGACCTGCGCGAGATTGTCGCGCAGCGCGGCGAGGTTCACCTGGGCGTAGATCGGGCGGGCCATGGCGCCTTGGGAGAGGTCGGCTTCGGGGTCGGACCGGCGAGCGGAGCGGCATGCACAAGGAACGTCCGCGCGCCGGTCGCCCCGACTGTGCCCGCCCCTGCAATCATGGTATAAAGCGCGGGCCTCGGGCTGTACACACAATTATACCCAAGCCCGCGGTATTCCCGCTCGGCGCGCCTGCGACGCGCCGCGGGCGGTCCGGAGGACGATGAAGTCCGGGTTCTACACGATCATGGCGGCGCAGTTTTTTTCGTCGCTCGCCGACAACGCGCTGCTGATCGCCGCCATCGCGCTGCTGCGCGACCTGCACGAGCCCGCGTGGATGACGCCGGCGCTGAAGATGTGCTTCGTCGTGTCCTACGTCGTGCTCGCGCCGCTCGTCGGCGCCTTCGCCGACTCGATGCCCAAGGGCCGGGTGATGCTCATCACCAACGGCATCAAGGTCGTCGGCTGCGTGCTGATGCTGTTCTACGTCGCATCCGCTCGCTCGCCTACGCGGTGGTCGGCTTCGGCGCCGCCGCGTACTCGCCGGCCAAGTACGGCATCCTCACCGAGCTCCTGCCGCCGCGGCAGCTGGTCGTCGCCAACGGCTGGATCGAGGGCACGACGGTCGGCTCGATCATCCTCGGCGTGCTGCTCGGCGGCGCGCTGATCAGCCCGAAGGTCTCGACCATGCTGCTCGGCTTCGACCTCCCGTGCATCGACACCGGCATCGACACGCCGCCCGAGGCCGCGATCTGCGTGATCATGCCGCTTCTACGTCGATCGCCGCCGTCTTCAACTGGTTCATTCCGGACACCGGCGTCGATCACCGGATGCGAGCAACGAACCCGCTGTTCCTGATCCGCGAGTTCGTGCACTGCATGCAGCTGCTGTGGCGCGACAAGCTCGGCCAGATCTCGCTCGCGACGACGACGCTGTTCTGGGGCGCCGGCGCGACGCTGCAGTTCATCGTGATCGAATGGGCCGAGCAGGCGCTCGGCTTCGACCTGTCGCAGGCCTCGATGCTGCAGGGCGTGGTCGCGGTCGGCATCGCCATCGGCGCGGTGCTCGCGGCGCGCTTCGTCTCGCTGCGCGGCTCGGTCAAGGTGCTGCCGATCGGCATCGCCATGGGCCTCGTCGTGATGGTGATGATCTTCGTGCACCGAGCTGCCGCTCGCCATCGTGCTGATGATCGTCATCGGCGGCTGCGCCGGCTTCTTCGTCGTGCCGATGAACGCGCTGCTGCAGCACCGCGGCCACGTGCTGATGGGCGCCGGGCATTCGATCGCCGTGCAGAACTTCAACGAGAACATCGGCATCCTGGTGATGGTCGGGCTCTACGCGCTGATGATGAAGCTGGGCGTCTCCGTCAACGTCGCGATCGTGCTGTTCGGCCTGTTCGTGTCGGGCACGATGTGCTGGTGATCGTGCGCCACCGGATGCATCAGGCGCGCGGCGACTCGCTGCACCTGATCGGGATGGACAAGTCCACGGTGCAGGGCACGCCTCCGGCCTGACGCCCGGATCGGCGCGCATCACAGGACGACGGGCGGTCCGGCAGTTCGTTCGGGCCGGCCTGGTCGGCGCGCGGAAAGTGCTGCGCGAGCAGCGCGTTGATCTCGGCGATCCCGGCTTCGGCGCCATCGGCGAACCGGCCCTCGCGAAACGCCGCTTCCATCCGCCGGCAGACCGCCTCCCATGCGGCCGCACCGACCTTGCCGTGGATGCCGCGGTCGGCGACGATTTCGACGTCGCGGTCGGCGAGCAGCAGGTAGACCAGCACGCCGCAGTTCTCCTCGGTGTCCCAGATCCGCAGCAGGCCGAAGACCTCGAGCGCGCGCTCGCGCGGCGGCAGGCGCTTCAGCACGCGCGCCAGCGGCAGCGACGCCTCGACGACGAAGCGGACCTGGCCGCGATGGCGCGCTCGCCCGCCGCGATCGCGGCCTCGACGCGCGCGAACGCGGCGGCCGGGAACGCGCGCGCCACGCTCCCGTGATCGGTGGCGAGGTGGCGCAAGAACCGGTAACGCCTGCGCGATGGCATCGTCGCTCCCGAAATCCGTTCAGTCCCAGCCGCCCGACGCGCCGCCGCCGCCGAAACTGCCGCCGCCGCCGGACCAGCCTCCGCCGCCGCCGCCGCCACCCGTCCAGCCGCCCCCGGTCGGAAAACCCATTCCGCCGCGGCGCCCGGAGAGTGCGCTGCCGGCACCCGGGAAGATCATCACGACGAAGGCGACGATCGCCGCGATGACCGCGACGACGATCGAGCCGGCGACCAACCACGCGGCGGCACCGACGATGCCGGCGCCGATCGTCGACCCCAGCGAGCCTGCCGAAGATCGCGCGCAGAACACCGCCGACGACCGGCACGACGATGAACAGGATCATCAGCAGCGTGCCGAAATCGAAGCCGCCGCCGGAAGGCCGCTGGCCGTTGCCCGCCGCCGCGCGGCGGCAGCGGCTTGCCTTCGGCGACGACGCCGATGATCCGAGTCGACGCCGGCGTCGATGCCGGCGGCGAACTTGCCCTCGCGAAAGAGCGGCGCGACGTTCTCGGCGATGATCCGGCGCGACGTGACGTCGGTCAGCGCGCCCTCGAGGCCGTAGCCGACTTCGATGCGCATCTTCCTGTCGTTCTTGCGACGAGGAACAGCACGCCGTTGTCGTTGCCCTTGCGGCCGATCTTCCATGCCTCGGCGACGCGGATCGAATAGCGCCTCGATCGGCTCGGGCTGCGTCGTCGGCACGATCAGCACGGCGAGCTGGTTGGTGGTGCGCGCCTCCCAGTCGGCGAGCTTCGCCTCGAGCGCCTGCTTTTCGGCGGACGAGAGCGTCTGGGTGAGATCGGTGACGTGCGCGGACAGCGGCGGGAATCGGCAGCGGCGATCGCCGCCGGTCGCCGGCGTCTG
Source organism: uncultured beta proteobacterium (assembly GCA_963779445.1). Classification (GTDB taxonomy): domain Bacteria; phylum Pseudomonadota; class Gammaproteobacteria; order Burkholderiales; family Casimicrobiaceae; genus CAIWHR01. The sequence continues at coordinate 120,514 of CAVZYI010000011.1, forward strand.
CGCCGGCAACCCCGGCGCGAACGCCATCGAACCGGCGGCGGCCAGCACGGCGACGGCGCGCAGCGCGCGTCGACGCAGGCCGCCGGCCGATGGCAAGCTCAACATCTCGGGAGGGCGTCGTTGCCGGGCCGCAGTCGCGCGGCGACGATCAGTAGCCCTTCTTCAGCAGGTCCGCGGCGGGATCCGCTCCCGGCGCAGCGGGCTCAGCGCCGGCTTGGCCGCAGGCGCCGGGGCCGCCGGCGCCTTGGCCTTGTCGAAATCGACCTTCGGCGGCGCGCTGATCGCCGCTTCGTTCTCGACGGTGAAGTTGGGCTTCACGTCCATCTTGAACAGCATCGCCGTCAGGTTGGTCGGGAACTGCCGCACCGTCGTGTTGTACTCCTGCACCGTCTTGATGTAGCGGTTGCGCGCGACGGTGATCCGGTTCTCGGTGCCTTCGAGCTGCGACTGCAGGTCGCGGAACAGCGCGTCCGACTTCAGTTGCGGATAGTTCTCGGCCACGACCAGGAGGCGCGACAGCGCGCCCGGCAGCTCGTTCTGCGCCTCGATGAATTTCTGGAACGCGACCGGATCGTTGACGAGTTCGGGCGTCGCCTTGATGCCGCCGACGCTCGCGCGCGCGTTGGTCACCTCGGTCAGCACCGTCTGCTCCTGCGCCGCGTAGCCCTTGACCGTGTTGACGAGGTTCGGCACGAGGTCGGCGCGGCGCTGGTACTGGTTCAGCACCTCGGACCAGGCGGCCTTGATGCCTTCGTCCTGGCGCTGCAGGTCGTTGTAGCCGCAGCCGGCGAGCGCGAGCGTCGCGACGACGGCGAGCAGGGCGGCGAATTTGCGAATCATGGTTCCTCCGGCGAGGTCGGCAGATGCGGGCGGAATGCCCGCAGCGGGTCAGATGGGGACGGCGGGGGCGGATGCAAGCGCGGACACGATCGGCGCCGGACCGGGCCGACGCCCGATCCCCGCCCGTGCCCTCGCCTGCGCGAAATTCACGACGATGCCGGTCGAGGCGGGTCTTCGCACGCCGCCCGCATCGTCCGCCGCGCGAGCAGCAGATCTTCCCACGCCTTCGCCTTGTCGGGCAAATTGCGCAGCAGGTAGGCCGGGTGGTAGGTGACGACCAGCGGGACGCCGCGATAGCGGTGCACGCGCCCGCGCAGGCTCGCGATCGTGGCGTCTGACGCCGAGCAGCGTCGTGGCGGCGCTCCTGCCCAGCGCGACGATCAGCTTCGGGCGGATCAGCGCGATCTGCCGGTCGAGATACGGCCGGCAGGCGTCGACCTCGCCCGGCTCCGGCGTGCGGTTGCCCGGCGGCCGGCACTTCAGCACGTTGGCGATGTAGACGTTCGCGCCGCGCGCGAGACCCGAGCGCCGCCAGCATGTTGTCGAGCAGCCGCCCGGCCTGTCCGACGAACGGCTCGCCCTGCGCATCCTCCTCGGCGCCCGGCGCTTCGCCGACGAACAGCCACTCGGCGCGGGTGTCGCCCACGCCGGGCACGCTCTTGCGGCGTCCGCGCGCAAGTCCGCAGGCGGTGCAGGCGTCGACGTCGGCGGCGAAGTCGCGCCATTCGAGCGCCGCGATCCGGGCGCAGCGCGCGTCATCGCGCCGGAGACTTCGGCGACAGCCTGTCGCTCGCGCGCTGCGTCCGGCGTCGCCGCACCCGGCGGGAATTCGGCCATCCGCGCCGGCCCGGGCGCGGCACGCCCCGCCGCCGACGCGCGCCGCCGCCAGACGGGGGCGAGGCCGAGCTCGACCAGCACGTCGTCGCGGCTGGGCATCAGGACGGCGCCGACGACAGGCTCACGGCCCGGGCAGCGGCGCGGGCGGGAGCAGCGACAGGCGCATGACCAGCGCGTCCTCGCGCGGCGCGTCCGCGCCGATCCCCGGATAGTAGCCGTCGCGCCGACCGACGGCGGCGAAGCCCTCGGCGTCGTAGAGCCCGATCGCCGCGACGTTCGATACGCGGACTTCGAGGAAGATCTGCTCGGCGCCGAGCCGACGCGCGTCGTCGATGAAGCGCCGGAGCAACTGGCGGCCGAGGCCCTCGCGCCGCGCGTCCGGGACGACCGAAAGATTGAGGATCTGCGCTTCGCCCGGCGCCAGCATCAGCACGCCGTAGGCGACGATGCGGCCCTCGCGCTCGCCGACGCTCGTCGTAGTAACCCGCCGCGAGCGCGTCGCGAAAATTGCCGGGCGTCCACGGCGCCGCGTGGATCTGCGCTTCGAGCGCCGCGACGTACGCGATGTCGCCGTCGCGCAGCGGCCGCCATTCGGGTTCCGGGCGCGGGAAGAATTTGGGAAACGTCGCCATCGTCGCCGCGTCAAAGCCGCAGGCCGGCGTCGCGCTCGGCGGTCGTCAGCGCCACGCGATGCCGCACGTAGAGCGGCAGCGCGTCGCCGGCGGCAACGCCCTCGCCGGCCGCGAGCCGCGGCACGCAGCGATTTCGCCGACCGCGGTCGCCGTCGGGCGCGCGGCCGCGTCGACTTCGCCGAGGCCGCAGCGTCGCCGCCAGCTCCGGATAGGCGGCGAATCCGTTGCCGGCGCCGCGCCATCCGTCCCAATCGGAGGCATCGCCCGCCGGTCCGCGCAGTTCGGCCGGCGGCAGCACCGCCGGCGCCAGGACGACGCGCCAGCCATCGGGTTCACGCGCGTAGCGCCGCGACGTAGACCTCGCGCATCCGCGCGTCGAGGCAGGCGAGGACCTTCGTCCAGCCGTGTGCCCGAAGGACGCTCTGCGCGAGCGCCTCCAGCGTCGGCACCGCCACGACCGGAAGGTCGGCGCCCAGCGCCAGTCCCTGCGCGACACCGCAGCCGATGCGAATCCCGGTGAACGACCCGGGACCCGCGCCGAACGCGAGGCCGTCGAGCTCGCGAGAGCGACCAGCCCGGCCTCGGCCAGCACCGCGCGCACCATGGGCAGCAGCCGTTCCGAGTGCGTCTGCCCGGCATGCTCTTCGCGCACGCTGCCACGCGTCGCCGTCGCCGACGGCGACGCTGCACCATTCCGTCGACGTTTCGAGGGCGAGGATCCGCATGCGCGCGATTCTACTCGACCCGCGCGGCACGCGCCGGCGGAGCACGGGCGTGCCGCGGCGACGAAGTACAATGCGACCCGCCGCTCCGATCGACGACCTCCGTGCCCAATTCCGCCGCTCGCCACGCGACCCTGCCCGCATCGACATCGCTTCGCTCGACCAGGAAGGTCGCGGCGTCGCGCGCATCGACGGCAAGGCGGTGTTCGTCGAGGGCGCGCTGCCCGGCGAGCGCGTGACGATCACGACTGCTGAAGCGCAAGCCGACCTACGAGATCGCGCGCGCCGAGGCGATCTGCAGGCCGAGTCCCGGCGCGCGTCGAGCCGCGCTGTCCGCATTTCGGCGTCTGCGGCGGCTGCTCGCTGCAGCATTTCGACGCCGCGGCGCAGGTCGCGGCCAAGCAGCGCGCGCTCGAGGACGCGCTGTGGCACCTCGGCCGCGTGCGCGCCGCGCAGGTGCTGCCGGCGATCCACGGTCCGGCGTGGGGCTACCGCCATCGCGCCCGGCTGTCGGTGCGCTACGTCGCGAAGAAAGGCGGCGTGCTGGTCGGCTTCCACGAGACGGAAGTCGAGCTACGTCGCCGACATGACCTCGTGCGCCAGTGCTGCCGCCGAAGGTTTCCGCGCTGCTGCCCGCATTGCGCACGCTGATCGGCGCGCTGACCATTCGCGATCGCTTGCCGCAGATCGAACTCGCGGTGGGCGACGGGACGACCGCGGCGCAGCGCGAATCGGACGGCGTGCCCCCGCCTACGTGCTGGTGCTGCGCATCCTCGCGCCGCTCGCGCCGTCCGACGATGCGCTGCTGCGCGCGTTCGCCGACGCGCACCGCGTCCAGTTCTACCTGCAGACCGGCGGTCCGGAGACCGCGGCGCCGTTCCATCCGCGCGAGCCGCGCCTCGCCTACACGCTGCCGCGAATTCGATCTCGTGTTTCCCTACGCCCCGACCGAGTTCACGCAGGTCAATCCGGCGATCAATCGCGTGCTGGTGCGCCGCGCGATCGCGCTGCTCGACCCCGCGGCCGGGCGAGCGCATCGCCGACTTCTTCTGCGGGCTCGGCAATTTCACGCTGCCGATCGCACGGCGCGGCGCGACCGTCACCGGCATCGAGGGCAGCGCGTCGCTGGTGCGGCGCGCCGGGGAGATCGCCGCTGCGCAACGGACTCGCCGCGCGGGCCACGTTTCGCGCCGCGAACCTGTTCGCCGCGACGCCGGAGAGCATCGAGGCGCTGGGTCCGCTCGACAAGGTGCTGCTCGATCCGCCGCGCGAGGGCGCGATCGCCGTCGTCAAGGCGCTGCCCGGCGACGGAGCGCCGCGCCGCATCGTCTACGTGTCCTGCAGCCCGGCCACGCTCGCGCGCGACGCGGCGGTGCTGGTGCACGACCACGGGTACGCGCTGCGCGGCGGCAGGCGTCGTCAACATGTTTCCGCACACCGCGCACGTCGAATCGATCGCGCTGTTCACGCGCTGAAAGCCGGGGGCCGGCCTACCCGCCGCGCGGCCCCATCGCCACGGCGCGGGCGTCGAACCCTGCTACGCGAGGAAGGCGGCGATATCGAACGCCGCGAGGACCGCGATCACGCCGAAGGTGACGCCGATCCCGACGCTGCGACCGATCGACACGCCGGCGGTGCGCGCCAGGCCCAGCGCGTGGGCGATGCGAGCGGCGACGAGCGCCGCACCGCAGCCGTGGAGCAGGACAGCCGGCGCGTGGTCGAGCTCGGCGACGAGCAGCAGGATCAGCGCGACCGGCACGTACTCGACGGCATTGCCGTGGATGCGGATGGCGCGCGCGAGGCGGCGGTCTCCGCCGTCGCCGATGCCCGTCTTCGTCTGCCAGCGCAGCACGATGGCGCGCAGTGCGAGCGCGAGCACCAGGATCGCGCACAGCGCCGCGTAGAGCGCGGTGACGGGAACGGGAATGGCCTGCACGGCGAGACTCGGTCAGTCCGCCTCGTCGATCCAAGCCATCTGGATCGCCTCGAGGATCTTCTCGCCGCTGCGATTCGGGTCGTCGGCGAAACCCGGCAGCGCGCACACCCAGTCGCGCAGCTCGGTGAATCGCAGTGTCAGCGGGTCCACGTCCGGGTGCGCCTCGACGAGGGCCTGCGCGATGTCACGGATGTCGGTCCACTTCATCATGGGCTCCGGAGCGCCGGGACCGCGCCCGGCGGCCGCGCGTCAGCGCTTCTCTTTGGCGTAGTTGATCGTATACCTGCGGGATCTCGATGACCAGCGGCGCATCGTCGACGATCGCCTGGCACGAAAGCCGCGACTGCGGCGTGAGACCCCAGGCGCGGTCGAGCAGGTCGTCCTCGTCCTCGGTGGACGGCGACAGCGACCGGAAGCCTTCGCGGACGATGACGTGGCAGGTCGTGCACGCGCAGGACTTTTCGCAGGCATGTTCGATCTCGATGCCCTGCGCGAGCAGGCTGTCGCAGATCGAGACGCCTTTTTCGGCGTCGAAGGTCGCGCCGTCGGGGCAGGCCTCGGGGTGCGCAAGCACGACGATCCGGGTCATCGCAGCCGGCGCGTCTCAGGCGAGCGTGTCGACACGGCGACCCTTCAGGGCACGAGCCACGCCGCGATCCATCCGGCGCGCCGCGAGATCGGCGGTCACACGGTTGAGCGCCGCGGTCGCGGCGACGAGCGCGCGATGGTCGGTCGCGTCGCGGCAGCGCTCGGTTTCCGCCACTGCCGCGTCGATGACCGCGCGTTCGTCGGCGGACAGGAGATCACCGTCGACGGCGAGCGCGTTGCGCGTCGCCGCCACGACCTGATCCGCCTCGACCTGCGATTCGACGAAGGCGCGCGCCGCCATGTCGTCGGCGGCGTGCGCGAAGGAATCACCGCAGCATGCGCGCGATATCCGCGTCCGAAAGCCCGTACGACGGCTTGACGACGATCGCGGTCTCGATGCCCGAGGTCACCTCGCGCGCCGACACCGAAAGCAGCCCGTCGGCGTCGACCTGGAAGGTGACGCGGACGCGCGCCGCGCCCGCGGCCATCGGCGGAATGCCGCGCAGCTCGAAGCGCGCGAGCGAGCGGCAGTCGGCGACCTTCTCGCGCTCGCCCTGCACGACGTGCATCGCGATCGCGGTCTGGCCATCCTTGAAGGTCGTGAACTCCTGGGCGCGGGTCACCGGAATCGTCGCGTTGCGCGGGACGATCTTCTCGCTGAGCCCGCCCATCGTTTCCAGTCCCAGCGACAGCGGGATGACGTCGAGCAGCAGCCATTCGTCGGCGCCGGCGGAAGTCGCGCGGTTGCCGGCGAGGACGTTGGCCTGGATCGCGGCGCCCAGCGCCACGACCTGATCGGGATCGAGATTGGTGAGCGGCGGCTGGCCGAAGAAATCGCCGACCGCCTTCTGGATCTGTGGCATCCGGGTCGCCCCGCCGACCATCACCACGCCGCGTGATGTCCGCGGGAGCAAGCCCCGCGTCGCGCAGCGCGCGCTTCACCGGCGCCAGCGTCTTTGCGACGAGATTGCCGGTGATGCCGGTGAACGTCTCGACCGTCAGCGCGAGGTCGATCGTCTCGCCCGTCGACAGCGTCGCCACGATCGGCGCCGACGCGTGGTTGGTGAGGTTCTCCTTCGCCTCGCGGGCCTTCACCATGAGCAGCCGGGTGTCCTCGGGCGACAGCGGCGCCAGTCCGGCGGCTTCGATGATCCAGCAGTAGACGCGGTGATCGAAATCATCGCCCCCGAGCGCCGAATCGCCGTTGGTCGCGAGCACCTCGAACACGCCCTTCGACAGCCGCAGGATCGAGATGTCGAAGGTGCCGCCGCCGAGATCGTAGACGGCGTAGGTGCCCTGCGCGGCGTTGTCGAGCCCGTAGGCGATCGCGGCGGCCGTCGGTTCGTTGAGCAGGCGCAGCACGTCGAGGCCGGCGAGCCTGGCCGCGTCCTTGGTCGCCTGCCGCTGCGCGTCGTCGAAATACGCGGGCACGGTGACGACCGCGCCCATCAATTCGCCGGCGAGGCTTTTCTCGGCGCGGGCGCGCAGCACGCGCAGGATCTCCGCCGACACTTCGACCGGGCTCTTCACCCCGGCGCGGGTCGACAGCGTGACCATCCCCGGCTCGTCGACGAAGCGGTACGGGAAGCGTCGCGCATCGGTGAGATCGTTGAGCCCGCGGCCCATCAGCCGCTTCACCGAGACGATCGTGTTCTGGGCATCGCGCGCCTGCATCGCCTGCGCGTCGTGGCCGACGTCGACGCGGCCGTCGGCATAACGGACGATCGACGGCAGCAACGGGCGTCCGCTCTGGTCGGGCAGGACCACGGGTATGCCGTTGCGCACCGCGGCGACCAGCGAATTCGTCGTGCCGAGGTCGATGCCGACGGCGAGCCGGTGCTCGTGCGGCGCCGGGGCGTCGGGCTCGGAAATCTGCAGCAGCGTCATCAGCCGTCCAGCTCGGCCAGCATCGCGTCGATGTCCGCGGCGAGCTTGGCCAGGAATCTGAATTCGCGAACGTGCATGCGCGCCGCGTCCCACGCGCAGTCGGTGTCCAGCAGCACTGCCAGCCGCTTCTCCAGCGCCGCGGCATCGGCGGCGACGCCCGCCAGCAGCGCCTCCAGCGCCCGCGCGTCCCGCGCCGCGAGCGCGCCCTCGGCGGCTTCGCGACGCTCGAGCTGGCGCTCGAGAAACCCGACCGGGAGCACGGTGTCGGTTTCCGCGAAGGCCTCGACCCCGTGCAGTGACAGCAGGTAGTGCGCGCGCGCGACCGGATCCTTCAGCGCGCGATACGCCTCGTTGACGCGCGCCGAGGACTGCAGCGCGATCCGCTGCTCGGTCTCGTTCGCCCCGGCGTAGCGGTCGGGGTGCACGTCGCGCTGCAGCTCGCGGTAGGCGTGGTCCAGCGTCGCGGAATCGCACCGGAACCGCGCCGGAATGCCGAACAGCTCGAAGTGGTTGCGGGAGAAATCGATCATTTCGGTGCCCTCCCTTCTTGACGGAGAGGGTGCTGACGACATTGGGCGATCCGGCGGCAGGCTGCGCGCGTCCCCTCCGCGTCGGATGGAGAGTGATCCTCCGGACGCAACGCTAGACGTTGAAGCTTTCTCCGCAGCCGCACGCATCCTTCACGTTCGGATTGTTGAACTTGAAGCCTTCGTTCAGGCCCTCGCGCGCGAAATCGAGTTCCATGCCGTCGAGATACGGAAGGCTTTTCGGATCCACGATCACGGTCACGCCATGGCTCTGGAAGGAAAGGTCCTCGGGGCGGACCTCGTCGGCGTACTCGAGCTTGTAGGCGAGCCCCGAACAGCCGGACGTGCGCACGCCCAGCCTGAGGCCGACGCCCTTGCCGCGCCGGGTCAGGTGATTCGCGACGTGCTTCGCCGCGGTTTCGGTCAGGGTGATGGTCATTATCGGCCTTGCCTCGTCGCTCGGTTCAGGGTTCAATCCGCCGCCTCCGGCTGCGGCACCGGTGCGCAGGCGTCGGCCTCGGCGCCGCCCGCATCGCCCGCGCCGTGCCGGGTCCTGTAGTCGGCGACCGCGGCCTTGATCGCGTCCTCGGCGAGGATCGAGCAGTGGATCTTGACCGGCGGCAGAGCGAGTTCCTCGGCGATCTGCGTGTTCCTGATCGACATCGCCTCGTCCAGCGTCTTGCCCTTCACCCATTCGGTGACCAGCGACGACGACGCGATCGCCGAGCCGCAGCCGTAGGTCTTGAACCGGGCGTCCTCGATGCGGCCGTCCGCTCCGACCCGGATCTGCAGCTTCATCACGTCCCCGCATGCCGGCGCGCCGACCATGCCGGTGCCGACGTCCTCGGCATCCTTGGCGAACGAACCGACGTTGCGCGGATTCTCGTAGTGGTCCAGTACCTTGCTGCTGTATGCCATGTCAGTACTCCTCAATGCGTACCACTCGAAGTCCGGTTCGAATGTCGGCACTGCCGACGTTCGGAACCGGACAGTCATCGCGCCGCGAAAGCCCGTTCCGCCGACGCAATGACCCGGGCGCTTCCGCAATACCGGTCACCGGCGCTTGTCAGTGCGCCGCCCAAACCACGGTATCGAGGTCGACGCCCTCCTTGTACATCTCCCACAGCGGGGACAGTTCGCGCAGCTTGCCCACCTTGCGCTTCAGAAGCTCGACTGCGAAATCGATCTCCTCTTCCGTCGTGAACCTGCCCACCGTGAAGCGAATCGAACTGTGCGCGAGCTCGTCGCTCCGGCCCAGCGCGCGCAGCACGTACGACGGCTCGAGCGAGGCCGACGTGCACGCCGATCCCGAGGACACGGCGATATCCTTGATCGCCATGATCAGGCTCTCGCCCTCGACGTAGTTGAAGCTGATGTTGAGGTTGTGCGGCACGCGGTGCTCGACGTCGCCGTTGACGTAGACCTCCTCGATTCCGGACAGCCCCTTGCGCAGCCGATCGCGCAGCATCCTGATGCGCTCGCCCTCCGTCGCCATCTCGAGCCTGGCCAGCCGGAACGCCTCGCCCATGCCGACGATCTGGTGCGTCGGCAGCGTGCCGGAGCGCATCCCGCGCTCGTGGCCGCCTCCGTGCATCTGCGCCTCGATGCGCACGCGCGGCTTGCGCCGGACGAACAGCGCGCCCACGCCCTTCGGCCCGTAGGTCTTGTGCGCCGAGAACGACATCAGGTCGACCTTGAGCGAGGCCAGGTCGATCGGCATCTTGCCCGTCGCCTGCGCGGCGTCGACGTGAAAGATGATCCCCCGTGCACGGCAAAGCTCGCCGATCGCCGCGATGTCCTGGATCACGCCGATCTCGTTGTTGACGGCCATCACCGAGACGACGATTGTCTCCGGCCTGAGCACCGCGGTGAATTGAGCAAGATCAAGGAGGCCGTTCGGCAGGACGTCGAGGTAGGTGACCGCATAGCCCTCGCGTTCGAGCTCGCGCATCGTGTCCAGCGTCGCCTTGTGCTCGGTGCCGACCGTGACCAGGTGGCGGCCCTTGTCCTTGTAGAAGTGCGCGGCGCCCTTCAGCGCCAGGTTGATCGCTTCGGTAGCCCCCGAGGTCCAGACGATCTCCCGCGGATCGCAGTTGACCAGCGCCGCGACCTCCTCGCGCGCTTCCTCGACCGCTTTTTCTGCCTCCCAGCCGAACGCATGCGAACGCGATGCCGGGTTGCCGAAATGCCCGGTGAGGTAGGGGATCATCTTCTGCGCGACGCGCGGGTCCACCGGCGTCGTCGCGGAATAATCGAGGTAGATCGGTGTCTTCATTGCGGGATTTCCGTCGTCGGGGCTCGGTATTCTCGAAGGTCAGGCGAGCGTCGCGGTTTCCGGCTTGCGGGCGGCCGGCGCCTCGCGGTGGTCGTGCAGCACGGTGACGCCCGCCTTGTCCTGCTGGGCAACGAGCTGCGCCAGCGACACCGAGCGCAGGTAGACGAAGATGTGCGCATTGAGGTTCGCCCACAGCTCGTGCGTCATGCAGCGCTGGCCGTCGTCCTGGCAGCTTTCGCGGCCGGCGCACTGCGTCGCGTCGATCGGCTCGTCGACGGCAAGGATCACGTCGGCTACCGAGACCGTATCGGCGGCGCGGGCCAGATGGTAGCCGCCTCCCGGCCCGCGGACACTCTCCACCAGGCCGGCCCGGCGGAGCTTGCCGAACAGCTGTTCCAGGTAGGAAAGCGAGATCTTCTGGCGGTCGGAGACTCCGGCGAGCGTGACAGGGCCCTTCGTGCCGTGCATGGTCACGTCGATCATCGCCGTCACGGCGAAGCGTCCTTTGGTGGTGAGTCGCATGGTCGGTCACCCGTTTACGTTATGGTTTGGGACGGTGCGGCACCGCCCGGCCCGGGGGCGGCATGGTTCGCGTCGCCGTTGCCCCGCTGTCCGAAGCATATTATACCTGAGCAGATTAGTCAACTAAAAGCCCCACTAGTTCACTCAATCATTTGATTCAGGCGTTTCGGGTCGAAGCCCTCGGCGGTCGCGCGGGCGTCGCCGCAATCGACCCCATCGCGCTGGAGGGTCGCCATCAGCTGGTCGAGTCGCGCATCGCTGGCGGCCGCGTGGTCGATCAGCCGGTGGATGGCCTGAACCATCGGGTCATTCATGTCTTCGGCAATCGCGTAGGCCGAGAAACCCATCTTGGCCGCCTGGCTTTCGCGCCGCGTGGCATCTTCGCCGATCAGTATCCTCGCCGGTATGCCGACGGCCGTCGATCCGGCGGGAACGTCGCGCACTACGACGGCATTTGAGCCTATCTTGGCGCCATCTCCTACTAAAACGGGCCCGAGAATTTTTGCGCCCGCGCCGATGACCACCCCGCGTCCCAACGTCGGATGCCGCTTGCCCTTGTTCCACGACGTGCCGCCCAGCGTGACGCCGTGATAGAGGGTGCAGTCATCGCAAATCTCCGCAGTTTCGCCGACCACGACACCCATCCCGTGGTCGATGAAGACCCGGCGCCCGATCGTGGCCCCGGGGTGGATCTCGATCCCCGTCAGCCAGCGGCCCCAGTGCGCCAGCCAGCGCGCCAGCCAGCGCCAGCCGGAGCGCCACAGCCGATGCGTTACCGCCCGATGCCAGACGAGGGCGTGCAACCCCGGGTAGCAGGTCAGCACTTCCCAGCGCGTGCGGGCGGCGGGATCCCGGTCGAATACGACGGCGATGTCTTCACGCAGGCGGTCGAACATGGCGGCGATTTTCGCATTTCCGACTGATGCGCTCAACTATTGGGGCGGGAATTTCCTTGATCAAGCGCAAAGGCGGCGAAATCAGCCGGGGTGGGCCGGGCGGCGCGTTCCCCCGCCCATGGACGCCATCGCGCGCCCCGGCGATCGCAACCTTGTCCGGGTCCGGCGGGATCGACGACCGCCCGGACCGAAGTCCGGTGGAGCTCCCCGCGCGCCGGCTCAGCGCAGGACGACGGCGACCATGACCAGCCCGGCCGTCACGAAGGCGAACAGCGTCGAATACGCGATGAACATCGCGAACGACCGGGCCAGGATTCCCGTCCACGAACCGCCGTAGACCGCGCGCAGCGAACGCAGCATGTAGATCAGGCCCCATAACGCCAACAGCGTGACCAGCGGCGCCTGCATCGGAATCGACGGAATGGCGACTGCCGCCACGGCGATCAGGAACACGAAGGCGTGATTGTGCCCAGCGAACACCAGATGTTCGCCGTAGAGCCGCGGGCGCGCAGGGTAGCGCCGCCGCCGCCCCAGGTAGAGCAGCTTCAGCAGCGCCGCGAACGCCGGCAGCAGCACGAACATCGCATAGGGCCCGTAGCGCAGCATGCCGTCGAGGACCTGCGCGAGCTTCTCGCGCGTCGGCATCCGGTTGAAGCGCTCGATGCGCTTTTTCAGCGCCGGCGACGGAAGGTCGCCGACGTCGACGTTGAACTCGTCGTCGAGCTGGACGCCCGCCGATGGCGACTTTTTTTCCATTGGCGCCTTCGCGGCTTCGCGCGGGGCGGCCTCGATCACTTCGATGTCGGCGATCTCGGTCGCGATGCGCAGCGCGGCGAACAGCAGCACGCTCGCGACCAGGAAGAGCCGCGCGGGCCGGATGTAGCGCCGGCGGCGGCCCGCAAGATATTCGCGCGTCAGGAACCCGGGCCGGAACAGCAGGGCGCCGGCGGTCTTCCACAGCTTGCCGTTCAGCGCGACGTAGCGTCCGGCCGCCTCACGCATGAACTCGCGAAACGTCGGCAGCGACTCGCGCGTTTCCTGGCCGCAGGCGGGGCAGTAGGCACGCGGTGCCGGCGTCCCGCAGTCGCGGCAGCGCGGTTCGGTGACGGAGGCGATCGGGCTGGCAGCGGGCACGGGGGCGCCTCGGGGAAGACCGCAGATCGCAACGGGCCGTCCGGTGGAGGCCCGCGCGCATTGCGCCGCACACTGGTCAAAAGACGATATAGCGGCCCGAATGATAACCCAGCGGCCACCGGCCGCCGGTGAACAGCGCGTGCTTGCGCACGAAGAAATGCCCGTCGTCCGCGCCGGCGTGGGCCGCGAGCGCGCTTTGCTGGGCCGCCATCAGCGCCGCGCCGGCCGCCGCGCGGACGAGGCCCGGATCGGCGACGCCGTCGCGTTTGGCTGCCGCCGTCGCGCAGTTGCTGACGGCGTCGGCAAACGCTTCGGTGGCCGCGGTGATCCGCGCCAGGAGCTCCGCCTCGGGAATCCGTTGCGCCGCGAGCTGCCACAGATGCTGGCGCTCGTCTTCCTCGCGGTCCCACCAGCCGCCCTCCCGGTCGTCGGCACGGACGACCTCGCCGGCTTCGTGCCAATGCGCCACGACGCCGATCGCGGCGTTGCCGAGCTGCGGATGTTCGTGAAGCAGTGCGGCGATCGCGCCACGTTCGTCGGGCGTGAGCGGCGCCCCGACACGAGAGAACCACGCGGCCGGCGGAGTCACGCCGCGGCGGCACCGGCAGCCGCGGTGACGATCGCAGCCCCGCTGGCGAGCGGCGCGCCGATGCCGCGCATCACGAGCTGGCGATGGGTTGCATGGCGCCGAGGCTAGGCTGCGCCGTGAATGACGTCAAGCAGGCTGGCGCGGCCGTCGCGGGCACCGCGGGGCGCTGCCGGCAAGGCACATCGCGCCGGCGCTCCGGGCCCGCTTCCGCCTCAGCGACGCAGGATGTCGTCGATCCGCGCAAGGATTCCGCGCAGGATGTTGACCTCTTCCTTCTCCAGCCCGCTGCGCGCGAACAGGCGCCGCAGCCGGGGCAGCAGGCGCTTCGGCATCCGCGGATTGAGGAAGCGCATCGCGACCAGCGTGCGTGCCGCGTGCGCGTGCAGCGCCTCGACCTCGTCGGCGGTGGCCGGCTCGAAGCGCGGCGCGGGCCAGACATCGCCGCCGGTCGCGGCGACGCGCAACTCGTAGGCGGCGACCTGCACCGCCGCGGCAAGATTGAGCGACGCGTAGTCGGCATTCGCCGGAATGGTGGCGACGACGCCGCAACGCGCGAGCTCGTCGTTCGACAGGCCCGACATTTCGGTGCCGAACACGAACGCGACGTCGCCGCGCGCCGCGTGCGCGATTGCATCCTGGGCGGCCGCGCGCACCGGCAGCACGCGGCCCGCGAACTCGCGGCGGCGCGCCGAGAGTCCCGTCACCTGCACGCAATCCGCGATGGCCTCGTCCAGCGTGGCGACGACGCGCGCGGTGTCGAGCACCGCGGTCGCTCCCGAAGCGCGCGCGACCGCCTCCGCATCCGGAAAGCGCCGCGGAGCGACCAGCACGAGCCTGCCGAGGCCCATCGTCAGCATCGCGCGCGCGGCGGCGCCGATGTTGCCCGGGTGGCTGGTCGCCACGAGGACGATGCGAACGCGGGAGAGGCGCGGGGATTCGGGAGTCATGCAGCGGATGATGATCCGGCGACGGGGGCGCCGGCGCGCAACCCGCACCCAGCGGTTACAATGGATGTTTCAGTCCCTGGCGCGCCGCCGGCCCGTTCGCGAGTCCGCTGACCGGCAGCGCAACCCGACCATGCATCCCATGCTCGCCATCGCGGTGAAGGCGGCGCGTCGCGCCGGCAACGTCATCAACCGCGGCGCCCGCGACCTCGACCTGCTGACCGTTACGTCCAAGGGACCGAAGGATTTCGTGAGCGAGGTGGACCGCGAGGCGGAGACGCAGATCGTCGAGACGCTGCTGGGCGCGTATCCCGACCACGCGATTCTAGCAGAGGAAGGCACCGCCAAAGGCGCGAACGCCGACGCCGAGAACGTCTGGATCGTCGACCCGCTCGACGGCACGACGAACTTCCTGCACGGTTTCCCGCAGTACTGCGTTTCGATCGCGCTCGCGCACCGCGGGCAGATCACGCAGGGTGTGATCTACGATCCCTGCCGCAACGACCTCTTCACCGCGACGCGGGGCCGCGGCGCGTTCCTGAACGACCGGCGAATGCGCGTCTCGCGACGGCACCATCTTCGCGACTGCCTGATCGGGACCGGCTTTCCGTTCCGCGACGGCAGCTACCTCGACACCTATCTGAAGATGATGAAGACGATGATCGAGCAGACCGCGGGACTGCGCCGCCCGGGGTCCGCCGCCCTCGACCTCGCCTACGTCGCGGCGGGCTCCTACGACGGTTTCTGGGAAGTCGGGCTCAATCCCTGGGACGTCGCCGCCGGCGGCCTGCTCGTGCAGGAGGCCGGCGGCCTCATCGGCGACCTCTCCGGCGAAGGCGACTTCCTCTACGGCGGGCAGGTCATCGCGGCGAACCCGAAGGTGTTCGCGCAGATGGTGACCGCACTCGCGCCGTACCGGGCCGACCTGGTGCGCAAGCCGCCGTCGCGAATCGCCGATCCCGCCACCTAGCGGCCTGGGCGCGCACCAACCCCGGACGTCGCATCCCGGCGCGGGAGCGCGACCCGATGGTGACGCGACGCAATGATCGGCACCGTTGGCATTGAACTTGCTCGCGATGGATTTCGGCCAGAACGCAACCAGCACGGGGAGCCCCTGATGAATCGCCGGTCCGCCACCGCAGTCACCCTCCTGCCTTTCGCCGCGCGCGTCGCGGTCACGCTCTTCGGCGCGCTGCTGCTCGCCGCCGCCGCGATTCAGACCGCGCGCGCCGAGACCGTGCCGTCGATTCGCCTGAGGCTGCATCCCGACGTCGCCGCCGCGGGCGTCCTGCCGGCGGAACAGCGGGCGAAGTTCGAGGCGCTCGCGGGCACGTCGCTGACGCTGGTCGGCACCACGCGCACCGGCGGGCTCGAGCTCGCGCTGGCGCAGCCGCGCGACGCCGCCGGATTGAATCACCTGTTGAAGTCGCTGCGCGAGGACCGGTCGGTCCTCTGGGCCGAACCGGCTTTTCCGCGCGCGGTCGCCAAGGCCAAGCGCAGGATCGCGGCGGGGACCGGTGCCGGCGCGGCCAACTCCATCGGGAACAAGCTGATGGTGCGCCTGGCCGACGGGGTCACGCCCGACTGGTCGGTGCTGCTGCCGCGTTTCGTCGAGCTCACCGCCGTGCCGCTGGCCGTCGAACGGCAGATCGGCGCGGTGTGGGTGCTGCGCCTGGCGCAGGCGCAGGGAACGGCGATGCTGGCCGGGCTCGCTTCCCGGCTGCAGGACGACCCGGCGGTGCGCTACGCCGATCCGGTGCTGCGCAAGTACCCGAAATTCATCCCGAACGACCCGCGCTATCCCGATCAATGGGCGCTCTGGGACAACGTTGCCGGCGTCAACGCGTCCGTGGCCTGGGACATCCAGCGGCAGTCCGCGCCGACCCGCACCACGGTGGCGGTCGTCGACACCGGCATCCTGCCGCACGCCGATCTTGCCGACCGCCTGCTGCCGGGCTACGACTTCATCACCAGTGCCGATTTCGCGCGCGACGGCACCGCGCGCGACCCGGATCCGAAGGACGAGGGCGACTGGATGGACAACGGCGCCTGCGGCGGATTCTCGGCCCAGCCGAGTTCCTGGCACGGCACCTTCGTCAGCGGAATCATCGCCGCCGACGCCAACAACGCCCTGGGCATCGCCGGCCTCGACCTCTTCGCGCGAATCGTCCCGGTACGCACGCTCGGTGAATGCGGAGGCACCGACGAGGACGTGTTCGAGGGCCTGCTCTGGGCGTCCGGCGTGGCCATCGACGGCGTGCCGCCCAACGCCAATCCGGCGAAGGTGGTCAACATGAGCCTCGGCGGCTTCGGCAGCTGCGCGAACTCGATCCAGGAGGCGATCGACGACGCACTGGCGCAGGGCTCGGTGATCGTCGTCGCCGCCGGCAACGAGACCGACGACGCGATGGACTTCTCGCCGGCGGGCTGCAGCGGCGTGATCACCGTCGGCGCGGTCAACCGCCGCGGCGACAGGGCGTTCTACTCCAACTTCGGACGCCGCGTCGACCTCTCGGCGCCCGGCGGCGACGGGAGCGCCGGTGACTGGATCCTGTCCCTGTCGAACGACGGGACGACGGTGCCCGGCAACGATGCCTACGCGTACGAGATCGGCACCAGCGCCGCGGCGCCGCACGTCGCCGGCGCGGTGTCGATGATGCTGGCGCGCAACCCGACGATGACCCCCGGCCGCGTGCTGTCGATCCTGCAGGGAACGGCGCGCGACTTCCCGCTGGGTTCGACCTGCCGCAGCGGCAACCTCTGCGGCACCGGAATGCTCGACGCGGGGCTGGCGCTCGCGAGCACGATCCCCGGCAATCTCGTCGCGCCGGCAGGCGCCGTGCAGGTGATCGAATACTATCGTTCCGATCTCGACCACTATTACCTCACCGCCGACGCGTCCGAGGCCGCGCTGATCGACGCCAACCCGCAGGCCGCGACAAGCGCACCGGCCTGTTCTTCTACGCCTGGACCGACCCCGCGCTCGCGCCGGCGGGCGCCCGGCCGATGTGCAAGTTCTACGGCAGCCGCAGCCAGCGGGTCGATTCGTACTACTTCACCTCGGTCGCGAGCGAGTGCCAGTACGTGGCGCTGAATGGATCGGGCATCTGGACCCTGGAGAATCCCGCGGCATTCTGGGTGCTGCCCGCGGAGCCCGACGGACGATGCGCGATCGGCACGCTGCCGGTCTACCGCTTCGACAACAACCGGCGCGATTTCAACCAGCGCCACACGATCGACCTGTCGGTGAAGCGCGCGATGATCAATCGCGCCTGGGTGCCGGACGGCGGCGGCAAGAACGGCGTCGCCTTCTGTTCGCCGATCTAGGGCAAGTTAGACGGGCGCAGTTTCGACAGGATACCTAATCGAATCGCCATTTGCTCTAGCGCCGCTACATGTCCGCGCGTTGGGCTGCGGACGTTCTAGACACGCGTATAGCTATCGTACTTAAGCTGGCCAACTGACAGGCAACGCCGAGGGCATGCTGGTCGCAAGTCACTTACGTCCCCTTTCACGAATCAGATGGGAGAGTTGCAGCATGGCGCACCGCCGCCGGATTGGCATAGATTTCAAGTTCCGATTCTTTTTGATCGCAGGTGCAGGTTTCATTTTGGCATTGCTGCCTGGGATCAGTGCGTCGGCCACAATTCAGTTCTCAAAGGGGCAGCTGGAAAAAATCAGAACTGCACCTAACAGTACATTCCTTCCAGATGAGTGGGTCCCGCGTCTGTTGATATCTGGCGAATATGTCCGCGGCGATGAGGTGCGCTTCGCGGCGGTTGTTCGAGAAGCAGAGCGTGCCGGCGAAGGCCAACGGGGCGCGGGCGGACTACGCAGGCGCGGAGGTGTCCGTTTTCTCCGCGGGCGGCGACAAAGTCACGCGCCAGAATGCCTTGCGTTATCAGCAAGTAACTCTCGGCAGATCCGGGGGCTTTAGTGTGTGAGCCACTCAAACCGGCTTGGAGGGGTCGCCAACGCGGCGCCAGTCCTTTGGGGCCACCTGGTCGGTGGCCAGTCATCGCCACAGATGCTGCTGGTCCAAGCGTTCGCGCTCGTGCTCATGATTCCGGATGTATTTTCGCGGATCTCCACGGTGTATCGGTCGATCTTCTGATCCGGTCGCTGTTCAGGCTTCGAGCGCAGCCCGGTGACATTGCCGAAGCGCTGCGTTCGCGCCTGGAGGTCCCGGCCCTCTGACGTCGCCAGGGAGTACTTGGGTCGAACTCGATCTCTGGCCGCCGTCGGCGCCGGCGGGCGGCGTCTCCCCGACCGCCCATTCCTTCACCAGCGCGTAGCCGACCGCGAGCAGCACGGGCCCGAGGAACACGCCGACGAAGCCGAAGGCGATCGCGCCGCCCAGCACGCCGAGCATGACGAGAACGAACGGCAGGTCGCTGCCGCGGCTGATGATCATCGGCTTGATGACGTTGTCGACCGACGAGACGACGAGCGCGCCCCACACCAGCATGAAGATCCCCCAGCCCGTGGCTCCCTGGCTGAAGAGCAGGATCGCGGCGGGAATCCAGATCAGCGGCGGGCCGATCGGCACCGGCGAAAGAAAGAACGTCACCAGCCCGAGGAGCGGCGCCGCCTCGAAGCCCGCCAGCGCGAGGCCCACGGCCATCAGCACGCCCTGCGCCAGCGCCGTGCCGAGAATGCCCAGAACGACGCCGCGCACCGTTACCGCCGCGATGCCGGCCAGCCGGCGGCCGCGCTCGCCGGCGATGCGCCCGATGGCCGCATGCAGGCGGCCGACGATGGCATCGCCATCGCGCAGGAAGAAGTAGGCGATGAAGATCGACAGCGTCAACTGCACGATGCCGCCGAGGATCGTCGCGCCGCTGGCGATCACGAACTTCCTCGCGGGCTCGAAATACTTCCGCGCTTCCTCGAAGAGCCGGGTGGTGTCGTGGGCGAAGTTCCCCCAGGTGGTCGCCGCCCAGTCGCCGATCAGCGGCAGCCCCGCGACCCAGGCGGGCGGGCCGGGAAGGCCCGACTTCACCAGCTCCTGCGCCCATTCGCTGACGCGATCGGCGTTGTCGGCGATCGTCACCCCGACGATCACGAAAGGCGCGAGCACCGTCAGCGACATGAGGAGGACGATCAGCAGCGCCGAGTAGCCCGCGCGCCCGCCCAGCCGGTCGCGCAGCTTCAGGAACAGCGGCCAGATCGTCGCGCAGAGGATCGCCGCCCAGAGGATCGCGGTGATGAACGGCTGCAGCACCAGGAAGCAGCCGGCGATCAGCACGACGAGGACGGCGAGCGTCAGCGTGCGGTCGATGTGGGAGGCGGGAGTCGTCATGGGTCGCGGTCCGTCGGAGCGCGGGCGCGCCCGGGACGGACGAAGTGTGCCACAGGCGGCGCGCGGCCGGACAGGCGGCGCGAAGGCCCTCGCGCCGTCGCGTGGTCGTTAGCAGGCGCCGCGGCACCGCCGCCGCGAAGGCGCGCCTCAGGGTCTTTCGCCGCGCGCCAGTCGCAGTTCGATGTCGTCGATCTTCTGGATGTGCACGGCTTGCGGGCACCATCGGTGCCCGCGCTTCGTCGATCGTGATCGGCACCCCCTGACGCCTGAACACCTCGACGAACACGACCGCCGGCGCCATGCAGCCGAAGTCCATGGTCGTTCCGGTCCAGTCCAGCAGCACCGCCTGGATCTTTCCGCGAAAGCTCCGGCTGTAGGCAAACGTCATCACGTTCGGGCTCCTCTTTTCTCCATCGGAGCGTCCAGAACAGGCGCCGGCCCGCCGATCGGCAATGCCCCTGGCGGGGTCACGACAGCGGGCGTCCAGGTCCTGAGGGATGCGCACGTGCGCATCGGACCGCGAACGTGATCAGCGCAGCGAGATGATCGGCCAGTCGCGTGCGCGCGCGAGTTCCGCCAGCGCGTCGTCGGGCTCCACGGCCACCGGATGCGTGACCCTTTCCATCAGCGGCACGTCGCTTTGCGAGTCGCCGTAGAAATAGCTCTCCGCGAAATCGCCCAGCGCGCTGGCCGCGGCTCGCGAGCCACGCGTCGAGCCGCGTCGACCTTGCCTTCGTGAAAGCACGGGATGCCGTCGATCCTGCCGGTGAATTCGCCGTCGCGGCACTTCGGGCTCGCTCGCGCAGCAGGTGCGGCAACACCGAACATCTCGCGCGATCGGCGTGGTGACGAAGCTGTTGGCCGCGGTGATGATCACGGTCAGGTCGCCGCGCGCCTCGTGCGAGGCGATCAGCTCGCGCGCCTTCGGCAGCATGATCGGCGCGATCGACCTCCGCCAGGTACTGCTCGCGCCATTGCCTCCAGCTGCGCGCGCGGATGGCTCGCCAGCGGCCGAAAGTCGAAGTGCAGGAAGTCGTCGATGTCGAGCGTGCCGGCGCGATAGTCGTCGTAGAACTGCTCGAGCTCGCGCTCGCGGTGTCGCGCTCGAGCACGCCGCGGTCGGATCAGGAAGTGGATCCATTCGTAGGTGGCGTCGCCGCCGAGCAGCGTGTAGTCGAGGTCGAAGAGCGCGATGCCCGTGCATCCGTCGCGCGCGAACTGCGTCGTCGCTCATGCCGCCACCGCGAATCCGTACTCGGCGGCCGCATCCTCCAGCCACAGCCAGACGTAGTCGGCGAAGCTGCGGCGGACGACGATCTCGAACGTCGGCTGCGCGGTCGAGCTGGCGGATCAGCAGCGGCGCCTTGGCGAGATGGCTCTGCGCGCATTGCCCGACGTCGAAGACGCGCGGATGCAGGTCGAGCGGACATCCCTTGGCGATCAGCTCGCGCACCGCGCTGCCGCGCAAGGCACGACGACGGTCTGGCCGCCGCTGACGTCGGTGACCGCCGCGTGCAAGCCCGCCAGCGCCGCGCGCAGTTCGCCTTCGACCTGCTCCCGTTGCGCGCGCCGGGGTCACGATCAGCCATTCGTCGGGCCCGAGCCAGTAGACGTGCGGCCGTGCGCTTCGCTCACGGTGTTGGCGACGATCGGCGGCGCGACGCCGAGGACGCCGCGTCGCCGCCGCGACGAAGCGCGAATCGCGGGGATCGCCGCGCAGATTGAGGTGCCCGAGAAACGGAAGCTCGCGGGCGACGACGCCGGCGCTGCCGCGCGGCTTCGTCGAGCGGGCACCGAGGTCGAAGCGCGCCGAGCGGGCTCTCCTCCCGGAGTCGTTCAGACATTCTGCCGTGCTCCTTCGGCGTCGATGAACACGGGGCTCGCGACGACGCGCGCGCAGCGCGCGACCGTCGGCGAGCGGAATCTACACCGTCTCGCCCATGCGCTCGCGACCGCTCTTCACCAGCGCCAGCGCGATCGAGCGGCCGAGGCAGGCGCTGAAGTAGCTCGAGGTCACGTGGCCGATCATCGGCACCGGCGGCTTGGCGCGCCGACGCGTCGGCGACGATCTGGCCGCCCTCGGGCAGGACCTCCGCGGGGTCGTCGGTGAGCAGGCCGACCAGCTGCTTGCGGTCGCCGCGCGCCGTGTCGCTGCGGGCGAGCGAGCGCTTGCCGATGAAGTCGGCTTCTTCTTGGCGACGATCCAGTCCATGCCGAGATCGACCGGGCGTCACCGTGCCGTCGGTCTCCTGGCCGACGATGATGTAGCCCTTCTCGGCGCGCAGCACGTGCATGGTCTCGGTGCCGTAGGGCGTGATGCCGATGTCGCCGCGCCGGCGGCCATCAGCGCCTCCCAGAGCGCGCGCGCCGTAGCTCGGCGCGACGTTGATCTCGTAGGAGAGCTCGCCGGAGAAGCTGATGCGGAAGACGCGCGCCGGAATGCCGGCGACGCGTCCCTTCGCGGCACGACATGAAGGGGAACGCGTCTGGCGAGAGTCGATGTCGTCGGCACACCGCCTGGCCAGACCTCGCGGCTGCGCGGGCCGACCGATCGCGACCGTCGCCCACTGCTCGGTGACCGAGGTGCAGGTAGACCTCGCAGCTCCGGCCACTCGGTCTGCAGCCAGTCCTCGAGCCAGGCCAGCACGCGCGCCGCGCCGCCGGTGGTGGTGGTCATCAGGAAGTGGCGCTCGCCGAGGCGCGTGGTGACGCCGTCGTCGAAGACCATGCCGTCCTCGCCGAGCATCAGGCCGTAGCGGCAGCGGCCGACGCCGAGCTTGTCCCAGGCGTTGGTGTAGACCCGTTCGAGGAGCTCGACCGCGTCCGGTCCCTGGATGTCGATCTTGCCGAGCGTCGAGGCGTCGACCATGCCGACGGCGTTGCGCACCGCCGTGGCCTCGCGGTTGACCGCGTCGTGCATGGTTCTCGCCGGGCTGCGGGTAAGTACCAGGGCCGCTTCCACTGGCCGACATTCTCGAAGGCGGCGCCGCGCTCCTCGTGCCAGGCATGGATCGGCGTCCGGCGGATCGGGATCGAAGAGCTCGCCCACGTCGCGGCCGGCGAAGCGCGCCGAAGGTGACCGGCGTGTAGGGCGGCCGGAAGGTGGTGGTGCCGACGTCGGGGATGGGCGCTGCCCAGCGCCTCGCGCCAGGATCGCCAGCGCGTTGATGTTGCTGGTCTTGCCCTGGTCGGTGCCCATGCCCAGGTGGTGTAGCGCTTGAGTGCTCGACCGAGCGGTAGCCCTCGCGCGCCGCGAGCACGACATCGGCCGCGGTGACGTCGTTCTGGAAGTCGACGAAGGGCTTGGCGCCGCGGCCGGGAGCTTCGCGCGCGACGGGAACCAGCCAGAGCGGCGCGGCGAGGCCTGGATCTCGTCGTCGGCGCGCCGGCGGCGGTGCGCCGGCATCGCCGGCAGAACCGCGTCGCTTGCGCCGCGACGCGTCCCGCCGCCGCACGCCCTCGGCCAGGCAGGCGCCGAGGCGCGAAGCGGCCGTTGGCGGCGCCGGCCGACCTGCGCCGCCTGGCACGAGCGCTCCGCCGGCACGAAGGCGCCACGATCCTCGTCGAAGCGCAGCTTGCCGCGCGCCGTGGCGAAGGAGGTGCACGACCGGATTCCAGCCGCCCGGACAGCGCGATCAGATCGCAGGCGATCCGGCTCGACCGGACCCGTCGACCTGCGTGCCGGCCGCGTCCAGACGCCATGACGCATGCCCGCGCTGACGCCGACTGCCCGCCCTCGGTCGCGACGACCGCATGACTGGCCAGCGATCTCGACGCCGATGCCGGCCCGGCGCGCGCGTCTGCGCGCCGCGCCGCCCGCGGCGCGCCGCGCAGATCGACCACGGCGACGACCTCGACGCCGGCCTCCGCCAGCGCGAGCGCCGCCTCGATAGGCGCCGTCGTTGTTGGTGCATGACCACCGCGCTTGCCGGCCGGGCAGCACCCCGTAGCGGCGACATAGGTCTCGACGCCGCCGAGGCCAGCATGACTGCCCGGCCGGTCGTTGTCGGCGAAGACCAGCGGCCGCTCGATGGCGCCGGTCGCCAGCACGACCCTGCGCGCGCGCACCTGCCAGAGGCGCTGGCGCGGCGCTGCCCGGCGGCGGGACGCGCGAGATGGTCGGCGACCCGCTCGATGAGGGTCAGGTAAGTTGTGGTCGTAATAGCCGAAGGCGGTGGTGCGCGGCAGCAGGCGGACCTCCGGCAGCGCCGCAAGCTCGGCCACGGCCTGGCGCAGCCAGTCGCCGCCGCGCGTCGCCGTCGATGGTCGCCGTCGGCGCCGCGTCGAGCAGCGAGCCGCCGAGCTCGGCCTGCTCGTCGGCCAGGATGACCCGCGCGCCGCTGCGCCCGGCGGCGAGCGCGGCGGCGAGCCCGGCGGGCCCGCCGCCGACGACCAGCACGTCGCAATGGGCATACAGTACTTGTCGTAGCGGTCGGGATCCGGCGCTCGGCGGCGCGCGGCCCAGGCCCGCGGCGCGGCGGATGAAATGCTCGTAGACGCATCCAGAAGCGCTGGCGGCCACATGAAGGTCTTGTAGTAGAAGCCCGCCGGGAGAAGCGCGAGAAGCAGATTGTTGACGCGCCGAGGTCGAAGTCGACGCACGGCCAGCAGTTCTGGCTGGCGGCGACGAGCCCGTCGTAGAGCTCGATCTGGGTCGCGCGCGACGTTGGGCTCGGTGCGCGCGCCACGCTCGAGCTGCACGAGCGCGTTGGGCTCCTCGACGCCGGCGGCGACGATGCCGCGCGGCCGGTGATACTTGAAGCTGCGGCCGACCAGGTGGACGCCGTTGGCGAGCAGCGCCGAGGCCAGCGTGTCGCCGGCAAAGCCCTCGTAGCGCCTGCCGTTGAAGGTGAAGCGCAAGCGGCGTTCGCCGGTCGATGCGGCCGCCGGCGTCCGAGCGGCGGTCGTCTGCCGCTCATGCGCCGCTCCTCTGGCGTGCCTCGGCCGGCGTGCGGCTTCTCCCGCATCTCGTAGGCCGCCGTGAATCTCGTGGGTCACCGTGTCGCGCGCGACGTTGAACCAGCGCCGGCAGCCGGCCGTGTGCACCCAGCGCTCGCGATGCAGCGCCCTTGGGATTCTTGCGCATGAACAGGTAGTCGCGCCCACTGCGGCGTCGGTGAGCGCATCGCGGGTCGGCCGGCCGCGCGATGTGCGCCTCGCCGCCGCAGGAGAACTCGGTCTCGTCGCGCGGCGCCGCACCAGGGACAGGGGATCAGCAGCATGAGCGATCGCGGACCGGGTGTCAGTGCGCCACGGCGGCGGCGCCGTGCTCGTCGATCAGCGAGCCGGTGGCGAAGCGGTCGAGGGCGAAGGGCGCGTTCAGATCGGATGCGGCCGGTCGTGCGCGATGGTGTGGGCGAAGACCCAGCCCGAGCCCGGCGTCGCCTTGAAGCCGCCGGTGCCCCAGCCGCAGTTGAAATAGAGCCCGTCGACCGGCGTCTTGCCGATGATCGGGCAGGCGTCCGGGACAGACGTCGACGATGCCGCCCCACTGCGCAGCATCCGCAGCGCGGCTGAAGATCGGGAAGAGCTCGACGAGCGCCGCCAGCGCGTGTCTCGATGACCGGAAAGCTGCCGCGCTGGGCATAGGAGTTGTAGCCGTCGATGCCGGCGCCGATCACCAGCTCGCCCTTGTCGGACTGGCTGACGTAGCCATGCACCGCGTTCGACATGACGACGCGTGTCGAGCACCGGCTTGATCGGCTCCGACACCAGCGCCTGCAGCGGATGGCTCTCGATCGGCAGGCGCAGCCCGGCCATCGCCGCCAGCACGCTGGAATGGCCGGCGGCGACCACGCCGACCTTCTTCGCGCCGATGAAGCCCTCGGCTGGTCTCGACGCCCGTGACCCGGCCGCCGTCGCGGCGGATGCCGGTCACCTCGCAGTTCTGGATGATGTCGACGCCGCGGGCGTCGGCGCCGCGCGCATAGCCCCAGGCGACCGCGTCGTGGCGCGCGGTGCCGCCGCGCCGCTGCAGCGACGCGCCGAGGATCGGGATAGCGCGCGTCCGGCGACGCAGTTGATGATCGGGACCATCGCCTTGACCTGCTCGGCGTCGAGCATCTCGGCATCGATGCCGTTCAGGCGGTTGGCATTGACGCGGCGCGCGATGTCGCGCATGTCCTGCTGCGAATGGCGCGAGGTTGAGCACGCCGCGCTGGCTGAACATGACGTTGAAGTTGAGCTCCTGGCGAGAGCCCCTCCCAGAGCTTCAGCGAATGCTCGTAGAGCTGCGCGCTCTCGTCCCACAGGTAGTTGGAGCGCACGATCGTGGTGTTGCGCCCGGTGTTGCCGCCGCCGAGCCAGCCCTTCTCGAGCACCGCGACATTGGTGATGCCGTGCTCGCTTGGCGAGGTAATAGGCGGTCGCCAGGCCGTGGCCGCCGCCGCCGACGATGACCACGTCGTAGTCGGGCTTCGGCTCCGGGCTGCGCCACGCGGCCTCCCAGCGCTCGTGGTAGCTGAGCGCGTTGCGGACCAGGCTGAAGATCGAATAGCGGTTCATCGCGCCGCCCTGCCGGCGAGGACCGCGGGCGCAGGCGCCGGGCTCATAGTTGCGCCGCGCGGTTCATCTGCCGTTCCGCGCTCGGCGGATGGCCGAACACGCTGCGATAGCACTTGGAGAAGTGCGGCGGCGACTGGAAGCCGCAGGCC
Organism: uncultured beta proteobacterium; assembly: GCA_963779445.1. Taxonomy (GTDB): domain Bacteria; phylum Pseudomonadota; class Gammaproteobacteria; order Burkholderiales; family Casimicrobiaceae; genus CAIWHR01. The sequence continues at coordinate 146,798 of CAVZYI010000011.1, forward strand.
GTGGTGATGTCCATGATCGACATCGGCGTCTGCAGCAGGAGCTCGCGCGCCCGGCGCAGCCGCAGCTCCAGGTAGTAGCGCGTCGGCGCCCGGCCCAGGTGCTGCTTGAACAGGCGCTCGATCTGCCGGCGCGAGACGCCGATCGACGAAGCGAGATCGTCGAGCGACATCGGCTCCTCGATGTTGGCCTCCATCAGCGCGGCGGCCTTGATCAGCCGCTCGTGGAAGACGCCGACCTGCGCCTGCAGCGGAATGTGCTGGCGGTCCTGGTCGTTGCGGATCCGGTCGAGGATGAACTGCTCCGAGATCAGCGGCGCGATGTCGCGCCCGAGATCGTCCTTGATCATGTTGAGCATCAGGTCGAGCGGCGCGATGCCGCCGGAGCAGGTGTAGCGGTCGCGATCGATCGCGAACAGCTGCTCGGTGAAATTGATCCTCGGGAACTCCTCGCGCAGCGCCGACATGTTCTCCCAGTGGATCGCGGCGCGGTACTTGTCGAGCAGGCCGGCCCGCGCCAGCGCGTAGCCGCCGGTGCACAGCGAGCCGAGCGGGACGTGGCGCTGCGCGAGGCGGCGCAGCGCGCCCAGCAGCTCCGGCGTCACCGCCTGCCTCACGTCGACGCCGCCGCAGACGAAGACGACGTTGACCGGGCCCAGCCGGTCGAGCGCCACGGTCGGCGACAGCGACAGGCCGTTGCTGGCGGCTACCGGCGCTCCGTCGAGGCTCGCAATCGACCACTCGTAGACCTCGTGCCGGCAGATTCGGTTGGCCATGCGCAGCGGCTCGACGGCGCTGGTCAGCGCGATCATCGAGTACGAAGGCAGGGTCAGGAAGCCGAAGCGGAACCGCGACGACAGCCGCGCGGCGTGCTTCGGATCCGATTCGCGGCTCGCGACGCCGCCGGCGGCCGCGGTCCGGCGCATCAGGACCCGCCCCGATCGGCGGAGCGCCAACCCCCGCCTCGCCGGGCGATCGCGGTCATCATAGGAAACAAGCGCTGGACATCCATACGCATCGACGACGGCAGTTTGTCAAATTGCGACGTCGCTGTCCAGTGCGGGGCAGCAATTGCGCGACGTCGGTCGGCCCGTCTCCGGCGCGGCCATGCAGCGAAGCGGCGACCGGGAGCGCGCGGCCGGCGAAACGCCATCGGGCGCCGGTCCGTCGCGAACGAAATTTCGAACGCTGCGATCGCAGTTGTCGTAAATTACAAGAATGTTCGTCGTTCCCGCGGACGCGGGGACCCGGCGACATTGCGGTCGCTGCCGCCCCATTCGGCAAAGCCTGGTCAACATCACCCCCCCATGAAGCCCCTGTCCCTTCAGCAAAGCTACATCGGCGGACGCTACGTGCGCAGCGCCACCGGAGAATCGTTCGACGACATCGATCCGGCCACCGGTGAGGTCCTCTGCCGCGTCGAGCAGGCCGGCGTCGCGGAAGTCGAGCAGGCGATCGCCGCGGCCGAAGCCGGATTCGACGTCTGGTCGGCGATGACCGGCGCGGAGCGCGGGCGCATCCTCAACCGCGCTTCCCGGATCCTGCGCAAGCGCAATCGCGAGATCGCCGAGATCGAAGTGCGCGACACCGGCAAGCCGATCCAGGAAGCCGAGGTGGTCGACGTGCTGTCCGGCGCCGACTGCCTCGAGTACTACGGCGGTCTCGCGGCGTCGCTCCACGGCGAGCACTACCAGCTGAAGGGCGCGTTCGCCTACACGCGCCGCGAGCCGCTCGGCATCTGCGTCGGCATCGGCGCGTGGAACTACCCGATCCAGATCGCGTGCTGGAAATCGGCGCCGGCGCTCGCCTGCGGCAACGCGATGATCTTCAAGCCCGCCGAGCTGACGCCGCTCACCGCCGCGCTGCTCGCCGAGGTCGTACACCGAAGCCGGCGTCCCCGACGGGGTCTTCAACGTCGTCCAGGGCGACGCGCGCGCCGGCGAGCTGCTGGTGCGCCATCCGGCCGTGGCCAAGGTCTCGCTGACCGGCGAGGTCGGCACCGGCAAGCGCGTCATGGCCGACGCCGCGGGCACGCTGAAGCACGTGACCATGGAGCTGGGCGGCAAGTCGCCGCTGATCGTCTTCGACGACGCCGACCTCGGCAACGCCGTGGCCGCGGCGATGATGGGCAACTTCTACACGCAGGGCGAGGTCTGCACCAACGGCACGCGCGTCTTCGTGCACGAATCGATCCACGACGCGTTCCTCGAACAGGTCGCGGCGCGCACGCGGCGGATGAGGATCGGCGACCCGCTCGATCCCGCGCACGCAGGTCGGCGCGCTCATCTCCGAGGCGCACATGAACCGCGTGCTGGCGGCGATCGAGGACGGCCGGCGCAGGCGCCCGCCTCGTCTGCGGCGGCAACCGCGTCACCACGGGCAGCCTCGGCCGCGGATTCTTCGTCGAGCCGACGATCTTCGCCGACTGCACCGACGACATCGCCATCGTCCGCGAGGAAATCTTCGGCCCGGTGATGTCGGTGCTGAAATTCACCGACGAGGACGACGTCGTGCGCCGCGCCAACGACACGCGCCTTCGGCCTCGCCGCCGGCGTGTTCACGCGCGACCTCGTCCGCGCGCACCGCGTCGTCGCGAAGCTGCAGGCGGGCGTGTGCTGGATCAACAACTACAACATCACGCCGGTCGAGATCCCGTTCGGCGGCACCAAGCAATCGGGGATCGGCCGCGAGAACGGGCTGGTCACGATCGAGCACTACACGCAGCTGAAGAGCGTCTACGTCGAGATGGGCGACGTCGCCTGTCCATATTGAGCGCGCATCTCCCGGCGACCGGATCCGCGATGCCAAGCCCGAAAGAATACGACTACGTCATCGTCGGCGCCGGCTCGGCGGGCTGCGTGCTCGCGGTGCGCCTCACCGAGCAGCCGGATGTCACGGTGCTGCTGATCGAGGCCGGTCCGCCGGATCTGAGCCTGTTCATCCACATGCCGTCCGCCTTCGCCTACCCGCTCGCCGACGACACCTACAACTGGGCCTACGAGACCGAGCCCGAGCCGCACATGGACGACCGGCGCATCGCCTGCCCGCGCGGGCGCGTGCTCGGCGGCTCGTCGTCGATCAACGGCATGGTCTACATCCGCGGCCACGCGCTGGACTACGACGGCTGGGCCGGCGTCCGCGGCCTCGAACAGTGGTCCTACGCACACTGCCTCCCCTACTTCAAGCGCGCCGAGGCGCGGCAGAAGGGCGCCGACGATTACCGCGGCGGCGACGGCCCGCTGCACGTCACCACCGGGGCGATGAAGAACCCGCTCTACCGCGCGTTCATCGAAGCCGGCCGGCAGGCAGGCTACGCGGTCACCGACGACATGAACGGTTACCGGCAGGAGGGCCTGGGGCCGATGGACATGACGGTGCATGAGGGCCGGCGCTGGAGCACCGCGATGGCCTACCTTCGGCCGGCGCAGGCGCGTCCCAATCTCACGGTCGAGTCGCGTTGCCTCGTCACCCGCGTCGTCTTCGAAGGGACGCGCGCGGTCGGCGTCGAGGTGGCGCAGCAGCAGCGGCGTCGCGCGGATACGCGCACGCCGCGAAGTCATCGTCTGCGGCGGCGCCATCAACTCGCCGCAGCTCCTGATGCTCTCGGGAATCGGCGATGCCGACGCGCTGCGCGGGTTCGGCATCACGCCGTTGGCGCACGTTCCCGGCGTCGGCGAGAACCTGCAGGATCACATCGAGACCTACGTGCAGTACGCGTGCACGCAGCCGATCACGCTCTATTCGACGCAGAACCTGCTCGCCATGGGCTGCATCGGCGTCGAGTGGCTGCTGTTCCGCACCGGGCTGGGCGCCACCAACCATTTCGAGTCCGGCGGCTTCATCCGCAGCCGCGCCGGCGTGCGCCACCCCGACCTGCAGTACCACTTCCTGCCCATCGCCATCAGCTACGACGGCAAGGGCAAGGTCGACCGGCACGGTTTCCAGGCGCACGTCGGGCCGATGCGCCCGACATCGACGGGCTGGGTCAGGCTCGCCTCGGCAGATCCGCGAATGCCGCCGCGCATCCGCTTCAACTATCTGGCGACCGACGGCGACCGCCGCGAATTTCGCGACGGCATCCGGCTCACGCGCGAGATCTTCGCGCAGCAGGCGTTCGATCCGTATCGCGGCGAAGAACTGGCGCCGGGACCCGGGGTCACGACCGACGACGCGATCGACGCGCACCTGCGGCGCAAGGCGGAGAGCGCCTTCCATCCGTCGTGCACGTGCAAGATGGGCGCCGGCGACGATCCACTGGCCGTCGTCGACGGCGAGCTGCGCGTGCGCGGCATCGAGGGCCTGCGCGTCGTCGACGCGTCGATCATGCCGGCGGTGGTGAGCGGCAACCTCAACGCGCCCACCATCATGATCGGCGAGAAGGCGGCCGACATCATCCTCGGAAAGCCGCCGCTGCCGCCGCTCACGGTGCCGGTCTTCGTCCACCCGGAGTGGCAGACGAAACAGCGCTGAGCCGCGGCACGCGACGCGCGAGCTCCGGCGCCGCCCTCAGCGCCGGTCGCGCGGTGCCGGTGGATACACACCGGCGAGCCGCGCGATCAGGATGGCGAGGAACAGCACGCCGACCAGCTGCTCGACGACGCAGACGGCGCGCGCCTGGCGGCCCAGCGGCGCGATGTCGCCGAAGCCGGTGCTGGTGAGCACCGTGAAGCTGAAGTAGAGCGCGTCGATGCCGCTCACCGGTCCCCGGCTGTCCGCCGACCGAGAACGAGCCGGGATAGACGTAGCCCGACGAGCGAATAGAGATAGGCCCAGAAGACGCCGATCATCAGGTAGGCCGCCGCGGCGCCGTAGAGCTTGTCGGCCGTCATCACGTCGGGCTGGAACACGTAGCGCAGCAGGTAGGCGATGGTCGCCGCATAGAGCGCGGCGGCGAAGGCCCACGACCGCGCCAGCAGTTCCGGATCGTCGCTGGCGATGCCGAGGTACTGGAACGCGAGCGCGGGCACGGCGAGCAGCAGCGCGATGACGAAGGAGAGCAGCGTGCGTCCGACCGCGGCGACGGTGGCGATGACGACGAAGGCGTTGATGGCGTTGACCACCACCCGCCCCCGCGGCGTCGGCTCGACGAACGGCACGACGGCGATCAGCGCCAGCAGCAGGACGAACAGCCAGAAGCAGCGCTGGAAGAACACCTTGCCCAGCGCATCGCGCGCAATCCGGATCGCCATCGCCCCTCCTCCGTCACCCCGCGAGCGCAGCGCGTCGCTCGTCGCTTCGGCGCGGCGATGCGCGACGCCGACGTTCCGGCAACGGCGAGCTGCGGAGAATGCGTCGGGCGTCGCCGGCAGCTTACCCTAGGAATCTCCGATGCGAGTTGGCCGTGCCGGACGCGAATCGTGGTCCGGCACGCATGGACCCGCTCGCGCACCGGGCGCCGACACCTACATCCGCACGCCGAACGCCTTGCCGATCAGGTCGACGAATTCCGGGCTGTCCCACTCGTGGGCGCCGTAGATCTTCCGGACCACGCGTCCGTCGGCATCGACCAGGACGGTCAGCGGAATGGTGTTGGCGCCCAGCATGTTCTCCAGCACCAGCTTGCGGTCGACGTAGTTGTCGAAGGTGATTCCCGACCGGCGCAGGAACGCCGCGGCGGCGTCGGAATTGTCGTCGGTCGAGATGCCGATGACGTTGAACTGCTTCCCCTCGACGCGCTTCGCGAGGCGCTGCAGCGAACCCATCTCCAGCCGGCAGGGGCCGCACCAGCTCGCCCAGACGTTGATGACCAGCGGCTTGCCGCGGAAATCGGACAGCATCCGGAAATCGTGGAACAGCCCGTAGAGGGGAGCGTCGCGCAGTACGCCGCCGACGCGACTTCGCCGGGCGTGGTCGCGAGCGCGGCTCCGGAAAACACCGGAAAACCCAGCAACAGGAGAAGGACCGCCTTCATGCCCCGAGTGTACCAATCCCGGCGCCCGGAACGCCGGCGCGGCGGCCCCGCAGGCGACCGAACGGTCGCTGTCGGCCGACAAATGCGCGGGGACGGTCACGGGGCGGAGGGCTCCGGCGCCCGGCGCCCGCGCCGCGCCCGCATAGAGCAGGAAGGCGACGACGCCGACGTTGAGCAGGTTCCAGGCGATGCCGTTCAGGAACGCGGCGCGGTAGGAGCCGGTGACATCGAAGATCGCGCCCGGACATCCAGCCGCCCAGCGCCATGCCGAACAGCGTCGCCATCAGCACGGTGCCGACGCGCGCGCCGGCCTCCTCGGGCGTGAAGTACTCGCGGACGATCAGCGTGTAGGCGGGCACGATGCCGCCCTGGAACAGCCCGAACAGCGCGGACACCACGTAGAGCGAGGCGAGGCCGTCGAAGGGCAGGAACAGCAGCAGCGCGACGCCCTGCAGCAGCGAACCGAGCAGCAGCGTGCGCAGGCCGCCGATGTGGTCGGCGATCCAGCCCGAGACGAGCCGGCTGACGATGCCGAAGCCCAGCATCAGCGAGAGCATCTCCGCGCCGCGCGCCGCCCCGAAGCCGAGGTCGCCGCAGTAGGCGACGATGTGCACCTGCGGCATCGACATGGCCACGCAGCAGGCCACGCCGGCGACGCACAGCAGCCCCTGCAACGCGGCGGGCGAGAATCCGAGCGGCCGCGCCGGCATCGAGCCCGCGAGTGGGCGCGCCGGCCCGGCAGCGGAAGCCGGCGGCGCAATCGCCGGCGGGCGGCGGCGCAGCACCAGTGCCAGCGGCAGCATCGCGACGAGGCAGAAGACGCCGATGCCGACGTAGGTCTGCGCGCCAGCCGACGCTGTCGATGAAATGCTGCATCACCGGCGGCCACAGGGCGCCGGCGAGGTAGTTGCCGCTCATGCAGATCGCCACGGCGATGCCGCGCCGCCGAGTGAACCACTGCGAGGTGTCGGCGACCAGCGGCGCGAAGGTGGCCGCGGTGCCCAGGAACCCGATCAGCAGGCCCTGCGCCAGCGCGAACTGCCACAGGCTGCCGCGACGCACCCGCCGCGAAGAAGCCGGCGGCCAGGCCCGCGGTGCCGACGAGCACCGCGGTCATCACGCCGTGGCGGTCGGTGAGGCGGCCCATGAGGACGCCGCCGAAACCGAAGCCGATCATGGTCAGCGTGTAGGGCAGCGAGGCGTCGCCGCGGGCGACGCCGAACTCGGCCTGGATGCGCGGCAGCACCACGGCGACCGAGTACATGCCCGACCCGCCGATGGTCATCAGCAGCAGCGAGGCGAGGAGCCGCATCCACGCGTAGCGGGACTCGACGCCTCCTCCGATGTCCTCTCCGGTGTTGCCGACCGACAATGGAACTCCTGCTGCGCGACCCGCGCGTGGTCCGGGCCGGCGCGAAATCGCGGCGACCCGGCATCGAGGCGCCGTGTCAGGCGCGCAACCGCAGATTCTCGGGATCGTGCGGCGATTCGCCGATCACCGTGGCGCGGCGCCGCTCGCCGAGGATCTCGATCTCGACTTCCGAGCCGACCGCGGCGTAGCTGCGGCAGCGACGTAGGCCAGCGCCAGGCTCTTGCCGACCACGTGCCCGTAGCAGCCGGCGGTGGCGCGCCCGACCAGCGCGCCGTCGGCGAAGAGCGGCTCGTTGCCCAGCGGATCGGCGTCGACCACGCCGTGGACTTCGAGCGTCGCGAAGCGGTGCGGCACGCCCTGCTGCCAGCTGCCGCGCCAGCGCGGCCTTGCCGATGAACTCGCCCTTGGCCATGCGCACGAAGCGGTCGAGCCCCGCCTCGAACGGCGTGTAGTCGCGCGTGAGATCGGAGCCCCACATCCGGTACGACTTCTCGATGCGCAGCGATTCCATCGCCCGCATGCCGACCATGCCGATGCCGAAGTCCCGGCCGGCGGCGAACAGCGCCTCGAAGAGGCCGTTGGCGTATTCGATCGGCAGGTGCAGCTCCCAGCCCAGCTCGCCGATGAAGTTGACGCGCAGCGCGTAGACGTCCACCGCCATCCCGATCTCGATCGCCTGCCCGGTCAGCCACGGGAAATTCTGGTTGTCGAGCGGGACGTCGGTCAGCCGGGACAGCACGTCGCGGGCCCTGGGTCCGGCGACGACGAAGGTCGCGCGGCGGGTCGTCACGTTGGAAAGTTCGACGCTCCCGTCCGGCGGAAGCATCCGTTGCAGGTAGTCGCTGTCGTGGCGCTCGCCGGCGCCGGCGCTGACCAGGTAGTAGCGATCCTCGGCCAGCTTGGTGATGGTGAACTCGGAGCGGATGCCGCCGCTCTTCGTCAGCGCGTGCGACAGCGCGATGCGCCCCGGCTTCGCCGGCAGCTTGTTCGCGACCAGCGAATCGAGCCAGGCCTCGGCGCCGGGGCCGCTCACCTCGTGCTTGGTGAACGGCGTGAGGTCGATCACCCCCACGCTGCCGCGCATCAGGCGGCACTCGTTGCCGACGTGCTCGAAATAGTTGGAACGCCGGAAGCTCCACGCGTCGCGCCGTTCCACGCCCGCGGGCGCGAACCAGTTGGCGCGCTCCCAGCCGTAGCGCTGACCCCACACGGCACCCATCCGGTCGAGCTTTTCGTAGACCGGGCTGGTCTTGGCCGGACGCGCCGCGCCGCGCTCCTCGTCCGGGTAGTGGATGGTGAAGACCTCGCGGTACGCCTCCTCGTTCTTGGCGACCGTGTAGCGCTTGCCGGTGTAGGGCCCGTAGCGGCGCGGGTCGACTGCCAGCATGTCGATGCCGGGCTCGCCTTCGACGATCCATTCCGCGAGCTGCCAGCCCGCGCCGCCGGCGGCGGTGACGCCGAAGCTGTGGCCTTCGTTCAGCCAGACGTTGCGCAGTCCCCATGCCGGACCGACCAGCGGGCTGCCGTCCGGCGTGTAGGCGATGGGACCGTTGACGATGGTCTTGATGCCGCAGTGCTCGAGGCAGGGCACGCGCTTCATCGCCGCCTCGACGTGCGGCAGCAGGCGGTCGAGGTCGCCCTCGAAGAGCTCCTTGCCGAACCAGGCGGGGACGCCGTCGGCGAAGCGCGCCGGGGCGCCGCGCTCGTAGGGCCCGAGGATCCAGCCCATGCGCTCCTCGCGCAGGTAGTACGACGCGTCGGATTCGCGCAGCACCGCGAGCTCGTGGCCCCCCGACCCGCGGTAGGCCTTGAGCTCGGCGGATTCGTCGTAGACGATGTACTGGTGCTCGACCGGAATCGCCGGCACGCCGAGGCCGAACATCCTGCCCGTCTCGCGCGCGTAGTTTCCGGTGGCGCACACGACGTGCTCGCAGACGATGTCGCCCTTGGTGGTCCTGACCTTCCACTCGCCGGAAGGCGTCCGCTCGACCCCCTGCACCTCGGTCTGCTCGCAGATCTCGGCGCCGGCCGCGCGCGCGCCCTTGCGCAGCGCCATGGTCAGGTCGACCGGCGCGATGTGCCCGTCGTCCGGGTGATAGAGGGCGCCGACGATCTTCGGCGTGTCGACGCCGTCGCCGAGGTCGACCAGCGGCCACAGCGCCTTCACCTCGGCCGGGCCGATGACCTGGAACGGCACGCCGATGGTGTTGGCGGTGCCGCAATACTTCCGGTACTCGTCCATCCGGTCGCGGCAGGTCGCGAGGCGCAGGTTCCCGGTGACGTGGAAGCCGACTTCCTGGCCGGTCTCCGCCGGGCAGGCGCTTGTAGAGGTCGACCGAGTACTTGTGCAGCTGGCCGACGGTGTAGCTCATGTTGAACAGCGGCAGCAGCCCGGCCGCATGCCAGGTCGAGCCGGCGGTCAGTTCGGTTCGCTCGAGCAGCGTCACGTCGGACCAGCCCTTCTTCGCCAGGTGGTAGAGCGTGCTGACGCCGACCACGCCGCCGCCGATCACCACCACCCGCGCATGCGTCTTCATGCCTTCGACTCCCTGAGGTCCGGACCGCGCGGCGCCGTCACCCGGGCCGGCCCGCCGCCGCTGTCTCGCCGCTCCCGGCGATTTCCCCCCGCCACCGAAGCGCGCCGACGCGGCAAGTGTAGCCAGACCCCGCGCCGAGATCACTCGATTTGCGACCCCGGATTGCGCAACTGCGCCATCCCTTCAGCGAAGCGACCCGGACAGCGGCGGCATGCGCGGTACGGCGCGCCCGCGGGACGCGGCGGTATCGACGGGCGAAGCCGAGGGGCGCGCGGGTGTCGCTCGCCGGCATGCTTTGGTCGCTGCGCCGTCAGCGCGGCGACCGCGACCGCTCTACCATGGCCCCGATGACCGGTCGCCCCGGGGACGGAGCGCGGGCGGCGGATTCGCGAGCGGAGAGCCCTGTGCCGGACAATCCTGAAGACGACCTGGACCTGAACAGCCTCAACGACGAGGAGCTCGTCCTGCAGGTCCACGACGACCTGTACAACGGCCTGAAGGCCGAGGTCGAGGAGGCGACGCACATCTTGCTGGCGCGCGGCTGGTCGGCCGGACCGGGTCCTGAACGACGCGCTCGTCGAGGGCATGCGCATCGTCGGCATCGATTTTCGCGACGGCATCCTGTTCGTGCCCGAGGTGCTGCTGGCGGCCAACTCGATGAAGGGCGGGATGGAGATCCTGCGCCCGCTGCTCGCCGAGACCGGCGTCGAGCCGATCGGCAAGATGGTGATCGGCACGGTCAAGGGCGACATCCACGACATCGGCAAGAACCTGGTCTCGATGATGATGGAAGGCGCCGGCTTCGAGGTGATCGACCTCGGCATCAACAACCCGGTCGAGAAATACCTGGACGCGCTCGAGAAGCACAAGCCCGACATCCTCGGCATGTCGGCGCTGCTGACCACGACGATGCCGTACATGAAGGTCGTGATCGACACGCTCAAGGAACAGGGCATCCGCGACGACTACATCGTGCTGGTCGGCGGCGCGCCGCTCAACGAGGACTTCGGCAAGGCCGTCGGCGCCGACGCCTACTGCCGCGACGCCGCGATCGCCGTCGAGACCGCCAAGTCGCTGATCGCCGCGCGCCGCGCGGCGCACGCGGCGGGCTGACCGGGCGCCCGGGCCCATGGGCCGCCAACCTGCGGTGCTGGTGATCGCCTGCGGCGCGCTGGCCGCGAGATCGCCGCGCTGCGCACGCGCGAACGCCTGGCGACATCTCGACGTGCAGTGCCTGCCCGCGGAGTTGCACAACCGCCCGGAGCGCATCCCCGGCGCCGTGCGGGCAAAGATCCGCGCCAACCGCGATCGGTACGCGTCGATCTTCGTCGCCTACGCCGATTGCGGCACCGGCGGCGAGCTCGACGCGGTGCTGGCGCGAGGAAGGCGTCGAGCGGATCCCCGGCGCGCACTGCTACGAGTTCTTCGCCGGCGCCGGTGAATTCGCGGCGCTCGCCGACGCCGAGCCCGGCACGTTCTACCTCACCGATTTCCTGGTGCGCCATTTCGATCGCCTGGTGATTCGCGGGCCTGGGCATCGACCGTCATCCGGAGCTGGCCGGGCAGTACTTCGGCAACTACCGGCGGCTCGTCTATCTCGCGCAGCGCGAGACGCCCGAGCGCATGGCGGGCGCGCGCGCGGCCGCCGCCACGGCTCGGTCTCGCCTTCGAGTACGCGCCGCACCGGCTACGGCGGGCTCGAGCGCAGCCTCGCGCGATGCGCCAGCGCCGGAGGTGCGCCCATGGCCAAGCTGATCGTCATCTCCTGGCGCGACATTCCCGCGCAGGTCATCGTCAAGCGCGGCCGCGAGACCGCCAACGTGCAGCTGTCGCCGCGCTTCCAGGAAGCGGTCGACCGCGCCGCGATGCGCGCCGGCAGGGGCAGCTCGGACGCCTACCTCGCCGACTGGAAGCGCAGCGCGCCGCGCGCAGTGCGGCGACGACCCGCGAGGCCGAGGCGCGCGCCGAAGCCGCGCGGCTGGAAGCCCTGCTACAGCGACGCCGACCTCGAGCGGCTGATCCGCGCCAAGGGCGTCGACGAGACCGCGCCGCCGGCGGCTCCGGAAGCCGCAGGACGCGTGACTGATGTACTCGCCGTGCGCCTCTGGTCGGTGCGCCACGCCCGCGGCCTGGAAACGCTGTCTATCGGCCGTTCGAGCGCGCGCTCGTCGCCTTGCATCCGCTGCTGGAAGGCGATCGGCTACCGAGCGGCTCGAACGGCCGGTCGCCGCCGTCGAGCGGGCGGTCAAGGGACTGCTGTTCGACTGCCGGATGTGCGGCCAGTGCGTGCTGAGCTCGACCGGCATGTCCTGCCCGATGAACTGCCCGAAGAAGCTGCGCAACGGCCCCTGCGGCGGCGTGCGCGCCAACGGCCACTGCGAGGTCAAGCCGGAGATGCAGTGCGTCTGGGTCGAGGCCGATCGCCGGCAGCGCCGCGGATGCGCGCCGGAGCCGCCGCCGATGCACGTCGTCCAGTCGCCGGTCGACCAGCGGCTCGAAGGCCGCTCGTCGTGGCTGCAGGCGGCCGGCGAGTCGCGCGCGAACCGCGCCGGCGGGCGCAGCCATGAAGTTCGAGGACGAGCCGGTCCCGGGCTACCCGCTGCCGATCCTGCCCGGCCACACCTCGCCGGGACGCCTCGAGCGCGTGCTGCGCGCCGGCGCGTTCGCGGTCACGACCGAGCTCGACCCGCCCGACTCGGCCGATCCCGAGCGACGTCTACCGGCGCGCGCCGCGTCTTCGACGGCTACGTCGACGCCATCAACGCGACCGACGGCAGCGGCGCCAACTGCCACATGTCGAGCCTCGCCGTCTGCGCGCTGCTGACCCGCGTCGGCTACGCGCCGGTGATGCAGATCTCCTGCCGCGACAGGAACCGCATCGCGATCCAGGGCGACATCCTGGGCGGCGCGGCGATGGGCGTGTGCAACATGCTGTGCCTGACCGGCGACGGCGTGCAGGCGGGCGACCATCCGCAGGCGAAGCCGGTGTTCGACCTCGACTGCATGTCGCTGCTCGACATCGGCCGCACGCTGCGCGACGAGCACCACTTCCAGAGCGGCCGCAAGATCACCTGCGCGCCGCGCGTGTTCCTCGGCGCCGCCGAGAATCCGTTCGCGCCGCCGCTCGAGTGGCGCGCGCAGCGCCTCGCGAAGAAGATCGCCGCCGGCGCGCAGTTCATCCAGACGCAGTACTGCTACGACGTGCCGCTGCTGCGCGCCTTCATGCAGCGGGTGCGACGACCTCGGCCTGCTCGACAAGGTCTTCATCCTCGTCGGCGTCGGTCCGCTGCGCTCGGCGAAGACGGCCGCGTGGATGCGCACCCACGTGCCGGGCATGCACATCCCGGACGCGGTCATCGCGCGCCTCGGCGGGCGCCGCAGGACCAGGCGCGCGAAGGCCGCAGGCTCTGCATCGACCTGATCCAGGAGATCCGCGAGATCAAGGGCGTCGCGCGGCGTGCACGTCATGGCCTACCGCCAGGAAGAAGTCGGTGGCCGAGATCGTGATCACGCATCCGGCGTGCTCGCACGGCCGCGTTCCCTGGTACCCCGGCCGCGACCGCAGCCCGCAGACCGCAGAAGGACAGCATCATGACCGACACCGTCATCAGTTCCGCCACCCGCGAGGTCGTCATCGGCTTCGACCGGCCGTTCGTGCATCATCGGCGAGCGCATCAATCCGACCGGCCGCAAGATCCTCGCCGCCGAGATGGCGGCCGGCGACTTCAGCCGCGTCGAGGCCGACGCACTCGCGCAGGTGGAGGCCGGCGCGCACATGCTCGACGTCAATGCCGGCATTCCGCTGGCCGACGAGCCGGCGATCCTCGCCCAGGCGATCCAGCTGGTGCAGTCGATCACCGACGTGCCGCTGTCGATCGATTCGTCGATCGTCGCCGCGCTCGAGGCGGGGCTCGCGGTCTACAAGGGCAAGGCGCTGGTCAACTCGGTGACCGGCGAGGAGGAGCGGCTCGAGAGCCGTGCTGCCGCTGGTCAAGAAGTACGGCGCCGCGGTGGTCGCGATCTCCAACGACGAGACCGGCATCTCGCGAGGATCCGGACGTGCGCTTCGCGGTCGCGAAGAAGATCGTCGAGCGCGCCGCCGACTACGGCATCCCGCGCCTGCGACATCGTCGTCGATCCGCTGGTGATGCCGATCGGCGCGATCAACGCAGGCCGGCGTGCAGGTGATGCGGCTGGTGCGCCGGCTGCGCAGCGAGCTCAAGGTCAACACCACCTGCGGCGCGTCGAACGTCAGCTTCGGCCTGCCGAACCGCGACGGCATCAACGCCGCGTTCCTCACCATGGCGATCGCGCTCGGGCATGACCTCGGCGATCACCAATCCGCTGCACGCGGAGATCGTCAGGGCGTGCATGGGCGCCGACGTGATGATGGGCCACGATCCCGACTGCGCGCGCTGGATCACGCAGGTTCCGCGAGACGCCCCGGCCGGCGCCGACGGCGAGGCCGCGCGCGGCCGGCGCGAGGTCGGGCGGCGGCGGCGCGCCTGATGCCGGCGCCGATCGCCAGCCTGCCGGCGCCGGCCGCGTCGCTCCGGCGACGCGCGACGCGCTCGTCGTCTTCACGCCGTCGGGCAAGCGCGGCGCGCGTTCCCGCTCGGCACGCCGCTGCTGCAGGCGGCGCGCACGCTCGGCGTCGACATCGATTCGGTGTGCGGCGGACGCGGCCTGTGCGGGCGCTGCCAGGTCCTGCTCGCCGAGGGCGAGTTCGCCAAGCACGGCGTGACCTCGCGCGCCGCGCACCTGTCGCCGTTCGGGCGCCGTCGAGAAGCGCGTACTGCCGCAGCGCAGCCGCTGGCGGCCGGGCGCCGGCTGTCGTGCTCGGCGCAGGTCCAGGGCGACGTCGTCATCGACGTGCCGCCCGACAGCCAGGTCCACCGCCAGGTGGTGCGCAAGGCCGCCGAGGCGCACGACATCGAGCTCGATCCGGTGGTGCGGCTGCACTACGTCGAGGTGCAGGAGCCGGACATGCACGATCCGTCGGGCGATCTGCGCCGGCTGGAGGACGCGCTCGACTCCGAATGGCGGCTGACCGGGCTCGCCTGCGACCTGCGCGTGCTGCAGCAACTGCAGCCGGCGCTGCGCGACGGCGACTGGAAGGTGACCGTCGCGGTGCACGGCGGCGAGCCAGATCATCGCCGTCTGGCCGGGCTTCCACGAGCGCGTCTACGGCATCGCCGTCGACGTCGGCTCGACGACGATCGCCGCGCATCTGTGCGACCTGGCCAGCGGCGAGGTCGTCGCCGCGGCCGGCGCGATGAATCCGCAGATCCGCTTCGGCGAGGATCTGATGAGCCGCGTGTCGTACGTGATGATGAATCCCGGCGGCGAGACGGAGATGACCGACGGCGGTGCGCGCCGCGATCAACGACCTCGCCGCCGACGTCGCGCGCCAGGCCGGCATCGCGCGCGAGGACATCCTCGAGGCGACCTTCGTCGGCAATCCGATCATGCACCACCTGCTGCTCGGCATCGATCCGGTCGAGCTCGGCGGCGCGCCGTTCGCGCTCGCGACCGACTCCGCGCTCGACCCTGTGGGCGACCGAGATCGACCTCGCGGTCCACCGCAACGCGCGCATCTACGTGCTGCCGTGCATCGCCGGACACGTCGGCGCCGACGCCGCGGGCGTGGTGCTCGCCGAGCGGCCCGACCTGTCCGACGAGATGACGCTGCTGGTCGACGTCGGCACCAACGCCGAGATCGTGCTCGGCAACCGCCAGCGGCTGCTCGCCTGCTCGAGCCCGACCGGCCCGGCGTTCGAGGGCGCGCAGATCAGCTGCGGCCAGCGCGCGGCGCCGGGCGCGATCGAGCGCGTGCGCATCGATCCGGCGACGCTGGAGCCGCGCTTCAAGGTGATCGGCTGCGAGCTGTGGTCGGACGAGCCGGGCTTCGCCGAGGCGACCGCGGCGACCGGCGTCACCGGCATCTGCGGCTCCGGCATCATCGAGGCCATCGCCGAGATGTATCTCGCCGGCGTGATCCGCCACGACGGCGTCGTCGACGGCGCGCTGGCGGCGCGCAACGCCGCGCATCCACGCGGACGGCCGCACCTTCTCCTACCTCCTCCATCGCGGCGCGGACGGCCGCGCGCCGTTGCGCATCACGCAGAACGACGTGCGCGCCATCCAGCTCGCCAAGGCCGCGCTCTACGCCGGCGTGCGCCTGCTGATGGAGCACCTGGCAGATCGAGCGCGTCGACCGCATCCGCCTCGCCGGCGCCTTCGGCAGCCACATCGACGTCAAGTACGCGATGGTGCTCGGCATGATCCCCGACTGCGCGCTCGACGCACGTCAGCTCCGCCGGCAACGCCGCCGGCACCGGCGCCCGCATCGCGCTGCTCGACCAGCGCGCGCGCGGCACCGATCGAGGAGCTGGTGCGGCGGATCGAGAAGATCGAGACCGCCGTCGAGCCGCGGTTCCAGGAATTCTTCGTCGAGGCGATGGCGATCCCGCACCTGACCGCGCCGTACCCGCGGCTGCGCGAGATCGTGACGCTGCCGGAACGCCGGGCGGCCTCGGGCGAGGGCGGCCGACGAAGCGGTCGCGGAGCGCGTAGTGCCGTGTAACCCGCGCTTGATCTGCGCACCGATTGCATCTAGCGATGCATTACGGATTTGGGTGACACCTTCGCAAATGGGATTGTCGTCCCCGCGAAGGCGGGGACCCAGCGACGTTCGAACCGAGACACTGGATTCCCGCGTTCGCGGGAACGACGACGCTTCTGCAGCTGTTGTTACTCGATTCAGCAAAGCTTTGTAGCGCCTGTTCACACGATGTCCGACCGTCTCGCCACCCTGCTCCTGACCCGTCCGTGGCTCCTTGCCGATGGCGCCACCGGCAGCAATCTCTTCGCCGCGGGACTCGTATCCGGCGACGCGCCGGAGCGGTGGAACGTCGAACACCCCGACCGCATCGTCGAGCTGCACCGCCGCTTCGTCGAAGCCGGCGCCGACATCATCCTCACCAACAGCTTCGGCGGAAACCGCTATCGGCTGGCGCTGCACAAGGCTGAAGGCCGAGTCGCCGAACTCAACGAAGCCGCCGCCCGGATCGCGCGCGCGGCGGCCGACGCGAACGGGGGCAGCGTCGTGGTCGCGGGGAGCATGGGGCCGACGGGCGAGATCATGGCGCCGCTGGGCGCGCTGGATTTCGATGCGGCGCGCGCCGCCTTTGCCGAGCAGGCCGCCGCCCTCGCGCGGGGCGGCGTCGACGTCCTGTGGATCGAAACCCTGTCGGCGCGCGAGGAAGCCGAAGCGGCCATCGCCGGCGCCGCCGTCACCGGGCTGCCCGTCATCTGCACGCTGAGCTTCGACACCAACGGCCGGACGATGATGGGACTCGCGCCCGGCGAATTCGCCGCGCTGGTCGGCGCCGTCACGCCGGGTCCGATGGCCTGCGGCGCCAACTGCGGCG
Source organism: uncultured beta proteobacterium (assembly GCA_963779445.1). Taxonomy (GTDB): domain Bacteria; phylum Pseudomonadota; class Gammaproteobacteria; order Burkholderiales; family Casimicrobiaceae; genus CAIWHR01. The sequence continues at coordinate 164,048 of CAVZYI010000011.1, forward strand.
TCGGCGCGTCCGAGGTCGTCGCCTGCATCCTCAATCTCGCCACCGCCGCCGGACCGGACGCGGTGCTGGTCGCCAAGGCCAACTGCGGCATCCCGCAGTACGTCGATGGCGCCATACGCTACGACGGCACTCCGGAACTGATGGCGGACTACGCGCGTCTTGCGCTGGACGCGGGGGCGCGGATCATCGGCGGCTGTTGCGGGACGACGCCGGAGCACATCCGCGCCATGCGCGATGCCCTGGAAAGGCACGTGCCGGGACCGCGTCCCGATCTCGACCACGTGGTCGCCAGGCTCGGCGAGGTGTCCAGCGGCTCGCGCGCCCAGTGGCACGGCGATCTCGATCGCCAGGCGGGCGCCGCGCCCGGTGCTGGCACCGCGCGCCGGCGCGGCCGCAGGCCGCAGGAACGCCGCTAGGATGCCCGTGCCGCAATCGGCATGGACCGGCCCGCGCCGGGGCATGGACCAGGACGCCGGACATCGGTAATGCCCCAAACCCGGGACGACGAGGCCATGGCGCACCGCAATACGCTCCGCCGTCGACCGATCGGAAATGCCCGGTCCGGTGCGCGCCGCCCGGTCGCCGGCCGCCGTCCGATCCCTCCGTCATCAATTCGCTTTACTGCCACATCCGTTTCGGGTGGAATGGCGGTCGGGGAAACCGGGGCAACTCGTCGCCACGGGTACGGGACAAGTCGATTTCACAGCCAGAGGAGCTCACGCAATGTTCAAATCCACATTCCGCAGCCTGATGATAGGCGCGGCGGCCATCGTCGCGTCGGCGTTGATCGCCGCTCCGGCTTTTGCGCAAAAGACCAAGATCACCGTCTACACCGCGCTTGAAAACGATCAGCTCGGCCCGTACAAGCAGGCGTTCGAGGCCGTCGCCCCGGACGTGGAAATCGCCTGGGTTCGCGATTCGACGGGCGTGATCACCGCCCGCGTGCTGGCGGAAAAGGACAATCCTCGCGCCGACATCATCTGGGGCCTCGGTGCTTCGAGCATCGCGCTGTTCGACTCGCAGGGCCTGCTCGAAGGCTACACGCCCAAGGGAGCGGAACAGATCAAGCCGACGTTCCACAGTGGCAAGAAACCGATGACCTGGACCGGGCTCGACGCCTGGCTCGCCGTCATGTGCTACAACACCGTCGAGGGCGGCAAGAAGAGCCTTCCCAAGCCGGCGTCGTGGGCCGATCTCGCCAATCCGGTCTACAAGGATTCGATTGTGATGCCCAATCCGGCCTCGTCGGGCACCGGCTACCAGGCGGTGTATGCCTGGATCCAGATCATGGGCGAGAAAGCGGCGTGGGAATTCATGGACAAGCTGCACCAGAACATCGCGGTGTACACCCACTCCGGCTCGGCGCCATGCGTGCAGGCGGCGAAAGGCGAGCGCGTGATCGGCATCGGCTTCGACATGCGCGGCGCCAAGGAAAAGACCGGCGGTGCGCCGATCGACATCATCCTCGCCAAGGAAGGCGCGCCCTGGGACATGGAAGCCACGGCGATCATGAAGGGAACAAAGAACCTCGCGGCGGCGCAGAAGCTCGCGGACTTCGCGGTGAGCAAGGGCGCCTACGAACTCTACGGCAAGTACTACGCGATCGTCGGCTACCCCGGCCTCAATCCGGCGCCGCCGAACTACCCGCCCTCCGCCGACGCGGCGATGGTCAAGATCGACCTGGCCAAGATGGGTGCCGACCGCGCGGCGATCCTGGCCGAGTGGACCAAGCGCTACGACGGCAAGTCCGCGCCCAAGTGACGGCCGGGCCGGTGCGTCGGGTTTGAACGTGGCGCGAACCCCGCCTTGCCCCGAGGCAGGGCGGAGTCCGCGCACGCCGACATGACCGAAAGCCGCACCATGACGGAGACCGCCCCCTACCTCAGGATCGAGCGGCTGACCAAGCAGTTCGGTGCGTTCGCCGCGTTGAAGGACATTTCCCTGGAGATCTTTCCGGGGGAATTCGTCTGCTTCCTGGGCCCCTCCGGCTGCGGCAAGACCACCCTGCTGCGCGCCATCGCCGGGCTCGACATCCAGACGTCGGGCCGCATCTTCCAGGCCGACAAGGAAATATCGAACCTGCCGGCGTCGCACCGCGATTTCGGCATCGTGTTTCAGTCCTACGCGCTGTTCCCGAACCTGACCGTCGCCGCCAACGTCGGCTACGGACTGGTCAGCCGCGGATTGCCGAAAGTCGAGATCCAGACCCGCGTGGTGGACCTGCTGCGCCTCGTCGGGCTGCCGGAGTCCGCGCGCAAGTACCCGGCGCAGCTGTCGGGCGGCCAGCAGCAGCGCGTCGCGGTGGCGCGTGCGCTGGCGCTGTCCCCCGGCCTGCTGCTGCTCGACGAGCCGCTCTCCGCGCTGGACGCGCGGGTGCGCGCGCATCTGCGCATGGAGATCCGCCGCCTGCACCAGCGCCTCGGCGTCACCACCATCATGGTCACGCACGACCAGGAAGAGGCGCTGACGATGGCCGATCGCATCGTCGTGATGAATCACGGCGTGATCGAGCAGATCGGCACGCCGACCGAGGTCTATCGCAAGCCGTCGAGCGCGTTCGTCGCCGATTTCGTCGGCACCACCAATTTCCTGCCCGCGGTGGTGATCGGTCCCGGGCAGGTGCGCTTCGGCACGATCGACCTCGCCTGCGAACTGGACGTACGCCCGGGCGCCGGCCATGACGTCACGCTGGCGATCCGGCCCGAGGACGTCGTCGTCCGCAACATCGTCCCGACGATGGCCAACGCGTTCCGCGCGCGAGTCGCCGAAATCGAGTTCCTCGGCTCGTTCTGCCGGGTCGGGCTGGCGCTCAACGGCGGCGATCCGTCGATCGTCGCCGACTTTTCGATCAACGTCGTGCGCGACCTCTCGATCGAGCAGGGCAAGGAGATTCCCATCGCCCTGCCGCCCGAGCGTCTTCGCGTGTTTCCCCGGGCGCCGTCCAAACCGTGACCGCGGCGGCCGCCCCCGCAGCCGCATCCCCGGCAGCGCTGCCTGCCGCCGCATCGTTTCCGGCGACCCGCCGGCGGATCGATCGCGACGACATCCTGATGCGGCTGGGCATCTGCCTGCTCGTCGGCTGGATGATGGTCACGCTGGTGCTGCCGCTGTGGTGGCTGCTGTCCAAGAGTTTCCACGACCAGAACGGCGCGTTCGTCGGACTCGCCAACTACATCCACTATTTCTCCACGCCGGCGCTGTTCGCGTCGGTGTGGAACAGCCTGTTCATCGCGCTGCTGTCCACGGCGATCGTGCTGCCGCTGGCGTTCGTCTACGCCTACGCGCTGCAGCGCAGCTGCATGCGCTGGAAGGGACTGTTCCAGGCCTTCGCGCTGATTCCCATCCTGGCGCCGTCGCTGCTGCCGGCGATCTCGCTGATCTATCTCTTCGGCAACCAGGGGTTCCTCAAGGGCCTGATGTTCGGCGCGTCGATCTACGGTCCCATCGGCATCGTGATTTCGCAGGTGTTCTACTGCTTCCCGCACGCGCTGATGATCCTGGTCGCTTCGCTGTCGATGGCCGACGCGCGGCTCTACGAGGCCGCGGACGCGCTGGGCGCCTCGAAGACGCGGGTGTTCTTCACCGTCACCCTCCCCGGCGCCAAGTACGGCGTCATCAGCGCGGGTTTCGTCATCTTCACGCTCGTCATCACCGATTTCGGCATCGCCAAGGTCATCGGCGGGCGCTACAACGTCCTCGCCACCGACATCTTCAAACAGGTGATCGGCCAGCAGAATTTCGAGATGGGCGCGGTGGTCGGCTTCGTCCTGCTGCTGCCGGCGGTGCTCGCCTTCGGCGCCGACCGCATCACCCAGCGCCGGCAGGTCGCGCTGCTTTCGGCGCGCGCCGTGCCGCTCGAACCGCGGCCGGTGCCGCGCCGCGACTGGGGCCTGTTCGCGTTCTGCGCCGTCGTCGGCGGACTGATCTTCGGCCTGCTGGCTATGTCGGCGTGGGCGTCGGTCGTCACCCGCTGGCCGTACAACCTGACGATGACGCTCAGGAACTACGCGTTCGGCGACTTCGACACCAACGGCTGGGCCGCGTACTGGAACTCGGTGGTCCTCGCCTCGTGGACGGCCGTGATCGGCACCTTCGTCGTCTTCCTGGGTGCCTACCTGCTGGAGAAGACGCGCGGCTTCGCCCTGGGACGCGGCATCGCGCAGTTCATGGCCATGCTGCCGATGGCAGTGCCCGGGCTGGTGCTGGGCCTCGCCTACATATTCTTCTTCAACGCGCGGGGCAATCCGCTCGGCTTCATCTACGCGACCATGATCATTCTGGTGGTCAATTCGATCACCCATTTCTACACGGTCAGCCATCTCACCGCCACCACGTCGCTGAAGCAGCTCGACCCCGAGTTCGAAGCGGTGTCGTCGTCGCTCAAGGTTTCGTTGCTGCGCACCATGGCAAGGGTGACGGTTCCGGTCTGCCTTCCGGCGGTGCTCGACATCAGCATCTACCTTTTCGTCAACGCCATGACCACGGTATCGGCGGTGATCTTTCTCTATTCGACCGACACCAAGCTCGCAGCGGTCACCATCATCAACATGGACGAGTCCGGCTTCACCGCCGCGGCCGCGGCGATGGCCATGGCGATCGTTGCGACCTCGGCCGCCGTCAAGATCACCCACGTGCTGTTGACGCACCGGTTCGAGCGCATCACGCAGGCCTGGCGCCGGCGCTGAGCCCCGCGGGCGGGACGCGCCCGCAGGCGGACGGTCAGTACTTCGAGTCCGGAAACGACGCCTTGCGGCGATTCATGTAGTCGACGAGCGCCTCGTCGACGGCCGCATCGATCGGCGGGGGCTCGTACGCCGCCAGCTGACGCTTCCAGCTCGCGTTGGCGCGCTGCGTGAGGTCCTGGCTGCCCTCGGCTTCCCACTGCTCGTAGCTGTTGTTGTCGGCGATCGGCGAGCGGTAGAACGCGGTCTCGAAATTGGCCTGCGTGTGCGCGCAGCCGAGAAAATGCTTGCCGGGCCCGACCTCGCGGATGGCATCCATCGCCTGGCCGTTCTCGGACAGGTCGACGCCGGCGAGCAGCGTCTGCATCATGCCGACCTGGTCGACGTCCATGACGAATTTCTCGTAGCCCATCGCCAGGCCGCCCTCGAGCCAGCCGGCGGTGTGCAGGACGAAATTGACCCCGGCGAGACAGGTCGGGACGAGCGTGTTCGCCGATTCGTAGGCGGCCTGCGCATCGGAGATCTTCGAGCCGCACAATGCCCCGCCCGAGCGGAACGGCACGCCCAGCCGCCGGGCGAGCGCCGCCATCCGTAGAGCACCAGCGCTGGCTCCGGCGTGCCGAACGTCGGCGCGCCGGACTGCATCGACATCGACGACGCGAAGGTTCCGAGCACCACGGGCGCCCCGGGCGCGACCAGCTGGATGAACGCCATTCCGACCAGCGCCTCGGCGAGCATCTGCGCCGCGTGCCGACGACGGTGACCGGCGACATGGCGCCCGCGAGGATGAACGGGGTGACGATGCACGCCTGGTTGGCGCGCGCGTAGACCTTGAGCGCGCCGAGCATGGTCGCGTCGTAGATCAGCGGCGAGTTGGCGTTGATCAGGTTGATGATCACCGTCTTCGGCTTGCCGGTGGCCGGGTCGACGAACTCCTCGCCGAACAGTATCCGCGCCATCTCGACCGAATCCTGGGCGCGCTCGGGCTGCGTCACCGAGCCCATGAACGGCTTGTCGCTGTACTTCATGTGGCTGTACACCATGTCGAGATGGCGCTTGTCCACCGGAATGTCGACCGGTTCGCAGATCGTGCCGCCCGAGTGGTGCAGCGAAGGCGCCATGTAGGCCAGCTTCACGAAGTTGCGGAAGTCCTCGATGGTCGCATAGCGCCGGCCCTCGTCGAGGCTGCGCACGAAAGGCGACCCGTAGGACGGCGCGAACACCGTGTTCCTGCCGCCGATGGGAACATTGCGCGCCGGGTTGCGCGCGTGCTGCACGAACTCGCGCGGCGTGGTCGCCTGGACGATGCTCCGGCACATGCCGTGCGGGAAACGCACCCGCTCGCCCTGCACGTCGGCCCCGGCGGCCTTCCAGATGTCCAGCGCTTCCGCGTCGCCGCGGAAATCGATGCCGATCTCGGCGAGGATGGTATCGGCATTGCGCTCGATGATGACGAGGCCCTCCTCGTCCAGGACTTCGTAGCAGCCGATCCGGCGCGTGATGTAGGGCATCGCCATGCCGGCGCGTGCCGACCGGGCCGCGCGCTTGGCTTCGCGGCTGCCGCCGCGGTGGGTGCGCGACGGGACTGCCTGCGGGTCATCCATGGATTCTCCTGCCACAATTTCGGAATGCGAGCGTGGACGCAGGCAGTTCGCACCGAGCCCGGCAGCGCAGCTTCCGCCCGCGCCTCGATGACGCAAATTGCCGCAGGGCGCCGCTGGCCACGTCGACGGGGCAGCATGCCCTGCCCGGCCGCACGCTGCCGGTATCGATCGAAGTATGGTGAGCCGAATCGGACGCGTCTGGTCAGCAAGCGACGCGCCTTTGTACGTCGACGCCATTTCGCCGGCGGCACGCTCGCTGCGCCGATGGCTCCGGCAGCGCGTACGCCGCGGCTACGTACCGCGGGCCGGGCTTTAGTGTGCTAAATTCGGCGCCATCCGCGCGTGGCGACGATGCAGCAAGTGTCGCGGCACGCGCGGCGGCGCGCCGCGACCCGCGAGGGTCGTCTGCATCCGGCCCCGTGCCGCTCTGGAGAGAACGACTCGAATGCGCGTGCCCAGGAAAAGCCGCATCGTCGTCATCGGCGGCGGCGCCATCGGATGCAGCATCGCCTACCATCTCGCCAAGCGCGGCGAACGCGACGTGCTGCTGCTCGAGCGCCTGCAGCTCACGCACGGCGCGACCTGGCACGCGGCCGGGCTCGTCGGCCAGCTGCGCAGCAGCAGCAACCTCACGCGCATCATGCGCTACGGCGCCGAGCTCTACGGCCGGCTCGAAGCCGAGACCGGCCAGGCGACCGGTTGGCACGGCGTCGGCAGCCTGCGCCTTGCATCGTCGCCTGCGCGCTGGCAGGAGCTCAAGCGCTCGGCGACCATGGCCAGGGGCTTCGGCTTCCAGGTCGACCTGCTGTCGTCGAAGGAGGCCCGCGACCTGTTTCCGCTGCTCGATGCGAAGGGCGTGGTCGGCGCCGCGTGGATCGCCGGTGACGGTTACGTCGACCCGACGAGCCTCACCAACGCCTACGCGGCCGGCGCGCGCTCCGGCGGCGCAACGCTGGTGCAGAACGTGCGCGTGACGGGGCTGAAGCGCGTCGGCCGCCGCGTGACCACCGTCGTCACCGACGCCGGCGACGTCGATGCCGAATTCGTCATCAACGCCGCGGGAATGTGGGGGCGCGAGGTCGCCGCGATGGTCGGGACGCGCATCCCCGCCGGCGCCGTCGAGCACCAGTATTTCGTCACCGAGAAGACTGAACGGATCCCGGAGGGCCTGCCCACGTTGCGCGATCCCGACGGCAATTTCTACGTCAAGCCGGAACCCGGAGCGCTGGCGGTCGGAGGGTGGGAGACGAACACGCGACCCTGGGGTGCGCGGGGCATCGCGCGCGATTTCGGCCCCGAGCTGCTGCAGCCGGATTTCGACCGCTTCGCCCCTCTCGCCGAGGCAGCCGCGGCGCGGATGCCGGTGCTCGACGAAGTCGGCATCCGGCAGATGATCAACGGGCCGATCCCGATCACCGCCGACGGCGAACCGATCATCGGCCTCTCGCCCGAACTCGACAATTTCTATCTGTGCTGTGGCTTCACCTCGGGCATCGCGGCGTCGGGCGGCGCCGGATGGGTGATGGCCAACTGGATCGTCGACGGCGACCCCGGACTCGACCTGTGGCCCTTCGACGTGCGCCGCTTCGGCGCGCCGCATTCGGTCAGGGATTTCATGTACGAGCGCGCCGTCGAGAGCTACGCCCGCTACTACCACATCGCCTGGCCGAACCACGATGCGCTCGCCGGTCGCGGCGCGCGCCGCAGCCCGCTGTACGCGACGCTGGCCCGCGCAGGAGCGGTCTACGGCAGCAAGTTCGGCTGGGAACGGCCGAACTGGTTCGCCGCCGACGGTACGCCCGCCGAGGAAGCCCCGTCCTTCGAGCGCGGCCCGGCCTTCGACGCGATCGCCGCCGAGCACCGTGCCGTCCGCGAACGCGTGGCGCTGATCGACATGAGCTCATTCTCCAAATACGAAATCCGCGGTCCCGGCGCACTCGCGCTGCTGCAGAAGCTTGCCGTCAACGATCTCGACCGCCCCCCCGGCACCATCGTCTACACGCAGCTGTGCAACGAGCGCGGCGGCATCGAGGCCGACGTGACGATCACGCGGCTCGCCGACGAGCGCTTCTATTTCGTCACCGGCAGCGCGCTCGGCGTGCGCGACCGCTCGACGATCGAGCGCCACCTGCCTGCCGGCGGCGGCGTGGAAATTCTCGACCACACGTCGTCGAGGGCGGTGCTCAACCTCTGCGGGCCGCGCTCGCGCGAGGTGCTGGCCGAGCTCAGCGACACGCCGCTCGACAATGCGAGCTTCCCGTACATGCAGGCGCGCGAGCTCGACCTCGGCTACGCGCCGGTGCTGGCGCTGCGCGTGACCTACCTGGGCGAGCTGGGTTACGAATTGCACGTCCCGGTCGAATACGCGCTCCATCTCCACGAGCGGCTGTGGGCCGCGGGGCTGCGCCACGGCATCGCCAACGCGGGCTATCGCGCGATCAACAGCCTGCGCCTCGAGAAGCACTACCTGGTCTGGGGCTCCGACATCACGCCGGACTACAACCCCTACGAAGCCGGCCTGGGCTTCTGCGTCGCGCCCGGAAAGGGGGAATTTCTCGCCCGCGCGGCGCTGGCCGAGGTGAAGGCCCGCGGGCCGAAGCAAAGACTCGCGTGGTTCACCGCGCCCGGAGAGCTCGATCTCTTCGGCGGCGAAATCGTGCTCGCCGGCGACCGCGTGCTGGGCCGGGTCACCAGCGCCGGCTACGGCCACACGGTCGGCCGCAACATCCTCTGCGCCTACGTCGGCGCCGGCGAACCCCCGGACGCCGAGTGCCGGATCGAAGTGATGGGCGAACGGCATCCGGTGGTCCGCCATTCGCGGCCGCCCTACGATCCCGAGCGCAAGGCGATCCTGGCGTGACCGCGGCCCGACTTCCTTCCTGAACCGATCATGACCGATCCCGACACCCCCGGCACGCAGCTCGCGGCCCTCCTCGACACGCGGCGCGAAGGCCACGGCATGCCGCGCGCGTTCTACGGCACCGAGCTGCTCCATGCCGCGGAGCTCGCGACCATCTGGCGGGGCGGCTGGCTGTTTGCCGGATTCGCGATCGAGATTCCGAACCCCGGCGACTTCCTGACGCTCGACGTCGACGCGACGCCGGTGCTCGTCATCCGCGACGACGCCGGAGCCGTGCGCGCGTTCCACAACGTCTGCCGGCACCGCGGCTCGCAGCTTTGCCGCACCGAGACCGGCCACGTCCGCGCGCTCGTCTGCCCGTACCACAGCTGGACGTACTCGCGGCAGGGCGAACTCATCGCCTGCCAGGGCATGCACGACGGCGTCGACAAATCGAAGCTCGGCCTGCGGCCGCTTCATGCCGAGGTCTGCGCCGGACTGATCTACGTCTCGCTCGCCGCGTCGCCGCCCGCCTTCGACGGCCTGCGCGCGAATTTCTCGGTGGCGGGTGCCCCGCAGCGGTTCGACCGGGCACGGATCGCGCACGTCGCCGACTACGCGGTCGACGCCAACTGGAAGCTCGTCTGGGAGAACAACCGCGAGTGCTACCACTGCGCGGCCCGCCACCCGCAGTACGTCAGGTCCAATTTCGACCTCTACGACGAGGAGCACGCCTCCGAAGCGACGCGCGGCAAGATCGCCGCCACGCTCGAACGCCTGCAATCGCGGTGGACGCCGCCCGGCGACGCCGCCGCGCACCCGAAAGGCGGGCTGCACACGTTTCCGGATCCCGACGGCGACGGGTGGTACACGTCGAATCGCACCGCGCTTGCCGACGGTTTCGACACCGAATCGATGGACGGGAAACGCGTCGCGCCGCTGATGGGCGACTACCCCGATGCCGACGTCGGCGTGCTGCGGATGCGCAGCCTTCCCAACTTCTGGCTGCATGCCAGCTGCGATCACGCGGTCGTCACCCGCATGCTGCCGGCGGGACTGCGCGCGACGCGGATGCGCAGCTACTGGCTGGTCGACGGCGAGGCGCGCGAGGGCACCGACTACCAGCTGGACCGGCTGCTGCCGTTCTGGAATCTCACCAACGAGCAGGACTGGGAGATCTGCAGGTGGCAGCAGAAGGGTGTGGACTCCGTCGGCTACGAACCGGGCCCGCTGTCGCAGCGCAAGGAGTACAACGTCGACGCCTTCATCCGCTGGTACGTGAAGCAGATGAAATCAGGCGCAACGTCGTGCGGCGCAGTGCCGTCGGCTACTGGCTCGCCGTGATCCCGCCGTCGACGTAGAGAATCTGCCCGGTGACGAAGGCGCCAGCCGGTGCGCAAAAGAGAAGAACGGGGCCGACGACGTCGTCGGGCTCGCCGACCCGTCCGAGCGGTATCCGGTCGATGATCTGGCTTCGGGTCGCCTGATTGTCGAGCCAGTGGCTGGCCATGGGAGTGCGCACGACGGTCGGGGCGACCCCGTTGACCGTGATGCCGTGCCGGGCCAGTTCCATCGCGTGCTGCTTCACCAGCATGACGAGGCCGCCCTTGGTGCTGCAATAGGCCGAATAGCCGCGATCGCGCAATCCGAGCTGCGCGCGCACCGACAGCAGATGGACATGTCGCCCGCCGCGGTCCGCGGCGACCTGGTGCCGAGCGACGGCCTGGCCGAGAAACATCGCTGCCTTGAGGTTCACCTGGCAAACTTCGTCGTAGGCTTCTTCGGTCACGTCGAGTAGCGGCTGTTCGCGCTGTATGCCCACGCAATTCACCAGGATGTCCAGACGGCCGCAACGACCCGCGACGGCATCGACCGCCGTCCGCATCGACGCCACCGAATGCGCGTCCATGCCGATTCCGGCAGCAGCGAGGCCCTCGCCATTCATCTCGGCCGCCAGCGCCTCGGCCTTGGCGGCATTCCGGCCGGCGACGACGACCTCCGCACCATGGCGTCCGAGACCCCACGCGATTGCCGCGCCGATTCCGCCATACCCGCCCGCAACCAGCGCTACCGTGCCGGCGAGGTCGAACGCGCCACCCGAGGAAATGGTCGCCGGCATCGATGGCGCTTGTCGCCCGGTCACGCGTCCAGGATGCTCTTGCGGCCAAAAAGACCGCGCGCGCGGAAGGTCACGACGGCGATGAAAAGCAGGTACATCGACAGCAGTGACCATTCGGACGCGTACGCCCCGGACAGGCCCACCACCATGCCGACCAGAAGTCCGGCAATGACGGCACCCCACAGGCTCCCTACGCCGCCCAGCACGATAATAAGAAATGCGGGGACAACTGCGTCGACTCCGACATGCGGGCGCACGCCCCAGATCGGCGCCATGACGACGCCGGCGATCGCCGCGAGCGCGACACCCAGAGCGAACACGAACAGCCGCAGGCGCGGCAGATTGATGCCGAGCGCACGCACCATTTCGCTGTCGTGCGCGCCGGCCTTGATCATCGCGCCGTAGGGCGTCTTTTCCAGGAACAGCCAGAGGCAGGCGATCATCGCGATCGCGAAACCGCTCGCGAACAACCGGTACCTCGAATAGATCAGGTCGCCGATCGTGAACGCTCCGGAAATCGCTTCCGGAAGCGGCATCTGCTTTTCGTTCGAACCCCAGATCACCCGGATCAATTCCTCGATCACCATCGCGGCGCCGAAGGTCAGCAACAGGCCGTAGAGCGGATCCTTGCCGTAGGTCCGGCGCATGCACAGCTCGAGAAGCATTCCGAAAATGCCCACGAAGACCGGCGCGAGAAAGAGGGCGGCAAGGTACCGCGTGCCGAGAGGCAGCCCGCCGTACCATTCCACGACCGTCGGAAACGCGCCCCACTGCGGCGCGATCAGAAACAGCGCCACGTACATCCCAAGGGCGAACATCGATCCGTGCGCGAGATTGATCGTCTCCATGACACCGACGATCAGCATGAAGCCAAGCGCGATCAGCGCAAACAGGAGCCCCAGCGAAACGCCATTGGCAAGGTGGGGCAGTAAATTGATCACGAAGTCCATGCCGGTGCTCCCGACAGTCCTGCGGACACGGACCGCCGGAGCAAGCCGCAGCGGCCGGTCTCCTCCATCGGGTCCGTCCCGCTGGCAGCCGCTGCCTACATCTCGTATGTCGGCGTCGCTTCGTAGCTTTCGAGCTTGCAGGTCGTCGGGGCCTCGGGATCCTCGACCTCCTTCGGCGGCAGCTTGGCAAGTATCCGGAAAATGTCGTCCTTCTCCGCCGGCGTGTCGTTATAGGTCGCCATGTAGATCGTCTGTTGCAACTGATGTGTCGCCGGGTTCATGTAGGCGTCGAAATCCTGCATGCGGTCGCGGGCAGAGACCTTCAGTCCTTCGAGTTCCTTGATGACCTTGATGTTGTTGGTCGTGCCGGCGCGCTCCACGGCGCGCAGCAGCTCTCGCGTGGCCATGTAGCCGTTGTAGTAGGTGTTGCCCGGCACCTTGATCTGCACGCCGGGATAGTTCGACTGATAGGCTGCGACGAACTCCTTGACGCCCGGGAGATCGAGGCGGTAGTACCAGTTGGTGCCGAACACGCCGAAGATCGCCTCCGGTCCCAGGCCGTAGACGTCCGGCCAGTCCTGCTGGTTGTTGATCCACGCCGGATTCTTGTTCAACTTGACCTGCACGACCTGCTGGCGCAGCGCCTTGATGTCGTCGCCTCCCACCGCCGCGCCGACCACGTTCGGCTTGATTTGCTGGATCTTGAGCAGATACGACGAGAAGTCCCTGGTGTTCTGCGGCACGAGCATCTCCTCGACGATCTTGCCGCCGTTGGCTTCGACGATCGTTCGCATCGCCTTGGATGTCTGGTGCCCCCACACGTAGTCGTTGGTGAGGAGCACCCAGTTCTTGCCATTGACGGCCATGGCGTTCTTCACTATTGCCAGCGCGAAATTGGTGCCGTTGCCGTCCCAGACGAATTTGACCCGGTGGCAATCCTTGCCTGCCTCGGTCGGCGAACTCGAATTGGTATTGAGAAAGACGCAGCCGTATTTCTGCGCGACCTGTGAAATGGCGTTGGCAACGCCCGAATGCAGCGCGCCGACGAGAAACGCCGCCTCGTTGCGGGTGATCAGGCGCTCGGCGACGCGCGACCCCGTGGCGGGCGTCGTCTCGGTGTCCATGTGAATCGCTTCGATGGAGCGTCCCAGCACCCCGCCCTTGGCGTTGATCTCCTTGATCGCCAGCATCGCACCCAGCCGTTCGTCCATGCCGCTCGCGCCATACTGGCCGCTGGCGTCCATCGTGAGCCCGATGACCAGCGGCTTCTTCTGACCGGTCTGCGACCACGCGTGGTTGTGCTTCCACGGGCCGAAGAACGGCGCCGCGCCGTACGTTCCCGCCGTCGCAAGCGCCAGGGCGGATACCCTGAGGACGCGACGGCGCGCTTCGCAGACACGGGGTTCCTTCACTTCGTTGTCGATGTCGGTCATGGTCAATCCTCCTGGCGCGTCGCCTGACGCTGGGTTGCGGTGGAACGATCTTGATGTCGTTTGGCGAATGCCGCGATACAAGTCAGCCGCTACCCGGCATCCGCGGGGCGGCGAATCCGTTCATGCGGTTCCTGGCGCGGTCCGCAACGCGGCACACGCCACGGGAGATGCCGCCTTCAAAAGAACAGACATTCCAGAAATGCCGTGGATTAGATTATTCATTCCCGCCTGCGGCGTCAATGGCCCTTCGGCACCGCGGGTTTGCGCGCCGCCGCGGCACCGGTCACATGGTGCCCCGTGCTGACGACGAGCGCCTGCGCCAGGCACAGCGGCCCGACCAGGGAGCGAAACGGTCGGCTCGAGTCGTCGCCCAGCTCGAACGCGACCCTGGCATAGGGCTTCAGCGGCGATAGCGCGCTGTCGGTCATCGCGATGACCGGCACGCCACGCCCATGGCACGCTGCCGCCGCCTCGATGACATCCGGCGAGTAGTTGCGGAAGCTCACGGCCAGCAGCACGTCCCGGGGTCGAATTCTGCGCACCAGCTCGCGCAGCATCCCGCCGACCCCGTCGAGGAGATGGGCGGTGAGCTCGACCTGGCTCAGTGCGTACGCGAGGTAGAACGCCACCGGGAACGCCCGACGCTGGGCGATCACGTGAATCTGCCGGGCGCCGGCCAGCAGGCGAACCGCCGCCCGGAACTGGGCAGCCGCAACCATCTCCTCCAGGTGTCCGAGCTCGTCGATCGATTCGCCGACGAATTGGTGCAGAACGCTGGTCGGCGCGTCGTCTCCATTGCCGCGGCTTCGTCGCATCTCCTCGATGCGCTCGCGGTAGCTGGCAGACCGTGCCACCAGATGCCCGCGGAAAATCTGCTGCATGTCCGAAAAGCCGGAGTATCCCAGTGCATGGGCGAAGCGGATCATCGACGAAGGCTGCACCTGCGCCGATCTTGCGATGGCAGCCACGGTGTCGAGCGCAAGCTGGTCGGGGCGCTCCAGCGCGAAGCGGGCGATGCCCTGCAATTGCTTCGACAGGTCCGGGTACACGCGAGCGATCGCCTCTTTCAATTCCGGGAAGTTCGAAGCGGGCGCCGCCCGGTACCGTGGTGAGGACGGCTTCCTGCCGGATCGCGGGCCCTGCATCGTGCGTCCTCCACGCGTTGACGGCGCCGGCGCCGGCCGGGGCGTCCCGGCGGGACGGGGTGGCGTCGCCACAATTAGAACAAATGTTCTTGCGCGTTTCAAGCATGGAACGTATATTTTCCGGACCGCGTTCCCCCTCCCGACTTTGACCTCCATGCCGACCGTCGCCGACCGCCGCGCCCCGCGGATGCCGATGCCGATGCTGGTGCTGTTCGCGGCGCTGCTGACGACGCCGCTCTGGCTCACCAAGGCAGGGCTGTACCAGTATCTCGCGCTCGAGATCATGATCTGGATGCTCTTCGCGCTGGGCTACAACCTGCTGCTGGGATTCACGGGACTGCCGTCATTCGGGCACGGCGCGTATTTCGGCATAGGGGCTTACGCGTTCGGGCTGCTCCAGCTCAAGGTGTGGCCCAATCTCTGCTTCGACCTTGCGGGCGCCGCCCTGATCGCCGCTGCGTTCGGCGCGCTGGTCGCCGTGTTCATCTCGCATCGCCGGGGAATCTACTACGCGTTGCTGACGATCGCGTTCGGACAGGTGTTCTGGTTCGTTGCGGTCAAATGGCATTCGGTCACCGGAGGGGAGGATGGCCTGCTCAACCTCCGGCGGCTCCCCGCCGACTTCGGCTTCGTCGCCTTCGATCTCAAGAGCAACACCGCGCTGTTCTATTTCGCGTTCGCCGTGTTTGCCGTCGTCGTCGTTGCATTGTGGCGGCTGGTTCATTCGCCGCTCGGTCGCATCCTGACTGCGATCAAGCAGAACGAGACGCGCGCCGCTTTCGTGGGATACAACGTCTGGCTCTACAAGTGGCTCGCGTTTGTGATCTCGGCGGGTGTTGCGGGAATCGCCGGCGCATTGTTCGCCCTCGCGCAGCAGTCCGCCTATCCGAACGTAATGAGCCTGCATTCGTCGGGCTTCGTCGTGATGATGGTCCTGATCGGCGGCGGACTCGTCAGCTTCTGGGGTCCGCTGCTCGGCGCCCTGTTCTTCATACTCGCCCGCGACCTCCTGGGCGCCTATACCGAGACGTGGCTGCTCTGGTATGGCCTGCTGTTCATGGCGATGGTGTTGTGGAAGCCCGATGGAATCGCCGGCCTCTGGCAGGACTGGCGGCGCCGGAGACGCCAACGCTCCGGTTCGGTCGCGACGCGCGTCGCTGACCTCGTGTGAACGGAAGCTGATCATGGCGCTGTTCGAAGCGAGGCACCTGCACAAGCGATTCGGCCGGCAGGTCGTCCTGGAAGACATTTCGCTGACGTTCGACGAGGGCAGCCTTTCGGGGATCATGGGGCCGAACGGCGCGGGCAAGACGACGTGCTTCAACGTGCTGACCGGCCGCTACGCACCTGATCGCGGTGAAGTCGTGTTCGACGGCAAACCGATCTCCGGACTTGCTCCCAGGCAGATCGCCCGGCGTGGCATTTCACGCTCGTTCCAGATCATGAACCTGTTCAACGACTACTCGGCACTGGACAACGTGCTCGTGGCGCTGCCCGAGGTTCGGCGTCGCGGATTCGACGGCTGGCGAGATCTCGGCGCCGACACGGCGGCGCAGGACCGGGCGGCGGCCGTGCTGGCACGGGTCGGCCTGGCCGGCAAGGAATGGACGGCGGCCAGAACACTGTCGTACGGGGAGCGGCGCGCGCTGGAAATCGCCGTCGCGCTCGCCCCGGGGCCGCGCCTTCTGTTCCTCGACGAGCCCACCGCCGGTCTCGGGAGCAAAGGCACGGCCCGCCTCGCCGACCTCATCGCCGAGTTGAAACGGACGCTGACAATCGTGGTGATCGAGCACGACATGAGGTTCCTCTTCGGACTCGCCGACCGCATTTCGGTGATTCACTGGGGACAGGTGATCACCGAGGGCACGCCGGCAGAGCTGCGCGAAAACTCATGGGTGCGCCGCTCGATTCTCGGGGGTGCCGCATGATGCTCGAAGTCGAGGGCATTCAGACGTTCTACGGCGAAACGCAGGTACTCTTCGACGTTTCCATTTCGGTCGATGCCGGCGAGGTTGTCGCGCTGCTCGGTCCGAACGGAGCTGGCAAGACCACCACGTTGCGCTCGATCCTCGGGCTCACGCGAGCGCGCGCCGGCAGCATCCGGTTCGACGGCCGTGACATCACGCGTGCGCCGACGCATGAAATCGCAAGGCGCGGTCTCGCCTGGGTGCCCGACGACCGGCGCATCTTTCCGACACTCACCGTGGCGCGCAACCTTTCCATCGCCCGCAAGAAGACCCGGTTTCGCGGCTGGACGGAAAAGGAATGCTTCGGGATCTTTTCCGCGCTCGAGTACCTGATGCATCGCGAGTGCGAGAATCTGTCCGGCGGCGAGATGCAGATGGTCGCGATTTCGCGTGCCTTGGTGGGTGCGCCGGGTCTCGTGCTCCTCGACGAGCCGAGCCAGGGCCTGGCACCCAAGGTCGTGCAGGATGTGATGCGGACGATCCTTCGCATGAAGGACGAAGGCGTCGCCATTCTCGTCGTCGAGCAGAACGTGCAGAGTGCGCTTGCGGTCGCGGACCGTGCCTACGTGATGAATCTCGGCGCCATCGTCCACCACGGTCCGGCGCGGGGACTGCTGGACGATGCGGCGCAGCGCGAGCGGCTGCTCGGAATCTAGGCGATGGCCGCGCCGCTCCTGCACGTCGATGCGGTCACGAAACGCTACACCCGTGGCGCCTTCGGCCGCCAGGTGACCTTCTCGCTGGAGGCCGACTTCGTGGTCGATGCGCCGACCGTCGTCGGTGTCATGGGCCCCAACGGCTCCGGTAAGACGACGCTGTTCGAGTTGATCACCGGCAGCAACCAGCCGACGTCGGGCCAGGTGAAGGTCATGGGCCAGGATATTCATCGCGTTCGGTATCGCGAGCGCGACCGTCTGGCGATCCACTACCACCAGTCGTATCAGGTCCGCGCATTCAAGCGGACGAGGCCGTCATTCATGCTCGAGCACGCCCGCATTCCTGCGCCGCAGGTGCACCTGTTCGACGAGCCGCAATTCAACACGCAGGACGGCTACATCGGATTCATGCTCGATTTCTTCCGCAGCTTGCGAAGCCAGGGGCGGCTCGTGTTTCTCTGCCTGCACCCGAACGAGCCGTGGCACGTGGAAATCCTTCGCGAAACCTGCGAGCGCTTCATCTTCGTCGATCGCGGCCGGCTGGTGCACGCTCCGGATCTCGCGTCGCTCGCGCGGATGCCGCCGGTGGCGGCCTATCTGGGCCGGCTCGCGTCCGGTGTTTTCGAGCGGGCGGCCGACTAAGCGCCGCCGCCCGGCGCCTCAGGGTGACTGCGCCGACCGCTGCGTATTGGCGTCGACGACGGTCAACGCCGTCATGTTGACGATCCGCCGCACAGTCGCCGACTGCGTGAGGATATGCACCGGCCTGGCGACGCCGAGCAGGATCGGCCCGAGCGTCACGCCGCCGCCCGCGGAGGACTTGAGCAGGTTGAACGAGATGTTCGCGGCGTCCACCGTCGGCATGATCAGCAGGTTCGCGTCGCCCTTCAGCCGCGAGCCGGGGAATGCGCGCATGCGCACCTCCTCGTCCAGCGCGGCATCGCCGTGCATCTCGCCCTCGACCTCGAGCTCGGGATCCATCGCATTGATCAGCGCGAGCGCCGCCTGCATCTTCCTCGCCTGCGGATGCGAGCTGCTGCCGAAGCTCGAGTGCGACAGCAGGGCGACCTTCGGCGCGATGCCGAAGCGCCGGATCTCCTCGGCGGCGAGCAGCGCGATCTCGGCCACCTGCTCGGCGGTCGGATCGACATTGACGTAGGTGTCGGCGATGAACACGGTGCGGCCGGGCAGCATCACCGCGTTCATCGCGGCGTAGACCCCGGCGGCCCTGCGCAATCCGATCACCTGGTCGACGTAGCCCCGGTGCAGCTCGTGCGTGCCGAACATGCCGCAGAGCATGCCGTCGGCCTCGCCCATGTGGACCATCATCGCCGCGATCAGCGTGAGCCGGCGGCGCATCTCGATCTTCGCGTACTGCTGCGACACGCCCTTGCGCGCCGTGAGCGCGTAGTACTCGGTCCAGTAGGCGCGGTAGCGCGGGTCGTGCTCGGGATTGACGACCTCGAAGTCCGTGCCGGGGCGGATGCGCAGGCCGAGGCTCTCGACCAGGCTCGCGACGACCTTCGGCCGGCCGACGAGGATCGGATGCGCAATGCCTTCGTCGATCACGACCTGCGCCGCGCGCAGCACGCGCTCGTCCTCGCCTTCGGCGTAGACGATGCGCCTGGGGTCCTTCTTCGCGGCGGCGAAGATCGGCTTCATCAGCAGGCCCGAGTGGTAGACGAACTGCGTCAGCTTTTCGCGGTACGCGGCAAAATCGGTGATCGGGCGGGTCGCCACGCCGGAATCCATCGCCGCCTTCGCCACCGCCGGCGCGATCTGCACGATGAGCCGCGGATCGAAGGGCTTGGGTATCAGGTACTCGGGGCCGAAACGCAGGTTCTGCTCGCCGTAGGCGTTGGCGACGATGTCCGACTGCTCGGCCATCGCGAGATCGGCCAGCGCGCGCACCGAGGCGAGCTTCATCGCCTCGTTGACCGTCGTCGCGCCGACGTCCAGCGCGCCGCGGAAGATGAACGGAAAGCAGAGCACGTTGTTGACCTGGTTGGGATAGTCCGAGCGGCCGGTGGCGATGATCGCGTCGGGCCGGGCCGCCTTGGCGAGGTCGGGCATGATCTCTGGCTCGGGGTTGGCGAGCGCCATGATCAGCGGCCGGTCGGCCATCTTCGCCAGCCATTCCGGCTTCAGCACCCGCGCCGCCGACAATCCCAGGAAGATGTCGGCGCCGGGCAGCAGGTCGGCAAGGGTACGCGCGTCGGTCTTCTGCGCATAGCGCGCCTTGTTCTCGTCCATCTCCTCCCTGCGCCCTTCGTAGACGACGCCGGCGATGTCGGAGACCCAGATGTTCTTCCGCGCGATGCCTAGCGCCACCAGCAGGTCGAGGCAGGCCAGCGCCGCGGCGCCCGCGCCCGAACAGACGAGCTTGACCTTGGCCAGATCCTTGCCGACGACGCGCAGCCCGTTGGTAATCGCCGCGCCGACGATGATCGCGGTGCCGTGCTGGTCGTCGTGGAATACCGGGATCTTCAGGCGCTCGCGCAACTGGCGCTCGACCTGGAAGCACTCCGGCGCCTTGATGTCCTCGAGGTTGATGCCGCCGAACGTCGGCTCCAGCGACGCGATGATGTCGACCAGCTTGTCCGGGTCGCGCTCGTTGATCTCGATGTCGAAGCAGTCGATGCCGGCGAATTTCTTGAACAGCACCGCCTTGCCTTCCATCACCGGCTTCGCGGCGAGCGGACCGATCGCGCCGAGGCCGAGCACCGCCGTGCCGTTGGTGACGACGCCGATGAGATTGCCGCGCGCGGTGAGGTTGCGCGCCTCGGCCGGGTCGCGGACGATTTCGTCGCAGGCCGCCGCGACGCCCGGCGTGTAGGCAAGCGCGAGATCGCGCTGGTTGGTCAGGTGCTTCGTTGGCTCGACCGAGATCTTCCCCGGCGGCCATTGCCGGTGGTACTCGAGCGAAGCTTCGCGAATTTCCTTGTCGGGCATCGGAGGGCCTTCAGGAGGAACGGCGGGCCGTCATCATAGCAAGCGCGCGGCCCCGCCGACAGCGATCAGGCGCCGATTCCGCTCGCGTAGTCGAGAAACTTCTCCGGCGATACGCGGAGCGCGGCTCCGGTCGGGCAGGCGCGCACGCAGGCGGCGCCGCCCGCCTGGCCCTTGCACATGTCGCACTTGACGGCCTTCTTGACGCATCGACTTGTCGTAGACCTTCTCCTCGAGGCCGGGCTCCGCTCCCGCTGCCCAGCAGCAGCCAGGACCACAGCTTCGGCGCGCGGCGCTGCGGATCCAGCGGAGCCATCTGGATGACGCCGTACGGGCAGTTGCGCTCGCAGTTGCCGCAGCCGATGCAGGTGTCGCTGATGAACACCTCGCCGTTCGGCGCGCGGTGGATCGCGTCGGGCGGGCAGTCCTTCATGCAGTGCGGATGCTCGCAGTGGCGGCACGACGTCGGCACGTGGAGCTGCGCGTAGGTCGGACCGGCCTCGCGATTGAGCCGCGACGTGCCGTCGTGGGTGTCGGCGCAGGCCTTTTCGCAGTTGTCGCAGCGTATGCACAGGCTCTCGTCGATCAGCAGCACGTCGGTCGCCTCGCCGATGCCCTGCTGCAGCAGGTAGCTGATGACGTTGCCCGATTCGCCCTGCGACTCCATCTGCACGTTGGCGCGGATGCGGTCGAGAAAGCGGCTCTCCATCGATTCGCGCAGCCGGGGATGCCGCGCGACGACGTCCTTGAAACGCGCGCCGTCGAGGACGATGGCCTCGGTCGCCACCGCGGCCTTCACGGTCGCCATCCGCGGAGCGTCGGACAGGAGCGCCATCTCGCCGACGTAGTTGCCGGCCGCGACGTAGGACAGCACGACGTCGTGGCCGCCGATCCGGCGCGACACGGTCACCGAACCGCGGCGGATCAGGTAGAGGCCGTCGGCCGCGTCGCCCTCGGAGAACAGCGTGTCGCCGGCGGCGGCCAGCCTGATCTGCGCGCCTTCGGTGAGCTGGTCGAGGTCCGCCTCGGGCAGCTCCTGCGACAGGTACGCGCGCACCGCCCGCTTCAGGAAGGCCGCGTCGATGGTGCGCCGCACGCTGTCGACCGACGCGATCAGCTTCAGCATCGATGCGGCGCGGCGTTTCGACCAGCACGCAATCCTGCCCGGCCTTCACCGTTGCCGCGCGGCGGCGCCCGGAGATCAGGCTCAGTTCGCCGAAGAAATCGCCGGGACGAAGGACGATCCAGCGGGCATCCGGCGTGCCGCCGTTGAGCTCGATGCCGACCTCGCCCTCGACGATCGAGTAGAAGGTGTTCGTATAGTCGTTGCGGTTGAAGACGACGGTGCCGGGCTCGGGCGTCCGGATGTCGCTGTCGAGCAGGAACTCGCGCAGCTGCAGCGTCGTGATGCCGGCCAGCAGCGGCACGTTCTTCTGCAGCAGCGAGAGTCCCTCGCTGACGGTGCGCGCGCGCGCGAAATTCGCGAACTTGGCCTTGAGCAGCGGCTCGTCGGCCGGCTCGACGCGGTTGCCGAGGATGTATTCGACGACTTCGTAGCCCTGGTTCATCGCCTGCTTGATCAGCGGATAGCCGCCCAGCGCGCCGATGATGTAGAGGCCGGGAACGTTCGATTCGTAGGTGTCGGACAGCTGCGGCACCGCCGCCGGGTCCGCGTTCGGGAACTTGACGCCGAAGGACTCGACCAGCTTGCGCGGCGGGATCGCGCCCAGCCGGGCGATGACGCGGTGGCAGCCGATGGCCTCGGCGCCGTCGGGCGTCCGGGCGTTGAATCGCGCCGGACAGCCGTCGGTCGGGACCATCTCGACGCCGGCCGCCGACGCCTGGTACCGGCATTCGAGCCTGCCGTCCTTGATCGCCGCGAGGACCAGGCTCAGGTTGCCTTCCTTGCAGCGCGCGAATTCCTCATTGCGATTGATCAGGATCACGCGATTCTGCTCGGCCAGCGCCAGCGCGTTCTCGATGGCCGCGTCGCCGGCGCCGACGACGACGATCGTCTCGTCCTCGTACTCCTTCGGATCGTCGAGCTGGTACTGGACGATGGGCAGGTCTTCGCCCGGCGCGCCGAGCTTGCGGAGATTGCCCTGCAGGCCGATGGCCAGGATCACGTGTTCGGCGGCGATCGATATCGCCGCCGGCGAGCTTGAGCGTGAACGCGCCGCGCTGCCCGGTGATGGCGGCGACACCGGCGCCCATGCGCAGGTTGACCTTGTACCTGGCCAGTTCCGCATCCCAGGCACCCAGCACGTTTTCGCGCGTGCCGGCGGCGAAGGACATCGGGCTGCGCAGCGGCAGGATCGACGGCTCCGCCATCACGTACTTGCCCTTCTGGTACTTGTAGATGGTGTCCGCGGGATGCCGCTCCGATTCGAGCAGCACGTGCGCGACGCCGAGTTCGGCCGCGTGCGCGGCGGCGGAGAGGCCCGAGGGTCCCGAGCCGACGATGGCGATCTTGAAGGCGTCAGGCATGGTCAGTGGAAACTCCGTCGCGCGCCGGGCGAGGCCGCCCGGCGAAACCTGCATGCGGCATCAACCCGCGCCGCCGCGTTGCCGACTTCGCCCCCGCCGACGGATCGCTGCGCCTCGGGGTCCTGCGGAACGGGGCCTAGAGGCCTGCCGTGCCGCGGAAATTCCTCAGCGCCGTCTGGAACTGGCCCGGGCTGTAGCGCTCGTCGTCGGCGACGGCTGCCTGCAGCGCGGCCAGTCCGCCGTTGACATCGCGCGCCGACTTGAGCACGCCGCGCTGGTACATGAAATTGGCGACGCTGCCGATCGCCATCGTCGCCTGCTCGGCCCCGGCGTAGTCGCGATACTGGCCGGCCAGCCCGTCGTTGACGAGGCCGGCGAGGATCGCGCGCATGTCGGCCTCGCCGAGGGTGCGCTTGTCGAGCACGGCGATCAAGGTCGCCATGTCGGCCTTCAGCGTCCTGGCCTGCCCGATGGCGTCACCGCCGCCGGTCACGGTCTGCTGCAGCCTCGTCATCGTCGAGGCGATCCGCTCGCCCAGCGCCGGATCGACGACGCGCGCGATCTGTCTCGCCATCAGCATGCTCGAGTCGTTTAGCCGCACCGTGCCGGGACCCAGGCCGGCGATGCGCGGCGCCCAGCGCTTGTCGCTCATCGCATGGTGGCAGGCGTGGCAGTCGAAGAGCACCAGTTCCGGGAACAGCCCGTCGCGCCCGCGCCTGGGATCGGCCAGCACGTCCATCATCTCGGAGACGACCAGCGCCTGCCCGATCGCCCACACCTTGACGCCGTCCCACATGCCGCTTGCGCTTTTCCCAGTCGGTGTCGGGCTTGAAGTGCGCGGGCTCGACGGTCGTGAACGTGTCGAGCTCGAAGCTCATCCGCGGGTGCCCCGCGCCCATGATCCGGTGGGTGACGAAGCGGTCGGCATTGCCGAAGTGGCACGACAGGCACAGCTGCGCCCGCAGCACCGGATCGTCGGTCGGGTAGAGGCCGGCCTTGAGGTTGTCGGCGTGCGTGGCGCCGTCCTGCGCATGGCCCTCGAGCCACCGGCCGGCCGGACCGTGGCAGGCCTCGCAGGACACGCCGTCGTCGAACTTGAAGCGCTCGCCGCGCTGCGCCGCGGGAATGTTGTGCGCATGGCAGTCGAGGCAGACCGCCTCCTCGTGCGCGGGTTTGGCGAGACCGAGGTTGCGGGCGATGCGCTGCGACTGCTCGTTGAACAGGACCCGGTAGGCGCGCGCGTGCTTGTCGACGCGCGACCAGGTGACGTATTCGGTCTGCAGCACGTTCGAATCCTTGATCGGCTGCACCGAGCCGTGGCACAGGCTGTTCGCGCAATTGACCACGCCCACGCTCTTGTCGGCGGCGCGGTAGGGAAGCGCAACGGGCACCGCGGCCTGCGCGGCGGTCGGCGCGGCGCCCTGCGCGACTGCGGCCGCGGCGAACAGCGCCATCGCCACGGCGACGACCGAGCCGGCGAGGCGCGCGCAACGTTGATCGGAACGGGGGGTCGTTGGTCTCATGGCGTTCCTCACTGCTTCGGCGCGGGCCGGGCGTCGGCTGCGGTCGTTCGCGCGGGCACGAATTCCTGCATCCGGACCTCGTCGGTCACGGTCCAGACCGTGCCGTCGGGGCGCTGGTAGAACTTCTTCATCTCGTCCCCGGTGAAAGGACGCGAGCCGATGCGGCCGAACACCGCGATCTGGCCGCCGGTCTCGTCGACCGCGCGGTCGCGGTCGAGTCCCTTGGACAGGGCGAGCGCGGGCGTGTCGGTCTTGCGCCACGCGATCAGCTCGCGGCTTCGGCTCGGGCGAGAACCCGTAGAATTTCGGCTGCGTGTCCGGCGCCGTCAGCTGCACCACCTTGAGCCCGTTCGCGCCGTCGGCGACGTAGGCGAACAGCGAGGCGTTGGTGGTTCCCACGACCACGTCGCGCGCGTCGTTGAGCTTGCCCTCGGCGTTGAACTTCAGGTACAGCTTCGGCGCCTCCGGCTGCTCGACGTCGACGATCGCGAGGCCTTCCCTGCCGGCGGCGACGTAGGCGAAGGTGCGCGCGACGTAGATGCGGTTGGCGTCGGCGAGCGGTATCCGCGCCGCGCCTACGTGCCGCGGCCGCGCGGGATCGGTGACGTCGACCGTCGTCAGGCCCGCGTCGTCGGCGACGAACAGGTAGCGGAACTGCAGCGCCGAGGCGCGCACGCCCTTCAGGGCGACGACCGCGACCAGCTTCGGCTTCAGCGGATCGTCGAGATCGACGACGACGAGCCCGGCATCGGCGGCGACGTAGGCGTAGCGCCCGCCCAGCGTGATGTGGCGCGCGCCGTTGAGGATTCCGTTCTCGTTCCAGGTCACCGCGCGGGTGAGGAAGTTGTTCTGGGGGTCGCGGTCGGCCAGCGTGTTGACGTTGGTGAGTATCAGGCCCTCGACCGCGTCGGTGATCGCCGCGTAGCTGTAGATCGGATGGAACGGCTGCTCCTGGTTGGTCACCCGCATCAGGTCGCCCTCGTTGCGCAGCGGGGCGATCGGCTGGTTGGTGGGCAGCGCCACGCAGGTCGCGTTCGTCGAGCGGATGTGCGTGTCGTGGCCCCAGGGCGAGAACGGCGCGGTGAGGATCTTCTGCGAAACCCCCTTGTTGGCGATGCTGGCGACGTCGTAGACGCGCATCCCTCCCGCACCCTCGGCGACGTACAGGTATTCGCCGCGCAGCTGCAGGCAGCGGGCGGCGCCCTTGGTGTCGTGCGTCGAAGCCGTCGGCAGCCGCCTGTCGCGCTGCTGGTGCTGCGCGTACCAGTCGGGGTAGGCGTAGCGATGCAGGTAGCTGCCGATCACGGCCTGCGGCTCGTCCCACTCGGTCACCTGCACGGCGGTGACGCGCCGCTCCTCGCCGACCCAGGCGTTGTAGCCGACGAAGTTGACGAAGTTCGTTCCCTGGAGCAGCAGCTGCGCCATGATCGCGTTGTTGTCGTTGCTCTTCGACACGTGGCAGTCGGGGCAGGTCTTGGTCTCGGTCTTGCGCTCGGTGTGCGGGTAGTGCGGAGCGAACGCCTGCGAGCTGAAGCCCGACGCCGCGACCGGCGGCTGCTGGATGTAGATCCGCTCCCGGTTGATGTTGGTCGACGAAAGCACGAGCGCCGAGCTGGAGCGCACCGGCGCGATCTTGAATTTCTTCGCGTCGCCGTGACGGCCGAGCTGGAACATGTCGTCGCGCGCGACCTGCGGGTTGTAGGTCGCGTAGTTGCGGGTCTCGCCGCCCTCGTAGTGATGGCGCTCGGTCTTCGCGTTCGCCTGGATGGGCAGATGGCAGCCGGCGCAGCTCGTCGTCCACGACAGGTGGCAGGTCTGGCAGGTCACCTTGTCGTCGCCGTGCGCGTATTTCTGCGGGTCGACGCCGGGCCCCCACTGCATCGAGTCGCCGGTCGACATGAGCTTTGCCCTGGCGGCTTTGACGTTGTACTTCGGATGCAGCGGATTGACGGTGTCCTTGACCAGCGACATCTCCCATTCCTTGTCGGGGTCGAGCGCCGCGCGCTGGTAGAGCTTGCCGTCGCGCCACTCGAAGCGCTTGCGCCCGTCCTGGGTGCGCAGCAGCGACAGGTCGGTGCCGCCGGGCTGCGACGCCGGGCCCGAGGTGAACAGCGTCGGGTACTTGGTCGCGGTGCCATGGCAGTCGGCGCAGTCGATCTCGATCGCCGCCGCGACCTCGCCGTAGATGTGCCCGTTGCCGTGCGCATCCTGCGAAAAATGGCAGTCGACGCAGTGCATGCCGATGTCGAGATGTATCGACGTCAGGTGCACGGCCTTCTTGAACTTGCCGGGGTCGTCGTCGGCGACGGGCTTGCCGTCCTTGTCCAGCAGCGTCCCCTTGCGGTCGCGCTTGAACACCGCGCGGAAATTCCAGCCGTGCCCGTGGTAGTCGGCGAACTGCGTGTCCTTCAGCTGCGGATTGAGCGAGCTGACGTTCTTCAGGAACTCGGGGTCGCTCCACTTGCCGCGGATCGCGGCCTCCTCGGGATTGCGGTCGAGGATCGCGCGGATCTCGGCGCCGGTCGGATAGCGCTGCTTCTCCGGCCACATGAACGGAGCGTCGGACTCGTAGTCCCACATGATGAAACCGTAGAACGAGTTCACGAACACGTTGGGCTGGTGCATGTGGCAGATCATGCACTGCGACGAAGGAATCGCCCGCGTGAACTCGTGCTTCAGCGGGTGGCCGGATTCGCCCCGCGCGATCGTCGGATCGGCGGTCTGCGACTGGCCCTCGTGGCCGAACGCCGCGTACGGGCCGCTGTGCTTCGGGTCGCGGTCGTTGGCATACACCGCGTGGCAGCCCGAGCATCCCGACGACCGGTAGTCGC
This sequence comes from uncultured beta proteobacterium, assembly GCA_963779445.1. Taxonomy (GTDB): domain Bacteria; phylum Pseudomonadota; class Gammaproteobacteria; order Burkholderiales; family Casimicrobiaceae; genus CAIWHR01. The sequence continues at coordinate 191,233 of CAVZYI010000011.1, forward strand.
CCGGCTGCTCGTTCGTGCCCAGGAACCACATGTGCGGATCGTTGAGCCGCGTCTTGGTGATGTTCAGCACCGGCACCGAGATGCGCAGCCCGGTGCCGGGCCCGCGGTTCGACTGGCGGATGTCCGGCCGCCCGGGCTCGTCGAGCTTCTGCAGCGCGCCCGTATTGTTCGGCAATCCGATTTCCGGGAACTGGCTGGCAATGACCCGCCCGCCGCGCTCGAACACGCGGAAGACGTCGCCCGGCGGCACGGTTTCCCAGGCCGGCAACGGGTAGAGCTTGGGCAGGATGCCCTTCTCGGTCATCAGCGGAGTCGGCGGGACCGGATTGACGATCGTCGCGGCCTCGCTTTTCGTCGTGTACGCCTCGCCCAGCACGTAGCGCTTGAAGGGCAGGATGCCGTTGTTGTACGACCCGCCGCCCCACAGCATGGCGCTGCTGGACATCAGGCTTCGCTCGGTCGCCTGGATGATGCGCAGATGGCAGGCGCCGCAGGATTCCCGCGCCACGCGGTAATCCCCGGGATTGACGAAGCGCACGTATTCGGGCGCCTCGCGGTTGAGCAGCGTGTAGCTGTCGGGCGGATTGGCGCTCGACGGATATTTCCACGCCCCCGGATAGCGCGGCAGCACGTGCGCGCTCGCCACGGCGTTCCGGTAGGCCGGGTCCTTCGGCTCCGCACCCTGCGGCCTCGTGACCTTCGGGTCGCCGCCGTGGCAGTCCGCGCATCCCAGGATCACCGCGGGGTTGACGTGCATGGTCTCGTGGTCGCTCGCCGTGTGGCAGCTCTTGCAGCCTTGCGACTTCACCTGTGCCACGGCGAGCGTCTGGCGTTCCGGCGCCGGCGCCTGCGGCAGGTAGTTGCGCGCCACCGGCGACTCCCCGCCGGTCCCGTAGGCCAGCGCGGAGAGCACGGCGAGCACCGCGCCGGCCGCCAGAGGCAGCCACGCCGCGCGGACGGCACCGGCGCGCACCTGTCCTTGCCGACGGTCGCCGGTCCGACGATTGCCATGTGCCATCGCGCGCATTCTCAATAGGTCAGCAGCAGATTGAAGAGAACCGAGTACTGCGTCTTGTTGCCTTCGAAGGCGTACAGCTGCTTGAGCCCCTGCCCGGAATCAGCGCCGCCGCCGACGCGTTCAGGACGACGTTCTGCGAGAACAGCGGCCGGTACTGGACCGCCATCGACACGTCGGTGCCGACGGTGCGGCTGACGGTGCCCTGGTTGCGCGATACCGAAAGCGACGACGTGCTGGCGAACCACAGCTGATTCAGGTTGCCGATGAGGCGCCAGCGCGGGGTGAGATCGGCGTCGGCGCCGATGCCGACCAGCGCGAGTCCGGGGTTGCTGAAATTGGCCTGGCCCTCGTCCTTCGAGGAGCGCAGCGCGGCGAGCACGCCGTTGCGCCCGGACAGCGCGATGCCTCCGCCGCCGATCAGCGGGACCGCCTGCCGGATCCAGTAGCTGGTGTCGGCGCCGGCGATCTGCGGATTCTCGTAGATCGCGTCGAAGCCCGTCGCCTTGTTGTCGAACGGATCCTTGTCGCCGCTCTGGAACAAGCCGGTGCCGCGCACGCGGATCCAGTCGAAATCGCGCGAGACCTCGGCGACGGCGTAGGCGGCGGTGACGTCGACCTTCTGCTGCGCGATCGGATCGTGGCTGACGGTGCCGAACGCGCCGTAGAGCGACGCGGTGAGGTTCCAGCGGCCGAAATGCCCGTCGCCGTTGAGGCCCACGTAGGTGACCTGGTAGGTGTGCGGCCGCAGCGTCGCCGGTGATCGCCGGCCGGACCTGGAACCCGTTCTTGTCGTAGTAGGCGTCGGCGTTCTCGCGGTTGTCGTCGTAGATCACCGTGCCCTGCAGCGTGAAACCCGGAACCCAGAAATCCTGCCGGTACAGGTTCGCCAGGAAGATGTTCTCGTTGCGCAGCGGCTTGCCGATGTCGTTCAGGCCGCTGTTGGTGTCCTTCTCGAGGCGACGGAACCAGCCGACGTTGTACTGCCACTGATTGCCGTCGCGGGTGCCGAAGAACCGGATGCCCAGCGGCTGGTCGAGGAACAGCAGTCCCCGGAAATCCGCGGTGATCGGCTGGATGCCGACGCGCACGCTGTCGAAGTCGTAGCGCTCGGAGGCGATGCGGTACTCGTAGTCGACGAACAGTTCCTGCACGGCGACCTGGCTGTCGTTGCGCGTCGTCCCCTGCCGCGGATCGATCTTCAGCGTGCGGACTTCCCCGACCTCGGTGCGGTTGAAGTTGATGACCGGCACGAAGCGCAGCTCGATGTCCGGCGGCTTGAACGTGGTGTCGCCCTTCAGCAGCGACAGGCTGACGATCAGGTTCTCGTTGAACTGCGACTGCCGGTTGCGCCCGAACTGGTCGTTGGACTGCGCCCGATCCGTCGACTGCGCGCCGATGGCGGTCGGGACCTGGCGGGCCTCGAAGAGCGTGTCGGACACGATGCCGAGGTTGAAGAACCAGTCGCCGCCGAATACCGGCCGGTCGCCCTTCAGCGTGTTCGGGTTGTACGGGTCGTACCAGCGATTGCCGGTGAGGCTGAGCTGGTCGGTGAGCCGCCAGCGGTCGGGCACCGGTATCGACTCGCGCGGCAGCAGCGCCTCCGGCGGCGGCACCTGCCGCGGGTCGATCTCGGGAATCGGCGGCTCGATCGGCCTGCCCATCGGTCGCTGCACGACGATGCGATCGTCGGGCAGACTCTCGGCGGCGGCCTGCGGCGGGGCGACGGGTTCGGACGCGGGCGCGCGCGGCTGCGCCTCGGCGCCGGCCGGCACGCCGCGCGCCAGGCCCGGCGCGGCGTCGACCGAGAAATTCGCACTGGTCTTGCCGACCACGTAGCCGATCCAACCGCTGCGGCCGTCGGCCAGGCGGACCCGGTACCAGGTGCCGCGCCGCTGATCGGCCTCGATCCGCGCGCCCTGCTGCAGATCGGCGAGGATCGCGGCCCTGGGGTTCGGTTCCGCGCGCACCGGGACGCTCGCGGCCAGGACCTGAACGCCGAAGCGTCCGTCGACCGGCTGGGTCGACGCCGCCGCGCGTGGCGTCGCCGTGGCGGGAGCCTGCGCGAGCGAGGCGCCGGCAATCGCCGCCAGCGCGAGCGCTACACCCGCCGCACGCAGGAAATCAGAGGCCGGCGCAGACATTCTGTTCGTTGCTGCCGTTGAACGGCGTCTGCGGACAATTCACGTAGCGCAGCCGCGTTCCCGTGCCCTGCGGCACGAGGTTGTCCGCGCGGATGGCCGGCGGCGCGTGGCCGATTCCCGTTCCCAGCGCCTTGCCCGCGTTCGCCACGCCCAGGAAGGCGATCAGGTCGCTCTGATCGGTGCCGTCGCCGGAGACCCCGATGGCGCCGACCAGCTGATTGCCGCGATAGATCGGGAAGCCGCCGCCGAACAGCGTGATGCCGCTGCGGATCCGCGGATTGCCGGTGCAGTCGGGCGTCGTGTCGTTGACGGTGAGCGAGGCGATGAGCTTGTTGTAGACGAGGTCGAGACCGAGGCCGTTGGTGAAGATGCTCCAGTTGGCGATCGGCTTGGACAGCGGACCGCCGGCGGTGCCGGCGATGCCATCGGGAAAATAGGGTGCGGCGATGTTGCCGATCGAGCGCGTCGAGAACGCGATGCCGTTGCCGAACGCGGCCGGATTGGCGAAGAAGGTCTTGCTCGCCGCCGCGTACGCGGCGATCGACGACGACACCGGCGCCGGCGGACCGATGTAATTCGCCGGGGGAAGTGCCGCGAGCTCGGCGGCCGCGTTCGGGTTGGAGAAGAATCCCGCGGTGCGCGCCTTTTGCACGACCACGTCGACGCTGTCGACCAGCGCGTCCGGCGAGCGCACGTAGCCGAGGATCTCGCCGCGGGTGTCGACCACGACCGCCGAGACCTGCGCCGTCGATCCCAGCGGTCGCCGCACCTGCGCCCGCGCGCGGCCGGCGACCTCGAGCGAACTCCTGAGTATCTGCGTCACCTCGGCCGCCGTGAGCAGGCCATCGCTGCCGGCCGACGGCGGATAGCGGTTGTTGTTCGCCGCGTCGACGAGCACATAGGCGCCGACGGCGGTGAACGCGGGATTGGTGTCGGCGCGGATGCCGGATGCCGGCGTGCCGTACGCCGTTCCCGCGACGATCGGATTGCCGCCGTAGCCCGGCTGGTTCACCAGCGCCCCCGCGACGCCGTTGATCGCCGAAAACGGCGGCGCCGCGGCGGGATTGCTCGCGGTCTGGTCGCTGTCGGTGAAGCGCAGGCTGCGGCCGTCCGCGGTGATGCGGTCGGCGCGGATGTCGGCCGGTGCCGCGAAACCGTAGGTGCCGGCGACGGCGATCAGCTCCTCGGGATCGGTGTCGACGTTCTCGATGTCGAGGTCGATGGTGTAGACGCCATCGGAAATCACGCCCACGGCGCCGACGACGTTGCCGTTCTTGTACAGGGGCAGGCCGCCCGGGTCGGCGGCGAAGCCGAGCGGCGCGCGCTTCGGCCCGATCGATCCCGCGCTCGCCTGCTTGCTCACGTCCGAGCAGGTCAGCTGGCTGAACTGCACGCCGAACAGCGGCCCCGACGGCTGGTTGAGCTCGCCGGGATTGAAGTTCTGCTGGATGATCTGCCCCGCGGTGCGCGTCGTGAACGCATTGCCCGCCGAGGAAAAATAGGCGGCGGTGATCGCCTTCGAGATCGCCGCCAGACCCGGCGCGGGAAGTACGACGCCCTCGAGTCCGCCGGTCGCGCCGGTTCCGCCGGTGATGGTGAACGAGCCCGCGGCGCCGGTCATGTTGAAGACCGCCAGCACGTTGCCGACGCGATCGACCACCGCGATCGTCGCCCGGGCGTTCTGCGCCTGCGCCTCGGCGACGGCCTGCGCGATCACCTGCTGCACATCGGTCACCGTCAGCGCATTCGGCGAGGGAATCTGGGTGCCGCCGTTGCCGGCGCCGCCGCCGCCGCAGCCTGCGACCAGCGCCGAGAGCGCGATCGCGGCCAGCAGTGCGCGGCGATCCCTGGTCATGGCGCGCTCCCGGGGGCCGCGCTTGCTTGCATCGGCGTCGGGTACTGCCGGTCGGCCGCCGCGGCGCGCCGGCCCATCGGCGCATGGCCAGGCAGGTGGAAGCCGTGGCAGGCTACGCAGGTCGACACCACCTTGTTCGCGGCGGGTTCGTTTCCTGCGTGGCAGATGCGGCAGGATTCGATGTCGGGAATCGCGATATCGCCGCTCGACTTCGACCTGGCGACGCGGTCGTGACACTCGTCGCACTTGTAGGTGCGATGCCTGCCGTGATCGAAGCGCGCCTTGGGCAGCCAGCCGGCCGCAACGTGGACCGGCGCCACGCTCCAGGCGCTCTCGCTCTGCCCTCCCCCCGGACCCGGCATTCTGACGACCTCGTGACAGACGATGCAGACTCTCGCCTCGAACAGGTCCTGCGCGACCTTTCCGGCCTTGGCGCGGGCCCACGCCAGCGCGCGCTGGCGCTGCTCTTCGGTAACCGCGCCGCCGACGGGCCTGGGTATCCCCCGCCGGATTGCGCCTGTATCGACGGTATCGACCGCGACGTCGTTCAAGGCGATGCTTGCATAGAACTCCTGCATGGTCAACATGACTTCGTCGACCGATCCGTGCGGGACCTGGCGCGTCGTCACCGCGGGTTCGAACTCCAGCGTGTGACATTCGATGCAATGCTTCTTCATGGTGACCGGCTCGAACGAGCGGCCGCTGGCATCGGGTGCGTGGCAGCTCCGGCACTCGAGCGTGACGCGCCCCTTGGTGCCGCGGATGCTCTGCTTCAGGTGAACCTCGTGCGGAAACTTGAGATGCGACTTCTCGACCAGGTTTGCCTTGTCCGACTGCGCGATGCGCACGACGTCGTCCCTGCCCGGCCCCTGCCACAGCGTGAGCCTGAATTCGGGATGCGCCGTCGTGAAGTCGGCCGCATCGCCCAGCCGGGTCTCGGAAAAGCGCCGCTTGAGCGCCCGGTGGCAGTCGGCGCACAGCGCCGAGTCCGAGCGCACCAGCCCGTCGGCTCCCCGGTGGTCGGCGTGGCAGCTCGCGCAGCGCGTGCCGCCGAAGAGTTCCGCCTGCAACGGCACCGTCGGCGCGTGCCCCGGGACCTTCTGGTGGCAACCGAGGCAGGTGCGGTCGCGCACGCGGACGAAGGGCAATTCGTGGCACTTGCCGCACTCGCGGCCGAAGGCGTCGTGCCCCGCGGCCAACGGGCCCGGGCTCCACGACTGATCCGGCGTCAGCGGCAATTGCGCGGTCAGCGCACGCAGCGGCGGCAGCACCGCGTTGATGACCGGGACCGCGAGGAACAGCGCCAGCACGATCGCGAACAGCACCCATGCGGGCCGGCGCTTCGCGAGGCCGGTCGCCGCCAGCGACAGCCGCGACCGCGCCTTGATCTCGGCGAGATCGTCGGGCAGCGGACGCTGCAGTTCGATGGCGATCGCCAGGTCCGTCGCCGGAGGAGGAACCTCGACGGTCAGCACGTACGGCCCGACCTCGACCTTCGAGCCCGGCGCGAGCGTCGCTTCGGGGTCGGGTCGGCCGTCGACCAGCAGCGTCGCCGTGCCCACGGCAGCCAGCCGGGTCGCGCCACCGGCGGCGAAGATCGTCGCGTGCTCGAGCGCGACGCGCGGATCGGGCAGGTGCACGGCGCACTGCGCCCCCCGGCCGACGGCGAACGACTCGCCGTCGAGCGTGCGCGCCGCACGCAGCGCCTGGCCCTTGCGATTGCGCGTGACGGTGACGAGCAGCAGCTTCATCGCCAGGCTACCAGTAGAAGAACACGCTGACCACGTGCGCGATGAGCGCCGCGAGCAGCGCGACCGACAGCGGCACGTGGAGATAGAGCCAGGCGTCGAGCCTTGCCTTCAGCGCGACCGTTCGCCGTGCGCGTGCGACCAGCTCCTGCTTGCGCACCATCAGCGCGTAGAGCTGCTGGCTCACCCTGGCTTCGGCGCCGCGCAGCGTCTTGCCGACTGCCTGCAGGCCGGTTACCGCCGCCGCGGTCGGGCAGCCTGCGTCGCGACCGGAGAGCTGCTCGCGCCAGTTGCCGCCGATCCGCGTTCCCTGCGCCGCCGCGAGCACCAGCCGGTTGACCGCGTCGGGAAGCGCCAGCGCCAGCGCGCGCATCTGCCGATCGAGGTCGGCGATCTTGAGCAGCAGCGACTCCTGGGTATCGTCGCCCAGGGTGTCGGTGATCGCACGCGGATGCTTGAGGTAGGCCCAGACGCCGTAGAAGCCGGAAACGATCACGGCGATCATCAGCGCGTAGGCGAGCGTATGGACGTTCCATCCGACCTGGAACGCGGCGTGCAGCGTGGCGACGACGATCAGCGTAACGCCGAGATAGACGTGCGCCGAGAGCCAGCCGAGCAGCGTTCCCGCCGTCGACCGGTACTGCCGCTTGCGAACGCCGAACCACGCCAGCCAGACGATCAGCAACAGCCCCAGCGTGCCCAGCGTGTAGCCGAGCCATGTGCCGCCGTAGCGGCCGCCCGGCGGGTGATGAAGCGCATACGCGGCGACCGCGGCGGCCACGACCAGGGCCGCGACTTTCAGATACCGGTACTTCGCAAACGCCAGCAGCGACTGGTGCCGCACGCGCCTCCCCTCGGGCGATGGGCGCCTGCACATGCACGCGCACGCACCTCGCGATCAAGGCGTCGAGTGTAAACGCCAACCGCCAATTTGCAAGCAGGTTGCGCGGCGACGGTGACGGTGGCGATGCGATCGGCCACGAGGTCGAGTGCAATCGGCATCCTGGCGCGCACTCGGCGCCGCGACGCGAGGCGCTTCGTCATCGGCGGCGATGATCGAGCCGTGCCGCAATGCGTCCGATATCGCGCCCGATGACGAAGCAACGGCAAACGTCGCGCCCCGCAGCGGTCGAAGGAGTCGATACGCCGGCGCGCGATGCCGCGAGCGGAGCGTCGATCGCGGCGCGCAACGCCACTTCCCCCGGGTTCCCCCCCTTGCTATGATCGCCCGGCGCCCTCGGGTGCCCGGTCATGCTCCGCACTTTCCTCTCGAACCGTCCTGCCCCCGCGCTCCTGCTCGCGGCACTGGCGCTGACCGCGGCGCCCGGGGCGGCGCGCCGCCGCGATCGACGACCTGCGCGCGCTGGTCGACTCCGGGCGGTCGACCGAAGCCTATGTGCAATGCGCGACGATCGATGTCGATGCCGAGCCGCGCGCCGACCTCTGGTGCGGTATCGCCGCCGTCGACGTCGGACGGGCAGCCGTCGGTGTCTTCGCGCTCGAGCGCTACGTGCTGCGGCATCCCGACGATTCGCGGGGCAGGCTGGAGCTCGCCCGCGCGTATTTCTACGCGGGCGACAATCCGCGCGCGCGCGCCGAATTCGAAACCGTCGCCAGGGAGCGGCCTCCGGCCGTCGTCGAGGCCGGCATCGACCGCTATCTCGACGCGCTCCGCGTGCGCGAAGCCCAGTATCGGCCGACGCTGTTCGCTTTCGTGGAACTCGGCGCGGGCTACGACAGCAACGCCAACGCCGGGGTCGCGCAGTCGAGCCTGACGCTGCCGACGCTGGGTCCCGTGACCGTCGCGCCGACGGGCGTCGCGCAGGCGTCGGGATTCGGCTGGCTCGCGGCCGGGGTGCAGGGCACCTACCCCGTCGCGCCCGGGTTCGCGGTGTTCGGCTCGGTCGCCGGCAACGGCACCTTCTACGGCAGCGCTTCCGAGTTCGACCTTGCGAACGGCTCGATTGCCGCCGGCGCGAGCTACCTCGCCGGCCGCAACTGGTACGCGCTGACCCTGGCGCATGCCGACATCGCGCTCGACGGCTCGCAGTACCGGTCGAGCAACGGCGTCGGGCTCGAATGGCGCCATCAGATTTCGGAGCGCGCCACGGTATCGCTGGCGCCCCAGTACGCGCAGCTCTCCTATACCGGCGCCAACGACGCGCGCGACGCCGATTACACGGCGATCGCCGCGAGCTACCGGCGGCAGTGGACCACCGCCTGGCAGCCGGTGATGAACCTGACCGGATACTACGGCGACGAGCACAACACCCGCGGCTTCGCCTATCTGGGCCGCCGGATCTATGGCGCCGAGGCCGACGTCACCTTGTCGCCGTCGCCTCCGTGGGCGCTGACCGCGGCTCTCGCCTGGGTGCGCAGCGACTACGATGCGCCGTATCCGATCATCGACGTCGCGCGCCGCGACGACAACTGGTCGCTGAGCCTGGGCGCCGCGTATTTCTTCTCGCGCAACTGGAGCGCGCGCGTCGAGTACCAGTACGCGCGGAACAATTCGAACCTCGCGCTGTACGAATACTCGCGCAACACGGGGGCGCTCAAGCTGCGCTACGAATTCAAATGACGATTCCCGGCCTCCCCTGCGCCAGCCGCCCGCCGCGCACTCGCCGCGCTGGCGCTCGCCTGTCTCGCGCTCGCTCCGCAGAACGCGGCGGCGCAGGTCGCGGGCAAGGTCGTGCTCGCCGTCGGCGACGTCGTCGCTGTTCGCGGCGGCGAGCGCGTCAGGCTCGCCGGCGGCGCGGCCATCAGCGTCGGCGATGCGATCGTCACCGGACCGGACAGCCGCGCGCAGCTGCGCTTTTCGGACGCCGCGCTGGTCGCGCTGAAGCCCGACTCCGAATTCCGGATCGAGACCTTTGCGTTCGGCGGCTCGGCGGACGGCAGCGAACGCGCCGTCTTCCGGCTGGTACGCGGCGGATTCCGCACCGTGACCGGCAACATCGGACAGGTCAACAAGGACCGCTATCAGGTGCTGACCACGCAGGCGACGATCGGAATCCGCGGCACGCATTACGCGCTTCAAAGCTGTGCTGCCGGCGAATGCCGCAGCGGCGCAGAGACCGCGCCGCCGGGTCTCTACGGCGGCGTCTTCGACGGCATCGTCGCGGTTGCCAGCGCGTTCGGCAGCGGAGACTACGGCACCGACGAGTACTTCTTCGTGCCCGATGGCGAAGCGCCGCGGCGCCGGCTGTCGCCGCCGGAGTTCCTTTCGGACCGGCTCGAGACGCGCGGGCGCGCCGTGGCGAGCGCGCCGGCGGAACTGCGCTTCGCGAGCGTGCCCGAATTCGCGCTTGCGCCGGCGCTGCCCGAGCCGCCGTTCACGTACATGGCCACCGAGGACCTCGACCTGCGCCCGCTGCGACTGCCGCAGGCGCTGATGATCGGCTCGGACCGCTACACGCTGGTGCAGGACGCCACGTCGAATCCCGGCGTCGCGCTCGGACTGGACGGGGCCGGGCGCATGACGTCGTTCGCCAACGCGTCGCTGACGGCGAATGCCGGCGCGGCGGCGATAGTCGACGTCGGCAGCGATCGCAGCGCCGCGGGATTGAACTGGGGCCGCTGGGAAGGCAAAGGATCGACGATCGTCCAGCAATTGCCCGACGGCACCACGGTTCGCAACGACGGCGGCAATCTCCACTACATCTACGGCAGCGCGACGCCGGCGCTGCCCGCGTCGGGCCAGTTCGCCTACGTCCCGGTCGGCGGCACGCGGCCGACCGACTCGGCGACGGGCGCGACCGGCACGCTGGTCTCGGCCGGCACGATAGGCGTCGACTTCGGCACGGCCCGGCTCACCTTGACCGGCCTCGCCGTCGGCTTCGTCGACGCGACGTACACGATGAACGGCACGGCCGGCATCGCCAACGGACTGTTCTCGACGTCCGGCCCGGGCGCCAGCGCGGGTTGCGCCGGCAACGGCTGCCGCCCGCTCGTCGCCGGCAATTTCGCCGGCTTCTTCGCCGGCCCTGCCGGCAGCGGCATCGGCCTCGACTACTACTTCAATACGCGGGGCGGCGGCGTGATCGAAGGCGTCGCCGGCTATCGGAAATGCGCGGGCGCGGGGCCGTGCTGAGCCTGCGCGGGCGTGGTCATTCTCATGATGCCGCGCACCCCGGCGCCCTTCGTGGACGACGCCTGACGCGGGACAAGCGACGGCCGCCGGCATGCGCTGCCGACATGCCGGTGCCATGGCGCCGGACAGCCACCCTGGCGCATACTCCTGACCCGCCGTAGCGCTTCCCACACGGAACGCGCTTCCCGGAATTCGACGGAAGACCGGCCGCGGACACCGCGGCGCGTTTCCAGGACCCGGAAAACCCGGGTTTCGCACCCGTCCCGACCGTCGATCGAAGGCATAGCATGGCCCGCCCCGGGCCGGGCGCACACGCAGCCATGAAGATACCCAAGAGACTCCGACCACTGCTCGACGACGGACTGATCGACGGCGTCGTGCGGCAATTGATGAGCGGCAAGGAAGCGATGGTGTTCGTCGTCCGCTGCGGCGACGAAGTGCGCTGCGCGAAGGTCTACAAGGAAGCCAACAAGCGCAGCTTCCGGCAGGCGGTCGACTACACCGAGAACCGCAAGACCAAGAACACCCGGCAGGCGCGCGCCATGGCCAAGGGCACCCGGTTCGGACGCAAATCGCAGGAGGACGCCTGGCAGAACGCCGAAGTCGACGCGCTGTTCCGTCTGGCCGCCGCCGGCGTGCGCGTGCCCCGGCCCTACAACTTCCACGAAGGCGTGCTGCTGATGGAACTCGTCACCGACGAACACGGCGAGGCGGCCCCGCGCCTCAACGACGTCGAGTTCACGCCGGACATCGCGCGCGTCCTTCACCAGCGCCTGATCCGCGAAGTCGTCCGGATGCTCTGCGCCGGCGTCGTGCACGGCGATCTCAGCGAATACAACATCCTGGTCGGCAGCGACGGGCCGGTGATCATCGACCTGCCGCAGGCGGTGGATGCGGCCGGCAACAATCACGCGCCGAAGATACTCGCTCGCGACGTGGCCAACCTGCGCAGCTACTTCGGCCGCTACGCACCCGAATTGCTCGCCACCGATTACGGCAGGGAAATCTGGGCGCTGTACGAGGCCGGAACGCTGCTGCCCGACACGCCGCTCACCGGCCGCTTCGAGCGCGTCGAGAAGCCGGTCGATCTCGACAGCGTGATGCAGGAAATCGACGACGCGCGCTTCGAGGACGCCGCCCGCAGGCTGCGGATGCAGGACGTCACCTAGCGGCGGCGCGCGCCGGCGGCAGGCCTGGGCATGGCGATGCGACGGAGATCGCGCGCGTTCACCGGCATCCGGAATACTCGCGCGGGCCCCTTCGCGCGGGAGTCGGCGTAGAGTACCGGTTCATCGACATCGACGCGCCTGGCGTCGCGCCTCGGAGGGGTTTGCGCTTGCGGGCGTGCTTCGGCGCGACGCAGGTGTTCCTATGCGCATCCGGTTGGCATTGTCCGATCCCTGCGGAATGACGAAAGATTGGCGGATGCCTGCACACGCTGCCGCACAGCCGCATCTCCTTCGGCCCGCCCGGTGACGCGACCGCCAACCGACTTCGCCCGACTCGCCGGCCCCGTCGGAGCGTACGCCTATGTCCTGACGTTCGCCTTGCCTCTGACGACCGACTATTCGTTGGCGGCGCTCGCACTATGTGCGCTGGTCGCGTCGTTCGGCGCCCGCAAGGCAACTCGGCCCGGATCATTCACCGGGCTCAGCGTGTCGATCGCGTGCTTCTGCATGGTTTCCGTGGCCTCCGCCGTGCTTTCACTCCGGCCGTGGTCGAGTCTTGCATCGATGGTGTCGCTGGTGCCGGCATTGCTGCTCTTCATGCTCGTCAGCCACGATTTTTCGTCGCCGAGGCAGATCCGCTTCCTCTTCCTTTCTCTGTCAATTGTCGCGCTGGGCTCGAGCAGTGCATTGGTCGCCATCGCCTTGACCCATCCGGGAAACGACCCGGGCGCGTGGGTCGGAATGCTTGCCAGCCCGGTTGTCGTCGTTCCCAACGACGCGGCGTTTTTCGCGGTGCTGGTGCCGGTGTTTCTGTCGCTGGTCCTTGAACGACCTCGCCGCACCGCTGCGGCAGTCGGTGCGCTCGCGACAGCTTCGACCTTGCTCGCCAGCATGCTTCTGCAGAGCCGGACCGCGATCATCACCTGTCTCGTCTGCCTGATCGCTACCGCGGTCCTGCGGCGGGACCGTTCGCTCCTGGTCATTTCCATTGCGACACCGATCATTGTCGCCATCGCCGATGCGGCCCTGCACGCCCAGCTGCTGGCGAAGTTTGCGACACGCGTAACCGACGCCCGGCCGTCGCTGTGGCTGTCGGGATGGAAGATGTTCCTCGACCATCCCATCCTCGGTCATGGCCCCAATTCGTTCGGCGTCACCTACCCGCAGTACATGGGGCGGCTGGATCTTCCGGCCTGGGCTCCGATCGACCCGCGGGTCGTCGCGTGGCCCCACAGCCTGTACGTCGAATTGCTGGCCGAGCGGGGGCTGCTGGGGACGGCAGCGTTCGCATTCGTGCTGGGGTGTGCCGCCCTGCTGGCGTCGCAGGTCAGGAAGTCCGGGGATCGGGAACTGCGGTCGGTGGCGAATACTTCGGCGGCGTGCTTGACAGGTCTTTTGTTTGCGAGTCTGATCGAACTCACGTTTCTCAGGCTGTGGGTGGTGGTCCTGCTGTTTGTTCTGCTGGGAGTCATCGACTTTGCGTCAAGACGAACCTTGAGGACCATTGCAACCTCTGCGAAGGAGATGGGTCATGATCACGCATAACGGGAGTGTGCGCGCCTGGATCACGGCGGGACTTGCCATCGCCTGCCTGACCATCGGACTGGCCTATCCCGAGCTGCTTCATGCGCTCAAGCAGTCGGGCTACTACGGCTACCAGACGGGCGTCCGCATGTATGTCGCGACCCCGCTCGGCACGCTGGGGGGCTCGCGGAGCGTCGGCTTCGGCATCAACGACCGCGGAGACATCGCCGGATTTTCCGACACCGCTGGCGACGTGAGCGAACACGCCTTCCTCCATTCCGGTGGCAGAATGCGCGACCTTGGCACGCTGCCGGGCGGCACCCATAGCGAAGGCTGGAGCGTCAACAATCGCGGCGAGGTCTCCGGAACTTCCGAAATCGCTGGCGGCGCGCTCCGTGCCTTCATCTTTACCCGCGGAGCAATGCGCGACCTGGGCACGCTGCCGGGTGGCGAGGAAAGCGATGGCTTCGGCATCAACGACCACGGGCAGGTGGTGGGATACAGTTACCTGGCTGGCCACACGACCGCCGACGCCTTCCTTTACTCCCAAGGCAGCCTGCACGACCTGGGCACGTTGGGAGGGCCGAACAGCGAGGCTCGCGCGATCAACGACAACGGCGAAATTGCCGGAACGGCGGGGACCGCGGACTACGACACCCACGCTTACCTCTACACGCGCGGCAGGATGCACGATCTCGGCACGCTGCCGGGAGGCATGCGCAGCTATGGTTTCGGCATCAACGCGGCCGGTGCCGTGACCGGGATGGCCGAGGTCGCCGACGGCCAGCTGCACGCATTCCTCTACTCCCGCGGCCGGATGCGCGACCTTGGCTCGCTGCCGGGTTTCACCTATAGCGTTGGCTACGGTGTCAACGCCCACGAGCAGGTGGTGGGATCCCCGTCCTTTCTCTACTCGGGGGGCACGATGTACGACCTCAACGCCCTGGTCCTGAGAGGACTCCCCACCGGTACGAGGCTGGACGTCGGTTTGGCCATCAACGACAGGGGTCAGATCGCCGCCGTGGGTTGCGGCGTCGGATTCTGCCAGGCGTATCGCCTCGATCCGGTCGATCCGCCACCGCCCCCTCCGGCTCGGATCGTCATCGACTTCGAAGCCTCGCCCGGTCCGGACGGAAAACTCGGCACCCGGGACGACATCCCGACACCATCACCGTGCGACCTGTGCCGCCCGCTGAGCGTGCTGGGATACGACGCCATGGGTGTCAATTTCACCTCGGGTCAACTGACTGCCGGCAATCTGTTTCCACCGTCTCCCGGGCACGGCCCCAACAATCATTTCTCGACCTCCAGCGTGCCGGACGCGACGTTCTCGGTCCCGGTGTTTCGAATCAACCTCACTTCCTATTCGGTCTGGAATCTGACGTTGTATGCATTCGACGCATCGGGTGCGATTCTGGACGCCGACACTTTTGTCAATCCGGGCGGGCCATTCAACCCCAACGGTTCACTGAACTTCGCTCTCGCGCAAATGGAGGTGAGCTCGCCCGTTCCCATCGCGCGATTTACCGTACGGCCCGAGGGCTGCCTTCCGTCCGAGCCAGGCTGCAGCGCAATCGTCAACATCGATGACATGGTCTTCGATTCGATGCCCCCTGCGCCCATGTGACGCGGGGTAACTGCCAGCACCCGGCAACCGGAACCGAGCCGCACCGACCCGAACTGCAAGGGCCCGCTACGGCCGCAACGCCGCGAATCCGCCGGGATCGGCCGGTGAATATGCATCGTCACTTGGTCGCGAAATTCGTCGCGCCGTCCCAGTCGTCGGGCGGCGGGTCGCGCAGGAACGCCGCGCAGCGCTCGCGATAGAGCGCGTGCAGCGGGTGCGGCGCGAATTCGGCGAGCAGCGCATCGGCGTCGCGGAAGCGGCGGGCGCGATAGTGCGCGAGCGCGTCGTGCCAGCGCGCAAGCTCCGCCGCCGCTTCGTCGCCCGCGCCCGGCGCCAGCGGCTCCCATACCGCGAGCGCCTGCGCCCTGCCCTTCACGCGCACCCGGTCCACTTCGCGCCACGCGAAATCCGGCGCCGCGTTCCGGGTGTCGTCGCCGCAGAGGATGCCGACGCCGTAGACCTTGGTCAAACCTTCGAGTCGCGACGCAAGGTTCACCGCGTCCCCCAGCACCGTGTACGCCTTGCGGAAGCGCGAACCCATGTCGCCGACGTTCATCGGCCCGGTGTTGATTCCCACGCCTATCGCGAGCTCCGGCCAGCTCCGCTCGCGGAAGTCCCGTGCCAGCTGCGGCATCTTCTGCTGCATCGCCAGCGCCGCCGCCACCGCATCGCGCGCGTGACGCGGATTGGCGAGCGGAGCCCCCCAGAACGCCATGACCGCGTCGCCGATGTACTTGTCGATGGTGCCTCGGTGCAGGTGGATCGCTTCGGTCATCGGAGTCAGGTAGGCATTCATCATCGCCGAGAGGTCGCGCGGCGCGAGCCCCTCCGAGACCGAGGTGAAGCTGCGGACATCGGAGAACAGCACCGTGAGTTCGCGGCTTTCGCCCTCCATCGAGAACTGCATGCCCGTCTCGCGCATCTGCGCCACGCGTTCCGGCGGCACGTACTCGCCGAAGAGGTCGGACAGCTTGCGAATGGCGCGCGATTCGCGCAGGAATCCGTTGAGCAGGTTCCAGACGAGCAGCGCGAGCAGCATCAGCAGCGTCGAGGCCAGCGGAACCACGGCGTCGGAACGCGCCCAGAACACGAGATTGAGCGCGACGACCAGGCATGCGACCGCCAGTATTCCGAGCACGCTTGCGAGCGGGCGCCGCCACGGAACGGCGAAGACGACGAGCAGCCCCGCGATCAGCATGCCGAGCGCCTCGGTCTCGGCCGCGCCGGCGGGCACCGATTTCAATTCTCCGTTCACCATCGCGGACAGCAGGTTGGCGTGGATCTCGACGCCGGGGAAATCCGGCGCCACCGGCGTGGAGCGCAGGTCCTCGAGGCCCTTCGCCGTCGTGCCTATCAGCGCGATCGCGCCGGCGAACGCGCCGGCGGGCACGGTGCCGTCGAGGATGTCGGCCGCCGCGTAGTAACGGAACGTCCCCTGCCTCCCGCGATAGGGCACCAGCGCGGTGCCGTCGCGGGCGACGGGAACGACGAGGCCGCCGACATCGAGCGCGTCGAGATCGCCGTTGGTGTCGAATCGCGGCCGGATGGTCTTCGCTTCGACCGCGATCTGCGCCAGCGCCAGCGCCAGCGCGGGATAGTAGCCGCGCTCGTAGGCCTTGATCAGCGGCACGCGGCGCACCACCTTGTCGGCATCGAACACCGGATCGATGTGTCCCCCGCCGGCTGCGGCGCGCTGCAATTCGCCGAGATTGGCGGTGTAGCCCGCTTCGGTCGCGATCGGGATGGCCCGGCCCGCGAGTTCGGCCGTGGTGAACGCGGGCGCAGGCAGCGCGCCCACCGCCTGGGGTTCGACGGTGAACGTGTAGGCGAGGACCACCGGCCGGCTGCGAATCGCCTCGGCGAATCGCCCGTCGTAGTCGAGACGGCGGCGCAGTCCCGACAACGATTCGGCGAACCGGGGCATGCCCGCGAACTCGGTCAACGCCAGTTCCTCGAGCACGCCGATGCCGCCCGACGTGTCACGCTCCGCGAACAGCACGTCGAAGCCGACGGCGCGCGCCTGATGGCGACCGAGCAATGCCTCGATCAGGCGCGCGAGCTTGTCGCGCGACCACGGCCAGCGCCCCTCGCGCTGCAGGCTCTTCTCGTCGATGTCGATGATGACGACGGTCGGATCGCCGGTCTCCGGCTGCGTCGCCTTCAGCCGGGCATCGTAGGCAATGGCTTCGAGCTTGGCGAACAGCGGCGTGCGCGGCAGGTGCTGTGTCGCGTCGAGCAGCGGATCGCCGAGGAACAGCGCGACGATCGCAAGCCCGATCAGCCACCGCGGCGCCCCTGCAACACGGCGCAGCGGGTCGCGCGCGGCGAATCTCACGCCGGCATCACGGCGCCCGGCGCCGGCGCAGACGGTGCACGGCGAGCGCCGCCAGGGCGAGCGTCAGCAGCGCGAGGGCCGCATCCGACAGCGCGGGAATCGCGACGCCGTCGAAACCGTCGGCGGCGGAGATGCCCGCTGCCGGCGGCGTCGCGGGCAGCACGCCCTTGATGACGAACGCGTCCAGAGGGCCTGCCGCGGCGGCGGCGTGGTTCGTATCCCCGCCGTAGACCACGCATACCCGATAGTCGTCGATGCGCGGCGTGGCGAAACTCAGCGCGACGACGGGACCCGCCGGCGCGCTCTGCTTTTTCGGGGTTTCGGGCAGCGGCCCCGATTCGAACGGTGCGGGACAGCGCTCTGCGCTCCCGGCGAGCCAGGCGTCTATCGTCCCCGTCGGCGCGGCCGCACCGAAGCCGAGTTCGACGATCACGCTCAACGCCTGCCCTGAAACGGCCGGATTCGGGGTGATCCTGACGGTCAGCGTGCTGGGAAATCTGTCGACGACCTGGCGATACGCGCGAACGGCCGTCACGCCGGCGCTGTCGGTGACGCGCAGGTCGAAAGCGAACGTTCCCGCCGCCGCATAGCTTCCGGTCAGCGTGCCCGAGGCGAGGAGTGCCGTACCGGAAGGCAGCACGCCGCCGATCTGCGCCCAGGTATACGGAGGCGTTCCTCCGGCCGCGACGAACGTCCGGTCGGCGGCGCCGCCGACGGCCGTCGTTTCGAGATCGGGGCCCGGCGTGACGATGGTCAGCGGCGCCGGCCGTCCGGTGACAGCGAGCCTGCCGCTCACGGGACCGTAGGTGAAGGCTCCGGCGAGAAACGTGTAGGCAATCGCGGACGTGACGTTGGTCAGCGTCGTATTGGCCGTCGACGACGACCGTGACCGTCACCTTCACGTCGCAGAACGATGCCGCTGCGACGCTGCCGCCGGCGAAGGTGAAGGCGTTCGCGCCGAACGTCAGCGTTCCTCCGCATTGCGCGCCGGGATCGGCGCCCGCGACGTGGAACATGCCGAAAGGAAACGTATCCTGGAAGCCGATCGCCGACACCGGCGCCTGCTTGTCCGAATTGGCTAGCCGGATGGTGAGCGTCGTCCGGTCGCCGGACAGCATCGTGGCCGGCGCAAAGCTCTTGGCGGCGCTGAGCGGCGGCGGCGGCGGGGCCTGCCCCCCGGCCGTTGCCGCCGCGAGCAGCAGGACGCCCAGCGCGCAGCCGCGCAGCCGCGACACGCTGCTGGTCCGTGCCAGTCGCATCGGTTCACCGCCTGCGTCCATTCCGTCCTCCGCCGCGCCGCGAACGCCGCCCGTCCTGCCGGCGCCGTCGCATGATAACCGGCAGGCAGAGATTGCGCGATTCGCGCGGCCTCCCCACAGCGCCGCGGGCCGCGGCGCCGACCCCGGCCGCCGTGCCACCCGGCACGGGTCGAGCACGGCTCGCCCGGGAGCCCGGGGAAGGGCGTCCGCTATAATCGCGGCTGCCTCCGAACCTGCGCGCCCATCGTTGCGCGCGCAGCCGCTCCCGTCATCCACGACCCCGACCACGATCCCCGCGCCCCGATGCTCGAAGCCCACGAACTCGCCGCGCGCCGCGGCCACGCGCGGCTGTTCGAAGGGCTGTCCTTCAAGGCCCAATCGGGGCAGGCGCTGGTCATCACCGGCGCCAACGGGACCGGCAAGACGACCCTGCTGCGCATGCTGGCGGGGCTGTCGGCGCCGACGGCCGGCGAAGTCCGCTGGAACGGCAACGCCGTCGCGCCGTTCGACCCGACGATGCGCGCATCGATCGCGTTCGCGGGCCACTCGCCCGCGCTGAAGGACGAACTCAGCGCCGAGGAAAACCTCGCCGCGCTGGTTGCGCTGGCCGGCGAGTCGGTATCCCGCGACGCGATACTCGGCGCGCTCGACAGCGTCGCGCTGGCGTCGAAACGAACGCTGCCCGCGCGCGTGCTTTCCCAGGGGCAGCGGCGGCGCATCGGCCTCGCCCGGTTGACGCTGCTCAACCGTCCGCTGTGGATACTCGACGAGCCGGTGACGGCGCTCGACGCGGCGGGCACCACGATGCTCGCCGAAATGGTCGCCGACCATCTCGATCGCGGGGGCCTCGCCGTGGCCGCGACGCACGCGCCGCTCGGACTGCCGCCCGCCCGCGTGCGTTCCATCACCTTGTCGTGACCATGCGCGCCGCCCACCCTGCCCCCGTTTCCGCCGCCGCCGGCGCGATCCTGCCCGGCATCGGCTGGGCGCTGGCGCGCGATCTGCGTATCGCCTTGCGATCGCGCGCGGAACTTGGCGTGCAACTTCTTTTCTATGTAATCGTGGTTTCTCTCTTTCCCCTTGCAACGACCCCCGAGCGCACGCTGCTGGCGACGATGGGCCCCGGCGTCCTGTGGGTTGCGGCGCTGCTGGCGTCGCTGTTGTCGCTGCCCCGGCTTTTCGCCGGCGATTATGCCGACGGCACGCTCGAACAGATCGCCTTGTCGCCGTATCCGCTGGGGGCCCTCGTCTCTGGTAAAATACTGTCGCACTGGCTGACGACAGGCTTGCCGGTGGCCCTGCTTGCACCACTTCTGGGCGTCCAGTACGCGATGGACGGCGAGTCCCTGGCGGTGCTGACCGCGGCGCTGCTGATCGGCACCCCGATCCTGTCGCTGCTGGGCGCGATCGGCGCCGCGCTCACCTTGGGCCTTCGTGCGGGCGGCAGCCTGCTCGCGCTCCTGATCCTGCCGCTCTATGTGCCGGTGCTGATCTTCGGCGCCGGTGCCGTTGATGCAATGCGGGCCGGTCTCGGCGCCGCCGCCAATCTGTCCCTGCTGGGTGCAGGGTTGATTATCGCCGTGGTCGGCGCGCCGTTCGCCGCGGCGGCCGCCGTCCGAATCGCACTCGACTGACCGGCGCTGGACTCACTCAAACCCTATGACCGTCAACTGGTTCAAATTCGCGTCGCCCGCCACCTTCTACCCGGTGGCCGGAAAGCTGATCCCGTGGTTCGCGTGGTCGGCGGTCGTCCTGACGGCGATCGGCGTCTACATCGGGCTGGTCGTCGCGCCGACCGATTTCCAGCAGGGCGACGCCTACCGGATCATCTTCATCCACGTGCCGGCGGCGTGGATGTCGATGTTCCTCTACCTGGTGATGGCGTTCTGGAGCGCGCTCGCCCTCGGGTTCAACACCAGGCTCTCGGCGATGATGGCGCAGGCGCTGGCGCCCACCGGCGCGCTGATGACGTTCGTCGCGCTCGTCACCGGCTCGCTGTGGGGCCGCCCGACTTGGGGCACGTACTGGGCGTGGGACGCGCGGATGACGTCGGAACTCATCCTGCTGTTCCTCTACCTCGGCATCATTGCGCTGCGCAACGCCATCGACGACCCGCGGCGCGCCGACCGGGCGTGCGCGGTTCTGGCGCTCACCGGCGCCATAAATGTCCCGATCATCTATTACTCGGTCAAATGGTGGAACACGCTGCACCAGGGCTCGTCGGTGAGCCTGACCGCCGCGCCGAAAATGGCGGCCGTCATGCTGGCCGGCATGCTGATCCTGTCGTTCGCAGCGTGGTTCTACGCGATCGCGATCGCGCTGGCCCGGTCGCGGACGATCCTGCTCGAGCGCGAGCGCGGCGCGGCATGGGTCGCCGCGCTCCCAGAAGTCAGGGCCGCCTGAGGCGGCGCTGCAAATTTTTTCGTGAGGGCAATGTGACTGAATTCTTTGCGATGGGTGGTTACGGTTTCTATGTCTGGGGCTCGTACGGCGTGACGGCGATCGTGATCCTCGCCGAAGTCCTGACCGTGCGCTCGCGCCGCAGATCGGTTCTCGAGGAAGCGCGCTTGAGCGGTTCGGAGGAAGTCACCGTGCGGGGAGTGACGCAATGAAGGCCCGTCATCGTCGTTTCGCATGGATCGGCGGAGGAGTCGTGCTGCTCGGCGTCGCCGCGGCGCTGGTGCTGAACGCGTTCCAATCGAACCTGGTGTTCTTCTTCACGCCGACGCAGATCGCCGCCAACGAAGTGCCGATGGGCCGGGCGTTCCGCATCGGCGGACTGGTCGAAGAAAAGAGCCTGTCGCGCGAAAAGGACGGACTCACCTCGCGCTTCATGGTCACCGACACCGCCAAGTCGGTGCCCGTCGTTTACACCGGCATCCTCCCCGACCTGTTCAAGGAGGGCAAGGGCGTCGTGGCGCAGGGCAAGCTGGAGCCGGACGGCGTGTTCCACGCGACCGAAGTGCTGGCGAAGCACGACGAAAACTACATGCCGCCGGCAGCCGCCGATGCGGTCAGCAAGGCCCGCGGTGCGGCGTCCGCAGAAGCGGCCGCCAAGACGCTCAAGCCCTAACCGGGGAGACCCCGATGATTCCTGAACTTGGTCAATTCTCCCTGATCCTGGCGCTGCTGCTGGCGTCGGTCCTGGGCACGCTGCCGATCATCGGAGCGGTGCGCGGGATTCCGGTGTGGATGGCGCTCGCGCGGCCGGTCGCCAAGGCGCAGTTCGCATTTGCCGCCTCGGCATGGGTCTGCCTCGCGTATTCGTTCATGACGAGCGACTTCTCGGTGCTCAACGTCGCGACCAACTCGAATTCGCAGCTCCCCCTCCAATACCGGTTTGCCGCGACGTGGGGATCGCACGAGGGTTCGATGATGCTGTGGGTGCTGATGCTCTCGATCTGGACGCTGGCCGTCGCGCTCAAGAGCAAGCACCTGCCCGAGGACATGGCCGCGCGCGTCCTCGGCGTCATGGGCCTCGTGAGCTTCGGCTTCCTCCTGTTCACGCTCACGACGTCGAACCCCTTCGACCGCCTGTTCCCGGTGCCTGCCGACGGCCGCGACCTGAACCCGCTGCTGCAGGATCCGGGAATGGTCATTCATCCGCCGATTCTCTATACGGGCTACGTCGGGTTCTCGGTCGCGTTCGCGTTCGCGATCGCCGCGCTGATCGGCGGCCGCCTCGACACCACCTGGGCGCGCTGGTCGCGGCCGTGGACCACGCTCGCGTGGTGCTTCCTCACCCTCGGGATCATGATGGGCAGCTGGTGGGCGTACTACACGCTGGGCTGGGGCGGCTGGTGGTTCTGGGATCCCGTCGAGAACGCCTCGTTCATGCCCTGGCTCGTCGGCACGGCGCTGCTCCACTCGCTCGCCGTGACCGAGAAGCGCGGGACGTTCAAGAACTGGACGGTCCTGCTCGCGATCTGCGCCTTCTCGCTTTCGCTGGTCGGGACCTTCCTCGTCCGCTCGGGCGTGCTGACGTCGGTGCACGCGTTCGCCACGGACCCGCGCCGCGGCGTGTTCATCCTCGCGTTCCTCGCAGTGGTCATCGGCGGTTCGCTGACGCTGTACGCGTTCCGCGCGCCCAAGGTCGGCGTCGGGGGCCGCTTCGCCCTGGTGTCGCGCGAGACGATGCTGCTCGGCAACAACGTGATGCTGCTGGCCGCCTGCGGATCGGTGCTCCTCGGCACGCTCTACCCGCTGTTCCTGGACGCGCTCGAACTGGGCAAGATCTCGGTCGGCCCTCCGTACTTCGATTCGGTGTTCATTCCCGTCATGACGCCGCTCGTCTTCCTGATGGGGGTCGGTCCGCTGTCGCGATGGAAGGAGGCGTCGCTGCCCGACCTCGTGCTGCGCCTGCGCTGGGCCATGGGCGTGAGCGTGGTGTCGGCGCTGGTCGTCCCGCTCGCGACCGGCGAGTGGAAACCGGGCGTCAGCTTCGGGCTGCTGCTCGCGTTCTGGATCGTCTCGACGACCGTGGTCAACCTGAGGGAGCGCGTCCGCGGGCGCGGGTTCGCGCAGCTCGCGCGGCAGCCGCGCGCCTTCTGGGGCATGACCCTCGCCCACCTCGGAATCGCCGTGTTCATCGTCGGCGTGACACTGGTCAAAGGCTACGAAACCGAGCGCGACGTGAAGATGAACGTCGGCGACACGGTCACCGTCGCGGGGTACACGTTCCGTTTCGACGGCGTCACCGACCGCAAGGGGCCCAACTACCAGGCCGTGCGCGGCGCCGTGAACGTCTCCCGCAAGGGCGCGTTCGTCGAGACGCTCTATCCGGAAAAGCGCACGTACAACGCCGGTGGAATGCCGATGACCAATGCCGCGATCGACAGCGGCCCCTTCGGCGACATCTACGTGTCGATGGGCGAGCCGGTCGACGACGGCGCCTGGGTCATTCGCGTCTATTCGAAGCCGTTCATCATCTGGATCTGGTCCGGCTTCATATTGATGGCGATCGGCGGCTTGCTTGCGCTGCTCGACCGCCGCTACCGGACGAGCGCGCAGCGCGACGCCGCGGCGCTGCGCGGCGCCAATGCCGCCGCCGCGGACTAGGACGGGCAGACCATGAATCGGAAAATGCTCGTTCCGCTGGGCGTATTCGTCGTCCTGTCCGGCTTTCTGTTCGCCGGGCTCTGGCGCGATCCGCGTGAAATTCCGTCACCGCTGATCAACAAGCCGGCGCCGCAGTTCAGCCTGGCGCAACTGCGCGAACCGGCCAAACCGCTCGGCACCGCGGACATGAAAGGCCAGGTCTGGCTGCTCAACGTCTGGGCGTCGTGGTGCGTCGCCTGCCGCGAGGAGCACCCGTTGCTGGTCGAGTTGTCGAAGGCGAAGATCATGCCGATCATCGGCCTCAACTACAAGGACGAGCCGGCTCCGGGCAAGGCCTGGCTCGCGCAGAACGGCGACCCCTACACGACCTCGGTCATGGATCGGGACGGTCGCGTGGGCATCGACTTCGGTGTCTATGGCGTGCCGGAGACGTTCGTGATCGACAAGGCGGGCACGATCCGCTACAAGCAGATCGGCCCCATCACCCCCGATGCGCTGGAGAAGAAGATCCTGCCGCTCGTTCGCGAGCTGCAGAAATCATGATCGGCATCCGGCACCTGCCGCTGGTCCTGTTGGCACTGATGCCGTATGCGGCCTCGGCCGCCGATGCGGTTCCGACGGAAATGGATCCGGTCTCCGCGGCGCGGGCGGTCAAGCTGGCCGAGAAGCTGCGTTGCCTGGTCTGCCAGAATCAGACGATCGCGGATTCGAACGCCGATCTCGCCAAGGACCTGCGCGGGCAGGTCCGCGAGCAGATCGCGGCCGGCCGCACCGATGCCCAGATCCTCGACTACATGGTCAATCGCTACGGCGATTTCGTCCTCTACCAGCCTCCGCTCAAGGTGACCACCGTTCTGCTCTGGGGCGGCCCCGCTCTGCTGCTGTTGGGAGGGCTGCTCGTGCTCGTACGCAACCTGCGACGCCCGCGCGCCGCCGATGCCCCCTACACCACCGAAGATCAGGAACGCGCGGCGCGCATGCTCGCCGGCGATTCCAGGAAAGAGGACAAGTGATCTTATTCGTCACCCTGGCCGCGCTCATGGTCGCGGCGACCGTCGCGTGGATCCTCGTGCCGCTGCTCCGCCGCGAAACGCCGGCCGGCGTGGGCCGCGACGCATCGAATCTCGCCATCCTCCGCGCACAGATCGCCGACCTCGACACCGACGTCGCCAACGGCACGCTGTCGCCCGCGCAGTACGAACAGGCGAAGCGCGAGCTCGAGCAGCGCGCGCTCGATGAGGTGAAGCCCGCCGCGGACGGCGGCGTCGACGGCGCGTCCGGCCTGGGCGCATGGACGGCGGCGGCGCTGGCCGCGGCGCTGCCGATCGCCGCGATGCTGGCCTACGTCGCGCTGGGAAATTTCGACGCCTTCGTGCCCGCGGCGGCGCGCAGCGCCGCGGCAGGGCAGGCTTCCGAACACGACCTCACGCCGCAGCAGGTGGAGGAAATGGCGGTGAAGCTTTCGGTCAAGCTCGAGAAGGAACCCGACAACGCGGACGGCTGGGTGATGCTCGCGCGGACCTACTACGCCCTCAACCGCCACGCCGACGCCGCGCGCGCTTTCGACCGCGCCGTGGCGCTCGTGCCGAACAGCGCCGAGCTCCTCGCCGACTACGCGGATGCGCTGGGCGCCGCGCAGGGTGGAACGCTGGCGGGCAAGCCGCTGCAGCTCGTCGAGCGCTCGCTGAAGCTCGATCCCGGGTACTGGAAATCGCTGGCGCTCGCGGGCACCGCGGCTTTCGATCGCAAAGACTACAAAGAGGCGGTCGCCTACTGGGAGCGCGCGAAAGCGTCGATACCGCCCGAGTCCCCGGTCGCGCAGTCGATCGACTCGAGCATCGCCGAGGCCCGCGAACTCGGCGGCCTCAAGTTCGACTCCGTACCCCTGCCGTCGATGGCCAAGGCTCCCGTTGCCGCACCGCCGGCCGCACCCGTCAAATCGGCGGCGGCAGCCGCCAAGGCAGCGCCTTCGGCAACGCCTGCCGGCGCAACGGTCGCAGGCACCGTGAAGCTCGCACCCGCCCTCGCCGCCAAAGCCTCGCCCCAGGACACGGTGTTCATCTTCGCGCGCGCGGCGCAGGGCCCGAAGATGCCGCTCGCGATCCTGCGCAAGCAGGTCAGGGATCTCCCGGTCGCCTTCACGCTCGACGACGCGATGGCGATGGCGCCGAACATGGCGCTGTCGAATTTCGGTGAAGTGATCGTCGGCGCGCGCGTCTCGAAGTCCGGCAATGCGGTTCCGCAGAGCGGCGACCTCGAAGGACTTTCTTCGACGATCAAGGTAGGTGCCTCGGGCGTCGCCGTCGTCATTGATCGCGCGCTTCCTTGACGCTGCTTTCCGCGCAGGATTTTCCGATCTGCAGCGGCCGTCGATGCCGCAGGTGCTGAAGACACAAGCATGCAAACGGACGTAGACGCCCTGGTGGTCGGCGCCGGCGTCTCCGGACTCGCGGTGGCGTTCGGGCTGAAGCAGCGCGGCTTGGCGGTCGAAGTGCTCGAGGCGGCGCCGCGCGCCGGCGGCGTCATCGGCACCCGCCGTCGCGACGGCGTGCTGTTCGAAACCGGTCCCAACAGCACGCTGGACACGACGCCGCTCATCAACGAGCTTCTCGACGCACTCGGCATTCGCGGCGAGCGCCTGGACGCGTCCCCCGTCGCCGCCAGGCGCTTCATCGTTCGCGGAGGCAGGCTCGTCGCGCTGCCGACCTCGCCCTTCGCGTTCATCACCTCGTCGGCTTTCACACTGGGCGCGAAGCTGCGCCTGCTGCGCGAGCCTTTCGTCGCCCGGGCGCCGGCCGAACTCGATGAGTCGATAGCGACATTCGTTCGGCGGCGGCTCGGCACCGAATTCCTCGACTACGCGATCGATCCGTTCGTGTCCGGCGTCTATGCCGGCGACCCGGAGATGATCTCGGTGCCCGCGGCGTTCCCGCGCCTGCATGCGCTCGAACAGAAGTACGGCAGCCTGATCAGGGGCCAGATCCTGGGCGCGCGGGAGCGCAAGGCGACCGCCGACAAGGCAAAGAACGCCGCCGGCAGCTTTTCGTTCCGCGGCGGGATGCAGACGCTGACCGACGCCATTGCCCGGGCGGTCGGCCGCATCGAGACCGGCGTGCACGTGCGGCGGATCGAGCGCAGCGCCGACGGCGTGTGGACGATAGCCGGCGCACGGAACGGCCAGCCCGTCCTGCGCCGCGCGCGGGCGTTGGTGCTCGCCACACCGGCGTATGAAGCCGCAAAGCTGGTGCGCGAACTTGCGCCTGCCGCCGGAAAGGAGCTGGCCGCCATCGAGTATGCCGCGGTCGCGTCGGCGGCGAGCGCCTACCACCGTTCCAACGTCGCCGACCCGCTGGCCGGCTTCGGCTTCCTCGTTCCGAAAAAGGAGAAGCGCCGAATCCTGGGCACGCTCTTCTCGAGCAGCATGTTCCCGGGACGCGCGCCCGAGGGTACCGTGCTGCTCACATCGTTCATCGGCGGCCGGCGCAACCCGCAGATGCTGGCGTCTTCCGATTCGGAACTCGCCGACCACGTGCGCGAGGAACTCATCGCCCTGGTCGGAGCCCGCGGCCTGCCTTTGTGGACCGAAATCACGCGCTGGACGCACGCGATTCCGCAATACAATCTGGGCCATCGCGAACGACTGCGTCCCGTCGAAGACGCGGAGCGCGCGCTGCCGGGGCTCTTCTTCTGCGCCAACTACCGCGGCGGCGTGTCCGTCGCCGATTGCGTCAAATCGGCCGGCGCGACCATCGAGATCGCAGGGAGTTTTCTCTCGGGCGCGCGCTAGGCGTTGCCCTACAGCGCCTTGCCGCAATTCCAGCAGAGCTCGAAGGTCGCGGGATTCTCCTCGTGGCAGCCGGAGCAGAACACGCTGCCCATCCGGTTGCGTTCGACGCTGTAATCGCGCAGCACGGCTTCGGCGCGCGCCCGGTCACCGTCGTCGTCCAGCCAGACCTGCGGCTGCGCGACGTCGGGCGGCACGTCGCCGACGATGCTCGACGCGTGCTCGTTGAAGACGTGCGCCTTGATCCCCGCCTGTCGGAGACGGTCGACCAGCAGATAGGCCTCGACGCGGTGCAGCGCGACGAAGATCCGCTGCATCAGGCGGGCCGCCGCAGACGCTCGCCGCGCCGGCGCAGCCACCCGACGAAGCCCATGAATACGAGCGAAATGGCGATCAGCATCGTCGCCGCGGCGGTGATCGTCAGGCTGATGTTGTCGTTGATCCCCGCGAACATCTGCCGCGGCAGCGTGCGCTGACCCGGACCCGCGATCAGCAGCGCGACGACGACTTCGTCGAACGAGGCGGCGAACGCGAAGACGGCGCCCGAAAGCACGCCCGGCATGATCAGCGGAAGGGTGACCCGCCGGAACGTCGTCAGCGGCGGCGCGCCGAGGCTCGCGGCGGCGCGCAGCAGCGTCCGGTCGAAACCGGTGAGCGTGGCCAGGACCGTCACCACGACGAACGGCGCCGCCAGCGTCGTGTGCGCCAGGATCAGCCCCGCGTAACCGTCGGTCAGACCGAGCGGAGCGAACGCGAAATAGACGCCGACGGCGATGATGATCACCGGCACCACCATCGGCGAGATCAGCACCGCGAGGAGCAGGGCCTGTCCCGCAAATCGCGCGCGCCACATGCCGAGCGCCGCCAGCGTGCCGAGGACGGTCGCCAGCAGCGTCGCCGAAGCGCCGACGATCAGGCTGTTCCAGACCGACGGCACCCAGAACGACGAGGAGAAGAAGTCCTGATACCAGCGCAGGCTGAAGCCCGGCAGCGGATAGTAGAAGAACGATCCGGACGAAAAGGACAGCGGCACGACGATCGCGATCGGTGCCACGAGGAACACCAGCACCAGCGCGGTCAGCAGCGCGAGCCCGACGCGCGCAAGGCTCTGTCCGGTCGTTGCGCTGTCGTCGCGCATGGCTACGCGACCCGCATCCGCTCGACGCCCACGAGGCGGTTGTACACGGCATACAGCGCCACCGTGGCCGCGAGCAGCATGATCGACAGCGCCGCCGCCATTCCCCAGTTCACCGTCTTGCTCGCGTAGAAGGCGATGAAGTAGCTGATCATCTGGTCGTCGGCGCCGCCGACCAGCGCCGGCGTGATGTAGTAGCCCAGCGCCTGGATGAAGACGATCAGGCAGCCGGCGCCGACGCCGGGCAGCGTCTGCGGCAGGTAGACGCGCCGGAAGGCCGTTGACGGCCGAGCGCCCAGCGACGACGCGGCGCGCAGGTACGACGGCGATATGCCCTTCATCACCGCGTACAGCGGCAGCACCATGAACGGCAGCAGCACGTGCACCATCGCGACGTAGACGGCGAAGCGGTTGAAGATCATCCGCACCGGCTCGGTGACGAGCCCCAGCGACAGGAAGAGATTGTTGAGTATGCCCTCGCGCTGCAGCAGCACGACCCAGGCGACGGTGCGCACCAGCAGCGACGTCCAGAACGGCAGCAGCACGAGGAAGAGCAGCAACCCGGCGCGCGACGGCGCCTGCTGCGCAATGTAGTAGGCGACCGGGTAGCCGAGCAGCAGGCAGACGAGCGTGACCACCGCGGAGATCCACAGCGTGCGGCCGAGGACATTGCGGAACACCGCCTGTTCGGGCGGCGCCCCCGCGATCGCGTCGGCGGCGTCGCGCCGCAAGTCGAGCGCCGCGAGCAGGTAGAAGTCGGTGAGCGGGCCGCCGGCGCGGCGCAGGGCCGCCCAGGTCTCGAGCTCGCCCCATTTCGGGTCGATGGCGAGCAGCGTTTCGCGCGTCGCCGCGACATCGGGAGAGATCTGGCGCGCCGTCGCGAACATCAGCGACCGGAATCCGGCGACGTCGTAATTGAGGCGCGTCGCGGCGCTGGCCAGCGTCCCCGCCTCGCGCGCGTCGCGAATGTCGGCGACCAGCGCCGCAAACGCGGAATCCGGCGGGAGCTCGCGGCCGTCCCAGCGCGCGAGGCTCGACGTAACCCTCGGCAGAATGCGCGGCACGTCGCCGTCGGTCACGCCGCGGGCGAGCATCGCGCCTATCGGCGCAATGAAGCAGGCGAGGAGAAAGAGCAGCAGCGGCAACACCAGGGCGAAGGCGCGAAACTGCTCGCGCCGACCGCTCCTCGCCAGCGCCCGCCGCAGGTTGCCTGCCTGTTCAGGCGCCGGCAAAGTCGCCGCCGGGAAGGCTGTCATCGCGGGACGTGTTGCCGGGGTGCCGGGCGAATCGGCGCGCCGCGCAGGAACCCGCGACGAACGCGGCCTGCCGGCGCGCCCGGTTCAACGCGGCAGCGTCATTTGGCGACCCAGGCGTTGAAGCGCTGGTTCAGCTTGTCGAGGTTCTCGAGCCAGAACTTGTCGTTGATGTAGAGCGCCGTGGCGATGTTCTGCGGGGCCGTCGCGAGGTTCGGCAGCACGTTCTTGTCGATCAGCGCCGTTGCCGCCTTGGCCGTCACTCCATAGGTGATCTTGAGCGGCAGGTTCTTCTGGTTCATCGGATCGTTGACGAACACCAGGAATTTCTCGGCGTCCGCCTTGTTCGGGCTGCCCTTCATGACTACCCACGAATCGATCGTGTACAGGTTGTTGGTCCAGGCGATCTTGAAATTCTTCTTGTCCTTCGCGTTGGCGGCATCGATGCGGCCGTTGTAGGCGTCGACCATCGCCACTTCCCCGGACGCGAGGAGCTGCGGCGGCTGCGCGCCCTTCTCCCACCATACGAGGTTGGCCTTCAGCGCGTCGAGCTTCTTGAACGCGCGCGCGACGCCAGCCTCGGTGGCGAGCGTCTTGTAGACGTCCTGCGGAGCGACGCCGTCGGCGAGCAGCGCGATCTCGAGCGTCGTCTTCGGACCCTTGCGCAGCGCCCGCTTGCCTGGCCACTTCTGCGTGTTCCAGAAATCGGCCCAGTTCTTCGGCGCGTCGCCCTTGATCTTGTCGCCGTCGTAGGCGAGGATGAAACTGTAGACGATGGCCCCGACGCCGCAATCGTGAACCGCGTCGGGCAGGTACTTGTCCTTGCCGCCGAGCTTGCCCCAGTCGAGTTTCTCGTAGAGGCCCTCCTCGCAGCCGAGCAGCAGTTCCTCGGATTCCACCTGCACGACGTCCCAGTTGTTGTTGCCCCCCTGTATCTTGGCGCGCAGCGTGCCGACGCCGCCGTCCCAGTTTTCCTCGGCCATCTTGATCTTGGTCGCGTCCATGAACGGCTTGAAATAGACCTCGCGCTGCGCGTCCTGGTAGGCGCCGCCCCACGAGACCACGGTGAGGTCGCGCGCCGCCGCGCCGGCGGCGAAGAGAGCCGCGAGAATGGCGGGCACGGCAAGTTTGAACGTCGGGTTCCACATGATTTCCTCCTAGGTTTGAACCGCTACATCTTCGCGCGCGAAGGCCCGGCAATGCTCGGGCGCCCACGCCAGTTCGACCACGCCACCGACCGCGGGAAGTCTGTGCGCCTCGTCGATCGGACGCTTGACCGTGAAGTCGTCGTTGCCTGACAGCGCCACGCGCGCCCGCACGTGGTCACCGAGATAGATCACCTCCCGCAGCGTGCCCGCCAGACGGCATCCTGGCGACACGGCGATTGTATTCCCCGGAATGGCGATTTGCACCCGCTCCGGGCGCAGCGAGACCGTCACCCGGCTGCCCGACGCGAGCGGTCCCGCCAGCGATCCTTCGATGCAGACGTCGGCGGCGATCCGGATCGAGCAGCGGTTGCCCGAGACCGCCTCGAGGCTGCCTTCGAGGCGATTGTTCTCGCCGATGAAGCGGGCGACGAAGGCATTGACGGGTTCCTCGTAGACCTTCTCCGGGGCATCGAGCTGCTGGATCCTGCCGCGGTGGAAAACCGCGATGCGGTCCGACATGGTCAGCGCTTCGTGCTGGTCGTGGGTCACGTAGACCATCGTGACGCCGAGTCGCTGGTGCAGGCGCCTGATTTCCAGCTGCATCTGCTCCCGCAACTGCTTGTCGAGCGCGCCGAGGGGCTCGTCCATCAGCACGAGCTTCGGCTCGAACACGAGGGCGCGCGCCACCGCGATGCGCTGCTGCTGTCCGCCGGAGAGCTGCGCGGGTCGCCTGGCGCCGAATCCGCCGAGCTGCACCATGTCGAGCGCGCGCTCGACGCGCCGACCGATCTCGTCGCCCGCCATGCCGCGCACCGAAAGCGGAAAGCCGATGTTCTCTGCGACGGTCATGTGGGGGAACAGCGCGTAGTTCTGGAAGACCATGCCGATCTGTCGCCGGTGCGGCGGAAGCCGGGACAGGGGCTTCCCTTCGAGCAGGATCTCCCCGGCGGTCGGCGTCTCGAACCCGGCGAGCATCATCAGCGTCGTCGTCTTGCCGGAGCCCGACGGACCGAGCAGGGTCAGGAATTCGCCGCGCTCGATATCGAGATGGAGATCGTCGACGACGCGCGATATGCCGTCGTAGGTCTTGCCGATGGCCACGAACCGGACGATCGGCTCAGGCATGTCGTCCGCCTTCCGCACGCGTGCGCCGGCAGGCACGCGTACACGCGCCCGTCGCCGGATCGACCCGAGCGCCAGGCGCGGAGCGGGGCCCGGTCCGGCGCGCCCGCGCCAGGGGAACCGGCGCCGGGCCGCCGGCTCTGCGCATCGCCCGCCCGCCGGCGATGACCGGCCCGACCGATCGATGCGTCACACGAGACCCTTCTCCCTGACCATCGCCCAGGTGTCGTCGAGCGCCTTGCCGAAACACGCCATCATTTCGTCGATCTCCGCCTCGGTGATGATCAGCGGCGGGCTGAACGCGACGATGTCGCCGGGCATGTTGCGCAGGATCGCGCCGTGGTGCTGGGCGCGGCGCACGAGGTGGGCGGCGACACCCGCCCTGAGGTCGAAGCTCTGTCGCGATGCGCGGTCGCGCACCAGCTCGACGGCGCCGATGAGGCCGATCCCGCGCGCCTCGCCGATCAGCGGATGATCGCCGTAGGCGCGGATGGCCGCCTGCATCCGGGGACCGACGCGCCGCACCTGCGCGACGATGTCCCGCTCGTCGTAGATCTTCAACGTCTCCAGGGCGATTGCCGCAGGCAGCGGGTGCGACGAATACGTGTAGCCATGGCCGAAGATGCCGAGCTTGTCGCTCTGCGCCAGCAGAATGTCGTAGAGCTTCCCGGTCAGCAGATTCGCCGAGATCGGAACATAGCCCGCGGACAGCGCCTTGGCGAGCGTCATGATGTCGGGCTTGAGATCGAAGGTCTGTGCGCCGAACATGTTGCCGGTGCGGCCGAATCCGCATATGACTTCGTCGACGACGAACAGGATGTCGTACTTCTTCAGGATCGCCTGGACGCGGTCGAAATACGTCGCGGGCGGCACGATGACGCCCCCCGCGCCCATGACCGGCTCGGCGAAGAACGCGGCGACCGTGTCCGGATCCTCGCGGACGATCAACTGCTCGAGGTTGTCGGCGCAGCGCGCCGCGAATGCCTCCTCGCTTTCGCCCGGTAGACCGCCGCGATAGTAATGGGGGCAGTCGGTATGCAGAATGCCGGCGATCGGCAGGTCGAAATCGGTGTGCGCGAAGGCGAGCCCGGTGAGGCTCGCCGAGGCGACGGTCACGCCGTGGTACGCGCGCTGCCGCGATATGATCTTCTTCTTGCGCGGGCGGCCGAGCGCGTTGTTGACGTACCACACGAGCTTGACCGCGGTGTCGTTCGCCTCCGAACCCGAGTTGGCGAACAGCACCCGGCTCATGCCCGCCGGCGCCATGCCGATCAATCGCTCGGCGAGCTCGGTGCTGATCGCCGGGACCTTGCCGGCGAAGCTGTGATAGAACGGAAGCTCGCACATCTGCCTGTACGCCGCGTCGGCCAGGCGTCGCTCGGAAAAGCCGAGCGACGCGCACCAGAGGCCGGCCATCCCCTCCAGGTAGCGCCTGCCCTCGTCGTCGTAGACGTAGACGCCTTCGCCGCGGGTGATGACCAGGGGGCCGTCGGTCTGCACCTGGCGCAAGTTGGTGGCGGGATGCAGGTGGTAGGCGAGATCGCGGCGCGCAGCCGGTGTGGTCAGCGACATGGGGATTTCCTCGGGAATGCAGCGGGCGGCAATGCAGGATGTCGATTGTTTCCGGCGCGGGGCGATGCGTCAAGGGCCCGCGCCGGCAGCCAGTTCGCCGGGAGGCGCCGCGAGCAGCGCCGCCACGAGCCGCTCCAGCAGCGCGACGAGCGCCGCGGCACGCACCGGATTCCAGCGATACGGCGGCGCTTCGTCCATGTAGCAGTCCTGGGCGATTTCCAGCTGAAGCGCGTGCACGCCGCGCGCGGGAATGCCGTAATGCCGCGTCACGTAGCCTCCCCGGAACCGCCCGTTGACCACATGCGTGAAGCCGCCGGCCGCGGCCAGCGTGCCCGCGGCGATCGCCTGCGCCGCGGGCGCACAGCTCGCGCCGCCGGCCGTGCCGAGGTTGAGATCGGGGAGGCGACCGCGAAAGAACCGCGGAACTTCGGCGCGGATCGAGTGCCCGTCGAGCAGCAGCGCGCAGCCATGGCGAGCGCGTATCCGGTCCAGTTCCTCCGCCAGCGCGGCATGGTACGGATCGAAGAATCGCCTGCGGCGCGCATCGACCTCGGCGTCATCGGGCGCCGCGCCGCTGCGGTAGATCGCCTCGTTGGCGAAGGTGCGCGTCGGGCAGAGCTCGGTCACGTCGGCGCCCGGATAGAGCGAGGCGCCGGAAGGATCGCGATTCAGGTCGACGACGTAGCGCGAATGGGTGGCGACCATCAGCGTGGCACCCGCGCTCCGCGCGAAGGCATAGAGCTTCTCGACGTGCCAGTCGGTGTCGGGCAGCGCGCGGGCCTCGGGCGCAAGGCGAGCCGCGATGTCGGGCGGGACGAAGGTCCCGGCGTGCGGGACGTCGATGAGCAGCGGCGTGTCGCCGCGCGCGATTTCGCACAGGTTCACCGCGAGTTCCAATGCGTCACCCTCCCGGCGCGGATGACGCCGGTGCAGGCATTGCCGCCGATCCGGTAGGCGAGCTCGGCCGGAACCTCCACCTCCCACAGCGCAATGTCGGCACGCTGACCGACGGCGAGTGTGCCGCGATCGGCGAGACCCAGCGCCCGCGCCGCGTGCCGGGTGGCGCCCGCCAGCGCTTCGTCCGGCGTCAGGCCGAAAAGCGTGCACGCCATGTTCATCATCAGCGGCAGCGACGTCACCGGAGACGTGCCCGGATTGCAGTCGGTGGCGACCGCCATCGGGACCCCCAGCGCGCGCAGCGCCGCGATCGGCGGCCGCTGCGACTCGCGCAGCGCATAGTAGGCCCCGGGCAGCAGCACCGCGACCGTCCCCGCCCGCGCCAGCGCGGCGACGCCGGCCTCGCTCGTGAATTCCAGATGGTCGGCCGACAGCGCGCCGAACTCGGCGGCAAGCGCGGCACCGCCCGAGTCGGACAGCTGATCGGCGTGGAGCTTGACGCGCAGGCCAGCCTTGCGCGCCGCTTCGAACACGCGCCGCGTCTGCGCCGCCGAGAATCCGACCGTTTCGCAAAAGGCGTCGACAGCCTCCGCGAGACCGGCGACGGCGACGGCCGGGATCGTTTCGCGGCAGACCCGATCGATGTATTCGTCGGCGCGGCCGGCATACTCCGGCGGCAGCGCATGCGCCGCGAGCAGCGTCGTGCGGACGTCCACCCCCAGGCGGGAGGCGAGCGCCCTCGCCGCCGACAGCTGCCTGCATTCATTCGCGGTATCGAGTCCGTAGCCCGACTTGATCTCGACCGTCGTGACGCCTTCGCCGGCCAACGCCGCGAGCCGCGGCAGGCTCTGCGCGACGAGTTCGTCCTCGCTGGCGGCGCGCGTCGCGCGCACGGTCGCGTTGATGCCGCCGCCGGCGCGGGCGATGTCGGCGTAGGTGGCGCCGGCGAGCCGCGCCTGGAACTCCTGCGCGCGATTGCCCGCGTAGACGAGATGCGTGTGACAGTCGATCAGCCCGGGCGTGAGCCAGCCCCCGTCCGCGTCCAGCGTCCGCGCCGCCGTGGCGCCGCGCGGCAGGTCGCGCTCCGCGCCGACCCAGGCGATTTCGCCGGCGACGATTCCGAGCGCCCCATCGCGCAGCTCGCCGCAGGCGACGTCGCCGGTCATCGTCGCCAGGTGCCCGCCGACGACGACGAGATCGAAGGTGGCGGGATTCATCCGCGGCTCACGCGTCGCCCCACCCTGCGATTGCCGCGCGATAGCGCGCGAAGATCGAGGCTTCGCGCGGATGCCGGCCCTCGCGCACCACCCACTGCCCGCCGACCATGACGTCGCGCACCGGTCGCCGGCAGGGCCCGAAGATCGCCGCGTCGAGCAACGCTCCGTTCGCCTGCTCCGCGAGCGCCGTGTCGTCACGATCGAGCACGACGAGGTCCGCCCGGCATCCGGGCGCGATTGCTCCGGACGCCCGCGCCAGCGCCCGGGCGCCCCCCGCGGCCGCGCGGGCGTAGAGCGCCTGCCCGACCGGAACGCCGCGCTCGGCGAGCACGTTGCGCTGGAGTTGCGCCAGCCGTTGCGACCATTCGAGCTGCCGCAATTCGGCGAACGGATCGATGACCGTATTCGAATCGCTGCCCACGCCCCAGCGTCCTCCCGCGTCGACATAGGCCCGCGCCGCGAACGTGCCGTCGCCGAGGTCGGCTTCGGTCGTTGGCGCCAATCCGGCCACGGCGCCGCTGGCCGCGAGCCTGGACGTTTCCGCTGCGCTGAGGTGCGTTGCGTGGACGATGCACCAGCGGGCATCGACGCCGGCATGGTCGAGCAGCCAGTCGACCGGCCGCGCGCCGCTCCACGCGATCGACTCGGCGACTTCCCGCGCCTGCTCGGCGGCGTGGATGTGGATCGGCCCGCCGTCCGGAACGATCGCCAGGATCGCGGTCAGCTCGTCCGGCGCCGCCGCGCGCAGGCTGTGCGGCGCGACTCCCAGCGCGTACCCTCGCGCCGCGGAGTCGCTCCTCAGCAACGCGCAAAGCCGCGCGTACGAGTCGACGGTCTGGATGAAGCGTCGCTGACCGGCGGTTGCGGGCGCGCCGCCGAATCCGGAATGCGCGTAGAACACCGGCAGCAGCGTCAGCGCGATTCCGGCGTCCTGCGCCGCCGCGACGACGCGCCGGGCAAGCTCGGCCGGGTCCGCGTAGGGCCGGCCCACCGGATCATGGTGGACGTAATGGAACTCGGCGACCGAGGTGTAGCCCGCCTTCAGCATCTCCACGTAGGCCTGCGCGGCAATCGCCCCGAAGGCGTCGGCGTCCACGCGCTCGAGAAATGCGTACATCGCCTTCCGCCAGGTCCAGAAACTGTCGCCGCTTTCGTCCGCGCGCCCGGTGCGACCGGCGATCGCCCGCTGAAACGCGTGCGAATGCACATTGGGCATTCCCGGTATGACGGGACCTGCGGCGCGTTCGGCGCCTGCATGCCCGGCTCCCGGTTCGATGCCCGCGATGGTGCCCGTTACATCGATATCGATCAGGACGTCGCGCTTCCAGCCATCCGCCAGCAGCGCGTCGGCCGCGTGGATTTTCACTGGCCGACCTCGATCGCCGCTACCAGGGCGACGGCGTCGTCCGAGAGCGGGTTGAGCGCGATCGACCCGCTTGCCCCGGCACCGTCGTCCTCGACGACCAGCGCGTGCTCCGCGGCAAGCGTCAGCGGCGGGTGACCGGGAAGCAGGCTTTCGAGAACGCCGGCGGCGGCATAGCAGACCCTGTATCGCGCGGGTGCGATTCGCACGCCCTCGCCGCGCACGACGCTCATCGTTCCCTGCGCCCGGCCCCGCCTGACCATCAGGTTGAAATCGCGCACCGGGCCCGCCATCAGCCTGCAGTTGATGCCGATGTCGCCGCTGAACGCATAGGGCTCGTAGGGCACGCAGAGGTCGACGGCATGACCCTCGCCCTCGAGCCGGATTCCGGCGCCGGCGATCATCACGATCGTGCGGTCGACGCCCGGGAAGAGCGAGAACGGGCCGTCGGCGGCGACGTCGGCGACGCTGACGCGCCAGTCGAACGACTTGACGGTCGAACCGGGCGGATGCGAGATGATTTCGGTCGTGCGCCCGCCGCCGTCCTTCCAGGGCATGCGGACATAGTCGGCGGGTAGGAGGAGGCGGTGCATGCCGGGCGGAAAAATACCTTGCGCCGTTGCCGATTGTAGTGGCATTGATCGGCCGCGCCAACACGCCCGCCGCTTTGCGCGCCGGCAAACCGATGGGGCCCGGGCGTATGATGGCGCATTCCACGCACGCGCACCGGCCGCGCCGCAGAGTGTCCACCCCGACCGAGGATCCCCGCGTCGATGACCGCGCCGGCGCGGAACCTGCGGGGCGGCGAGGCGGGAAGCCCGCCCGGCGTTGGCCATGTCCGGATTTCCGGCACCTGTGGTGCCCTGCCACCCGACTCGAGCCATGAGCGACGCCACGCACGGCAGCGAACTCTGCCTGGACTATCTCAACGGTCCCGATGTCGCCGCGCTCGCCCTGACCGACGACGAGATTCTGGACGCCGTCGAAGCGGGTCTGTTCGCACAGGGGTCGGGGCAGACGGTGATCGAACCGCGGACGCATCTCGTTCCCGGCGCCACGTTCAACGGCCACTTCAACGTGCTTCGCGGCTACGTCGGTCCGCTGGCTCTCGCCGGCGTCAAGGTCGTCGGCGATTTCGTCGACAACTGGCGGCACGGGCTGCCCTCGGAAATGGGCCTGCTCACTCTGTTCGACCCGGCCACGGGCCGGCCCGTGGCCATCATCGATGCGGCGGGGCTCACCGACATGCGCACCGGCGCCGTCACCGCGATCGGCGCCCGGCATCTCGCGCGGAAATCGAGCCGCGTTCTCGGCCACGTCGGCGCCCGCGGCACCGCGTACTGGAACGTGCGATTGCTGAACCGGCTGTTCCACTTCGACGAAATCCGCGTGCATTCGCTGCGCCCGGAGAGCCGTCGCGCGTTCGCGCGACGCCTCGAGAACGACCTCGGCAGGCCGGTGATCGCCACCGACGACTGGGAAAGCTGCGTGCGCGGC
Organism: uncultured beta proteobacterium; assembly: GCA_963779445.1. Lineage (GTDB taxonomy): Bacteria > Pseudomonadota > Gammaproteobacteria > Burkholderiales > Casimicrobiaceae > CAIWHR01. The sequence continues at coordinate 230,048 of CAVZYI010000011.1, forward strand.
GCCGACATCGTCGTCGAGGCATCGCGGCTCGCCGAGCCGGCGGCGCTGCTTCGGACCGAATGGATCGCCCGCGGTGCGTTCGTCGTTCCCTACGGCACGATGAGCGCCGTCGAGCTGTCGCTCACCCGCATCATGGACAAGATCGTCGTCGACGACTGGAAGCAGTGCGCGACCGGAATGTTCGGGAGCCTGCGCGCGCATGTGGAAACGGGCCGCCTGTCGCAGGCGAACCTGCACGCCGAACTCGGGGAGATCGTCGCCGGGCGCAAATCCGGTCGCGAGAGCGACGGCGAAACGATCCTGCTCTGGCACCGCGGGCTGTCGCTGTCCGACATCGCTCTCGGCGCGGCGATGCTGCGCAAGGCGAAGCGGCTCGGGATAGGTCAGCACCTGCGGTATGCGTAGCGCGGTCGCACACCGGGGGCTGCGCCGGCGGGCCGCGTCGTGATCGCCAGCGCGCGGATGTACTCGATCGACGCCGCGACCGCCGCCGCGTGGCGGGCGCTGCTCGAATGGGTCATCGCCCGCGCCGGTGTCGCCTGCGAGGTCGTCGACTACCCGCCGCCGCAGCCGCTGTCCGCGCTGTGGTCCCGGACGGACCTCGGCTGCGCTTTCATGTGCGGCTACCCGTTGGCGCGGGCGGACCCGCCGCCGACGATCCTCGCCGCGCCGCTGCCCGGTCCGTCGCGGTACGGCGCGAAGCCGGTCTACTGGACCGACATCGTCGTTCGCGCGGACTCGTCGCTGGCCACGCTCGACGACCTGTTCGCCGTTCGCTTCGCCTACACCAGCGAGGACTCGCAATCGGGCTGGCAGGCGCCGCGCCTGCTGCTGGCGTCGCGCGCACCGGCGCGCCCCGGCCCGTTCTTTTCCGAGGTCATCGGGCCGCTGGTCACCCCGCGCCGCGTGGCCGAGGCCATCGCCGATGGCGACGCCGATGCCGGCCCTCTCGACAGCTATGCATTCGACCTCCTGCGACGGCACGCACCCGAGCTTGCCGCGAAGCTGCGCGTGATCACCTCGACGCCGCCCACGCCGATTCCGCCGCTCGTCGGCGCGGCGGCGATGGCTCCTTCGGCTGCGCGCCGGATGACGGATGCCCTGCTTGCCGTCGGCAATGCGCCCGAACTGGAAGCCGTTCGCTGCGAACTTCTGCTGCAAGGCTTCACGACCATCGCGACGCCCGACTATCGGCGATTGATCGAGAACGCCCGCGCCGCGGACGCGCAGGGCTATCCGCGAATCGCGTGACCGGAAGCGCGTCGCGCCCCCCGCCCGCGCATTCCCGCCGGCACCGATGCACCGCGCGCCGATTGACACCGGCGTGCTTCGCGTCAAGAATGCCCTGCTGCGCCGCAAGGCGAGCGCACTTGTCCGCCGGAGACCGCCATGAAGAGTACCTGCACCGACCGCGCACTCGTCGCGACCGTTCTTTCGCTGCTGCTCGCCGCGCTCCCCGCCGCGGCGCAGGTCAGGATCGGATCGAAGAACTTCACCGAGCAGTTCGTCGTCGCCGAACTCTACGCGCAGGCGCTCGAAGCCGCCGGCATCAAGGTCGAACGCAAGATCAACCTCGGCGGCACGCTGATCGCGCACAAGGCGCTCGAGGAAAAGCAGATCGACGTCTATCCCGAATACACGGGGACGATGCTGCTTGCCGTGCTGAAGGCCGAGCCGATGACGGACCGCAAGGCGGTCTACGACAAGGTGAAGGCCGAGTACGCGGCCAAGGGCCTGGTGGTCCTCAACGAGGCGCCGGTCAACAATTCCTACGACATGGTCGTGCGGCCGGAGACTGCCGCGCAGTACAAGCTCGAGACCTTGTCCGACCTCGCCAAAGTGGCGAAGGAACTGAAACTTGGCGCCGGTCCGGAGTTCCGCGACCGCAAGGATGGAATCCCCGGCCTCAAGGCGACCTATGGCATCGAATTCAAGGAGGACCTGCAAATGGCGATCGGCCTTCGCTATCAGGCGCTCGCCGGCAGGCAGATCGACGTCGTCAACGGCTACTCGACCGACGGCATGATCAGCGCGCTCAAGCTGAAGCGCCTGAAGGACGACAAGAACCTGTGGCCGCCCTACTATCTCGTGCCGGTCGTGCGCAAGGATGCGCTGGACGCGAATCCGAAGCTCGCAGATGTCCTGAACAATGTCAGCGCGCTGCTGAGCGAGGCAACGATGGCCGAGATGAACTACAAGGTCGACGGCGAGAAGATGGAGCCGAAGGACGTCGCGCGCGACTTCCTCAAGGCGAAGGGCGTGGTGAAGTAGCGGGTGTCGGCAACCGCAGGCGACCCTCGGCCCGCCGGCGCCCGCCGACCGATGCACGCTTCGTGAAGCGCGCGGTCTCACCCGGCGTGGAACGCATCGGCGTCGGCGACGTGGTCGACGTCGCGCGCGCGCGGATGCCGGTCTCCATCGCGCCGGACGTTGCCACACGCCTGCAGCGGGCGCGCGTCATCGTCGAAAGCGCGGCCGACGGCGATACGCCGATCTACGGCCTCAACTCGGCGCTGGGTGCCAATACCGGACAGCCGCTGGCCGCCGGCGAGCAGGCGAGCTACCAGTTGCACGCCGTGCGGGCGCGGGCAGTTGGCGTCGGACCGCCGCTGCCCGAGGACTTGGTCCGGGCGGCGATGTTCGCGCGCATCGCGGGCATGGCGCGCGCGGGCTCCGGGGTTTCCCTCAACGTATTTCGGGCGCTTGTCGAGGCGCTGAATCGCGGCGTCTACCCGGTCGTCCCGGCCTGGGGATCGATCAGCGTCGCCGACCTGCCGGCGCTTTCGCACATCGCGCTGGTGCTCGTGGGCGAGGGCGAGGCGTACCTCGACGGCGCGCGCGTCCCCGGCGCCCGGGCGCTGGCGGCCGCCGGGCTCGAGCCCGTCGCGCTGCGTCCCAAGGACGGCCTCGCATTGATCAGCTCGAACGCGGCCACCGCAGGTTGCGCCTGCCTCGCGCTGCACGACCTTGGCAACATGCTCGAATGGCAGGACGACGTCCTGGCGCTTTCCTGCGAAGGCTTCAGGGCGGGCTTGTCACCGCTCGACGTGCGCGCCCAGGCGGCACGTCCCGCGCCCGGCCAGACCGAAGCGGCCGCGCGCATACGGCGGGCCCTGGCCGGCAGCGCGCTGTGGCTGCCGGGCGCCGCACGGCGCGTCCAGGACCCGCTGTCGTTTCGCTGCGCGGCGCAAGTGCATGGCGCCGCGCTGGACGCGCTGGCGCGCGCGGTCGAGCACGTCGAGATCGAGCTCAACGCCGCCGCCGACAGCCCCCTCGTCGACGAGGCGTCCGGCGCCGTGTTCTCGACCGGAAACTTCCATCTTCCCGGATTCGCGATCGCGCACGAGGCGCTCGGCCTGGCGCTCGCCCAGACGGCGGCGCTGTCGGTCGAACGATGCATCAAGCTCCTTTCGCCCGCGACGTCGGGACTCCCTCTGCAGCTCACCCGGCAGGGTCCGCTGCAGTCCGGATTCGCAACCGCGCAGAAGACGCTGACCGCGCTGCTGAACGACATCCGTCACCTCGCCAATCCCGCCTGCCTCGATTTCCTGCCGGTCTCGGAGCAGATCGAGGATCATGCCTCGATGGCGATGAAATGCGTGACCAAGCTCGACGAGATGGGCCGGCGGTTCACGTGGCTGGCCGCGATCGAAGCGGTGATCGCCGCCCAGGCGGTGGATCTGCGACCGCCGGAGGTCCGCGCGACGCTGGGCTCCGGCGCGCGGCGCATCTACGACGGCGTGCGCGCACGCGTCGAGTTTCTCGACGACGATCGGCCGCTCTCGCCGGATTTCGAAGCGGTGGCCGCCTGGATGGCGGCAGACGGATGAGTAACCGTCTTTGGCGTCAAGCGTTATGACGCGATTGGTCCCAAGGTTTATTGTGTCTGACCATGGCGTTGAGCACGGTCAGCAGCTTGCGCATGCAGGCGACCAGCGCGACCTTGGGGAACTTGCCGGCGGCGAGCAGGCGGTCGTAGAACGCCTTGATGGAAGGATTGTGTCGGGCTGCGCTGAGGGTCGCCATGTACAGCACGCGCCGGATCTCGAAGCGGCCCCCCTGCACCCTACGCCTACCCCGGCACGTGCCCGAGTCATAGGCCATGGGCGCCACGCCGACCAAGGTGGCGATCTCGCGCCGGTTGAGCCGCCCGAGTTCGGGGAGTTCGGCAAGGATGGTCGCGCTGGCCACGGGGCCGATGCCGCTGGCCGACTGCAGCAGCTGATCGAGTTCGGCAAAGTGTTCCTGGACGTGGGCGACCATCTGCGCTTCCACGTCGTCGAGCTGGGCGCGGATGGCCGCGATCATGGCCTCAATGCTGGGGCGCACCAGGGCCATGGCCAACGGCAGCCGCTGGCGCTCGCCCAGGAGCATGGTCAGCAATTGACGCCGGCGAGTAACCAGAGCGGCCAGCAGCCTGCTGCTCGGAATTGGCCAGCGGGCGGATGAAATGCGCGAGGTCGTCACGACGCACCAGCACCGCCGCGAATTCGGCCAGCATGCGCGCATCGATGCGGTCGGTCTTGGCGAGCTTGCCCATGGACTTGGCGAAGTCGCGCGCCTGTTTGGGATTGACTATCGCCACCGCCAAGCCGGCCGCCTGCAATGCGCAGGCCAGTGCCGCTTCGTAACCGCCGGTGGCCTCCATCACCACCAGGGCAACCCCCAGCGGCGCCAGCGCCGCCGCCAGCGCCGAGTGGCCCTCGGCCTCGTTGTCGAACCGCTGGGCTTCCAGTATCGCGCCCAGCACCGAGACATCGACCTGCGCCTTGGCCACGTCGATGCCCACCACCACTAAGGTTGCAGACATGGTCTTCGGATCCCCTGCTTGTGCATGCGCGCTCGAAAGCGGCGCGCGTAACCGTTCGGGCTTCATGAAGACCAGTGCGGCAACCGTGCGCTTTCTACTCATTGACGGGCTCGATCACCCCAGCGCCTACCAAACTGCACGGGCCGGCCTGGTCGCCTCAACAGCAACCAAACTCTACCGCACTGGTCATGGCTGAACATACAAGCGCCGCCGGGCCGCCCCAAGGCGCGAATTGCAGCGGCCTCCGCGCGGTCGAGGGGATTCAGCCTTGAACTGGCTGCTTCGCAACTGGGATCAGGTGCTCGTTGCGCTGGGCGAGCACCTGGTGATTTCCGCCACGTCGCTCGCCATCGCCTTCGCGCTTTCGCTCGCCGTCGGCATCCTGGCCGCGCGCAGCGACCGCGCGTTCCAGTGGGCGATCGGCATCAGCGGATTCCTCTACACCATTCCGACGCTGGCCTTTCTCGCGCTGCTCATTCCCCTGGTCGGCCTGGGGCGGACCAACGCGGTCATCTGCATGGTCGCCTTCTCGCTGATGATACTGATCCGCAATGTCGCCACCGGCATACGCGAGGTCCCGCACGAGGTCGTCGAAGCGGCGCGGGGCATGGGCATGAGCGACGCGGAGATCCTCCGCACGATCGAACTGCCGCTGGCCTTGCCGGTGATCGTGGCCGGGCTGCGCATAGCAACGGTCACGGTCATCAGCGTTGCCGTCGTCGCCGCCTACGTGAACGCCGGCGGCCTGGGCACGCTCATCTTCAGCGGGATCAGCAACGACCACGCACCGAAGATCTGGATCGGCGCGCTCGCCGCCTGCGCGCTCGCGGTCGGCGCCGACCTCGCGCTGGCGCGGCTCGAGCGCGGCCTCAGGCAGCGCGCCGCGTGATCGCATGCTGCTCGTAGAAGCCTGGCAGTTCATCGTCGACCATCCGGAACGGTTCTTCGGGGCGCTCCGGACCCACGTCGCGCTGTCGGCGTCGGCTCTGGGAATCGCGATCGCCGTCGCGGTGCCCATCGGCGTCTGGGTGTCGGGTGCGCGCCGCGCCGCGACCGCGGCCATTACCGCCGCCAACATCGGGCGCACGCTGCCTTCGCTCGCCGTGCTGGCGCTGGTGATGCCGGTGCTGGGCACCGGATTCGCGCCATCGCTGTTCGCTCTGACGCTGTTGGCGCTGCCGCCGATCCTCATCAACACCTGCACGGCGGTGCGGCAGGTCGACCCCGACATCGTCGACGCCGCGCGCGGCATGGGCATGACCGCGATCGAAATCGTGCGCAAGGTCGAGCTGCCGATCGCCGTGCCGGTGATTTTCGCCGGCATCCGCACCGCCGCCGTGCAGGTCATTTCGGGGGCGGTGCTGGCGGCGTACATCGGCGGCGGCGGCCTCGGTGATTTCATCACGACCGGCATCGCGATGATGGCGCTGCCTCAGCTCCTGGTGGGGGCCATCCCGGCGACGCTGCTTTCCATCGGCACCGACCGGCTGTTCGGCTGGCTGCAGAAGGTGCTGACCCCGCTCGGTCTGCGCGCGCCATGATCGAGATCGCCGGACTGGTCAAGCGTTTCGACGGCATGGCGCACGCGGCCGTCGACCGGCTGACGCTGCGGGTCCCGGAGGGCGAGGTCTGCGTGCTGATCGGTCCGTCGGGGTGCGGCAAGACGACGACGATGCGGCTCATCAATCGCATGATCGAGCCCGACGCCGGCACCGTGATCATCGGCGGCCGGGACGTGATGGGCATCGATCCCGTCACGCTGCGCCGGCACATCGGCTACGTGATCCAGCAGGTCGGCCTGTTTCCGCACTGGACGATCGCCGACAACGTCGCGACGGTGCCCCGGCTCCTCGGTTGGGAACCGCGCAGGATCGACGCCCGCATCGACGAGCTGCTGGCGCTGGTCGGCATGGATCCCGCCACCTACAGGAGCAGGTATCCCCGCGAGCTTTCGGGCGGTCAGAAGCAGCGTGTCGGCGTCGCGCGCGCACTGGCGGCCGATCCGCCGGTGATGCTGATGGACGAGCCGTTCGGCGCCATCGACCCGGTCACGCGGGCACGGCTGCAGGACGAGTTCCTGAAGATCCTGCACGCTCTCCGGAAGACGATCGTCTTCGTCACCCACGACATCGACGAGGCGATACGAATGGGTGATCGCATCGCGATCCTCAAGGACGGCGCGCTCGTCCAGTACGACACGCCGGAAGCGATCCTGTCGGCGCCCGCGGACGCATTCGTCGAGGCCTTCGTCGGCGCCGATCGCGCGTTGAAGCGTCTGTCGATCATCGCTGCGGCGGCGGCGATCGAGCCGCGATCGGGCGGGTGGCCCGTGAATGCCATCGCCGCGGCGACGAGTCTCCGCGACGCGCTGGCGCAGATGCTTTCGATGGGCGTCGATGCGCTCGCCGTGACCGGCCGCGACGGCGAGCCTCAGGGCGTGCTTACGCTGGCGGGTATCCGCGCGCGCACCCGGGCGCGCACCGTGGTGGAGGCGCCGCCTCCCGACCGGCATTGACAGACGCGGTCTCGGCCCCCTAGTGTGCCGGTTCGGAATGCACCGGGGCCTCCTTCCGCCAGGAGCCGCCCGCCGGGCTCCCATCGCCGCCGGGCCGCATTGCCACCATCGATCGCCGGACTTGCAGCTCGTCCCCACTTTTCAAGGAGAACCGCCATGTTCAAACGCACCGCCGCGGCCGCCGCGCTGGCCGCTGCAGCCCTTGCTTCGTACGCCGCGTCCGCGCAGGACACCAAGGTCGCGATCGGCATGTCCGGCTGGACCGGCTTCGCGCCGCTGACGCTCGCCAGGGAAGCCGGCATTTTCCGGAAGAACGGCCTCGACGTGTCGCTGAAGATGATTCCGCAAAAGGACCGTCACCTCGCGATCGCATCCGGCGACGTCCAGTGCGCAGCGACGACCGTCGAGACCTGGATCGTCTGGAACGCCGGAGGTGTGGCCACCAAGCAGATCTTCCAGATGGACAAGAGCTTCGGCGCCGACGGCATGGCCGTGCGCAACAACGTCGCGAAGATCGCCGATCTGAAAGGCAAGACGGTCGCCGCATCGGCGCCCGGGACCGCGCCCTATTTCACGCTGGCGTGGTTCCTCAAGAAGAACGGCCTTGGCGTCAAGGACGTCACCGTCGTCAACCTCGAACCTGCCGCCGCCGCGCAGGCCTTCGTCGCCGGCCAGAACGACGCTGCGATGACCTACGAGCCGTACCTCTCCACGGTGCGCGACAACCCGCAGGCCGGCAAGATCATCGCGACCACCCTCGACTACCCGATGATCATGGACACCTTCGGCTGCACGCCGAAGTTCCTCGCCGACAACCCGAAGGCCGCGCAGGCGCTCGCCAACAGCTACTTCGAGGCGATCGAGATGATCAAGCGGGATCCGGCAAAGAGCAACGAGATCATGGGCGCGCCGACAAAGCAGACCGGAGAGCAGTTCGCCAAGTCGTCGGCGTACCTGCGCTGGCAGGACAAGGCGGCCAATCAGAAATTCTTCGCCGGCGAGTTTCAGCAGTTCAGCAAGGAGGCGGCGGACCTGCTCCTGGAAGTCGGCATCATCAGGCAGGCGCCCGATCTCGGCTCGCTGACCGACACGCAGTTCATTCGTTGACGCCGGAACCCGAATCGACGTCGAGCCTCGCGCACCGCGGAACGCGTTCCCGCGCCCGAGGGCCCGCGGCAATGCGCCCGCCGCCGCAGCGCGCGCGCGTGGCTCGCGCCTTCGGCTCCCCAGGTGCCGCGCCGTCGCGATCGTCCGCGGCACGCCGCCATGATCCCGCTGAAGGCGATCGCGCGGCGCCGCAGGGCCGCGCTGGGCCTCTCCTTTTTCGCGGTCTTCTTCCTGGCATGGAGCGTCGCGACCTTCGGCGGATTCGTGCCCCGGACCTTCCTCGCCGACCCGCTGACGATGCTGCGCGAAGGCTGGGCGCTGTTCGCCCGATACGGCTTCGCCTACGACGTCGGCATGACGATCTGGCGCGTTGCCGGCGGCTTCGTGCTGGCGTCGGCGCTCGCCGTGCCGCTCGGCGTCGCGATGGGCGCCTACAAGCCGGTCGAAGCGTTCTTCGAGCCCTTCGTGTCGTTCGCCCGCTACCTGCCCGCATCGGCGTTCATCCCGCTGCTGATCCTCTGGGCGGGCATCGGAGAGCTGCAGAAACTGCTCGTGATCTTCATCGGCTCGTTCTTCCAGATCGTGCTGATGGTCGCGGTGACCGTCGGGGCGACGCGGCGGGACCTGGTCGAAGCCGCCTACACGCTGGGAGCCGACGCGTCCGGCGTCGTGCGCCGCGTGCTGTTGCCGAGCTCGGCGCCGGCGATCGCGGAGACATTGCGTCTGGTGCTCGGCTGGGCATGGACCTACGTGATCGTCGCCGAGCTTATCGGCGCGTCATCGGGCATCGGCCACATGATCACCGACAGCCAGGCGCTGCTCAATACCGGGCAGATCATCTTCGGCATCATCGTGATCGGCGTGATCGGCCTGATTTCCGATTTCGCATTCAAGTGGGGAAACCAGCGGCTGTTCCGGTGGAGCCTGGCGTGAAATCCGGCGCGGCCACGGAAACGGCGAGCGTCGACCACGCGACGCCGCACGACGCCGTCAGCGCGACGAGGTCGCCGGTCCCCGGCGCAGGGACGGGACGCGGCCGGATCGACGGCGCCGGGGCGCCGCCCGCGATCGACGCCCCGCCGTGAGCAAGCTTCGAATCGAGGCCGTTGCCCGTACGTTTCCCGGCGTGCGCGGCGGCACGCCGACCGTCGCGCTGCAGCCGGTGACGCTCGCCGTCGCCGACAACGACTTCATCGCCATCCTCGGACCCTCGGGCTGCGGCAAGTCGACGCTGCTGCGCATCGTCGCGGGTCTCGACGTCCCGACGACCGGACGCGTGCTGCTCGACGGCGCGCCGGTCATCGGCCCCGGTGCCGACCGCGGGATGGTCTTCCAGAGCTACACGCTGTTCCCGTGGCTGACCGTGCGCCAGAACATCTGCTTCGGACTGCGCGAGAAGGCGATGCCGCAGGCGGAGCAGGACGCGATCGCCGACCGCTACGTCGGCAGGATGGGGCTGGCGGGATTCGAGCACCACTATCCGAAGACGCTCTCCGGCGGGATGCAGCAGCGCACGGCCATCGCCCGCGCGCTCGCGAACGATCCCAAGATCCTGCTGCTCGACGAGCCCTTCGGTGCGCTCGACAACCAGACGCGCGCGCTGATGCAGGAACTGCTGCTCGGCATCTGGGAGACCGAGCGGAAGACCGTGCTGTTCGTGACGCACGACATCGAGGAGGCGATCTTCGTCGCCGGGCGCGTCGTCGTTATGTCCGCGCGCCCCGGACGCGTCAAATGCGAGGTCGCCGTGGATCTGCCGCATCCGCGGCACTACACGGTCAAGACGACCGCGGAGTTCTCGGCGCTGAAGGCGCGAATCACCGAGGAGATCCGCGCCGAGGCGATTCTCGCGACCGCAGGCGCGTGACGCCGGCCCGGCGGATCGCTCAGTATCTGCCGCCGCCCTGCTGCCATCGCCACGCGTCGGCGCAGATGGCGCCGAGGCCGCGCGTGGCCCGCCATCCGAGCAGCGCCTCGGCTCGCGCGGCGTCGGCGTAACAGGACGCGACGTCGCCCGGCCGCCGCGGCGCGAGCGTCCTCGTGATCCGGCGGCCGCAGGCGCGTTCGAACGCGGACACGACGTCGAGGACCGAGTGACCGCGACCGAGGCCGAGATTGAGCGTGACGGCTCCGGCATTTCCCGCCAGGTGCCTGAGCGCCGCAATGTGACCTAGCGCCAGATCCTGCACGTGGAGGTAGTCGCGGACGCCGGTGCCGTCCGGCGTCGGCCAGTCGGTGCCGAAAATCGACAGATCGGAATATTCGCCGCGCGCGATCCGGCACAGCAGCGGCACGAGGTTGTTCGGCCGGCCGGAGGGCGCCTCGCCTATCGTTCCGGACGGGTGCGCTCCGGCGGGATTGAAGTAGCGCAGGATGGCGATGCGCCAGTTGGGATTCGCATGCGCGAGATCGCGCAGGAAATCCTCGACGATGCGCTTGGTGCGACCGTAGACGCTCTGCGGCGAGAGCGGCGCATCTTCCGTCGCGGGCAGCCGCTCCGGCTGGCCATAGACCGTCGCCGACGAACTGAAGATCAGCGTGGCGACGCCCGCTTCGCCCATGACCTGGGTCAGCGCAAACGCGCCGCCGACGTTCACCCCGTAGTAGGTCAACGGGCGCAATTCCGACTCGCCGACGGACTTGAGACCGGCGCAATGCACAACGCCCGCAATCGGCTGGTCGTGAAAGGCACGGCGGAGGGCATCGATGTCCCGGACGTCGGCCTCGATGCATGGAACCGGAAATCCCGCCAGCGCTTCCAGCCGCGGAAGCACCGCCCGCGTGCTGTTGGCAAAGTTGTCGAGGACAACCGGCGAATAACCGGCCATTGCCAGCTCGACCACGACGTGCGAGCCGACAAATCCGGTGCCCCCGGTGACGAGGATCGTGTCAGGCATGGCTGACAGCGATGCTACCGCAGCGGGACGGGCAGCGGAAAGCAAATCCGCAAATGCAGAAGGCCGGGCGTGCGGCCCGGCCTTTTGCCGTCGAATACAGCTCGCGGTGCTAGCCGGCCTTGGCTTCCTTGGCCGACTTGGCATCGGCCGGCGCCTCGGCGGCGGGCCGATCGACGAGTTCCACCAGCGCCATCGGAGCATTGTCCCCCTGGCGGAATCCGAACTTGAGGATGCGCAGGTACCCGCCCGGCCGCGCCTGATAGCGCGGGCCCAGCTCGTTGAACAGCTTCACGACGACGTCGCGGTCGCGCAGCCGGTCGAAGGCGAGGCGCCGATTGGCCACCGTCGGCGTCTTGCCCAGGGTGATCAGCGGCTCCGCCACCCGGCGCAGTTCCTTGGCCTTCGGCAGCGTGGTCTTGATCACCTCGTGCGTCAGCAGCGAGTTGGTCATGTTCCGCAGCATCGCAAGACGATGGCTGCTGGTGCGATTCAGTTTCCGGAGGCCGTGACGATGGCGCATGATGTTTTCCTTCGTGTCCGCGCTATTCGTTACGGGCGGTCGAGCCCGGCAGGCGGCCAGTTTTCGAGCTTCATACCCAGCGAAAGACCGCGCGATGCCAGGACTTCCTTGATCTCGTTCAGCGACTTGCGGCCGAGATTCGGCGTCTTCAGGAGCTCGGTTTCGGTGCGCTGGATCAGGTCGCCGATGTAGTAGATGTTCTCGGCCTTGAGGCAATTTGCCGAGCGGACGGTGAGCTCCAGATCGTCGACCGGGCGCAGCAGCGTCGGATCGACCTGCGGCGAGCTGCGCTCGGCGGCCGGCTGGTCCGTGCCCTGCAGATCCGCGAACACCGACAACTGCTCGACCAGGACCGACGCGGCATAGCGCACCGCCTGCTCCGGCTCGACCACGCCGTTGGTCTCGATGTCGAGCACCAGCTTGTCGAGGTCGGTGCGCTGCTCGACGCGCGCGCTCTCGACCGCATAGCTGACCCGCCGCACCGGCGAGAACGAAGCGTCGAGCAGGATGCTGCCGATCGTGCGGCCGCCCTCCGGCTTGATGCGGGCGGTGGCCGGCTGATAGCCGCGGCCCTTTTCGACCTTGATTTCCATCTCGATCTTGCCGCCGGCCGTCAGGTGCGCGATCAGGTGGTCGGGGTTGATGATCTCGACGTCGTGGTTGGGCTCGATGTCGGCGGCCGTGACGGGGCCTTCCCCGGATTTCGAAAGCTTCAGCAATACGTGATCGCGGTTATGGAGCTTGAGCACCACGCCCTTCAGGTTGAGCAGGATGTCGACGACGTCCTCCTGCACGCCGTCGAGGGCGGAATACTCGTGCAGCACCCCCGTGATCCTGACTTCGGTCGGCGCGTAGCCCGGCATCGAAGACAGCAGCACGCGGCGAAGCGCGTTGCCCAGCGTGTGGCCGTAGCCGCGTTCGAACGGCTCCATCACCACCTTGGCATGGAACGGCGACGTCGATTGCACGTCGATGATGCGCGGTTTCAACAGAACATTGCTCTGCATGCGGAACCCTTCAGCGAAACTCAAACCGGCAAGCCGGGCGATTACTTCGAGTAGAGCTCGACCACCAGGCTTTCGTTGATGTCCTGCCCGAACTCCGAGCGATCCGGCGCGCCCTTGAAGCTGCCGGACATTTTCTTCACGTCGACTTCGACCCAGGACGGGAAGCCGACCTTTTCGGCCAGTTGCAGCGAATCCTGGATCCGGAGCTGGCTCTTCGCCTTTTCCGTGGCCGCCACGACATCCCCGGCCTTGACCTTCGCCGACGGAATGTTGACGGACTTGCCGTTGACGGTGATCGAGCCGTGGCCGACGAGCTGCCGCGCCTCGGCGCGCGTCGATCCCAGTCCCATGCGGTAGACGACGTTGTCGAGCCGCGTTTCGAGCAGCTGCAGCAGATTCGTACCGGTCGAGCCCTTGCCGCGTGCCGCCGCCTGGAAGTACCGGCGGAACTGCCGCTCGAGGATGCCGTAGGTCCGACGAAGCTTCTGCTTCTCGCGCAGCTGATTGCCATAGTCGGACATCCGCATGCCGGATTTCACGCCATGCTGCCCGGGCTTGGTTTCCAGCTTGCACTTGGAGTCGAGTGAACGACGCGCGCTTTTCAGGAAAAGGTCGGTGCCTTCCCGTCGCGCCAGCTTGCATTTGGGTCCGGTGTATCGAGCCACTTTGCTATCCCAGTTGCTGTAAATTCGGTGAAAAAGCGAGATCGTGTGAAAGTGCGGGAACGAGTCGGCCACCTACGCTTGCGTCGGGACCGGCATTCGCTTTTCGTCGACTTTCCACGCCTCCTGTTGCCAGCCGTCAGATGCGGCGGCGCTTGGGCGGACGGCAGCCGTTGTGCGGAATCGGCGTCACGTCCGAAATGCTGCTGATCTTGATGCCTAGCGCATTGAGCGCGCGTACCGCCGACTCGCGGCCGGGGCCCGGGCCCTTGATCCGCACTTCGAGATTCTTCACGCCGCACTCGACCGCGACCCGGCCGGCGCGCTCGGCCGCCACCTGGGCGGCGAACGGCGTCGACTTGCGCGAGCCCTTGAAGCCGGCGCCGCCCGAAGTCGCCCACGACAGCGCGTTTCCCTGCCGGTCGGTGATCGTGATGATCGTGTTGTTGAACGACGCGTGGATATGCGCGATCCCCTCGGCGACGTTCTTCTTGACCTTCTTGCGCGCCCGGGCGCCGGTCTTCGGATTCTGCGGTGCAGTTGCCATGCTCTATTCCTTAGCCGTTACTTGCCGGCCGGCTTGACCGCCGGCTTGCTGCCCATGCCCGAACGCGACTTCTTCGGCCCCTTGCGCGTGCGCGCATTCGTGCGCGTGCGCTGGCCGCGCACCGGCAGCCCGCGGCGGTGGCGGACGCCGCGATAGCAGCCTAGGTCCATCAGCCGCTTGATGCTCATCGTCACCTCGCGGCGCAGGTCGCCCTCGACGGTGAACTTCTGGACCTGCTCGCGCAGCTTGTCCATGTCCGCATCGGAGAGGTCCTTGACCTTCATCGAGCCCTTGATGCCCGCCGCGGCGCAAATCGCCTGGGCGCGCGGACGGCCGATGCCGTAGATCGCCGTCAGTGCGATCTCTGCGTGCTGGTGGTTCGGGATGTTGACGCCTGCAATACGGGCCATAGCGGTTACCTATCGTCTACCCAGTCGGTTTCGAGCGGTCAGCCTTGCCGCTGCTTGTGGCGCGGATCCGTGCAAATGACGCGCACGACACCGTTACGCCGGATGATCTTGCAGTTGCGGCAGATTTTCTTGACCGAAGCCAGTACTTTCATTTCACGCCTCTATAGGTGTTCAGCCGGCAGTTCCCTGCCGCAACTGACTGCTGATAACTGTCACCTGCATCATTTCGCGCGGAAAATGATCCGGGCCCGGGTCAGGTCGTACGGCGTGAGGTCAACCGTCACCTTGTCGCCGGGCAGGATCTTTATGTAGTGCATCCGCATCTTTCCGGAGATATGGCCCAGCACCACGTGGCCGTTCTCCAGCTTCACCCGGAACGTCGCGTTGGGCAACGTTTCGAGGATCTCTCCCTGCATCTGTATCGTGTCTTCCTTTGCCATCAACGCGTGGGCAGGCCACCCTTGAAATTGGCCTTCTTCAGCAGGCTTTCGTATTGCTGCGACATCAGGTAGGCCTGAACCTGCGTCATGAAGTCCATGGTCACGACCACGATGATCAGCAGCGAAGTCCCGCCGAAATAGAACGGCACGTTCTTCCATGCGATCAGGAAATTCGGAACGAAGCACACGACCACCAGGTACAGCGAGCCCAGCAGCGTCAGGCGAAGCGTGATCCGTTCGATGTATTTCGCCGTCTGGTCGCCCGGACGGTAACCGGGGATGAACGCGCCGCTCTTCTTCAGGTTCTCGGCCGTTTCCTTCGGGTTGTACTGCAGCGCGGTGTAGAAGAAGCAGAAGAAGATGATCGCGCTGGCGTAGAGGATTTCGTGCACCGGCTGCCCCGGCGAAAGGGCGCCGGCGAGGTCGCGCAGCCAGATCGTGCCTTCGCCCTGCCCGAACCACGACGCGAGCGTGG
This sequence comes from uncultured beta proteobacterium, assembly GCA_963779445.1. Taxonomy (GTDB): domain Bacteria; phylum Pseudomonadota; class Gammaproteobacteria; order Burkholderiales; family Casimicrobiaceae; genus CAIWHR01. Next base: position 245,438 of record CAVZYI010000011.1, read on the forward strand.
CGGGGAACAGGATGATCGACGAAGCGAAGATCGGGGGGATCACGCCGGCCATGTTGAGCTTGAGCGGCAGATGGGAACTCTGCCCCTGATACACCTTGTTGCCCACCTGTCGCTTTGCGTAGTTGACCAGGATCTTGCGCAGCGCGCGTTCGACGAAGACCACGAACGCGGTGACGACGACCACCAGCGCGGCGATGCCGAGGACCAGGGGAATCGAATACGCGCCGGTGCGCGTCTGCTCGAGCGTCAGCCCGATCGCATTGGGCAGTCCCGCGGCGATCCCAGCGAAGATGATGAGCGAAATGCCGTTTCCGAGACCGCGCTCGGTGATCTGCTCGCCCAGCCACATCAGGAACATCGTGCCGGTGACCAGCGTCAGTGCCGTGACCAGGCGGAACGCCAGGCCGGGCGCGAGCACGAGTCCCGGTTGCGCTTCAAGCGCGATCGAGATGCCCAGGGCCTGGAAGAACGCGAGTCCCAGCGTGGCGTACCGCGTGTACTGGGTGATCTTGCGGCGGCCGGCTTCGCCTTCCTTCTTCAGCAGTTCCAGCGACGGCACGACCACCGTGCAGAGCTGCATGATGATCGACGCCGAGATGTACGGCATGATCCCCAGCGCCAGGATGGAGAATCGCTGCAGCGCGCCACCGGAGAACACGTTGAACAGGCCGAGTATGCCGCCCTGCTGCGAGCGGAACAGCTCGTCGAGAATGGCCGCGTTGATGCCCGGCACCGGGATGTGCGTCCCGATCCGGTAGACAACGAGGGCGCCCAGCAGGAACCAGAGCCGCCGCTTGAGGTCGGCGTACCGGGATCCGGTCTTGAGGGCGGGGTTGTTGATGGCCAACGCTTCGTTCCTGTCTTCGATGCGCCGCTTACGCGACGCTGCCGCCGGCGGCTTCGATGGCCGCCTTGGCGCCCTTGGTGACGGCAATGCCCGAGAGCTTCACCGCCTTCGTCAATTCCCCGGCCTTGATGACCTTGGCTGCCTTGGCGCGCGCCGGAACGAGTCCGGCGGCGCGCAGCGCGAGCAGGTCGACGTCGGCGACCGGCAGCCTGGCCAGATCCGACAGTCGCACTTCCGCGGTGTCATACCGGGTCGTGGAGATGAAGCCGCGCTTCGGCAGCCGGCGCTGCAACGGCATCTGGCCGCCCTCGAAGCCGACCTTGTGGAAACCGCCGGAACGCGATTTCTGGCCCTTGTGGCCGCGGCCCGCCGTCTTGCCCAGTCCCGAGCCGATCCCGCGCCCGACGCGACGCTTCGCCTTGGTCGAACCCGCTGCGGGCTTGATGGTGTTCAATCGCATGTCTGCCACCTGTTATGCCTTCGGCTCGGCAACCTTCAGCAGGTAGCCGACCTTGTTGATCATGCCGCGCGTCGACGGCGTGTCGATGACATCGACCGAGTGGTTCGTCCACTTGAGGCCGAGCCCGCGCACCGTGTCGCGGTGATCCTGCTTGGTGCTGGCGATGCTCTTGACCAGCGTCAGGCGCACCGTCTTCGTGGCGGTCATGGTCAGGCCTCCATCAACTGCTCGACCGTCATCGCGCGCTTGGCGGCAATCTCGGCCGGTGAATTCAGGTTCTGGAGCGCGTTCAGCGTCGCGCGTACCAGGTTGTAGGGGTTGGTCGAACCGTGGCACTTGGCGAGCACGTTGGTGACGCCGACCACTTCGAACACCGCGCGCATGGGCCCGCCGGCGATGACGCCGGTGCCTTCCGCCGCCGGCTGCATGAAGACCTTCGTCGCGCCATGCCGGCCCTCGACGGCGTGGTGCACCGTGCCGCTCTTCAGGTTGACCTTCACCATGCGGCGGCGCGCCTCTTCCATCGCCTTCTGTACGGCGACCGGGACTTCCTTCGCCTTGCCCTTGCCCATCCCGACGCGGCCGTTGCCGTCGCCGACCACGGTCAGCGCGGCGAACGCGAGAATCCGGCCGCCCTTCACCACCTTGGTGACGCGGTTGATGGCGATCATCTTCTCCTTCAGACCGTCGCCGCGCTCGTCCTGCTGGTGCTGCCGCTGCTGCATTCGTGCCATGTCGGGACCTTTTCTTTGCCGTGCCGCGTCAGAACTTCAGGCCGTTTTCGCGGGCCGCATCGGCCAGCACCTGCACTCGGCCGTGGTATCGGTAGCCGGAGCGGTCGAAGGCGACCGTCTCGATGCCGAGCGCCTTCGCCCGGTCGGCGATCCGCTTGCCGACGATCGCGGCGGCCGCCTTGTTGCCGCCGTTCTTGATTTCCTTGCGCAGGTCCGCCTCGAGCGTCGACGCGCTGGCCAGCACCTTGTCGGCGGTCGGCGCGAGTATCTGCGCGTAGATATGACAGTTCGAGCGGCTCACCACCAGCCTCGTCGCGCGCTGCTCGGCAATGCGCGCCCGGGTTTTGCGGGCGCGGCGGACTCGAGCTTCCTTCTTGTTCATCGGTAGCCTCTGTGTGTCGTGCAAACGTCGTCCGGACCGGCCTTACTTCTTCTTCGTTTCCTTGATCACGACGCGTTCATCGGCGTAGCGAACGCCCTTGCCCTTGTACGGCTCCGGCGGGCGATACGCGCGGATTTCGGCGGCGACCTGTCCGACCTGCTGCTTGTCGATTCCCTTGACCAGGATCTCGGTCTGCACCGGCGTCTCGACCTTCACGCCCTTCGGCATCGAATGCACGACTGGGTGCGAGAAGCCCAGCGACAGGTTGACCTTGTCGCCGGCGGCCTGCGCGCGGAAGCCCACGCCCACCAGCGTCAGCTTCTTCTGGAAGCCGTCGGTGACACCCTTGACCATGTTGGCCACCAGCGCGCGCAGCGTGCCGTGCATCGGCTTGGCGTCCTCGTTGGCCGCCTTGCAGACGAGCGTGTCGCCGTTCCTTTCGATGGACACGCTGCTGCCGAAATTGCGGGTCAGCGAGCCCAGGGGTCCCTTGACGGTGATCGTGCCGGGGGCGAGCGTCACCTCGACCTTGGCCGGCAGCGGTATCGGGTGATTGCCAATTCGCGACATGAATTCGGTCCTTGGTTCCGGGTCAGGCGACGATGCAGAGCACTTCGCCGCCGACCCCGGTGGCGCGCGCCTTGCGGTCGGTCATCACGCCGCGCGACGTGGAAACGATGGCAATGCCCAGCCCGTTCATCACGCGCGGGATGTCGTCCTTGCTCCGGTAGATGCGCAGCCCGGGCTTCGAAACACGCTCGATCTTCTCGATCACGGGCCGGCCGGCGTAGTACTTGAGGGCGATTTCGAGGACCGGCTTGACGGTTTCGGCCGAGACCTTGAACCCGTCGATGTAGCCCTCGTCCTTCAATACCTTCGCGATGGCCAGCTTGACCTTTGACGACGGCATCGCGACGACGGTCTGTTCGACCATCTGCGCGTTGCGGATGCGCGTCAACATGTCGGCGATCGGGTCAGTCATGCTCATGCTTCACCTCACCTGCATGGGGTTCATTTACCAGCTTGCCTTGACGATGCCCGGCACCTCGCCACGCATGGCGAACTCCCGCAGCTTGTTGCGGCCGAGGCCGAACTTGCGGAAGAAGCCGCGCGGGCGGCCGGTGATCGCGCAACGGTTGCGCAGGCGCGTAGGGCTCGCATTGCGCGGCAGCTGCTGCAGTTTCAGGCGCGCCGCGTAGCGATCCTCGTCCGAAACCTTCGTGTTGTTGATGATGGAGTTGAGGGCCGCACGCTTCTTGGCGTACTTCTTAACCGTGTCGCGGCGCTTCTCTTCGCGGTTGATCAGGGACAGTTTCGCCATTTCGGCCTCAGTTCTTGAACGGAAAACGGAACGCGGCGAGCAGCGCCTTTGCCTCGGCGTCGGTCTTTGCGGTCGTCGTGATCGTGATGTTCATTCCCCGCAGAGCATCGATCTTGTCGTACTCGATTTCCGAGAAAATGATCTGTTCCTTGACGCCCATGTTGAAGTTTCCCCGGCCGTCGAACGAGCGGCCCGACACGCCCCGGAAGTCGCGCACCCGCGGCAGCGCGACCGAGATCAGGCGGTCAAGGAACTCGTACATCCGGGACTGGCGCAGCGTCACCATGCAGCCGATCGGGTAGCCTTCGCGGATCTTGAAGCCGGCGATCGCCTTCTTCGCCTTCGTGATCACGGGCTTCTGACCGGAGACCTTCTGCATGTCGCCGGCGGCGTTCTCGAGGAGCTTCTTGTCGCCGATCGCCTCGCCGACGCCCATGTTGAGGACGATCTTCTTGATCCGCGGTACTTCCATGACGGACTTGTACCCGAACTGCTTCACCAGCGCGGGAACGACTTCCTTGTTGTAGATTTCCTTCAGGCGGGCCATCGATTTCTCCGTCGAGCCGTTGTCATCAGGCGCCGATCAGCTCGCCGTTGGACTTGTAGAAGCGGACCTTGCGGCCATCCTCGAGCACGCGGATGCCGACCCTGTCCGCCTTCTTCGTGACCGGGTTCCACACCGCGACGTTCGAGGCGTGCAGCGGCATCTCCTTGCTGACGATCCCGCCCTGCTCGCCCTTCATCGGGTTGGGCCGCTGATGCTTCTTCACCTGGTTGATCCCGGCGACGAGGACATGCTCGGCAAGCACGCGCGTGACTTCGCCGCGCTTGCCCTTGTCGCGCCCCGCGATCACGACGACGTTGTCGCCTTTCTTGATCTTGCGCATCGCTTTCTCCTACAGCACTTCCGGCGCCAGCGAGACGATCTTCATGAAACGCTCGGTGCGCAGCTCGCGCGTCACCGGCCCGAAAATGCGGGTGCCGATGGGCTCGAGCTTGGGTGTGAGCAGGACGGCCGCGTTGGTGTCGAAGCACACCTTGGCGCCGTCGTCACGGCGGACGCCATGGCGCGTGCGCACCACGACCGCGTTGTAGATCTCGCCTTTCTTGACACGACCTCTCGGGGCGGCATCCTTGATGCTGACCTTGATGACGTCGCCGATATGGGCGTAGCGGCGCTTGGAGCCTCCAAGCACCTTGATACACATGACACGGCGGGCGCCGGTGTTGTCGGCGACCTCCAGCATCGACTGCATCTGGATCATTGCGGCTTCTCCAACTTAATCCGCGGAACGCGCCGCCGCCGCGTCTCGATTGCGGCTGCGGTCGCGGCACCAACGCCACGGCCAGTTTTGGACCCCGTTCGGGGATAGACCGCGGTTGGTCCCGAAAGCGGGCGTCAAACCGCGGCAGGCGAAACGAAAATTATGACAGTATTTCAGGCAGTTCGCAAGCCCTGCCGTGGACGCGCCGGTCAAATCACCTTGGCCTTTTCGATGAGGCGCGTCACCCGGTACGCCTTGGTCTTGGCCAGCTTGCGGCAGGCCTCGATCTCGACCAGGTCGCCTTCCTTGTATTCGTTGTTCTCGTCGTGCGCGTGGTACTTGCGCGTCCGCGTCATGACCTTGCCGTACAGGGGATGCTTGACCCGCCGTTCGACGAGAACCGTCACGGTCTTGTTCATCTTGTCGCCCACCACCCGGCCGCTCAGCGTCTGGATGATCGTCTTCTTCGCCACCGGGCCCTGCGCCTGCGGCGCCCCGGCTTGGGTTTGCTCGGTCGTCATGCCTCGCCTCTATGTCTCGTCTGCAATGTCTGCCCCGATCGGCTCCCTGCCGGGGCGATCGCGCCGCGCTGCGCGCACGCCGCCCGGTGCCGCACCGGCAGCCGGCTTGCCGCAATGGGCACGCTCACGCCTGGCCCGCCTTCTGGTGCATGATCGTCCGCGCCCGCGCGATGCTCCGCCGAACGTGCTTGAGCTTTTCGCTGTTCTGTAGCTGCTGCGTCGCCTTCTGCATCCGCAGGCCGAACTGCTCCTTCAGCAGCGCGTCGAGCTCGGTCTTGAGCTCCGCCAGCGATTTCGTGGCGAGCGTCTTCCTGGTTTCCGTGACCTTCATCTCTGCCTCCTTCAGCCGCCGACCAGGCGATGCACGAACGTCGTCCGGATCGGCAGCTTGGCCGCGGCGAGCGCGAACGCCTCGCGAGCCACGACCTCTTCGACGCCGTCCATCTCGTAGAGGACCTTGCCAGGCTGGATCTCGGCGACGTAGTACTCGGGGTTGCCCTTGCCGTTGCCCATCCGGACTTCGGCCGGCTTCTGCGACACCGGCTTGTCGGGGAAAATACGGATCCACACGCGGCCGCCGCGCTTGATGTGCCGGGTCATGGCACGGCGCGCGGCCTCGATCTGGCGCGCCGTCAGCCGGCCGCGGCCGGTCGCCTTGAGACCGTACTCGCCGAAGCTGACCTTGTTGCCGACGGTCGCGACGCCCTTGTTGCGGCCCTTCTGCTCCTTGCGGTACTTCCTTCTAGCTGGCTGCAGCATTCTTCGCTCCTGCTCGACGCGGACGCTTCGGCGCTTCGGGGGTCGGCGCCGGCGCTGCCGCCGGCTCGGCGTTGTGCGCCAGCACCTCGCCCTTGAACACCCATACCTTGATGCCTATCACGCCGTACGTCGTCCTGGCCTCCGAGAAGCCGTAGTCGATGTCGGCGCGCAGCGTGTGGAGCGGCACGCGCCCTTCGCGATACCACTCCGTCCGCGCAATTTCGATTCCGTTCAACCGGCCGGCGCACATGATCTTGATTCCCTGCGCACCGAGCCGCATCGCGTTCTGCATCGCGCGCTTCATCGCGCGGCGAAACATGATCCGCTTTTCCAGCTGCTGGCCGATCGAATCGGATATCAGCTGGGCGTCGATCTCGGGCTTGCGGATCTCCTCGATGTTGAGGCCGACTTCGCCGCCCATCATCTTGCGAAGATCGGCGCGCAGCGTCTCGATGTCCTCGCCCTTCTTGCCGATGACGACGCCGGGGCGCGCGCTGTGAATCGTGATCCGCGCGTTTTTCGCCGGGCGCTCGATCGTGACCTTGCCCACCGAAGCGTGCCCGAGCTTCTTCTTCAGGTATTCGCGAACCTTGATGTCCTCCATCAATGTCGGCGCGAAATTCTTGCTGTTCGCGAACCACTTCGACGTCCAGTTTCGCGTGACCGCGAGGCGGAAGCCGGTCGGGTGAATTTTCTGTCCCATGAGGTTCCCTTATTTTCCGTCGCCGACGACGACGTGGATATGGCAGGTCTGCTTCAGGATGACGTTGCCACGCCCCTTGGCGCGCGCAGTGAAGCGGCGCAGGCTCTCCGCCTTGTCGATGCAGATGGTCTTGACGCGGAGCTCGTCGACATCGGCGCCGTCGTTGTGCTCGGCATTGGCGATCGCCGACAGGAGCACCTTCTTGATGATCACGGCGCCCTTCTTGGGGCTGAACGCCAGTATGTTGAGGGCACGGTCGACGGGCAGGCCGCGAATCTGGTCGGCGACGAGCCGGCCCTTCTGGGCCGACAGCCTCACGCCGCGCAGGATTGCCTTGGTTTCCATCACGATCTCCCTACTTCTTCGGCGCCGGAGCCGCAACCTTCTTGTCGGACGAGTGGCCCTTGAAGGTGCGCGTCAGCGCGAATTCGCCGAGCTTGTGCCCGACCATGTTCTCGGACACATAGACGGGAATGTGCTGTTTGCCGTTGTGGACGGCGATCGTCAGCCCGACGAATTCGGGCGTGATGGTCGATCGCCGCGACCAGGTCTTGATCGGCTTCTTGTCGTTGGTCGCGCGCGCGGCATCCACCTTGGACAGCAGGTGATCGTCGATGAACGGACCTTTCTTGATCGAACGTGCCATCTCTGGTTACCCCTTCGTCGCGTGCCGGCGGCGCACGATCATCGAATCGGTGCGCTTGTTCTTGCGCGTCTTGTAGCCCTTGGTCGGCGTACCCCACGGCGACACCGGATGGCCGCCGCCGTTGGAACGGCCGCCGTGCGGATGATCGACCGGATTCATGCAGATGCCGCGCACCGTCGGCCGGATTCCGCGCCAGCGATTCGCCCCCGCCTTGCCGATCGAACGCAGGCTGTGCTCCTCGTTGCCGACTTCGCCGATCGTCGCCCTGCAATTGACGTGCACCTTGCGAATCTCGCCCGACCGCAGGCGCAGCTGCGCGTACTCGCCCTCGCGGGCGAGCAACTGGACGCCGGCACCGGCCGAACGCGCGATCTGCGCGCCCTTCCCGGGCAGCATTTCGATGCAATGCACGGTCGTGCCCACCGGGATGTTGCGCAGCGGCAGGCAGTTGCCCGGCTTGATCGGTGCCTCCGGACCCGACAGCAGCACCGTGCCGACCGACACGCCGCGAGGCGCAATGACGTAGCGGCGCTCGCCGTCGACGTAGAGCAGCAGCGCCAGGTGCGCGCTGCGATTCGGGTCGTACTCCAGGCGCTCGACCTTGCCCGCGACGCCGTCCTTGCTGCGCTTGAAATCGACCAGGCGATAGTGCTGCTTGTGCCCGCCGCCCTTGTGCCGCATCGTGATGTGACCGTTGTTGTTGCGGCCCGAGCCGCGCTTCTGGCTTTCGGTCAGCGCGTCGACGGGGCGACCCTTGTGCAGGCCCGGATGCACGACCTTGACCAGGGCACGGCGGCCCGGCGACGTCGGTTTTACCTTTTGCAGGGGCATGTCATTTCTCCGACGCGAAATTGATTTCCTGGCCCGGCTTCAGGCACACGTATGCCTTCTTCCACGACCGGCGGCGGCCGGTGAAGCGACCGAAGCGCTTGACCTTGCCGCCCACGTTGGCGATCTGGACGCTCGCGACCTCGACCTTGAACATCGCCTCCACGGCGGCCTTGACCTCGGGCTTAGTTGCGTCCTGCAGGACCTTGAAGATCACCTGCGAATGGCGGTCGGCGATGTACGTGCCCTTCTCGGACACGACCGGCGCCAGCAGCACCAGCGCGAGGCGCTCCGAATTGAATTGCCTGGCGATATTCATCCGAGCATCTCCTCGAATTGCGTCAGCGCGCCGCGCGTCAGCAGCACGTTGTTGAACCGCACCAGGCTGACCGGATCGATTTCGCGCGTTTCGAGCACCAGAACGTCGGGCAGATTGCGCGACGACAGGAACACGTTGTCGTCGAGTTGATCGGTGACGACCAGCACGGTGCCCTCGAGGCCCAGCGCCTTCATCTTCTCCACGAACAGCTTCGTCTTCGGCGCCTCGACCGCAAGCTCGTCGATGACGGCAAGCCGGCCTTCCCGGACCAGCTGCGAAAGTATCGACGCGATGCCGGCGCGATACATCTTGCGGTTGAGCTTCTGCGAGAAATTCTCGTCGGGCGAGCTCGGGAAGATCTTGCCGCCGCCGCGCCACAGCGGGCTGTTCGCCTGGCCCGCGCGGGCGCGGCCCGTGCCCTTCTGCGCCCACGGCTTCTTGTGCGACTTGTTGATGTCGGCGCGGCCCTTCTGCGCGCGATTTCCGCTGCGCGCATTCGCCTGGAACGCGGTGACAAGCTGGTGGATCAGCGGCTCGTTGTAGGCGCGCGCGAACAGGGCATCGGATCCCGCGACGGTCGCGGCCGGCTGGCCCTTGGCATTGATCAGCTTCAGATCCATGTTCAGGCCCCCTTCTTCGCGGGCGTCTTCACCGACGGCCGGACGATGATGTGGCCGCCGTCGGCGCCGGGCACGCAACCCTTGACCAGCAGCAGTCCGCGTTCGGCGTCGACGCGGACGACCTTGAGCGTCTGCGTCGTGCGGGTTACGTTGCCGTGCTGGCCGGCCATGCGCTTGCCCGGGAAGACGCGGCCGGGGTCCTGTGCCATGCCGATCGAACCGGGCGTGTTGTGCGAACGCGAGTTTCCGTGCGACGCGCGGTTCGAGCTGAAGTGATGCCGGCGAATCACGCCCGAGAAGCCGCGCCCCTTGGTCGTCCCGGTGACGTCGACCAGTTCACCGACCTTGAAGGTGTCGACGCCGATGACGCCACCGAGCTTCAGCGCGGCGAGCTGGTCCGGGGCGACCGGAAACTCGCGCAGAAGCTCTCCGGCTTCCACACCCGCCTTGGCGAGGTGGCCGGCCTGCGGCTTGGTGACGCGCGAGGCGCGGCGCTTTCCGAATGCGACCTGGACGGCGGAATAGCCGTCGATTTCGGGAGTCTTGATCTGCGTGACGCGGTTGTTGGCCACGTCGAGCACCGTTACCGGAACGGCGCTGCCGTCGTCGGCGAATATTCGCGTCATGCCGATCTTGCGGCCGAC
>CAVZYI010000012.1:0-59152 GCA_963779445.1 uncultured beta proteobacterium
GCTTTTCGATACGGCCCCGACTGCGCTACTGAGCATCTACCGCGATCAGGTCCCCGCCCGGTACGCAAAGTCGTTGCAGCGCTACCGCTTCGGCCCGGGCGTGGCCAAGGTGGATTTCGTGCTCTCCGATGAGATCCCGTGGAAGGATCCGCGGGCCGGTGACGCTCCCACGCTGCACATGGGTGGGAGCCGGGAGGACATGGCACACGCCGAACGGGAGATCGCCGCGGGCAGGCACGCCAAGTGGCCGATGGTGTTCGCCGCCCTGCCCCACCTGGCCGACCCGGGTCGCGTCGACGCGCAGGGGCGCAGACCGCTGTGGACCTACGCACACGTGCCGCAGGGTTCGACCCTCGACCAGACCGAAACGGTGATACAGGTTTTCGAGCGCTTCGCTCCCGGTTTTCGCGACATCGTGGTCGCGGCGCGTTCGGTGCCCGCATCGCGGTTGGCCGACCACAACGCCAATCTCTTCGGCGGCGACATCGGCGTCGGCGGCAACACCCTGCTGCACGCCCTGGCCGGGCCGACGCCGCGACTGAACCCGTGGTCCACGCCGATCCCCAAGGTCTACCTGTGCTCGTCGGCGACTCCACCGGGCGGCGGAGTGCACGGCATGGCGGGTTTCTACGCCGCGCGCACCGTACTGCGCCGTGAATTCGGCATCAGGGAACTACCGAGTCTCGCGCCATAATTGAATCGGTTTTGCAATATAGCCCCTGGTCTTCCGGGCATATGGGCAAGAAGTTGAAGAAGGGCGCGGCGCGCGTCGTGTTGTAGTGCTCCTCGCCGATCACCAGCGGGTCGATCTGGCGCGACGTCGAGTCGAGCGGATCGACCGAAGGGTAGATGCCGAGCGAGGCGATGTCGCGCGACAGCACGACGGTCGCGTCGAGGTGGCCGAACGTCGTCGCCGGCGACGGGTCGGTCAGGTCATCGGCGGGCACGTAGATGGCCTGGACCGAGGTGATGGAGCCGGTCTTGGTCGACGTGATCCGTTCCTGCAGCTTGCCCATTTCTTCGGCGAGCGTCGGCTGGTAGCCCACCGCGGAGGGCATCCGGCCGAGCAGCGCCGAGCACTCGGTGCCGGCAAGCGTGAAGCGGTAGATGTTGTCGATGAACAGCAGCACATCGCGGCCTTCGTCGCGGAAGTTCTCGGCGATGGTGAGGCCGGTCAGCGCGACGCGCAGACGGTTGCCCGGCGGCTCGTTCATCTGGCCGTAGACCATGGCCACCTTGGATTTGCCGAGATCGTCCTTGTTGACAACCCCGGCTTCGATCATCTCGTGGTAGAAGTCGTTGCCCTCGCGCGTGCGCTCGCCGACCCCGGCGAAAACGGACAGCCCCGCGTGGGCGGTCGCGATGTTGTTGATGAGCTCCATCATCGTGACGGTCTTGCCCACGCCCGCGCCGCCGAACAGGCCGATCTTGCCGCCCTTGGCGAACGGACAGCAGAGGTCGATCACCTTGATCCCCGTCTCCAGCAGCTCCTGCGACGGCGAGAGCTCCTCGAACACCGGTGCATCGCGGTGGATCGACATCTGCTTCTCCGCGTCGACCGCGCCCCGTTCGTCGATCGGCCGACCCAGCACGTCCATGATGCGGCCCAGCGTCTTGCCGCCGACCGGGACCGTGATCGGATTTCCCGTGTTGACGACGATCATCCCGCGGCGCAGGCCGTCGGAGCTGCCGAGCGCGATGGTGCGCACGACGCCGTCGCCCAGCTGCTGCTGCACCTCGAGCGTCAGCCCGATCTCATCCATCTTGAGGGCGTCGTAGATCTTCGGCAACTCGTTGCGCGAGAACTCCACGTCAACGACCGCGCCGATGCACTGAACGATGGTTCCTTGACTCATGTTCGCATCCCCAGGTTTCGTTGCTTCAATTCGTGTCGTGCCGGTTTGCTAGACCGCCGCCGCCCCGCCAACGATCTCGGACAGTTCCTTCGTGATTGCCGCCTGGCGGGTCTTGTTGTGGATGAGCTGCAATTCTTCGATGATCGTCCCGGCGTTGTCGGACGCCGCACGCATCGCGACCATCCGCGCCGATTGCTCCGAGGCCATGTTCTCGTTGACCATCTGGTAGATGACCGCCTCGACGTAACGGCGCAGCATGCCGTCGAGCAGCGCTTTCGCGTCGGGCTCATAGATGTAGTCCCACGAACCTGCCGCCGCGTCCGCCTTGCGCACCTCGCCGGTGCCCGGCGAACGGAATTCCTCGGGGATCGGCAGCATGTGCCCGTGCCGGCCTTCCTGCTTCATCGTGTTGATGAAGGTTGTGAAGAATACGTGCACTTCGTCCAGCGTGCCGTCCAAGTACTTGTCGAGCAAGACCTTCACCGGCCCGACCAGCGTCTCGATATGCGGGCGGTCTCCGAGCTGCACCGCCTGCGCCACCACGTTGGCGCCCAGGCGCTGGAGGAAGCCCAAACCTCTGCCGCCTATCGCGCAGTAGTCGACCTCCAGCCCTTTGCCTCGCCACGCCTTGTGCGCGCTCAGCACCAGCCGGAGGATGTTGGTGTTGAGGCCGCCACACAGGCCCTTGTCGGTGGTGACGACGATCGCGCCCACGCGCTTCACGGTCTCGCGTTTCGCGAGGAACGGATGCTTGTACTCGGTGTTAGCCTTGGCGATGTGCATCGCGATCTGCAGCGCGCGCTCGACATACGGTCGCGACGCGCGCATCCGGTCCTGGACCTTTTTCATCTTCGAGGCCGCGACCATCTCCATCGCCTTCGTGATCTTGCGCGTGCTTTGCACGCTCTTGATCTTGTTTCGAATTTCTCTGGAGCCTGCCATCTCGTGTCCTTGTCGCGGGTCGCCGCACAGCCGGCGCGGCAGCTCGAAGACGTCAGTACGCGCCGTTCTTCTTGAAGTCCTCGACTGCCGCAGTGAGTGCCTTCTCGTCATCGGCCGAAAGATCCTTGGTCTTTTCGATGTTCGCCATCAGCGCCGCGTACTTGCTCTTAAGGTACGCGCGCAGCGCCGCCTCGAACGCCAGCGCCTTCTCGACCGGGACGTCGTCGTAGTAGCCCTTATCGACCGCGAACAACGTCACGGCCATCTCGTTGACCTGCAGCGGCTGGAACTGGGGCTGCTTCATCAGCTCGGTGACTAGACGACCGCGGTCCAGTTGCTTCCGCGTCGCTTCGTCGAGATCGGACGCGAACTGCGCGAACGCCGCGAGCTCGCGGTACTGCGCGAGCGAGAGCCGCACGCCGCCCCCCAGCTTCTTGATGATCTTGGTCTGCGCTTTGCCGCCAACCCGCGACACCGATATCCCTGCGTTCATCGCCGGGCGGATGCCGGCGTTGAAGAGATCGGTTTCGAGGAAGATCTGGCCGTCGGTGATCGAGATCACGTTGGTCGGCACGAACGCCGTCACGTCGCCCGCCTGCGTCTCGATGATGGGCAGCGCCGTCAGCGAGCCGGTCTTGCCCTTGACGGCACCCTTGGTGAACTTCTCGACGTACTCCGCAGAGACGCGCGCAGCGCGCTCGAGCAGTCGCGAGTGCAGGTAGAACACATCACCCGGATAGGCTTCGCGGCCCGGCGGGCGGCGCAGCAGCAGCGAAATCTGCCGGTACGCCCATGCCTGCTTGGTCAGGTCGTCGTAGATTATCAGCGCGTCCTGGCCGCGGTCGCGGAAGTATTCGCCCATCGTGCATCCTGAGTACGGCGCAATGTACTGCATCGCCGCCGACTCCGAGGCCGTCGCGGCAACGACGATTGTGTAAGCCATCGCGCCGGTTTCTTCGAGCTTCCGAATGACGTTCTTGACCGTCGAAGCCTTCTGGCCGATCGCAACGTAGACGCAAAACAGGTCCTTGCCCTTCTGGTTGATGATCGTGTCGACCGCCACGGCGGTCTTGCCCGTCTGGCGGTCGCCGATGATGAGCTCGCGCTGGCCGCGGCCGATTGGCACCATCGCGTCGATCGCCTTCAAGCCCGTCTGCACCGGCTGCGATACGCCTTCGCGCCAGATCACACCGGGTGCGATCTTCTCGATGACGTCCGTCTCCTTGGCCGTGACCGGTCCTTTGCCGTCGATGGGCTGGCCGAGGGAATTGACGACGCGCCCGATCAGCTCCGGGCCGACCGGCACCGACAGGATGCGCCCCGTGCACTTCACCGTTTCGCCTTCGGAAATGTGCTCGTACGCGCCGAGTATCACGACGCCGACCGAATCGCGCTCGAGGTTCAGGGCGAGGCCGAACGTGTTGCCCGGAAACTCGAGCATCTCGCCCGCCATCGCGTCGGAGAGCCCGTGAACGCGGGCGATGCCGTCGGAGATGGAGACGACCGTCCCCTGCGTGCGCACCGTCGCGCCGGTGTCCAGGTTCTGGATCTTGCTCTTGATCAGTTCGCTGATTTCAGAAGGATTCAGCTGCATGGTTTCCTCGCGTCGCGCCGGCCCCGCCGCCACCGGCCTGCGATAGTTTCGAAATTAGGCCCGTAACTGGGTGGCCATCGTCGCAAGCTGCGCCTCGATGGTGCCGTCGATCACCGTGTCGCCAACGGTGATCCGCGCGCCGCCTCCGAGCGCCGGATCGACGTTGACCGTCGCCTCGATCTTTCTGCCGAACCGTTTCTCCAATGCCGCCGTGAGCTCCGCCGTCTGTGCGTCGGAAAGCGGGAACGCGCTGTCGATCCGCGCTTTGGCCACGCCGTCGGTGTCGTTCTTCAGCGCCTCGAACAGCTCCCGGATCTGCGGCAGCACCGCAACCCGATCGGCCTCGACCAGCACGCGGACGAAATTGCGGCCGGTGGCATCGAGGCGCTCGCCGCCGACGGCGAGCAGCAACGCCGCCTTGTCGGCTGCGGTGAGCTTGGGATTGTCGAGCGCCGCCGCCATCTGTGGATCGGCGGCGACGTCGCAGAGGAAGCGCAACGTCTCCGACCAGACCGGCAGGGCGCTGGCATCGCGCGCGATCCGGAACGCCGCTTCGGCGTAGGGTCGGGCGATTGTTGTCAGTTCGGCCATCGCACGTCCGTCAGAGTTGCTGCCGGATCGCCGCGAGGAGGTCGGCGTGCGCCTTGGCGTCGACTTCGCGCTTCAGGATCTTCGACGCGCCCGCGACGGCGAGATCGGCGACCTGGTTCCGAAGCGCTTCCTTCGCCCGCATGATCTCCTGCTCGATTTCGGCCTTGGCGCCGGCGAGAATGCGGTCGGCTTCCACCTTGGCCTGGGTTTTCGCCGCCTCGATGGTCTCGGTCTTGAGCTTCTCGCCCTGCGCGATGATGTCGGCGCTCCGCCCCTTGGCTTCCGACATCATGTCCGCGATCCGCTTCTCGTTGCTGGCGAGGCTCTGCCGTCCCTGCTCGCCCGCGGCGAGACCGTCCGCAATCTGCTTCTGCCGGGTGTCGATGGCGCGCATCAGCGGCGGCCACACGAATTTCGCCGTGAACCAGATGAACGCGGCGAAGGCCGCGGCCTGCATCAGCAGCGTTAGGTTGATGTTCATGGCGGCCCTCCGGTTGTCACGGGTTGCGCGGGACCCCTAGCGGACGACAGCGAGCAGCGGATTGCCGAACGCGAACAGCATCGCGAGGCCAACGCCGATGATGAACGATGCGTCGATCAGGCCCAGCAGCAGGAACACCTTCGCCTGCAGCTGCGGCATCAGTTCCGGCTGGCGCGCCGCACCCTCGAGGAAGCGCGAGCACATGATGCCGACGCCGACGCACGCGCCGAGCGCGCCCAGGCCGATGATGAGACCGATCCCAACGCCCGTGTAGGCCTGGATCATCGCCAGCAGTTGCAATTTCGGGTCCATTCTATTTCCTTTCTAGACGGGGTTGGACGGTAGAGCGAAGCGGGTGGATCAGTGGTGCTCGTGCGCCATCGCGATGTACACGATGGTCAGCATCATGAAGATGTACGCCTGTAACACGACGATCAGGATGTGGAAGATCGACCAGCCGAGATTCAGCACGGCCCCGAACACGGCGCCGACCAGGCCGGTGGCCGCCCAGAGGCCGAGCAGCATGAAGATGATCTCGCCGGCGTACATGTTGCCGTACAGCCGCAGCGAGTGGGACAGCGGTTTCGACACGTACTCGACCGCGTTGAACAGCAGATTGAACGGCCACAGCAGCGGGTTGCCTCCGAACGGAGAGCAGAAGAGCTCGTGGATCCAGCCACCGAGACCCTTGACTTTGATGCTGTAGAAGATCATCAGCGCGAACACGGAGAGCGCCAACGCGAACGTCGTGTTGACGTCGGCGGTGGGTACGCCGCGCCACGTATGCTGGCCGAGTGCATGCTCGTAGAATTTCGACATGATGTCGACGGGCAGGAAGTCCATCGCGTTCAGGAACAGCACGAGCACGAACGTGGTGAGCGCAAGCGGTGCGATCAGCTTGTTGTCGCCTTGGTAGATGCCCTTGACCTGCTCGTTGACGAAGTCGAAGGTCATCTCAACGAACGCCTGCGTCTTCGACGGCACGCCGGATGTTGCCTTGCGCGTGACGAGCCAGAGAAAGCCGAAGGCGAAAAACGCGATGACGCCGGTCGTAACCAGCGTGTCCCAGTTCACCGACCAGAAGCCGCCTGCCTCGCCGATGGGCTTGGTCAGGAACGTCAGGTGATGCTGGATATAGGACGTCGGGTTCAGTTCGGATTCGGCAGCCACAAGCCCCACCCCTGATTCGATTCGATCTACTCGCGAACGATTATCGCCATGCTGAACACGATCACGGTGATCACGAACGCCGTGAAGAACGCCGCCGGGACCATGTCCTGGTACGTCGACAGTGCGAGCCACAGCCCGCCGACGATCACCAGGACCTTACCCGCTTCCGCGCGGAACATCGCGACCAGCGAGGACCCTACATCGGGCACCGCCGTCGCCCCGAGCCTGAATCCCAGCAGCCACGCATAGACCACGCCGGCCGCCACGTTCACGGCACCACCCAGCAGCGCGGAGACGGCGCCGTGCCCACCCGTCCAGATCCCTGCGCTCACCGCGACGGTAGCCGTCGCAATGATCTGCCACTTGAGGACGGTGCGGATGGGCTTGGTCTTGAGCGGGGGAGTCACACGGACGCGCACATCCCGGCAGCTTGCGCTATTCCGACGGCAGTTAACCTTGAGATTATAGCCGTCCTTTGCCGCGCCCGGCAACGCGGAGGGTGCAGCGCAAACGGGCGCCGGCGGTTCGCGAATCCGGCGCCCGCGGGTGCCACGGATACCGTTACACGCCGCGCCCCGCGGCCGCACATCGGCGGCGCAGCCGAAGCCTTCAGCCGCCGGAAAGCGCCCCGACGATCATGAGCTCGGCGTCGGGAGCCACGCGGTCGGCCGGGCGGCGCGCGAGCACGCCATCGACGAACAGCTTGATGTGGGGGCGGATCGCGCCCTGCTCGTCGATGATGCGGAAGCGCATCCCCGGAAAGCGCGCGTCGAGAATCGCGAGCGCATCGGCCAGCGTCGCCGACGCCTCGTCCAGTTCCACGGCAACGCTTTCGGCACCCGCCGTATACGAACGCAGCAGGCCCGGGATGCGAACGATCATGGACCTACGCCACCTCGATCGAATAGATGTGCGGCAGGTGCCGCGCGAGGCATTTCCAGGTCCGGCCTTCGTCGCGGCTTCCCCAAACCTCCCCGCTGGTCGTCCCGAAGTAGATGCCGACCGTCGCGGCGCTGTCGGCGGTCATCGCCTGGCGCTTCACCGTCCACCACGCCTGAGCTTTGGGAAGCCCGGTCGCCTGCCTCTGCCAGGATCGGCCGCCGTTCACCGACCGGTAGGCGGCCGGCTTGCCCCCGGGCGAAACGCGCGGCCAGACACTCGTGCCGTCCATCGGGAATACCCAAAGCGTATCCGGATCGCGCGGGTGCAGCACCATCGGAAATCCGATCGGTCCCACCGACTTGGGCATCGCCGCCCCGATGTCGGTCCAGCGGACGGCGGGCCGGTCGAGCCGATAGATGCCGCAGTGGTTCTGGTGGTAGAGCCGGTCGGGCGCCAGCGGATGCAGGCGCACGCAATGCGGGTCGTGTCCGAACTCCGCGTTGGGATCGGGCAGGAATTCGGCCTTCACCCCGCCATTCAGCGGCCGCCAGTCGGCGCCGGCATCGACCGATTCGAAGATGCCTCCGCCCGACATGCCGATGTAGAGGTGCCTGGCGTCGCGCGGGTCGACGAGAATCGAATGCAGTTTCGCGCCATCCGGCGTGCCGTCCTGGTCGCCCCAGCACCACTCCTTGCGGCGAGGATGCGCGTTGAACCCGGCGACGCCGGTCCAGGTGACGCCGGCGTCGGTCGAGCGAAAAAGGCCCTGCGGCGACGTGCCGGCGTACCAGGCGCCGGGTTCGGATGCGTGCCCGGGCGCCAGCCAGAACGTGTGATCGACGGTGCGCCCGCTCCCCGCCTCGAACGCCGGCGGTTGCGAAGCCTCCTTCCAGGTCCGCCCGCGGTCGAGCGAACGGAAGACCGTCGGCCCCAGGTGACCGGTGCGGGCGGCGGCGAGCAGCGTCCTGCCGTCGCGCGGATCCTGCACCGCGTGATGGACGATGTGCCCGAGGAAATGCGGACCGGCGAGCTTCCACGTGCGTCGCGTCGCATCGCCGGTGAGCATCCACAGACCTTTGCGCGTCGCTATCAGCAGCCGGGTATTCCGCGACGCCGCCGCGACGGCGGCGCTCTTCTTCTTTGCCGTTGCCATAGGTCCTCCCCCTGTTCGCCGAACCGGTTACGCTACCGCGCCGGCGCAAACGCGGCAAGCGTCCCGCGCTCCGGAGCGCCGGCGCGGCCCGCCGCGCATCGTCGCGCCCGGGTCCGGGGCCGGCGGCCCGGCCCGTCGACGGGCGCGCCGGGCCGCGGAACGTCGCAATGGCGAAGGGGTTGAATTCGGCTCCGAAGACTGCGATTCTTGGCGGCTCATCGCCCCGACACCCCCAACGCAAGGAGTACGCATGACGATCAAGGTTGGCGACACGCTGCCCGCGGGCACGCTGTCCGAATTCATCGAAGTCGAGGGCAACGGCTGCGCGATCGGCCCCAACGAATTCAAGATCGACGCCCTCACCGGCGGCCGCAAGATCGTGATCTTCGGCCTGCCGGGCGCGTTCACGCCCACGTGCTCGGCGAAACACGTGCCGAGCTACGTGCAGAACCTCGACAAACTGAAGGCCAGGGGCGTCGCCGAAGTCATCTGCATGTCGGTGAACGACGCTTTCGTCATGGGCGCGTGGGCGCGCGACCAGAAGACCGGCGGCAAGCTGCGGATGATGGGCGACGGCAGCGCCGCGTACACCCGCGCCCTCGGTCTCGAGTTCGATCTCACCGCCAAGGGCCTCGGCGTCCGCTGCCAGCGTTTCTCGATGCTGGTGGACAACGGCGTCGTGAAGACGCTCAACGTCGAAGCGCCCGGCAAGTACGAAGTCTCCGATGCGGAGACGATGCTGAAGCAGCTCGGGTAGCGCGCTTTCGCGGGGGGCTGGCCGGCGCCGCGTCGCCCGGGGCGCGCGCGCCGGGCGCTGCACTCCGACGTTTCCACGGCGGCCGCCGTGCCGGAATTCCCGGGTCAGCGCAGCCTGGCGAGGATGCCGTCGAGCTGCTCCAGGCTCGCGTAGGTGATCACGAGGCGACCGGAACCGCTTTTCTTCGGCTCGATCGCCACCTTCGCCCCCAGCAATTCGGCCAGCTCCTCGGCAAGTCGGGCGACGTCGGGATCCGCGGCGCGCGCGCCGCGACGCGCCCGGTGCCGGACCGGCTGCGCGAGGTGGTGGACCAGCCGCTCGGTTTCGCGCACCGAAAGTCCCTGCGCGACGACACGCGTCGCCGCGGCCACCTGCTGCGCTGCGGAGAGACCGAGCAGCGCGCGGGCATGCCCCATGTCGAGCTGCCCGCCCATCACGTACTCCTGCACCGGATGGGCGAGATCGCGCAGCCGCAACAGATTGGTGACCGCGCTGCGCGACCGCCCTACCGCCTTCGCCGCCGCTTCGTGCGTGAGGCCGAACTCACCGATCAACCGGTGAATGCCGTTGGCCTGCTCCAGCGGATTGAGATCCTCGCGCTGAATGTTTTCGATCAGCGCAATCGCGAGCGCCGACTGGTCGGGGACCTGTTTCACCAGCGCCGGAATGTCCTTCAGCCCGGCGCGCTGCGCCGCGCGCCACCGCCGCTCGCCGGCGAGGATCTCGAAGCGGCCGCCTTCGACGGGTCGCACCAGCACCGGCTGCATCACGCCATGCTCGCGGATCGACTGCGCCAGTTCGTCGAGCGACGCTTCGTCCATGCGCGTGCGCGGCTGGTACTTGCCCGGCCGGAGGCGGTCGATAGCGAGCGTCTGCAGCGCTTCCCTGGCGCCGGCATCGTCGGCTCCCGACAGCAGCGCGTCGAGGCCGCGGCCGAGGCCCTTGGGTCGAATCATGGTGTCTTCTCCGTGGCTGCGCCGTCGTGCCCTGCCGCGGCGTGCGTCTGCGCCGCCTGCGCCTCCATCCTGCGCAGCATCTCGCCCGCCAGCGCCAGGTACGCCTGCGCGCCTTTGGACGCCGAATCGAGACGCAGCGCCGGGACGCCGTGCGAAGGCGCCTCCGCGAGGCGAATGTTGCGGGGGACGACGGTGCGGTAGAGCTTGTCGCCGAAGTGCTTCTCGAGCTCGGCGGCGACGTGCTGCGCGAGCGTGTTGCGCGGGTCGTACATGGTGCGCAGCAGGCCCTCGATCTCCAGCGCCGGGTTGAGGTGCGCGCGCACCTTCCTGATCGTCTGGACCAGGTCGGAAAGGCCTTCCAGCGCATAGTATTCGCACTGCATCGGGATCAGCACCGAGTCGGCGGCGCAGAGCCCGTTCAGCGTCAGCAGCGACAACGACGGCGGGCAGTCGAGGAGAATGAAATCGTAGTCCGGCGCGACCTCGGTGATCGCCGTGCGCATCTGGTGCAGCGCCTCCGCCAGCGCGTCCTTGAGCCGCGTTTCGCGCTCGGGCAGCTCGACCAGCTCGACTTCGGCGCCGGCAAGCTCGCGGTTCGCGGGCACGACGTCGAAGCCCCCGGTGGGCGAGGCGACGCGCACGTCGGCGATTTTCCGCTCGCCGAGCAGGACCTGGTAGACGGTCGCCGCCAGCGCGCGCTTGTCGAGGCCCGCGCCGGTGGTGGCGTTGCCCTGCGGATCGAGGTCGACCAGCAGCACGCGCCGCTTCATCGCGACCAGGCTCGCCGCAAGGTTGACGGCGGTGGTCGTCTTGCCGACGCCGCCCTTCTGGTTCGCCACGGCGATGATCCGCGTCATGCGCGCTCCATGATGACCAGATGGCGCTCGGCGTCGAGCCCCGGCACCGCCAGCGCCGGCGACGCGACGACGCGAATGCCCGCGGGCAGGTTCGCGATCTCCTCGTCGGGGAACACGCCCTTCATCGCGACCAGCTGGCCGCGCGGCGCGAGATGCCGCGCGCCGCATTCCACGAACGTCGCGAGGTCGGAAAATGCGCGGGAGATGACGACGTCGAACGGGGCGTCGGGACGGTACGCCTCGACGCGGGCGACGACCGCCTGCGCGTTGCGGAGCCCGAGCTCGATAACCGCCTGCTGCAGGAACGCGCCCTTCTTGTGATTGCCGTCGAGCAGCACGATGCTCCAGCCGGGTTGCGCGATCGCCAGCGGGATGCCGGGCACCCCGCCCCCGCTGCCGACGTCGAGGACCCGGAGCCCCTCGCGCGAGGGCAGCTGCGGCAGCACGGCGAGCGAATCCAGCACGTGGTGGGTGACCATCCGCTCGGGCTCGCGGATCGCGGTCAGGTTGTACGTGCGGTTCCATTTCGCGAGCAGCGCGACGTAGGCGGCGAGCGAATCGCGCGCGCGCGGCGGCAGGCGCACGGCGAGGGCGGCGAGGCCCTCGTCCAGGTCCGTCGTCTCTATCACGCCGACCGCCGCGTTGCCGGCGGAGGATGCGCGCCGCCGTCGGCGCCTGCGCCGAACCCGCGCTTCAGATGCACGAGCAACAGCGATATCGCCGCGGGCGTGATGCCGGAAATGCGGGCCGCCTGACCCACCGTCTCGGGCTTGTGGAGATTGAGCTTCTGCTGCACTTCCGCCGAAAAGCCGCGCACCGTGCGGTAGTCCAGATCCGCCGGCAGCGGCAGATCCTCGTCGCTCCGGCGCCGGACAATCTCCTCGCGCTGGCGCTCGATGTAGCCCGAATACTTGGTCGCGATCTCGACCTGCTCGGCGACGACGGGATCGACGGCTGGCGCATCGGCGCCCTGCAGCGTCGCGAGTCCTGCATAGCTGACGTTCGGCCGACGCAGCAGGTCGGCGAGCGAATATTCGCGCTCGATCGGCGCGCCCAGCACGCGCAGCGCGTCGTGCGCTGCGATCACGTTCGGGTTCACGTAGGTCGACTTCAGGCGCTCGTGTTCGCGGGCGATGGCATCGCGCTTCCGGGCGAACGCGTCCCAGCGCGCGTCGTCGACGACCCCGAGCGCGCGTCCCGTCTCGGTCAGTCGCAGGTCCGCGTTGTCCTCGCGCAGCTGCAGCCGGTATTCGGCGCGCGAGGTGAACATCCGGTACGGTTCGGAGACGCCGCCGGTGACGAGGTCGTCGACCAGCACGCCGAGGTAGGCTTCGTCGCGGCGCGCGCACCAACCTTCCTCGCCGCGCGCGTATCTCGCCGCGTTGATGCCGGCGGCGAGCCCCTGCGCCGCGGCCTCCTCGTACCCGGTGGTGCCGTTGATCTGTCCGGCGAAGAACAGGCCGCGGATCGCCTTGGTTTCCAGCGTCGAGCGCAGCGCTCGCGGGTCGAAATAGTCGTACTCGATCGAGTAGCCGGGGCGCAGGATGTGCGCATCCGTGCAGCCCGCGAGCGAGCGCACCAGGTCCAGCTGCACGTCGAACGGCAGCGACGTCGAGATCCCGTTCGGATAGATCTCCGTCGTCTCGAGGCCTTCGGGTTCGAGAAAGATCTGGTGGCTGCCGCGGTCGGCGAAGCGCACCACCTTGTCCTCGATCGACGGGCAGTAGCGCGGACCGACGCCTTTGATGACCCCGGTGAACAGCGGCGAACGATCGAGCCCGGCGCGGATGATCTCGTGCGTCCGGGCGTTGGTGCTCGTGATCCAGCACGGCACCTGCCGCGGGTGCATCGCGCGCGTGCCCATGGTGCTGAAGACCGGCACCGGGTCATCACCGGGCTGGACGCCCAGCGCCGCGAAATCGATGGTGCGCCCGTCGAGCCGCGGCGGCGTCCCGGTCTTCAGTCGCCCGACCGGCAGCTGCAGCTCGCGCAGGCGCGCGGCCAGGCGCTTGGCAGGAGGGTCGCCCGCGCGCCCGGCCTCGTAGTGATCGAGGCCGACATGGATCAGACCGGCCAGGAATGTGCCGGTGGTCAGGATGACCGATTCGGCTTCGAAGCGCACGCCCAGCTGCGTGACCACCCCGGTGACCCGCGTGTCGGCGCCGTCGCCTTCCAGCGTCAGGTCGTCGACGGCCTGCTGGAACAACGTCAGGTGGGCTTGCTTCTCGAGGCGCGCCCGGATCGCCCGCCTGTAGAGCACCCGGTCCGCCTGCGCGCGGGTGGCGCGAACCGCCGGCCCCTTGCTCGAATTGAGGATTCGAAACTGGATGCCCGCCTCGTCGGTGGCGATCGCCATGGCGCCGCCCATGGCGTCGACCTCCTTGACCAGGTGCCCCTTGCCGATCCCGCCGATCGACGGATTGCAGGACATCTGCCCCAGTGTCTCGATGTTGTGCGTCAGCAGCAGCGTCTTGCGTCCCATCCGCGCGCTGGCGAGCGCCGCTTCGGTCCCGGCGTGTCCGCCGCCGACGACGATGACCTCGTAGCGCGTTGGAAATATCATGATTTCATTATGCTTTTTTATTTATCGCGGGTGCCGACGCGATCAAAAACCGAGCGCGCATGATACGGGAATCGGACCCGGCGGGAAAGCGGCGCTGGCAGCGGACGCGGACATCGCCCCACAGAAGGCGTGCCCGATCGCCGTGCGCGCCTGTCCCGAGGGCGCGGTTCCACGTGGAACTTGGTGCCGCCCACCGGCGAATTCGGCACCGCCGGATGCCCCTGTCCAGGCCGATTCGCCTGCGCCTTTCGGGGGCAGCGCTCCTGCCTCCGCGGCGAACCCGGCCGTCGCAATCCGCTGCCCGATGTTTCACGTGGAACCGCAGTCCGGGGAAAGCGGCGCCGCTTACAATCGAACCGGATCCTCAATCACCACCCCTCCCATGCCGCGAATCCTGTGTCTCGGTATGTCGGCCCTCGACGCGATCTACCGCGTGCCGGCGATACCCGCCACGCCGACCAAGGTGCTGGCGACGGCGTTCTTCGAGTGCACCGGCGGAATGGCGGCAAACGCCAGCTTGGCGATCGCGCGCCTCGGCGGATCGACCCACTACTGGGGACGGGTTGGCGACGACGCGCTCGGGGACCGGATTCTCCGGCAGCTCGCGGACGAGGGCATCGACGTGAGCGTCACGCGGCGCGTGCCCGGTTGCGTTTCGCCGTCAGCGGCGATCGTCGTCGGCGACGACGGCGAGCGGCTGGTCTGCATCTACAACGATCCCCGGCTGGACGCCGACGCGTCGTGGCTACCGCTCGACCAGGTATCGGCATTCGATGCCGTCCTGGCCGACGTCCGGTGGCCCGCGGGCGCTGCAGCATTGCTCGATGCGGCGCGGGAGGCCGGGCGGATCGCGGTCTTCGATGGCGACGTGGGGCCGCCCGACAGCCTGGTGACGCTCGCCCGGCGGGCAACCCACGCCATCTTCTCGGAACCCGGATTGGCGCAGGCCTCCGGAATGTCGAACCCGGGCGCCGGGCTGGCAAAGCTCGCGTGCTCCGGCACGCTCGTCGGGGTGACGCTGGGTCCCGAAGGCTTTCTCTGGCGCGATGGCGCACGCGAACGGCGCGTGCCGGCATTTCCGGTCAGGGCCGTGGACACGCTGGCCGCCGGCGACGTCTGGCATGGCGCCTTCACGCTGGCATTGGCCGAAGGGCTCGACGTCGAGCCCGCGGCCCGCTTTGCCAATGCGGCGGCAGCGCTCAAATGTGCGACGTTCGGTGGCAGCCAGGGTGCGCCCGGCCGCGCCGCCGTCGACGCGCTTCTCGCTGCGCCGGCATGACGACACGGCGCGTCCGCCGGTTGGGCGGAGTCCGTTGCAGGGCGCCGACCCGCGGCTTGGGTGTGGGCGCTTACACCCCGATTCCGCCACACCCCGCGAGGCTCCATCCCGCCTAGGCGGCCAGTCTGCCCCCCAGTCGCTCGCGCTCGGTGGCAAGCGCCGGCGGACGCTTGTCGCCCAACCGGGCGAACAGCTGGTCGTGCGCCGCGAGTTCGCGTTCCCACGACGCCCGGTCCACCGCCATCACCTGCGCGAATCGTTCCGGCGGAAAGTCGAGGCCGGTCCAGGTCAGGTCGCCGTACGCCGGCAGGAAGCCCAGCGCCGTCTCCACCGCGTGGCCGCGTCCGCGGCAGCGCTCGACGATCCACTCCAGGACGCGCATGTTCTGGCCGAAGCCCGGCCACGCGAACTTGCCCTGCTCGTCCGTGCGGAACCAGTTGACGTTGAAGATCTTCGGCGGCTTCGCCACCGAGCGTCCCATCTTCAGCCAGTGCGCGAAGTAGTCGCCCACGTGGTAGCCGCAGAACGGCAGCATCGCGAACGGGTCGCGCCGGACTTCGCCGATCTTGCCGGTGGCGGCGGCAGTCGTCTCCGAACCCATCGTCGCCGCCTTGTAGACGCCCTCCTCCCACGACGACGCCTCGACGACCAGCGGCACCGTGTCGCAGCGCCGCGCGCCGAAGACGAAGGCGTCGATCGGCACGCCGTCCGGGTTGTCCCAGTTCGGATCGAGCGACGGGCACTGGATCGACGATACCGTGAAGCGCGAGTTCGGATGCGCGGCCTTGCGTCCGCAGTCCGGCGTCCAGTCCCGGCCCTGCCAGTCGATCGAGATGCGCCGGCGGCGTCTTCGTCATGCCTTCCCACCACACGTCGCCGTCGTCGGTGAGCGCGACGTTGGTGAAGATCACGTTCGCCTTCAGCATCTCCATCGCGTTGGGATTCGACTCGTACGACGTCCCCGGCGCGACGCCGAAATAGCCGGCCTCGGGATTGATCGCGTAGAACCGGCCGTCGGCGTGCGGCTTGATCCAGGCGATGTCGTCGCCGATCGTCGTCACCTTCCAGCCGTCGAAGCCCTGCGGCGGAATCAGCATCGCGAAATTCGTCTTGCCGCAGGCGCTCGGGAACGCGGCGGCGACGTAGGTCTTCTCGCCCGCGGGCGACGGTCACGCCGAGGATCAGCATGTGCTCGGCGAGCCAGCCCTCGTCGCGGCCCATCACCGACGCGATGCGCAGCGCGAAGCACTTCTTGCCGAGCAGCGCATTGCCGCCGTAGCCCGAGCCGTAGCTCCAGATCTCGCGCGTCTCCGGGAAATGCACGATGTACTTGCGCTCCTTGTTGCACGGCCAGGGCACGTCGGCCTGCCCCGCGGCGAGCGGCGCGCCGACCGAATGCACGCAGGGCACGAAGGGGCCGTCGCTCGCCCAGGACGTCGAACACCGCGCGCCCCATGCGCGTCATCAGGCTCATGTTGACGACGACGTACGGGCTGTCCGAGAGTTCGACGCCGATGTGCGCGATGTGGCTGCCGATCGGGCCCATCGAGAACGGCACCACGTACATCGTGCGGCCGCGCATGCAGCCGTCGAACAGCTCGCCGAGCGTCCGGCGCATCTCGCGCGGCGCCACCCAGTTGTTGGTCGGCCCGGCGTCTTCCTCGCGCTCGCTGCAGATGAACGTCCGGTCCTCGACCCGCGCGACGTCCGACGGATCGGAGCGCGCGAGATAGCTCGTCGGGCGCTTCGCCGGATCGAGCCGATGCAGCGTGCCCGGCGGCCACCATTTCCGCGCACAGCCGGTCGTATTCCGTCCTCGCTGCCGTCGCACCAGACGATGCGCTCGGGCTTGGTCAGCGCGGCCATGTCGCGCGACCCACGCAAGCAGCCGCGCGTGGCGGACGTACGGCGGCGCGCGACACGGCGGCGGCCCCCGCGGAGGTCGATGCGGTCTGGATCATGCGTGTCCTGCGGAGCCTGGGAAATGGCGGAGCGTGTGAGAGACGGCGTTGCGCGCGCGTGAAACCGATGAGTTTACACCGCGCGCGACCGCGCCGTAACGCCTCGCCGGATGCGGTCCGGTGGCCTTACCGATTCGCGCCGTCGCGACGCGCCGCTTGATCGGGTGCCTGCGCGAACTCCGCGCGTACGACGGCACCGTGCCGCCCGTCAACGCGGCGGTGCCTCGACGCCGTCGCACCGCGCGTCCGCGCCACGCGGCGCGCGATGCGCGAACAACGGCGCCGTGAGCAGCAGCAGCGCGACCACGCGCGTCACGTGGAACGCCGTGACCAGCGGCACGCCCAGCTGCAGCACCTTCGCCGTGATGCACATCTCGGCGATGCCGCCGGGCGCCGATCCCAGCACCAGCGTCGCCGGCTGGCAGCCCCGACAGCTCCGCAAGCATCCAGCCGAAGGCCGCCGACGCGACGATCGCGCCCAGCACCGTCGCCGACGACCGCGGCGACGAAACGCGGCGCGCCGCGCGCAGGAAATCGCGGCTCGAAGCGCGCGCCGAGCGCGCAACCCAGGAGACATTGCCGGCGTTGGACGCCAGCGTCGGCATCGCCGTCAGATTGACTTCCATCGCCGTCAGCGGGATCGCCACCGCCAGCGAGCCCAGCACGAACGCGTTGGGCAGTCGCAGCCACTGCGCCACCGCGCTCGCCGAGCAGCGGTCGCCGTCATCAGCAGCACGCAATCCCCACGCGTCGAAGCGTCGTGCGTGCCCGGCACGTAGCGATCCGATCCGTGCAGACCGAGGACCGCATACGCGGCCGGCACGACCGCGACGACGATCAGGATTCGCAGGCTCTGCGCCGCGGCGACCCGATCGACGCCGCGCGCCGAATCGCTCGCCCAGCACCGCCATCTCCGCCGCGCCGCCGGGAACGCTCGCGAATATGCCGGTCGTCCGGTCGAGGCCGGCGAGCCGCGCGAGCACGCAGCCCGCCGCCGTAGCCCAGCGCGATCGCGAACACCGCGCCCGCCACCAGCAGCGGCCACCAGCCCGCGACTTCGCGCACCACCTGCGGCGTGAAATACAGCGCGAGCGAGGTGCCGATGATCCACTGGCCCGCCTGTCGTCCGCCCGGCGGCGCCGCGACGTTCACGCCGGCGACGCGCAGCAGCGCGAGCGTGAACAGCGGTCCCAGCATCCACGGGATCGGCGTGCCGAGCTGGCGAAAGACCCAGCCGGCGGCGGCGCCGGCCGCGAGTCCCGTCAGCCACGACAGCGGTCCGCGCGCGGATCATTTGCCGATGCAGAACCGCGCGAAGATCACGCCGAGGAGGTCGTCGGCGGTGAAGGCGCCGGTGATCGCCGACAGCGCCTGCTGCGCCGCGCGCAGTTCCTCGGCAAAGAGTTCGAGCGGCGGCTGCGCGAGCGCAAGCTGCCGGTCGGCGGCGGCAAGGCGCGCCTCGCCGTCGCGCAGCGCGGCGAGGTGCCGCGCGCGCGCCAGATAGACGCCCTCCATGTCCTCGTGCGCGCCTGCCTGCGCGAGGACTTCCCGGCGCAGGAGTTCGACGCCGGCGCCCGTCTTCGCCGACAGGTAGACGTGCCGCTCGCGGCTCCGCAGCACCCGCCGCCGTCCGCGATTCCGCCGCGGGAGATCGTCCTGCAAGGTCGATCTTGTTGTGAATGACGATGCGCGGCAGTGCCGCGCGGCAGCTGCGCGAGGATCGCTTCGTCGGCGCCGCCCGCTTCCGCCGCGTCGTTCCGGGCGTCGACCAGCACCAGCGCCAGGTCGGCGCGGCGCAGCGACGCCCACGTCCGCTCGATGCCCAGCGTTTCGATCGGATCGTCGGTGGCCCGCAAGCCGGCCGTGTCGATCACCGTGAGCGGGATGCCGCGGATCTCGATGGCGCTGCGTCACCGCGTCGCGCGTGGTGCCCGCAATCGACGTGACGATGGCGATGTCGTCGCCCGCGAGCTGGTTCAGGAGGCTCGACTTGCCGACGTTCGGCGCCCCGACCAGCACCACCGTGAGGCCGTCGCGCAGCAGCGCCCCCTGGCGCGCCCGCGCCTGCACATGGGCGAGCCGTCCGCGGATCGCGGCAAGCTTGCCCCGGGCGTCGGCGGCGCGCAGAAAGTCGATGTCCTCGTCGGGGAAATCGAGCGTGGCCTCGGTGAACATCCGCAGCTCGGTGAGCGCCTGCACCAGCGCCTGGATTTCGCGCGAAAAATCCCCGGACAGGCTGCGCGCGGCGGCGCGCGCCGCCGTCGCCGTCGCCGCGTCGATCAGGTCGGCCACGCCTTCGGCCTGCGCGAGGTCGAGCTTGCCGTTGAGGAACGCGCGCTGGGTGAATTCACCCGGTTCGGCGAGCCGCGCGCCCAGTTCGACGCAGCGCGCCAGGAGCAGCCGCTGCACCGCCGGCCCGCCGTGCCCGTGGATCTCGAGCACGTGCTCGCCCGTATACGAGCGCGGCGCCGGAAAGACGATCGCCAGCCCCTGGTCCAGCGCTTCGCCGCTGCCGCCGCGGAACCTGGCAAGCGTCGCGACCCGCGGTTCCGGCGTCCGGTCGAGGAGCCCGGCGACGACGTCGAACACGCGCGCGCCGGAGACGCGGATCACGCCGACGCCGCCGCGGCCCGGCGGCGTCGAGATGGCGGCGATGGTGTCCGATCGGGAAATCATGGCCCGAGATTACCGCGCCGCAGGCGTCATGTCGCGACACGACGCCGTCGCCGCCGAGCCCGCTCGGGCGACAGCCGGCGCGCTAGCGTCGCTTGGCTGCCGCGGCCGCGGCTTCCTTCTCGAGCACGCGGTTCATGTGCCACTGCTGGAAGATCTGCAGCGAGTTGTTGATCAGCCAGTAGAGGACGAGGCCCGACGGAAAGAAGATGAACATCACCGAGAAGGCGATCGGCATGATCTGCATCACCTTGGCCTGCACCGGATCGGAAATGGGCGTCGGCGAAAGCTTGACCTGGAGATAGGCGGTGATCGCATAGATGACCGGCAGCACGAAGTACGGGTCCGGCGCCGACAGGTCCTTGATCCAGCCGATCCACGGCGCGTGCCGCAGTTCGACGGCCGACAGCAGCACCCAGTACAGCGCGATGAAGACGGGGATCTGGACCAGGATCGGCAGGCAGCCGCCCAGCGGGTTGATCTTCTCCTGCTTGTACATCTCCATCATCTTGATCTGCAGCTGCTGCTTGTCGTCCGCGTACTGCGCCTGCAGCGCCTTCAGCTTGGGCGCGATCACCTTCATCTTCGCCATCGACCGCGCGCTGGCGTGATTCAGCGGATAGAACGCGCTCTTGATGATGATGGTGAGCAGGATGATCGCCCAGCCCCAGTTGTGGACGATGCCGTGCAGCCATTTGAGCAGCCAGAACAGCGGCGCCGCGATCACGGTGAAGATGCCGTAGTCGACGACGAGGTCGAAGCCCTGCGCCAGCTTCTCCAGCGCGCCCTGCTCCTGCGGTCCCACGTACAGCGGGACCTTGATCTCGCCGGTCGCGCCGGGCGCGATCGGCGGATCGGCCTGCAGGATCACGCCGACCGCGTAGGTTCCGGCGTCGAGCTTGCGGGCATAGAACTCGCGAGTGCGCTTCTTCTCGTCCGACGGCAGCCATGCGGCGACGAAATAGTGTTCGACCATGCCGACCCAGCCGTTGTCGGCGTTCTTGGTGTACGGCAGCTTGCGCGACGGTTCCGCCGCGAGCTTGTCGAGATCGCCGAATTCGACCTTCTTGAACTTGTCGGTCTCGTTGTAGATGACGGGGCCGGCGTACGACGCCGGCGCCATCGAATTGTGCGACCCCTGCGTCTTGGTGTCGCGCGTCAGCTGGAAGTAGGCCGACGGCGTGATCGGCGCAGTTCCGGCATTGGTGACGTCGTAGGCGACGTCGATCAGGTAGCTGCCCCGGTGAAAGGTCAGGCGCTGGACGATCCTGTCGCCGTTCGGCGCGGTCGTCTGCAGGCGCAGCTCGAACTGCTCCGCGTTCGGCGGCAATTCGCGCGGGCCCGGCACGACCTCGTAGGGCGTCCGGTGGTTGGGCATCCCGTCGCCCAGCAGGCCGCTCTGCGCGACCAGCAGGCGCTCGGGAGTCCGGATCAGCGCGAGATAGGGTTTCGCCTCGTCGCCGGGATCGTGATGCGCGAGCAGCGCGACCTGCGCGATCACACCGCCGACGGTGTCGATTTCGGCGCGATAGAGATCCGTCGTGACGGTGACGAGCTGGCCCTGAGTCGCGGTTGCGTCCCCTGGCACCGGCGCGGGCACCGGCGCGCCGGGCACCGCGGGCGCGGGCCGCGCCGCCGGCAGCGTCGGAACGTCGGGCCGCGCGGATGCCGCGGTTCCCGGCTGCGCTGCGGCCACGGGCGGGGGCGGCGGGCGCTGCTCCTTCTGCCACGCCTCCCACAGAAAGAGTGCCGACATGGAGAAAATCACGAACAGGATCAGGCGTTGCGTATCCATGACCACCTAGCTGAGGCTGCGGCCGCCGGGATGGCGTCGCGCGGGGGACGGGCCGGCAATTCTACGGCACCGGGTCGTAGCCGCCCGGATGATACGGATGACAGCGCAGCACCCGGCGCAGGGCGAGCCACGAACCCTTGAGCGCGCCGTGCCTGTCGAGCGCCTCGCGCGCGTAGTCCGAACAACTGGGCGCGAAGCGGCAGTTCGAACCCAAGAGCGGCCGGAAGAAATATTGGTAGCCACGGATCAGCGCGAGCAGCAGGGATTTCACCGGGCGCGCTCGCTGACGAGGGCGCCCAGCAGTTGCGAAGCCTCCGCCGCGACGCGCCTGAATTCGGCGCGCACGCAACCGCGCTTCAGGCGAAGGATGACGTCGTAGGCTTCCGCCGCCGGGCGGGCCTTGACCATCGATTCGCGCAGCATGCGCCGCACGCGATTGCGGTCGACGGCCAGCGGGAGCGCCTTCTTTCCGATGACGAAACCGACGCGGCCCGGAACCCTGGCCGCCGGCACGGCGATCAGCTGCAGGTAGTCGCCGTCGCGGCGGCGGCCCTGCCGGAACAGCGCCTCGAACGCACCGGTCCCGGTCAGACGGAAACGCCGGATGCCGCGCGGCGCCGCTGCCCCGGTCAGGGGGTCAGGCGCACGCGCCCCTTGGCGCGACGCGCCGAGAGCACCTTGCGGCCGCCGACGGATTTCATCCGGGCGCGAAAGCCGTGCGTCCGCTTGCGCTTGACGACGGAGGGTTGGTACGTGCGTTTCATGATGGGCAACCTTGGGTGAAAAAGCCTTATATTTAAACGCGTTAAGAGGCATCTTGTCAATCGGTGGCCGGCACCCGGTGGGTCTGCGCGACGTCCCGTCACCATGTGTCGATCCCGGCTCAGCCTGTGGATAACTTCACCGCTGCGCGGTACACTGCACAAGGATCGGTCGGCACGCACGCGCCGCGCGCGCAAGCACCCGCAGGGGCACCGCGCGGGATGGCATGCCCACCTCCGTCCACGAACCAACGTCCGCAACCCGCCGGCAAGGCACCTGCCGCGCGCGATGCCGCCGCCAACACGCCGTCCGGGCCACCTTTGGCCGCAACCCGAATCAGGAAATTCCCGCGGCATGACTTCCGTTCCGCCTTTCTGGCAGCGCTGCCTCGATTCGTTCCGCGAGGAACTCACGCCCCAGCAGTTCAACACCTGGATCCGCCCGCTGGGCGTCGAGACCGCCGCCAGTGGCTATCGGCTGCTCGCACCCAACCGCTTCGTGCTGCAGTGGGTGAAGGAACGCTTCGCCGACCGCATCGCCGAGCACGCGACCGCGGTCGAGGGCCGCGCGGTACCCATCGCGCTCGTGGTGCGCGAGCAGCCGGAAGCCCGCCCGGCCGCGCCCGCGCCGCTGCCCGCGGCCGCGTCCTCCGCCGTCCCCGCCGCGCCGCCGTTCCCGGATTTCGCCGCGGTCTCGACTCCGCCGGCGCTGCCCCGCCGCAACGAGCGCACCAGCCTCAATCCCGGTTTCACGTTCGCGAGCTTCGTCGCCGGCAAGGCCAACCAGCTGGCACGTGCGGCCGGCATGCAGGTCGCCGAACATCCGACCTCCTATAACCCGCTGTTCGTCTACGGCGGCGTGGGGCTCGGCAAGACGCACCTGGTGCAGGCGATCGGCAACGACATCCTCGAGCGCAACCCCGCGGCCAAGATCCGCTACATCCACGCCGAGACCTACGTCTCCGACGTGGTCCGCGCCTACCAGCACAAGGCGTTCGACGTATTCAAGCGCTATTACCGCTCGCTCGACCTCCTGCTCATCGACGACATCCAGTTCTTCAACGGAAAGAGCCGCACGCAGGAGGAGTTCTTCTACCTCTTCAACACGCTGATCGAAGGTCACAAGCAGGTCGTCATCACCTGCGACACCTATCCCAAGGAGATCTCGGGGCTGGAGGAGCGGCTGATCTCGCGCTTTGGCTGGGGACTCACCGTCGCCCTCGAGCCGCCCGAGCTCGAGATGCGCGTGGCGATCCTGCTCGCCAAGGCCCAGGCGACCGGCCTCAAGATCGACGAGCAGGTCGCGTTCTTCATCGCCAAGCACATCCGCTCCAACGTCCGCGAACTCGAGGGCGCGCTGAAGCGCGTCGCGGCCTACTCGAGCTTCCACGGGCAGGAAATCACGCTCGCCGTGGCCAAGGAGGCGCTGCGCGACCTGCTCGCGGTGCAGAACCGCCAGGTGTCGGTCGAGAACATCCAGAAGACCGTCGCCGACTATTACAAGATCCGCATCTCCGACATGCATTCGAAGAAGCGCTCCCGCGCCATTGCCCGGCCGCGGCAGGTGGCGATGGCGCTCGCCAAGGAACTCACGCAACTGTCGCTGCCGGAGATCGGCAGCAACTTCGGCGGCCGCGACCATACCACCGTGCTGCATGCCTGCCGGCAGATCACCAAGCTGCGCGAGAGCGTCCCGGAGCTCAACCACGACGTCAATTTCCTGCTTCAGGTCCTGCGCAACTAACCCCGGATTCCGGGCGTCCGCCACCCCGCCGCGGCCGATTCCGCCCGCCGGCGCTTTTCGACGGCGCGCCCGGCTGTTTTCGGGCTGGAAAACCGACGCTTTACCGTATATAATATGTGGATTAGACGGCCCGGCGCCGAACTTGCCGAAAAGCCCACAATCCATCCACCGCGCCGACCGTGGTTATCCACAGGGTTTTCTCATCGCCAACCCGCTGAAGAAGCACGACCTTTCGATGTTGTCCCGAATCCGGCCGCGCTCCTGTTAGCTGTTCATCGGTTTAATCAATGCAACTTAAGCAAACAGCCCGGGATGCGCTGCTGAAACCATTGCAGGCGGTGGCCGGCATCGTCGAACGCCGGCACACGCTGCCGATTCTTGCGAATGTGCTGCTCGAACGGAAGGATGGCCGCCTCTACGTGACCGCCACCGACCTCGAAATGCAGATCACCGCGCATTCCGAGCTTCCCGGCGGCGAAGACCAGGCCGTGACCGTTGCCGCGCGCAAGCTGCAGGACCTGCTCCGTGCGCTACCGGACGATGCAGTGCTCAACGTCGACGCCTCCGGGTCGAAGATGACCGTCCGCGCCGGGCGCTCGCGTTTCAACCTGCAGACGCTGCCCGCCGCCGACTACCCGCGGATCAGCGCCGGGCAGGACCAGGTGCAGGCGCTCTCGCTTCCGCAGCGTGATCTGCGCGGCTTGCTGAAGTCGGCCGAATTCGCGATGGCGCAGCAGGACATCCGGTACTACCTGAACGGCATGCTGCTGGTCATCGACAAGGGCACGCTGCAGGCGGTCGCCACCGACGGCCACCGGCTGTCGTGGGCGAGCCTCGCGATCGCCGGCGACTTCCAGCGGCAGGAGGTCATCCTCCCGCGCAAGACGGTGCTGGAACTCGGCAAGCTGATGACCGAGGTCGACGATCCGGTGTCGATCGACATCCTCTCCAATCAGGTCCGCTTCGCCTTCTCCAACGTGCTGCTGACCAGCAAGGTCGTCGACGGCAAGTTCCCCGACTACAACCGCGTGATCCCCGCGGGCCATTCGAAGAAGATCGAACTGCCGCGCGTGGAGCTGCTGGCCGCGCTGCAGCGCGCCGCGATCCTCTCCAACGAGAAGTTCCGCGGCGTCCGCCTGGTTCTCGGCCCAGGCCAGCTGAAGATCATCTGCACGAACAGCGAGCAGGAGGAGGCCGAGGAAGACCTTGAGGTCGGCTACGCCGGCGAAGCGCTCGATATCGGCTTCAACATTACCTACCTGCTCGACGTGCTGCAGAACATGGCGATGGAGCGCGTCGAGCTCGCGTTCGGCGATGCCAATTCCAGCGCGCTCGTCACCGTTCCCGGACGCGACGACTACAAGTATGTCGTCATGCCGATGCGAATCTGACGCAGCGTCCGGATATCGAGCAGAGCATGGCGCCGACCCCCGAGTCGGCGCCGGCATTTTGGGCGGCACCGCATTTCACTGAAAGTGAAGATGATTCCAGCTGATCACAAGCCAAACGACAACGGCGACGACTACGATTCGAGCAGCATCAAGGTCCTCAAGGGACTCGATGCGGTGCGCAAGCGCCCGGGCATGTACATCGGCGACACCGCCGACGGCACGGGGCTGCACCACATGGTGTTCGAGGTTCTGGACAACGCCATTGACGAGGCGCTGGCCGGGTATTGCGACGACATCAAGGTCGTGATCCACGGCGACAACTCGATCTCGATCGTCGACAACGGGCGCGGCATCCCGACCGACATCAAGGGCGACGACGAGGAAAAGCGCTCGGCCGCTGAAATCGTCATGACCGAGCTGCATGCGGGCGGCAAGTTCGACCAGAACTCGTACAAGGTGTCGGGGGGGCTGCACGGCGTCGGCGTCTCGGTCGTGAACGCGCTCTCGGACTGGCTCAAGCTGCGCATCTGGCGCAACGGGCACGCGCACCAGATGGAATTCCGCCACGGTGATCCCGTCGCTCCGCTCGCCGTCACCGGCACCACCGACCGCCGCGGCACCGAAGTGCATTTCATGGCGTCGCTCGAGACTTTCGGCCGCATCGAGTATCACTACGAGATCCTCGCCAAGCGCATCCGCGAACTGTCGTTCCTGAACAACGGCGTGAAGATCGAACTGATCGACCAGCGCGACGGCAAGAGCGAGAACTTCGCCTATTCCGGAGGCATCCGCGGCTTCGTCGAGTACATGAACCGCAGCAAGTCGGTCCTGCATCCGAAGGCCTTCCACGGCATCGGCGAAAAGGACGGCACGACCGTCGAGGTCGCGATGCAGTGGAACGACTCGTACACCGAGAACGTGCAGTGCTTCACCAACAACATCCCGCAGCGCGACGGCGGCACGCATCTGACCGGGCTGCGGCAGGCGATGACGCGCACGCTCAACAACTACATCGAGAAAGAGGAAATCGCCAAGAAGGCCAAGGTCGAAACCACCGGCGACGACATGCGAGAGGGCCTGTGCTGCGTGCTGTCGGTGAAGGTGCCCGAGCCCAAGTTCTCGTCGCAGACCAAGGACAAGCTCGTGTCTTCGGAGGTCATGCCGGTGGTGCAGGAGATCGTCTCGGCGAAGCTCGCCGACTTCCTGCTCGAGCATCCGGTCGACGCCAGGATCATCTGCACCAAGATCGTCGACGCGGCGCGCGCCCGCGAGGCCGCGCGCAAGGCCCGCGAGCTGACGCGGCGCAAGGGTGTGCTCGACTCGATGGGCCTGCCGGGCAAGCTCGCCGATTGCCAGGAGCGCGACCCGGCGCAGTGCGAACTCTATCTGGTCGAGGGCGACTCGGCAGGCGGCTCGGCAAAGCAGGGCCGCGACCGCAAGTTCCAAGCGATCTTGCCGCTGCGCGGCAAGATCCTCAACGTCGAGCGCGCGCGCTTCGACAAGCTGGTATCTTCGCAGGAGATCGTCACGCTGATCACCGCGCTGGGCACCGGCTTCGGCCGGCAGACGGGCGAGAAGGAAGAGAAGGACGAATACAACGCCGACAAGCTGCGCTACCACCGCATCATCATCATGACAGACGCCGACGTCGACGGCTCGCACATCCGCACCCTTCTGCTGACGTTCTTCTATCGCCAGATGCCGGAACTCGTCGAGCGCGGGCACATCTACATCGCGCAGCCGCCGCTGTACAAGGTCAAGCAGGGCAAGGAGGAGATCTACCTCAAGGACGCGCACGAGCTGAAGCAGCATCTGCTGCGCGTGGCGATGAAGGGCGCGGAACTGACGCCCGGCACCGGCAAGCCGCCCCTGGGGCTCGAAGCCTTCGCCAGCGTCGCCCGCGAATACCTGCTGGCCGAAGCCGTCATCGACCGGCTGGCGCGGCAGGTCGAGCCCGCGGCGCTGCACGCGCTGCTGTCGGGCGTGAAGATCGACCTGTCCACGGAATCCGCCGCGAAAGCGAGCGCCGCCGCGCTGCAGGCAGCGACTGCCGACACCGACATCCGTATCGATGCCCGGTTCGAAACCGGGAGCGAAACCTACCGCCTGGTCATCGTGCGCACGCGGCACGGCACGCCGCACGCCACGGTCATCGACGGGGACCTGCTCGCATCGGGCGATTTCGCGCAGATCCGCGCCGCCGCTGACGTGCTGCAGGGACTGATCGTCGCCGGCGCCACGGTGCGCCGCGGCGACAAGCATCAGGCCGTCAAGACCTTCAAGGACGCGCTCGACTGGCTGCTTGCCGAAGCCCGCGCCAGCGTCACGCTGCAGCGCTACAAGGGGCTGGGCGAGATGAATCCCGCGCAGCTGTGGGAGACGACGATGGATCCCAGCGTCCGCCGCCTGCTTCGCGTGCGGATCGAGGACGCGATCACGTCGGAGGAGATCTTCTCCACGCTGATGGGCGAACAGGTCGAGCCGCGACGCGCGTTCATCGAGTCCAACGCGCTGGGCGTGCGCAATCTCGACGTCTGACCGCGCGAATTGCCGCCCCGCCGCCGACCGGCGTGCTCGAATCACCGGCCGGCGGCGCCGAAAGCGATGCCGAAACCGGTAAAATCTCGACCCCGGATGTTCACTGCCGGGGGCGACGCGATTTCAGTCGGCCCCACCGGCAACCTTTCCGCGTCGCCGGGGTCTATGGTGAGGTGGCAACGGTTTCGCAGGACTTCCAAACGATTCGGGACGGCATCGCCGCCGTCCCTCGATGCCTGGGCAGCTTTCCGATCTGTAGGGCCCAACGAACCCAAAGCAGCGAGAACCTACGCTC
This sequence comes from uncultured beta proteobacterium, assembly GCA_963779445.1. Taxonomy (GTDB): domain Bacteria; phylum Pseudomonadota; class Gammaproteobacteria; order Burkholderiales; family Casimicrobiaceae; genus CAIWHR01. The sequence continues at coordinate 28,240 of CAVZYI010000012.1, forward strand.
GCTCGCGGAGATTTGATGAAGTCGAAGACACTGTTTACGCTGTTCTGCGCGTTCGCCGCTGCCGCATTGGCAACCGGCGCGACCGGCCCCGCGCAGGCCGCGCGCGGTACCGAAACCACCCCTCGGCTGATCGTCAAGTTTCGCGACGGCGTGCAGCGGGTGCAGCCGCTCTCGGTCACCACCGCGCGCGTGCAGCGCCTCGCCGCGGCCGCCGGGCACCCGCTGACCCACCGCCGGGTGATGGCGACGGGCGCGCACGTGCTGAACCTCGCGCGCCCGCTGCCGATCGCCGAGGCCGAAGCCATGGCGGCGCGGCTCGCCCTCGAGCCCGACGTCGAGTACGCGCAGCCGGCCTACCGCCGGTACGTGCAACGGACTGCCAACGATCAATATATCGCGCAGCAGACGTATCTCGCCAACACCGCGGGAGGCATCAGCGCCTTTGCGGCGTGGGACGTGACCACCGGCTCGGCCAACGTCATCGTCGCCGTCGTCGACACTGGGTACCTCGCCAACGCGGACATCGCCAACCGGTTTCTCCCCGGCTACGATTTCATCGGCCTGAACGATCCGGCGGACATCAAGACCGCCAACGACGGCAACGGCGGCGATGCCGACGCGCGGGATCCTGGCGACTGGATCGATGCCGCCGACCTCGCCGACGCGTATTTCACCGGCTGCGCGATCACCGACAGCTCGTGGCACGGGACCGGCGTCGCCGGAGTCGTCGCCGCGAATGCGGACAATGCGCTTGGCGTGGCCGGCATCAGCTGGTCGGCGCGGATCCTGCCGGTGCGGGCGCTGGGCAAATGCGGCGGCTTCGACGACGACATCCTCGACGGCGTCGCCTGGGCGTCCGGGCTTCCCGTGCCCAACGTGCCCGCCAACATCAACCCGGCGCAGATCATCAACCTGAGCTTCGGCGGTCCGGGCTCGGCGACCGACGTTGCCTGCCCACCCGCGTATCACGACACCTTTGCCCAGGCGCTGGCGCACCGCGTCACCAAGGCGATCATCGCCGCCGCGGGCAACGGACCCGAGGACGTCGCCAACAGCACGCCGGCCAATTGCAGCGAAGTCATCGCCGTCGCCTCGACGACGGCGACCGGCTCGCGCGCGAGCTACAGCAATTACGGCGCGGGCGTCACGCTGTCCGCGCCGGGCGGCGATCTCAGCACCGGAAGCAACACCATTCCCGTGCTGTCGAATTTCGGCACGACGACACCCACGACGGACGCGATCAGCTACGAAGGCGGCACCAGCTTCTCGGCACCGATGGTCGCGGGCGTTGCGGCGCTGATCCTCTCCGTCGCGCCGCAGCGCACCGCCGCCGAGCTGCGGGCGCTGCTGACATCGACGGCGAAGCCCTTTCCCGTGGGCTCCGACTGCAATACGGCGATCTGCGGCGCGGGCATCGTCGACGCCCACGCCGCGGTCGTCGCGGCGCAAACCGCGGTGCCGCTCAACGTCCAGGGCTTGTGGTGGAACTCGCCGGGAGAATCCGAGGCCGGCTGGGGGATCAACTTCGCGCACGACGGCGACACCATCTTCGCGACCTGGTTCACCTACGACCAGAGCCGCAACGGCTGGTGGCTGACGATGATCGCGGACAAGATCGCGACCAACACCTATTCTGGCACGCTGTACGAATCGCGCGGCCCGACGTTCAACGCCGTGCCGTTCAATTCGGCCGCCCGCGTGTCCACGCCGGTGGGCGAGGGGACGCTGACCTTCACCGATGTGGACAACGGCAGCTTCAACTATACGGTCCAGGGCATCCAGCAGACCAAGCCGCTCACGCGCGAAGTGTTCGGCCCGCAGCCGACGTGCAACTTCGGGACGCAGTCGAACCTGACGCTGGCGACCAACTACCAGGGCCTGTGGTGGGCCGCGCCCCCCGGAGCCGAGCAGGGCTGGGGGATCAATTTCTCGCACCAGGGCGACACCCTCTTCGCGAGCTGGTTCACCTACGACACCAGCGGCGCGCCGCTGTGGCTGGTGGTGACGGCGCCGAAGACGGCGCCCGGCATCTACGCCGGCGACCTCTACCGCGTCGAAGGCGCGCGCTTCGATGCCTTCGATCCCACGCAGACCCGAAGCATATTGGCGGGGAACGCGATCTTCACGTTCACCGATGGCAACAACGCGACGTTCGACTACACGGTCACCGGCATCACCCCGAGCCCGGTGCATCAGGTCAAGGCGATCACGCGCGAAATTCTGCACGCGCCGGGCACGGTGTGCGAGTAGGCGCCGGCGCACGACAGCGATGAGCCCCGCCGCAGCCAACGACATTCCGGCGCTGCTCGCGCGGCTGTCGGTCGCCGCCGACAACCCCGGCGCCTGCCTCGGGCCGCGCGCCTGGCGCGGTGGCGGAGCGACCGTGGCTTCGGTCAATCCGGCGACCGGACGCGACATCGCCAGCGTGCGTCTCGCCGATGCCGCGGACCTCGACGCGGTGCTGGCCGCGGCCACCGCCGCTGCGCGCGCCTGGCGCGACGTGCCGGCGCCCAAGCGCGGCGAAGCCGTGCGCGTCTTCGGCAACCTGCTGCGCGAACACAAGGACGCGCTGGGCACGCTGGTCGCGCTGGAAAACGGCAAGATCAAGGCCGAAGGCGACGGCGAAGTGCAGGAGATGATCGACATCGCCGATTTCGCGGTCGGCCAGTCGCGCATGCTCTACGGCCGCACCATCGCGTCCGAGCGCGCGCAGCACCGGATGATGGAGCAATGGCATTCGCTGGGCGTCGTCGGCGTGATCACGGCGTTCAACTTCCCGGTCGCGGTGTGGGCGTGGAACGCGCTGCTGGCCGCCGTCTGCGGCAACGCCACCGTCTGGAAGCCGTCGCCGAAGACCCCGCTCACTGCCATCGCCGTGCAGCAGCTCGCCAATCGCGTCATGGCCGACCTCGACCTGCCGCCGATCTTCACGCTCGCGGTGTGCGACGCCGAGCGCACCCGCGTGCTCGCCGCCGATCCGCGCGTCGCGCTCGTCTCGTTCACCGGTTCCTCGGCCGTCGGGCGCGAGATCGCGACGACGCTTGCCGGGCGTTTCGGCAAGTGCCTGCTCGAATGCGCGGGCAACAACGCGGTCGTCGTGGCGGCCGACGCCGACCTCGACCTCGTCGTGCCGTCGGTGGTCTTCGGCGCGGTGGGCACCGCCGGGCAGCGGTGCACGACGACGCGCCGGCTGATCGTCCACCGCACGCGCGTCGCCGAAGTCCTGTCCCGGCTCAAGGGCGCCTACGCGCAGGTGCGCATCGGCGATCCGCTCGATGCCGCGACGCTGATGGGCCCGCTGATCGACGCCGCCGCGGTGGAGAATTTCCGCAGCGCGGTCGCCGAGGCGGCGGCGGCGGGCGGCGAGATGGTCTGCGGCGGCCGCGTGCTGCCGGGTCCCGGCTTCTGGGTCGAGCCGACCATCATCGGCAACGCCCGCAGCGAATGGCCGGTCGTGCAGCGCGAGACCTTCGCCCCGATTCTCTACGTCAGCAGCTTCGACACGCTCGACGACGCGATCGCGCAGAACAACGGCGTGCAGCAGGGGCTCTCGTCGGCGATATTCACCCGGGACCTGCGCACCGCCGAGGCGTTCGTCGCGGCGACGGGCAGCGACTGCGGCATCGCCAATGTGAACCTCGGCACTTCGGGTGCGGAGATCGGCGGCGCGTTCGGCGGCGAAAAGGAAACGGGCGGCGGGCGCGAAGCGGGATCCGACGCGTGGAAGGCCTACATGCGCCGGCAGACGAACACCATCAACGCGAGCCGTGAATTGCCGCTCGCGCAGGGCATCCGCTTCGGTACCGGCGCCACGCCGCGTCGCGGGACCTGAGCCGCGACGCGCGGCGCGCCGTCATTTTTTCCTGACCGTCGTTTTCTTCTTGGCCGCGGGGCCGGCGGGAGTTCGCGCGGTCGTCTTCTTGGCCGCCGGCCCGGCCTTCGTGCCCGATTTCGCCGCGATCTTGCCTTCGGTCGCGGTGGCAGCGGCTTTCGCGCGCGCGGTCTTCACCGCGGGGGCCTTCGGCTCGGCAACCTTGTCCGCCGCCGCCTCGCGTTTGCGCGGGGTTCGCGCCGCGGATTTCTTCGCCGGCGGCGCCCCCGCCTTTTCCGAGAGCAGCGCGACGGCGGCGTCGAGCGTCAGGGTCTCGACGGCGTCGCGGTCCGGCAGCGTCGCGTTGACGTCGCCGTGCTTGACGTAGGGGCCGTAGCGTCCGGCATAGAGTTCGACCGGGCGCTTGTCGGCCGGGTGCAGGCCGAGCACGCGCAGCGCGGCGCCTCCGCGCGCGGCGCGAGCGCCCTTGGCGCCGGGCGGACCCTTGGCCTCGAATTCGAAACCGATCTTGCCGTCGGGCTGGCGGATGAGGAATGCCGAAAACCCGCGCCGGGTTCGCGCCGACACGAATTGCAGGAGATCGGTCTTCCCGGAGGCGAGCAGCTTTTCCATCTGCGCGCGCTCGACCGGCCGCTGCAGGATGATGCGCCCGGAACGGAAGGTGCAGGACTTCTCGGGGCCGACGGCGTTTTCGCAGACGTAGGCCTGCGGCAGTTCGAAGACGCGGGCGCCGCATTTCGGGCACGCGCCCAGCGGCACCTGGCCGGTGAAATCCGGCGCCGCGGCGTCGTCGCCGCCGCTGCCGCCGTCGCCGAAGTCGAACGTCACCTCGTTCGCGTCGTTCAACCGGAGCGCGGCGGAGAAGGGCCGCCGAGCTTGCTGCGGAAACCGTCGAGCGGACCGACGAGCCGCTCGCGCAGCAGCGTGTCCGCTTCGGCGATCACCAGCTGGCGGCCGGCGACGATCTTCCAGAATCCGAAGTCGCACTTCTGGCACTGGAACTTCTTGTAGCGCTCGTGCACTTCGCCGCCGCATTTCGGGCAGGGCACCGAAAGCGCGCCGAAATCGACGTCGATGGTGTCGCTCTCGTAGCCCTTCGCCTGGCCGACGATGTGCTGGGTCATGGCGACGATCTCGCGCATGAACGTCGCGCGTGCGAGCTTGCCGCGCTCCATCTGCGCCAGCTTGAACTCCCAGTCGGCGGTGAGTTCGGGCGAGAAGAGCTCGGGCACGCCGAGACCGTGCAGCAGCGTGATCAGCTGGAAGGCCTTGGCGGTGGGGACCAGCTCCTTGCCTTCGCGGTAGATGTATTTCTCGGCGATGAGGCCCTCGATGATCTGCGCCCGCGTGGCCGGCGTGCCGAGGCCCTTTTCGCGCATCGCCTCGCGCAGGTCCTCGTCGTCGATCAGCTTGCCGGCGCCCTCCATCGCGGAAAGCAGCGTGGCTTCGTTGAGGCGAGCCGGCGGCCGCGTGGTGTTGGCGATAGCCTCGACCTTTTCGGTGGCGACGACCTCGCCCGGCCTGACCGCGGCGAGCATGCCCTTGTCGCCGGCCTTCGGCGTCGCGCCCGCCACCAGCTCGTCGGTGGCGTCCTTGCCGTAGACCGCGAGCCAGCCCGGCGACACCAGCACCTTGCCTTCGGTCTTGAACGGCTCGCCGGCGACCCGCGTGATCCGTGTGGTCACCGTGAATTCGGCCGCCGGATAGAACGCGGCGAGGAAGCGCCGGACGACGAAATCGTAGAGCTTGCCCTCGATCTCGTTCAGGTTCTTCGGGGCGACCAGCGTCGGGATGATCGCGAAGTGGTCGGAGACCTTGGTGTTGTCGAAGATCCGCTTGTTCGGCTTCACCCATTTCTGCTTCAGCACCTGCGCGGCGAGGCTGCCGTACGCGCCGGTCTGCCTGAGCGCTTCCATCGTCGCGGTCACGGTGCCGAGGTAGTCCTCGGGCAGGGCGCGCGAGTCGGTGCGCGGATACGTCAGCGCCTTGTGCTTTTCGTAGAGCGACTGCGCCAGCGAGAGCGTCGTTCGCGCCGAGAAGCCGAAGCGGCCGTTGGCCTCGCGCTGCAGGCTGGTGAGGTCGTAGAGCAGCGGCGCGCCCTGCGTCGAAGGCTTGGATTCCTCGCTGACCTCGCCCGGCTTGCCGGCGCAGCGCGCCACGATCGCGCTGCGCGCGCGCCTCGTCCCACAGGCGCTCGGCGCGCGCGTCGGGTTCGTCGTCCTTCTTCTTCCAGTTCTCGTCGAACCAGCGCCCCGCGTAGCTCGCCGCCGCTGGCCGCGAACGTCGCCATGCACTTCCCAGTAGTCGCGCGGGCGGAAGGCGCGGATCTTCTCCTCGCGCTCGACCATGATCGCGAGCGTCGGCGTCTGCACCCGGCCGACGGTCGTCAGCTGGAAGCCGCCCGACTTCGAGTTGAACGCGGTCATCGCGCGCGTGCCGTTGATGCCGACCAGCCAGTCCGATTCGGAGCGGCACACCGCGGCGTCGGCGAGCGGGCGCATCTCCGGGTCGGTGCGCAGCTTGTCGAAGGCGTCGCGGATCGCCGCCGGCGTCATCGATTGCAGCCACAGCCGCCGGATCGGCTTCGCGGCCTTGGCGTACTGGACGATGTAGCGGAAGATCAGCTCGCCCTCGCGGCCGGCGTCGCAGGCATTGATGAGCGTCGCCGACGTCCTTGCGCTTGATCAGCTTCAGCAGCGTCTTCAGCCGCTTCTCGTTCTTTTCGATCGGCTTCAGCGCGAACTTCGACGGAATCGCCGGCAGATGCGCGAAGGTCCACTTGCCGCGCTTGACCTCCTCGTCCTCGGGCATGCCGATTTCGAGCAGATGCCCGACCGCCGACGACAGCACGTAGCGGTCGTTCTCGAAATAGTCGTCGTGCTTCGTGAAGCCGCCGAGGGCGCGGGCGATGTCGGCGGCGACGGACGGCTTCTCGGCGATGATGAGGGTCTTGGTCATGGCGGTCGATGCGAAGAGCGGCAGATAGTACCGAAGTCAAAGCGGCAGCGGCAAGAAAACCTTTGGCCGAAGCGGGCCAACGCGCGCCCGTGCGCGGGCGCTCGCGAGCGTCAACGGCGGCGCTGCCAGAGCCCGCCGGGCAGCGCGGCGGCGCGACCGTCGAGTTCCAGCGCGAGCAGCGCCGCGGCGACCGACTCGGCGGCCAGGCCGGTGCGCGCGGCGAGCGCATCGACCCCTGCCGAAGCGTACGCCAGTGCCGCGGCCACGGTGCGCTCGACGCCGGTGAGGTCGCCCTCGTCGTCGCGCGCCGGCGGTCCTCCTCCGGTTGCGCCCGGGGCCCGCGCAAGCCGAAGCTCGTCGAGCACGTCCTGCGCGGTTTCGACAAGTTTCGCGCCCTCGCGGAGCAGCTTGTGGCAGCCCTTGGAAAACGGCGAGTGGATCGAGCCGGGCAACGCGAAGACTTCGCGCCCCTGCTCGCCGGCGAGCCGCGCGGTGATCAGCGATCCCGATGACAGCGTCGCTTCGACCACCAGAATGCCGCGCGCCAGGCCGCTGACCAGGCGGTTGCGCCGCGGAAAGTTCTGCGGCAGCGGCGGGGTGCCCGGCGTGAATTCGGAAATCAGGAGCCCGCGCTGGGCGAGTTCGTGGGCGAGGTCGCGGTTGCGCGCCGGATAGACGCGGTCCAGCCCGGTTCCGACCACGGCGATGCTGCTGCCGGCTTCCATGAGCCCGCCCCGATGTGCCGCCGAATCGATTCCGACCGCGAGGCCGCTGACGATGGTGAGACCCGCCGCGGACAGCGCCGCGGCAAACGCCTCGGCGTCGTCGATGCCCTGCGGCGTGGCATTGCGGCTGCCGACGATCGCCAGCGCGGGCCGGTCCAGGAGTTCGCGGCGGCCGAGGCAGTAGAAGACGGGCGGCGGGTCGCCGATTTCGAGGAGCAGCCGCGGATAGTCGGCGTCGTCCCAGGCGACGATGCCGTGGCCCGCTTCGCCCAGCCAAGCGAGCGTCGCGGCGAGCACTTCGGCATCGGGGCCGGCGTCGAGCGCCGCGGCGACGGGCGCGGAGACCACCCGGCGGCGCTGCGCGGACGTGGCGGCAAGGACGGCCTCGGGCCCGCCGAAGGCGCGCAGCAGGTCGACCAGCGCGCGCGGGCCGACGCCGACGACCTGGAGCCGGATCCACGCCTCGGTGCGCGCGTCGACGTTCATGGCGCCCGCCCGCGGCGGCGCGAGACGCGATGCCGCCTAGGGCTTGCGAACGTAGTCGCCGAGTTCCACCGTGTCGGTGGTATTGAGGACCAGCCCGTAGGAGACGCGGTCGAAGACGCGGAACACGAACAGCAGCCCGGTCCGCTCGTCGGGCACCTGGACGAAACGGTCGGGCTGGAAGAATTTGGTCGGCTCCTGGAAGCGGGCAAGGATGTCGGGCTCCTTCGAAGGCCGCGGATCCGGGATCGGCCGAACGACGTGGTAGATCGCGAACACGGTGCCGACGTCGATTCCGTCCGCCGTCCCCTTGTCGATGGTGACGATCCAGCCGCGGGCCGCCTCGATCGCGTCGCGACCGAGGGCGATGATGCGGCCGTTGACCGGCCGGTCCGGCGGATGCGGCGCATAGTTGACGACCTGCTCGCGCGGCGACGGAACCAGCCGGTCGCCGATCAGGATTTCCTCGCGCGCGCCGACGATCCGCATCGTCGAAACCGTGCCGAAACGCTCGACCTTGGCCGTTCCGAGGAAGCGCTGTTCGTATCCCAGCACCTCGCCGTTGTCGAGCGAGGTCAGCGTGTTTCCGGGACGATAGAGGCGCCACAGGCTCCCGGCTTGCGCATCAATGCCGGTCGCATAAACCATGTCCCCCTCGCCCCGAATGACCCGTTCGTCGCGGCCGGCGATGATCTCGGCCGAATCCTTGAGTCCGTCGGGCCCGGTGATCAGCGGCCACGAAAGGAACGGCTCGATGTCGCCCACCGGTACCGACGGAATGGCGTCGGAGTCGATGGGCGTGACACGTGCCGTCGGCGAGAGCCTGACGTTCGGCACGTCGGCAATCGACAGCCGCCATTGTCCGTCCGATCGGTCGAGCACGATGACGTCGCCGGGGTAGATCCGGTGGGGGTTGCGGATCTGCTCGCGGTTCAGGCGCCAGATTTCCGGCCAGCGCCAGGGTTCCTTGAGGAATTTCCCGGCGATACCCCACAGCGTGTCGCCCTTGACCACGGTGTAGCGGTCGACCGTCTGTTCCTTGATGGCGAGCTCGTCGGCGCGCACGGACGCGGTGCCCAGCGCGAGCACCACGGCGGTCGCGGCGAGAGCGTATTTCGATATGCTAAACTTCAGGCGCATAAAGCCTCTTCCGGTGGGGGCGGGGCTTGCCATCGTCCTAAACCGCCCCAAAATAAGGGCTTATGGCGGATTCTGCATCCGGAATCTGCATTTTGCAAGTCGGGCGTCAGCCGCCGCGCGCGGCGACGCCGGCGACCCGGGCCGTCCGGGCGCCGGCGTCGGCAAACGACCCGCGCCCCGGGACCCGCACATGGCACTTCTGACAATCCTCGAGTACCCGGATCCGCGGCTGCGAAAGATCGCCGCGCCGGTCGCCGCAGTCACCCCCGAAATCCAGAAGCTGGTCCGGGACATGGCCGACACCATGTACGCGGCGCCGGGGATCGGCCTCGCGGCGACGCAGGTCGACGTGCCCAAGCGGGTCATAGTCATGGACATTTCGGAAACCCGCGACCAATTGCGCGTCTTCATCAATCCGGTGATCGTCGCCGCCGCCGGCGAGGCCGAAGCCGAGGAAGGCTGCCTGTCGGTGCCGGGGTATTACGACAAGGTGACCCGTGCCGCGAGGGTCCGCGTCAGCGCGCTCGACGAGCACGGCAGGAATTTCGAACTCGACGCCGAAGGCCTGCTCGCGGTCTGCATTCAGCACGAAGTCGACCACCTCATCGGCAGGGTCTTCGTCGACCACCTTTCGCCGCTGAAGCGTGCGCGGCTCGCCGCCCGGGCGCGCAAGAAGCAGCGACTGGCCGGTTGATGCGGGTCGGGTTTGCCGGCACGCCGGCATTTGCGGCGACCGCGCTCTGCGCGATCCTCGACGCCGGCTTCGACGTTCCGCTCGTTCTGACGCGCCCCGATCGTCCGAAAGGTCGCGGCCTCGCCATCGGCGCGTCGCCCATCAAGGAGTCCGCCGTCGCGCGCGGGCTCGCGCTGCTCCAGCCGGCATCGCTGGGAACGCCGGCGGAGCGCGCGCCGGCGCTCGCGATTCCCCTCGATATTCTGGTCGTCGCCGCGTTCGGACTGATACTGCCGCCTGCCGTGCTGGCGTGGCCGCGACACGGTTGCCTCAATATCCACGCGTCGCTGCTGCCGCGCTGGCGCGGGGCCGCGCCGATCCAGCGGGCGCTCGAGATGGGAGACGAGGAAACGGGCGTCACGATCATGCGGATGGACGAGGGCCTCGACACGGGCCCGGTGGTCACGACCGTCCGGGTGCCCATCGCGCCGCGGGAAACCGCCGCGACGCTCGAGCGCGCCCTGGCGGCGACCGGTGCGGCCGCCTTGATCGCGGCGCTGACACGGCTTCGCGCCGACGGCTCGCTCGCGGTCACGCCGCAGCCGGCGCAGGGCGCTACGTATGCCGCGAAGGTCGGCAGGATCGAGGCCGCGATCGACTGGAGCGCGAGCGCCTCGGTCATCGACCGCAAGGTGCGCGCCTTCGACCCTGCGCCCGGGGCGACGGCGGTCTTCGGCGGCGTACCCGTGAAGATCTGGAAAGCCGAACCCGAATCGGGTTCGACGCGGGCGGCGGACGCGGGAACCGTGCTGGCAGCGGGCGCGGCCGGTGTCGTCGTCGCGTGCGGCGCCGGTGCCCTGCGCGTGACGGAATTGCAGCCGGCGGGCAGCCGGCGCATGGATGCCGCGGCGTTCGTTGCCGGACGCCGCATCGTGCCCGGCGCGCGGTTCGACGCGCCGGCGATCCCGCCGGCCGGGCAACGCGGGTCCGCGCGGAGGGGCGAATGAATCCCTCCATGTCGCCGCGCGTCGATGCTCGCCGGCTGACCGCGACGACCCCGGCGTGAAGGAAGCTCAGCGGCAGGCCGCTCTCGCCGTCCAGCGCGTGATGGACGGCGCCGCGCTCCCGGGGGCGCTGGCGGCCGTTGCGCCACCGGGGGACGCGGCCGCGGGGCGGCGCCATGCACTCGTGCAGGAGCTCGCGTACGGCACGCTGCGGCACTGGGGTACGCTCGCCGCCCTGGTTGCGCGCCTCGCCGCCAAGCCGCCGTCCGATCCCGCGCTCTCCTGCCTCGTCGCCGTCGCCCTTTATCAGCTCGAACATACGCGCGCGCCGCCTTTCGCGGTCGTCGACAACGCCGTCGACGCGGCTTCGACCCTCGTGCGTCCTGCGGTGAAGCCGCTGGTCAATGCGCTGCTGCGCCGCTTCCTGCGCGAGCGCGAGGCATTGCGTGCGGCATTGGACGACGACCCGGTGGCGCGCTGGTCGTATCCCCGATGGTGGATAGAGCGCGTGCGCGCCGAATATCCGGACGGCTGGGAGACGATCCTCGATGCAGGAAATCACCGGCCGCCGCTTGCCCTGCGCGTCAACACGCGCGTGACGACGCGCGACGCGCTGCTTGCGCGCTTCGCTGCCGCCGGTGTCGCGGCGGCACCGGCGGGGATGGCGGGAATCATCGTCGACCCGCCGAAGCCCGTCCGCCCATTGCCCGGCTACGACGAAGGGGCGTTCTCGGTGCAGGACCTTGGCGCGCAGCTTGCGGCGCCGATGCTCCGTGCCGGCGAAGGCATGCGCGTGCTCGACGCCTGTGCGGCGCCCGGCGGCAAGAGCACGCACCTCGCGGAACTCGCCGACATCCGCCTCACCGCGCTCGACAGCGACGCGCTGCGGCTGCCGCGCGTTCGCGAAAACCTCGCGCGACTGAGGCTCGAGGGCCCGCGCGTGCAGGTGGTTGCCGGCGATGCGGGCGATCCGGCGGCATGGTGGGACCGCGAGTCCTACGACCGCATCCTGGTGGATGTGCCCTGCACCGCCTCCGGCGTCGTGCGTCGCCATCCGGACGCGAAATGGCTGCGGCGGGAATCGGACATCGAGACCTTCGCCAGGCAGCAGGCGCGCCTGCTCGCGGCGCTGTGGCCGTGCCTGTCGCCCGGCGGACTCCTGCTGTACGCGACCTGCTCCCTGTTCGCCGGAGAAAACGAGGCGCAGATCGGCGCTTTCACCGCCCTTCACGGAGGTGCGTTGCGCGAAACCATCACCTTTGCGCCCGACATCGTCGATCGCGGCGGACAACTCTTGCCTTCGGTCCCCGGGGCGAGCCACAATCACGACGGTTTCTTCTACGCGCTGCTCCGCAAGGCCTGAGCCCGCGCGACCGGCAGGGGCGCCCACCTTCGCTCGGGCCGCGTCCGGAATCGCGCCGACGTCCTTCCCCGTCCCGCCGCCTTCCGCATCGCCCTCGGCATGTCGCCCCCCCCAAATTTCGTCAGACACGCGGGCCCTCGGCATGGCCGCGCATCGTCGTGTCTGCGAGCGCTCGCGGCGGTCTTCGCCGTTGCCGCGTTGCTCGCGTCCGCCGCGCGCGCCGACACCATCGTCGTCCGATCGGCCGAACTCCATACCGAGGAGGACGGCTACTACCTCAACGCCGATTTCGGGCTCGCGCTGAACTCCACGCTGGACGAGGCGCTGCAGAAAGGCGTGCCGCTCTATTTCCTGATCGAGTTCGAGGTGTCCCGCCCGCGCTGGTATTGGCTCGACGAGAAGGTGCTGACCGCGACCACGCAATACCGCGTCGCGTACAACGCGCTGACGCGCCAGTATCGCGCGTCGTCCGGGCTGCTCGGACAGACTTTCGATTCCGTCGAGGAGCTCGAGCGCTTCCTCTCGCGCGTCACGTCGCGCGAGGTGGCGCGCCGCGATCAGCTCGCGAAGGGCGTCCGCTACGAAGCGGCGGTCCGGCTGCGCCTCGATGTCAACCAGCTGCCGAAGCCATTCCAGGTCAGCGCGCTCGGATCGCGCGAGTGGACGCTGCAATCGGAATGGTTTCGCTGGAGCTTCACGCCTTGAGCAGCCTGCTGCCGTCGCGCCGCATCCGCTGGCTCCTGCTGATCCTGGCATGCCTTGCCGCGATCTCGCTCTTCCTGCTCGCGACGGCGTCGGCGAACACCGACCTCTTTGCGCGGCGTTACGACCTGCTGCTCGTCCTGAACGGCGCGCTCGTGGTCCTGCTGATGCTGCTCGTCGGCGTCCAGCTGTGGCGCCTCTCGCGCAACCTGAAGGCCGGCGTCTTCGGCTCGCGCCTCGCGGTGCGCCTCGTGCTGCTGTTCGCGCTCGTCGCGGTGCTCCCCGGCGCCCTCGTCTACGCGGTCTCGGTGCAGTTCCTCGGCAAGAGCATCGAAAGCTGGTTCGACGTGCGCGTCGACCGGGCGCTCGAGGGTGGGCTGAACCTCGGGCGAAACGCGCTCGACTACCTGCTCAAGGACACGACCAACAAGGCGAGCCAGATCGCGCTGATCCTCGCCGAAGGCGGCCCCGGCAGCGTATCGACGCGCCTCAACCGCGCGGCCGAGCAGGCCGGCGTCTACGAGGCCGTGCTGTTCTCGGCGACCGGCGGCGTGCTCGCGGTTGCCGGCGTCGGCGGCTCGACCGCGCCGCCGGAACCGCCGCCGGCGCAGGCGCTGCGCCGCGCGAGGCTGCAGCAGACCGTGGCGGCGACCGAGCAGGCCGGGGACGGCCGCTTGGTGCTTCGCGTGGTGACGCCGGTCAACAGCGACGACCGTCTCGAGCCGTTGAAGGTTCTGCAGGTCGTCGAGCCGGTTCCCAGGGCGCTCGCGCTGGACGTCGAGAAGGTGCAGGCGGGATCGCGCGACTACCAGGAGATCTCGTTCACGCGCGGTTCGCTGAAGAGGCTCTATGCCGTGACGCTGACGCTGACGCTGCTGATTGCGCTGACCTCGGCTTTGGGGCTGGCCGTCGTGCTCAGCGAACGCTTCGCCGAGCCGCTCGGACTGCTGGCCGAGGGCACGCGCGCGGTGGCGCAGGGCGATTTCACGCGGCGGCAGCCGGTGACCTCGCGCGACGAGCTCGGCGTGCTCACGGAATCGTTCAATACGATGACGGCACAGCTGGCCGACGCGCAACAGAAGACCGAGGAATCGCGGCGGGCGACGGAGACCACCCGCGCGTACCTCGAGAGCATCCTCGGAAACCTTTCGGCCGGCGTGCTCGCCTTCGACGACCTGCACCGCCTGCGGACCGCAAATGCGAGCGCCGCGGTGATCCTTCAGCAGCCGCTTGCCGACCTGACCGGCGTCGCCCTCGACGACTGGGGGCGCAGCCTTCCCGCGCTGGCGCCGTTCGCCGGGATCGTCGCCGAGGGCTTTCGCGGCAGCCGGGTCGGGCAGTGGCAGAAGCAGGCGGAGCTCGCGGTCGGGGACATGACCCGCGTCCTGCTGATGCGCGGCTCGCGGCTGCCGGTGACTCCGGTTGCGGGTTACGTGGTCGTGTTCGACGACGTGACCGACCTCGCGCAGGCGCAGCGCGATGCCGCCTGGGGCGAGGTCGCCCGGCGGCTGGCGCACGAGATCAAGAATCCGCTCACGCCCATCCAGCTTTCCGCCGAGAGGCTGGAAATGAAGCTTGCGCCCAAGCTCGATGGCCCGGACCAGGAAACGCTGCGGCGCGGCGCGCAGACCATCATCGCGCAGGTGGCCGCGATGAAGCACATGGTCGACGATTTCGCGGTCTACGCGCGGCAGCCGCGCCCGGGGACGATGCAGCCGGTCGACAGCGTCGCCCTGTTGCAGGATGTCCTCGCGCTGTACGACAATCTGCGCCCGCAGGTCACGCTGTCGCTGCCGCCCGAGCCCCTGGTCATCCAGGCCGAACCCACGCGCCTGCGCCAGGTGTTCCACAATCTTCTGCAGAACGCGATCGACGCGCAGTCCGACACCGCCGAACCCCGCTACGACATCACCCTCGGGGCGCGCGGCGACGAGGTTGCCTTGACCTTCGGCGACGCGGGCACCGGCTTCGGGGAAGAGGTGCGCGCACACGCGTTCGAACCGTACGTGACGACCAAGTCGAAAGGCACGGGGCTCGGCCTCGCCATCGTCAAGAAGATCATCGACGAGCACGGCGGTCGCGTCGAGCTCGCCAACCGGGTGCCGCGCGGCGCCCAGGTGACGCTCGTTTTCCCGCGCAGCACCTCAAGCAGCGTAGGATAGGCGCCCGATGACCCCCGCGAACGAAATCCTGATCGTCGACGACGAAGTCGGCATCCGCGAGCTCCTGTCCGAGATCCTGCAGGACGAAGGCTATCGCGTGCGCCTTGCCGAGAACGCGACCGAGGCGCGCAACTATCGGGCGAAGCAGCAGCCCGCGCTGGTGCTGCTCGATATCTGGATGCCCGATACCGATGGCGTGACGCTGCTGCGCGAATGGGCGGCATCCGGCCAGCTCACGATGCCGGTGGTGATGATGTCCGGGCACGGCACGATCGAGACCGCCGTCGAGGCGACGAAGATAGGCGCGTTCGACTTTCTCGAGAAGCCCGTCGGACTGCAGAAACTGCTCGGCACCGTCGCGCGCGCGCTGAAGACCGCCCTGGCGAAGGAGCCGAGGCGCGTCTCGCTCGCCGCACTCGGCGTCAGCGCGGTGATCCGCGACGCGGAGCGGGCCATCGAGCAGCTGCTCGCGGCGAAGAAGCCGGTGATGCTGCTGGGCGAACCCGGAACCGGCCACGAGACGGCGGCTCGCGCGCTGCAGCTGCCGGACGCCCCCTGGATCGCCTTGGCGAACGGAGCGCGGCTGGTGGCGAATCCGCTGGCGGTCCTCGACGAGGCGCGCGATGGCACGCTCTGCTGCGCCGAGATCGGGCAGTACGCGAAGGCCGAGCAGAAGGGGCTCGCGTTCCTCCTGCCCAAGCTCGAACGCGCGAATGCAACGCTCGTCTGCACCAGTGCCGAGCCGCTCGGAAACCTGGCCGCCGAGGGCAAGTTCGACCCGGCGCTGCTCGCCGCCTTGTCGGTCGGCGCCGTGCTCCTGCCGCCGCTGCGGTCGCGGCGCGAGGACATCCCGGCGCTCGTCGACCGTTTCTGGCGCGACATCACCGCCACGCAGAAGGATGCCGAGCGCGGCATGGCGAGGACCGTCGTGTCGCTGCCGCCCGCGGCGGTGGGCGTGCTCACCAACGCCTACTGGCCGGGCAACGTCGACCACCTGCAGAACGTCGTGGCCAACCTGGCGCTGAACACCGGCGCGGGCGACATCACGCCGGATCACGTCAAGCGCCTGCTGGGAGAGGCAGCCGCGGCCAACCAGGCGGTGGCTCCCGAGATCACGGCGCGATTCTTCGAGCTGCCGCTGCGCGAGGCGCGCGAGGCCTTCGAACGGATCTACTTCGAGCAGCTTCTGGGACGCGAGCAGAGCAACATGAGCCGCGTGGCGGAGCAGGCGGGATTGGAACGCACGCACCTGTACCGGAAGCTGAAGCAGCTCAACATCCGGTTCGCCCGTCGCGGCGACGACGCCGGCACCGGCAACGGAAACGGCTGACCGGTATCCGCTTGGCGACGGCCCGGACGATGAGCGCACACGCCGACCCGCGCAGGCGCATGACGCCACTCGTCATCGGCGCGATCGGCGTGGTGTATGGCGACATCGGCACGTCGCCGCTTTACACGCTGCGCCAGTGCTTCACCGGAGTTCATACGCTGCCGCTGACGCCCGGAAACGTCCTGGGCGTGCTCTCGATCATCTTCTGGGCGCTGATGATCGTCGTCACGCTGAAGTACGTGGCGCTGATCATGCGCGCCGACAATCGGGGCGAGGGCGGGATCCTGGCGCTGACCGCGCTGGTCGCGCGCGGGGTCGAGCAGCAATCACGCCGCCGGTGGTGGCTGGTCGGCTGCGGCATCTTCGGCGCGGCGATGTTCTACGGGGACGGAATGATCACGCCGGCCATCTCGGTTCTGGGCGCCGTCGAGGGGCTCGAGATCATCACGCCCCAGCTGCATCCGTTCATCGTCCCGGTGACGCTGGTGATCATCGTCGCGCTGTTCGCGATCCAGAAGCAGGGGACGGCGAGCGTCGGAATCATGTTCGGCCCGGTGATGTGCACCTGGTTCGTCGTCATCGCCGTGCTGGGGTTGCTTTCGGTGGCTCGAAATCCGGATGTGCTCCGGGCCGTGAACCCCTACTACGCGATGGCGTTCGTTGCCGGCAACCCGCTCGTGGCGTTCCTGGCGCTGGGCGCCGTGGTCCTGGCGGTGACGGGCACCGAGGCGCTCTACGCCGACATGGGGCATTTCGGCGCGACGCCGATACGGCGGGCGTGGCTCCTCTTCGTGCTCCCGGCGCTGGCGCTGAATTATTTCGGGCAGGGCGCGCTGCTGCTGGCCGACCCCGGCGCCATCAAGAATCCGTTCTATCTGCTCGCCCCGCCCTGGGCACTCATTCCGCTCGTCATCCTCGCGACCTGCGCTGCGGTGATCGCGTCGCAGGCGGTCATCTCGGGCGCGTTCTCGCTGACCCGCGCGGCCATACAGATGGGCTACTGTCCGCGGCTGAAGCTCCTCCACACGTCGGAGCGCGAAATCGGCCAGATCTACGTGCCGTTCATCAACTGGACGCTGCTGGGCGCGGTCATCCTGCTGGTGCTCGGCTTTCACAGCTCGGACAACCTCGGCGGCGCGTACGGCATCGCGGTGACGCTGGCGATGCTCATCGACTCGGTGCTGATCTACGTCGTGATGCGGCGCATCTGGGGATGGCGCCTTCCGCTGGCGCTGGGCATCGCATTGCCGCTGCTGGCGATCGACATCGCCTTCCTCTCCTCGAACGCGCTCAAGATTCCGGACGGCGGATGGTTCCCGCTGCTGATCGGCGGCGCCGTGTTCACGCTGCTCACCACGTGGAAGCGCGGTCGCGCGCTGCTGATGCTGCGCCTGTCCGAGGATTCGATGCCCATCGACATCTTCATAGAGAGCATAGGCGCGAGCCCGCCGCCGCGCGTGCCCGGGACCGCGGTCTTCCTGACCTCGACGGGGGATCGGGTGCCGCATGCGCTCCTGCACAATCTGAAGCACAACAAGGTCCTGCACGATCGCGTCGTCTTCCTGACCGTGCATACCCGCGACATCCCGCGCGTCGCCAATGCGGAGCGCATCGAGATTCGCGGACTGGGATGCGAATTCTGGCGGATGGATGCGTACTACGGCTTCACCGAGGAGCCCGACGTCCCGGCGCTGCTCGACACCTGCGGCAACCTCGGGCTCGATTTCGACATGATGGACACGTCGTTCTTCGTGTCGCGGGAAACGCTGATCCCGTCGGTGGCGCCCGGCATGGCGCTGTGGCGCGAACGGCTGTTCGTCGCGTTGGCGAAGATGGCGGTCAAGGCCACCGACTTCTTCCACGTGCCGACCAACCGCGTCGTCGAGCTCGGCACGCAGGTGGAACTGTAGCGGGCGGCGGCGCCCGCCACCGGGCGCGCGCAGGCTGCGCCGCCGCCCGGGGCCGGCGCGCGTCGCTATCGACGCTGCCCGCGAATCACAGGCCGGCCATCTGCGTCTGCAGCGCCTTCATCGCCTTGCTCTCGATCTGGCGGATGCGTTCGGCCGATACCCCATACTCGGTGGCCAGATCCTGCAGCGTCAATCGGTCGTCTTCGCGAAGCCAGCGCGCCTCGATGATCCGGCGGCTCCGGTCATCGAGCCTGGCGAGCGCGTGCGCGAGGCCCGCGGCGCGGTTGTCGGCCGTTTCGGCGCGTTCGAGGATCTGCGCCGGCTCGTCTTCGGTGTCGGTGAGATAGGCGATCGGCGATGCGACGTTGCCGTCCTCGTTCGGCTGCGGGTCGAGTGCGATGTCCCGTCCGGTGAGGCGGGTCTCCATTTCGACGACTTCCTCGGGTTTGACGCCCAGGTCCCTGGCGATGGCCCGGGTCTCGGCCGGGGACAGCGTCGCGCTGCTCTTTTTCATGCTGCGCAGATTGAAGAAGAGCTTGCGCTGCGCCTTGGTCGTCGCGATCTTGACCAGCCGCCAGTTGCGCAGGATGTACTCGTGCATCTCGGCGCGGATCCAGTGCAGCGCGAACGACACCAGCCGGACGCCGCGTTCGGGATCGAACCGGCGCACGGCCTTCATCAGCCCGATGTTGCCCTCCTGGATGAGGTCGGCCTGCGGGAGGCCGTAGCCCAGGTAGTGGCGGCTGACGGCAACCACCAGGCGCAGGTGCGAGAGCACCAGCTGCCCGGCGGCTTCGAGGTCGTTGTCGCGCTGGAGCCGGCGCCCGAGCTCGGTCTCCTGCTCCTGAGTCAGCAGCGGGAAGCGATTCACGGCCTGGATGTAATTGTCCAAGCTCCCCAGCGAGGCGGGAGTCGGAAAGGCCAACGCGGTACCGGTCATCGTCAGTCTCCTGGTTCGGGCAACGGCGCCGTCGAGCTCGCGCTTGCCTGCCCATTGCAATTTTAGCACTCGGGCTTTAAGAGTGCTAAGAGCAGCCGAAGTTCCCGACTGCATTGGTCGGGTACCGTCCTCCGGACTCCGACCCTGTCCGTGAATTGCGTTTCGGGAGGGGCCGGAAGCGCGTGGGCAGGTGGTAGCGAGCGACCCGAGGCGATCCGAGCCTAGTCCGGCCCGTCGCGACAATTCAGACAGTGAGCGCTAACTAGACACGGCCATCGACTCCAGGCGGGCGGCCAGCCGCACCGCGCGAGACTTCCCGCCGTCGGCCTGCCGTCCTGCGACGAAGGCCGGGAAATTCGCGACGGCTTACGGCGCGGAGCGGTCCGTTTCAGCCAACCAACGCGTCCACGAATTCGGCGGCGACAAAGGGCCTCAGGTCGCCGACACCCTCCCCGACACCGACAAAGCGAAGCGGGACGGGATGCTCCTTGGCGATGGCGGCGACGGTTCCGCCTTTCGCGCTGCCGTCGAGCTTGGTCAGCACCAGCCCGGTCAGTCCGAGCGCCGCATCGAAGGCCCGCACTTGCGCGAGCGCGTTCTGCCCGGTGTTGGCGTCGAGGACCAGCAGCGTCTCGTGCGGTGCCGAGGGATCGGTCTTGCGGATCACGCGCTGCACCTTGCGGATCTCGTCCATCAGGTTGAGCTGAGTCGGCAGGCGACCCGCGGTGTCGGCGAGGACGACATCGATGCCGCGCGCCCGGGCCGCCGCAATCGCGTCGAACATCACCGCCGCCGGGTCGCCCCCATCCTGCGAGATCACGGCGACGTTGTTGCGCTCTCCCCAGACGGCCAGTTGCTCGCGGGCCGCGGCGCGGAACGTGTCGCCGGCGGCCAGCAGGACGGTCAGCCCCTGCTCCTGGAAGTACTTGGCGAGCTTGCCGATCGACGTCGTCTTGCCTGCGCCATTGACGCCGGCAAGCATGATGATGAACGGTCGCGCCGCCGTCACCACCAGCGGGGCCTCGAGCGGGGCGAGCAGGTCGCACAGCGCCGCCTTGAGCATCGCCCGGGGTTCGCCCTGTCCGCCCGAGCGCTTCCACCGCAGGCGAAGATCGTCGAGCAGGTGCCCGGTGGCGGAAACGCCGACATCGGCCGCCAGGAGCGCGGATTCGATCGCGTCCTGCGTCTCGTCGTCGAGCGTGGCCCGTCCGAAAGCAGACGCCAGCGCACCGGTGAGCTTTTCCGGGAACGCGACAGACCTTCTTTCAGGCGCTCGCCCCAGGGCTTTCGGTCGCGTTCTTCGGAGGGGCGCTTGAACAGGTCGAACATCGGCGGAAGGGGGCGGGCCTGCGGTAGGCTACGGAACGGCGAAGACGGTCGCACAAAGCAGCCGGCGAGCCCGAAGCTATAATTTTACGCGCAGCGACCGCCGTACCGGCGAACGCCGAATCACCGCACGCATTCCCGCCCCTCCAACTCTTGCCCAAGCGAAGTCCCAACCAGGTCCGGATCATCGGCGGCACGTGGCGCGGGCGGAAGATCCGGTTCCCGCCGACCGGAGACCTGCGCCCGACGCCGGACCGCGTCCGGGAAACGCTGTTCAACTGGCTGGGCCAGGAGCTGACGGGCAAGCGTTGCCTGGACCTCTATGCGGGGACCGGCGCGATGTCGCTCGAGGCGCTGTCCCGGGGCGCTGCGCTCTCGGTCGCTGTCGACCGCGACCCGGCGCTGATCGAGTCGCTGCGCGCGACGGCGTCGCAGCTCGATGCAACGATGCTGGAGTCGCGCATCGCCGATGTGCGGACGTTCCTTTCCGGCGAGCGACGGGAGTTCGACGTGATCTTTGCGGACCCGCCCTTCGGCGACGATCCCTGGCCCTGGCTGCTTCCGGCCTGCGCGCTGCGGCTCGCACCGGGCGGATTCGTTTATGCGGAAGCCGGCGCGCCGTTGTCGCCGCCGCCGGCGCTGGCCCCGTGGCGCCGCGACAAGGCGGGGCAGGTGCATTATCATCTTTTCGTTCATGCAGACACCGTCGGCTGACGGCGATTTGCCATCCGCGCGCACCCCGAACACCTCCAGGATCATGCTCAAGGTCGTCTACCCCGGCACGTTCGACCCGCTCACCCGCGGGCACGAGGACATCGTGCGCCGCGCGGCGAGGCTGTTCGACCAGGTGGTCGTGGGCGTCGCGGACAGCGAATCCAAACGGCCGTTCTTCACCACGGAGGAGAGGGTCGCGATGGCGCGCGAAGTGCTGGCCCCCTACGCCAACGTGCGCGTGGCGCCGTTTTCGTCGCTGCTGATGGATTTCGTGCACGCACAGGATGCGCGCGTGATCCTGCGCGGCCTGCGCGCCGCGTCCGATTTCGAGTACGAGTTCCAGATGGCCGGAATGAACCGGAACCTGTATCCGGACGTCGAGACCCTGTTCCTCACGCCGTCCGAACAGTACATGTTCGTCTCGGCGACGATCGTCCGCGAGATCGCCCGGTTCGGAGGCGACGTGTCGCCGTTCGTTCATCCGCGGGTACTCGAAATGCTCGCGGCCAAGGTCGCGGGACCGCAGCGCTAGCGCGCCGGGAACGGATCCCGGTCAATTCATGGCGCTGATCATCACCGACGAGTGCATCAACTGTGACGTCTGCGAGCCGGAGTGCCCGAACGGCGCGATTTCCCAGGGGGCGGAAATCTACGTCATCGACCCCGCGAAATGCACCGAGTGCGTCGGGCATTTCGACACGCCGCAGTGCGTGGAGGTCTGTCCGGTCGACTGCATACCGGTGAACCCGGACCATCTGGAAACGAAGGACGAGCTGCGGCTCAAGTATGACGGCCTGATGGCCGCGGCCAAGGCCGGGACGGCCCGCAGGCTGAATCCGCGGCCCGGGGCCTCGGGTGCCCGGTCAGCCGTTCGCGGCCAGTGGCACCGCGTCCGGCTGCAGCACGACGGCGTCGATCGCGGCGACCGCGCGGGCCAGCAAGCGAACCTGCGCGGCAAGCGCGGCCTCCTGCTGCTCGAGCTCGTCGACGCGCTCCTCGAGTTCGCCGCTGGCGCGGTGGATGCGCTTGATGCTCTCCAGGCGCCGCCGCAACTGCAGGTGATGCTCCTTCACCTGCGTCTCCAAGGGCGACATCACCGCCTTCAGCCAGCTCTCGAGATCGCGGTTCGCGATGTCGTAGACGTGCTTGACGCGCGAGGCGATCGTCTCGAAAAAGCGCTTCATCAGCGAAAACTTGGCCTTGCTCACCATGTTCCAGAGCGTGTTGAAGTGCTGGTTGTACGCCCGCTCGAGGCGGTCGATCTCCTTCTGGTACTTCAGCATAGAGAACGGCGGCGGCGCGTAGTGCTCCAGGCCCTGGTCCTTGGCGAAACGCATGTACATCGCCTGCATCATGTCGTGAATCTCCGACGACCGGCGCGCGGCATCCTCGAAATCGCGCCGGATCGTCGCGAAGAACTCGTTCATTGCGCCGCGCACGCCCTTGGTGAAGGGGCTGCTCTCGATGTGTCGGCGGGTGCGCCCGGCGTTGGTGCGCAGCGCGTCGAGCCCGACCACGTCGAACAGCTGGTTCGTCTGCTGCGTGAACACCGTGCGCAGCGCGGCAAAGCGATGGAGTCCGCGTTCGAAGAGCTCTTTCTCCTCGCGGACGCGGTCCATCATGTGCTCGACGACGTCCTGGTTCTTGCCGCGCAGCGCGCGCAGCTCGATCAGCTGTTCCGTGATGCCGGCCTTGCGCGCGTCGAGCAGCGCGTGCACGCCGGCGGCCAACGTCTTGACCTCCGATTGCGTTGCCGCGCCGACGATGTCGCGCTTCGCCGGGATGAGCTTGCGCGACAGCGCGCTCTCGAGTACCGGCAGGCGGCTCTTCGCAAGCAGGGCATCGTCGCCGTTCACCTTGGCGAGCAGCGCCTTCTGCGCCGTCACCGCGAACACCTGCGCGGGCGGTATGCCGAGGAGGCGCGCCGACGACGTGACCTGCCGGTCGATCTCGATGTCGATGTCGGCATCCGACTTGAGCTCGTCCCACAGTCCGTCGATCTTGTTCAGGATGACGATGCGGCCGGCCTTGGTCGCCGGGTCCTCGCCCGCGAGAAACCGGTTCCAGACGTCGAGGTCGGTCTTGGTCACGCCCGCGTCGGCGGCGAGGATGAACAGCACCGCGTGGGCATTGGGGAGGAGGCTCAGCGTCAGTTCCGGCTCGGTGCCGATCGCGTTCAGCCCCGGCGTGTCGAGGATCACGAGCCCCTGCTGAAGCAGCGGATGCGGGAAGTTGATCACCGCGTGGCGCCAGCACGGTATGTCGACGGTGCCGTCGGTTTCGGTTTCGATCGCCGCGAGGATATCGTCGTCGTCGTAGAGTCCGTACTTCCGGGCGAGATCCACGGGGACGCGCTTCACCTGCGACACGCGGGACAGCACTTCGCTCATCCGCGTCGCCGACGAAAGATCGAGGCCGATCGTGACCCACTCGTCGGCATAGTTCTTGTATTCGGCGACCGTCGCTTCCTTGAGGCGCGTTTCGATCGGCAGCAGTCGGATCGACGGCGCGCGGGACGCGTCGTAGAGGAGCTCGGTCGGGCACATCGTCGTGCGCCCGGCGGACGAGGGAAGCAGGCGCTGTCCGAAGTCGGCGAAGAAGATCGCGTTGATCAGCTCCGACTTCCCGCGCGAGAACTCGGCGACGAAGGCGACCACAAGCCTGTCCTGGTGCAGGCGCTCCAGCAGGCGCTGGACCTTGAGGTCGATCTGCGCGTCGGCCAGCTCCTGCTGCGCCAGCCATTGATGCAGCGACGAAATCCCGGACGACAACCGGCGCCGCCAGTCGCTGTACGCCTCGAAGCGCGCGGCGAGTTCTCTGGATTGGGCCGTTCCGCCTTCGTGCCGGGCCATGGGGGTCGTGCCTGGGTCGTTGCCGGAATTCCGGGAAGGGAAATCTAACACAGCAGGACGAGCATTTCCCGTGCCGAAAGTGCCCGCCGGCTGTCGGAAAGGACCCGGACCGGCGATATCAACGCTGGCAGCGGGGACAATAGGCGCTGGCCCGGCCGCCCAGGCGAAGCGTCCTGATGGTGCTGCGGCAAACCCGACAGGGCAGCCCTTCGCGGCCGTAGACGCGGTATTCGAGCTGGAAATACCCGGGTTCGCCGCGGCTGTCGACGTAGTCGCGCAACGTCGACCCTCCCTTGGCGATCGCCTCGGCGAGGGTTGCCCGGACCTCGGCGAGCAGCCTCGCCAGGCGCGCCGTGGAGAACCGGTTCGCAGGCGTCGTCGGGCGGATCCCGGCCCGGAACAGCGCCTCGCTGGCGTAGATGTTCCCGACGCCGACGATCACGCGGTTGTCCATGAGGACGCTCTTGATGGCTGCGGCGCGCCGGCGCGTCGCCTGCTTCAGATAGACGGCATCGCACGTCGGGTCGAAAGGCTCGGGACCGAGCCGCGCCAGCAGCGGATGGGCGTCGGCGGGCGGCGGCACCCACAGGATGGCGCCGAAGCGCCGCGGGTCGCGGTAGCGCAGCACAGTACCGGTATCGAAGACGATGTCGACGTGATCGTGCGCCGCCCGCGCCGGGGGCCGGACGAAGGCGCGCAGGCTGCCGGTCATGCCCAGGTGGACGAGCAGGGTGTCCCCGCCCATCCGGAACAGCAGGTACTTCCCGCGCCGGTCCAGACCGTCGACGGCCCGACCGACCAGGGTCTTTTGAAGAAGGGCGGGAACCGGCCAGCGCAATCTCGGGTCGTACACGTGGAACGCGGCGATGCGGTGCCCGACCACCTGCGGGGCGATCCCGCGGCGCGTCGTCTCGACTTCGGGCAGTTCCGGCATCGTCGGTGTGAAAGCTGGGTCGGGCGACGGCCGAAGAGGGTGACCCGCCACGCTGAACCAAAAGTTTGGTGCGTCGCCGAATATAACCTAAACTGGTTCGCCACCCGGCCGCCGGCGCGCCTGCCGCGCAGACCGGCCCCGGAGGCGCTACCGAACGCGGAATGTCCAACTTGGCTCAATTTCGTCGCACCCCTCGCGTCCTCGCGCTGGCCGTCGTGCTCGCGCTGCCGGTGGCGGGCGGCGCGCAAACTCCGTTCACTCCGGGCACCGCCCAGTCTTCCCGCCCGGCGTCCGGCGAAGCTGCAGATGGCCTGTCCGCCGAGCTCATGTACCGGCTTCTGGTCGGCGATGTGGCATTGCAACGCGGCGAGCCCGCGCTCGCCGCCCGCGCCTACCTCGAGGCGGCGCGCGAAACGCGCAGCGCGGCGCTCGCCCGCCGGGCCACCGAAACCAGCGTCGCCGCGCGTGCCCGGTCGCTCACCATGGAATCGGCGCGACTCTGGATCGAGCTCGACCCCGCCGCCGAGCGCCCGAAGCAGGTGATCGCGGCGCTGTCGGCCGGTAATGCGGGCAAGGCGTTCGACGTTCCCGGCACCGGCAACGACGTGAAGGCCGAGCTCGAGCGCGTGCTCGCCGAAGCAGCGAAATCGCCCGCGGCGCTCGGGGAGGCCTTTCTGGAGCTGAACCGGCTTCTGGTGCACGAGCCGGACAAGGTCGCGATATTCAAGCTCGTCGAAGCGGTCGCGCAGCCGTACCCGAATCTTGCCGAGGCGCGCTTCGCCGTTGCGCTCGCGGCGTACAACGCTGGGCTTCCCGACACCGCGACGACGGCGATTGCGATGAAGGCCGTGGATCGCGCGCTGGCGTTGAAGCCGGGCTGGGAGCGGGCCACAATGCTGAAGGGCGAGATCCTTGCCAAGGGTTCGCCCGCCGAGGCGATCGACTTTCTCGCGGCCTATCTCAAGGCGCATCCGGAATCGAAGGCGGCGGCCGGCGCACTGGCGCAGCTCTACGTCGAGCAGAAGCGCTACGCCGAGGCGCGCACGATCTTCGAACGTTTCTGGGAGGCCGACAAGAGCAACCGGGATTTCGAGTTCGCTATCGCCGCGCTGGCGGTGCAGATGAAGGACTGGACCGTCGCCGAGACGCTGTTCCAGGAGCTCGAAAGCCTGGACTTCGACGAGAACGGCGGGGTGGCGCTCTATCTCGGCCAGATCGCCGAGGAAACCGGCCGCTACCAGCTCGCCTTCGAGCGCTACAACGCGGTTCCCGACGGCGAGCGGTCGTGGGTCGCGAAACTGCGGGCAGCCGCGATGCTCGCGAAACTGAATCGTCTCGACGACGCGCGACGATACCTTGCCGATCTGCCGGCAGTCACGATCGACCAGCGGGTCCAGGTGCGGCAGGCGGAGGCGCAGATCCTTCGCGATTCCGGGGACGTCGCCGGCGCCTACGCAGTGTTGACGCAGGCGCTCGTCGAGCATCCCGACCAGCCGGATCTCCTCTACGACACGGCAATGGTCGCCGAGAAGCTCGACAAGATCGACGTCGTCGAGGCGCGCCTCGGGCGGCTGATCGAATTGAGCCCGAACAACGCGCACGCGCTCAATGCGCTGGGCTACACGCTGGTGGACCGTACGACGCGCGCCGGCGAGGGACTCGCGCTGATCGAGCGGGCGCACGAGATTTCGCCGGCGGACCCGTTCATCCTCGACAGCATGGGCTGGGCGTATTACCGAATGGGCAAGCTCGACTCCGCCGAGGACTACCTGCGCCGAGCGCTGGCCGAAAAGCCCGATGCGGAAATCGCGGCGCACCTCGGCGAAGTGCTGTGGGCAAAGGGCGAACGTGTCCGCGCGCAGGAAATCTGGCAGTCGCAGCTACGCTCGACGCCGGACAACCCCGTTCTGCTTGAAACCGTGCGCCGGCTCGCGCGCTAGCATCGTCGCGCCCCGTCGCCGCGCCGCGCGCGGCGTCCCCATGACGATCCGGCGTCCCGGGTTGCCGCGGATTGCGGCGGCGCAATGGCGCAGCGCGCAACTGCTGATCGTCGCGCTGGTCCTCGCGTCCTGCGCCACCGTACCTCCGGCGGGGCCCGGGGCCGGCCCGGCGCCCGACGCGCCCTTTGCGCTCGACGGCAGACTTTCCGCGCGCCATGCAGGCGATGCGGTGACGGGCAACTTCAGCTGGCGTCACGCGCCGCCCCGCGACGATCTCGTCCTGACGACGCCGCTGGGACAGGCGATCGCCGAGATCACCGGCGAACAGCGATCAGCGCCACCTGGAGGTGCGCACCGGCGACGGGCATCGTGCCGAGGCGTCGGACTGGGAAGCGCTGACGCAGCAGGCGTTCGGTTTCCCCCTGCCCATCACCGGACTTGCCGCATGGATTCGTGGCGTTCCGCGCGGCGGCGCACCGTACGCGATCGAGCCGGACACCGCAGGACGAACCGCGGTGTTGCGGCAGGACGGCTGGGAGATCGTCTATGGCTACGCCGACGGTCCGGGGGCGGTGCCGAGCCGGCTCCGCCTCGTCTATCCGGACATCGAGATCCGCATCGTCGTCGACCGATGGCGGCCGCCCGCCGCCCTTCCGGAATGAATGCGCGGTTCGCGACGCCGGGCGGCATCGCGGGCGGTGGGCGCAGGAGCGGCTGCTGCGGGTCCGGGGCGGCGATAATCGCGGCATGCGCACGCTGACGGTGCCCGCGCCGGCCAAGGTCAACCTCTTCCTTCACGTGACTGGCCGACGTGCGGATGGCTATCACACGCTCGAAACGGCGTTCGTCGCGCTCGATTTCGGCGACGCGGTCACCGTTTCGCTGTCGCGACGACGGGTCGGTTTGCCGTGCGGCCCACATCCCCGGCCTGTCGCTGGACGACGACCTCGCCGTGCGCGCGGCGAGGGCACTGCAACGGGTGACCGGATCCCGCCACGGCGTCGACATCGCGGTCGACAAGCGGATACCCGTCGGGGGAGGGCTGGGGGGCGGGAGTTCGGACGCGGCATCGATGCTCCTCGCGCTCAACCGGCTATGGGACCTCAATCTGTCCCGCGCCGCGCTGATGCGCATCGGGACGACGCTCGGCGCCGACGTTCCGTTCTTCCTGTTCGGGCAACCGGCCATGGCGCGCGGAATCGGCGAGTTGCTGCGGCCCATCACGCTACCCCCGCTGTGGATCGCCGTGATCGCACCCGCAGTTTCGGTGTCGACCGCGGCGATTTTCGCTGCGCCTGAATTGACACGGAACACGGCGTCGGCGAAAATGGACGTCTTTTCCGAGGGTTATGGAAGAAACGATCTGCAGGCTGTTGCGGAGGCGCGTTTTCCGGAAATTGCCTCGGCGCTCGCGGAGTTGCGCAGGCGCTCGCCGATGGCGCGGATGACGGGATCGGGCGGCTGCGTGTTCGCGCCGTTTCCCTCCGAGGAGCAGGCGCGCCGTGCATTCGAGGCCCGGCTGCCCGGGACGACCGGCTTCGTCGCCCGCACGCTGTCGCGCCATCCGCTCGCTTCGTTTGCCTCAATTGCGTGACGCTCGGAACGGGTTGCACGCGGAATTCCCGCACCGCGCCTCAAGCACGCCGGTTGTTCCGCTGGGGAGTCGCCAAGTTGGTTAAGGCACCGGATTTTGATTCCGGCATTCGAAGGTTCGAATCCTTCCTCCCCAGCCACCGATCGACGGACGGCCCGCCCCGCGGCAGGTGTCCGGGCAGTTCCAGAAGAAGGTGCCATGGCCTTTGAGCGCATGAGAGTCTTCACCGGCAACGCGAACCCGAAACTCGCCGAGGCGGTGTGCAAGCACCTCAACATCAGCCTCGGGCGCTGCATCGTCGGACAGTTTTCGGACGGCGAGGTCATGGTCGAGCTCCTCGAGAACGTGCGCGGGCGCGACATCTTCCTGCTGCAATCCACCTGCGCGCCGACCAACGACAACCTGATGGAAATCCTGGTGATGGCCGACGCGTTCAAGCGCGCATCGGCCGGGCGAATCACCGCCTGCATTCCCTATTACGGTTACGCGCGACAGGACCGGCGGCCGCGCTCCGCGCGCGTTCCGATCACGGCCAAGGTCGTCGCCGACCTGCTGACGACCGTCGGCGTCGACCGGGTGATGGTCATGGACCTGCACGCCGACCAGATCCAGGGCTTCTTCAACATCCCCGTCGACAACATCTACGCGACGCCCATCCTCCTCGGCGACCTCTGGAAGCAGAATTACGACGATCTTCTCGTCGTCTCGCCCGACGTCGGGGGCGTGGTCCGCGCCCGCGCCATCGCCAAGCGCCTCGACTCCGAGCTCGCGATCATCGACAAGCGCCGGCCGCGCGCCAACGTATCGGAAGTGATGAACATCATCGGCGACGTCACCGGGCGCACCTGCGTGCTGATGGACGACCTCGTCGACACCGCCAACACGCTGTGCAAGGCCGCGACGGCGCTGAAGGAGCACGGCGCGAAGAAGGTGGTCGCGTACTGCACCCACCCCGTCTTGTCCGGAGGCGCCGTCCCGCGGATCGCGGCCTCGGAGCTCGACGAGATCGTCGTCACCGACACCATTCCCCTCACCGACGAAGCGAAGGCGTGCCCGCGCATTCGCCAGCTGTCGTGCGCGCAGCTCCTCGCCGAGACGATGACCCGCGTCTCGAACGAGGAATCCGTAAGCTCGCTGTTCACCGAGTGAGTAACCGTCTTTGGCGTCAAGCGTTATGACGCGATTGGTCCCAAGGTTTATTGTGTCTGACCATGGCGTTGAGCACGGTCAGCAGCTTGCGCATGCAGGCGACCAGCGCGACCTTGGGGAACTTGCCGGCGGCGAGCAGGCGGTCGTAGAACGCCTTGATGGAAGGATTGTGTCGGGCGGCGCTGAGGGTCGCCATGTACAGCACGCGCCGGATCTCGAAGCGGCCCCCCTGCACCCTACGCCTGCCCCGGCACGTGCCCGAGTCATAGGCCATCGGCGCCACGCCGACCAAGGCGGCGATCTCGCGGCGGTTGAGCCGCCCGAGTTCGGGCGAGTTCGGCAAGGATGGTGGCGCTGGCCACGGGGCCGATGCCGCTGGCCGACTGCAGCAGCTGATCGAGTTCGGCAAAGTGTTCCTGGACGTGGGCGACCATCTGCGCTTCCACGTCGTCGAGCTGGGCGCGGATGGCCGCGATCATGGCCTCAATGCTCGGGCGCACCAGGGCCATGGCCAGCTGCAGCCGCTGGCGCTCGCGCCAGCAGCATGGTCAGCAATTGACGCCGGCGCGTGACCAGAGCGGCCAGCGCCTGCTGCTCGGACATCGGCCAGCGGGCGGATGAAATGCGCCAGGTCGTCGCGGCGCACCAGCACCGCCGCGAATTCGGCCAGCATGCGCGCATCGATGCGGTCGGTCTTGGCGAGCTTGCCCATGGACTTGGCGAAGTCGCGCGCCTGTTTCGGGTTGACTACCGCCACCGCCAAGCCGGCCGCCTGCAACGCGCAGGCCAGTGCCGCTTCGTAACCGCCGGTGGCCTCCATCACCACCAGGGCAACGCCCAGCGGCTGCCAGCGCCGCCGCCAGCGCCGAGTGGCCCTCGGCCTCGTTGTCGAACCGCTGGGCTTCCAGTATCGCGCCCAGCACCGAGACATCGACGTGCGCCTTGGCCACGTCGATGCCCACCACCACTAAGGTTGCAGACATGGTCTTCGGATCCCCTGCTTGTGCATGCGCGCTCGAAAGCGGCGCGCGTAACCGTTCGGGCTTCATGAAGACCAGTGCGGCGACCGTGCGTTATCTACTCATTCACGGGCTCGATCACCCCAGCGCCTACCAGACTGCACGGGCCGGTCTGGTCGCCTCAACAGCAACCAAACTCTACCGCACTGGTCATGGTCTGAAC
>CAVZYI010000013.1:0-46189 GCA_963779445.1 uncultured beta proteobacterium
CCGGCGACGACCATCTCCGTGTGCTGCCGCCGGACGCCATCGTCCCGGCGGCGATAGACACCTACGACGACCACCGGATGGCGATGTGCTTCTCGCTGGCGGCTCTCGGCGGCGCGTCGATACGCATCAATGACCCCGACTGCGTGCGCAAGACGTTTCCCGGCTACTTCGCGGCGCTGGCGTCGATTGTCCGGACGGGTGAAGCGCCGTGACCGGCTCGATCCTCCCGGCTCCGGTCATCGCCGTCGATGGCCCCGCCGCATCGGGCAAGGGTACGGTCGCTGCCGGTGTCGCGAGGACACTCGATTTCCACCTCCTCGACAGCGGCTCGTTGTACCGCCTGGTGGCGCTGAAAGCCCTGCAAACTGCAACGCCGGTCGGGGCCGGCCCGCGCTGTCGAGCATCGCGGCCGGGCTCGACGTGGCCTTTCGCGACGGCAGGGTCTGCCTCGACCGGGTCGACGTGACCGACGCCATCCGTGCCGAGGCCGTCGGCGCCGCGGCGTCCCGGGTCGCCGTGCACCCGTCCGTACGAACCGCGCTGCTCGACCGCCAGCGTGCCTTTCGCCGGCTCCCGGGCCTCGTCGCCGACGGGCGCGACATGGGCACCGTCGTGTTTCCCGACGCCGTCCTCAAGGTCTTCGTGACCGCAAGCCCGGAGGAGCGCGCGCATCGTCGCCATAAGCAGTTGATCGAAAAAGGAATCTCCAGTACACTGGACGGTCTTTTGGTCGATATCCGGGAGCGCGATGCACGCGACGCGGGTCGGGCGGCAGCACCGCTGCGGCCGGCTGCCGATGCCGTGGTTCTGGATACCACCGGAATGACGATCGACGCCGCCATCGGCTTCGTGCTCGACCGGTACCGGTCAGGCAAGGCGGCGGACGCGGGTCAGACAAACACCGGCAGTGCCTCGCGCGCCCCGAACGGGCGCCACGAGGAGCGGTGAGCACGAGGCTGTCCACGGATGCCCTGGCCGGTATCCGCGGACGGAATTCACCAACCAGCCCGCCGCGCGAGACATTGGGTTCTCGCAGCCGGCGGTTACCACCGACAGAAGGAACCAACCCGCCATGGGTACCGCCACGCAAAGCATGACCCTCCCGCCCACCGAGAATTTTGCCGCGCTGTTCGAGGAATCCCTCACCCGGCAGGAGATGCGGCAAGGCGAACTGATCACCGCGGAAGTCGTCCGCGTCGACTTCAACATCGTTGTCGTCAACGCCGGCCTGAAGTCCGAGAGTTTCATCCCGATCGAGGAATTCAAGAACGACAAGGGCGAGATCGAGGTCAAGCCCGGCGATTTCGTCACCGTCGCCATCGAAAGCCTCGAGGACGGCTACGGCGAGACCAAGCTGTCGCGCGACAAGGCCAAGCGCCTGAAGGCCTGGCACGATCTCGAGGCCGCGATGGAACAGGGCACGATCGTCTCCGGGCAGGTGACCGGCAAGGTCAAGGGCGGCCTGACCGTGATGGTCAACGGCATCCGCGCCTTCCTCCCGGGCTCGCTGGTCGACATCCGTCCGGTCAAGGACACCTCGCCCTACGAGAACAAGGCGCTCGAATTCAAGGTCATCAAGCTCGACCGCAAGCGCAACAACGTCGTCGTTTCGCGCCGCGCGGTGCTGGAAGCGAGCCTCGGCGAGGAGCGCGAAAAGCTGATGTCGACGCTGCAGGAAGGCGCGACGGTCAAGGGCATCGTCAAGAACATCACCGACTACGGCGCGTTCGTCGACCTGGGCGGGATCGACGGCCTGCTGCACATCACCGACCTGGCCTGGCGGCGCGTCAAGCACCCGTCCGAGGTCCTGTCGGTAGGCGACGAAGTGACGGCGAAGATCCTCAAGTTCGACCAGGAAAAGAATCGCGTGTCGCTCGGCATGAAGCAGCTCGGTGAAGACCCCTGGGTCGGCTTGTCGCGCCGCTACCCCACCGGCACGCGGTTGTTCGGAAAGGTCACCAACATCACCGACTACGGCGCGTTCGTCGAGATCGAATCCGGAATCGAGGGCCTGGTGCACGTTTCGGAAATGGACTGGACCAACAAGAACATCCATCCGACGAAGGTCGTGCAGCTCGGCGACGAAGTCGAGGTGATGATCCTCGAGATCGACGAGGAGCGCCGGCGCATCTCGCTCGGCATGAAGCAGTGCATGCCCAACCCCTGGGACGAGTTCGCGATCAACCACAAGAAGGGCGACAAGGTCACCGGCCAGATCAAGTCGATCACCGACTTCGGCGTGTTCGTCGGCCTGCCGGGAGGCATCGACGGGCTGGTTCATCTGTCCGACCTTTCGTGGACGCTCACCGGCGAGGCCGCCGTCCGCGACTACCGCAAGGGCGCGGAAGTCGAGGCCGTGGTGCTGGCGATCGACGTCGAGCGCGAGCGGATCTCGCTCGGCATCAAGCAGCTCGACGGCGACCCGTTCACCAACTACGTCGCGACTCACGACAAGGGCAACGTGGTCAAGGGCACCGTGAAATCGCTGGATGGCAAGGGCGCGGTCATCGTGCTCGACGGCGAGGTCGAGGGTTACCTGCGGGCCTCCGAAGTCGCTCGCGATCGTGTCGAGGACATCAGGACCCACCTGAAGGAAGGCGACCCGGTCACGGCGATGATCATCAACATCGATCGCAAGAATCGCTCGATCAACCTCTCGATCAAGGCCAAGGATCACGCCGAGGAAACCGAGGCCATGCAAAGCGTCAAGGCCGACACCGCGGGCACGACGACCGGGACGACCAATCTCGGTGCATTGCTCCGCGCGAAGATGGACAACAAGACCACCGAGTAAGCAGGCCGCGTGATGACCAAATCGGAGCTGATCGACCACCTCGCGGCGCAGTTTCCGCAACTGGTCGCAAAAGACGCCGAACTCGCCGTCAAGATGATCCTGGACGCGATGGCCGAAAGCCTCGCCAAGGGGGAACGCATCGAGATTCGCGGGTTCGGCAGCTTCGGCCTGAATTACCGGCCGCCGCGCACCGGGCGCAACCCCAAGTCCGGCGAGAAGGTGCAGGTGCCGGAAAAGCACGTTCCGCATTTCAAGGCGGGCAAGGAATTGCGCGAGCGGGTCGATTTCAAGAATCCGGCATGACCCGGAACGCGCTGCGGCAAAGTCGGCGCCGGCCCACGGCCGTCGACGGCGCCGTCGACCGCTTCCCTCGCGGACGGAGTGGCTGATGCAGATCCTGCGCTGGATCGTCGGCGTCGCGTTGTTCCTGGCGCTCCTGTTTCTGTCGCTGCAGAACTCGGATCCCGCGACGCTGAAGTTCTACGGCTGGTGGACCTGGCAGGCGCCGCTGATTTTCGTCGTTCTGATCGCCTTTGCCGTCGGCGTCGCGGCGGGTCTCATCGCCGGGGCCATGCGAACCTCGCGCCTCAAGCGGCAACTGAACCGGTTGCGGCGCGAGCAGCGGCAGCGCGACACGACCCCGGCCGCCGAAGCGAAGGGCGACCGGGCGGCCGGCAGCGGCTGACGCGGCGCCACCCCCGATCGCCGATCCTCCAAACCAGGCCCACGACGACGCGACCGCGCAACCATGGAGTTCGAACTATGGTGGCTGCTGCCGATCCCGGCGGTTTTCTTCGCGCTCGGCTGGATCGCCGCGCGCATCGACATCAAACACCTGCTGCGGGAATCGCGCGCGCTGCCGCTTTCGTATTTTCAGGGCCTCAATTTCCTGCTGAACGAGCAGCCCGACAAGGCCATCGAATCGTTCATCGAGGTCGTCAAGGTCGACCCGCAGACCGTCGATCTGCACTTTGCGCTGGGAAGCCTTTTCCGGCGACAGGGCGAGATCGACCGCGCCATCCGGATGCACCAGAACCTGCTCGATCGACCCGATCTGCCCGCCGACAAGAGGCAGGCGGCGATCTTCGAGCTGGCGCAGGACTTCCACCGCGCCGGGCTGCTCGACCGTGCGGAGGAGCTTTTCACCCGTCTGGAGGGCTCGGGATTCGAGCATCCGTCGCTGGGCTTTCTGCTTTCCATCTACGAGCAGGAGAAGGACTGGCCCAAGGCGATCACCGTCACGCGGCGCATGGAAGCGCTCGCCAAGCAGCCGTACTTCAAGGAAATCGCCCATTACTGCTGCGAGCTCGCGCAGGCGGCCCTCGTCAATTCCGACTTCGCCGCCGCTCGCCGGCACGCGGATCAGGCGCTCGCCGAATACCGGGCCTGCGCCCGCGCGACGATGCTGCTGGGCGACATCGACGCGCAGCAGGACGACCTGCGCGGGGCGATTGCCGCGTGGCAGCGAATCGAGTCGCAGAACCCCGCCTACCTGGCGCTCGTCGCCGAGCGCCTTGCCGATGCGTACCGGAAGACGGGCAGCGCCGTGCAGGGCCTGCGCGTGCTGCGCGCCTACCAGCAGCAGTACCCGTCGCTCGATCTGCTCAACACGGTATTCACGCTGACGCTTTCCGACGAAGGACCGGCGGCGGCGAGCGAGCTGATCAAGGACGAACTTGCCCGCAACCCGACGCTGCTGGGGCTCGATCGCCTGCTGGAGGCGCAGCTACTCTCGGCACCCGCCGAGCGCCGGCATGACCTGGAACTGGTCAAGCAGCTCGTCGGGCAGCACATCAAGCGGCTCGGCATGTACAAGTGCGACCATTGCGGGTTCCGCGCGAAGCAGTACTACTGGCGCTGCCCGGGCTGCGGAAAGTGGGAAACGTACTCGCCCCGGCGCACCGAGATGCCGGACGGCTATGTTTGATGCACCAGGCGACAACGTCGGTCCGAGGAGGACGTGCACGTGAGTTCCACCGGTCCGCGCGTCATCGTCGCGCTCGATTTCGCCGATCCGGCGCACGCGCTCGCGCTCGCCGACCGGCTCGACCCGGCCGCCTGCGCCCTGAAGGTCGGCAAGGAGATGTTCGTCACTTCCGGTCCGGAGCCCATGCGCCGGCTCATCGATCGCGGCTTTCGCGTGTTTCTCGACCTCAAGTTCCACGACATTCCGAACACCGTGGCGCAGGCCTGCAGGGCGGCCACGCGGCTGGGCGTGTGGATGCTCAACGTGCATGCGGCCGGTGGACGGACGATGCTGGATGCGGCGCGCGACGCGGTGGCGAATGCCGCGGCGGAGCAGGGCAGGGCGCGCCCGCTGCTGATCGCCGTCACGGTGCTGACGAGCCTGGGCGACGCCGATCTGCGCGAGACCGGCGTCGCCGGCACCGCCCTGGAGCAGACCCTGAGGCTTGCGAATCTCGCCGCCGGATGCGGGCTCGACGGCGTCGTCTGCTCGGCGGTGGAAGCGCCGGCGCTGCGCGGCGCGCTCGGTCCGGAATTCCGGCTGGTAACACCGGGCATCCGGCCCGCGGACAGCGCCGCGGACGATCAGGCGCGGATCATCACCCCGGCGGCGGCGATCGCGAATGGCGCCGACTACCTGGTGATCGGGCGGCCGATAACGCGGGCCGACGACCCCGTCGCCGCGCTCGCGGCCATCAACGCGTCCCTGGGGAAACCGCGGTGAAGATCACCCTGATCGGAGCGGGTTACGTCGGACTTGTCAGCGGCACCTGCCTTGCCGAGGTCGGCAACGACGTGCTTTGCGTCGACGTCGACGCCGCCAAGATCGCACTGCTGAAACGCGGCGGCGTGCCGATCCACGAACCCGGTCTGGCGGCGATGATCGGGCGCAACGTCGACGCCGGCCGGCTGCAGTTCACCACCGATATGGACGCCGCGGTCACCCATGGCACCCTGCTGTTCATCGCCGTCGGGACCCCGCCCGAGGAGGACGGCTCGGCCGACATGCAGTACGTCCTGTCCGCGGCGCGCGACATCGGACGGCGAATGACGGACTTCAAGGTGGTCGTCGACAAGTCGACGGTCCCCGTCGGCACCGCGGATCGCGTCAGCGCGGCGATCGCGGAGGAACTGGCGTTGCGCGGAGCGGCCTTGCACTTCGCCGTGGTGTCGAACCCCGAGTTCCTGAAGGAGGGCGCTGCGATCGAGGACTTCATGAAACCCGACCGGATCGTCATCGGGGCCGACGACGAGCGCGCGATCGCCGCGATGCGCGCGGTGTACGCGCCGTTCATGCGCAACCACGACCGCCTGTTCGTGATGGACGCGCGTTCGGCCGAGCTCACCAAGTATGCCGCCAATGCGATGCTGGCAACGCGCATTTCGTTCATGAACGAAATTGCCAATCTTGCCGACGACCTCGGCGCCGACATCGAGCACGTGCGCCGGGGCATCGGCTCCGACCCGCGGATCGGCTATCACTTTCTCTACCCCGGCGTAGGCTACGGCGGAAGCTGCTTTCCGAAGGACGTGAAGGCGCTGCAGCACACGGCGCGGCAGCAGGGTCGCCCGCTGAGGATCCTCGAAGCGGTCGAGGCGGCCAACGAAATCCAGAAGCTGCGCCTGGTCGAGAAGATCACCGCGCGGCTGGGAAACGATCTCTCGGGCAGGACGTTGGCCCTTTGGGGACTGGCCTTCAAGCCCAACACCGACGACATGCGCGAGGCGCCGTCGCGCGCGATCGTCCGGGCGCTGGCGGCGCGGGGCGCGAAGATCGTCGCCTACGATCCGGTGGCGATGGCCGAAGCGCGGCGTGCCTTCGGCGAAACCCCGGCGCTGAGCTACGCAGCGTCGCCGATGGCAGCGCTTCGAGGGGCGGACGCGCTGATCGTCGCCACCGAATGGACGGAATTTCGAAGTCCCGATTTCGACGCGATCTGCGCCGTGCTGGCGCAGCCGCTGATATTCGACGGACGCAACCTCTACGACCCGGCGCGCGTGCGCGCCGCCGGCCTCGAATACTTCGGCATCGGGCGCCGCTGATGCCGCGCAACTCGCCCGGGCAGCTTCCCGATCGGCCGCCGTTCGCCGCGTACCGCGACCGGGTGGCGCTGACGCGGGTGCTCATCGTCGGCGACGTGATGCTTGACCGGTACTGGTTCGGCGAAGTCGACCGCATCTCTCCCGAGGCGCCGGTCCCCGTCGTCCGCATCCTGCGCAGCGAGGAACGGCCCGGCGGCGCCGCCAACGTCGCACGCAACGCCGCGGCACTGGGTGCGCAGGTGACCCTGCTTTCGGTCACCGGCGCCGACGAGGCGGGCGGGGCGCTGGAACGGCTGCTGGCGGACGACCGGGTGCGTACCCTGTTCCATCGCGACCCGACGCTGTCGACGACGGTGAAGCTGCGCGTGATCGGCCGCCAGCAGCAATTGCTGCGCATCGATTTCGAGACGGCGCCGTCGCACGAAGTTCTCGCCGGCAAGCTCGTCGATTACGAGCGGTTGCTGGCGGACACCGACGTCGTCGTCCTGTCCGACTACGGCAAGGGGGGGCTCGCGCACATCGCGACGATGATCGAGCGCGCGCGCGCCGCGTCGAAGCGCGTGCTGGTGGATCCGAAGGGCGAGGATTGGTCCCGATACCGCGGGGCCACGCTGCTCACGCCGAACCGCAGCGAGTTCCGCGAAGTCGCCGGTCGCTGGCGCGACGAGTACGACATGGCGGTCAAGGCGCAGACGCTGCGCGCCGACCTCGGCCTCGAGGCATTGCTGGTCACCCGGTCGGAGGAGGGGATGAGCCTCTACACGGCGCAGGGCGCCGATCACATCCCGGCGCAGGCCCGCGAGGTATTCGACGTCTCCGGTGCCGGCGACACCGTGATCGCGGTCCTCGGCGTGCTGATGGGCGCGGGCGCGGAGTTTTCGGACGCGGTGCGCATCGCCAATCGCGCGGCCGGTGTCGTGGTCGGCAAGCTGGGGACGGCTGTCGTCACCCCGGACGAACTGGCTTGATCCGGTGCCGGGCCGGTTCGCGGGCACTGCCCGCCGCATGATTCCCCCGGACTGTCCGCGAACACGCGAAACGCCTCCAGGTCGACGCGGATGAAGACGGCCAAGACGGTCCACAGCTGCACCGAGTGCGGCGGCCAGACGCCCAAATGGCAGGGCCAGTGCCCTCATTGCGCCGCTTGGAACACGCTGGTCGAGACCGTGGCCGCGCCGGCGCCGACGCGATTCCAGACCGTCGCCGGCAAGGCGAGCGCGGTACGCTCGCTGGCAAGCATCGAGGCGAGGCACAGTCCGCGGTTTCCCACCGGTGTCGAGGAATTCGACCGGGTGCTGGGGGGCGGCCTGGTGCCGGGCGGCGTGATTCTCCTGGGTGGCGACCCCGGTATCGGCAAGTCGACGCTGCTGCTTCAGGCGATGGCGGCGATCGGGGCCACCAGGAGGGCGCTCTACGTGACCGGCGAGGAATCGGTCGAGCAGATCGCCCTGCGCGCGCAGCGCCTGGGACTCGTCAACGCACCGGTTGCACTGCTGGCCGAAGTCCAGCTCGAAGCGATCATTGCGACCATCGCCGCCGAGCAGCCCGAGGTCGTCGTCATCGATTCCATCCAGACCGCGTACACCGAGGCCCTGACCTCGGCCCCGGGTAGCGTCGCGCAGGTCCGCGAATGCGCGGCGCAGCTGACCCGGCTCGCGAAGCAGCGCGGCGTCGTCGTCATATTCGTCGGACACGTGACCAAGGAAGGCGCCATCGCCGGTCCGAGGGTGCTGGAACACATCGTCGACACCGTTCTCTATTTCGAGGGCGACACCCATTCCAGCTTCCGGCTGGTCCGCGCCATCAAGAACCGCTACGGCGCAGCCAACGAGCTCGGCGTGTTCGCGATGACCGAAAGGGGGCTGAAGGGAGTCGCCAATCCGTCGGCGCTCTTCCTGTCGCAGCACGCCGAGTCGGTTCCGGGCTCGGCCATCGTCGCGACGCTCGAAGGCTCGCGGCCGCTGCTGGTCGAGATCCAGGCCCTGGTCGACCCGGTCCAGGGCGGGATGCCCCGGCGTCTATCGGTC
The DNA here is from genome assembly GCA_963779445.1 of uncultured beta proteobacterium. Classification (GTDB taxonomy): domain Bacteria; phylum Pseudomonadota; class Gammaproteobacteria; order Burkholderiales; family Casimicrobiaceae; genus CAIWHR01. The sequence goes on from CAVZYI010000013.1 coordinate 8,830, forward strand.
GGCCTGGACCCGCAGCGGCTCGCGCTGCTGCTTGCGGTTCTGCATCGCCATGGCGGCGTCGAAACGAGCGGCTACGACGTCTTCGTCAATGCCGTGGGCGGCGTCCGGATCAACGAGCCGGCCGCCGACCTCGCGATCCTGCTCGCCGTGCATTCGTCGATCACCGGGCGTCCGTTGCCGGCCAAGACGCTGGTCTTCGGCGAGGTCGGGCTAGCGGGCGAGATCCGGCCGGTCCAGCGCGGACAGGACCGGATCAAGGAAGCGAGCAAGCTGGGTTTCAAGCAGTTCCTGATCCCAAACATGAATAAACCGAAGCAAGCAATTGACAACATTAAGATTGTATTGGCAGGTCGCGTGACGGAAGCGCTGCGCTTCGTCCGCGATTGAGCGTTTGGCGACAGCACCCGCAATTTGGACCGCCCACGGCGCCCGGTGGGCCATCGCCACGACCGGTCCCTGCGGTTTGGCCGGCGGCGCCTGCCCAGGAATTCGCCTCGATGCACCGGCCGAGACCCAACGCCGGAACCGGTATCCCGGAGGCAACCGAGCCAGGCAGCGGCTCACGGGAACAGGGTGACTTCCGCGTGGGCACCGAATCGGATTCGGCATATTGTGCCGTCTTCGTGACGAAGAATTCACATGAGCTTGATGTGTCAATTGACGGAATAAATGAATGAAATGTTGCTTCCAGAAACTCCGTTCGGTTGGCAATCGGGCGGCCTGCATCGCACGGCCCACGGCGCGCACTCGGCAAGGAACCCGGGGCGGCCATTCGGATCCGCGGGTCGGTACCGAGGAAGCATCGAGCCGTGCCTAAGCATTTCATATGTCGCATAATTGTTATTATGTAAACTAATGGTGGTGTCTATCCAGGCTGCCGGTGACGCTCCCTGATAAGTTCCATGGCGCCCCCTTCGCCGGCCGTTTCACAACGTCGGCTTCGATCCGGATCCCAAGTCCAAGTCGGCAGACCTTAGACAAAACTCGGCGATGGCATCGACAACCGCGGCATCTTCGCCGGCGGCTCCCGCAACGTCGAACGCTACCGCCGGCAATCCAGCAGCGACCTCGGCGACCAGCTTCGGCACGGCCTCACGCAAGTGTCCACCACGGCCGAAAAACAGCGGGATGATCCGGATGCGGGTCGAACCGTTCCCGGCCAGGTGTTTGGCGGCCTCCAGCAGCCCGGGCTCGAGAAACTCCAGATAGGCCACCTCGACCGGCTGTCCGGGAGCCGCTTTCCGGACCCGGTCGGCGACTTGCAGGAATGGCTCAGCCCAGCGCGGATCGCGGGCACCGTGCGCGAGCAGGATGACGCTCGGCTTCGAAGGAGTGGATGGCGGCATGGCAATCGAGTGGATGTTCGTGAATCCGTTATAGCCCGGTGACCCTAAGTCATGATTGGATATTCTTTCCAATTATAGCCAACGGTACGTAACCTCGCAGTTCACTTATAAGTGCGACGGCTGGGCATGTACCGCTATAACGACTTCGACACCGCGCTCGTCAATCGCCGCGTGGCCCAGTTCCGGGACCAGACGCGGCGTTTTCTCGCGGGCGAACTCACCGAAGACGAATTCCGCCCGCTGCGCCTGCAGAATGGCCTGTACATCCAGAAGCATGCTCCCATGCTTCGCGTCGCGATCCCCTACGGCCTGCTGTCGACGTCCCAGCTGCGGACCCTCGCGCACATCGCCCGCAAGTATGACCGCGGATACGGACACTTCACCACTCGACAGAACATCCAGTTCAACTGGCCGCGCCTCGAAGACACGCCGGACATCCTCGCCGACCTCGCGACGGTCGAGATGCACGCCATACAGACGTCCGGCAACTGCGTGCGCAACACCACCAGCGACCCGCTGGCCGGCGTGGCGGCCGACGAGATCATCGATCCGCGCCCCTGGTGCGAGCTGATCCGGCAGTGGTCGACGCTGCACCCCGAATTCGCGCATCTGCCGCGCAAGTTCAAGATCGCCGTCACCGGCGCGACCCATGACCGGGCGGCCGTCCTCGTCCACGACATCGGGGCGCAGGCGGTCCGCAACGAGGCCGGCAGGACCGGCTTTCGCGTCATCGTGGGCGGCGGACAGGGCCGCACGCCGATGATCGGCCGGGTGATCCGCGAGTTTCTCCCGGCGCCGGAGCTGCTCAATTATTTCGACGCCATCCTGCGCGTGTACAACCTCCATGGCCGCCGCGACAACAAGTACAAGGCACGGATCAAGATCCTGGTGAAGGAGTTGACCCCGTCCGAGTTCACGCGCCAGGTCGAAGCCGAATGGGAACACCTGAGGGGCGGGCCGGGCACGGTGCCGCAGTACCGAGATTGCAAGGCTCGCCGGGCATTTCTCCGAGCCGGCCTATCGCGAATTTACCCGGGACAACGTCGCCTACCGTGCGGCCGTTGCCGACAGCCGGCCGTTCTCGCGCTGGGTCGAGCGCAATGTGCGCTCGCACAGGCGGAAAGGCTACGCCATCGTCACCTTGTCGCTGAAGCGCACGGGCACCCCGCCGGGCGACGTCACCGCGAGCGACATGGATGCCATCGCCGCCCTCGCCGACCGGTACAGCTTCGGCGAGCTGCGCGTCACGCACGAGCAGAACCTGGTCTTCGCCGATGTCCTCCAGTCCGACCTGCACGCGCTGTGGACCAAGCTCAAGGCGCTCGGACTCGGCACTCCGAACATCGGGCTGCTGACCGACATCGTCTGCTGTCCGGGCGGTGACTTCTGCTCGCTGGCGAATGCCAAGTCGATCCCGATCGCGGAGGCCATCCAGCGCCGGTTCGACGATCTCGATTACCTGCACGACCTGGGCGACCTCGAGCTCAACATGTCCGGCTGCATGAACGCCTGCGGGCACCATCACGTCGGGCACATCGGCATCCTCGGCGTCGACAAGAACGGCGCCGAGTGGTACCAGGTGTCGCTCGGTGGAGCGCAAGGCAACGACGCTTCGCTGGGCAAGGTGATCGGTCCGTCCTTTGCCGCCGCCGAAGTACCCGACGTCATCGTCCGCCTGGTCGATGTCTACGTCGAACGCCGGCACGCGGACGAACGGTTCATCGACACCGTGCGCCGCGTCGGCATCGAGCCATTCAAGGAACGGGTGTATGCCGCAGCTCATTAAGAACCGGACGGTCGTCGCCGATCCGTGGACGCTGCTGCGCAGTGCGGGAACGCTCGCCGATGTTCCGGCAGCCGGGCAGGTCATCGTCCCGCTGGCACTGTGGCTGGCCGAGCGCAGCGCCCTGCTCGCCCGAGGCGCAGTCGGCGTGTGGCTGGCGCCTTCCGACGACCCGGCCGCCGTCGCCGCCGATGCGGGTGCGCTGCCGCTCATCGCCGTCGACTTTCCGCAATTCACCGACGGCCGGGGCTATTCGACGGCCCGATTGCTGCGCGACTGCCATGGTTTCAAGGGCGAACTGCGCGCCATCGGCGATATCCTGCGCGACCAGCTGTACGCGCTCGCGGAATGTGGTTTCGACGCCTTCGACATCCGCGCCGACCGCAATGCCGAGGATGCGCTCGCCGGGTTCGACGACTTTGCGGGTGTCTATGCCCCGACATCGCGCGTGCCGCAGCCATGGTTTCGCCGTGGCGCCTCGTCGACCGATGCCGCACCCGACGACGCCGAATTCGAGCGCCGTGTCGCCGAGGCAACCGAGGTCCTGCGCGGCGCGGCCGCAATCCACGCGTCCACGGCACTTGCATCGAGCTTCGGCGCCGAGGACATGGTGCTGATCGACCTCATCGCCAAGCACGCACTGCCCATCGCCGTCTTCACGCTGGATACCGGACGATTGCCCGACGAGACGCACGCCCTCGTCGACCGAACTCGCAAGAATTACGGCCTGCCGGTAGAGATCTACGCGCCCGACACCGGACAGCTTCAGGGCTTCGTCCTGGCGCACGGCGTCAATCCGTTCTACCAAAGCGTCGAATTGCGCAAGGGCTGCTGCGCCATCCGCAAGACCGAACCGCTGAAGCGCGCGCTCGCCGGCCGGGGCGCCTGGGTCACCGGTCTGCGGCGCGCGCAATCCATCACCCGGCAGTCAATCGCTGTCGAGGAGTTCGACGTGACGCACGGCATCCCGAAGTTCAGTCCGCTCGCGGACTGGAGCGACGACGACGTCTGGCACTACCTTCGCACCCGTGGCGTCCCCTACAACGCGCTGCACGATCGCGGCTACCGCTCCATCGGCTGCGCACCGTGCACCCGGGCGGTCGAGCCCGGAGAGGACATTCGCGCCGGTCGCTGGTGGTGGGAAGCGCCGGAGCACAAGGAGTGCGGAATCCATGCCCGCAAACCCGCGTCGGTGCAGCACGTCGGCGCCCGTGCACCCACTGCGGTGACGCCATGACTATGGAGATTCTGGAAGCACGATTCGGGGCGCCGGCGGCGGCGCAGGTCGCGGCACCTGCCGATTCCGATCACTTGGGCTGGCTCGAATCCGATGCGATCCACATCCTGCGGGAGGTCGCCGGGCAATGCCGCAGCCCCGCCCTCCTCTTCTCCGGTGGCAAGGATTCGCTGGTGCTGTTGCGCCTCGCCGAGAAGGCGTTCCGGCCCGGACGCTTTCCCTTCCCGCTGCTGCACATCGACACCGGCCACAACTTTCCGGAAGTGATCGATTTTCGCGACCGGCGCGCAGCAGAGTTGGGCGAGACGCTGATCGTGCGCACCGTTGAAGACTCCATCGCCACCGGTCGCGTCGTCCTCAGGCACGCTGCCGAGAGCCGCAACCCGCATCAATCGGTGACTCTCCTGGACGCGATCACCGAATTCGGCTTCGACGCGTGCATCGGCGGGGCCCGCCGTGACGAGGAAAAGGCGCGCGCCAAGGAGCGGATCTTTTCGTTTCGCGACGCGTTCGGCCAATGGGACCCGAAGAATCAGCGTCCCGAGCTGTGGAACCTCTACAACGCGCGAACGAATCCCGGCGAGAACGTGCGCGTCTTTCCGATCAGCAACTGGACCGAACTCGACGTCTGGCAGTACATCGCCCGCGAGCGTCTCGACGTGCCGTCGATCTACTTCGCACATATGCGCCCGGTCGTGCGCCGCGGCACCACGCTCGTTCCCGTGACTCCGTTGACGCCCCCGGGTCCCGCAGAAGTCACCGAAAGCCTGTCGGTCAGATTCCGCACCGTCGGCGACGTCACCTGCACGGCGCCGGTGGCCTCCGAGGCGTCCACCGTCGAGGCCATCATCGTCGAGACCGCGGGGACGACCATCACCGAGCGCGGGGCGACGCGCCTCGACGACCAGACCAACGATGCGTCGATGGAGCTGCGCAAGAAAGAGGGCTACTTCTGATGTCCGCCATCGAACGCCAGGAGGTGCTGGATCACGGCGTCCTGCGGTTTCTGACCGCCGGCAGCGTCGACGACGGCAAGAGCACGCTCATCGGGCGACTGCTCTACGACACCAAGGCGATCCTCGCCGACCAGCTCGCGGCGATCGAGCGCACGTCGCGGCGCCGCGGGCAGGCGCTCGATCTGTCGCTGTTCACCGATGGCCTCGTCGCCGAGCGCGAGCAGGGCATCACCATCGACGTCGCCTATCGCTATTTCGCCACCGCGCTGCGAAAGTTCATCATCGCCGATGCCCCCGGGCACGAGCAATACACGCGGAACATGGTGACGGCCGCCTCCACCGCGCACCTCGCGATCCTGCTCGTCGATGCCCGCCATGGCGTCGTCACGCAGACGCGCCGGCACGCCACGCTCGCGCACCTGGTGGGCATCCCGCACCTGGTGGTGGCGATCAACAAGATGGACCTGGTCGGCTACAGCGAGGAGGTCTATGCCGGCATCGTCGCTGACTTTGCCGCGTTTGCCGGGCGCTCGGGGCTCGAAGGTGTGCGCTTCGTGCCGATCTCCGCCCTCGCGGGCGACATGGTCGTCGACCGCGGCGACGCTCTCGGCTGGTACGACGGTCCGACGCTGCTGCAGATCCTGGAGACCGTCGAAGTGACGCAGACGCTGACGAACGCGCCATTCCGGCTTCCGGTCCAGTATGTCTCGCGGCCCGCGGACTCGCAGGCGCGGAGCTACATGGGCCGCATCGAGTCGGGCTCGATCGAGGTCGGCGACGCGGTGACCGTGCTGCCATCGGGCCTGTCGACGCGGGTGCGCGAGATCCGCAGCTTCGACGGGCCGCAGGCGCGCGCGGGACTGCACGCGCCGGTGGCGCTGGTGCTCGACGACGAGGTCGACATCTCCCGCGGCGACATGCTGGTGCGCGACGGCGCGCCACCGGTGGTCGCGCGCAAGCTCGACGCCACGTTGTGCTGGCTGGGCGACGCGCCGCTCGATCTCCGGCGCAAGTACGTGTTGCGCCATACCACGCGAGACGTGCCCGCCCGCGTCGATTGCATCGATCATCGCTGGAACGTTTCGACGCAGTCGCGCGAGCCGTCGCCGGCGACGCTCGCGCGCAACGACATCGGCCGCGTCGCGCTGACTCTCGCGCAGCCGGTCTTCACCGATCGTTACGACGACAACCACGCGACCGGCAGTTTCATCCTGATCGACGAGACGACCAACAACACCGTTGCTGCCGGGATGATCGGATGACGCAGGCCAACAGGCCGTCTGGCGCGTTGAGCGCTGCGCGTCCCACGTTCGTGTAACGGCGCCCGTGGACCTGGCCTTCACGCTGTCCGGCTTTGTCGTAGGTGCCATTGTTGGCATGACCGGCGTTGGCGGCGGTTCGTTGATGACTCCGCTGCTCGTGCTGTTGTTCGGGATCGCGCCGATGACGGCTGTGGGCACTGACCTACTCTACGCGGCGATCACCAAGGCTGGTGGTGTCGTGGTCCATGCCCGCCGACAGCACGTTCAATGGGACATCGTGGCCAGGCTGGCGGCCGGCAGCATCCCCGGGGCGCTCGCGACCATCGGCATCGTTGTGGCGCTTCCAGTCGACCACGCAGCGTTTTCGAAGATTGCGACGGAATGTCTCGGAGTCGCGTTGCTCCTGACAGCGTTGGCGATCCTCGGCAAGAATCGCATTCAGCGTTGGGGCCGTGTTGCCGCCGGAGAATGGCGCGTGCGCTGGATCGGGACGCTGACGGTGCTTGTCGGCTTCGTGCTTGGCGTACTGGTCACGCTCACATCAGTGGGTGCAGGAGCGCTGGGTGTCGCGGCACTTTTTTTTCTCTACCCGCGAATGCCGACAACACGAATCGTGGGCAGCGATATCGCACATGCGGTGCCGCTGACACTGGTCGCGGGGCTGGGACACGCGCACCTGGGCGAGGTGGACTGGGGCTTGCTCGGCTCCCTGCTGATCGGATCCCTGCCGGGCATCTGGCTCGGGAGCGCGGTCTCGACGCACGTGCCCGAGCGCGTGTTGCGATCGGGTCTCGCGTCGCTGCTCGTCATCATCGGCGGCAGGCTCGTTCTCTGACGCGGGACCATCGGCGCGGGCCGGGCGCGGCCCACCGATTGCCTGCCCTGTGGTTTCGCCGCGCGCACGACGCGCTAGAATGAAAGACTGGTGCGGCGATTCCCGGCGGATGCCAGACCCAAGCAGTCGGCAGCGAATCGCCGCAGCTCACACCCGCAACTACGGCGCACGATGCCACTTCCGCTGTTCAAACTTTCCCCGCTGCAGCAGCGCGACTGGATAGCCGACGCGCTGTCACGCCCCGCTCCCGCTTCGGCACGAAACCTGTCCGACGGCTTCCGGCTGCCGGGTCGCGAAGGCGAGGCGACGCCGGCGGCGGTGCTGGTGCCCCTCGTCAACCGGCCGCAAGGGCTGCAGGTGCTGCTGACGCAGCGCAGCGAGGGCCTTCCCGACCATCCCGGGCAGATCAGCTTTCCGGGAGGTCGCGTCGAGCCGGACGACGCCTCGCTCGCCGCGGCTGCCTTGCGCGAAGCCGTCGAGGAGGTCGGTCTCGCGTCGGAGCGGGTGTCGGTGCTCGGCCACCTGTCCGATTACGAAACTGTGACCGGCTTTCGCGTGACGCCCGTGGTCGGCTGGGTCGAGCCGCCCTTTTCCGTGACGCCGGATCCCGTGGAAGTCGCGGACGTATTCGAGGTCCCGCTCGCGTTCCTGCTCGACCCGGCGAACCAGCAGCGGCACTTCCGGATGCTGGGAGCGCTGCGCCGCGATTTCTGGGCGATTCCGTACGGCGAGCGCTATATCTGGGGCGCCACCGCGGCCATGCTGCTGATCCTCGACCGCACGCTACGCGCGACCGGCTGAAGGCGACCGAGGATGGCGCTACTGCAGCGCCTCGACGCGACCCACGCGTTTCCGCATCCCGAACTGGGAACCGGCACGCGTACAGCCGGGGCCGCTAGTACCTGATCACCGGCGGCGTGGGTGCTCCGCCGGAATTGGCGCGCTCGGCAGCGAGGTTCGAGACGATGCAGTCGAGAGCGCGGGTGGTATCGGCGCCGCCGCCCAGGAACCCGGAAATGCCGCTGCGATACGCTTCGATCGACGTGCGTCCGTAGTAGAGCTGCGAGGTCGTGTCGAGGAAATACGTATAGTTGCTATCGGAGTCGGCCAGTCCGTGTTCGATCTGGTAGCCGACATCGCGTCCGCCGATCATCAGCGGCTTGCAGGCCAGAGCGATCCTGTTGAGAAAGCCATTGAAGCCGGTCGCCTTGACATTGGTCCAGGCCTCCGGCGCGCAACCGGCCAGGGTGAGAGCGGCGATGGCGATAGCCGTCAGCGCCATTACGTAACGGGTCTGCAGCAGCATCGGGGCACCTCGAAAACGCCGGACCTCGCCGGCACGTCGGCGGTATTGTCGCCCGAAACACCACCGCGCAGCCACTACCGCTGCCGCAGCGCCCCAATCCGCGTTGACGCCGCCGGAGTTTTCACCGACGATGCGGTGGCCTCACAGTTCACCCTTCCCGTCTGCATGCCGGATTCCCCTCGAACCAACGCGCTGCGCAGCCTCTGCCCCCACGGCTTCCACCGCGTCGTCTATTTCGAATGGGGCGAGCCGGCGAATCCGCGCGTGGTCGTCTGCGTCCACGGTCTGGGACGCAATGCGCGCGACTTCGACGCGCTGGCCGGACCGCTGTCAGCCACCCACCGCGTGCTGTCGGTGGATATGCCGGGGCGCGGCGAAAGCGACTGGCTCGCCGACCCGAACGATTACACTTTTCCGACGTACCTGACCACGCTCACCGCGGTGATTGCCCGCAGCGGCGCGGCAACCGTGGACTGGGTCGGGACGTCGATGGGCGGCCTGCTCGGCATCGCGCTGGCCGCCCAGCCCAACACGCCGCTGGCGCGCCTGGTCGTCAATGACGTCGGGCCGACCATCGAGCCGGAGGCGCTGGAACGCATCCGCGGGTATTTCGGCTCGAATCCGACCTTTGCAACCTACGCGGAAATCGCGCACTACATTCGCGACGTCTCGGCGCCCTTCGGCGCACTCGACGACGCGCAGTGGGACCATCTGACGCGCACCAACGTCCGCCGGCGGGACGATGGACGCTGGAGGCTCGCCTACGACCCGGGCATTGCGGTTCCGTTCCGCAGCTCGGCGGCACCTCCCGACCTGTGGGGGTTGTGGGACGCGATCGGCTGCCCGACGCTGGTCCTTCGGGGCCGGCAATCCGATCTGCTTTCGGCGGCCACGGCGCAACAGATGAAAGCTCGGGGCCCGCGGCCGGAGGTCATCGAGTTCGACGGTGTCGGCCACGCGCCGATGCTGCAGTCCGGCGAGCAGATCGACCCCGTGCTGCGGTTCCTGCGCGCCTGACCGCCGGTCCGCCCGGAACGACGGGCCATCGGCATGGCCGAAATCTTGCTTATGCAAGCGCTGCGGGCCGGCCACAATGGGGCTGCATCGCTTACAATCGCCGTCGCGCCTGCCTAACGCCCGATATGTCGCTCACCCTCAGCCTGCCGCTCATCGATCCGCGGCCGGCCAACCCTCCGGAAACCCGCCCGGCCAAAGTGTTTCCCTGGCTCGACGACCAGCTCGCGCGCGAGCCGGTGGAGGCCGCCCGGGTCATCGGTGATTCGCTGGCGGCGATCAACCGCGTCGCCATCAGCGATTCGCGCCGCCTCGAGCTTGCCGAGCGCTACTGGACGACGGCTGGCACGATGTGGCCGCGGCTCGAGAAGCAGTTTGCCAAGGCGACGCACCCGCTCACCGGTGAAGCGCTGGAAGCAGCCAAGGCCGGGCTCGGGCTGGCGCACGAACTTTCCGTTGCCTACAAGCGGCTGTTGCTGCACGAATCCGAGAAGCGGATCCTGCTGGGCGGCAACCGGCTTCTCGTCGCGCTGATCCATCGCTGCCTGCAGTGCACGGCACGGATACAGATCAACAGCTACCTCTCGTATGCACCGGTGCCGCCGAAGACGTGGCTCGACGCGCACGCCATCTATGCGTTCGCGCGGGAGCGGCAGCTGCATCAGAACGCGATTGCAAACGACCAGCCGGAAATGACGCCGGAGCGCGTCTACCTGCAGGCCTTGCTGCTCGCGCTTGCCAATCCCTACGGATTTCTGCCCGGCCAGCTCAATACCGTCATTCGTTACCTTCAGGAATTCTGCCACTGGGCGAAGCTCACCGAGGTCGCTCCGGTACATCGCATGGCGAAGGCCGTCGCGATTATTCCGGTGGGCCATGATTTCCCGCCGTTCTCGGCGAACAAGGGCGGATCGATCAATGGCAGCAAGATCTTCCTGCTGACCTTCGACCTGGCGTTTCAGATCCAGGAGCAGTTGCGGGCGCTCGAAGCGGGCGGCGAGGTGCCACTGGGCACCGGCAAGGACCCGGCGTCTCGCCTCCGGTACGTGGCGCTGCTGAAGCGCCTGCTGCGCCAATGGGCGATCCCACCGGCGCGGCAGTTCAACCGGCTGCCGTCGCGCGCCCGTGTCGTCATGTGCGCGGGCCTGTCCGCCGTCTGGCAGTACAGCCGCGGGGTGCACGTCGGGGTCGCCGATGCGCCGACCGGGCTGCCGCCGCTGACCGCGTGCCAGGTCATCAATCACACCCCCGCCGGCTACGCGCTGCGCCAGGTAGACGCGAATCCGACCGCGCTGCGCATCGGCGACCTCATTGCGCTGCGCGTCGAGGGCCGATCCGGTCTCCAGGTCGCGATGGTGCGCTGGTTCCGCAATACCCTGAAGGGCAGCGGGCTCGAATTCGGCTGCGAACTCCTCTCGGACAATCCCGAAGCGGCCGCCGCCGCCGGGGAAGGTGTAGCCGAAGGCAGCCTGGCGCCCGTCGTCGTGCTGCCGGAGGACAGGATTGCAGTCGGACCCGAGGTGGCGCCGCCCCAGATGCTGGTTCCGGCAGGGGCGTTCCAGGTGGAACAGGGCGTCTCGCTGCGCCGAGGAAATGACGTCGGATTCGCGGTCCTGCTGAAGATGGTCGAGCAGGGACCCGGATTCGAGCTCTACGATTTCGCGCCGGTTGCCTGAGTCCGGCCCGAGCATCGGCGGCGTCGCGCCGATGCCTGCCGCATGCCGCGTGCGGCACCGATGTCGCGCATGACGCGACCCTTCGCTCCGGCCGACCCGACGTGTCGATGAATCCGGGCGCGGACTCCCGGGTTCCGGCGTGGCAGCGGCTCGCCGTTGCGCTGGCGGCGGCCCTGATCCTGCTCGAAGTGCTGTGGGAACTCTGGCTCGCGCCGTTGCGCGCGGCGGATCGTGGCTCGCCCTCAAGGCCGTTCCGCTCGCCCTGCTCTGGCCGGGGGTCGCGCGCGGCGCGGCCCGGGCACGCCAGGGGGCGTCGCTGCTGCTGCCGTTCTACTTCGCCGAAGGCGTCGTCCGCGCGATGACCGAAGGCGGTCGCCACGCGCCCGTGGCATGGGCCGCGACGGCGCTGGCCGCCGTCGCGTTCGTCGCGCTGCTGACGTCGTTTCGTGCGGACGCGAACGCTCGCGGACGCTGACCGGGGGCAAGTGCGGCCAGGCGTCCCGCGCCGGGATCGGCCTCCCGGCGGGGGCGCGGAACGTGCACCGCGGCCGCCGCGTGGAGTCCCTTCGGCAAGCGGAAACACGACGTTTTCGGAGCGCCGTCGAGCTCGCGCACGCTGCCGGCGCGCCGAGCGCCTTGAGCCGCGCGATGACTTCCCTCACCAGCACTTCCGGCGCCGATGCACCGGCGGTGACGCCGACGCGGCGCTTGCCCGCGATCCACTGCGGGTCGAGCTGATCGGCGCGGTCGACCATGTACGCAGGGGTGCCGCGATGCGCGGCGACTTCGCGCAGCCGGTTGGAGTTCGAGCTGTTCGGGCTGCCGACGACGATCACGACGTCGACGCTGCGGCGCCATGAACTTGACCGCGTCCTGGCGGTTCTGCGTCGCATAGCAGATGTCGTCCTTCTTCGGCCCGACGATCGCCGGGAAGCGGCGCCGCAGCGCGTCGACGATCGCCCGCGGCATCGTCGACCGACAGCGTGGTCTGCGTGACGTAGGCGAGCTTGTCCGGGTCGCGCGACCTCGAGCCTGGCGACGTCGGCCGACCGATTCGACCAGGTACATGCCGCCGTCGCACTGCCCCATCGTGCCTTCGACCTCGGGATGGCCGGCGTGGCCGATCATCACGATCTCGCGGCCGCTGCTCGCGCATCTTCGCGATCTCGACGTGCACCTTGGTCACCAGCGGGCAGGTCGCGTCGAACACGCTGCAGGCCGCGCGCCTCGGCCTCGGCGCGCACCGCCTTCGAGCACGCCGTGCGCGGAGAACACCACGGTGCTCCCTGGCGGCACTTCGGCCAGCTCCTCGACGAAGATGGCGCCCTTGGCCTTGCAGGTCGTCGACGACGAACTTGTTGTGCACGACCTCGTGCCGCACGTAGATCGGCGCGCCGAACTGCGCCAGCGCCTGCTCGACGATCGCGATGGCGCGATCGACGCCGGCGCAGAAGCCGCGCGGGTTGGCGAGCAGGACGTCCATCACGATCAGGCATCGTTGGCGCCGGTCCGCGGCTCGCGGTCCGGCGCTGGCGAAAGCTGTCGAGGATCAGCAGCACCGCGCCGACCGTGATGGCGCTGTCGGCGACGTTGAACGCAGGATACGCCCAGCCGGCATAGTGAAACAGCAGGAAGTCGACGACGTTGCCGATGCGCAAGGCGGTCCCACAGGTTGCCGAGCGCGCCGCCGAGGATCAGCGCCAGGCCGAGGCAGTACAGCGCTGCTGCCGCCGCGCTTCAGCAGCCAGACGATGACGACCGACGCGGCCACGGCGATCGCCGCGAACAGCCACCGCTGCCAGCCGTCGGCGCCGGCGAGAAAGCTGAACGCCGCGCCGGGGTTGAACGCCAGCGCCAGGCTGAAGAAGCTCGTGACGACACGCTGCTCGCCCGGCCGGAACGCGGCCAGGATCAGCGCCTTGGTCGCCTGGTCGGCGACGATCACGGCGAGGCTCACGCCGAGCCAGCGCCACCAGCGCGGAGGTCGGCCGGAGCGTTGCGACACCGGGCGTGCCCGTTCACCGGCGCGATGCGGCTTCAGGCGAAGCGCCGCGGTTCGCCCGGCGCCGACGAGGTTCGCGACGCAGCGGCCGCACAGATCGCGGGATGCGCCGGGTCGGCGCCGACGTCGGCGCGATAGTGCCAGCAGCGCTCGCACTTGGCATGCGCGCTCGGCGTCACGACGATCGCCAGCCGCGGCGCCGCGCTGCGACGCGTCGCCGCCGACGTGATCAGCACGAAGCGCAGGTCGTCGCCGAGGCTCGCCAGCGCGTCGTAGTCGTCGCCGCCGGCGCGTGATCGACGACCTCGGCCTGCAGCGACGACCCGATCTTGCCGGCCGCGCGCAGCGCCTCGAGCTCCTTCAGCACCGCGGCGCGCACGCGCCAGGATGCGCGTCCACTTGGCGCGCCAGCGCCTCGGCGTCGGCGCCGCGGCACGGCGTCGATCCACGTCTGACAGAAGATCGACGGATCGCCCGGATACACGATCCGCCACGCCTCCTCGGCGGTGAACGAGAGCACCGGCGCCATCAGCTTCAGCAGCAGGTCGCGGATCAGCGCCAGCGCCGTCTGCGCCGAACGCCGCGCCGCGGCTCGTCGCGCCCGACGTGTAGAGGCGGTCCTTCAGCACGTCGAGGTAGAAGCCGCCGAGGTCCTCGGAGCAGAACGTCTGCAGCCGCTGCACGACGACGTGGAACTCGTAGCGCGCGTAGTCGGCCTGCACGGCGTCGGCCATCGCGCGCGCGGACGCCAGTGCGTAGCGGTCGAGCTCGAGCAGCTCGGCCGGCGGCACCGCGTCCTTCGCCGGGTCGAAGTCGGCGGTGTTGGCGAGCAGGAAGCGCAGCGTGTTGCGGATCCGGCGATAGCTCTCGACCACGCGCTTCAGGATCTCGTCGGAGATCGAGAGCTCGCCCGAGTAGTCGGTGGCCGCCACCCACAGGCGCAGGATTTCGGCGCCCAGCGTCGACGACACCTTCTGCGGCGCGACGACGTTGCCCTTCGACTTCGACATCTTCTTGCCGTCGCCGTCGACGGCGAAGCCGTGCGTCAGCAGCGCCTTGTACGGCGGCACGCCGTTCAGCATGCACGAGACGAGCAGCGACGAGTGGAACCAGCCGCGGTGCTGGTCCGATCCTTCGAGGTAGAGATCGGCGGGAAAGCCCGTCTCCTCCGGGTGCGAGCCGGTTCCCTTCCTGCGCCCGTCGGGCCCGCCCATCACGGTCTGATGCGTCGAGCCGGAATCGAACCAGACGTCGAGCGTGTCCTTGATCCTTGTGTAGTGCATCGAGGTCGTCGCCGACCGAGCTCGTCGACGTCCAGCGTCTGCCAGGCTTCGATGCCGCCCTGCTCCACGCGCCTCGCGACGTCCTCGAGCAATTCCAGCGTGCGCGGGTGCAGCGCGCCGGTTTCCTTGTGCACGAAGAACGGCATCGGCACGCCCCATTGCCGCTGCCGCGACAGCGTCCAGTCCGGCCGGTTGGCGATCATGCCGTACAGGCGCGCCTTGCCCCAGGCCGGGTAGAAGGTCGTCGCCTCGATGCCGGCGAGCGCAGTCTCGCGCAGCGACCTCGCGGGCTTGATCGCCATTCCACCCGGGCACGTCGTCCATCCCCGCGAACCATTGCGTCGTCGCACGGTAGATGATCGGCGTCTTGTGCCGCCAGCAGTGCATGTAGCTGTGCGTGACCTTTTCGGCGTGCAGCAGCGCGCCGACTTCGCGCAGCTTGTCGACGATCTGCGGATTCGCCTCCCAGATCTTCTCGCCGCCGAAGAAGGGCAGGCTGCCGGCGAAGCGGCCGTCGCCTCCGCACCGGATTCAGCATCTCGTCGTCCTTCATCCCGTAGCGGCGGCACGACACGAAATCCTCGATGCCGTACGCAGGCGCCGAGTGGACGATGCCGGTGCCCTGCTCCAGCGTCACGTAGTCGCCGAGATAGACCGGCGACGGCCGGTCGTAGAACGGGTGCCGGAAGCGGATCAGCTCCAGCGCCGCCCCCTTGGCGGTGGCGACCACGCGCCCTTCGAGGCCGTAGCGCTTCAGGCAGGAATCGACCAGGTCGACGGCGAGCACCAGGTGGCCGCGCACCGTCGCGACCAGCGCGTAGTCGAAACCGGGATGCGCGTTCAGCGCCTGATTCGCGGGGATCGTCCACGGCGTCGTCGTCCAGATCACGGCCATCGCCGGACCCGGGGGCAGCGCCGCCAGCCCGAAAGCCGCGGCGAGCCTGCCGCGGTCGGCGTCGTCGACCGGAAATGCCACGTCGATCGCGATGTCGTCGCGGTCTTCGTATTCGACTTCGGCTTCGGCCAGCGCGCTTCCGCAGTCGAAGCACCAGTTCACGGGCTTCAGGCCGCGGTAGATGAAGCCCTTCTCGAGGAGCCTGCCCAGCGCGCGGATCTCGTCGGCCTCGTTGCGATACGCCATCGTCGTGTACGGATGGTCCCAGTCGCCGAGCACGCCCAGGCGCTGGAAGTCCGGTTTCTGGCGCGCGATCTGCTCGGTCGCATAGACGCGCGCGAGGCGCTGCGTCTTCGGCGGTCGGAATGTGCTTGCCGTGCGTCTTCTCGATCTGCACTTCGATCGGCATGCCGTGGCAATCCCATCCCGGAAGATACGGCGCATCGAATCCGGCGAGCTGCTTGCTCTTGACGACGACGTCCTTCAGGATCTTGTTGACCGCGTGGCCGATGTGAATGTCGCCGTTGGCGTACGGCGGACCGTCGTGCAGCACGTACCTCGGGCGTCCGGCCGACGCGGCGCGGATGGCCTCGTAGACGCGTCGCGCCTGCCAATCCTTGACCCAGGCAGCCTCGCGTTTTGCGAGATCGCCGCGCATCGGGAACGGCGTTTCGGGCAGGTTGAGTGTCGTCTTGTAGTCGGGCTTCGTGGCGTCGGGCATGCGTGAGTCGATTCTTTTCTGAAGTTCGTTTCGGGTCGGGAAAAATTCAGCTGGGCGCTGCCGTCGGCGACGGGCGCGGCCCGGCGGCAAGCCGGATGAAGAAGTCGCGTGCCTGCGCCACGTCGGTCCGGATCTGCAGCGTCAGCGCCTCGAGATCGGTATAGCGTTCTTCCTCGCGCAGCTTGTGCAGGAATTCCACAACGACGCGGCGCCCGTAGATCGCTTCGTCGAAATCGAGGATGAATACTTCGAGCAGCGGCTCGCCGGACGCCGCCACCGTCGGACGGACGCCGACCGACGCCACGCCGGCGCGCGGTGTCGCGCCGAGTCCGTGGACGCGCACCGCGAAGACGCCGGAGAGCGGCATCCTGCGCCGCAGACGCAGGTTGGCGGTGGGAAAGCCCAGGTTGCGGCCGAGCTTCGCCCCGTGCGCGATCCTGCCGCCGATCGTGAACGGCCTTCCGAGCAGCGCTTCCGCATGAACGAGATTGCCCGATTCCAGCGCCCGGCGAACGGCGCTCGAGGAGGCTCGCTCCCCTTCCGCCATCACGTTGCGCATCGCCTCGACGCTGAACGTCGCCGCCGCCGCGCGCAGCGAGCGCAGATCGCCGGCGCGGCCCTTGCCGAAGCGGAAGTCTTCGCCGACCAGCAGCCAGCGCACTCCAAGCCGCCGCACCAGGACGTCGTCGACGAATGTCTCGGGCGCGAGCCCCGCCATGCGCCCGTCGAAGCGCGCGACATAGACGCGCTCGATGCCTAGCGTGGCGAAGTCCTCGAGCTTGGCGCGCATCGACGACAGCCTCGGCGGCGCCGAATCGGGAGCGAAGAACTCGCGCGGGTGCGGGTCGAAGGTAAGCACCGCCGGCGGCAGCGCGAGGTCGTCGGCGGCTTCGACGAGCCGGGCGAGCATCGCCTGATGGCCGCGATGGACCCCGTCGAAATTGCCTATTGTCAGCGCGACCGGTTGGTCGGCGGACGCCGGCAGGCCGCGAATCAGACGCACGATTTTCCTCGGTGCAGCAATGCAGCAAAAAGGATGAATTTTAGCGGAATTCCGATACTTACGCCGTGTTGCCTGCGCCGCGGCGCTCAATCGACGTACGGCCATTCGCGCCAGCCGCGCAGCAGCGGGTAGTAGAGCGCGAGCCTGATGGGGCGCCGATCGAGCGCGCGGACGAAACGCGCGTAGCGCTCGAGCTGGCCGCGATAGCGGTCGACTTCGCGATCGAGAAACGCGTCGACATCGGCGCCCTCGTGCGCGCTGGTCTTCAAATCGACGATCCAGCGCACGCCGTCGGCAACGAACGACCGGTCGAGGACCAGGTGGGCAACCGCTGCGCCTTCGACGCCGGCCAGCGCCCATTCGCTCGCCGATTCGTCGTGGTTCGGCGCGAACAGCCAGCGACCGCGATCGTCGTCGATGATGTTCCGGAGCGCGACCGCGATCTGTGCCGCCGCGGCTTCACGCTCCGCTTCGGGCACGCCCTCGGCCTGGAGGTCGAGGCGAATCCTGCGGTCGGCCCGGGCGATCCGCTCGCCATCCCAGGCCGCGAGCCCTTCGCTGGCCATTTGCGCAAACACCCGATGCGCGACGGTGCCGGCGTGGCGTGCGGTTTCGCGGGCCCAGTCGAACGTCGGGAGCATCGCCCGATCTTCCGCCTTCGAATCGACGCGCAGGTCGTCGTCCGGCGGCTGCGGCGCCCACGTCGCCGGCAGCCGAACCAGCGGCGGCGGCGGCGACGGTTGCGTGGCGGTGCCCTCCGCGCCTGCCGCCGGGGGACGTATCGAGGCGCCGAGCACCCGCCAAAGGCACGCGAGGCCGGTGCCCGCGCGCGGCGGTTTCCATGAGGCCGTTCCGGCGGCGTCCGCGCCGGCATCGAGCACGGCCGTCAGATGCAACCGCCGCTTCGCGCGCGTGCACCCGACATAGAGCAGGCGCCCGAGCTCCGCGCGTTCTTCGTCGCCGGCAAGGTGCCCGAGATACGCGTAGATCGGATCGCTGTCGCCGCCTTTGGCCCGTGCCGGCGCCAGCAGCAGGCCGCTCGGACGGCGGCGCCAGCGCAGCAACGCCTCGCCACCGCGATTCGACTCGCGCGCGAGTCCGGGCACGATGACCGTGTCGAATTCGAGGCCCTTCGCATGATGCAGGGTCATCACCTGCAGCTGCGGCAAGGTGGCGGAGTCCGCTTCCGCATGCAGCTTTTCGAGGGCTGCGGCAAAGGCCGCCCAATCGGGAACACCGCCTGCCGATTCGTGCGCCGCAAGCAGCGCAAGGAAACGCTCCGTCGCATCGATGTCGATCGGTTCGTCCAGCGTCGCCGGACCACCCAGCGCCAGCCACGCGCCGCGCACCAGCGGAGCGAGCGGCATGCGCCCGCGCATGGCCAGCGCGGGCCGCAGGCATCCCGCGGCTCGCGAGAATCGCCTGCGCCCGTCCTCCGACAGACCGGCGACCGCATCGGGGGCCTCGAGCAGGTCAGGCATCGATCGCGCCGGATCGGCGTCGGCGGCAGCCGCAAGCGCGAAGAGGTCGGACAAGGTGAGTCCGCACCAGGGCGCGCGCAACACCGACAGCCAGGCGAGACGGTCGGCCGGCTGGAGCAGCGCATGCGTCAGCGATTCCAGATCGAGCACCGCCTGCCGTTCCGCGAGGGCGTCGAGATCCACCGCGGCGAACGGAATGCCCGCGGCACGCAACGCCGGAAGCAGCGCGTGCAGATGCGTGCGCGCGCGCACGAGAACGGCGACGCTCTGCGACCCTTCGGCAAGCGCTGCGACGATATGCCCGACGACCACGGCGGCTTCCGCCGCACCGTCGCGCAGCACGTCGAGCGTCGCGGCGGGTCCCGGCAATGCGGGCGCGACCGGCAACGACGGGGCGAATGCGACGGTGCTGCGCCAGGGGTCGCTGCGGCTGCCGAGCACGTCCGCGAAGACTTCGTTCACCCAGTCGACCAGCCCGGCCTGCGACCGGAAGTTGCGGCCCAGCGTGAGACATTCGACTTCGATGCCGCCCAGCCGCCCTTTCGCCCACGCTTCCACGAACAACCGTACTTCCGCGGCGCGAAACCGGTAGACCGACTGCATCGGATCGCCCACTGCGAACAGCGTGCGTCCGTCGCCGGGCTGCCAGCCGGCGGCGAGGCGCGAAATCAATTCCAGCTGCGGATACGACGTGTCCTGAAATTCGTCGACGAGCAGGTGCTCGATCCGGAGGTCCAGACTCAGCAGTAGGTTCGAGGGCGCGTCGTCGGTGCCCAGGGCGTCCAGCGCCGCGAGCATCCCCTGCGCAAAGTCGACGGCGCCCTTCTCCCCGAACACCAGGGTGAGGTTGGCCAGCAGGTCCGGCAGCACGGCGAGCAGTGCGGAGACGATCGCCCACGCGCCCTCCGCATATTCTGCCGGCGGGAGGCCGCGCGCCGCATCGAGTGCAGGTGCCAGCCCCGGCACGGCAGCAAGGTCGCCGAACAGCCGCCGTCATGGCCCGGTTCCGCCGATCGCGCTCGGCGGCGCCTTCGCCCTTGCCTTTCGCCGGGAATCCGAGATCCGCGGCGACCTTCCTGCGGAACTGCGGCGTCCTTCACCAGAAGCCAATCGGCGAGCGCGCGCCAGTCGTCGGCTGCGTCGGCGGTCACCGGCGGCAAGCCGCCGTTCCCGGCACACCGCTCGAGCTGCCGTGCCAGCACGCTCCCGGCATCGGCGGCGCGCAGATTTGCGGCGGCGATGCGCTGATGCGGCACCAATGCGTCGGCCATGACCGGCGGAAACGCGGCGGCAATTTCGCGGAGCTCGCCGGAAATCTCGGCGACGAGCGCGGCCTCCAGCGTGGCGCGGAACCCGTCGCGATCATCGAAGTCGAGAACTCCGCGCCACTGGTCGCGCCTGGCCAGCATGGCGGCCAGAAGCTTGACGGCTTCGCCGGCATCGTTGTCCAGATGGGCGAGTACCCGCTGCCAATGCGGATCGTCGGCGCGGGCGGCGGCGAGCGCGTTGCGCGCCGCCCGTGCGTACAGCGGATCGGCGCGTTCCTCGTAGCGCGGGGCCGCGCCCAGCCGCGTGGCGAGCGGCGCCTGCCGCGCGAATCCCGCGCACAGCGCGTCGATGGTCTGCACGGCAAGACGCGCCGGATGCGCGGCCAGCTGCCAGTCGTGCCGGGCATCCTGCGCGAGGACGTCGATGGCGAGCGCGCGCGTGCGCTGCTCGTGCGGTGAAACGACGGCCCTGCCGTCGGCGGCGTCGCGCAGTGCGGCGACGATGCGATCGCGCATTTCTCCGGCCGCCTTGCGCGTGAAGGTGATGGCGACCACGCGTTCCGGACGATCGACACGGGCCAGCAGCGCGAGGAAACGCTGGATCAGGAGTTCGGTCTTGCCCGAGCCTGCGGGCGCCTGCACGAGGAACGAGCGCGTGACGTCGAGCGCTCGCTCGCGGGCCTGCGCGTCGGCAGCTTCCGCCGCCGCCGATTCCGCCCGCTCATTCATCGCCGTCGCCGCCGTCTTCGCTGCCGTCGTCGGTCGCGATGGCGCCGATACGGCACAGCGGCTGAATACCGCAATTCCTGCAGGTGACCCGCACGTCGCGAGGCGCGACGGCCGCATGGCCGGCCACGACCTCGGCCGCGAGCGCGCCCAGCAGGTCCTCGAAGCGGGCTTCGACGGCCTCCCAATCGGCGAGCCCCGCATGCTTGAGGTCGTCGACGCCGCCGAGCTTCGGCCATGCGCCGTCGTCCGCGGCAAGTCCCCGGGTCCGCGTTTCGCCGGGCTTCAGCTGGGCATAGACGATGGCCCGGATTCGCTCGCCCGGAGCCGCAGCGCGCCGTGCCAGCAGGTAGAGCCCCAGCTGGGGCGCCTGCGGACGCCGCTCGAACCAGGTGTCCGCTGCGCTGGCGCGCCCCGTCTTGTAGTCGATGATCACGGTCCCTCCGTCGTCGAGCGCATCGATGCGATCGAGCCGCAATCGCAGCCGGAGTCCGCGCAGGTCGAGGAACAGCGCCGTTTCCACATTCGCCACGGCAAAGGGCGGACGCCCGCGTTCGTGGACGTTGAGCCAGATGGCGACCAGCCCCGCCAGCCGCGCCACTTCGCCGGCCTCGACCAAGGGCGACAGAACACGCCACCGCTCGGGCCGAACGGCCTTCGTCGCGGCACGCGCGGCGGCGGTGATCCTGGCGTCGAGGGACTCCGGGTCGAGCGCGGCGAATGCCGCGTGGCTACCGACCTCGCGCCAGAACGCGGCCAACGCCGCGTGGACGAGCGTGCCTCGTTCCATCGCGGACAGGCCGTCGATCGGTCCCGGCCACGGTTCCGCTGCCAGCCGGTGCGATGCGACCGCCTTGAACGGGCAATCGCCTTGTGCCTCGATCAGGCCCGCGCCGCCACGCGCAGCGCCGCCGGCGGGCAGTGCCGGAGCGCGGATGTCCGGCAGCGATTCGAGCTTTGGCGCCGTCGCGAGCTGCACCCGAGCCGTCGAGGGAGGCAACGGCAAGCCCGCCGGGGCCGAAGTCGGTCCCGGCGGGCACCAGCATCGACGGTGCCGAACGATGGTCCTCGTCAGTGCCGGCGTGGGAAAAGACGACGTCCGGAGCGGCCCGCGCGAACTGGTCGATCAGCGTCCGTGCGTAAGCGAGCTCGCGCGCGGCCGTCGCCCGCGGCACATTGCGGCTGCGCTGCCACGCGAGGGGCAGCAGCGGATTGGGTTGCGGCGCCGGCGGCCATCGCTCGGGGCCGAGTCCACCGACCCACAGCGCATCGAAGGGCAGGCCCGCGGCTTCCAGAATGCCGAGGATCTGGATCGGGGCGCGGGGTGCCTCGGGCTGAAATACCGTCGCCGCGAGATGCGCGCGCAGCGTGGAAAGCGCATCGCCCGATGACAGTCGAGCTTCCATCGCGTCCAGTGTCGCGAACTGCGCCAGCGCCTCGTCCCACGCGCCGCGCGCCTGGTATTCGCCGCTGGTGAGCGCCCTGTCGCCGGGCCAACCGAAGGCGTGGAGCCACGACCGCCATGCTTCGGCCCAGCCGCGAGGCGACGCCTTCGCGGGGAGCCTGCGGGTGTCGCGAGCGCTGCGCCAGCGTTGGGCCAGTGCGCCATCCGCGATGCCCAGCGCGACGACGGCGTCGCTGAACGAGATTTCAGCGCGGCCCTGACGCAGCCATTCGGCTTCCAGGCCGGCGCGCGCCGCCAGAGTTTCCGGCGCCACCGGCAGGTACGGCGAGCGCAGCAGCGCGGCGGCTCGGCCGGCGGGCAGCACGGCACCGGCGATCGCGATCAGGTCCAGTGCAGCCGCGACCAGCGGGACCTCGGCCAGCGCGACGCCCAGCGACATGTTGTACGGTCGCGCTGCGCTCTCCCGGCCCGGCCACTGCAGCGCCGGACAGAGGATATCTTCGGCGAGAACGCGAACCTCTTCGCGACGCAGCGCCAGATCCTCGATCGCGATGCCGATGGTGGCGCCCGGTTCGGCGAGCGCGCGCGCTCGCGCCCACCCGAGGGCGCGCGCGATCTCGTCGCGCGGAGTGGCGCCGCGGACGCGGCGTGCCTGTCCGGGGACGTCCGGCAGTGTCGACACGCGCTCGATGCGTGCACCGGCGGCGGCGAGGGCGGCAAGCAGCCGCTCCTGCTGCGGCGCCAGTTCGAGAAATCCCGCGAGAACGATCGGCGCATCGCGCCATGCGCCAACTCGCGACGCCCGGCCCGCCAGCCAATCGGGCAGCTGCGCGGCATCGACCGCGTCCGAACGTTCCAACGCACCGGCGTAGGCGTCGGCCCAGCGAGCGAAGGTTCCGGGGTCGTCGTCGCCATCGTCCGACGACGCCCAGCCGCGCCAGCTCTGCCCGCCGGCGCCCCACGCATGAACGAGCGTCCACGCATCGGCGGCAAGGCCGGCGGCCCCGCGCCGGTCGATCAACGGCGACGCGTGGACGGCGACGATGCGATTCCAGGCGTGGGTCGACGCAATCCGGGTCTGCAACCGCGTCGGACCCGGTTCGACGCCCGCGGCAAGTGCGTCCTGCCACAGCGTCACCAGCCACGTGTCCCATGGCAGCGCCGTCGCCGCCGGCCAGACCGTCAGTCCCGAGGCCCGCTGCGCGTCATCGTGCAGTGCGACGAGCCGGCGCGCGAGACGCCGGTTCGGGGTGACGACGACTGCTCCCCTCGCGAATGCATCGTGGAGCGGGCGGTTCGGTAATGGCATTGCTTCGGGATCGAGGTTGCGCGGCGCCGGCCGGCGTCCGCAGCGCCGACAGGATGCCGGCGCGTCCCCTGCGCCCGCACGGCGTCAGCGAAGGGTTTCGCGCATGCCGGAAATGTCCGCCGCATCGACACCGGCGGGTCGGAACGGCACCGCCTGCGCGCAGGCTGCTTGCATCAGTTTACCGTGTCGCGAGCGAGCTGATCCGCAGGAAGGCGCTGGCGCGCATGCGATGCGCCCGCGGGGGAGGCATTGCGGCGGCAGGCGCGTCCTGCCGGCGGTGCAGCCGCGAAACGCCGCGTCGTCGTTCCGGCGCTCCGGCCGGAAGCGACGGACTGCGACGCGTGTCGGGTGGCGGGTGGCGGGAATGGGCGGTTGTTCCCGCGTCAATCGCTGCCGGCGACGCCCATGGCGGATTGCGCCGAAGTTCCAGGTGGCGCAGCTGCCCTGGCGGCCCCGATCGCTGCCACGCTGACGTGACCGCTGACCAGGCCGGGCGCCGTCATCGGGCTGATCCGCGGCATGGTCGAACCTGATGGGGCACCGGAGAGCGTCGCCGCGCCGAGCACTTCGGCAACGCGCGGCTCGGCGCGTCGCGCGAGCACTTTCCATTCTCCGCACCAGTCGTCGTCGCGCACAGTCGGCCAGACGCCCTCGATCATGTAGGACTTGGTGTTCGACGGGTTGAGCATCGGGGCCGTGCGCCGGCACTGTCCCCACTGTGGCGCTGCGGTGGCGGCCGAACCCGCATGCTTGCGGTCGTAGTACTGGCAGGTGATGCATTTGTCCACGTCGTCTCCTCCTTGATGACACGCTCCGCGTTCTACAGGACCCGCGAACGATGGTGTTCGCCAAGGACTACAGCAAAATCTCTGCCAACCATTCCGCCCGAGTGGCCGGCGCAGTTCCGGCCTCGTGGCGTCCGGGGCGCGGGCCGTGGCGCGTGCGCGGCACCGCGGGACGCAGTGCGCAGCCAGCGGCGATCAAGGTCCCGCCGATGCGTCGACCTTGCGCTAGGCGACCGAATGGAAAGTTTGGAACGACTGGGCCGCGAAGGCAGCCCGGTGCAGCTGAACGGAGTCGGGGGTCCGGCGTTCAGTGCGTGCGCAGCGGCACGAATCCGCGCGGAACCAGGGTAAGGAACCGCGACCGTGTACGCGGCCGGTTCGCGCGCGGGAAACGCGACCGGGCCAGCGAACCGATGGAGCAATCAGGCTTGGCCGTCGCGCGGCGCGTCACATGTCCTGACGCCGCCGAGCTGCGATGCGACCTGGGTTCCTCGCGACGCGGGGCCGGTCGCCCGAGGCCCGCGCTACGCTTCGATAAAAAGACAGCCGTCGACCGCATCGCTGTTCGCAGTATGAAGATCCGACGGCTGTGAAATCCGCCGGTGTTTCAATCAGGCTGCAAGGGCGCGAAAGGCGCTCTGCAGAGGAGCCGGCACATCCTGCACGCGGCGAGCCGTTCGGCTCGCCTGTTGATCGAGCGACGCCTTGAGTTCGGCATCGGCAATGGCGGTTTCCTGGTTCAGCATCGCGTCGTAACGACGACGCGCGTCCATATCCGACAGGATTTCGTACGCGGCGTGGATCATGCGGACGAGACCGCTCATGTCCTGGCCCGCGTCGGTGGTGCCGTATCCGAAACGCTCGAGAAGCTGCGCGTAGGCGGCTTCGATCCGGGCCGTGCTCGCGCCCGGCGCAAGTTCCAGATAGTCGTAATGGGTGTAGTTCACGGCCAGCTCCTCGATGGTTGTCTGCGGTTCGCCGCAGGAGGTCACCGGACATAAAGCAGCAACCGTGCCAAGGAGGTAGAGGCGATGCAACGGAGTCCATAGCCCGTTGGTTTTAAATGAGTTTAAGAACTGTTAACGCCGACGGATCGGCGAACGACACCCGCATTCTGACGGTACCGGCACCGCCCGGCCCATGCACCGTTCAGATGACGGCCAGCGGCGTGCGATTCGATGGCGGCGGGAACGCCGCATCGATTGCCGCCCATGCCCTGGCGTCCAGCCGCACGTCCTCCGCGCTCCGATTCGCCCGAATGTGGTCGGGATCGGCGGACGCCGGGATGGCGATCACGTCACGTATGCGACGCAACCACGCCAACGCGACTTCGGCCGGCGCGACGCCGAAATCCTTCGCCAGCGCCGCCAGCCTCGCGTCGCGCAGCAGGGCGCCCTGCCCCAGCGGCGAATATGCCATCAGCGGAAGCTTCCGCTCGCGCATCCACGGGAGGAGATCCCATTCGACGCCGCGCTGGCCCAGATGATAGAGGACCTGGTTCGTCGCGCAGCGCTGCCCTTCCGGAATGGCAAAGAGCTCGTTCATGTCGCCGACGTCGAAATTGGACACGCCCCAGCGAAGGATCTTGCCGGCCGCACGCAGGCGCTCGAATGCCTCGACGGTCTCGGCGAGCGGAATGCTGCCGCGCCAGTGCAGCAGATACAGGTCGAGGCGATCGGTGCCCAGGCGGAGCAGACTGCGGTCGCAGGCAGAAACTGCGCTTTTGCGTCCGCCGTTGTGCGGGTACACCTTGCTGACTACAAAGACCTCGTTGCGCCTGCCGGCGATGGCGCTGGCCACGACCTTCTCTGCGCCGCCTTCGCCGTACATTTCCGCCGTGTCGATCAACGTCATGCCGAGGTCGAGCCCCAGCGTCAGCGCCTTCGTTTCTCGTGCGACGCGAGCGCGGTGCTCGCCCATCGTCCAGGTACCCAGTCCCAGTCCGGGCACCGCGGTGCCGTCGGGGAAGGCGACTGTGGAAAGTCGCGCGGGCGCCGATCGAGCCATGCGTTCGAGGATACCGCAACGTTCCGACGCTCCGGTGCGTCCAAGTAGAATGGCGATTGGCCCGCCACCCGCCGAAGCCGGATCCCGTCCCGACTCGAACAACCGCCGACTCCGCACAGCCCATGGAATCCACCGATCGCATCGTCGTCCGCGCCGCGTGCCCGCACGATTGCCCGGACACCTGCGCGATGCTGGTCACCGTCGAGAACGGACGGGCGATCGATGTTCGCGGCGCGCCCGACCATCCGCCGACCGGCGGGGTGCTGTGCACGAAGGTTGCGCGCTACCTCGATCGCACCTATTCCGACCAGCGCGTCCTCTACCCGATGAAGCGCATCGGGCGCAAGGGCGAGGGCCGCTTCCGGCGGATCTCCTGGGACGAGGCGCTCACGACCATCGCCACGAAATTCCGGGCCATCGCCGCTTCGAGCGACGGCGCGCAGGCGATCCTCCCCTACTCCTACGCCGGCACGCTGGGCCTGCTGCAATTCGCGTCGATGGACCGCCGCTTCTTCCATCGGCTGGGCGCGTCGCTCCTCGATCGGACGATCTGCTCCTCCGCGGGCAAGGCAGGCTGGATCGCCACGATCGGTGCGGCCGTCGGCACCGACGTCGAGCAGTTCGAGAACAGCCGGCTGATCCTGATCTGGGGCAGCAATGCCATCGCCTCGAACCTGCACTTCTGGACGCGTGCGCAGGAGGCCAAGCGGCGCGGCGCCAGGCTGATTGCCATCGACCCCTATCGCAGTGCGACGGCGGAGAAGTGCCACGACCACGTTGCGCTGCTGCCGGGCACCGACGCGGCGCTGGCGCTGGGCATGATGCACGTGCTGATCGACGAAGACCTGATCGATCGCGACTACATCGCCCGTTACACCGTGGGCTTCGAGGCGCTGCGCGAGCGGGCGGCCGACTATCCGCCGGCGCGCGTCGCGACGATCTGCGGCCTGCGCAGCGAACAGGTCGTCGACCTCGCGCGCGCCTATGGCACGATCAAGCCGGCATCCATCCGCCTCAACTACGGAATGCAGCGGCACGCGGGGGGCGGCAATGCGGCCCGGGCCGTCGCCTGCCTGCCGGCGCTCGTCGGCTCGTGGCGCGATCCCGCAGGCGGCGGGTTGCTGTCGTCGTCGGGCACCTACCCCGTCGACAGCGCAGCGCTCGAGCGGCCCGACCTCATGCGGGGCAGGCCGCGCACCGTGAACATGAGCGCCATCGGCGACGCACTGGTCGACGCCAGCGATCCGCCGATCCGGGCCATCTACGTCTACAACTCGAACCCCGTTGCCGTCGCGCCGCACTCGGCGAAAGTGGCCGCGGGTTTCGGACGCGACGACCTGTTCTGCGTCGTCCACGAAATCTTCCAGACCGATACCGCGGACTACGCGGACATCCTGCTGCCGGCGACCACGCAGCTCGAGCAGACCGACATCCACACGTCCTACGGACACCTGTACGTGCAGGCGAACAATGCCGCGATCGCGCCTCTCGGCGAGGCGAAGCCCAACACCGAGGTCTTTCGCCTGCTGGCAGCGCGCATGGGTTTCGACGAGACGTGCTTCCGCGACAGCGACGACGACCTCGCCCGGCAGGCGTTCCTGTCGACCGACCCGCGCGCGGCCGGCATCGACTGGGAAACCCTGAAGAAGACGGGATTCCAGCGCCTTGCCGTTCCGCTCGCGTACGCACCGTTCGCGCAGGGCAACTTCCCCACGCCCTCGGGCAAGTGCGAATTCGCCTCCGCGATGCTGGCGGCGCAGGGCCAGGACCCGCTGCCGTCGTTCGTTCCGCCGCGCGAATCGGTGGCCAGCAATCCGCTGCTCGCGCGGCGTTTCCCCCTCGCTTTCCTGTCGCCACCGGCGCGCAATTTCCTCAATTCGTCGTTCGCCAATCTGCCGGCATTCGTGGCCGAGGAAAAATCGCCCAAGCTCGACCTGCACACCGTCGATGCGCAGGCGCGCGGCATCGCGACGGGCGACCTCGTCCGGATCTTCAACGATCGCGGCAGCTTCACCGCGACCGCGCGAGTGGGCGACCGCGCGCGGCTGGGCGTCGTCGTCTCGCCGTCGATCTGGTGGAAGAAGCTGTCGCCCGACGGCGCCAACGCCAACGCGGTGACCAGCCAGGCATTGACGGATCTCGGTCGTGCCGCGACGTTCTACGACTGTCTCGTCGAGGTGGCGAAAGTCCAGGAGTCGTCCGGCCCGGGGTCGGAAGCGCGCCGGCTCGAGCGCTCAGGTGCCGCCGGCGAACAGCGATTCGATTTCGGCGCGCTTCGCCTGCGCGTCGGCGTGGCCGAGTTCGATCAGCGCCTTGCAGAAGCCGGGCGCGAACAACAGGTAGGACAGGAGCGCCGCACCGCCTGGGCGCGTGCCGCCCACGGCCCCCAGCAATATCCGCAGCGTGCGCGGAAGCTCCCCGACGTGGCGAAGCGCGATCTCGTCCAGCACCACGCTGGGCGTGACTATGCACAGGCCGACGTCGCGAAGCGGAACGGGACTGGCGGCGAGCCGGTCGGCCGGGATCTGCCGGACGGCGGTGTTGACCAGGCGGATCTTTTCCAGATCGGTGCCCAGCGCGTCGGTGAAGATGCTCGCCAGGACTTGCCCGCCGATCTGCGCCATCGACGGCGGCGCGGGCTTGCCTTCGCTGTCGGGGCGCACGCTGCTGCGCGCCGCGCCGATGACCAGGATGCGATCGGCGCCGAGGTGCAGCGCCGGGCTGGTGGGCGCCACCTGCCGCACCGCGCCGTCGCCGAAGTACTCGCCATCGACCGCAGCGGGCGGAAAGACGAACGGAATGGCGCTCGACGCGAGCAGGTGCGGCACGCCGATCACCGCGCGCTGGCCGATGCGCTGCGAGCGCTCCCACAGGTCGACGCCGGCCGGCGCCTGGCAGAACGTCACCGACATCCCGCTGCGATAGCTCATCGCGGTGATCGCCAAGGCGTCGAGCGTGCCGCTGCCGAGCGCGGCCTCGATCCCGGCGAAGGGTATCGAACGCGCCAGAAATTCGGCGAGCGGCGTGTTGTCGAGGAGGCTCGCCGGACGGCGATGCCGCCACGTCGGCACGAACGACGCCAGCCAGCGCCCGCCGGATCCGGCGAGGCTCAAGGCGTCGGTGCGATAGATGTCCCGGGCGTAGAGATCGCTCCAGAGCTCGCGCAGCCGCGTCGTCGCGCGCAGGAAATCGGCGGCGCCGGCGGCGATGGCGACGGCGTTGATGGCGCCCGCCGAGGTTCCGCAGACGACGGCGAAGGGAATGGGCTCGCCGGCGGGAAGCCAGCCGGCTATCGCATGCAGGACGCCGGCCTGATAGGCGGCGCGGGCGCCGCCACCGGAGAGAACGATCGCCAGCTTCGGTCGCGCGGCCATCCGCCGATCATAATGCCAACGGCGCGCCATCGGCGCGAATCGCCATCACGGAACGCAACGCTGCCGAATGCCAGAGCGCCCGGTCGCGGGGTGCGCCGACGCCGTTACAGCTTGCGCACCAGCCCGACCATCACGCCGAAAATTTCCAGCGCACCCTCGGGACGAATCACCGGATACGCCTTGTTCTCGGGTTTGAGGATGAAATTTCCGCGCTCGAGGTCGAGCGTCTTG
Source organism: uncultured beta proteobacterium (assembly GCA_963779445.1). Taxonomy (GTDB): domain Bacteria; phylum Pseudomonadota; class Gammaproteobacteria; order Burkholderiales; family Casimicrobiaceae; genus CAIWHR01. The sequence continues at coordinate 38,735 of CAVZYI010000013.1, forward strand.
AGCGTGAACTGCCCATCGACGATGGCGATGACGATGTCGCCGCGCTTGGCCGATGCCGTTTTCTCGACCACGACGAGGTCACCTTCGAGTATGCCGGCGTCCATCATCGAATCGCCCTTGACGCGGACGAGCACGGTCTGCGACGGATGCTCGATCAGGTAGTCGTCGATGGTCAGCGCGTCGGGAGGCGCATCGTCGACCGGATTGGGGAGCCCGGCATGCACCGGCGACTCGGCCAGCGCGCGTTCGAAGAATCGGCGCGTCGGCGCAAGCCGCCGGTCGGGCGTCGAGTCGAGAAACCCGGCCAGCTTGAGGCGTGCCACCATCGCCGCCACGGACGACTTGGACTTGAGTCCCAGGAGTTGACCGATCGACGCGTAGGATGGCAGCGCGCGATGCTGCGCGTAGTAGTCCTGCAGCAGCGAGAGGTAAGAACGATCGTTCGACATGGTGCTAAGATAGCGAACGAACGTTCGTCCGTCAAGACCCTGCGCGCATTCTCCGGAATCGCACGGGAGCCGACATCCACACCCGGCCGTCGACCATGCGCCTGTTTGCCCCCGCCCTCGCCTTCGTCGACCTGGAAACGACGGGCACGGCCGCCGCCGACGACGCCATCACCGAAATCGGCATCGTCCGGGTCGAAGCCGACCCTGCGGGACTCGCCCCACCCGTCGTCACCGAGTGGAGCACGCCTCGTCAATCCGGGCGTCCCCATCCCGTCCGTCATCCAGGCGCTGACCGGAATCACCGACGCGATGGTCAAGGACGCGCCGCAGTTCGCCGCCGTGGCCGACGAAGTCGCCGCGCGGACTTCAGGGGCGATTTTCGTGGCGCACAACGCGCGCTTCGACTACGGGTTTCTCAAGCATGCGTTTGCGCGGACCGGCCGGACCTTCAGCGCGCGCGCGCTGTGCACGGTCAGGCTCTCGCGCCTGCTCTTTCCGGAGGAGGCTCGCCACAACCTCGACAGCCTGATCACGCGCCATGCGCTTCCGGTCGACGGCCGGCACCGGGCGCTGGGTGACGCGCGCGTGCTCTGGGCCTTCGTGCAGATGCTCTACCGCGACTTTCCATCGGATGCCGTCGAACAGGCGGCGCGACGGGCGCTGAAGACGCCAAGCCTGCCGCCGCAATTGCCGGCCAACGCGCTCGATGCGCTGCCCGAGGCGCCGGGCATCTACCTGTTCTACGGCCTCAACGCGCTGCCGCTGTACATCGGCAAGAGCCGGAACCTGCGCGAGCGCATCGGCGCGCATTTCTCGTCCGATTACCGCTCGCCGACCGACGTGCGGCTGTCGGCCGAGATCCGCCGCATCGAATTCGAGGAAACCGCCGGCGAAATCGGCGCCCTGCTGCGCGAGTCGGCGCTCGTCAAGTCGATGCTGCCGGCGCACAACCATGCGCTGCGGCGCAAGGCCGATTCCGGGGTGCTGGAGCTGGGCACGGAACCCGGCGTGCCGCGCTACATCCCGGCCGCCGGCGTCGAGGCCGGCGAGCTTGCCGGCCGCTACGGCCCGTTCACGTCCAAACGCCAGGCGCGCGAAGCGCTGCGCCATCTCGCGCGCGACCACGCGCTGTGCTGGAAGGCGCTCGGGCTCGAGAAGCGCTCGGGCCCGTGCTTCGCGCGGCAGGTCCGACGCTGCGCCGGCGCCTGTGTCGGCGAAGAAACGCCGGAAGCGCACCATGCGCGCGTCGTCGAAGCGCTCGCGCCGTACATCGTTCCGCCGTGGCCGTTCTCGGGCCTCGCCGCGATCCGCGAGCGGGCGCTCGTGGGCGAACGCAGCGACGTCCACGTCATCCGCGACTGGTGCTGGCTGGGCACGGCGCGCGACGACGGCGAACTGGGGCGGATCATCGAGGCGCCGCCGCGGCCGGCGTTCGACGCCGACATCGCGAGGCTGCTCATCCGCACGCTCGCCCGCGGCCGGCACGAGGTCATCGACCTCGGCTGAATCCGGGCACCGAAAGCTGCTGCCGATTGAACGGGCGTGGCCGGCCCGGACGGTGCCGGGCCGGCGCGGCGCCACCCGCATCCGCGAATTCATCGCGGCGGGACGCACCGAAATCAGGCCGCGCAGACGCCCCGGTTTGCGGGTCGGGCCGGCCGCGACCGCGCACGCGGCCGGCCCGCCGAACTCACTCCCGCCGCGCCGCGTGCGCGGCCAGCACGTGGGCGACGCAGGCCGTGAGTTTCTTGGCGTACGGAATGTCGATGAATTCGTTCGGCCCATGCGCGTTGGATTTCGGCCCCAGCACGCCGGCGATCAGGAATTGCGCGTCGGGGAAGTGCTTGCCGAGCATGGCCATGAACGGGATGGTGCCGCCCTCGCCCATCGCGGCCGCCGGCTTGCCGTAGAACGTACGCGATGCCTCGTCGGCCGCCTGCGTCAGCCACGCGGCGCTCGGCGGCGCGTTCCAGCCGGTCGCGCCCTGGTCGGCGGCAAAGTGCACGGTCGCGCCGTGGGGCGGATCGGCTTCGAGCAGCTGCTTCAGGTCGCGCGTCGCGCCCTCGCCGTCGATCGTCGGCGGCAGGCGCAGCGAGAGCTTGAGCGATGTCCGCGGCCGCAGCACGTTGCCGGCGTCGGCGATCGCCGGCAGCCCGTCGGCGCCGATGATCGAAAGCGCGGGCCGCCAGGTGCGGTTCAGCATCGCCTCGGCCCGACCGGTGACCATCGGCTTGCGTGCCGCCGGAGAACGGAAAGCGCTGGATCGCGATGTCGCCCAGGATGTCCGCCGCCGCCCGCGCCTGCGCGGCGCGCTCCTCCGGAATCGGCGCGTGGAATTCCGGCGGCAGGACCCGGCCGGTCGCCGCATCCTCGAGCCGGTCGAGCAGCCCCCGGGCGATGCGGAACGACGACGGGACAATGCCGCTGGCGTCGCCCGAGTGCACGCCCTCGGTCAGCACGTCGACGGTCAGCGTCCCGGCGGCAAGTCCGCGCAGCGAGGTCGTCGACCACAGCCGCTCGTAGTCGCCGCATCCGGAATCGAGCCCGACGACGAAATCCACCGGGCCCATCCGCGGCGCGAGCGCGTCGAGGTACGCCGGCAGGTCGTAGCTGCCGCTTTCCTCGCAGGTCTCGATCAGGCCGGCGCAGCGCGCGTGCGGCACGCGCTGCGCGCACAGGGCGCCGATGGCCGACAGCGCGGCGAAGACCGCGTAACCATCGTCGGCTGCGCCTCGCCCGTAGAGCCTTCCGTCGACGATGCGCGGGCTCCACGGCCCCGACCCGTCGGTCCAGCCGGTCATCTCGGGTTGCTTGTCGAGATGCCCGTAGAACAGCACGGTCGGGCTGCCGGGCGTCCGGCTGCTGGCGGGAACGTCGAAGTACAGCACCGGCGTGCGTCCGGGCAGGCGAACGATCTCGACGGCAAGACCGGGCACGTCCTGGACCCTGGCCCACGCCTCGGCAAGGAGAATCGCCTTCTCGATGTGCCCGTTGCGCGCCCAGGCGGGGTCGAAATGCGGCGACTTGGCGGGAATGCGGACGTAGTCGACGAGTTGCGGGACGATCGATTCGTCCCACTGCCGGGCGATCGCGGCGGCAAGTGTCTTCGGGTTCATGGATGGGATGTATAGCGCACGGCGGAGCAAGGATCGCAAGTCTAGCTTGTGGCTGGCCGCAGAAGACAGCATGTTGGAATACGTTCTGGTAATGGCTGACATTGCCTGACCCGCCGGCGAATGACCACCACGCTCTTGTGGGAACCCTTTGCCCCTGTCTATCATGTCGGCGCCGAATGCGGCGCCGGAGGCTGCACAGGGCAAAAGGGCTGTTGTGCGGCGGATCGTGACCTGCACGACGGCGACCAAGAAGAACATTGTCGAAGGGGGGGCAACTCATGATCGAGCGGTTGGTGGCGCGGCTGGCCATTCTGACGATGGCCGTGGTGGTGGGAATTGCGCTGGCTACAGGCGCGTCACCAACCTCGGCGACGGAGCTGAAAGCGGATGCGCTGCTCTCGATCGACCGGAACCGCGCGACAGTGATCGAGCGCATCGTCGGCGAATGGGGCGCCCCGCTGGAGCAATCCAATGCGGGAATCGACGCGGCGCAGCTGCGCGGCATGCTCGAAAGCCTGCGTGCCGACCACTTGCTGGCGGCAAGCCTCGCCGGGTCGCTCGCCGGCCTGCGCGACGTCCTGGCGCTGGTGGTGAGCAGCGACGCGACGCACCGCACGGCCAAGCAAATCCAGGCGCTGGGCGACGCCAGTCAGGACCTCGTCTACACGCCGGTGGCGCCGTGCCGCCTGTTCGACACCCGCACCTCGCAGGGCGGGCTCGGGACGCCGGCGCCCAACGTGCGGCGCACCTACGGCGCGACTGCGCCGGTGGCCAATCAGGGCGGTCCCGGTGGTTGCGCGGCGACGCCCGGCGCTGCGGTGGCGCTGATCCAGATCGGGACCCTGACGCCCTCGGGACCGGGCATCCTGCAGGGTGGATCGCAGGGTGCGGCCAGCTTTCCCAACGCGCTGATCCTCTACCAACCGGGCGACCAGTACGGCACCGCGGTCGCGATGCCGCTCAACCCGGCCAACGGTCAGTTCGACCTGGTCGAGCAATTCGCCACCGCTGACCTGTATGGCGATCTCGTAGGCTTCCTGCGGCCGGCGACCGGATTCGTCGGCAGCATCGTGGCCGGCACCGGCATCACTGTGACCGGCACCACGACGCCGGCGGTGGCCGTGGCCGGCCCCTACCAGCTGCCGCAGACCTGCAGCGACGGGCAGCTCGCGACCAGCACCGGTGCCGGCGCGGCGTGGACGTGCACTTCGCCGACCGCGGCCAGCGGCGGCACGGTGACCAGCGTCGCCACCGGCGCGGGCCTCACCGGCGGGCCGATCACCGCAAGCGGGACGATCAACCTCGCCAGCACCCAGCTGCTGCCGACGCTCGCCTGCACGCCCAACCAGATTCCGAAGTGGAGCGGAATGGCGTGGCAGTGCGTCGCCGACGCCAACGCCGGAGGCACGGTGACCAGCATCACCGCCGGCGCGGGACTCACCGGCGGCACCATCACCGGCGCCGGGACGATCGCGGTCGACCCGGCGTCGACCACGCTGACCGGCAGCTACTTCAAGCAGGGCGGCAACGCGTTCGGGGCTACGGCGGTGCTGGGCACGACCGACAATTACCCTCTCGAGATTGCCCTCAGCGGATTTCGAATCGCGCGTTACGAGCCAAGTACGCAATATCCGATTCCGCAATCGTACTTGTCGCCCAATTTCATCGGCGGCCACTCATCCAATTTTGTCACCGCTGGAGTATTAGGCGCCTCCATTGGTGGCGGTGGCTCCGTGATGAGCCTCATCAGCGAAGGAATTTCTGATGTCTGTCTTCTCGGCGGTATCGGTATCGTCCCATGCGCAAACAGTGTGACTGACATCTATGGGACTGTCAGCGGAGGAATCGGAAACCAGGCCGGCGATGGCGCCGGTACGGTCTTTGACAACGGATACGCCAGTGTGGGAGGCGGATATAACAATTGGGCAGCAGGGAGATCTTCAACGATCGCCGGGGGCCAATGGAGCACTATCGCGCCGACGGGTGTTTTCGCGACGATTGCAGGTGGAGTGGACAACCTGGCGCAGGCGTCCGCCGCAACCGTCGCCGGCGGTGCGCGAAACGTTGCCAGCGGAAACAACGCCTTCATTGCAGGTGGCACCGACAACACCGCGGCCGGCCAATGGTCTTTCGCCGCCGGCTATCGCGCCAAGTCGCTGAACGACGGCTGCATCACCTTCGCCGACAGCAGCAATTTCGACTTCATCTGCAACGCGAGCAACGCCTTCACGACGCGCGCCACGGGCGGCGTCTGGTTCGTGACCGGAATCGACGCAGCGGGGAACGCGACCCGCGTCACCACCATCGACACCGGCGGCAATCTCACCATCAATCCGCCGGGGGCGATCTATTTCGGATCCACGACGCGGCAGATGGTCAATCTCTACAGCAGCACCTATGGTCTGGGAGTCCAGGCCTTCACCCACTACGCGCGATCACAACGAAATTTCGCCTGGTACGCCAGCGGCATCCACGACGACAGCGAGTTCAACCCCGGAACCGGCGGCGTCGCGCTGATGACCTTGACGCCGGCCGCCAATCCGACCGCGCTGACCGTGTCCGGCGTCGCCCGGGCGCAGACTTTCACCAGCACGTCGGATCGGGCGGCGAAGACCGCCTTCGCCGCCGTCGACGCGAAGGACATGCTCGATCGCGTGGTGGGCCTGCCGATCGCGACGTGGTCGTACCGGAACGAAGGCGCGGTGCGCCACATCGGGCCGGTGGCGCAGGATTTCCGCGCCGCATTCGACGTCGGCTACGACGACAAGTCCATCGCCGGGATCGATGCCGACGGCGTTGCGCTCGCGGCGATCCAGGGGCTACATCAGATTGTCCAGGAGAAGGACGCGAAAATCGATGCGCAGGCCGCCGAGATCGAGTCGCTCAGGGTGCAGATGGAGCAGCAGTCCCGCACCTCGGCAAACCAGCAACGTGACCTCGCCGAACTGCACCACGCGATCGACGCGCTGCTGGCGCGCACCTCGGCGGACGGGAACCCTTGATCCCGGACGGGCCGCAGGTACGCCACCGCGCGGCATCATGGAGCCCGGCGGTGCGCGCCGGATTTGACGGCGCGCACCGCGCTGCACTCTGAAGCACCAGCTGCTACAGGCAGGCCTTGGCCACGAACGGCTGGTGGTAGGTGTTGAAACACGTCGGCAGGCCGTTCGTATTCGGACCGATCTGCGTATTCTCCATGCGTATGTCGCCGCCCAATTCCTGCTTTGCGGAGTAGGCAGTCGCGCCGCTTGCGCCAATGTTCGAATTCCGGATATTGATGCCGGAGCCCACGACACCAACGTCGCTGGCGTAGACGCCGATGCCCAGTCCGAGTCCGCTCGCGCTGACACCAGACGCGCCGCTCCCATGGATACGCATGCCGCCACCAGTGACATAGACGGCGATGCTGTCGGTGTTGCCGAATGCGCTGAGTTGAACATCGCCGAATGCGGTGAATCCATTCACCGTGTTGCCGGTCTGGACCACGGCATTCGCTCCCGGGCTCGCACCATCGAATGTGTTGCTGACGGTGATATTGCGCACCTCGGAATTCGCCCCGGCGACCATTGTCCCGCCGGAGCCCGCATAGGTGATTTCGGTCATGTTGGTTCCCGACCCGTTGACGTCGACGAAGTCCTTGAGGGTGACCCGTTCCGTATAGATCCCCGGCGCGATTTTCACCAGCATCGGATTGGTCGCCGAAGCGACCGTGGCCGCGGCGTCGATGGCAGCCTGCACCGAGGTGAAATCCCCGCCCGACTTCGCCACCCACAGGATGTTCGACGGCCCGGCCACACCCGATGGAGCCTTGAAATATCCCAGCAGGTCGCCGTACAGGTCGACCTGCGCGAAAAGCACCTGCAGGTCGAACTGACCGTTGGCGACGTTGA
>CAVZYI010000014.1:0-204187 GCA_963779445.1 uncultured beta proteobacterium
ATCGCGCGGCTTCATGGCGTTCAAGGCCTGCAGGTTCGAGTGATCGATCGCCAGGATCCAGTCGAAGCGGGAAAAGTCGGCGGCCTCGATCTGCCGCGCGCGGATCGTCGACAGGTCGTAGCCGCGAAGCTTTGCGGCGCGAACTGCCCGGGCATCGGGAGGCGGACCCGCATGCCGAATCGCCCAGGCCGGCGGTAGTCGACGCGCATCTCGCCGCGAGACCGGCGCGTTCGGCGGCGGCGCGGAAGACACCTTCGGTCGTCGGTGAACGGCAGATGTTGCCCAGGCAGACGAATAGCAGCGGCGGTGGCTGCGGCGGGGTGAAGTTCGGGATTCCGTAGCGCGTTGAGGCTGGGAGAGCCGTGCCGGTCGCGCGCGCTCACGGGGTGAGCTGAAGGGTAGATCGAAGAAGGCATCGCCGCCGCGTCCGGGCCGTCAGCGCTTCTTCACGTCCTGCTTCGGCTGCGCCTTCCTCCGGGCATGCTCCTCGTCCCAGGAATCCAGGCTCAGCGTCACCGAGGAGCGGCTGACGTTCCCCGCATATCGCGATGCCTCGACCGAGCCGGTCGGTACCACCCAGGTCAGAATGGTGTTCTCGTCGGGCGAGCCCTTCTGGGTCACGAACTTGGGATGCGGCGGGTATGGGCGGGCTTGCCGTACTTCGCCTGCAGCGCGGAAACCACGCCTTCGAAATCGTCCGGCTTCATTTCCACGACGACCCGGCCGAGCCTGTCGCCGTAGAACGCGGCGGCGCCCCAGGTGATCTTCGCGCCGCCATACTCGATGTCCGCGGTGATCCGTTCCCGGCATTTCTCGCGCGGCGCCCCCTTCGGCGCCTTGCCGTTGCCGACGCAGGGCTCGGCGGCGCCCTTGTCGTAGGTGCAGACGCGGTCGCCCGAAGCCCGCTGCGCCTGGGGAACATCCTTGCAGACGAACGGACCCGCGTGCTTCGCGAACTCCGTTTCCGTGGCGCCCAGCGGGACACCCAGAAAATCGGGCGCCGGACGCTCCTGCGCGTCGACCGCCGCCGCGATGGCGAAGACCGTCATGGCGATGAATGCTCTGTTCATGGTGCCGATCTCCCGCGTCCGGATGTGGAGTGCCGCCGTCGGTTCCTGGTTACAGGCGCCGCCGTTCATGTTTCCACCGGCAATGCCACGCCGAACATGGCCTCGCGTATCTGGTACAGGCGGTCGCGCAGCTCCGCCGCCTTCTCGAACTCGAGGTTCCTGGCGGCGTCGAGCATCTCCTTCTCGAGCCGCTTGAGTTCCTTTTCCATGTCCTTCTCGGGCATGGTCTCGTAACGCGCCTTGGTCTGCGCCGCCTTCAGCTGCTTCTTGCCCTCGTCGGCATCGTACATGCCGTCGATGAGGTCCTTGATGCGCTTCTGGATTCCGATCGGCGTGATGCCCATCTTCTCGTTCCAGGCGAGCTGCTTGTTGCGCCGGCGCGTCGGTCTCGCCGATGGCCTTCTTCATCGACTCGGTCATGACGTCGGCGTAGAGGATCGCCATCCCGTTGATGTGGCGCGCCGCCCGGCCGATGGTCTGGATCAGCGAGCGCTCGGCGCGCAGGAAGCCTTCCTTGTCGGCGTCGAGGATCGCCACCAGCGACACCTCGGGCAGGTCGAGGCCCTCGCGCAGCAGGTTGATGCCGACCAGCACGTCGAATTCGCCGAGGCGCAGGTCACGGATGATCTCGACGCGCTCGACCGTGTCGATGTCCGAATGCAGGTAGCGCACCTTGACGCCGTGCTCGTTCAGGTAGTCGGTGAGGTCTTCCGCCATCCTCTTGGTCAGCGTCGTCACCAGCACCCGCTCGTGCTTGTCGGCGCGCAGCTTGATCTCGGAAAGGAGGTCGTCCACCTGCGTCCGCGCGGGTCGCACCTCCAGCACCGGATCGACCAGGCCGGTCGGGCGCACCAGCTGTTCGACGACCTGTCCGGCGTGCGTGCGCTCGTATTCGGCCGGCGTCGCCGAGACGAAGATCGTCTGCGGCAGCAGCCGCTCGAACTCGTCGAAGCGCAGCGGCCGGTTGTCGAGCGCGGAGGGAAGCCGGAACCCGTAGTTGACGAGGTTCTCCTTCCGCGCGCGGTCGCCCTTGTACATGCCCCCGGTCTGCGGGATGGTGACGTGCGATTCGTCGATGAACATCAGCGACCGGGACGGCAGGTAGTCGATGAGCGTCGGCGGCGGCTCGCCCGCCTTGCGCCCGGAGAGGTGCCGCGAGTAGTTCTCGATGCCCTTGCAGAAGCCGATCTCGGTCATCATCTCGAGATCGAAGCGCGTCCGCTGCTCGATGCGCTGCGCCTCGATCAGCTTCATCTGCGAAACGAAGAATTCCTTCTGCAGCGCGAGCTCCAGCTTGACGGCTTCGATCGCGTTCAGCACCTTCTGCCGCCCGGTCACGTAGTGGCTGGACGGGAACACGGTGAAACGGCCGATCTTCTGCCGGATGTGGCCCGTCAGCGGATCGAACAGCTGCAGCGACTCGACCTCGTCGTCGAACAGCGAGATGCGCACCGCATTCTCGGCGTGCTCGGCCGGGAAGATGTCGAGCACGTCGCCGCGGACCCGGAAGGTGCCGCGCCTGAAGTCCACGTCGTTGCGCGCATACTGCATTTCCGTCAGACGCTTGATGGCGTCGCGCTGCGCCAGCTTGTCGCCTTCCTTCACGTGCAGGATCATGCTGTGGTATTCGGACGGGTCGCCGATGCCGTAGATCGCCGACACCGTCGCCACGATGACGCAGTCGGGACGCTCGAGGATCGCCTTGGTCGCCGAGAGCCGCATCTGCTCGATGTGCTCGTTGATCGAGCTGTCCTTCTCGATGTAGAGGTCGCGCGACGGGACGTACGCCTCGGGCTGGTAGTAGTCGTAGTACGAGACGAAGTATTCGACCGCATTGTGCGGAAAAAACTCGCGGAATTCCGAGTAGAGCTGCGCGGCCAGCGTCTTGTTCGGCGCCAGCACCAGCGCCGGGCGGCCCGTGCGGGCGATGATGTTCGCCATGGTGAACGTCTTGCCGGAACCGGTGACGCCGAGCAGCGTCTGGTACGCGAGTCCGTCGCCCAGCCCTTCGATCAGCTTGACGATGGCTTCCGGCTGGTCGCCGGCGGGCTCGAACGGCTTGAAGAGTTCGTAGGGGCTGTCGGGAAAGGTGACGAGCATGGAAGGACCGGTCATGGGAGGCGCGGCGAACCGGCCATTTTACTGGTTTTTCGCGCCGCGCCGGGCGCCGGCGCGTCAGCGCGCCGCGACGTCGAATTCGACCGCTGCGCCGCTTTCGCGGGCGGCGCCGAACTGCAGTGCGGCAAGGCGCGCGTACAGCGGGCTGCTGTCGAGCAGTTCGTCGTGGGTGCCGACGGCGACGATGCGTCCGCGCTCCATCACCGCGATCCGGTCGGCGTGGCGGACTGTCGCGAGCCGGTGGGCGATGATCAGCACCGTGCGCCCCGACATCAGCCGCTCCAGCGCGAGCTGGACGACACGCTCGCTCTCGGCATCGAGCGCGCTGGTCGCCTCGTCAAGCAGCAGGATCGGCCGGGCGGCGAGGATCGCGCGCGCTATCGCCAGCCTCTGCCGCTGGCCGCCGGAAAGGCGCACGCCGCGCTCACCAAGGTTGCTCGCGTAGCCTTCCGGCAGCTGCGCGACGAATTCCGCCGCGTACGCGGCCTCGCAGGCGGCGCGCACCTCGGCCTCGGTGGCCTCGGGGCGGCCATAGCGCACGTTTTCCAGCACGCTCGCCGCGAAGATCACCGGGTCCTGCGGAACGACCGCCAGCCGCCGCCGCAGCTCGTGCGGGTCGACGCGGCGTACGTCGACACCATCGACGCGCAGAACACCCGCCTGCGGATCGTAGAAGCGCAGCAGCAGCTGGAATACGGTGGTCTTGCCCGCGCCGGAAGGCCCCACCAGCGCGACCTTTTCACCGGCATGCGCCTCGAGCGTGAATGCGTCCAGCGCCGGGGTGTCGGGGCGCGACGGATAGCGAAAGCTCACGCCTTCGAAGGCCACGGTGCCGTGCGCCGGCGACGGAAGCGCCTCGGGGTGCTCGGGGCCGCGAATCTCCGGAGTCACGGCAAGGAGTTCGAACAATCGCTCGGTGGCGCCCGCCGCGCGCTGCAGGTCGCCGACGACCTCGCTGATGGTGCCGACCGCGCTGGCGACGATGACGGCGTAGAAGACGAATGCCGACAGCTGGCCCGCGCTGATGCGGCCGGCGACGACGTCGTGACCCCCGATCCAGAGGATCACGCCGACGGCGCCGAAGACGAGCACGATGACCGCAGCCACCAGCATTGCGCGCTGGCGGATCCGCTGCCGTGCGGTCTCGAACGCCGCCTCGACGCGCTCGCCGAAGCGCCGCCGGTCCTCGCCTTCGTGCCCGTAGGCCTGCACGGTGCGGATTTCGTGCAGCGCCTCGTCGACGTAGGCGCCGACGTCGCCGACGCGGTCCTGGCTCGCCCGCGCGAGCTTGCGCACCCGGCGTCCGAACAGCACGATCGGCACCACGACCAGCGGCACGCCGGCAAGCACCAGCAGCGTGAGTTTCGCGCTGGTGATCGCCAGCATCACCAGCCCCCCGGCGAGCAGCAGCAGGTTGCGGATCGCCATCGACGCGCTGGAGCCGATCACCGTCTCCAGCATCGCCGTGTCGTTCGTCAGGCGGGAAATGACTTCCCCGGTCCGCGCGGTTTCGAAATACCCGGGCGCCAGCCGCAGCAGGTGATCGAAAACCGCGCGCCGCAAGTCGGCGGTCACGCGCTCGCCGATCCACGAAACGAAGTAGAAGCGGGTGAACGTGGCGGCGGCCATGACCACGACTACGACCAGCATCAACGCCAGCGTGCGATCGAGCTCGGCGGCGTCGCCGGCGCCGAAGCCGCGGTCGATGACGCCTTTCAGTCCCTGACCGACCGCCAGCACCGCGGCGGCGGCCACGATCAGCGCAATGCCTGCGGCAACGACCTGGCGCCGGTAAGGCCTGAGGTAGGCGCCGACGCGCAGCAGCGTTCGGAAGGCGGTTGCGGGCGGCAGCGGTTGGGCGGTAGCGGGAGTCATCGGTGTGGGCGGGGAATGCACCCGTCGTCCGCGAGTGGCCTCGCGCTGGCGGCGCCCTGCGGGACGGATTGCGGGACGCGACCGGGCACGTTAGCCTTCGCGGACGGCGTTGTCGAGATCACGGGCAGCCAAGCCTCGAGCGCGACGCGCCTTCGACCCGGAGTCCCAGATGCCCGCTGCCCTGCCCGCCCTGACCACGCTCGTCGCCCTGCTCGTCTACTACGTCACCATCGCCAATGTGGGTCGCGCCCGCATGAAATACAAGATCAGGGCCCCGGCGGTGACCGGCAACCCGGAATTCGAGCGCGTGCATCGTGTCCAGGTCAACACGCTGGAGCAGCTGATCGTGTTCCTGCCCGCATTGTGGCTGTTCGCGGTCTACGTGAATCCGGCATGGGCATCGCTGTTAGGGACCGCCTGGATCGTCGGCCGCGTGGTGTATGCCATCGGCTACTACATGGCAGCCGACAAGCGGGCCCTCGGCTTCAATGTCGCCTTCGCGGGCCTGGCTGCGCTTTGGCTCGGCGCCGCCTGGGGCGTGGCCCAGGCGCTGCTGCGAGGGTGAATCGGCGGGAGATTGCCGCGGTAGGTCGCTCCGAAGCAATTGCTCGCGGCAGTTCCGCTTCAGGGCGATGCGACGCCAATGCGCGCTCGCCCGGGCCGCACGCAGGCCGTGTATCGCGACTGCGGTAAAATGCGCGCTTTGCCTGTTCCCCCTCCTGGAACCCCGATGAGCCCCCTTGCCGCCCGAGCCCATGCTCTTGCCGAAGCCCAGATGAATCCCCTCTCCGAGCGGGTCCAGGCCATCAAGCCTTCACCGACGCTCGCCGTCACCGCGCAGGCGGCGAAACTCAAGGCCGAAGGCAAGGACGTCGTCAGCCTTGGCGCCGGCGAGCCCGATTTCGACACGCCGCAGCACATCAAGGACGCGGCCGTCGCGGCCATCAACCGCGGTTTCACCAAGTACACGCAGGTCGGAGGCATTCCGTCGCTCAAGGAGGCGATCGTCTCCAAGTTCCGGCGCGACAACCGGCTCGACTACACGCCGAGGCAGATCCTCGTCTCGGTCGGAGGCAAGCATTCGATTTTCAATCTCTGCCAGGCGGTGGTGAACCCGGGCGACGAGGTCATCATCCCGGCGCCGTATTGGGTGTCGTATCCGGACATCGCGCTGATCGCCGACGGCAAGCCGGTGATCATCGAAGCCGGCGTCGACCAGGGATTCAAGATCACGCCGGAGCAGCTCGAGCGCGCCATCACCGCGCGCACGAAGCTCCTGATCCTGAACAGCCCGAGCAATCCCACCGGCGCGGTGTACGACGCCGGCGAACTGCTCGCGCTTGCCGAGGTGCTGAAACGGCATCCGCAGGTGCTGGTCGCCACCGATGACATGTACGAACACATCAAGCTGTCGAAATACGAATTCGTTAACATCGTGAATGTCTGTCCCGAACTCTATGAGAGGACGATCGTCCTGAACGGAGTGTCGAAGGCCTATTCGATGACGGGCTGGCGCATCGGCTACTGCGGCGGTCCGGCGACCATCGTCACGGCGATGGAAAACGTGCAGTCGCAATCGACGTCGAATCCGACGTCGATCTCGCAAGTCGCGGCGGAAGCCGCGCTCAACGGCGACCAGTCCTGCATCCAGCCGATGGTGAAGGCCTTTCGCGAGCGGCACGAGTACGTGCTGAAGGGGTTCAACGCCATGCCGGGCATCCGCTGCATCAGGGCCGGAGGCGCCTTCTACGCTTTCCCGCATGTCGGCGAGGCGATACGCGGGCTGCACGGCAAGGGACTGCTCAAGGCGCCGACCGACCTCGCGTTTTCCGCCTATCTCCTCGAACGGGCGCTGGTTGCCGTGGTGCCGGGATCGGCGTTCGGCAGCGAAGGCTACGTGCGCATCTCGTTCGCCACGTCGATGGCCAATCTCGAGAAGGCGATGGCGCGGATACAAGCCGCAGTCGAAGCCTGATGTGCAGCGAAAGCCGCCACCGATTTTGACAAGGCGGCGCCTTGAGCTATAATTCATGGTTATTCAACGCGGGAATAGCTCAGTTGGTAGAGCGCAACCTTGCCAAGGTTGAGGTCGGGAGTTCGAGACTCCTTTCCCGCTCCAAATTCGTCCTGTAAATCCGTAAGTTACAGGGCATGAAAAAGCCGCCTCGCGCGGCTTTTTCGTTGGCTATGACGAAACTGTGACGGGCGCGTTCGGCCTCATACGACGCTTGCGGTCAGCCCCTCGGTTGGTAACCTAGGAATGCCACCGATTTGAACGCGCATCGCCAGCGAGACTGACTACTGACAAGAAGATTGTTGCCCACCGATGATCCGTTGTCGTTGACCTACGCTAACTGGCCAACCGCACAATTCGCACCGATCGGAAGTGTCCGGAATACCGAGGGAATTCCATGCGCACTCGGCAACCGACCGGCCGCAGCCGCGTCGTTCCTTGACTGTTCCGGTTGTTCACGCTTGATTTCCTTGCCAGACTTCAAGACTTGGCGACAAGATGGCGTTCTACGACCGTTGCCACCGACACCGGGTGATGGGTCCAACTTCAACACGAGGCTAGCCGAAAATGGCCATTTCACGCACGACCGGTCGATGGCACGAATTCAGGCGCTTCGTCAGGCGCCATCTCACCTGGGGTCGGCTGTACCGCGCGACCAGCTATCTCAAGTCCGCGCTATGGACCGTTCCGCTCGTCGCCATCGCGCTCGAACTGATGCTGCTGCCCGGGCTCCGCGAGCTCGATGCCTGGTTGCACTGGCGTCTCGGCGAGCTCGCACCGGCCGGTGCAACAGCGCTGTATCAGACCGTCATCACGATGACGCTATCGTTTCTCGTGTTCACGTTCGGCTCATTGCTGGTGGCGATCCAGGTCGCCGGCGGCCAGCTGACGCCGCGGATCATCGCCACGACACTGTTGCGCAACAACGTCGTCCGCTACAGCGTCGGCCTCTTCGTGTTCACTCTGGTGTTTGCCGTCGGAGCGCTCAACCGGCAGGAAGCATCGGTGAACGAGCTGGTCTCGCTACTCACCGGAATTCTCGGGGTCGCATGCATCGCCGACTTCCTGTTCCTGATCGACTACGCGGCGCGTCTGCTGCGACCGGTCGCCGTGGTCGCCCACATCGGCAACGAGGGCGTCACGATGATCAAGTCGGTGTATCCCGATCCGGCAACCGCGCTGCCGCCAGAATCTGCCGCGCTTCACGAACAGCCTCGGATGCCGAGCCGCGAAGTGGAGCACAGCGGCACGTCGGAAATCGTGGTCGCCATCGATCTCTCGACGCTGGTGGCACTGGCACAGCGCTACGACGGCATGATCGAGTTCGTGCCCCAGGTCGGGGATTTTGTCGCCACGGGAGAGCCGCTGTTCGTGCTCCACGGCGGCGCGACGGCAGTCGACGACCGTGCGGTGCGGTCGTCGGTGGCCTTTGGCCCCGAACGCACGCTCGAGCAGGACCCGATGTTCGCGTTCCGGATCATCGTCGACATCGCACTGAAGGCGCTATCGCCGGCGATCAACGATCCGACGACCGCAGTGCTTGCCCTCGACCAGGTGCATCGGTTATTGCGAATGGTTGGCCAGCGCAAGCTGCGCGGTGAGGTGATCGTCGACGGTAGCGGGCGGGCGCGCGTCATCTTCCGCACCCCAAACTGGGAACACTACGTTCAAGTCGCCTGCAGCGAGATTCGCGCCTGCGGCGCGGGCAACTTCCAGGTCGCGCGCCGCATGCGCGCGATGCTCGAGAACCTCCGCAGGACGCTGCCGGAAAATCGCCACGCCGCACTGGACACGGAGCTCGGCTTGCTGGATTGGGCGGTTCAAACGCATTTCAGCCGACCCGAGGAGCTCGCGCTGGCCCGCAAGCCCGATTCGCAGGGGTTGGGGGGCTCGATGAGGCGAAGCGCCATTGCGGATCTCACTCCCCCCGCCGATCCGTTGCGCCGGTAGCAGCGTTGCATGCAGGCTGTCGTCCGCGCCTTCCACTTAGGCGACGGCTTGGCGGTAACGGGGCCGATTTGCGCTGTTGGCCGAAGCCGTGCAAAAAACGCGAAAGTTGCCAATGTGAGGAAAAGGATTTCTTCGGGGCGGCGACATGACCCAACAAACGTGCCCGCGATAGACCAAATCAGCGCGTTCAAATTCACTTCGAGGCTTCGAAGGCATCGATCACCGCTGCGGCAATGTGGGTGGCTTCGCGGCAGGCGTCGCGGCTGCGGACGGGCGTGGCTTTCGGATGCGCCTCACGGCGGACTTGATGGCTTAGGGTTTGGGTTTCTTTCCCGTGGCGTCTGACGCGGGTTTGGCAGCGGACCTCAAATTCCTGGCGACCCCGACGATCGCTCCGACGGCGGCTCCTGCCACCGGGCCGATGACCGGCACCGGGATCGCCACGGCGGCACCAATTGCGGCACCCGCCGCAGCATCCTTGACCATGTCGTGCTTCGCTGCGGCCTTGCCCAGCGTTCTGGCCTCTTCTGCTATCTTCGATGCGGTTCTCTTGGTTTTGGCGGCGGCGATCTTCGCGTCCTCGTGATCGACACTGCCGTCCTTGTTCAAGTCACCGACCAGCACGGCAGCTTTCTTCCCCGCAGACTTGGTCGCGGCTGCGATTCGCCGGCCGGCCGATTTGCCCATCGCTAGCGCCGTTCGGCCCGCGTCCTTCAAGTCGTTGTGGGTCGTGGTTCCAGCGATATCGACGGGATGCCCCGATGAACCAGGGGAAGCAGGTCTGCTCGTTGCGCCCGCGATTACGGAAGGTTTCTTGGTCATTCGGTACCTCCACACTCGTCTGCGCACACGACTCGAACCGCGCCATGGCGGCGACCGGATGCGGCACGAGCAATAGCATAGCCTCGCGCTGCGAAAGCAAGCCCTCTTCACGAAGGCCGTACCTGTCGAAGGATCAGGTCGACCTGTCGTCTGCTGACTCGTGGTGCGGCGTCGACGGAGAGGGACTCGACTCCGCTGAGCCGCGTTCCGCCGAATCGCTCACGTAGCTTTTCTGAATTTCGCCAGCCAGTGCTCCATCTGCCTGCCTGCAGCCTCTCGACCACCGAGTCCGAACGACAGTGCCACGGCCACTGCGACTGCCCCGAAGGCCAGGAGGAACGCCAGGTTCACGATGTCGTCGGCAATGCCCATCGCGCGCAGCCCCATCGCGATGACCAGGCCCAGTATGGCAACCCGGGCGATGCCGGCGAGGCTCTCCGACTGTGTGGTGTCGGCGCGCTGAATCGCGTTGTGCGCGAGATTGGCCAGCCAAAATCCAATAATGAGAATTGCCCCGCCAAGGAGGACGTTGCCGCCAAACTTGATGAATATCGTGACGACATCGCGAACCTGGCTGAATTCGAGACGGTTCGCCGCCTCCACGGTTGCGAACAGCATCGCGAAGAAAAGCACCAGCACCGATACCACCCGCGACGGCTGTGCCCCGCCGGCAAAGGTGGTCGCGAGGCCAAGTTTACCCGGCAGCGTGTCGAAGCCCATGCCGGTCAACAGACGCCCGAGCAGCGCGGCCGCAAATTTGGCGACGTAAAAGGTGACGACTAGAATCAGCGCCGCGGCAATGATGTTCGGAACCGCTGCAAGTATCTTGCCAAGCATGTCGGTCGCAGGTCTCGAAATCGCTTCGATCTTGAGCGCATCGAGCGCGGCGATCAGCGCCGGCACGAACACGAAGATCAGCACGAGGGTGCCGATGACATGCGAAATGCGCAGCGTCGGATCGAGCCCCAGACGATGCGCGCCCTGGTCGGCGCCGGCGGCGGCGAGTATGTTGGCCACGAGACCCGCCAGCACCTTTCCAAGCAGCCATCCGGCAAAGCCGATGAGGAACGCGGCGAACAGATTCGGCAGGATGTCCAGGATCTTGGTCACCATCACCTTGACCGGATCGAGCAAACCGCCGAGATCGAAGACAGTGAGGATCGCGGGCACGAACAGGAGAATCACCAGCCAGAAGAGCATGTTGCCGACGCTCCTGCGCATCGGCTGCATGCCGGCGTTGGCCGAGAGCTTTTCGTCCAGGCCGCTGGCCTCGAGCGCTCGGTTGACGATGGCGCGAAGCGCGACCGCGACGAGCCAGGCGACGAGCACGAGCAGCACGCCGGCGACCAGGCGCGGCAGATAAGCGGCGATCTGCTTGACCAGAACCTCGAACGGCCCGGAGGCAAGCGTCAGGTTGAGGGAATTGAACATGCCGATCAGCGTGATCAGGATGATCAGCCAAAAGGCTCCGGCAGAAATCCCCGATTCCAGATCGAGCTTCTGCTCGGTGGTCTCGGCGATTCGCTTGTTCAATCGCGCCACACGGAGCAGGCGCCGGACCCCGCCCCGCGCGTAGACGGCCACGATCCAGCCGATGATGAGGATGACGATTGCGCCGAGGATGCGAGGTGCCTCCGCGCCCAAGGCGGTTCCTAGAGAACTACCGATTGCCGAGAAGTCCATGGTGCCCCCCCTTTGAGATTGTCGTTACGGGCCATATCCCCGAAAGCCCACGATACCAACTCCCGATCCGGGTCGCCCAGACTCGGCTCAGCCTGAAAGGAACCTTTGAATCGAAGGCGGCACTGCGACGCTGCGCCCGCCCTGGCCGGGCGGGCCGGGTTCGCGAACCACGCGTCTCAGTTCAGGTCACTGTCCTTGTAGTACTTGGTTCCCTTGGCGGTGAGCTCGAGCGCCAAGCCTTTGTCGGTGACCTGGTAGATCCAGACCCCCGGTGACACCCCGACCGCGCCCTGATAAGCGGAACCTTTGTCGCCGGTCTTCACCGCCGCCGTCGCCTGTCCGCCGAACTCCCAGCCGGAGTTGACGAAGTTGTTCAGGGCTGCGTCGGTCTCGAACACCCAGACGACCTGGAACTTCTTGGCGCCGAAGCCGAGGCCGGCCTGAATTTCGGCCATCTTCATGTACGTCATCGCCTTGCTCTTGTTGTTGACCGCGATGCCCTTGCCGGATCCGCCTCCGGCGACAAGGATCTTCATGCCGAAGTTGCTGAACGCGGCGTAGCCCGCCGCGGATTCGACGGACTTGCGCGCCGACGGCTGCAGCTTGTACACCGCGGCGAGCGCGTCCTGCCCCGCCTTCTGCACCTCCGCCTGCTCCTTTGCCTTGTCGGCTCCGAACGCGATGCCGGGCGCGGCGAGCGCGGCGGCCATTGTCAGCACCATCATGCGACGATTCATGGTCGTTCCCCCTCAAGTGAAGTACAGACTGTCGATTCGCGAGCCAGGATCGCGCCGAACCCACGCAGAGGCGACATGGCTCCATCCGCTCTGCGTCCATGCTTCATCCACTGCAAAATGCTTGATCCGGCGCAGCATACAGCGCGCGCCTCCGCCACAGCGTCGCCGGGCTCCCTGAACGATCAATAGGGTGGAGCGACCACGGCGAACTGCGACCCCTGCGGGGCATACCACGTGCTTCCGCATTGTTGGTAGACCGCGCCGCCGTAGTTCACCGGCACGCAGCCGGGCGGGGGGGCGCGCACTATCGACCCGATAACGGCCGCCGTTGCCGTGATCGCAGCCGCAGTGGCGACCGGATGGTAGTCGTTGTCCCAACCGTTGTTGCAGCAATTGTTGTTGCCGCTGACGTTGACGTTGCGTTCGACGTTGACGTTGTTTACGTTGTTCACGCTGGTGCTGCGGACGTTGTTTGTGCGGGCATCGGCCTTGGTGTTGTTCACCTGCGCGTTTTGTCGCGCGCCACCTCCACTGCCTTGCACCCCACCGCCGGCACGAGCACCGCCACCGCCACCACCGCCGCCGCCCCGACCGCCGCCGCGGTCACCTGCGGCATCAACGTAGGAAACCATCGCAAAGCTGGCCGCCACGAGGATCGCGGCGGTGGTAGCCGGCAATTTCCCGAATAGTCCATTCATGGTGGCAATCCCCTATGAGGTCTTTCGCGGAACGATTTCGATCTTCTTCCCTCCCGGGGGCGGCGTGAACTTGAACACCGAATCCTTGAAGGTCGGCTTCAGGTTCCAGTCGATCACCGAGATCGACTGCGGGCGCGCTTCGTCGGCGCGATTGGTGATCACGATCTTGCGCGGCAACGGCTTGCCGCCGGTACTGATCCATATCTGCCAGTCGATCGTGCCCTGGCGAAACGCGTAATGGTCGCAGAGATCGTCGTCGATGAAATCCTGCCCGGCATTCATCGCTGACTCGATCTTGTCGAGCCGCGCCATCGGCGTTCCGAACAGGAACAGATCCTGCAGCGGAAGCTGGACGCCATACCTCTGCTCGAGCTTGTCGATCAGCCCGCCGATCGGCTCGGAGAACTCAACTGTCGAGTAATACTTCTGCGCGGGAGTATAAAACGCGACCGTCTTGCCGTCATAGATGATCTCGCGCTGTGAACGGGCATTGCGTATCGCGGCGTACAGCTTGTTCGGGCGATCGACGTCCAACTCGGCCGTCGCCACGTGCTGTAGCTTCTGTCCATCGGCCAGAACGCGCTCGCCGGTCGCCTCGGTCGAAACGTGGAAGCGCTTCAGTGTCTGCAGGAACGCCCCCATGTCCTTGAGGGCCTGAATCGACGCGGCATCGATGGCGCTTGCCGCCGGCGCCGGCGCGGGCGCGCCGGCAGGCGCGGTCTGCGCATAGGTGCTCGGCGCGACAAGCAACGCAGCCAGCAGACCCAGCGCCAGTATCCTTCGTGGCATGGGACCGACGCCCTCAATACCTTCGAGGCAGCTTGTCTCGACGGCCAGGCCGAGCGCACCTTCGGGAATCGTCATCGATCTCTCCCTATTTGGACGCCAATGCAGCGAATCGAAGAACCGATCGGCAGCCCCTGCTCGCTGAACTCTGGTTGCTCCGAGGTCGGCTATCTGACACCACCGTTTCTGCCGTGTCAACCCGATGGCGCCGCAGGGATCGTCTCCGCGCGGGGCGCCCGAGCTTACCACCAAAGGAACCCAGTACTACAAGGACGGGGATCTCAACTGAGACCCCGGCTCAGTTATCGTGGCGCGACGGAGTCGCGGCGCTCCATCGCCGCAACCAGGTTCTTTGCGCCCGATCCCCAGCGCGAGACGACCCTGATCGCATCGGTGAATGGCACGTCCACGGGGTGCACCCGCTGCCGATCGAGGACGTAGACGGCACCGGCGAACGGCGTCGGGATCGACGGGACGAAGACGGTGTAGCGACCGTCCTCGAACTCCTCGATGATGAACCCCGGGACAAGCGCATCTTCGATCTCGACCAGCGCGGACCTCCAGGTGCTCTCTTGGCTTCTCCCCGCCATCTGGTGCGTGAGGCTGCGGATGACCGCATAGCCAGGAATTCGCTCGAAGACGGACCGTTCGAGCCAGTCCCGAGCCCCCCGTCCGATGCGCGTACCGACGGTGGTGCCGATGAGGGCGCAGATCGTGAGAACGAGGAGCAGCGACAGAAGCTCTTCGGCGGGAACCCATTCGGGGAGAAGCGCGGTGAACGGCCGCACCAGATTGGCGACCGACTTCATCCCCTTGAGCAGCAGCAAGATCGCCAAATACACCGGAACGACAATTAGCAAACCTCGAATCAGCGCTTTCGAGACGGTTACCATTGCCTGCTTCATGGGTTGTCTTCTCCGTTGTGAACCGACTGGCGTACTCGATAGTCGCTGGCAGGTCAGTCGTAACTCCGCCCGCGACGGCGCAGCGTTCGGCTTTGCGCCTATTCTGCGCGCCTGCGTGAAGCGTTGCCGTCCTGCTTTGAAGCCTGTCCGATGCGCATCCTGTTCCGGATTATGCGTCGCTACGCTCGGCCACGCGTCATCGAGGGCCTCGCGGGCCATAGCAGAAAAAGCGAAGCCCGGCCGTAAGCTTCCACGTTCAGTAGACGGCAAGAACTCGACCTTTCTGGCAGGCGGCGTTGCCACGTGGCTATGGCACAACTCTGACGCGGTGACGTACAATTGCGATGGATTTGCTGCGATTTGACGCCGGTATGGTTTTTCCCCGGCGCCACCAAGCCTGCAAAATCAACGTGTTACGGAGTTGGGCACGGCGGTCTCTCCCTTGCCAAGGTTGCGGTCGGGATTTCGAGACTCCTTTCCCGCACCAGTTCATCGAGGGAGAGCTTCTAATTCAGGCTCTCCCTCTTGGTTTCGGCGCCCGCAACGGGCAACCATCCCGGGCGGGATGGCAGAGTGGTCATGCAGCGGCCTGCAAAGCCGTGTACGCCGGTTCGATTCCGACTCCCGCCTCCAGTATCCCCAATGGCAACGATTGGTCGCGAGCCAAATGTCTGCGCTTTCACTCCGCATCGCTGCCAATCTCAACCCGGTAGGGTTCCACGCGCTAGAATGTCTGCGAATCCAGCCTAGCTCCGATCCGTTGCGGGCACAGACTTCTTCGAAGGCAGCGTCGCGGGCAATTTGGAGTGCAGCCGGACGCGGCGAATTTCGGCCGTACCCGCCCTTGTGGTGGTGCGAAACGGCACCATGCACCTGGCGGCGATACCTGAATTCGCCCGGAGGAGCGCCACCGGTGCCTCGCAATCGCGCACGGCGGTTGGACGCGAGTTGTGGTCAATGGGCCTACAAATCTAACTCGGCACGGCGGTGCGCGGAGAATGGCTCCCGCGTCACACGCCCGGTCCGCGTCCGATGAAGATCATCGAGATCACCTATCGCTATGACGGCACCGATGCGACGGTCCGCCCGCGGCCAGCCGATAGCGAGGCGGCGCGGGCGCGGTTGGAGGACGGCAGCCGGTCGATCGGCGCGCTGCTCGACAGCCTGGCCGAGGGCACCGGCATCGCGCAGCGCGTCATCCCGGTGGATCCGCGCGATCTCGGTCTCGCGCCGAACGCGCAGAGCGCACCGAGGCAACGCCCTTATGCGGCGGTGCTGGGTTGTTCCGATGCGCGCGTGCCGATCGAGCTGATCTTCAACGAAGGGCCGAATGACCTCTTTGTCGTGCGCGTCGCGGGGAACGGCCTCGGCAGCGAGGTACTCGGCAGCCTCAAGTACGCGGTCGATCACCTCGGTGGCAGCCTGAAGCTCATCGTCGTCCTCGGGCACAGCGGCTGCGGCGCGGTTTCGGCGGCCGTCGACGCCTTTCTCGACCCCCAGACCTACCTCGCGTTCGCCGCGAAGCACGCACTGCGCAGCATCCTCGACCGCCTGCTCATCGTGGTCAATGCCGCGGCGATGCGGATGACCGCGGCCTTCGGCCCGGAAGTCGTGCGCCGACCCGGCTATCGCGCGGCGCTGATCGAGGTGGCGGTCGTCTCCAATGCGGCGCTGGCCGCGTACACGCTGCAGCAGGAAATCGGAACGGTCGACAGCCAGGGCTTGCGTGCCGCCTATGGCGTCTACCTGCTCGATGCCAGGCAAGTCTGGGGGCCGCGCGCCGGGAGCGGCGATTGCGCGGGGCTCGCCTATCCGCCGGCCGACTTCGCCGCATTCGGCGAGTTCGGGGATGCCGTGCTCCGCACCGAACGGATCGCGCGCCTGCTCGACGAGGCCGTCTAGAAGCGGCCGGATCCACACGCGGGGTGTCGCACCGTGTTTCTTCAACTGCCTCGGCGCAGAATGGCGTCGGCAAGACGGTTCCTCGGCGTCGGCCTGCTCGCCGCCGCCCTGTCGGCAAGCGCACAGGACATCGAGCCACGCGCCTACTCGAACGCGCCGATCGGCGTCAACTTCCTGGTCGCCGGCAGCACGTACACGCGAGGCGGTCTCGCGTTCGACACCGCGCTGCCTATCAGCGACGTGAACCTCACGACTTCGAGCGCCGTCGTCGGCTATGCGCGGGTGCTCGAGCTCGGCGGCCAGTCCGCCAAGTTCGAGATTGTCGCGCCGTATCTGTGGTTGAATGGCTCGGCGAACTATATCGGCCAACCGGTGGAGCGTGTGGTCAACGGGTTCGCCGATCCCGCCTTCCGGCTGGCGGTGAATTTCCACGGGGCGCCGGCGCTGACACTGAAGGAATTCGCGGGGTACGAGCAGGACCTGATCGTCGGCGGCAGCCTGCGGGTAATCGTACCCGGGGGCCAGTATGACGACACGCGCGTCGTCAACATCGGCATGCACCGGTGGTCGTTCAAGCCAGAAGTCGGCGTGTCGAAAGCGATCGGCCAGTGGACGCTCGAACTGACCGCTGCGGCGACGCTGTTCACGCGGAACGCCGATTTCTATGGCGGTGGCACGCGTTCGCAGGATCCGCTTTACTCGGTCCAGGGCCACGCGATCTACAGCTTCCACTCCGGCATCTGGTCGTCGCTCGACGTGACGTACTTTACCGGTGGACGGACGACGATCAACGGCACGCGCGGCAATGACCTGCAGCAGAACTGGCGGCTCGGCGGCACCCTGGCGTTTCCCGTCGACATCCGCAACTCGATCAAGCTCTATGCCAGCAGCGGGGTGTCCGATCGGACCGGGAACAGCTTCGACCTGCTCGGAATTGCCTGGCAACACCGCTGGGGCGCCGGGCTCTGATCCATACTTGCCACGGCGCATCGCCAACGAATTCGGCGATCGTCATTCGGGAAGCAATCCGGACAATCTCCCATCCGGCACGCCATGGCAGGGCCAGGCCGAGAACGTGATGCCGCTATCCCCTCCCGAGAAAATCCTGTGTTGCGTCGTCGGGGCGCTGATCCTGCTCGCGGTTGCGCTTCCCGGCGTGCCGCAAGACCCCGCCTACCATCATTTCGCCGATGCACGGACACTGATGGGTGTTCCGCGCGCGATGGATACGCTGTCCAACATCTTCTTCGTCGTCTTCGGCGGTATCGGGCTCGTCAGCCAGTTCCGGGGTCGCCTGGACTACTTGAATTCCGCGATGCGGGCCTCGGGCCTGGTGTTTTTCGCGGGATTCGTACTGACCGGAGTCGGCAGCGCCTGGTACCACCTCGACCCGAACGATCGGGGGCTGGCGTGGGACCGGATGGGCATGGTGATTGCCTTTGCCGGCGCGCTCGGATTGGTCGCCGCCCACCGGGTATCGGTACGCGCGGCAAATCTGCTGCTGCCCGTCGCGCTCACCGGTGGTGTCCTGTCGGTCGCCTGGTTCGCGGCCACCGGCTCCGTCACCCCCTACGTCATCATGCAGTTTGGCGGCATCGGCGTGGTGGCCGGTGTGTCCTGGCTGCCGAAGCAGGGAAAGGGTCCCAACTGGGCCGCATTGATTGCGGCCTACGCGTTGGCCAAGTTGCTGGAGCTGCAGGACGTGCAGGTCTTTCAACTCACGCAGGGCTTGATCTCCGGCCACACGCTGAAGCACGTATTCGCCGCGCTGGCGGCATGGGCGGTGCTGCTGCCGCTGGCCCGGCGTCCGTCGCGTCTCGCCGCCACCGGGCGGGTCACCGGGCCACCCGATGCGAGATGAAGCGGCGTTGACCCCGTGCGGCGCAACGCTGTACACGGCGGCACCGCGCCGCTATTTCACGTTTCCGGCAGGATCGGGCACCGGCGCCCGACGGCGCGGGCGCCTTCTCGCTCACGCCGGCGGGTTCCCCAACCTCCGTCCCCTGTCGCTGGAACGGCACGCCCCGACGGACATTTTCGCTGTCCGCCCTGGCGCTCCGGGCGGCGGTATCGGCGGCCTCCGGGTAGGGCATGGGTTCCTTGCCCTGGTCGATCTCGAGCAGCTTCGTCTCGTCGTTCACGCGCACGCGGTACCTGCTCAGATTGAAGAGGAGGTACATCGCGAAGAGATTGTCGATGTCCTCGTAACGATCCTGCTCTTTCCGGAAGTCGCGCGACAGGACCGAAGGAAATCGGTTCGGAAGGTCCTTGAACGCCACCTTGTCCTTTTCGTGCGGGTCCACGTAGGCCGAGTTCCCGTATTTCCTGTACCACACCACGTCCAACCCGTATCCGCGGGCATTCCACGCCCCGAGGAGCTTCATCGCCATCTCGGTGGGAATGTTGGCGTTGGCCGCTGCCACCACCTTGCGCCCGGAAAACAGCCTCGCGCTCGTCACCTCGAGGTCCTGGTACCCGGCGCCGTACCTGAAGCCGGCGCCGATGGTCTTGGCGCAGTTGAGGCGCAGGTAGTCGTACCGCACCTCGCCGTCGTGGTACTCGGTGTTCCTGACCCGGTGGTGATAGTCGTCGTTGATCCGCTCGAAGAACGCAGCGAGAGCCTCCTTCTCCGCGGCAGGGACGCCGCGGACGCGCACGCCGATCACCGATCGCTTGTAGATCTCGCCGAAGTCGAGGCCGAACGAGGCCGTGTCCCCGAGCGACGAGGTGGTCCGGAACAGGTACTCCTTCTTCGGAACCCTGACCATGAGATCGGCGGTGTAGAAGCCCTTGGCATGCTTGGTCGTTCGATCGGCATAGAAGTTGGCCGTGTAGACCAGGTCGTCGCCGGGGGCATGATCGCGGATGGCCAGGGCGAGGTGTCCTGCCGAACCGCCCTTGGAGGTGCCGTAGCTGATCAGCAGCTCCATGTCGTAGGGATCCTGGCGCAGGGCGTCCGCGATCTCGTCGATGTTGGCCGGCTCGGGCCCGCCCGGGGTTCCGAAGTCGGCCCCCGCCACATGGGTGGCGATCATCAGCGCGGTCAATGCACACCATACTGCAGGCTTCATGGCCATTGCCCCCGGGATCCCGGAAGTTGTTGCTGCCGGCCGAGAACGACCGGGATTCCACGCTCGTTCATTTCAGGGCTTGCGGCAGCGCAACTCCGACGCGACCTTGCGCCCTCGGCTCACGCTGCCTCCGACCGCATCGACGCCGATCGTCAGCGCGCGGGCTGCGCATCGCCGTCCTGTCCGGGCGGTTCTTCATCCGGGTTGTCGGCCACCCAGCCCATGAAGATCTGGTAGCCCAGCGCGAACAAGGTGGCGCCAATGAACATCCCGAGAATCCCCGCCACGGCCATGCCGCCGAGCGCCCCGAGCAGGATGACCGGCATCGGGGCATCGACTCCGCGACCGAGCATGAAGGGTTTGAGCACGTTGTCGACCATTCCCGAGACCACGAGCAGCACCGTGTAGGCGATCGCCGCGACATTCCCGTAGTCGCCGCTCCACCAGATATAGACGATTGCCGGAAGTGTGACGATCAGCGCGGGCACCTGCGCGATGCCGAGCACGAGGACGACAAAGGCCAGCACGGCTGCCCATGGCACGCCGGCGATCAACAGGCAGAGGCCGATGATGATCGCCTGGATGAAGGCGATGCCGATGACCCCTACGGCCACGGCGCGTATGGTGGCCACGGACAGCTTGGCGAACTGCGCGCCGCGTGCATTGCCGGCAATGCGCCTGAAGATCGCCCGGCTGCCGCGACCGCCCGAGCGGCCGCGGGCCATGATGATCCCCGCGATGATGAAGGCGAACAGGAATTGCAGCAGCGAACCGCCGATGCCGGCGACGAAGCCGAGCGCGGTCTTCGTCAGTTCACCGAGCTTCGGCTGCAACCTCTGCACGAGCGACGGAAGATCGGAGTACGCCTGGGACCAGAACGCGTGCAGCCTCTCCCCGACCACCGGCCAGCTGGCCACGGAGGCGCGCGGGGGCGGTATGTCGAGGGAGTTCGTCTGCACATCGCTGATCAGCTGCTTCACCGAGTCGCCCAGCGAGTTCATGAGCACCGCCGTCGGCGCGACGAACAATGCAAGGCCGAGGATCACCAGCAGCGCAGACGCCAGCCCCTGCCTGCCGCCCAGCCTCCCGGCCATGAATTGGTGGAGGGGATACATCGTCACCGCCAGTATCAGCGCCCAGACCGTCATGGGCAGGAACGGCGCGAAGAACCTGTAGCAGAGCGTGACCATCGCCAGGATGAGTCCCGCGCGGATCAGGACGTCAAGGACCCGGGACGCAATGCGTCTCTCGAATGCGGCATCGGCTGTGAATTGCGAGTTCATGGGTGACTCCTTTTGCTCCGGCAACGTCAAATCAAATTCTGAACGCCTCCAGCGTTTCCGGCGCGAACAGCTCTTCGGGCTGCAGCCGGCGCGCGGAGAGCCCCTGCTCGTGGTGATAGCGCAGAAAGGTGTCCAGCACATGGCGATTGGGTGCCAGGCCGTAGGACCACCAGTCGTCGCCCATTTCCCGCCGCAGCTCCTCGACGTGCGCGATCTGCCACGGCAGCATCGTCGTCAGTGCCGACGTGGTGTAAAGGTTGTCGTAGACCTTCTGCTTGGCGCGCACGAAGGCCTTGAACAGCGATTGCGCGATCCACGGGTGCGCGCGGTACACGTCACGGCGAATCACCACGGTGTGCATGATCGGGAAGATCCTCGTCCGGCGGAAATACTCGCGCTCGACGTCGACGTAGTTGTCGAACAGGCGCCGGATCGTACCGGGCCGCGAATGAAACGTCGACGGAATGCGCGCGACGTGCATCGCGTCGATCTCGCCGTCGGCGAGCATCTGCGCCAGGGTCTGCGTCGCGCCGATGCGCGTGACGCTGAACTTCGCCGGCAGGTCGAGGCGCAGCTTTTCCTCGCGCCCCGGCTCCTCTTCGCCGCCGGTGCAGTAGTTCACGCTCGCCGGATCGACGCCGTAGTCGTCCTGCAGCATTCCGCGAATCCAGACCGGCGCGGTCATCTGATACTCCGGCGTGCCGATGCGCTTTCCGATCAGCGCCTTCGGCTCGCGGATTCCGCTCTTCGCCGACACGAAGATGCACGAATGGCGGAAGAACCGGGACGGAAAGACCGGAATCGCGATGAACGGCGGATCATCGCGCGCCATCGATACGGCGTACGACGACAGCGACATTTCCGCGAGGTCGAACTCGCGATGGCGCAGCATCCGGAAGAACGTCTCCTCGACGTGCAGGTTCAGGCAGTTGAGGTCGATTCCCGCGGCCCGTACGCTCCCGTCGGTGAGCGCCCGCGTGCGATCGTAGTCCCAGCAGGCAAAGGTCAGGTGCAGCTTGGTCATGTTCCCCTCCTCGCCCGCATCGGGCGCCTCCGGCGTGGCGCCGGTACTATCTTCGCTCAGCCGAATCGACCCGCCGACCCAGTTCCCGGGTCGACGGAATGCGCCGACGCGCATTGGACGAATCCCGCTCGTCCAGCGCCAGATTCTCCAGCACCTTCAGCATCGTGCGCCGCGCGGCGACGATGTCGTCGACCGGTACGCCGCACACCGCGATGCGATTGACTTCCTCGGCCAGCGGCACCAGGGTGCGCTCCAGCGCGCGTCCTCTGGCCGTCAGAAAGATGTGATTCTTGCGGCGATTGTCGTCCAGCTGCCGCCGCACGACGTAGCCGAGCGCCGCCATCGCCTTCACGGCGGCAAAGGTCGTCGGCTCCATCACTCCGGCCTCGCGGCTCAGCTCGCGCTGCGTCAGGCCGTCGGATTCCCAGAGGACGCGGAGGAAAGGCCAGTGGCCGAGCGCCACCGCATGCTCGGCGAGGCGAAGCTGCAGCGCGCGGTCCAGCGCGCGCATGGCATCCTTGACGAGATGCGCCAGTCGATCCTGCGGGGCGACATCGCGCCAGCGCCGCAGCAGGCGCTCCGTGTCGCTTTCCGCGCCCGGCGTCGTTCGATCGCCGGTTCGCGCCGGGTCCTGGCGCCGCGGCGCCGGGGCGCGCTCGGCGGCGTCGGCCGCGTTTCTCGGGCGTGCAGGCATGGGACCCAGGCTCCCGCTATGGCACGCCGACCTGCTGGTGCAGCGCGATTTCGCGCTGCTCGCCCGCCGACTGCAGCATCGCCACGACCACTTCGAGGGTCGCCATTCCCCAGCGCCCGTCGTGCAGCGGCGCCCGCGTCCCGTCGATGGCAGCGCACAGCTCGTCGACGACTTCGGCGCGCGGTAGCCGCGGCCTTTCCAGCGGATCGTGGCGCGCTTCGGTGTCGCCGTAGATCATCACCCCGGTCGGCAGCGGCCGCAGATCGGCATGGTCGCAGGACACGATGATCAGGCCGAAGTGTTGATGCCATGCCGCGTCGTCGCTCGCGCTGCCCTCCGCCCCGGTGTGTTCGTCACCGCCATAGTTCCGCGCATTCTTGAGCGCCACCTCGCCGTCGGCGCTCGTGGCCCGCGCCAGGTTGCGGCGCGCGGCGCCGTAGCGGCGCATGTCGTTCGGCAGGCCCATTTCTCCCACATTGCCGCAGAACTCGTCGCCGTCGAAGTGCGCGTATCCGCTGTAGACCAGCGACGCGAACGCGCCGCCGTCGAAGGTCAGCAGCGCCGCGTACGCGCCTTCGGTCGGGCGCGCCCGATCCCAGGCCCCGGTCATGCGCACGCACGCTGCGGGCGAGCCCGCCGCCCAGCAGGCGCACGATGTCGACCTGATGCGCCGCCTGATTGTAGACGGCGCCGCCGCCGCTGGCGGTGACGAGCTCCTCCGGCCGCCGCGGACGATACAGAAAGTCGGTGTAGTACTGCGCGCTGATCATCCGCACGGCGCCGACCGCGCCGCTCTCGATGATCTCCCGCGTGCGCAGGATCGGTCGATCGAAGCTGTGGCTGTGGCCGACGAGCAGTTGCACGCCGGCCCGCTTCGCCGCGTCGATCATGGCGCGGCATTCCGGCATCGTGACGGCCATCGGCTTCTCGACCAGCACGTGCTTGCCGTGCGCCTGCCGCCATGGCGGCGTGCTCCGCGTGGAGCTGGTGCGGCGTGGCGATGTAGACGGCCTCGACTTCCGGATCGGCGCAGAGCTCGCCCACCGCTGCGTAGGTCGTGCGCGCCGAAATCCGCGGCAAAGCGCTGCGTCGCCTCGGGCCGCGGGTCGGCGCCGGCGACCAGCCGGATGCGCGGGTCGCCGGCGAGCGTCGGCAGCATGCAGCGTGAACGCCCGGCCCAGCCCGGCAACCCCCAGCCGCAGCGGGCGCGCGCTCATGCGACGGCGGCCGGGTTCATCGGTCGATGACGAGTTCGTCCGAACGGGCACGCGATACGCAGACCATGATGTGGTCGACACGCTCGTCGTCGCCGAGCACGAGGTCGCGGTGGTCGACTTCGCCGGCGACGAGGCGCGTGCGGCAGGTGCCGCAGGTGCCGCTCTCGCAGGAACTCGGCACCTCGACGCCGTGGGCGCGCAGCGCGTCGAGGATCGAAAGATCGGCGGCCACGTCGACGATGCGGCCGGAGCGCGCGAGGCGCACGCGGAACGCCCGGTCCGGCGTGCTGCGCTGTCGCGGCGTCGGGGCCGAAGCTCTCGAAATGCACGGCGGCCGATGACCAGTGGCCGGTCATGTCGCGCACGGCTTCGAGCATCGACCGCGGTCCGCAGCAGTAGAGCTGCGCGCCGGTCGGCCGCTCGAGCAGCGGCCAGAGATCGAGCCGTCGATCCGGGTCGCCATGGTCGTGATGGATGAGCACCTGGCCGTCGTAATCCGGCGCGCTCAACTCGTCGCGGAACGCCGTGGCTCC
Organism: uncultured beta proteobacterium; assembly: GCA_963779445.1. Lineage (GTDB taxonomy): Bacteria > Pseudomonadota > Gammaproteobacteria > Burkholderiales > Casimicrobiaceae > CAIWHR01. The sequence goes on from CAVZYI010000014.1 coordinate 24,383, forward strand.
GGGGCTTGCGCGTGCAGTAGTACAGCCTGACAGCCCCGTTGCGGCGTGCTTCGACGTGGCGCAGCATCGACAGGATCGGCGCGATGCCGATGCCGCCGGCGATGAACAGGAAATTCGACGCGCGCTCGTCCAGCGGAAAATCGTTGCGGGGCAGCGAGCACGCGAGCGGCGTTCCCGACCGCGCGCCTCGGTCGATCAGGCGCCGCGGGACCATCGCCTGCGGCGCCTTCGCGCGGTGCACAGCGACTTACGTATCGGTGCCGCTCCGCGGGATCGTTGCACAGCGAGTACTTGCGCACGGGACCGGACGCGGCCCCTACGCGCAGATGCGCGCCGGGAGTGAATTCCGGGCAGTTCGCCGCCTTCCGGCACGCACAATTCGATGCGACGAATTCCTTCCGCGATCTCGGCCGCTCCGGAAACGACCAGCGACAGCGCATCGCGTCCATCGACCGCGTTCACCGCGGGCACTCCGCCCGCGCGGACGGCGCGCCTCCGGGCGCGCCCCGGGCGGTGCACCATGGGCACTCGACATCGATCATGGAAATGCGTATCTTTTCTTAGAGATCTAATCTTATGCCCGCCGCCCGGACCGCGGCAACCGCGGAATGCGCGAGGCGGTGAAGAGCAAGGCGCCCGGAGGAACCATGCTGACCCCCGAGGAAAACGATCTGCTCTGCCGGGTCGAGGGCGACGCGCCGATGGGCCGGCTGATGCGCCGCCACTGGATTCCGGCGTGCCTGTCGGAGGAAGTGGCCGAGCGCGACGGCGCGCCGGTGCGCATCCGGCTGCTGGGCGAGGACCTGGTCGCTTTTCGCGACAGCGACGGCCGCCTCGGCGTGCTGGACGAGCACTGCCCGCACCGGCGCGCGTCGCTGGCGCTCGGCCGCAACGAGGAATGCGGGCTGCGCTGCCTCTATCACGGCTGGAAGATGGACGTCGACGGCAACGTCGTCGACATGCCGTCGGAGCCGCGCGAAAGCGGCCTCGCGCAGAAGGTCGAGCACCGGACCTATCCCTGCCGCGAGGCCGGCGGATTCGTCTGGGTGTGGATGGGACCGCCCGCCGAAGCGTGACCGACTTCGAGCCGCCCGCCTGGGCGCCCTCTCCCGACATCAGCGACCAGCGTCGTCAAGATCGCACGTCGACTGCAACTGGGCGCAGGTGCTCGAAGGCGCGATCGACTCCGCGCACAGTTCGACGCTGCATTCGACCGACATGCCGCCGGCGCGCGTGCGATGGCGCCAAGGCCACCGCCACGCGCATGGCCGCGTCCGTCGACCGACAAGGCGCCGCGGCTACGCAGTCCAGCAGACCGACTTCGGCTTCCGCTACGTCGCCATCCGCCGCCCGATCAAGGACGCCGGCACGCACGACTACTTGCGCATCACGCTCTTCGTGGCGCCGTTCACGGTGCTGATCCCGCCGAACAACCTGTACAACCTCGTCGATCCTCAACATGCCGCAGGACGACACGAACACGATGTTCTATTTCATCGCCTGGAGCGACGGCGAAGGCATCGATCAGGAAGCGTGGCGGAAGTTCTGCGGCGCGCAGGTGGGCGTCGACCTCGACGCGAACTTCCGCCGCATCCGCACCCGCGACAACGGCTATCTGCAGGACCGCGAGGCGATGAAGCTCGGCAGCTTCACCGGCATCACCGGCATCCCGAACCAGGACATCGCCATGTGGGAGACGATGGGGCCCATCGCCGACCGCTCGCGCGAGCGCCTGGGCGCCAGCGACGTCGCGATCGTCGAGTTCCGGCGCATCATGCTCGACGCCGTGCGCGCGTGACCGAAACGGCGATCGCGCCGCCGAAACGGAGCCTCCCGCTGGTCAAGCTCAGGTCCTTCGAAGGCATCGTGCCCAAGGCGACCGACTGGACCACGCTGGGCGTGGACGACGGCGATCCGAGCTCGACGCGGGCCGCACCTGCGCCACTGACGCGGCCATCGCGATTGACGCAGCGGCGCGCGACGCGCCACACTTCCGCGCCGAAGCTGCGCCGGCGCTTCCGGAATGCGGGCACCCGACGACTGCCGCCCGGGCGGCGCGCCGGCAGCGCACAACGAGGAGGAAGCGATGAGGAGGTACAGGCCGTTCTGGAGCACGATCGCTGGTCCTTGCGCTGGGTGCGGGCGTTCATTCCGCCGGCGCGCAGGACACGCTGAAGGTCGCCGCCGGCCAGCGCGGCAACTGGGACACGATCGATCTCCGAGGTCGGCCAGCGCGCCGGCATCTTCAAGAAGCACGGCCTCGTCCTCGAAATCCTGTGGACGCAGGGCGGCGGCGAGACGCAGCAGGCGGTGATCTCGGGCAGCGTCGACATCGGCGTCGCCACCGGGATCATGGGCGTGCTGAGCGCGTTCTCGAAGGGCGCGCCGGTGCGCATCATCGGCGCCGAGACGACGGGCGCCGCCGACCTCTACTGGTATGTCCCGGCGGCCTCGCCGATCAAGTCGCTCAAGGACACCGACGGCAAGACCATCGCCTACTCGACCAACGGCTCGTCGACGCACGGCATCGTCACCGCCTTCATGAAGCAGTTCGATCTCAAGGCCAAGCCGACGGCCACCGGCGGCCCGGCGCCGACGCTCACCCAGGTGATGTCCGGCCAGATCGACGTGGGCTGGTCGGCGCCGCCGTTCGGACTGCAGCAGCTCGACGAGGGCAAGATCCGCATCGTCGCAAGCGGCAACGACGCCACGGTCTTCAAGGGCCAGACGGTGCGCCTGCTGATCACCAACGTGCAGACGCTGCAGACGCGCAAGCCGGTGATCGAGCGCTTCATGAAGGCCTACCGCGAGACCATCGACTGGATGTATTCCGACGATCCCGCGGCGCTCAAGACCTACGCCGATTTCGTCGGCATCTCGGCGGCGATGGCCAAGCGCACGCGCGACGATTTCTTCCCCAAGGCGTCGGTCGATCCGGACCGGATCGTCGGACTCGACACCATCGTGCCCGACGCCGTGGCGCTGAAGTTCACGGCGACGCCGCTGACCCGCGAACAGCTCGCCGAGCTGATCCAGATTCCGCCGCGGCAATAGCCCCGATGCGGGCGGCGCAGGCGTGAGCCCCGACCAAGCAGCGGCGATCGAGCGGCCGGCCGGCGCGCTGCCCGGCGAACCGCGTTACGGCAGCGACGTCGTCGCCGCGACGCTGCGCGCGCTCGACGTCCCGTTCATCGCGCTCAATCCCGGCGCGAGCTTCCGCGGCCTGCACGACAGCCTCGTCAATTATCTCGGCAACCGCGACCCGCAGCTGCTGCTGTGCCTGCACGAGGAGCACGCGGTGGCGATCGCCCACGGCTACGCCAAGGCGACGGGCCGCCCGCTGGCGGTGGTCGTGCATTCCAACGTCGGGCTGTTCCACGCGACGATGGCGATTTTCAACGCCTGGTGCGACCGCATGCCGATGGTGATCCTGGGCGCGACGGGACCGGTCGACGCGGCCAAGCGGCGGCCGTGGATCGACTGGATCCACACCGCGCGCGACCAGGGCGCGATCGTGCGCTCGTTCGTCAAATGGGACGATCAGCCGGCGTCGCCGGCGGCGGCGCGCGAAGCGCTGCTGCGCGCGATGTGGCACGCGCGGTCCGCGCCGCAAGGGCCCGGTGTACGTCAATCTCGACGCGGAGATGCAGGAAGCGCCGCTCGCCGCGCCGTTGGCTCCGCTCGATGCCGCGCGGTACACGCCGGCGATGCGCCGATGGCGCCGCCCGCGGAGAGCCTGCGCGCCGCCGCGGCGATGCTGCGCTCGGCGCCGCGCCCGCTGCTCCTGATCGGCCGCGTCTCCCGCGACCTCGCCGCCTGGGAGGCGCGCGTCGCGCTGGCCGAGGCGCTGGGAGCGCGCGTGGTGACCGATCTCAAGGTCGGCGCCGCGTTTCCGACCGACCATCCGCTGCACGTCGACGCGCCCGGCGTGCTGCTGCGGCCGGGCCGGCCGCGGGCGATCGCCGCGGCCGACGTGATCCTGAGCCTCGACTGGGTCGACCTCGCCGGGACGCTCAAGGCGGCCTGCGGCGGCGAGCCCGCCGCGAAGGTCATCCAGGTGTCGCTCGATCATCTGCTGCACAACGGCTGGAGCATGGATCACCAGGGGCTGCCGCCGGTCGACCTGTTCATCGCGGCGCTGCCCGATGCGGTCGTCCCGGCGCTGCTCGACGCGCTCGGCCCGCGGAGCGCGCCGGCGCCCTGCTCCGCCGCGCGAACCGGATTTCTCGCCGCCGCCGACTCCGGACGGACGCATCAGCACCGACGACCTCGCCGTCGCGCTGCGCGACGCGGTCGGCGGACGCGCGCGTTTCGCTGTCGCATCTGCCGCTGTCGTGGAACGGCGCCAGCTGGCCGTTCCGCCATCCGCTCGACTTCCTCGGCTCGGACGGCGGCGGCGGCATCGGCGCCGGCCCGGGCATCGCCGTCGGCGCGGCGCTCGCGCTGCGCGGATCGGGCAGCCTGTCCGTCGCCGTCTGCGGCGACGGCGATTTCCTGATGGGCGCGACCGCGCTGTGGACCGCGGCGCACTACCGGATTCCGCTGCTCATCGTCGTCGCCAACAACCGCTCGTTCTACAACGACGAGGTGCACCAGGAGCGCGTCGCGCGCATGCGCGGCCGGCCGGTCGAGAACAAGTGGATCGGCCAGCGCATCGCCGATCCCGACATCGACCTCGCGGCGATCGCCCGCGCGCAGGGCGCGCTGGCGTGCGGGCCGATCGAGCAGCGCGCCGACCTGCCAGCGGCGTTCGCAGCGGCCATCGCAGCGGTCGACGCCGGTCGCGTCGCCGTCGTCGACGTGCGCGTGCAGCCCGGCTACACGCCGGCGATGGCGGGCGTGGCGTCGCCGTCGGGCGAGCGCGGCTGAGCGCATGACCGCCGCTGCCGCGCCGCCCGCTTCAGGCGCCCCGGCGACGCCGGCGGCGGATGCGCGCCTGCTCGACGTCGAGCGGATCACCAAGCAATTCCCGACGCCCGGACGGCGACGATCACCGCGGTCGACGACGTGTCGTTCGCCGTCGCCGCCGGCGAGTTCGTGTCGATCATCGGGCCGTCCGGCTGCGGCAAGTCGACGCTGTTCAACATCATCGGCGGCCTGCTCGGCGACTACGACGGCCGCGTCACCGTCGCCGGCAGCGCGGTGTCCGGCACGCATCCGGCGATCGGCATGGTGTTCCAGGAGGAGTCGACGTTTCCGTGGCGCACCGTGCTCGAGAACGTCGCCTTCCCGCTGGAGATCGCCGGCATGGCGAAGGCCGAGCGGCTGGAGCGCGCCGCGCATTTCGTCGCGCTGGTCGGACTTGCAGGGCTTCGAGCGCCGCTATCCGGCCGAGCTCTCCGGCGGCATGCGCCAGCGCGTGGCGATCGCCCGCACGCTCGCCTCGCGAGCCGCGGATCCTGCTGATGGACGAGCCGTTCGCCGCGCTCGACGAGCAGACGCGCCTGCTGCTCGGCGACAAGGTGCTGCAGATCCAGCAGGACGCTGAAGCAGACGACGCTGCTGATCACGCACAACCTCACCGAGGCCGTGCAGCTCTCCGACCGCGTGCTGGTGATGACCTACCGGCCGGGCCGGCTGAAGCGCGTCGTCGACATCGACCTGCCGCATCCGCGCGATTCGGAGGTCGTCAGCAGCGACGCCTTCGGCCACTACGTCGCCGAGATCTGGCACGACCTGCGCGAGGAAGCGAGCCGCGGCATCGCGGACGACGAATCGCGCGTGCGCACCGGCGGAGGCCGGCGGTGAAGCTCCCGGCGTGGGCGATGTCGCGCGGCGGCGCGCGGCTGGTCGGCGTCGTCACGACGCTGGCCGCGATCGCGGTCGTCGAGCTGCTGATCCGGGCCGGCGTCATCAATCGCGTTCATCGTGCCGCTGCCCTCGCAGATCGTCGCCGCGATTCCGCGCATCATCGTCGAGGAGAACGTCGTGCACCGCTTCTGGCAGACCACGCAGGAGGTGCTGTGGGCGAGCCTGCTGCTCGTCGGTCGTCGGCATCGCGCTGGGCGCGCTGCTGTATCGGTTCCGGACGCTGCGCCTGGCCTGCGAGACCTGGGTCGGCGCGCTCGCCGCGGCGCCCATCGTGCTGATGTATCCGCTGTTCCTGGTCATCTTCGGTCGCAGCGCGACGACGATCGTGATGATCGGCTTCGCCGCGGGACTGGCGCCGGTGATCCTGAAGACGGTCGAGGGCCTGGCCGGGACGCGGCCGGTGCTGATCGACGTCGGTCGCAGCTTCAAGCTCACCGGGGCGCAGCAGTTCCGGAAGATCCTGCTGCCCGCGGCGCTGCCGTCGGTGTTCGTCGGGCTGCGGCTCGGCCTCATCTTCGCGATGATCAACATCGTCGGCGTCGAGTTCCTGATCAACTTCGGCGGTCTCGGCCAGCTGATCAACGAGCTTGCCGAGCGCTACGACCTTCCCGGGGACCTACGGCGCGATCTGCTTCGTGATCCTGGCGAGCATCGTGTTCTTCGACCTGACCGAGCGTCTCGAGCGATGGCTGCGGCCCTTCGACTGAGCGCGCGCACCGGCGCCGCGCCGACCGGCGCGCCGGGTCGCGCTGCTGCGGTTCGCGATCGTCGCGACGATCCTCGTCGCCTGGGAGGCGCTGTCGGCGTCGGGATTGCTGTTCCGCGACGTCGTGCCGTCGCTGACGGCCATCGCCGCCGCCGTCGGCCGCCTGCTTTCCACCTCGGACTTCTACGCCAACCTCGGAGTCACGGCGACGGAGATCGCCGCGTCGCTGCTCATCGGCGGATTCTCCGGCCTGGCGGTGGGCATCCTGCTCGGCGCGAACCGGTTCCTGTCGCGCGCCTTCGAATCGCTGATCCACTACCTCGGGCCGACGCCCAAGATCATCTTCTTTCCGGTGATGATCATGTGGTTCGGCGTGGGTTCCGGCTCCAAGATCGCGATGGGCGCGATGTCCTGCTTCTTTCCGATCGCGATCAGCACCGCATCCGGCATGCGCCAGATCGACCGGGTGCTGATCCGCGTCGGACGGAGCTTTCGCGCGTCGCCGTGGCAGATGGTGACCCAGCATCTACCTGCCGGCGATGCGCGTGCCCATCGTCAACGGCGTGCGGCTCGGGCTGGGCGTGGCGATCATCGGCACGCTGCTCGCCGAGACCAAGCTGTCCAATCGCGGCATCGGCTATCTGATCATCCAGGCGTACTCGCTGTTCGACATGCCGCGGATGTACGCGCTGCTGATCGTGCTGTTCGTGCTGTCGATCGGCGCCAATGCGCTGATCGGGCGGCTGAGTGGCGCTGCCGGACCGAAGCTTACCAGTGTGGTGAGTCAGAAATTCACTTGATAGCTCGCGGCAGCTTTGACCGCCATGCGGCGTTGCTCGACCTCACCTTAGCACGGGCTACGGTTGCGGTCTCGCGCCTTGCCTGACGGCCAAGTCCGTTCGCTCCTTATCTTCGGAACTCCTGACCCACCATACTAGCGCAGCCCCGCTGTCGCACGAACCGGCTCGCCGCGCCGCCCGGCCGGTCGGCACGGCGGAAGCGCCCTCACCTGCCGGAGGAACGATGGAACTGTCCCTGCCCGTCCAGCGCGGCGTCTACTACGGCGGCGCGTGGCACCGGCCCGCGTCCGGGCATTTCCTCGACACCCTGAACCCCGGGACCGGCGAGTCGCTGGGCCGCGTCGCGGTGGCCGATGCCGCCGACGTCGATGCCGCCGTCGCCGCGGCGCGGCGCGGCTACACCGAATGGCGCGGCGTCGTTCCGCTCGAGCGCGCGCGGATCCTGCGCCGGATCGCGGAACTGCTGCGCAGGCATGCCGGCGAGCTGGCGCTGATCGACGCGGCCAATTGCGGAAACCCGGTGCGCGACATGACCGGCGACGTCGCCATCGCCGCGGCGCAGCTCGATTTCTTCGCGGGGCTGGTCACCGAGATCAAGGGCGCGTCGATACCGATGGGCCCGGACGTCGTCAACTTCTCGGTGCGCGAGCCGCTCGGCGTCGTGGCGCGCATCGTGCCCTTCAACCACCCGTTCATGTTCGCGGCCGGCAAGTCGGCGGCGCCGCTGGCCGCCGGCAATGCGGTCATCGTCAAGCCGCCGGACCAGGCGCCGCTGTCCGCGCTGCGCCTTGCCGAGCTGCTCGACGGCCTGCTGCCCGCCGGCGTGTTCAATGTCGTGCCCGGCGATCGCGGGACCGGCGCCGCGCTGGCCGCGCATCCCGACGTGGCGATGGTGGCGCTCATCGGCAGCGTCGCCGCGGGACGCGCGGTGATGCGCGCGGCGAGCGACACGGTGAAGCCGCTGATGCTGGAACTCGGCGGCAAGAACGCGCTCATCGCCTATCCGGACGCCGACCCGGACGAGGTCGCCGGCGCCATCGTCGGCGGCATGAACTTCACCTGGTGCGGTCAATCCTGCGGCTCGACCAGCCGGGCGTTCGTCCACGCATCGACCTGCGACGCCGTGCTCGAGCGGGTGAAGGCGCGAATCGACCGCGTTCAAGCCCGGGTCTGCCGACCGATCCGGCCACGACCATGGGCGCCATCGTCAGCCAGGTGCAGCTCGATCGCGTGCTCGATCACATCGAAGCCGCCCGGAGCGAGGGCGCGCGGCTGCTCTGCGGCGGCCGGCGACCGGCCGATGCCCATCTCGCCGGCGGTTTCTTCGTCGAGCCGACCGTCTTCGCCGACGTGACGCAGGCGATGCGGATCGCCCGCGAGGAGATCTTCGGGCCCGTGCTGGCGATCCTCCGGTGGTCGGACGAGGGGCGCATGCTCGACGACGTGAACAGCGTCCCCTACGGACTCACGTGCTCGATCTGGACCGACGATCTCTCGACCGCGTACCGCACCGCGGCCGAAGTCGCTGCGGGCTACGTCTGGATCAACGAAGTCGGCAGGCATTTCCTGGGCGCGCCCTTCGGCGGCGTCAGGCAGTCGGGATTCGGGCGCGAGGAATGCCTCGAGGAGATGCTGCGGTTCACGCAGGAGAAGAACATCCACGTCAGGCTCAGGCCGAAGTCCGGCACGGCGCCGGGCGCGCGGTGAACGACACGCCGTGCACCCGCCGGCGGAGACCCCGGGCACGGCGTCGGATCGCCTTCCGTTGCGCCGGACTGACCCGATCCGGTTCAGGATTGACCGCAAAGTCGCTCCGCCCGTTGCCAGTCGGCTTTGCGTAGAATCACCGGCACGGCCCGGGTGGTGAAACTGGTAGACACAGCGGACTTAAAATCCGCGGGCGCTTGATCGCGCCGTGCCGGTTCGAGTCCGGCTCCGGGCACCAGAACAACGCGCACACGCCGCCGCCGACCCCCGGACCGACATTCGATGCGCCAGGTAACTTGCACCGTTGCGTCGACGGCGCGGCCTTGGAGGATGCGATGATCGACGGTACTCGATTCGACGGGCTTCTCCTTGCGATCGCGGTGTGCTTGTTGAGCTCGTTGGCGTTCGCGGACACCCCGACGACACACGTACTGCCAGCGTCCGTCGGCGCCTCGACCGTTCCCGGTGGCGCTGGCAGCGACCCGCCGTCGCACGTTGCGGTGCTGCGACGGGGAGCGGCCCCGGCGGACGTCGATTTGCAGGTGCCTCTTGCCGCGGCGTTGCTGGCGAATGGCGTTTCGATGCATCGCCGGATCGGTCCTTACGTACTGGTCAACGCAGCCGACCGCGCCAGGGCCGAACGTGCCGGCGCGTCCCTCGCAGCAGCCGGAATCGAGCTGACCTTCCTGGGGCGGCTATCAGGGTCGGAGGCGTCGCCCTCCTACTATGGTGACGAGCTCCTGGTGAAGCTCCGTCCGGACAGGAGCAGCGCGGCGTTCGTCGCGTATGCCAGGACGCTGGGGCTCGCACCAACGAAAATCTATCGCTACGGCGACCACACGCGACTCATTCTGCGGCTGCCGGCCAACGGCGATCCCCGGGCGCTCGCGCAGCGGCTGGAAACTTCGGGCTGGGTGGTTTCGGCACGGCCGGACATCATCGGCCTAGGCAGGCTGCTGTTCACGCCGGACGACCCGCGCTTCGATTCGCAGCCCTCGTTCCGGACGTTGAGAATTACCGAGGCGTGGAACATAACGCGCGGCTCGAACGAGGTCGCGGTCGCGACCTTCGATACCGGCATCGTGCTCGATCACACAGATCTGGCCGCCAATCTGACCGCTCCCTATGACGCCGTCGATGACGATGGCACGCCGGAGATGGCGAGCGACAGGGATTTTCACGGGACGCTGGTGGCTGGAGCCATCGGCGCCCGAACCGACAACGGACGCGGCATCGCCGGGATCGGGTTTCACAACCGGCTGGTGCCGGTGAAGATCGGCGTCACCGGCGACTGCTTTCTGGGCGGCGGCGATTGCGCGTTTTTTTCCTGCGCCGCCATCGAGCGCGCCGCGGCCCACGTTATCGGCCTTACGAACGTCGACGTCGTCGCGGTGAACCTGAGCCTGATCATTTTCGAAAATGGCCTGCGCCAGTGCTTCTCCGACGCGCTGTCCGACATCCGGGCGCACGCACGCGGCGGTCGAGGGGCGGTCATCGTCGCCGGCACGGGAAACGACGGTGTCGAATCGGCGGCCGGATTCCCCATGAATTTTCCGTTCACGATCGGTGCCGGACTCATCCTGGGCGCCAATCCGGGCTCGGCCGAACAGCGCCATTTCAATTCCAGTTTCGGACCTTTCGTCGACGTCATGGCGGGCGATACGGAATCGACGTCGTGCAATTGCCGGGTCGGATTGAACGACGTCACCGATGGCTTCACGTTCTTCACCGGCACGTCTGCCGCGTCGGCCATGACCGCGGGGGTCGTCGGCCTCATCGGAGCCGCGAATCCGCAGCTGCGGGCTCGCGATCTCGAGGCCGTCCTGCTCCACTCCGCCGATTTCATGAGCGGCGGCGGCAACTATGTCTGGACGCAGGATCATGTCCTCGGCATGAAGAGCCTGGAGACGGGCTACGGGCGCGTCGATGCATTCAAGGCGGTGCGGATGGCCTCGCGCGCAGCGTTGCCGCGGAGTGCCTACCCGTTGCTTTACACGCGACGTACCAATGGCGCGCTTCGGATCTACGTGCTCGACAAGGACCCCGACCGGCCATGGGGCCCGCGTTGCGTTCCGAACTCGTGCGCGCCGAAATCGCGCCGGCATCAACACCGCTCGTCCGCGAATAAGCCTCGCAGTGCAACTCGCCATCGATGGCAAGTTATTCCTGTTTCGGGCCGGGGTTCAGGAGGAGATCATTCAGCGCTTCGATCCTCTCACCGGCGAAGGCGACGTCGTCTATCGCCGGAAACATCGAGGGACAGACCTGCCTTCGGCGGCGATCGCCTACGAAACCCAGGTCGGGAACCGGAAGAGGAGTTGCCGATGCTCGTACTGTATTTCCCGCTCGAACGGCGGCAGAGGACGTTTCGCATCGTCTCCGGCTCCGCCGGATCGCTCGGTGCCTCGGCGCTCGACCTGGAGCTTGTCCACGACGTCCAGGTGGCACGCTCGGATCAAATGCGTTATGCGCGGCTTGGGTCGGGCGCATCCATGCGGCTGCTGCGCGCCACCGCCGATGGACGTTCGGCTCGCCTTTCTCTCGATCGACCCGGCGACGGGCGCGCCCAGGGACACTGTCGGGACGTTCGCCATGGCTGCAGCGACCGATGCGCCTCCTCAGCTGTGGGGCGCGTACGAGGGGCGCGACGGCCGAAAATTCGTCTACGTACAAAAGGACCCGTGGAAGTACCGGATTGCCGAAGTCAACGGCGACGGCGGCGTCCTCGCAGCCGAGGATCACGACAGCACCTTGGCCGAAGTGACGGCCGACCGGGTTGCCATACATGCACATCTACGACCAGGACCGTCCGTTCTTCTTCTTCTGGAACCGCAAGGGCGTCGTCAAGGTGAAGCAACTGTTCTCCGATCTAATGTTTGCGCCGCTCGAAACCAATATGAAGGTGCTTCGCGAGCCCAATGATGCGGAAGAGATCTGGACGGTGACCCAGATGCTGCAGTTCTAGCCAGCGGCGGGCTTGTGCATTCGTGCCGGAATCCGTCGATCGGCGCGAAATGCGTCAGAGCCCTCCCGCCCGATGGTCGAAGCGGTACTGGATCCCGATCCACGCGCCGAACGTCGCGCCGGGCGAACGGAACGCCTCCGGTCCGGCGCAGGCTCGCATCGAAGGTGTTTCCCGGGCCGCGGAAATAGTTGGCGCCCAGGATGCCGAAATTCTGGTACTTCCGGCTGAACAGGTTATCGATGCGCGCGAACAGCTGCCACGCCGGCGTCACGTTCCACGCGCCGTCGAGGGCGACCAGCGCGTAGCCGGGGACGCTCCCGGTCGGATCGGCGTTGTTCTCGTTGCCGCGGGAGTATTGCGCATCGACGGCCAGCACCGTCGCGCCGAGCGCGAACGGCCCGCGACTCCAGTCCGCGCGCACCCGCAGCGCATTGCGCGGCAGCGTCGGCAGACCGGTCCCCGGGCCGCACGACGATGAGGCCGTCGGCGTCGGCCGACGAATTGTTGGGGCTGCTCTCGGCGAAGGCCGTCTGGAACGTGGCATCGAGGTAGCTGTAGCGCGCGACGACGCGCACCTCGCCCCAGGTGGCGCCTCCGGAGAGCTCGACGCCCTGCCGCCGCGTCTTGCCGACGTTCTGGAAGTAGCCGGCGTTGACCGCGCCGCTGCCGGCGCCGATGAACTGGATGTCGTCGGCCAGGTCGGTGCGGTAGATCGCCGCGCTGTAGAAGTAGCTCGCGCCGACGCGTCCGCGCACGCCGGCCTCGTAGGTGGTCGCGACGACCTGCTTCAGCGGCGGGTCGGCGACGAAGATGTTGGGCAGCGTGCACGGCGCCGCCGGGTCCGCGCAGGTCAGCTCGACCGCGGTGGGCACGCGCGTGCCCTGGTTGACGCCCCCGAAAACATTGGCGCGGGCGTCCGGCGTCCAGGTCAGGCCCAGCGCCGGATTGAATCGCCGGAAGGTGCTGGTGCCGTCGATCGCCGGCGATTCGCCGGTCAGGTCGGTCGTCGAAATGCGCGCCGCGTTGTAGCGCCCGGAAAGCGACAGGCTCCACCGCGGCGCGAGCGCAATGGTGTCGGCGACGTAGAATCCCGCCGAGCGGTTGCGGGTCGTGACGTTGGTCTCGAGAGCGAAGTCGCCGGTGCCGACGGTGTCGCGGTCCGCCACGAACGTGGCGGTCTGCGCGCTCTGCGCGTAGTCGGTGTTGCCGTTATCGAACGCCGCGCCGATCACCAGCTGGTGCGCCATGCCGGACAGCGTGCGCTGCAGCGTCCACTGCAGCGACGCGCCCCACGACCGGGTCGTGGCGGCGGTGTAGAGGTTGAACGCCTCGCTCGGCTGATCGGGCGGGTCGTAGTCGCCATTGACGTTGCTGTTGACGCCGCTGGTCGCGATCCGGCGATAGTAGGCGTTGGCAGCGAGGACGGAGTCCGCGGCGAACGCATGCTGCCAGTTGCCGCTGACGAAGCCGAGGCGGTTCTCGGTGGTGTCGGGCCAGGTGTACGGCTGCTTCGGATTGTCGAGCATCGACACCGGCAGCGCCTGCGTACCGTCGATGTGGTTGTCGGCAACGCTGACGTCCACGTTGAACTGGTCCGCGCCGGCATGGACGTCGGCCCGGCCGTAGAACCTCTGAATCCGCGTCGACGAATGGTCGCGATAGCCGTCGTCCTTGATGCCTTCGGCGGCGGCGAACAGCCCGAACGTCCCGTCGTTTCCGCCCGCCTCGGCAGCGAACTCGGCGCGCCCGAACGATCCCCCCGACGCGGAGATCGTGGCGCCCGGGTAGGCGAAACCATCCTTCATGTTGATCGTCAGCGCGCCACCCAGCGTATTCAGTCCGAAGACCGGATTGGAACCCGGCAGGAGCTGCATCGACGCGACTGCATTTTTCGGGAGCAGGTCCCAGTTGACGACGTCGGCGAAGGCCTCGTTGATACGCACTCCATCCTGGAACACCGACAGGCCCTGCGGCGTGCCGAGCAGCGACGAGGCGGTGAAGCCGCGGAAGCTCACGTCCGGCTGGAACGCGCTGCCGGTGGGCGAGTTGAGCGAGACGCTGTTGGCATTCAGGTTCAGGAACTCGGCGACGCCGCCGCTGCGCTGGCGCGCGAGGTCCCGGGCGCCGAACGTCTGCACGTTCGACGGCACCTGCTCGAGCGGCGTGCCGAGGCCGGGCAGCGGGACGGTGCCGATGACGTCGATCCGGGGGAGTTCGACGGCCTCGTCGGCGGCGAGCGCAGGCGCGGCTGCCATCAGGCAGGCGGCAAGCACCGCCGGGGCCAATCGGCGGGGGCCCACGGGGCGGCTCGTCGCAATTCCGCCGTCGCCGATGCGGGCAACCTGTGCCGGATGACTCCCGTGCCGGGCTCCCGATCGAATCGCCGGCCGCGCGTCGTGGCCCGAGGACGCGCGGCGGCCGCGGCGGATCGCGGCCGTTGCGCGTGTCCAACCTCAGCGCCGCATGCCGGTCATCTTGGCGAAATCACCCATCACCTTCTGCATCTGTTCGAACGCCGTTCCGCCCGACGACATCACGCCCTGCATCGCCGAAACGACGTTCTGCATCTTGGTGAGGTCGGGCATCATCGCCAGCGCGGCCTTCGCCTCCTTCGCGCCGGGCACGCCGGACATCTGACTGTCCATCAGCGCGAACAGGCGCTTCTGGATTTCGACGATCAGCTCGAACATCTGCCCCCAGTACTGCATCGACTGCTCGACCGCTTCCTGCGCCACGCTCTGCCCCGCCGCCATCAGCGAGTGCACGTCGCTCGCCTGCGCAACGCCGCGCGCCGCCTTCCTCTGCATCGACCGCGCCTGTTCCTCGCCCTGGTACTGCAGCTTGCGCACTTTCGCCGTGCTCTCGATCGCGGCGTCGATCACGTCGAGCGCCAGGCGCGCGTTGGTCTGGTAGAGCTCGAAGGCCTGCTCGGGCGTCAGCGTCTTCGCATACTTGGCGAGCGTCGCCGCGTCCGGCATCTTGAACATTTCGGCCATGTTGGCCGCGGAACTCCTGGCCGATGCGGTTGCAGCCTTCGGGCCGGACTTCGCGGTCTTCGCTGCGGGCTTGCGTGCTGCCGGGGACTTCGACGACTTCTTTGCGGCCATGTTCAATGCTCCTGTCTTGCGTGGAAAAATGGAAACAGTGGGTCGGCCAACAATCGAAGTTCCGGCGCAGGCCGATGCGCCTCCGGAGATGTGACCCTATTCGACGCTCTCAGCCTCCCGGCGTCAATACCGCCGCACCGGCGATGGCGCCGGCGCGCAGCTTCGCGAGCGCATCGTTGGCGCGCGAAAGCGGATAGCGTTCGACGTGCACCGACAGCGGAATCGTCGCGGCGAGCGCGAGAAACGCTTCGCCGTCGCGGCGCGTCAGGTTCGCGACCGACCGGACGCTGCGCTCGCCCCACAGCAGCCGGTACGGAAATGCGGGGATGTCGGTCATGTGGATGCCGGCGCAGATCACGCTTCCGCCGCGCGCCGTCGCCGCCAGCGCGGCCGGAACCAGCGGCCCGGCAGGCGCGAAGATCAGCGCGGCATCGAGCGGCGCCGGCGGGTCCTGGTCGCTCCCGCCCGCCCACGACACGCCGAGGGAGCGCGCAAACGCCTGCGCGTCGGCGTCGCCGGGCCGCGTGAACGCGCAGACGGTGCGTCCCTGCGCCTGCGCCACCTGGGCGACCAGGTGTCCGGCGGCGCCGAAGCCGTAGATTCCCAGCGTGCGCGCGTCGCCGGCCATCGCATAGGCGCGATAGCCGATCAGCCCGGCGCAGAGCAGCGGCGCAACGTGCGCGTCGTCGTAGCGGTCGGGAAGCGCCAGCACGTGGCGCGATTCGGCGACCGCATAATCCGCGTAGCCGCCGTCGAGCTGGTAACCGGTGAATCGCGCGTCGGCGCAGAGATTTTCGCGGCCCGTCGCGCAGTAGCCGCAGTGGCCGCAGCTGTGACCGAGCCAGGGCACGCCGACACGCGAGCCGATCGCCGGACCGGCGACCCCGGGTCCCCACGCCTCGACCGTGCCGACGATCTCGTGCCCGGGAATCACCGGCTGCCGGGGATCGGGCAGCTCGCCGTCGATGAGGTGCAGATCGGTGCGGCATACGCCGCAGGCGCGCACGGCGATCAGCACCTGTCCCGGTCCCGGCTCGGGGCGCGGCAGCGTGCGGGCGACCAGCGGCCGGCCCGGGCCGTCGCACACCATCGCCTGCATCGTCGTCATCGCGCGGTCCAGTCCCGGTATCGTCGGAACCTCTGATCCGGCACATTAGCAGCCGTCGGCCGCGCGGCGTTGATGCCGGTCAAGGGCGCGGCGGTGCCAGGACACGTTCGATCCCCCGTTACGGGCTGCCGGGAGCCTGCCCGGGAATCCGCGCAGCGATGGGGTCGCCGCGCTCGGTTTCACTCCCGGTCCGGGCACAGCGATCGAACCGGCTTGACGCCCATCGGCAACCGTCTATAATCCGGTCAACCGCATATCCATACGGTATCAGGATGAACCTGGCTCCTCCCGCCCCCGCCATTTCGCCCGGATCCCGGCTGCCGCTCACCGCGCGCCAGCAGCAGATCCTCGACTGGATCCGGCAGCACCTCGAGGCGACGGGCATGCCGCCCACGCGCGCCGAGATCGCCGCGGGCCTGGGCTTTCGCACCGCGAGCTCGGCCGAAGACCACCTGCGCGCGCTCGCGCGGAAAGGCGCCCTGAAGCTCCTGCCCGGCGCATCGCGCGGCATGCAGCTCACCGACGTGCCGGGGCTGCCGGGCGCGGGCCTGCCGCTGGTCGGCCGCGTCGCGGCGGGCAACCCGATCCTCGCCGCCGAGCACATCGAATCCCACGTGCGGCTCGATCCCGCGCTGTTCACGCCGCACGCCCATTACCTGCTGCGCGTGCGCGGCCAGAGCATGAAGGACGCCGGCATTCTCGACGGCGACCTGCTCGCCGTGCACAAGACCGCCGACGCGCGTTCGGGGCAGATCGTCGTCGCCCGGCTTGGCGACTACGTCACCGTCAAGCGCCTGCAGCGCCGCGACGGCCGGGTGCTGCTCGTCGCCGAGAACCCCGATTTCGCGCCGATCGTCGTCGACGGCAAGCGCGATGCGCTGACCATCGAAGGCGTCGGCGTCGGCGTGATCCGCAGCGGCAAATCGCTTTAGGCGCCTGCGCATGAAGATCGACCGCAGGCATGCCGTTGCGCAATATCGGCCCGATGTCGTGGCGGATTCCCCGCTTCCCTTCAACCTGCGCGCCGAAGCCGTGCCCGAGTCGATCGCGAAGCTGGAGATTGCGCGTAATGTTCCGCGTAGGCATCGAGAAGACGACGAATCATGCGCTGGTACTGCGTGTTGTGCTTTTCCGCTTCGCGCTTGAAGAACTCGACGCTGCGTTTGCTCAAGGCGAGCGTGATCTTCACGCCCTCCTCGCGGAAGACGAGATCTCCGGGAGCCGGAAGGAAATCCGCGACCGCCCTGAGCTTGCCCAGGGGTTCATCCGTGTATCTTATTTTCGCGCTCATAGATGCGTTTGCCCTTTCTCCAGTAGCCGGCGCCAAGAATGCGGATGACGCCGGCGCGATAAGTGAAGCGGACCGTCAGAATGCCATCGCCAACCTTGCCAAGACAGAAGTACCGGGGCTCGTCTTCGCTATGGGAAACGTCCTCCGCGATGACGCGGCGAGGGTCGGCAAAGGCGAATTGTGCCTCGCCAAAACCCACGCCGTGCTTGATCCGATTGCCCCGGTCCTTCGCCGCGTCCCACTCGAACCGTGTCGAGGCCATATCGGGATGCTACGCTGAGCCCATAAAAAACGCCATATATACGTATGGCTAACCGGGAAAGGCAGGGACAGACTCGCTTGCGTGAAAGACCAGCGACGTCCGATCCAGGACGGGGAGATTCCCGTGTTCGCGGAACGACGACATTTCTGCAGCCGTTGCACTCGATCCAATGAAGCCCGTTGACAGCTGCCACGAGGAGGGACGATGTACACACTGTACGGCAAGAAGGGATCGGGCTCGGCGTCGATCGAGGCCGCACTCGCGATCGTCGATGCACCCTGGCGCATCGTCGAGACGGCATCGTGGGAACCCAACGACGCGTTCGCCGAGCTGCTGAAGATCAATCCGCTGGGCCAGATCCCGACGCTCGTGCAAAACGACGGCAGCGTGCTCTCCGAAAGCGCGGCGATCCTCATTCATCTCGGCGGCGCGCATCCGGACAGCGGCCTCCTGCCCCGCGCCGGGTCCCCCCGCGCGCAGGCGGTCCGCGGCCTCGTGTTCATCGCCGCCAACTGCTACGCCGCGATCAGCGTCATCGATTTCCCCGAGCGCTGGTGCGCCGGCGCCGACAGCGACGAACCCGTGAAGGAGCGCATCCGTGCCGGCACGAGGGCGCGACTGCACCGGCACTGGGAGATGTTCGCCGATCTCTTCCCGGCGCATCCGTATCTCGGCGGGGAACGGATCGGCGCGCTCGACCTCCTCGCCGCCGTCGTGTCGAAATGGTCGGGGTCGCGGGCGCATCTGCAGCAGGCGCGCCCGGCGTTTTACGAAGCGCTGCTGCGCATCGAAGCGCATCCGAAGGTCGCCCCGGTGTTCGCGCAGCACTGGCCGGCCAGTTAGAGAGCAAGGCAGCGCCTGAGCTGACGCTGCTTTCCCATCATCCTCGTTCAAGGAGATCGCATCATGGCCGTGAAGCCCATTCCGGACGGTTATCACTCCGTCACGCCGTATCTCATCGTCGACGACGCCGCGCGCGCGCTCGAGTTCTACAGGAAGGCATTCGGCGCCGTCGAACTGATGCGCATGCCTGCTCCCGGCGGCAAGATCGGGCACGCCGAGATCCGGATCGGCAACTCGCCGATCATGCTCGCCGACGAATCCCCGGCGATGGGCGCGCGCAGCGCACGCACGATCGGCGGCTCGCCGATTTCGCTGATGGTCTACGTCGAGGATGTCGACGCGCGGGTCGCGCAGGCCGTCGCCGCTGGCGCAACGCTCGTGCGGCCGGTCGCGGACCAGTTCTACGGCGACCGCACCGGCGGCGTCGACGATCCGTTCGGCTATCACTGGTACCTTGCCACCCACGTCGAGGACGTCCCGCCCGCCGAACTCGAGGCGCGCGCGGCCAAGGCCATGGCCGGATCGGGCTGAGGCCCGCGGGGCGAAACCCTGTCCGGATAAACAGAGGGGGCAGGCCCGACTTTCGGCGAAGGCCGCGCGGTTCGTTCCAATGTTCGCGAAAGTCGAGCCGGGCGTTTCCTGACCCTTTCCCGATGAATCCTGCCCTCGCCACCGTGCTGTCGAACCCCGCGATCTGGCGCGGCGACGATTGCGCACCCGAGCCTGCCGCAATGCCGTCGGGTCATCCCGCGCTCGACGCGGTGCTGCCCGGCCGCGGCTGGCCGCAAGGCGCCCTCACCGAGATCGTGCTCGCCCGCGAAGGCATCGGCGAGATCCGTCTGGCGCTGCCCGCGCTCGCCCGGCTGCAGGCCGGAGGCCGCGACGTCGTCTGGATCATGCCGCCGCACGTGCCGTACGCGCCGGCGCTGGCCGCCGCGGGGCTCGATCTCGCGCGGTTCGTGATCGTCCGCTGCAAGACCGCCGCCGATCAGCTGTGGGGGTACGAGCAGGCGCTGCGGGCGCCGGAATGCGGCGCCGCGTTCGCATGGCTGGGAGTCGGCGACGATCGCGTGCTGCGCCGGCTCGCGGTCGCGGCGCGCGAAGGCCGCACCTGGGGCGTGCTGTGGCGGCGCCCCGGTCAGCAGGCGATCGCCGCCGCCGCCGCGCTGCGCCTGGCACTCGCCCCGCAGGACCATCGCCTCGCGGTGCGCGTGCTCAAGCGCCGCGGCGGCGAGGTCGCGGAACCGGTGCTGATCGACCTCGACGCGCCGCCGGCCGCGCCGCCCGATCCGCGGACGAGCGCCGGATACGAAAAGCGGGGCGGAGTCGCGGTTTCCCTGCCGTCGCCGCGGCACGCCGCCGCGGATCGCGAAAGGTGACGCCGGTGCCGTTTTCCGCTTCTTCCGTCACGTCGAAAACCCCGAGGTCCCCGCCATGGATGCATCTCCCCTCGCCCGCCACTTCCACGCGATGTCCTGCAACAACGCGTGGGCGAATCATCGCCTGCTCACCGCGTGCGGCCGGCTGTCGCAGGCCGATTTCGTCGCGCCACGGACAAGCTTCTTTCCGTCGCTCAAGGCGACGCTGAACCACAACCTCACCGTCGACTGGTATTACGTCGACGCGCTGGAGCGCGCCTTTCGCGGCGAGCCGCCCAACCGCGATGTCGATCGTTTCTTCGAACCGGACGAGCCGTTCGCAGCGTGCGCGGCGCTCGCCGTGGCGCAGCGTGAGGCCGACCGCCGCCTGATCGACCTCTGCAGCACGCTCACCGACGAGCGGCTCGCGCTGCCCGTCCCGGTGATGCGTCGCGCCGGGATCGAAGCCGAAGCCGCCACGCGGCTCCTTGCGCATCTTTTCCAGCATCAGATCCATCACCGCGGACAGGCGCACGCGATGCTTGCCGGCACGCCGGTCAAGCCCCCGCAGCTGGACGAATTCTTCTGCGCAAACGAGGCACACCTGCGCGCGGCGGAACTCGCCGAGCTGGGGCTCTCCGAAACGCAGATCTGGGGCGCCGGCTACGGAACGGGGTGACGCTTCGGAGCGCCATTTTCGTACCCGGTGTCGTCGTCCCCGCGAGCTTGCCCTCGACCACGATCGAGGGGCGGGGGCCCCGGAGTCGTTCGGCGCAAGACGCCGGATTCCGCGTTCGCGGGAACGACGACAGGGGAACGATGCCGTTTCCGCAGCCGCTGCCTCTCGATTCAATCAGGCTCGTCAACCTCCGATGCTCTGGGTCTGCCTGCTGCTGCCTTCGCTCCCGCTCGACGTCTTCGCGCGGGCGCTGGCGCCCGCCGACGCTGCGCGACCGCTCGCCGTGGCGACCGGCGGGCACTATCCGCGCATCGTCGTCGCCAATGCCGCGGCGCGCGACGCGGGCGTCGCGGCGGGCCAGCTCGTCTCCGCGTCGCTCGCGTTCGCCCCCGGCCTCGTGCTGCGCGACCGCGACCGGCATGCCGAAACCGCGGCGATGGAGGCGGTCGCGACGTGCGTCGCGCAGTTCACGCCGATGGTGTCCCTCGCGCCGCCCGACGCCGTGCTCGCGGAAATCGGCGGCAGCCTGCGGCTCTTCGGCGGCCTGCCGCGGCTGGCCGCGCGCCTCGCGGGCGGCGCGCGCGACCTGGGCTACGCGGCGCGGCTCGCCTTGGCACCCACCCCCGCCGCGGCGCTGCTGTTCGCGCGCGCGGACCATCGCGGGGTCGCACCCGGGGCGGCGGCGCCGGAAGACGCGCTCTCACCCCTGCCGCTCGCGCACCTCGACGTCGCGCCGGACATCGTCGCGACGCTCGCCGCCGCCGGCATCCTGACCTTCGGACAGGCCTGCGCGCTGCCGCGCGCCGCGCTGGCGCGGCGCACCGGAGCCGCGTTCGTCGCGACACTCGACCGCGCGCGCGGATCGATCGCCGACCCGCGCGCGCCTTTCGTGCCGCCGCCGCGCTACGCGGGAAGGCTCGAGCTGCCGGCGCCGGTCGCAGACATCGAAGCGCTCGCCTTCGCGGTGAACCGGCTGGTCCACGAACTGGCGGGATGGCTCACGGGTCGCGGACAGGGCGTCGTCGAAATGTCGCTGGCGCTCGCGCACGAGCGCTGCATGGGAGTGAAGACCGGCGTGCCCGCCACGACGCTGCGCATCGGGCTGGCCGCGCCGGCGCGCGAGCCCGCGCATCTCGTCGCCGTGCTGCGCGAGCGGCTCGCACGCGTCGCGCTGCCGGCGCCGGTCGAGGCGATCACGCTGGCCAGCGACATCACCGCCCCGCTCGCGGGCCGCAATCTGGGCCTGCTTCCCGGCGACGATGCTCCCGCCACCGTGCCGCTGCTCGATCGGTTGCGCGCACGCCTCGGGTGACGACGCCGTCACGCTGGTCGCGCTGCGCGCCGAGCACCGGCCGGAGCGTGCCTGGCACGAAAGCAGGGTCGGACTCGACTTCGCCGCGAGGCTCCGCGAAAGCAGGCGACGATCCGGGAAAAATCGACCCCGACCCTGCCTTGGCTGCGCCTCGCCCGGTCTGGCTGCTCGCGGAGCCGGAGCCGCTCGGGCATCTCGTCGAAGCGCGGCCGTGGGTGCTGAAGGACGGGCCGGAACGCATCGAGTCGGGCTGGTGGGACGGCGCCGACGTGCGCCGCGATTACTTCGTCGCCGAGAGCCCGCGCGGCGAGACGGCGTGGATCTATCGCGACGGGCGTTACGGCTTCGGCCCGGGCGACGGGGAATGGTTCCTGCACGGGATCTTCGCCTGATACCCGCCGCCGGTCAGATCCCCGCGAACCACTGGTAGCCCTGATCCTCCCAGTAGCCGCCGTTGCCGCCGGCGATCGCCGCGAAGCTTTCGACCAGCTCGATGCGCATCACGTACTTCGCGTGCTTGTAGCCCAGCTGGCGCTCGACGCGCAGCCGGATCGGCGCGCCATTGGCCACCGGCAGCGGCGCGTCGTTCATCTCGTAGGCGAGGATCGTCTGCGGATGGAACGCGTCCTCGAGGTCGATGCTCTCGTAGTAGAACCCGGTCCCGTCGTCCTCCATCGGGTCGGCGCAGTGAAACACGACGTAGCGCGCCTCGGGCCTCGGGCGCGCCGCTTCGAGCAGCGCGGAAAGCTTCGCGCCCTTCCACTTGGCGATCGCGCTCCAGCCTTCGACGCAATCGTGCCGCGTGATCTGCGTGCGGCTCGGCAGGGCGCGCATGACCTCGGCGAGCGACAAGGCGCGCCGGCGTGGCGACGAGGCCGCCGATTTCGAGGCGGTAGTCGGCGAAACCGCCCGCCGCCAGCGCACGATAGGCGTCGCTGTCGGGCTCGGCCGTCCCGTTGCTGCGGAACGTCGGCGAGCGGTCGGCGTCGCCGAACTCCTGCGCCATCGCCTTGCGCGACGTGAGCAGATGCGCGGCGCGCGTCGCTGGCCTTTTCGGCGACGCCCAGCACCTTGGGAAACCACTCGCTGCCCGACAGTTTTTCGCATCCGGCCAGCGCCAGCGCGCCGGCGGCGCGCGGTCGCGCGCAGGAAAAAGCGGCGCCGCGGCAGGATCGTCCTATTCATGGCCGGCCTCCACGTTCACCCGGTAGCGTCCGGTGATCATCGACCGCAGATGGTTCCAGAGTCCGGAGACGATCGACCTCGAACACGTGGATCAGCGACGAACCCCACCAGCAGCCACGCGGCGACGAAATGCAGCGTCCGCGCCGACTGCCGCCCGCCGAAGACATCGACCCACCCGGGCCAGACGGCATCGGCCCACGGCGACATCGCGAGACCCATCAGGATGATGAGCGGCAGCAGCCCGAAGATCACCACGAGGTACGCGAGCTTCTGCAGCACGTTGTAGCGCTTCGCCGCCTCGCCGGTCGGATGGCGAAAGCGCAGGTGGTCGCGGATCGACTGGCCGATCGATCGCCAGTCGTTGCGGTCGGGCGCGAGGTCGCGCGCCAGATGGCGGCTGGCCGCGGAATAGCCGACATAGGCGATGCCGTTCAGCAGGAACAGCCACGCGAAGAAGAAGTGCCAGGAACGCGCCATCGACAGCCACTGGTTGTCCGGGATCGTCGCCCACCACGGGAAACCCGCGCCGCACGGCATCGCCGTCGCGGTTGCGCGAGGCGCCGAGGATTCCGGTGGTGTCGAACTCGTGCCCGAAGACGCGGGTGACCCCCTTGAGTTCTCCCTGGGCACCCAGCACCCCGCGAATCTCGAGGATCGGCGGCGAGCCGGTATACGACGACTTGCCCCAGTACAGCGCCGAATGCGCGTTGAAGATGCCGAGGCCGCTCATCAGCAGGATGGTCAGCGCGGCGACATTGACCCAGTGCATGACGCGCACCGGCAGCGCGTGGCGGTAGTACTGATAGCTCTTGGCGCCGGAGGCGACGGTTTCGGCGGGCGGCATCGACGGACTCCGTTCGGTGGGCAGGCATTGGTCGCCGCGACCGCCGGTTCCTTACGGCGATCCGATTCTGCGGCATTGGAT
The DNA here is from genome assembly GCA_963779445.1 of uncultured beta proteobacterium. Lineage (GTDB taxonomy): Bacteria > Pseudomonadota > Gammaproteobacteria > Burkholderiales > Casimicrobiaceae > CAIWHR01. The sequence continues at coordinate 48,442 of CAVZYI010000014.1, forward strand.
TCTTCGGAAAGTGCTTTGGCAACGGAAATCGTAACAGGTATCGCCGGCCGGGAAGCCACGCCGAACGCGCTCAGGCGCGGCGCAGATTCGCCGCGCGACGGCCGTAACGCAGCAGCCCGATCCAGGCGAGGAGCGCGAATCCGGCGCCGGCATGGAACGTGACACGCGGCCCCCACGCGTCCCACAGTCCGCCGGCAACCACGCTGGCCAGCAGCACGACGATGCCGCAGATCAGGTTGAACACACCGAATGCCGTGCCGCGCCGGTCGGCCGGCGCGGCGGCCGCAACGAGCGCGGCGAGCAATCCCTGCGTCAGGCCCATGTGCAGGCCCCACAGCGCCGCACCGGCGAACACCAGCGTGCCGCCGCCCGCATTGGCCAGGATCAGATCGGCGACGATCAGCGCGAGCAGGCCCGCGGACAGCAGCCTCGCTCCGCCGCCGCGGTCCGCCGCCGTCCCCGCGGGATACGATACCGCGGCATAGACCAGCGACATCATCACCATCACCCACGGCGCCGAGGCGGCGGGCAGCCCGGCGTGCTGCGCGCGCAGCACGAGAAAAGCCTCCGAAAAGCGCGCCAGCGTCAGCACCGCCGCGATGGCGACGACGATCCAGTAATCGCGCGGCAGCCGATGAGCATCGGACCATCGCCATCGCGGCTTGCTATCGCTGGCCTCCACCGGCTTGGCGGGTTCGTCGACGCCGACGACCAGCAGCGCTACCGCCGCGAACGCCGGAACCACCGCCACCCAGAACGCCGCCTGGAAATCGCCGGCGAAATACGCCATCGCGCCGATGGCCAGCAGCGGCCCGCCGACCCCGCCGATCGTATCGAGCGCCTGCCGCAGGCCGAAGCTCGCTCCGCGCGCCGCCGGCGGCGCAAGGTCGGCGATCAGCGCGTCGCGCGGCGCGCCGCGGATTCCCTTGCCGACGCGATCGGCGAATCGCGCGGTGACGATCCAGCCCAGCGTCGGCGCCAGTGGAAAGACGAGCTTGGTCAGCGCAGCCAGCCCGTACCCGAACACGACCAAAGGCTTGCGCCGGCGAAAGATGTCGGACAGCGCCCCGGAGAAGACCTTGACGATCTGCCCCGTCGCTTCGGCAATGCCTTCGATGACGCCGATGGTCAGCGTGCTCGCGCCCAGGCCCACGAAAAGATACAGCGGCAGCAGCGCATGGATCAGCTCGGACGAGAGGTCCATGCACAGGCTGACGAGACCCAGCGTCCATACGCCGCGGGGCACCGCGGCGAACCCGCTCCGGCCTGTCATGACGTCAGGCTGCCGGTCCCGCGCCGGCGATCACCGCCGGCCGCGCGCGCCGCAACACGCTCCGGCCATCGCGTCCTTGCGCGATCAACGCGGGAATTCGAATGCCGCGGTCAGGTCGCCGGCATCGGCGCGCACGCCCGGCAGCGGCTCGAGTCCGAAGCGCAGCGTGATGAACTTGATGATCGACGTCGTATCGTACTGCGTGTGGTCGACGTGCCCGCGCTTTGCATACGGCGAGATGATGATGGCCGGAATGCGGGTGCCCGGCCCCCAGCGGTCGCCCTTCGGCGGCGGCACGTGGTCCCAGAAGCCGCCGTTTTCGTCGAAGGTGAAGATGATCGCCGTGCTCGCCCACAGCGGGCTCGCCTTGATCTTCGCGATCAGCTCGGCGACGTGGACGTCCCCGGTCAGGATGTCGGTGTTGCCCGGATGCTCGTTGAACGTTCCCTGCGGCTTGTAGAACGCGACCTGCGGCAGCTCGCCCTTGTCGATGCCGGCGACGAGGTCGGTGTAGTCCTTCAAGTGGCGCTCGCGGTCCGGCGTACCCGGGGCGAAGCGCGCGAAATAGTTGAACGGCTGGTGATGGGTGACGAAATAGGGCGAACCCGGTTCGTTGTTGGCGATGACCATGCGCTTGGCCGCCGGGTCCTGCATGCCGTCCGCGACGGCGGCATTCCAGGCGCCGCCGTACCAGGCCCACGAAATGCCCTTGGCCGACAAGGTGTCGCCGATCGTCTTCGCCGTCTGCGGCGGCAGGTAATGCTTCGCGGGATCCACGGCGCGCGCGTCGCCCCCCTTGGCCGGCGGGACGCGGCTCGGCTGCCACGGCGGCTGATTGGTGGTCAGCGCGTAGCCGTCGGGCGTGAATTCGCCGGGCACGAACATCGCCGGGCCGTCCAGCGCCGACGCGGGCGACTCGGGCAGGCGCTTCAGCCAGCCGCGTTCGTCGAGCTGCGCGCGCAGGTTGGCCGGGGCATGCGGATCGACCGGGGTGCAGGCGCAGACGAGCCAGAAGTGGTTGAGGAACGAATCGCCGAACGCCGCCATGAAGAAATTGTCGGCCAGCGTGTATTCCTGCGCCCACTTCCACATCGGCAGCGTCGAGCCGTCGTAGTAGCTCATGGCCAGCGCGCCGGCGTCGGCCACCTCGGCGAAGCGATCGTTGCGCCCGCCGTTGATCTGCTCCTGCTGCTGGTAGAACTTGTGGATGGTGTCGCGCGTCCGCGCCGACAGCGGCATGTTGATCGGCGGCGCGTCGATGCGGAACGGCTGGTTCGGAAGGTCCTTCGGGAACGCCGGATCCGGTTCCTTGCCCTTCCACACGGGCGGCAGATGCGGCAGCGGCGTTGCCGTCGCGATCGACCTGCGTGTACTGCGCGGGCGTGGCGTTGGCGATTCCGTTGGCGCCGGGGAAGAGGCCGTACAGGTGGTCGAAGCTGCGGTTCTCGGCGTAGATCACGATGATGTGCTGGATGCGTTCTAGCCCCGCCGGAGCCTTCGCCGGCGGCATCGCACATCCGCCAGAAACGAGCGCGATCGCGGCGCCGGCAAGAAGTTGCAGGAACAACATCGGTCGATCATTCATAAGTGTCCCCCTCGATCATTGCCGCGGGCCCGGCGCGGCTGAATCGAGTCTACCGCGTTGCCGTCGATTCCGGAGTCCCGCCGGAGCGACCATCGTCGTCGCACGCGCCGGCATCGCCTCCGGATTTCCCTGCCAGCGCACCCTCCTCCGGCGTCAGCCGAGCACGACGCTCGCGCGCACGGTGCCTGCCCGGTCGTGCCTCGCCACCAGATCGACACGGTCGCCCGCCCGGGCGCGGACGATCCACTCGATCTTGGCGCGATCGTCGGTCACGTTGTAGTCGGGCCAGAAGGAAACGCCGGTGTGCTTGTACGCCTTGCCTTCGAGCTGCGGAAGCTCCTCGCGGCGCTTGCCCTGCAGCAGCTCGGCGCCCGCCGGCAGCGCGATCTCGGCGATGACGCCGCGCGCGATCTTGCGCTCCAGCGCGCGCTTCGACACGTAGCTCGGCAGCCAGCCGGTGTTCTGGACCACCAGCCGGACGCGCCAGTGACTGTCGCCCAGCGCGTCGGCTTCGGCGGCGACCAGTTCCATTTTCGGCGAGGTCAGCGCCTGCCACAGCAGCCACTTCGGAAAACGCTGCAATTCACGCTCGAGGAACGCCGGCGGCGGATTCGAAAACGCGTGGAAACGGTTCCAGCCGCCGATCTCGACCTTGCCGAGCTGCGGATGGTCGAACGGCTTCCATGCGACGTGCGCGGCGCCGCCGAGCGCGTCGCGGCTCCACGCATGGAGCTTGAGATCGTCGTCGATCGGGTGGTCGCGGAACCAGTCGATGTACTGGTACTTCTCGATGCCGGCCTCGCGCATCGGGCTCCAGATCTCGACGACCCAGGTGTACATCCCGAGGTGCTCGTAGAGCCAGTCGAAGGTGCCGGCGATCACCGACTTCGGGTGATAGCGAAACTCGTGATAGACCGAGATCGCCGGATACCCCGTCAGTTCCTGCCCCTTCTCGCCGGCCTTCTTGTAGAACCACAGGTCCTCGGCGTGCATCTCGTCGTCCGGCTGGTGCTCGAACGGGCGCAGCAGCACGCCGCTCCAGGTGTGGAACGTCGTGCCGCCGGTGATGTTGGTGTGGCCGGTGACGAATGCGACGACGGCGCGCACTTCCGGTTCCGACGCGGGAAACGGCCCCGCGCCGGACTGCTCGAATTCCTGCCGCCAGCTCGCCGGGAAATTGCGGTTGAGATCGAGCCCCTGCCGCGGCCGCTTCAGGCGCAGCGTGTAGCCGTCCCAGCCTTCGACCGTGCCCTCGGGCAGGACGCGGTAATACGTCCCGCCGGTCTCGACCGGATCGCGCCGGATCATCAGTCCCGGTTGCGCCGGGTGGTCCTTCCACAGGCCGTTCGGATCGGGAATGCGCATCTGCAGGATGCGGCCGTCGCCGTCGATGTCCTCGACCGTCAGGCCTTCGATCTCCTCCTCGTCGTACGGATACGGGCGGGTGCTGGAGCGGATCCATTTCGGCTTGTCGGCGAGCGCCCATTCGGCGCCGTCGGGATTGATCCGCGGGCAGACGTAGAACGCGCGCGTGTCGAGCGCGCGCGTCACGTCGGGGTCGCTGCCGTACTGCGTGAGCAGCGTGTGCAGGAAATGCAGGTTGGCCGCCGAGGCGGCGACCTCGGTCGCGTGAATGTTGCCGTCGACCCAGAACGCGGGCTTTTCCGCCGCGGGGCCGGTCGCCGCGTTGGTGACGGTCAGCACCCAGATGTCGCGGCCTTCGTGGCTCCTGCCGATCGATTCGATCGACGCGAGGCCGGGATGCTCGGCGACGAAGGCCTGGAGGACGGCGGTGAGTTCGGCGTAGCGGTAAAAGCGGTCGAAGGCGATGGCGGGCATTGCGGAGCTTTCCGATTCCTCGGTGGACGCGGATCGGCCGCAGGCGGGCGCCGGTCCACAGGCCGGCATCTTACCGCGCCGGTTTGGCCGGTTGCGGAACCCGTCGACGCCTCCCCGAGCGGCGCCATTCGGCTCGCCCGCGCCCGCGGCCGGGACTCTCGGCACGCGGTGCCGGCGGGCGCCCGCCCCGGCGGCCCTGCGGCCGGGAAGGCCCGGCGAGCCCGGACTCGACGGCGAGGGCCCCTACGCAGCGGTCGCCGATTACCGTATATTTGTACGGTATTCCAGGCCCCCTCCCCATGCTCCCCGCCTACGCCGAACTGCACTGCCTGTCGAACTTTTCGTTCCTCCGCGGCGCGTCGCACCCCGAGGAGCTGGTCGAACGCGCCCAGGCGCTGGGCTACGCGGCGCTCGCCATCACCGACGAGTGCTCGCTCTCGGGCGTGGTCCGCGCGCATCTCGCGGCGAAGAACGCGGGGCTCCCGCTCGTCATCGGCAGCGAGTTCACGCTCGCCGACGGCGTCAAGCTCGTGCTGCTCGCGACCGATCGCCGAAGCTACGGCAACCTGTCGCAGCTGATCACGCGCGGGCGGCGCAGCGCGAAGAAGGGCAGCTACACGCTCTCGCGCGCCGACGTCGCTGCGTTGCGCGCCGGGCCTGCTCGCGCTGTGGGTGCCGCCGGATAGATCAGGGTCGGACCCGGCTTTTCGCGGCATGCCTCCCGACGCGCAGGCCCTGGAAAAAAAGTCGGGTCCGGCCCCGATTGCCGACGAAGCGCTGGCGACGGCGCGCTGGGTCGCCACCACGTTCCCGGGCCGCGCGTGGATCGCGGTCGAGCTCTTCGCCCGCGCCGGCGACCGCGCGCGGCTCGCGCGCTGCGCCGAGCTGTCGCGGGCGAGCGGGTTGCCGCAGGTCGCGGCCGGCGACGTCCACATGCACGTCCGCGCCCGGCGCGCGCTGCAGGACACGCTCACCGCGATCCGCCTGAAGACGCCGCTCGCCGACTGCGGCCATGCGCTCCACGCGAACGGCGAGCGGCATCTGCGCTCGCGGGCGCGGCTGGCGACGATCTATCCGCCGGCGCTGCTCGCCGAGACGGTGGCGATCGCGCGGCGCTGCACGTTCTCGCTGGACGAACTGCGCTACGAGTATCCGGAGGAGATCGTGCCCGCGGGCGAGACGCCGGCCTCGCATCTGCGCGCGCTGGTGGACGAAGGACTGGCGCGGCGTTACGGATCCTGCGCAAGCCCCCGGGAGCGGATCCGCCGCCGGGAAAGTCCGCTCCGGTCCCGCGCTGCTCCGCCGCCGTCCGCGATCTGATCGAGCACGAACTCGCGCTCATCGCCGAGCTTCGGTACGAGCCCTACTTCCTCACCGTCCACGACATCGTCTCGTTCGCGCGGCGCAGGGCATCCTGTGCCAGGGCCGCGGGTCGGCGGCCAATTCGGCGGTCTGCTATGCCCTCGGGATCACCGAAGTCGACCCGGCGCGGATGAGCATGCTGTTCGAGCGCTTCATCTCGCAGGGAGCGCAACGAACCGCCGGACATCGACGTCGACTTCGAGCACGAGCGGCGCGAGGAGGTGATCCAGTACATCTACGCGAAATACGGCCGCGACCGCGCGGCGCTGGCGGCGACGCTGATCACCTACCGGCCGAGGAGCGCGGTGCGCGACGTCGGCAAGGCGCTGGGCCTCGGCCTCGCGCAGGTGGATCGCCTCGCCGGCGCGTTCGCGTGGTGGGACGGGCGCGAGATGAAGCCCGAGCGGATTCGCGAGGCCGGCTTCGCGCCGGACAATCCGGTGATCGCGCGGCTCGTCGCCCTGACGAACGAGCTGATGGGCTTTCCGCGGCACCTGTCGCAGCACGTCGGCGGCTTCGTCATCACGCGCGACCTGCTGGAGCGCATGGTGCCGGTCGAGAACGCGGCGATGCCCGAAGCGCACGGTCATCCAGTGGGACAAGGACGATCTCGACGCGCTGGGCCTGCTCAAGGTCGATTGCCTCGCGCTCGGGATGCTGTCGGCGATCCGCCGCTGCCTCGACATGGTCTCGCGGTTGCGCGGGCGCACGATCACGATGCAGGACATCCCCGCCGAGGATCCCGCGGTCTACGCGATGTGCCAGCGCGCCGACACCGTCGGCGTGTTCCAGATCGAGTCGCGCGCGCAGCAGTCGATGCTGCCGCGGCTGAAACCGGCGTGCTTCTACGACCTCGTCATCGAGGTCGCGATCGTGCGCCCCGGTCCGATCCAGGGCGGCATGGTGCATCCGTACCTGCGCCGGCGGCAGGGACGCGAGCCGGTCACCTATCCGAGCGAGGCGGTGCAAGAGCGTGCTCGAGCGCACGCTCGGCGTGCCGATCTTCCAGGAGCAGGTGATGCAGCTCGCGATCGTCGCCGCCGGCTTTTCGCCGGGCGAAGCCGATCATCTGCGGCGCTCGATGGCCGCGTGGCGGCGCAAGGGCGGGCTCGAGAAATTCGAGCAGCGGCTGATCGACGGCATGGCGGCGCGCGGCTACGCGCGAAGACTTCGCGCGGCAGATCTACCAGCAGATCCTCGGCTTCGGCGAGTACGGCTTTCCCGAATCGCACTCGGCCTCCTTCGCGCTGCTGGTCTACGTCTCGGCGTGGCTCAAGCACTACGAGCCGGCGGCGTTCTGCGGCGCGCTGCTCAACTCGCAGCCGATGGGCTTCTACGCGCCGTCGCAGCTCGTGACGGACGCGCGCCGGCACGGCGTCGAGGTGCGGCCGGTCGACGTGACGGCGAGCGAGTGGGAGTGCACGCTGGAGAAGGCGGAGGAATTGGGGTCAGACTCGACTTTTGAGATGCCTGGCCGGCCATCGCGGGCCGCGCGATGAAAAGTCGAGTGAGACGTCGAACTCTGACCCCAATTTCGCGTCCCGCACTGCGCCTCGGCCTGCGCCTCGTCGCCGGGCTGTCCGAAGCCGGTGCGCGAGCGGCATCGTCGCGGCCCGACGCGCGCGACCGTTCGCAGCGTGGCCGATCTCGCGCACCGCGCGCAGCTCGATCGGCGCGATCTCGCCCGTCTCGCCGACGCCGACGCGCTCGCGGCGCTCGCCGGCCATCGCCACGCCGCGGTGTGGGACGTCGCCGGCGTCGACCGGCTGCCGCCGCTGCTCGCCGGCAGCACGTTCACCGAGGACGCCGCCGCAGCTCGCGGCGCCCACCGAAGGACAGGACATCGTCGCCGACTACCGGACGCTTTCGCTCACGCTGCGCCGGCATCCGCTGGCGCTGCTGCGCGACCGGCTCGCAGCGGCGGCGGCTCGCCACCGCGGCCGACGTCGCGCGGCGCCGCACGGCCGCATCGTGCGCACCGCCGGCATCGTCATCGGCCGGCAGCGGCCGGACACGGCGAGCGGCGTCGTGTTCGTCACGCTGGAGGACGAGACCGGCGCGACCAACGTGATCGTCTGGCGCGACCTCGGCGACCGCCAGCGCCGCGAGCTGCTCGGCGCGAAGCTGCTGGCGGTGTACGGCAAGGTCGAGCGCGAAGGCGCAGGTCGTGCACGTGCTCGCCGGCCGCCTCGCCGATCTGTCGCCGCTGCTGGGCGAACTGCCCACCCGCTCGCGCGATTTTCACTGACCGACATTGCGCCGACGCCACCGGCGCGTGCACGCCGACAGGGAGAGTCGATGCTCGACCATCCCGCCCTGCCCCGAATGCGGATCGGATATCCCCACGGCGTCCGCGATCGCCCTGTAAGATTCCCCTCCTCGACGCGACGCATCCGAAGCCGCGGCAAGCGCCGCACCCGGACAGGATCATGGCTCGACCCGAATTCGACATCGTGGTGATCGGCGGCGGTTCCGGCGGACTGGTCGTCGCCGCCGGCGGCGCGGCGCTGGGCGCGAAGGTCGCGCTGGTCGAGAAGCACCGGCTGGGCGGCGATTGCCTGTGGTCACGGCTGCGTTCCGTCGAAGACGCTGTTGAAGTCGGCGCGGATCGCCCACCAGATGCGCCATGCGGATCGCTGGGCGCTGACGCCGTCCGATCCGCGGCCCGATCTCGCCGCGGTGATGGAGCGCGTCGCCGCCGTGATCAAGGACATCGAGCCCAACGACAGCCCGGAGCGCTTTCGCGGGCTCGGCGTCGACGTCGATGTTCGGCGACGGCCGCTTCGTCGCGCCGGACGCCTTCGAAGTGAACGGCCGCCGCCTCACGGCACGCACGTTCGTGATCGCCACCGGATCGCGGCCCGAGCGTGCCGCCGACTGCCGGGCATCGACGCGACACCCTATCTCACCAACGAGACGGTGTTCGACCTGCGCGAGCCGGTGCCGGCGCTGCTCGTGATCGGCGGCGGTCCCGTCGGCATGCGAAATGGCGCAGGCGTTCCGGCGGCTCGGCAGCGAGGTCACGGTCGTCGACATCGCGCCGCAGCATCCTGCCGCGCGAGGACGCCGACCTCGCGGCGGTGGTGATGAAGCAGCTGACGCGCCGAAGGCGTGCGCCACCATCTCGGCGCCTCGATCCTGGGATTCGACGGCCGGGCGGGCGACGTCCGGGTGACCGTGCGCGCGCCGACGGCACGCCGAGCGATCGCTCGCCGCGACGCACCTGCTGCTCGCCGCGGGCCGCAGCGCCAATATCGAGGGCCTCGGCCTCGACGCCGCGGACGTCCGCGTCGAGCACGGACGCATCGTTGTCGTCGAAGGTCTGCGCACGACCAATCGCTCCGTCTACGTGATCGGCGACGCCGCCGGCGGCCTCATGTTCACGCACCTCGCCGAGCATCACGCCGGCGTCGTCCTGCGCAACGCGATCTTCCGCATGCAATGGGTGAAGCCGTCGCCCGATCGTCCCGTGGTGCACGTTCACCGATCCCGAGCTCGCGCGCGTGGGCCTGTCCGAGGAACGAGGCGCGCAATTGCGGCGCCGCACTACCGCGTCTACCGGTTCGCCTTCGACGAACTCGACCGCGCGCGCACCGACGGCGAAGGCGAAGGCTTCGCCAAGATCATCACCGATCGCAGGGGCAAGCTGCTGGGCGCCGCGATCGTCGGCCCGCACGCCGGGCGAGCTGATCGCCGAGTACGCGCTGGCGATGGCGAAGGGCCTGCGCGCCAAGGATCTGTCGAACGCCATCCATGCCTATCCGACGTTCGCGCAGATCAACCGCCGCGTGGCCGACCAGCGGCTGAAGGAAGGCCTCACGCCGGCATCGAAGCGCTGGATCCAGCGGATCTTCGGCTTGCAGGGCGCCCGGGCATGAGCGGCCGTCCGGCGGCAGCGCGCGGCGGCGGCACGGCGACCCGACTGGCGATCCTCGCCGTCTTTGCCGGCGCTGTCGTCGTTTTCTTCGCCTCCGGCGCGCAGCGCTACGTCGACCTCGACGCCGTCAAGGCCAACCGCGACGCGCTGCTCGCATTCACCGAACAGCACTATCCTGCCGGCGCTCGTCGCTCGCCTTTCTCGCTTACGCTGGCGCCGTCTCGTTCAGCCTGCCGGTGGGGACCGTGATGTCGCTGACGATGGGATTCCTGTTCGGAAGCTCGTCGGCACCGCGCTGGTCGTCGCGGCGGCGACCGCCGGAGCGACCGTCGTGTTCCTCGCCGCGCGCTACCTCTTCGCCGACGCCGCGCGCCGGCGGATGGGGGCGACTCGGTGCGCGGATCAACGCCGGCTTCGCGGCGAACGCCTTCAGCTACCTGCTGTTCCTGCGCCTCGTTCCGCTGTTCCCGTTCTTCCTTGTCAATCTCGCGCCGGCGTTCACCACCATCGGCCTGCGCACCTACGTGGCGGCGACGCTGATCGGGATCGTTCCGGGTACGTTCGTCTACGTGAACCTGGGCCGCGCGCTCGGCCGCATCGAATCGACGTCGCAGCTCGTATCGCGGAGAGGCGCTGGGTGCGCTGGCGCTGCTCGGCCTGTTCGCGCTGCTTCCCGCGCTGCTCCGAAAATCGCCGCGCCCGCCGGCGCCCGGCGCGCCGACGCCACCCTGACCTGAGGGGACTCCATGCACGCCACGCTGCCCTTGCTCGAACGCACCGATTTTCCGGCGCTCGCCCGCCGCGCGCTCGAGACGCTGCAGGTCAACCTCGGCTACCGCTGCAACCAGGCGTGCCTGCACTGCCACGTCAATGCCGGCCCCGATCGCACCGAAATGATGACGCGGGAAACCGTCGACGACGTGCTGGCACTGCTGGGTGCCGTGCGGATTGCGACGCTCGATCTCACCGGCGGCGCGCCGGAGCTGAATCCGCATTTTCGCCACCTGGTCGTCGAAGCGCGCAAGCTCGGCGTTCGCGTCATCGACCGCTGCAACCTGACGATCCTGAACGAGCCGGGCTTCGAGGATCTCGCCGAGTTCCTCGCGCCGAACAGGCGTCGAGGTCGACCGCATCGCTGCCCTGCTACTCGCGCGAGAACGTCGATCGCCAGCGCGGCGACCACGTCTTCGATTCGTCGATCCTCGCGCTCGCGAAGCTGAATGCGCTGGGCTACGGCAGGGCCGACGGCCGGCCTGATGCTCAACCTCGTCTACAACCCGCACGGCCCCGCGCTGCCGCCGGCGCAGCAGGCGCTCGAAGCCGACTACAAGCGCGAACTCGCGCAGCACTTCGGCATCGTGTTCAATCGGCTCTACACGCTCGCCAACATGCCGATCAAGCGCTTCGGCTCGACGCTGGTCTCGCAGCGGCAAGTTCGCGGGCTACATGGAACTTCTGCGCTCGGCGCACCGGCCGGAGAACCTCGACGGCGTGATGTGCCGCTCGCTGGTCAGCGTCGACTGGCGCGGCTACCTCTACGACTGCGATTTCAACCAGATGCTGGGCATCCCGCTCGCCGTCGCCGGCCGGTCCCGGCTGCACGTCACCGATCTCGCCCGGATCGCTCTCGACGGCGCGGCCATCGCCGTGGCCGACCACTGCTACGGCTGCACCGCCGGGCAGGGCTCGAGCTGCGGCGGCGCGCTGGCCTGATCCGCGGCGGCACGCGGTCGCGCATGCGCCTGTCGATCGTCGTTCCCGCGCTCGACGAGGCGCGGCGGATCGTCGCGACGCTGGCCGCGCTGCAGCCGCTGCGCGCCGCCGGGCACGAGGTCATCGTCGTCGACGGCGGCAGCGCGCGATGCGACGCTCGCGCTCGCGCGCCCGCTGGCCGACCGGGCCATCGTCGCCCCTCGCGGGCGCGCCCGCCAGATGAATGCGGGCGCCGCCGTCGCGCGCCGGCGACGTGCTGGTGTTTCTGCACGCCGATTCGCTGCTGACCTCCGCCGCCGGCGCCGCGCTGCTTCGTGAATTTCCTCGCAGCGGCCGGCGCTGGGGACGGTTCGACGTCACCATCGAGGGCGCGTCGCCGCTGCTCGGGGTCGTCGCCGCGATCGATGAATGCCCGCTCGCGACTGACCGGCATCGCCACCGGTGATCAGGGCCTGTTCGTCGAGCGCGCGCTGTTCGAGACTCTCGGCGGGTACCCCGATCAACCGCTGATGGAGGACATCGCGTTCTCGGTGACGCTCAAGCGCGCCGCCGGACCACCGCTCTGCCTCAGGGAGCGCATCGTCACCTCGGGACGGCGCTGGGAACGCCACGGAGCATGGCGCACGATCGTTGCCATGTGGCGGCTGCGCTACGCGTACTGGCGCGGGGTGGATCCCGCGCAACTGGCCGAACGTTATGCGTCGATGCGCCCGTGCAACGTCGTTCCGGAGCCGCCGACGCTGCTGATCTTCGCCAAGGAGCCGGTCCCCGGCAGCGTCAAGACGCGGCTCGCAGCCGCCATCGGCGCCGATCGCGCGGCGGGCGTCCACGAACGGCTCGCCGAGCGGACGCTGGCGCTGGCCGTGGCGGCGCGCGCCGCGGGCATCGTCGGGCGCGTCGAGCTGTGCTGCGACCCGGATGCCGGACGGCCGGCGTTCGAGGCATGGCGCGATCGCCACAGCGTCGAACTCGCGGCCCAGCAGGGCAGCGATCTCGGCGCGCGGATGCACCACGCGCTGATGCGTGCGCTGGCGCGCGGCATGCCGGCGATGCTGATCGGCACCGATTGCCCGGTGCTCGACGCCGACGTCCTGGCGCAAGCCGCAATGGCGCTGACCGACCGCGACGCCGTGCTGGTTCCGGCCGAAGACGGCGGCTACGTGCTGGTCGGACTCGCGCGGCCGCTGGACATTTTCGAAGGCATCCCCTGGAGCACTGCCGACGTCATGCCGGCGACGCGATCGAGACTGGCGGCGGAGCGCGCCACCTGGCGGGAGTTGCCGATGCTGTGGGACGTCGACCTGCCGCAGGATCTCGCGCGCTGGGAAGCGCTGGGCGACAAAGCGATACCGCGGACCGTCGACCGACGATAAGCTGGCACGCCGAAGCCATTGGCCATCCCCGTTTCCGGCCCGCCCGCTGCCACCCGGCGCGATAATTCAGGTTCAGGCGGCGTCTGCGTGACGCCGGCCGCTCGCGCAGCTAGGTCGTCTCGCAGGCCACCGACGGGCCGAGCGCTTCCTTGGCGGCGGCGATGTTCGCGATGTCGGGCAGCTTGACGCCGTTCTTGACCGCCGTGATCTCGGCCAGGATCGATACCGCGATTTCGGGCGGCGTCCGGCTGCCGATGTAGAGCCCGATCGGGCCGTGCAGGCGCGCGATCTCGGCGTCGGTCAGGTCGAGATCCCTGAGGCGGACCCGGCGCTTGGCATTGTTGGCGCGCGAGCCGAGCGCGCCGACGTAGAACGCGGGCGACTTCAGCGCTTCCATCAGCGCCATGTCGTCGAGCTTCGGATCGTGCGTCAGCGCGATCACCGCGCAGCGCTCGTCGATGCGCATCGCCGTGACGGTATCGTCGGGCATCGTCGTCACCAGCGGAACGCCGGCGACATCCCAGGTGCCCTCGTATTCGGCGCGGGGGTCGCAGACGGTGACCTGGTAGTCGAGGCCCAGCGCCATCTGCGCCAGGTACTTCGACAGCTGCGACGCGCCGATCACCAGCATCCGGTAGCGCGGTCCGTGAATCGTCGTCAGCGTCCTGCCGTCGAAGCCGAGGCCGTCGGCGGCGCCGGCCGGCGACAGCGCCGCCGCGCCGGTCGCGAGGTCGAGGCGGCGCGCGACGAGCGTTCCGGCCTCGATCGCGGAGAGCAGCGCCGGGATGCCCGATGCACGCGACAGCGGCTCCAGGACCAGCTGGATCGTGCCGCCGCAGGGCAGTCCGAAACGGCGCGCCTCGTCGGCCGATACACCATAGGTCACCGCTTCGCACCGGGTGGCCGTCATGCCGTCGTGGCGGACGCGGCCGACGATGTCGTCCTCGATGCACCCTCCCGACACCGAGCCCTCGACCACGCCGTCGTCGCGCACCGCGAGCATCGCCCCCGGCGGCCGCGGCGAACTGCCCCAGGTCCTGACGACGGTGACCAGCAGCACGCGGCGACCCGCGGCGAGCCATTCCGCGCAACGCTTCAGCACTTCCAGATCGACGCTGTCCATGGTGCGCTCCAGGCTGCGCTGCGGCGGCGTTCCGCCCGGGCCGCAATACGCTATCTTGCCACGCGTGAAAACAGGTACGCCACGATGCCGAGGATGAGCGCGATCGCGACATAGCGCACCCACGACCGGCGCGGTACCGGCGCCGGGACGACGGGCGCCACGCCCGCGGCGGCCGCCACCGCATCGGAGAAGCGCCCGAAGAAATCGTCGGCGAGCTTTTGCGCCGCGCCGTCCACCAGCCGCGAGCCGATCTGCGCCATCTTGCCGCCGACCTGCGCCTTCACCACGTACGACAGCGTGGTCGCCGCGCCGTTCTCCGCTGCGGCCAGCGACACCTTCGCTTCACCCTTGGCAAAGCCCGCCGCCCCGCCCTGACCGTCGAACGACAGCGTGTAGCCGTGCGGCGGATCGACGTCGGCGAGCTGCATGCGCCCGGTGAATTTCGCCGACACCGGGCCGACCTTGGCCGCCAGTGCGATCCGGTACGCGCTCTCGCCGTCCGGCTCGATCGCGTCGCAGCCGGCGATGCAGCCCTTCAGCGTCTCGGGGTCGTTGAGCGCCGCCCAGACGATCGCCACCGGCGCGGGAATCGTGCGCGTGCTGGTCATTTCCATGGGCCGCCTCTCCTCAGCAGGGACGCGCCGACCGGGCGCCGGAACCGCGCCGCGCGATTGCGGACGGTCGAGCGCCGCCGCCAGCTGCGTCAGGCTCTCGAGATTGTGCACCGGAAGAAAATCATCGACGTGCGGCAGCATCGCGCGAATGCCCGCGGGCCGCGCCTCGAAGCCCTCGTAGCGCAGCAGCGGATTGAGCCATACCAGCCGCCGGCAGGATTTGTGCAGGCGCTCGGTCTGCGCCGCCGAGGCCCTCGCCCGCCTTCGGCGTCGAGCCCGTCGCTGATCAGCAGGACGACCGCGTTCTGCCCCAGCAGCCGCCGCGACCAGCGCCGGTTGAATTCCTCCAGGCAGACGCCGATCCGCGTGCCGCCGGCCCAGTCCGACACGGCCGTCGTCACCCGCGCCAGCGCCACGTCGACATCGCGATGCTTGAGCTGGCGGGTGATGTTGGTGAGCCGCGTCCCGAAAAGCAGCACGTGGACGCGGTCGCGGTCGTTGGTGATCGCATGCAGGAAATGCAGCAGCATCCTCGCGTAGCGGTCCATCGAACCGGAGATGTCGCAGAGCACGACCAGCGGCGGCGTCCGTCGCACACGCTGCCGCCAGGACAGCGGCGCGAGCGTCGCCCGCGGCGCCCGTGGCGCGGCGCATGGTCGCGCGAAGATCGACACGGTGCCCGCGCGATGCCGGCGTCGTCCGCCGCGTCGGCAGCTCGGGCAGCGGCAGCCGGAGATTGCGCAGCACGCCGCGCACCGTCGCGAGCTCGGCGGCGGTCATCGTTTCGAAGTCCTTGCGCTGCAGGATTTCGCGCGGAGACACGCTGAACGCCGCGTCGAGTTCGATTTCGTCCTCGTCGACGCGGGGCAGCCCGGGCTCCGCAGGCGGCAGCATCGCCTGCGCGATCCGCGCCGGAAGCTCGGGTTCGGCCTCGGCCTCGCCGCCGCGGCCGTAGACCCTGGGCAGCAGCGACGCGATGAGCTTTTCGAGGAGCCGCGGGTTGCGCCAGAAGAAATCGAAGGCCTGCTCGAAGACCGGCAGCTGCTCGTGCCGCGAAACCAGCACGGCGGCCAGCGCGGCCCGGAAATCCTCGCGGCGGGCGAGACCGACGGCCATGACCGCTTCGAGGGCCGCCAGCGTGCGCGCCGGGCCGACCGGCATGCCCGCGGCGCGCAGCACCCGGACGAAATGGACGACGTTCTCGGCCAGGCGTCCCTTCGGCGTCAATGGCGCGGCGCCCGCCAGCGCTGCCGCATCGAGCCCCGTGCGCCGGGTCATGGGCGGATCCCTTCGGCCTGCACCTCGGCAACGAGCCTCGCCACGGCGTCCGGGCCCAGCGCGCCCACGTCGTCCTGATACTTGAGCAGGACGCCCGCGGTATCGGCGACCGTCTGCGGATCGAGCGCGACCCGGTCGAGCGCGATCAGCGCCTCGGCCCAGTCGAGCGTCTCGGCGATGCCCGGCGCCTTGAACAGGTCCATCGCGCGCAGCCGCTGGGTGAAGGCGACGATCTCGCGGGCGAGCGATTCCGGCGCCTGCGGGCACTTGCGCCGGACGATGGCGAGCTCGCGCTGCGCATCGGGGTAGCCGACCCAGTGGTACAGGCAGCGGCGCTTGATCGCGTCGTGGATCTCGCGCGTGCGGTTGGAGGTGATCACGACGACCGGCGGCGTCTCGGCGCGTATCGGTCCGAGCTCGGGGATCGTCACCTGGAATTCGGCGAGCACTTCCAGCAGGTAGGCTTCGAACGGCTCGTCGGTGCGGTCGAGTTCGTCGATCAGCAGGACGGGCGCCACGCCGTCCCCGGGCGCGAGGGCTTCGAGGATCGGCCGCTTCTGCAGGAACGGCGCGGTGAAGATGTCGATCGCCATCTGCTCGCGGTCCAGTCGGCCGCTGCCTTCCGCCAGCCGGATCTCGATCATCTGGCGCGGGTAGTTCCATTCGTACACCGCCGACGAGATGTCCAGGCCCTCGTAGCATTGCAGCCGGACGAGCCGTTTGCCGAGCGCGCTGGCGAGCACCTTGGCGATCTCGGTCTTGCCGACGCCGGCCTCGCCCTCGAGGAACAGCGGGCGGCGCATCTTGAGCGCGAGGAAGACGCTGGTCGCGAGACGGCGGTCGGCGATGTAGTCGTGCCGGTCGAGCAGCGCGGCGACCTCGTCGACCGAAGTGGGCAGGGCGGAAGCTGGCATCGCGCCTTCCGGGGAGGGCAAAAAAATCGGGTGGCGTCGGCGTGACGCCACCCGAAGCATACCAAGATCGGGCCGGATCAGCCGGCGGCGGCCACCGCTCGCGCCGCGAGCACCGGAATCAGGTGCGCGCGGTATTCCGGCGACGCATGCAGGTCGTTGCTGAGTCCCTTCGCATCGATCCGGACCGCCTTCGCCGCGTCGGCAGTGAAGCTCTTCGCGAGCGCGTCTTCGAGGGCCTTGGCGCGGAAAACGCTCGGCGCCGCGCCCGTCACCGCGACGCGCGTGCCGCCGCCGGCCTGCGCGACGAATACTCCCGTCAGGGCAAATCGCGAAGCCGGATTCGGAAATTTCACGTAGGCCGCCTTTTTCGGAATCGGGAAGCTCACCGCCGTGATCAGTTCGTCGGGGGCGAGCGCGGTCTCGTACATGCCCTTGAAGAAATCGTCGGCGGCGATCTTGCGCCGGTTGGTGTGCACGGTCGCCGCCAGCCCCAGAACGGCGGCCGACCAGTCCGCGGCGGGATCGTTGTGCGCCAGCGAACCGCCGAGCGTTCCCATGTTGCGCACCTGCCGATCGCCGATGCCCTGCGCCAGCCTGGCGAGGACCGGAATGGCGCCCTTGACCACCGCGGAGGCGGCTACCTCGGCGTGGCGCGTCATCGCGCCGATGACGATGGCGTCGCCTTCCTTGCGAATCCCCTTCAGCTCGGCGATGCCCGAAAGATCGACCAGCGTGCCCGGTTGCGCCAGGCGCAGTTTCATCGCGCCGACGAGGCTCTGCCCGCCGGCCAGTGCCTTTCCGCCGGACTTGCCGATCGCCCCCGCGGCCTCGGCAACCGTCTTCGCGCGAACGAGTTCGAATGCGTACATGGTCTGGTGCCTCCGTTAGTCCAGAATCTCTTCGATGCGCCGGCACGCTCGCGCCGGCCGGCGCGTCCGGGACGCTCGCTACGCCCGCCGCGCCGAGTGGATCGCCTGCCAGACCCGGTGCGGGGAAGCCGGCATGTCGAGGTACTTGACCCCCGCCGCCGCCAGCGCATCGTGCACCGCGTTCATCAATGCCGCCGGAGCGCCAATCGCGCCGGCTTCGCCGCAGCCCTTCACCCCGAGCGGATTGTGCGTGCAGGGCGTGACCTTGGTGCCGACCTTGAACGAAGGCAGATCGTCGGCGCGCGGCATCGCGTAATCCATGTAGCTGCCCGTGAGCAGCTGCCCGCTCTCGGCATCGTAGACGCAGCTCTCCAGCAGAGCCTGGCCGATGCCCTGCGCGACGCCTCCGTGGACCTGCCCCTCGACGATCATCGGATTGATGATGTTGCCGAAGTCGTCGCAGGCGCTGAACGCGGCCACCTGCACGACGCCGGTCTCGGGATCGATTTCGACCTCGCAGATGTGCGTTCCCGCCGGGTAGGTGAAGTTGGTCGGGTCGTAGAACGCCGTCTCGTCGAGGCCCGGCTCCAGCTTGTCCAGCGGATAGTTGTGCGGAACGTACGCGGTCAGCGCGATTTCGCCGAAGGTCTTGCTCCGGTCCGTGCCGGCGACGGTGAACTTGCCGTCCTTGAATTCGATGTCGGCCTCGGCGGCTTCCAGCAGGTGCGCGGCGATCTTGCGGCCCTTGAGGATGATCTTGTCCAGCGCCTTGACGATCGCGGTGCCGCCGACGGAGAGCGAGCGCGAACCGTAGGTGCCCATCCCGAAGGGGACGCGCCCGGTGTCGCCATGGACGACGTCGACGTTCTCGACGGGAACGCCGAGCTTCGCCGCGACGACCTGCGCGAAGGTCGTTTCGTGTCCCTGTCCGTGGCTGTGCGATCCGGTGAACACGGTCACGCTGCCGGTGGGATGCACGCGGACCTCGCCGGCTTCGAACAGCCCCGCCCGCGCACCCAGCGCGCCCGCCACGTTCGAAGGCGCGAGTCCGCAGGCTTCGATGTACGATGCGTAGCCGATCCCGCGCAGCATGCCGCGCTTCGCCGCCTCGGCTTTCCGCGCCGGAAAACCGGCCACGTCGGCGATCTTCTTCGCTTCGTCCAGCGTCTGGTCGTAGTTGCCGATGTCGTAGCACAGCGCGACAGGTGTCTGGTAGGGAAAGCTGCGGATGAAGTTGCGCCGGCGGATCTCGTCCTGTGCCATGCCGGTGTCGACGCCCGCCTGGTGCACCAGTCGCTCGACGACGTAGGTCGCCTCGGGCCGGCCCGCACCGCGATAGGCGTCGACCGGCGCGGTGTTGGTGAACGACGCCGTCACCTCGGCGTAGATCGCCGGCGTCGTGTACTGCCCGGCGAGCAGCGTCGCGTAGAGGATCGTCGGAATGCAGGTGCTGAACGTCGACAGGTACGCGCCCATCGCGGCCGTCGTCTGCACGCGCATCGCCAGGAACCTGCCGTCCTTGTCCAGGGCGAGCTCGGCATGGGTGACGTGGTCGCGGCCGTGCGCGTCGGAGAGAAAACTCTCGCTGCGCTCCGCCGCCCACTTGATCGGGCGGTTCACCCGCTTCGACGCCCATACCATGGCCGTCTCTTCGGCGTAGAGGTAGATCTTCGAGCCGAAACCGCCGCCGACGTCGGGCGCGATCACCCGCACCTTGTGTTCCGGCAGGCCGAGCACGAAGGCGGTCATCAGCAGGCGCTCGACGTGTGGATTCTGGTTGGCCACGTAGAGCGTGTAGCTGTCGTCGGCGCGGCTGTACGACGCGACGGCAGCGCGCGGCTCGATCGCATTCGGGATCAGCCGGTTGTTGACGATGTCGAGCTTCGTCACGTGCGCCGCTCTGGCGAACGCCGCATCGACCGCGGCCTTGTCGCCGAGCGCCCAGGTGTAGCACCTGTTGCCCGGAGCGGCGTCGTGGATCTGCGGCGCGCCCGGCTTCAGCGCATCGACGCAGTTGACGACGGCCGGCAGCACGTCGTAGTCGACGTCGATGAGTTCCGCCGCGTCCTTCGCCTGGTGCGGCGTTTCGGCGATCACCAGCGCGACCGCGTCGCCGACGTAGCGCACCTTGCCCTGCGCCAGCACCGGGTGCGGCGGCTCGTTCATCGGCTTGCCGTCGGTGCCGGTGATGAGCCAGCCGCAGGGAAGGCCGTTGACGCCGGTGAGGTCGGCGCCGGTGAAGATCGCGACGACGCCCGGCGCGGCCTTCGCCTTGGCGGTATCCGTCCCGCGGATCCTGGCGTGCGCGTGCGGCGAGCGCAGGAAATAGGCATGCGTGTGGTTCGGCGGATTGACGTCGTCGGTGTACTGCCCCGAGCCCGTCAGGAAGCGGTAGTCCTCCTTGCGGCGGACCGACTGACCCATCACGCCTTGATCGGCTGCACCCATGATTCCTCCGTCACTTTCCCATCGCCGCGGCGCCATGCTGCACCGCCTTGACGATGTTCTGGTAGCCGGTGCAACGGCACAGGTTGCCCTCGAGCTCCTCGCGTATCGTCTGTTCGGAAGCCTTGGGGTGGCGATTGACGAGGTCGATGGCGCTCATCACCATCCCCGGCGTGCAGAATCCGCACTGCAGGCCATGGCACTCCTTGAACGCGGCCTGCATCGGGTGCATCGTGCCGTCGGCTGCGGCGAGGCCCTCGATCGTCGCCACGGCGCTGCCCTGCGCCTGCGCGGCGAGTATGGTGCACGCCTTGATCGCGTCGCCGTCGACGTGCACGGTGCAGGCGCCGCACTGCCCCGTGTCGCAGCCGACGTGGGTACCCGTGAGGCCGAGGTTGTTGCGCAGGAATTCGACCAGCAAGGTTCGCGGATCGATGTCCGCGGTGACGGCCTTGCCATTGACGGTCAGCGAAAGCGTTACGGGCATCGTGCCTCCTTCGTCGGAAATCGCCGCGCGAAGACGAACGCCCGCGGCAGTTCGAAATCATAGTCCGCGCGCGCCGCATCGGCAATCGAAGGCGCGGGCCCGGCGCAGGAAAAGTGCGCGCATTGCAGCGCACAACCGCGGATGCGCGCCACGCGGCGCACCGCTAGAGGTTGGCGATGTAGTGCGTCAGGTTCTCGATGTCGTCGTCGGACAGCGCGCCGGCGACGCTGGTCATGTTGCCGGCATCGTTGGTTCGCCGCTTCGCCTTGAAATCCTGCAGCTGCTTCCGGATGTACTGCGGATACTGGCCGGCGACGCGCGGAATTTCGTTCTGCCCCACGAAGCCGCCGAGGTGGCACATCGGACACAGCACGGCATCGGAAGTCTTCCGACCCGCCTCGACGCGCGCGCCGTCGGCCTTGAATGCGATCGGGAGCTGCTTCTGCGCGGCGAAGAAATTGCCGAGCGCGATCATGTCGTCGCGGGAAAGGTCGGCGGTCATCGGCGACATCACCGGGTCGCTGCGGCGGCCCTCCTTGAAGTCCTTGAGCTGGATGTAGACGTAGCGCCACGACTGACCGGCGAGAATCGGATAGTCCGGGTTCTGCGAATTGCCGTTCGGACCGTGGCAGGCGAAACACACCTCGGCCTTCTGGCGAATCGCGGGATCGTCCTGCGCCGCCGCGGGCGCGACGGCGACGGCGACGGCGAGGATGGCGGCGGCCGCCGAGCTGAAAACGAGCTACGCATCGTTGGATTCCGGGAACCGGGCGACAAAAAGGCGGCCACCCCGCGAACGGTGTGGCCGCCATGGAATCGGGTCGCTCTAGGGCAGAGCGAACACGAACACGCTGTTGCCGCGCTTGGCGTCGATCTGGTTGTTGCCGCCGGCGGCGACGGCGACGTACTGCTTGCCGCCGACCATGTAGGAGACGGCCGGCGCATTGACGCCCGCGCCGCAGTTGTATTTCCAGAGTTCCTTGCCGGTCTTGGCGTCGAACGCCTTGAACCAGCCGTTCGCCTCGCCGTTGAAGACGATGTCGCCGGCCGTGGCGAGCACGCCGCCGATGAGCGGCTGCGGCGTCTTCACGCCCCAGGCGACCTTGCCGGTGTCGAGATTGACGGCCACCAGGCGGCCCCACTGTTCTTCGGCGGGAATCGTCTTGAACGCGCCGCCCAGCCACAGCTTGCCGCCGGGATACGGCGATTCCTCGACGTGGTAGGTCATCGGCTGGTGCAGGTTCGCGGCGTAGGCCATCCGCGTCTTCGGGTTGACCGCCATCGGCGACCATTCGACGCCGCCGTTGGCACCGGGCAGCATCCGCGCGCCCGGCCTTCGTCGGCAGCACCCACATGTTTTCCTGCGGGATCATCGCCTCCGAGAACCGGATCAGCTTGCCGGTGTTGCGCTCGTGGACGTAGACGTGACCGGTCTTGCCGCCGTGAATGACGACGTCGACCATCTTGCCGTCCTTGTCCTTGGCCTGCGTCAGTATCGGCGGGCTGACGGCGTCCAGGTCCCAGACGTCGTGGGCGACGTACTGGAAGTGCCACTTGTACGTGCCCTTGTCGAGATCGATGGCGACCATCGAGTCGGTGTACAGGTTGTCGCCGGGACGGATCGCGCCATACAGGTCCGGCGACGGATTGCCGACGACGAAGAATACGGTGCGCGTCTTCTTGTCGATCGCCGGCGTCATCCACACGCCGCCGCCCAGCGTCTGGTAGAACTCGCCGTCCTTTTCGGCAAGCGCCTTCTTTTCCGCGGCGATGTCGCGGTGCATGTCGCGACCGGTCGCGTCGTTGACGGCCCACACGCCTTCGTGGCCCGTCTCCGGGATCGTGTAGAACGTCCACAGCAGCTTGCCGTCGGCCGCGTTGAACGCCTTGACGAAGCCGCGAACGCCGTACTCGCCGCCGTTGGTGCCGATCAGCACCTTGCCGTCGACGACCGCCGGCGCCATCGTTTCCGAGTAGCCCTTTTCCGGATCGGCGATCTGCGTTTCCCACAGCAGCTTGCCGGTCTTGGCGTCGAGCGCGACGAGCTTGGCGTCGATCGTGCCCATGAACAGCTTGCCGCCTTCGATCGCGACGCCGCGGTTGTTGTTGCCGCAGCAGACCGTGACGATCGGGCCGAGCTTGTGCTTGTAGTGCCAGAATTCCTCGCCGGTCACGGCGTCGATCGCGTAGACGTGGTTGAACGACGTCGTCAGGAACATCACGCCATCGACGACGATGGGCGCGGTTTCCATCGACTCCAGCACGGCGGTCTGGAAGACGAACGCCGGCTTCATCTTGCCGACGTTTCCGGCGTTGATCTGGCGCCCGGGGTAGTAGCGCGTCTGATCGTAGCTGCCGTTCGCGTGGATCCAGTTCTTGGCGTCGCCGCCGGCTGCATCGAGCATCGCCTGCGATACCGACGGGCTTGCGGTCATGGCCTTGGCCGTCGTCGTCGCACCGCCCGAACTTCCTGTCGGTCGCAACGCCGGCGCCAGCCAGCGCCAATGCGGCAATGGCGGCCCCTACCGCCAGCCTGGTCCCGTGATCGCATGCCACCTCCCTGCTATTCGTGTTTTGCGTCCGCCGGAATGCCAATCGCGCGACGGGTCAACGGGTCGAGGCGCCTTCGCGCAACTTGCGTTATAGTCCAATTGCGATTGCGGTTGCAAATCGGCGGCCGATGGTGCGCCGCAACAATGTCGCGCCGATCCTGCGAGATCGCGATGGAGGATCCACGATGCAATTGAGGCAATTCCTGTGGCCGGTGCTCGCGCTCGCGCTCGCCGCCTGGCCGGCGACGCGCCCTCTGCCGCCGAGCAGGATCTGTCGGTCAACGCGCGTCTGCTGCTCGCTGCGCGCAACGCCGACGCCGCGGCGCTCGACCGCGAGCTCAAGGCCGGTGCGGCGGCCAACGCGCGCAATCGGCTCGGCGAGACCGCACTGCTCATCGCGCTCAAGAAGAACGACCTTGTCCATGGCGAAGACCATGCTCGATGCCGGGCACCGACGTCAATCTCGCCGCCGTGAACGGCGTGACGCCGCTGATGGCCGCAGCCTACGCCGGTCAGACGGAGATGGTCGGCGACGCTCGCTGGCGCGAGGCGCGGACGTCAACGCGCGAGGATCGGCTGAAGAAGAACGCCATGACCTACGCCGCCGGCGAAGGCCATACGGAGATCGTGCAGATGCTGCTCGCCAAGGGCGTCGACCCGAATGCGGTCTACGACAACGACCTGACCGCGCTCATGTGGGCCGCAGGATACGGCCGGACCGCAACGGTCAAGGCCCTGCTCGACGCCGGCGCACGCGCCGACTCCGGGACAATCGCGGCAAGACGGCGCTGGACATGGCGCGCGAAGGCAAGTACGCCGAAGCCGCGGCACTGCTCGAACGACACTCGTAGCTTCGGGCGAGGCGAGCTCGCCTCGCCGGGTGACGAGCCTCCGTTCCGCGCGTACCGGCCGCGCGGATCGACACTTCAGCGCAAGCGTCCCCTGCCGATTCCCATTCGCGCGAGCAGCCCGTCGCGATCGACGAGCGCGTGCTTCAGCGCGCCGGCGACATGCATCGCAATCAGCGGCCGCGATCGCCCAGCTCGACGCCAAGGTGCACGCACGCTCAGGATTTCCTTGAGCGCGACGTTCTTTCCGGACCAGCCCGGCAGCGTGATGCCGAAGTACCGGACCGGATACCCGCTGAATTCGGAGCCGAGATAGCCGGAGAGCGGCTGGACGAAGCAGCAGCCGCGTAAAGGGCGACATGCGTGTCCGCGTGCAAGGCGCGCCTGCCACGGCGGCATCGCCGGGAGCAGCGGCGGCCGATGCCGTACCCGCCACGCCAGGCGGAGCAGCATCAGCGCGAGGATCGTCATGCCCACCGACTTGTGCAGATTGAACGCGTCGACACGCGGCCCCGGACCGGCTGCTTCGGGATCTCCTGCATCCACCAGCCCCATGCGAACTGGCCGATGACGAGAACGCGCGATCAGCCAGTGCAGGACAATCGCGGTGCGCGTGTAGCGCGCGCTCGCGTCAGAAGCTGGCATTGGCGCTCACGCCGATCAGGAAATTGCGGCGTGCGCCGACGGTTCGAAGTAGCGGCCGTTGGTGTCGCCGACGATCACCGAACCCACATAGTTGACGTTGGTGAAGTTGTTGAGCCGGACGAACTCGCGCAGCAGCCAGCGTCCGGCACGCTGCTCGAAGCCGAGCCGCGCATTGCCGACCGTGTAGGCCGGCGCCGCGTCGGTATTGCGATCGTTGACGTACATCTTGCCCGCGTATTGCACCTCGAGCGCGGCGACGAGAGCCCGGCCGCCGCCGGATACGACCACGCCAGCTCGCCGTAGGCGGTCGCTGGGCCCCGGCAGGGCGCCCTGGCACCGGCAGCGGCGGCACGCCGGTCGTCGCATCGGCCGCGAATTTCGCCGACAGGTACGTGTACGCCACGCTGCCCGCGAATCCGGCGCCGAGGTTGCCCTCCCACGCCGCCTCGACGCCGCGCCGGCGCGTCTTCGCGGCATTCTTGTAGGTCGTGCGGCCGCCGGTCGCGGCGTTGACGACGATCTCGTCGGACGTCTCGACGTCGAACGCCGCGACGTTGAAGCGCTGCGCGTTGCCGAGGAGCGTCTTGACACCGATTTCGGCCGAGCTGCTGACGGACGGGCTGCAGCGCGAGGTTGAGACCGGTGCCGACCGGACGGTACGCGAGCTCGGCGAAGGTCGGCGTCTCGAATCCCTGGCCGTAGTTGGCATAGACGTTGACGTTGCCGGTGACGTGCCAGACCACGCCCACCACCGGGCTGCCGTGACTGTAGCTGCGCTGCCGCTGTCGTCCGGGATTGGCGGTGTTGACGTAGTGGTCGGCGGTGCGTGAAGCGCACGTCGCTGTAGCGCCGCCCGCGAGCAGCGACAGCGCATCGAGCGGCAGGCATTCGACCTGCAGGTAGCCGTCGGTGTTGCTGATGCTGTCGTCCTCGTCGCGCCGCAGATCGCCCAGCGTGCCGTCGTTGTTGACGTAACCGCGCCGGTGCTCGCTGCTGCGATTCGTAGTTGCAGCCCAGCGTCAGCGTCGCCGGGCATCCCGCGACCAGTGAAAAGCGGCGAGCGTAGCGCCCGTCGACGCCGCCGAAGCTGCGCTCGAGATCGGTGACCCCGCCGGACGACGTCGCGCCGGTGCCGGGGAGCGCCAGATACTGGCGGACCCCGCGCGTCCCGCCATAGCCGGTGACCCGCAGGTCGGCATCGGCGCCCAGCCGCTGCTCGATGGTCGCGCCCCCCTGCGTCTGGCGGACGGTCTTCCGCGTGTCGAAGCGGATGGCGGCCGGATCTGCCTGCTGCGGGTCGGACTCCCATTGCGCGCGCGTGAGACCCAGCGGATCCTGCGCTTCAGGCTGATAGAGCGTATTCGCGATCACGGTGACCGCGGTCTCCGGCGCCACGGCGAATTTCAGCCTGAGGTTGCCGAGTTCGCGCTGCGCTTCGCTGTGGTCTCGATAGCCGTCGGTCGTGAAGTCGTTGTAGGCGACGACGCATTTGACCGCGCCCGCCTGGCCTTTCGGTCTTCGCGATTGCGTTCCACGTCCCGAAGCTGCCGGTCTGGCCCTGGCCGTCGGGCATCGAGGCCGGAATGTTGTCCTGGTAGCGGCGCACGCCGCGCACACCGAAATTGGCGCGGGCGCCGAATCCGCGCATCGACAGCTGCAGATCCTGCGCGTAGTTCCAGCGACTCTGGATATGCATGCCGGGAATGCGCGCAAGCGATTCCGACAGGTTGATCTGCAGCTGCCCGTTCTGGATCTGGTCGGCGGTCACGGTGTCGATCGCGACCGGCAGGTCGAACGCCCGCTCCGCCGTGCGCGTAGCCGTGACGACGACCGGATCGAGCTTGGCGGGAGGTGCGTCCTGCGCCGACAGCCCGGTCGCCGCCTGGTCAAGTCCGGTGACGGCGGCGTGGGCCGCGCGGCGCCATGGCCAATGCGAACGGGGACTTGGCGGCGTGGTCATGGCGTGGTTTATGTCCTGGCGCCGCAGTCGTGGGGCTGAAGGGAATTCGTGTAGCATAAATGAGAGCGCGCGACCGGGATAGCGGGCCGCGCGCCGCGATCGCGCCCCGGGAGGAAGTCGATGCCATTGCACCAGCTGTTCGCAGCCTGCGCGCTCGCCGCCGCGGCGCTGGGCCACATCCATGCGCTCGCCGCGCCGGTCGCCTATGCCTCGAACGAAGGCTCGGCGAGCGTTTCGGTGATCGACACGGCGACCGACAAGGTGACGGCGACGCTGAAAACGGGGGGAAAACCCCGCGGGATCGCGATATCGCTCGATGGCGCGCGGCTCTATCTCTCCGACCAGGCCGGCAATGCGCTGGTGGTCGTCGATACCGCCAAAGGCGTCGAAATCGCCCGCGTCCCGCTGGGCGATTCACCCGAGGCGATCTACCTGTCGCCCGATGGCAAGTGGATCGCGGCGGCCATCGAGGAAAACGACCAGATTGTCATCGTCGACCTCGACGCGGCGAAGGTCGCCCGCAAGATCAGGATGAAGGGCAAGAATCCGGAACACGCGGTATGGAGTCCCGACGGCAAGTGGATCTACGTCAGCGCGGAGGAAGCCGACTCGGTCGACATCGTCAATGTGGCGAAAGGCCAGGTCGTGAAATCGGTGAAGGTCGGCGATCGTCCGCGCGGCATCGGTTTCCTGCCCGACGGCAGCCGCGCCTATGTCGCCGCCGAAAACGCCGACACGGTCAACGTGTTCGACACGAAGACGCACGAGGTGATTGCGAGAATCAAGGCCGGAAAGCGCTCGAACGGGATCACCGTGCACCCGGATGGCAAGCGCGTCTTCGTCTCCTCCGGGGGCGAGGGCACGGTGCAGGTCGTCGACACGGCATCGAACGCCATCGTCGCCAGGATCGCGGTCGGGAAGCGCCCCTGGAACATGGCGCTGACCCCGGATGGCAGGAAGCTGTATGTCGCCTGCGGCCGCTCGAATGCGGTCGCGGTGGTCGACACCGAAACGAACACCAAGATCGCGGAGATCGCGGTCGGCGAACTCCCGTGGGGCGTGGCGATTCGCTGACGCGACATGCCGCAGCAGCTTGGCCGCTGCCTGCCGGCAGCCGCGGCCGCACATTCTCGGGTTGCAGGCGTCGCCACACGCCGGAACTTCGGCGGGGCGGATGCGAACCCGGTCTGCTCGGCGCACGTTCGACGCGAATCGCATGGCACCGGAGTCGTCTCGCGATCCGTCGGCGTTGCATTCATCCGGCTGTGGATCGAATGGCGGCTCGACCGCGGCGGTGCGACCCGTTAAGCTCACGGGTTCAATCAAATTCCTGATCGTCAGCGATGCCTCCGTTCCTTGCCGGCCGCCGGCGCCTGTTCCAGTCCCTCGGGGCGCTGGGCATGGTCGCGCTGGCGCCCCGCGCGCTCTCCGACCCCGCGGCTGCTCCCGCCACCGACTGGTGCGGCCCGGCGGACGGCACACGGCTCCTCGTTCCCGGCGATAGCGGCTGGCTCGGCCGTCTCGCGCCACGCGGCGCGGCGTTCACGCTCGCCGCGGCCCCGACGGCGGCGATCGATACGCCATGGCCGACGGCTTACGCAGCAAGCCACCGCGGCCGAAGCTTCAGCAACCCGACGCTGGTATTCGAGCAGGGCGAGCGGGCGCGGATCACTCTGGCGAGCGCGCTCGACGAGCCGACCATCGTTCACTGGCACGGGCTTCCCAACGACACGGCAAACGACGGCGCGGGCTCGGTGCTCGTTCAGCCCGGCGGGCGCTATGCCTACGATTTCGTCGTTCGCGCGAGGTCCGGACTGTATTGGTATCACCCGCATCCGCATGGTCTCTCCGCCGGCCAAGCGTACCGTGGCCTGTTCGGGCTCATTGCGGTCGAGGACGGCGAAGATCGAGCGCTGCGCGCCGCGCTGGATGTCGCCTGGGGTGTGACGGAGATACCGCTGATCCTCCAGGACCGGCGCGCGGGCGCCGCCTACGCTCCCGGCCCGGCCGACCACCAGCACGGCTTCCTCGGCGATGCGGCAACCGTCAATGGCGGAAGCGACCCCTACCTCGAGGTCGCATCGAGGCCCTACCGTTTCCGCATCCTCAATGCGTCGAATTCCCGAACCTACCGGCTCGGCTTTGCCGACGCCTCGGGGCGGCCCGTTCCGTTCACCCTGCTGGGCACCGACGGCGGGCTGCTCGGGTCGCCGTTGCGCTGCACCGAGTGCTTTCTCGCGACCGCAGCGCGCATCGATGTCCTGCTCGACCTCACGGGCGCGCCCATCGGCGAAGCCATCGTTCTCGAGACCCGTGCCTTCGACCCGATGCACTTCGATCCGCCGTCGGCATCCACGCCGGAGCCGGAGCCCGGCCACGTTCACGTTCATACCCATTCCCCGAGTCTGCCGGGGAGTACCCCGGTTGTGCGCGAGCCCTGGGCCGACGGTGCGCCGCGGCGCCTGCTGACGCTGCGCGTGCGCGAACGTGCAGTCTGGCGCGGGAGCCTTCCTGCGCGGCTGTCGAAGGCCGGGAGCATCGATTTCGCGAATGCGCGCGAGCGTCCGTTGCGGCTGGGTTTCGCGAAAGGCCGGTGGCGCATCAACGACCGCGTCTTCGACATGAACGAAGCGCCGATTGTCGTTGCCCGCGCCGCTGTGGAAACCTGGCTGATTCGCAACTACCACACCAGCATGCCGCACGCGATGCACCTGCACGGCTTCCAGTTCCGCGTGCTCGAACGCGAAACGAGTCCGGAGCAGGTCGCTGCGCTGGCGGTCGATCCGCAGGGGCGCGTCGCCACCGACACCGGGTGGAACGACACGGTGCTCGTCTGGCCGGGTGAATCGGTGAGGATCGCCGTCGATTTCCGCCATCCGTTCAAGGGCGAGCAGATCTACATGTTTCACTGCCACAACCTCGAGCACGAGGATGGCGGAATGATGCTGCGCGTCAAGGTCGGTTGAGGAGCGCGATGTCGCAGCGACGCATCCTGCTCATCGGCGCCGGCCACAGCCACATCGAAGTGCTGCGACGTTTCGCGCTGCGGCCCGACCCGTCGATCGAGCTCGCGCTGATCAGTCCCACCGCCCTGGCGGCGTATTCGGCGATGCTGCCGGGGCTGGTCGCCGGACACTACAGTTTCGCCGAGTCGCACATCGACCTGCCGGCGCTCGTCCGCTGGGCGAAGGCGCGCCTCGTGTGCGATCACGTCGTCGAACTCGACCTCTATACGCGCCTCGTCCGCCTTGCCGAGGGCAGCGTCGAACCCTTCGATCTGGTGTCCATCGACATCGGATCGGTACCCGGAATGGCCGTTCCCGGGGCGCGCGAGCACGCCATAGGCATCAAGCCCATCGATCGCTATCTCGCGGCGTGGTCGGCGCTGGAGGCCGACGCCATCGACGGCCGCGTGCGGTCCATCGCCGTCGTCGGCGGAGGCGCGGGCGGCGTCGAAATGCTGCTGGCGATGCAGTACCGGCTGGTGCAGTCGATGGGGGCGGAGGCGCCGCGCTTCGCCGTGGTCACCGACCAGCCCCACCTGATGCCGCAGCACATGCCTTCGGTGCGCAAGCGGTTCGGAAAATTGCTGGTCGCCCGCGACGTCGTGCTGCACATGGGCAGTGCCGCCGCCGCGGTCGAGCACGGTGCCGTCATCACCGCGGCGGGCCGCCGCATCGCCGCCGACCGCGTCGTCTGGGCGACGGCGGCGGCGGCAGCGCCGTGGCTCGCACGCTCGGGCCTCGCCTGCGACGAAGACGGCTTTGTCCGCGTCAGTGCGTCGCTGCAGTCGGTGTCGGACCCGTTCGTGTTCGCCGCCGGGGACTGCGCCAGCCAGGACGGGCATCGACGTCCGAAATCCGGCGTCATCGCGGTTCGCGAGGGGCCGCCGCTGGCCGCGAACCTGCGCCACGCGGCACATCAGGAGCCGCTGCAGCGCTACACTCCGCAGCACCGGATGCTGACGATCATCACCACCGGCGCGCGCCATGCGGTGGCCTCGTGGGGGCCCCTGGAGGCGGACGGCGCCTGGGTCTGGCGCTGGAAAAACCGGATCGACCACGATTTCCTGGCGCGATATCGTCCGCCCGAATCCGGGACCGCGGGCCGTGGGCCGTAAGGCTGGGCTCACGACATGCGCCCCGGAATGCCCAGTTCGCGCACTGCAGCGCTGGCCCTGGCGTCGACGCTGGCTGCGGCCCTGCTTGCTGCGGTCGCCACGGCACGCGCGGATCCGGATATCGTCCTCACGCCGCAGCGATTGTCGGAACATTGCTGGTTCTTCCAGGGCGAGTCCGCCGCGGCCAGCACGGTGAACAGGGGTTTCATGTCCAACGCCGGCTTTGTCGTGACCGGCGACGGCGTCGTCGTCTTCGATGCGCTGGGCACCCCTGCGCTCGGCAGGGCCATGCTGGCGGCGATCGCCGGCGTGACGAGCCAGCCGGTCAGGCGCGTCGTCGTCAGCCACTATCACGCGGACCACGTCTATGGGCTGCAGGCCTTCAAGGCCGCGGGAGCGGAAATCTGGGCGCATCGCAACGCGCAGCAGTACCTCGCGTCCGGCGATTCCGCGAACCGACTTGCACAGCGGCGCCTCGATCTCTTCCCGTGGGTCGACGCGAGCACGCACCTCGTCGCTCCCGATGTCTGGCTGGACGGCGACGCCGATTTCCGCCTCGGCGGCGTCACCTTCCGGCTGCTCTATTCGGAAGGCGCGCATTCGCCGGAGGATCTGCTGATGTACGTGCTGCCCGACCGCACGCTCTTTGCCGGAGACCTGATCTTCGCCGGTCGTCTGCCCTTCGTCGGCACCGCCGACAGCCGCGGCTGGCTGAAGGCGATGGACAAGATGGTCGCCGCGGGCGCCTCGGTCGTCGTCCCCGGCCACGGTCCCGCGTCGAGCGACGTCGCCCGCGATCTTGTGCTGACGCGCGACTACCTCGTGTACCTGCGCGAATCGATGCGCCGCGCGGTCGACGAGCTGGAATCCTTCGACGACGCTTATGCCCGGACCGACTGGTCGCGCTACCGGAGCCTGCCCGCATTCGAGCAGGCGAACCGGATCAACGCCTGGGGCACCTACCTGCTGCTCGAGCGCGAGGCGCTCGCCGCGGCGAAACCCCGTGACATCCACGAGCTGCCCCGCACGCCATGACCAATGATCCGGTACTTTCCGTCGCCATCCGCGCCGCCCGGCGCGCCGGCTCGATCATCATCGACGCCGCGCGCGACCTCAAGCGCCTGCCGGCGCACGCCAGGGAGCACGGTGACATCGTCACGGCAACGGACAGCGAGGTCGAGGATGCGATCGTGGCGACGATCCGAACGGCGTTTCCCGAGCACGCGATTCTCGGCGAGGAATCCGGCCATATCGCCGGCGCGCGCGAAGGCGCCGGATTCAAGTGGATCGTCGACCCGATCGACGGCACGGAGAATTTCGTCCACGGCTATCCGTACTATGCGGTCTCCATCGCGCTGACGCACGGCAGCGAGATCACGCATGCCGTGGTGTTCGATCCGGTGCATGACGAAATGTTCACCGCCATTCGCGGCAAGGGCGCGCAGCTCAACGAGGCGCAGCTGCGGACATCGAGCTGCATGGCGCTGGAGCACGCGCTGGTCGGTACCGTCCTTCCGGCCCCGGGGAGCCCGAAAATGCCGGGCTACCTGCCGCTGTTCAATTCGCTGGTCACGCGCTGTGCCGGCATCCGCCGCGCCGGCGCGTGCGCGCTCGACCTGGCCTACGTCGCCGCGGGCCGGCTCGACGGATTCTTTGTCATGAGCCTCAATCCCTGGGATGTCGCCGCCGGAGCCCTGCTCGTCCGGGAGGCCGGCGGACGCGTCGGCGACTTCGCCGGCGGCGTCGAGTTCCTGCGCACCAACGAGGCAATCGCCGCGGGCCCCGGCGTGTTCAATGCCTTGCGCGAGGCTATTGCGGCGGCGCGCGCATAGCGAACGGCGAGAAATCGGGCATCGCCGGCTACGCCGCGAGGGCTGCGAGCCGCTCGGCCAGCGCGGACGGGATGTCGATACCGTGGGCACGCGCATGCGCCGCGAGCGCATGTCGCCGGTAACCGGGCAGGCGGACTTCGGCATCCTGGGTCATCGCCGCGACGAGCGCTTCGACGCGTTCCAGATAGGCGGAGCGGCCGGCCAGCGCCTCCGGATCCACGACCAGGAACGCCTGGCCGATCCGCGGCCGGTTGCCCTCGTCGACGAAGAACGAGGTCGCCTCGAAGCCGAGCGCGGCGCCGGTCAGCGCCGTCACCAGCAGCTCGACGACCAGCGCCAGCATCGCGCCCTTGGTCCCGCCCGTCGGCAGCATCGAGCCGGCCAGGCCGGCGACGGGATCGGTCGTCGCCTTGCCTTCCCGGTCGAGTGCCCAGCCTTCGGGAATGGCACGGCCCTCGCTCGCCGCGACCATCAGCCGGCCGCGCGCAACCTCGGATAGCGACAGGTCGACGACGAGCGGCAGTCCATCGCGGCGCGGAAACATCGCGGCGATCGGATTGGTGCCGAACAGCGGTCGCCGGCCGCCGGCCGCCGGCATCGCCGCCGGCGAATTGCCGAACGCTAGCCCGACGAGCCCCGCCATCGCCGGCGATTCGAGATGGAACGCGGCGACGCCGAAGTGATGGCTGTTGGCGACGCCGACGAACGCCACTCCGAATTTGCGCGCGCGCCGCGCCGCCTCGAGAACGGCGAGCGCGCAGGCGGAGTACGCGAGGCCGCAGCGCGCGTCGACCAGCGCCGCCCCTCCACGGGCGGCGATGATGGAGGGCGTCGCGGTTCCGTCGGCCCGTCCGTTCTTCAGGTGGGCCACGTACTGCGGCACGCGGGCCACGCCGTGCGAAACCAGTCCGCGGGCGTCCGCGTAGACGAGCGCGCGGGCCGTGGCGGCGGCCATTGCCGTATGGGCGCCGGCGCGTTCGAGCGCGCGGGCCGCGAGCGCTTCGAGATCGGTCGGTGAAAACGTCGTCATCGCGCCAGGGACTGCGCCGTGGATGGCGCCGCTGCGCCGCCCCCGGGTTGGCGCCGCTTGGCCTGTCGGGCGAATCGCCGCGCTGCTGCCATCGCCGACAACCGCGCGCAACGGCTAGATCTGTTTCGCGAACAGGCGGTTGATGTCGCCGAACGCCTTGAACTCCAGGGCGTTGCCGAACGGATCGAGGAAGAACATCGTCGCCTGCTCGCCGGGGAGGCCGCGAAAGCGCACGTACGGCTCGATGACGAATGCGACACCCGCCGCCTTGAGGTGCGCGGCGAGGGTTTCCCACGCCGGCAGGTCGAGGATCACGCCGAAGTGGCGAACCGGAACCTGCTGGCCATCGACGAGGCTCTTCGGGTCGGACATCGCCGCCGCGGGTACCTTGTGCGCGACGATCTGGTGGCCGTGGAAGTCGAAGTCCACCCAGTCATCGGAGGCGCGGCCTTCGGCGCAACCGAGAAATTGACCGTAGAACCGTCGCGCCTCGTCGAGGTCGGTCACCGGAAAGGCGAGATGGAAGCGCGGGTAGTCGGCAGTCGGCAGGTGGTCGGTCACTATCTTTCCTTCATCGGTTTCGAGCGGAGGCGCGTCGCGGTCCGGTCGCGCGGCGCGCGCCGCCGCGCCAGGGTCTTCACTGCTGCCAGGGCAGATGGTCGAGGTCGACGTTGCCGCCCGACAGGATGATGCCGACGCGCCTGCCGCGAACGTCCAGCGTCCCGTCGAGCAGGCAGGCGAGCGGAACCGCCGCCGAGGGTTCGACGACGAGCTTCATGCGTTCCCATATCAGGCGCATGGCACGAACGATAGTCTCCTCGCGCGCCGTGCCGATACCCGCGACGTGGCTCCGGATGGCCGTCAGCGTCCGCGCACAGAGTGTCGTCCGCAGCCCGTCGGCGATCGTCGTCAGGGCGGGCAGCGGCTCGATCGTGCCGGACCGGAATCCGCGGGCCGCGTCGTCGGCATTCACGGGCTCGGCGCCGTAGACCTCGATCCCGGGCTGCAGCGCCGTCGCCGCGATGGCGGTGCCGGAGAGCAATCCCCCGCCGCCGACCGGCGCGATGACGGCATCGAGCCCGGGGATCTCGCCGAGGAGCTCGAGGACCGCGGTCCCCTGCCCGGCAATCACCCGCGCATCGTCGAACGGATGCACGAGCCGCGCGCCGGTTTCACGCTGCACGTCCGCGCACGCGCTCTCGCGGGCGGCGACGTTCGCTGCGCACAGGCGAATCGTCGCGCCGTAGCGGCGGACGTTCTCCTGCTTGACCGAGGGTGCGCCGTCGGGCATCACCACCCAGGACGCGATCCCCCGGCGCTGCGCGGCGTATGCCAGCGCCGCGCCGTGGTTGCCCGACGAGTGCGTGACGACGCCGTTGCGGGACTCGTCGTCGTCGAGCGAGAAGACCGCATTCGCCGCACCCCGCGCCTTGAACGCACCAACCTTCTGCAGGTTCTCGCATTTGAAATAGAGGCGCGCGCCGGTTTCGGCGTCCAGCGCAGCGCAGGTCAACACCGGCGTGCGATGGACGAGTGCCGCGATCCTGGCATGCGCCTCGCGTATCGCCGCGAGGTCGGGCAGCGCTGTCAGGTCGGCAGGCGTCACCGACGTGGCGACTGTCACCATGGTCGCCGTCGCGAATCGGCATGCGTGCAGCGGACGACCATGGCAATCTCCCGAGGCGCTCCGGCACTCGGCGCGACCGCCTTCGCCGTCAAGGGCGCGGGTCGCGTTTCGGCCGGACCGCGGCACGCCGTCCGCTCCGGCATGCCGTGCCGGGCCCCTGCGGCAGCCTGCCGGTGCGCCGAAGTTCGATCCCTTCCCGCGGCGCTACGCGCTTTCATAGAGCCGCGTCAGCACGAACTCGCGATGACCCAGCGCCTCCGCGGCGGTCAGTCGGCCATTCGCGGTGCGGAACATCATGTCGAGCAGGCGGTCACCTGCCTCGCTCATGGTGATCTCCCTCTGCAGAAGGCCCGACGTGTCGACATCGACGTGCTCGCTCATCGTGCGCACCGTCCGGGGATTGGCGCAGATCTTGATCACCGGCAGGATCGGGTTCCCGATCACGTTGCCCTGCCCGGTGGGAAAGAAATGGACGACGAAGCCCGACGCCGCGCAGAGAGTGACCATCTCCGCCGCGGCCGACGAACTGTCCATGAACCACAGCCCGGCGCCGGTCGGCGCCTCCGCCTTGTCGAGGACGCCGTCGACGATGCATTTCCTGCCGATCTTCTGGATGTTGCCGAGCGCCTTCTCCTCTATGGTCGTGAGTCCGCCGGCGATGTTGCCCTTGGTCGGCTGCGAATCCGACAGGTCGCTGGTCTTGTGGCGGTTGATCACCTCCTGGTAGCGGTCGAACATGCCCATGAATTCGGCGCGAACCCGGTCGTCGCGGCACCGCGCGGCGACGATGTGCTCGCCGCCGGTGAGCTCCGTCGTCTCGCCGAAGAGCAGCGTGCAGCCGGCGGCGTAGAGCTTGTCGAACGCATCGCCTACCGTCGGATTGGCGCCGCAGCCCGACGTGGTATCCGATTCACCGCACTTGGTCGAGATCCACAGCTCGTCGAGGGCGCAGGCGCTGCGCTGCCGCTCGCTCGCCCATTGCACGAACTCCTTGGCCGCCTTCGACGCGCGCATGATCGTGTCATGGTCGCCATGGAGCTCGATGCCGAATCCGGCCACCGGCTTGCCGGTCGCGGATACGCCTTCGGCGACCTTCTTCGTCCACTGGTCTTCGATGCCGACGACGACGACCGCGGCGACATTGGGGTTGGCCCCGGTGCCGATCAGCGTGCGGAAATGCAGGTCGAGGTCGGCGCCGAACTGGAGTCGGCCGTAAGGATGGGGAATCGCGAGGGTTCCCTTGACGTTGTGGCTGACGGCCTCGCACACGGCATTCGACAGGTCATCGACCGGCAGGAGCAGGACGTGGTTGCGGACGCCGACGCGCCCGTTCTCACGGCGGTAACCCTGAAAGGTGTTTTGCATACGGTTCAGCGAATCGACGTTACGCGATCAGGAGCGACCAGCGGCTCCGGCCGTCACCGCGCGGCTGCGTGCAGTTGAGCGTCGTGCAAGCGCATCTGTTGCGCGACGCTCGAACGGCTTGCAGGCTCGCGCCACAGGGTTCGCAACCTGGAACAGCGAAGCGCATGGAGAGATTCACCACCGCTTGGTCCTGATGTTGTGGACATGCGCATGCTGGCCCTTGCCGATCGGCTGGACGACCCTGCCAATGTCGACACCGTATTTGATCACCGTGTCGCCGACGGCGAGGTCCTTCAGCGCGACCTTGTGGCCCAGGGGAATGTCCTGGGTGCAGGGCAGCGTGATCGTCCGGTCCTCGTCGAGGATGAGTCCGGTCAGCGTCGCGCCGGCCTCGACGCCTTCGACGACGACGACGGCGACCGAGTCGCAGGGATCGTGCAGGACGCAGTGGATCATCGAATACTCCTTCCCGGTCGACGACCGATGGCCGGGGTGGCCGGCCGATGGCGCCAACGCGCCGACGGACCTGATCCTACCTGCAAGCGGCCGACGATGCACCTGTGCACAGGCGAGTCGCGAACCCACTCGGGGATCGCATTGCGCGTCTGCGCCTCGGGCGCGGCGGGAACGGGATGCGCGCGGCGCGCCCATGAATCGCCGGCGATTTCCCGATCCGCGGACCGCGATGGCGCCCGCCTCGCCGATCAGAACCGGAAAGCGGCCTGCGCGACGGGGGCGAAGCTGCGGCGGTGCTCGGGACAGGGTCCGGCCCTCGCGAGTGCCGCTAGGTGTTCCGGCGTGCCGTAGCCCTTGTTGCGCGCGAAGCCGTAGCCGGGATGACGGCGATCGAGTTCGATCAACAGCGCATCGCGCGTGGTCTTGGCGAGGATCGAAGCCGCCGATATCACGATCACGTCGCGATCTCCCTTGACGATGGCGCGCGCGAAGCACGGGAGTTCCGGGCAGTGGTTGCCGTCGATCCAGGCTTCGTCGGGCGCCACCGGCAGCGCAGCGATCGCTCGCCGCATGGCGAGGAGAGTTGCCTGCAGGATGTTGATTTCGTCGATTTCGGCGACGTCGGCCTGCCCGACGGCCCATGCCAGCGCGCCGGCGTGGATGGCCGTGGCCAGGCGGTCCCGCTGTGCCGCCGACAGCAGTTTCGAATCGCGAAGACCGGCGATGGGCCGCCTCGGATCGAGGATCACGGCCGCCGCGACCACCGGCCCGGCCAGCGGACCGCGCCCCGCCTCGTCGACGCCGGCGACGAGGCGTCGTGCCGCAGCGGCGGTCAGCACCGGACGCCCGCGGCCTGCAGTTCGACCGCGATGGCGTCGGCCGCCAGCGCACCGGTATCGGCGCGCAACGACGCCGCAAAACCGGCGAACAGGGATTCCAGGCGACGCCGGGTGACGACATCGTCATAGAGATTCTGCGCCGCCTGGGCCAGATTCTCGACCGTCGCGTCGGACTGCAGCAGTTCCGGAACGACGAATCGATTGGCGATGACGTTGGGCAATCCGACCCACGGCAGGAGCAGCCGTCGGCCGACGAGGTACCCGGTCAACGCGGTCACGCGATAGAAGATCACGTGCGGGCAGCCGGCGAGCGCCGCTTCCAGCGTGGCGGTTCCCGAGGCCACGAGCCCGACGTCGGCCGCCCGCAGCGCGTCGGTGGCGTGCCCGTACAGGAGCGTCAGCGGCAGCGACTCCAGGCCCAGCCGGTGCCGCGCCGCCTCGAATCGCTCGCGCGTCGGCCGCGTCGCCAGCGGGACGAGGAAATGCGCATCCGGACGCCCGGCATGAATCGCGGCGGCGGCTTCGAGCACGAGACTCGCGTGCATGTCGAGCTCGGACGCGCGGCTGCCGGGCAGCAGCGCGAACACCGGCTGCGTGGCGCCGACCTTCAATTGCTCGCGCGCCTCGCGCCGGGCGCCGGGCATCGCGGCCTCCTGGGCGAGCGGATGTCCGACGAAGGTCACCGGAACCCCCGCCTCCTCGTAGATCGCCGGCTCGAACGGGAAGAGCGCCAGCATCCGGTCCACCGCGCCTCCGATCCGGGCGACGCGCTCGCGCCGCCACGCCCATACCGACGGGCTTACGAAGTGCACGGTGCGCACCCCGGCGCGCTTGAGCCGCTTCTCGAGGCCCAGGTTGAAGTCGGGGGCGTCGACGCCGACGAAGACCGGCACGCGTTCGTCGAGCAGCCGCCGCGCCATGGCACGCCGGATGGAAACGAGTTCGGGGAGCCGGGAGACGACCTCGACGAAACCGCGGACCGACAGCGCCTCGAGCGGGTGCCACACCTCGCAGCCGGCAGCCTGCATCTTCGGCCCGGCGATTCCGGCAAATCGGACGCGCGGCATTCTTTCGCGCACCGCGCGAATCAAGGTGGCGCCGAGGGCATCGCCGGACGCTTCCCCGGCGACGATGCCGATCGTCACGGCGCCGGGCGAAACGGCAGCGGCGCGGGTCATCGGCGCGGGCTGCGTTTCAGCGGATGATGCCCCGGCCGGGCGCGGCCAGGAATTCGACCAGCGGCAGCAGCGCCGGCGTGGCCGCGGCTGACGCCGCGAGCGCCGACTTCGCCTCGTCGAGCGACAGGCCCTCGCGGTAGATCGCCTTGTAGGCCTGCCGCACGGCACGAATGTCGTCCGGAGTGAATCCGCGCCGGCGCAGTCCCTCGTTGTTGGTCCCCGCGGGCCGGGCCGGATGGCCGGCGGCGGTAACGAACGGCGGCACGTCCTGCAGCACGATCGCCCCCCCGGCAATCATCGCGTGGGCTCCGATGCGGCAGAACTGGTGGACGCCGGTGAACCCGCCGAGGACGGCCCAGTCTCCGACCACCACGTGCCCGGCAAGCTGGGCGTTGTTCGAGAACGTCGTGCAGTTGCCCACCACGCAGTCGTGCGCGATATGCACGTAGGCGAGGAGCAGGTTGCCATTGCCGATCGTCGTGATGCCGCGGTCCTGTGCCGTACCGGCGTGGATCGAAACGAATTCGCGGATCACGTTGTCATCGCCGATGACCGTCGCCGTCGGCTCGCCTCCGTACTTGCGGTCCTGCGGAATCTCTCCGATCGACGTGAACTGCCAGATCCGATTGCGTTCGCCTATCGTCGTGCGTCCGGTCAGCACGGCGTGCGGCCCGACGACCGACCCGGCACCGACCTTGACCTGCGGGCCGACGACCGAATACGCGCGAATCTCCACGTCCGCGGCAATCTCCGCCTTCGGATCGACCAGCGCGGTCGCGTGGATGAGCGGCATGTCGTCAGGCGCCCTTCCCGGTCTCCTGCGGACGGCGCAGCGCCGCCAGCAGATCGGCCTCCGCGACGAGTTCGCCGCCGACCATCGCGCGGACCCGGTACTTGCCGATGCCGCGAACCAGGCGCATCACCTCGGCTTCGAGAATCAACTGGTCGCCGGGGAGCACCTGCCGGCGGAACCGGGCGTTGTCGATGCCGGCGAAGAAGATCAGCGCGCCGCCCCCCGGCGTGAGGCCGAGCATCTTCCACGCGAGTATCGACGCGATCTGGGCAAGTGCCTCGATCACCAGCACGCCTGGCATCACCGGGTAGCCGGGAAAGTGGCCCTGGAAGAAAGGCTCGTTCATGGTCACGTTCTTGAGGCCGCGAATGGATTTGTCCGGCACGAATTCGGTGACGCGGTCGACAAGAAGAAATGGATAGCGATGCGGCAGGTACTCCATGATTTCGAGGATGTCCATGCCGCCCGCGTTGCTGGTTGTCATCGCTACTCCCGGTGGGGATCGTGGGCAGCGGGCGCCCTGCCTTCGAGCGCGCGAACCCGGTCGGCGAGGTCGCGAAGACGACGCAGCTGCGACGCCACCTGCCGCCATTCGCGGTGTGGCAACGCGGGAAAGGTGGCGGTGTAGACGCCGGGCCTGGTGATGGAGTCGCTGATCAGCGTCCCGCCCGAAATCACCACGCCATCGGCGATGTCGATGTGCCCGGAGATCATCGCCGCCCCGCCGATCTTGCAGTTCTTTCCAATTCGCGTGCTGCCGGCGATGCCGGTGCATCCGGCGATAGCCGTATGCGCACCGATGCGGCAGTTGTGCCCGACCTGGATCTGGTTGTCGAGCTTGACGTCATCCTCGACCACCGTATCGTCGATCGCGCCCCGGTCGATGGTCGTGTTCGCTCCGATCTCCACGTCGGCGCCGACGACCACCCGGCCGAGCTGAGGGATCTTGAGCCAGCGTCCCTCGTCCTCGGCCATCCCGAAACCGTCGGCGCCGATCACCGCGCCGCTGTGCACGATCGTTCGCGGCCCGATCAGGCAGCTATCGTAGATGGTGACGTTGGCGTGCAGCAGCACATCGTCCCCGAGGGTCGCGCCGCTGCCGATCGCGCAACCGGCGCCGATCCGGACGCGCTCTCCGATCACCGCGCCGTGGCCGACGACGGCGTGGGCGCCGATTTCGGCCGAGGGTGCAATGCGGGCATGCTCCGCGACAACAGCGGTCGGGTGGACGCCGGGAACGGCCCGCTCCGCCGGGTGCAGGATCGCCGCGACGCGGGCGTAGGTCGCATAGGGGTTCCGGCTGACCAGCTTCGGCAGAGGCGTATGTCCCGCCATGTCCGGCGTGACGATCACGGCCGTAGCCCGGGTCAGCGCGAGCCGCGCCCGGAATTTCGGATTCGACAGAAACGCGATCGCGCCGGGCCCGGCCGACTCCAGCGACGCGACGCGGACGACGCGAACGGCGCCGTCACCTTCGAGCGCCGCCTCCGCGCGGGTTGCCAGTTCGGAAAGAATCATGAGCGAGGCAACCGCGCCGTGCGTCACCGGGGCCGATCACTTGTCGGCAAGGGCCTTGATCACCTTGTCGGTGATATCGATCTTCTGGCTCGCGTAGACGACCGGATCCTGGATGATGAGGTCGAATTTCTCGGCTTCGGCGATCGTCTGGATCACCTTGTTCGCCCGGTCCTGCACGCTCGCCAGCTCCTCGTTGCGGCGAAGGTTCAGGTCCTCGCGAAACTCGCGCTGCGATCGCGTCAGGTCGCGGGACAGGTTGGCCAGATCGCGCTCCTTGTTGCGGCGCTCGGGCTCGGCCATCGCGACGCTGTCCTTCTCGAGCTGCGTCTGCAGGTCGCGAACCTGCTTGCTCAGCTTCTGGATCTCGGCGTCGCGCGCCGCGAATTCTTTTTCGAGCTTCTGCTGCGCGCGCTTTGCCGGAGCGGCATCGCGGAACAGGCGCTCGGTGTTGACGAAGCCGATCTTGTACTCGCCCGCCTGGGCCGTTGCGGCGTTCGCTGCGGCCAGCGTGGCGGCGGCCAGAAAGATCGCCAGTATGCGGTGGGTGCTGCGTTTCACGGGTCTCTCCTGCGAATTTCCTGCGGGCCGGTCAGAAGACGGTGCCGACCTGGAACTGGAAGCGTTGGATCTTGTCGAGCGGCTTGTTGTTGATCGGAAGCGCATAGCTGAATTTCAACGGACCGATCGGCGAATTCCACGCCAGACCGAGGCCCCACGAA
The DNA here is from genome assembly GCA_963779445.1 of uncultured beta proteobacterium. Taxonomy (GTDB): domain Bacteria; phylum Pseudomonadota; class Gammaproteobacteria; order Burkholderiales; family Casimicrobiaceae; genus CAIWHR01. The sequence continues at coordinate 90,676 of CAVZYI010000014.1, forward strand.
TAGCGGAACCCCTGAAGGTCGGCATCGCGGCGAATCTGCACGAGTTCCACCGGCAGATCCGGCGGTTCCTTGCCGTCGATATAGATCTGGCCAACGTCGAAGAACACGCTGGCGCGGACCGACTTGTCGCCCTTGAGCACGGGATAGTACAACTCCGCGTTGCCCACCAGCTTGCGCTTGCCGCCCGTGGCATTGCCGTAGATGTCCTGTGGCCCGAGCGACGCGGTCTGGTAGCCGCGGACCGAGCCTACACCGCCGGCGTACAAGGCCTTGTAAAAGGGCAGCGGCTTGCCGTCGTAGCCGTCACCGTAGCCGGCGTCGCCGCGCAGCATCAGCACGAAATCTCCGTAGACCGGCCAGAACGACTGAATCAGGTAGTTGGCTTTGTAGTACGCCAGGTCGCCGAACGGCAAACCCACCTCGCCCAGCAGACTCTGCAGGATGCCTCGATTAGGATAGAGGATGTCGTCGCGGGTGTCACGCGACCAGCCGCCCGAGACGATGTAGCTGTTGGTCGTGGCCCCGAATTCCTTGACGAACGCGAAATAGACCAGCGGGCTGTTGCTGTAGAGCGTGAGATCCGTGTGCTCGACCCGGAACCCCAGATTGACCGTGTCGGTCTCGGAAATCGGCACGCCGAACCCGACCGCGGCACCCAGCGTCGACGAGGCGTACTGCGACACGGCCAGCGACGTCGGGTCGGTGTTCTTCTGGTACACCTCCAGAGTGCGCGAGATCCCGTCGACCGTCCAGTACGGCTCGGTGAAGGCCAGGGAAATCGTGCGATTGACCTTGCTGGTGTTGAGCGCGACGATCAGCGCGTTGCCGGTGCCGAGTATGTTCTGCTGCGATATCGAGCCGCTGAACACGACGCCGTCGGCGCTGGAGTAGCCGAGGCCGGCGGAGAGATTGCCCGTGGACTTCTCGGTCACGGTCACGTCGACGTCGGCCTGATCGGTGGTTCCCGGCACGGGCGGCGTCTCGAAATTGACGTCCTCGAAGTAGCCGAGGCGCTTGATCCGGACCTTCGATCGCTCGATCCGCGCGCCGTCGTACCACGCGCTCTCGAGCTGCCGCATTTCGCGCCGGATCACGTCGTCGCGGGTCTTCACGTTTCCGCTGATGTTGATCTTGCGGATGTACACGCGCCGACCCGGATCGACGAAGATGGTGAAGGCCGCGCTCAGCTTCTCGCGGTCGACCTCGGGGACGATGTTGACGTTGGCGAAGGCGTAGCCCTCGGTGCCGAGCCGGTCGCTGATGCCCTTCGCGGTCGCCTGCAGGCGTTCGCGCGAATAGACGTCTCCGGAGCGGATGGCGATCAGGCGCGCAAGTTCGGATTCGGGCACCGGCAGGTCGCCGGCCAGGCGAACGTCCGAGACCTTGTATTGGCCGCCTTCGCTCAGGTTGACGGTGATGTAGATGTCTTCCTTGTCGGGCGTGATCGAGACCTGCGTCGACTCGACGTCGAACTCGAGGTATCCGCGATTCTGGTAGAAGCTGCGAATCCCCTCGAGGTCGGCCGAGAGCTTTTGCTTGGAGTACTGGTCGTTCTTCGTGTACCAGCTCATCCAGCCCGGCGTGCTGAGCTGCATCTGGTCGAAAAGCTGCGATTCGGTGAACGCCTTGTTGCCCACGATATTGATCCGGGCGATCTTCGCCGCATCGCCTTCCTCGATCGTGAAGTTCACCGCCACGCGGTTGCGATCCTGCGGCGTCACCGTGGTCGTCACCTTGGCGGCATAGCGGCCCCGGGTGATGTACTGGCGCTTCATTTCCTGCTCGGCGCGATCGAGCGCCGAACGATCGAAGATCCGCGCCTCCGCGAGGCCGATGTCCTTCAGCGCCTTCTTCAGCGTGTCGGTGTCGAATTCCTTGTTGCCGATCAGCTCGACCTTGCTGATCGTCGGCCGCTCCTGAACCACGACCAGCAGCACCCCGTCCTGTACCTCCAGGCGCACGTCGCGGAAGAATCCGGTCGCGAACAGCGCCTTGACCGCCTGCGCGGCCTTCTCGTCGTCGATCCGGTCGCCGACCTTGATCGGAAGGTACGAGAAGACCGTGCCGGCCTCGGTGCGCTGCACGCCCTCGACGCGAATGTCCTTGACGACGAAGGCGTCGAACGCGGATGCGACCTGCGGTGCGAACACCGCGAACAGCGCGGCGCAGAGCGCGGGAAGCAGGCGCAGGCGCGCGGCAGTGCGATTGTCGCGGCCCGTCGCGGGCGCGACGTGCCGGCCGGTGCTAGAACAAGCGGGAGAGGTCATTGAAAAGTGCCAGCGCCATCAACACCGCCAGCACGGCCATGCCTATTCGCTGGCCGACCTCGAAGGCGCGATCGGAAACGGGACTGCCCTTGATGAGTTCCGCGAAATAATACAGCAAATGCCCCCCATCCAACAGCGGAACCGGCAGCAGATTGAGGACGCCGAGGCTGATGCTGATCAGCGCAAGATAGCCCACGAACGAGAGCAGGCCCGCCTGCGCGGACTGCCCCGCGTAGTCGGCCATCGTAATGGGGCCGCTGATGTTCTTGAGCGACGCGTCGCCCGTCAGGATGCGGCCCAGCATCTTCAGGGTGAACGCCGAGAGCTCCCATGTCCTGCGCACGCCCTGGCCCAGCGCATCGACGACGCCGTAGCGAACCGTGAACGTCGTGCGTGCAGCCACCGCCGGATCGACCTTGAGGCGCACCCCGGCGACGCCGATTCGCCGGCCCGCCTGGTCGACGACGTCGGTGACCAGCGCCGCGTCGAACTCGCCGCCGTCGCGCGCAACCCGGAACGTGACCGGCGCGCCGGGTTTCGCATTGGTGCGATTGGCCGCGTCGGCGGGCGAGTTCACCCGCTCGCCATCGATGGCGACGATGCGATCCCCCGCCCGGATGCCGGCGCGCTGCGCGGGCTTGCCGTCGATCACCTGGTCGACCAGCGGCGCGCCCAGGTCGATCTGCAATCCGAGCACCGGCAGGAAATTGCCCTCCCAGTCGGCGGAGCCGAGCGGCGGAAGCGGCAGAACGCGCGCTGCCGAAGACCCGTCCGGCCGCACGATGGTCAGCGCGACTTCCGCGTGCCCCGACGCCCTCAGCATCAGCCAACGCATGTCCTGCCAGCTGCGAACGGATCCGCCATCGACGGCAACGACCACGTCGCCGTCGCGCACCCCGGCCACCGCCGCGGGCGTGCCCGCCGGAGGCGCCGCCAGCACGGCGCGCTGGCCGGGTATTCCGGCCGCGTACGTGCCGGCGAACAGCAGCACCGCGAGCACGAGGTTGGCGACCGGGCCGGCGGCGACGATGGCGATCCGTTTCCAGACGCTCTGCCGGTTGAATGCCCGATCGAGATCCGCCGCGGGAACGTCGCCTTCGCGTTCGTCGGCCATTTTCACGTAGCCGCCCAGTGGAATCGCGGACACCGCCCATTCCGTGCCGTCGCGCCCCAGGCGGCGCGACCAGACCACGCGGCCGAAGCCGACGGAAAACCGCAGGACCTTGACCCCGCACAGGCGCGCCACCCAGTAGTGGCCGAGCTCGTGGAACACCACGAGCACCCCCAGCACGACGAGGAAGGCGAGCAGCTTCTGGGCGGTATCCATCAGGCGGCGAGCGGCGACGGCCCGGCAGCGGGAAGCTTCAGCCACGTGCGCGCGACGACGCGCGCCTCGGCATCGGCCGCCAGCGCATCGCCCAGCTCGTCGACCGGCCTCGTCGGCAGTCGGGCAAGCGTCTCGGCGCATGCCGGAGCGATGTCGACGTAGCGGATGTGCCCGGCCAGGAACGCGGCAACGGCGACTTCGTTGGCGGCGCTGAGCACCGCAGCCGCGGTGCCGCCCGCGGCCAGCGCACCGAAGGCAAGCTGGAGGCAGGGGAACCGGGCGTGGTCGGGCGCCTCGAAGGCAAGCGTGCCCAGCCTCGCCAGATCGAAGGCCGCGACGCCGGCGTCGACCCGGTCGGGGTAGGCGAGAGCCTGCGCGATCGGCGTGCGCATGTCCGGATGGCCGAGCTGGGCAAGCACGCTGCCATCAACGTATTCGACCAGTGAATGGATGACGCTTTCCGGGTGAATCACCACGTCGATCTGTTCGCGGGCGGCGCCGAACAGCCAATGCGCCTCGATCACCTCGAGTCCCTTGTTCATCATGGTCGCCGAGTCGACGCTGATTTTCCGGCCCATCACCCAGTTCGGATGGGCGCAAGCCTCGTCGGGCGTGACCGTCGCGAGTTCGGCGAGAGGGCGCGTTCGGAACGGTCCGCCGGATGCGGTGAGCAGGATCCGACGCACACCGGCCGCCGCCGGATCGCGGGCATAGCGCGGCGGCAGGCATTGGAAGATTGCATTGTGCTCGCTGTCGATCGGCAGCAGCGTGGCGCCGCCCTGCTCGACCGCCGCCATGAACACGGCGCCGCCCGATGACCAGCGCCTCCTTGTTCGCAAGAAGGATGCGCTTGCCGGCGCGCGCGGCGGCGAGTGTGGGCGCGAGGCCCGCGGCCCCGACGATCGCCGCCAACACCGTGTCCGCTTCCGGCAGCGACGCCGCGGCGCGCACTCCGGCCTCACCGGCGACCACGCGGGTCGGAAGGCCCTGCCCCGCCAGCGCACGCTCCAGCGCCCGCGCGGCATCGGGATCGAGCAACGCCGCGAGCTGGGGCCGGTGGCGCTGGCACAGGCCGGCGAGCTTTTCCCACTGCCGGTGGGCGGCGAGCGCGACGACGGAAAACCGCTCGGGGTGTCTTGCGATGACGTCCAGCGTCGAATCGCCGACCGACCCGGTCGCCCCCAGCAGGCTGATGCGCCGCGTCGTCATCGCAGGAACGCGAGCGCGAGCAGCGCCGCGACCGGCATCGCCGCGAGCAGCGCGTCGATGCGGTCGAGGATGCCGCCGTGGCCCGGCAACAGCTGGCCGCTGTCCTTCACGCCGGCGTGACGCTTCAGCATCGATTCGAAAAGGTCGCCGCCGATCGACAGCAGCGCCAGGGCAACGACGACGGCAATCCATGCGGCAACGGCGAGCGCCGAGATTTCGCCCGTGTATCCGGCGGCGCGCGCGAACGGCACCAGCGCCAACGCGTACGCCGCGACCGCAGCCAGGGCGCCGTAGACACCCTCCCAGGTCTTCCCGGGACTGATCGACGGTGCCAGCTTGCGCCTGCCGAAGGCGCGTCCGGCAAAGTAGGCCGCGGTGTCGGCGATCCAGACGACAGCCATCGCGGCAAGGACCCGCCAGGGCGATTGCGCCTGCAGCTGGACGAGCGCCACCCACGCGCCGACGAGTACGAGCCAGCCGAGCACCGCCATCGCCAGCCGGGGCGCCGGCTTGCGGTTGACGCGCAGCCAGTACGGAACGCCGAAGGCCCAGAACACCGCCGCCGGACCGCATGCGGCCAGGATGATCCCGCTCGGCCAGCCGTGCGCGAATCCCGACGCCGGCGAGAACAGCAGATTGCATCCGATCAGCAGCGTGCCGGCGACGAAGAGCGCGCGCGCGCGTCCGGAATAGCCGACGAGATTGGACCACTCGACCGACGCGGCGGCGAAGGCCACCAGGGTGACGCTCCCCCAGCCCTGCGGCGGCAGCAGGAACAAGGCCGCGAGCACCAGCGGAATCAGGAAGAGCGCGGTGAGAATGCGCGTCGAGAGCATCGCGGGAGAGCGGCGGATCGAATCGGCGGCGGGGAGCGCGGCGGCGCGTCACGCGCGCTCGGCGTCCTGCACCTGCTCGCTGGTGCGGCCGATAGCGCCGCTCGCGCAGACGATACCAGTCGATGGCGGCGTCGAGGGCCGCCGCGTCGAAATCCGGCCACAGCGTTTCGCTGAAGTGGAGTTCGGTATACGCGAGCTGCCACAGCAGGAAGTTCGAGATGCGCTGCTCGCCGCCGGTGCGGATGAACAGGTCCGGTTCGGGCGCGTAGGCCATCGCGAAATAGGGATCCAGCACATCGGGAGCGATATCGCCCTCGGCGCGCAGGGCGTCGGGATGCGTGGCGAAATAGCGGCGCGCAGCCTGGGCGATGTCCCAGCGGCCGCCGTAGTTTGCCGCAACCGTAAGCGTGAGCCCGCTGTTGCCCGCCGGTCAGCGCCTCGCCCGCCGCGATGAGCTCCCGGATGCGAGGCGCGAAACGCGACGTATCCCCGACCACCTTCAGCCGAATGCCGTTCTCGTCGAGCTTTGCCACTTCCTGCTCCAGCGCGCGCAGGAAGAGTTCCATCAGTATCGACACTTCGTCCTCGGGTCGCCTCCAGTTCTCGCTGGAGAAAGCGAACAGCGTCAGAAACGCGATGCCGCGCTCGATGCAGGCGCGGACTATCGCGCGGACGGCTTCGACGCCCTTGCGGTGTCCGGCGACGCGCGGCAGGTGGCGCTGCTTCGCCCAGCGCCCGTTGCCGTCCATGATGATGGCGACGTGTCGCGGAATCGACCGCGCCTCGGGAATGTCGCGAGTGGTGCTCTTGAACATCACCGGCGCCGGCGTCGCGATGCCGTAGCGGTGCCGGTTGCGTCGCGGGTCGGGCTCATGCTCCGCCATTCGCGTCCGGCTCCCGCATCAGACCGCCATCAGGTCCGCTTCCTTCGCCGCCAGGGTCTTGTCGATCTCGGCAATGAAGCGGTCGGTGAGCTTCTGCACATCGACCTGCGCGTGGCGCTCGTCGTCTTCGGCAACCGCGTGGTCGCGCAGCAGTTTCTTCAGGTGCTCGTTTGCGTCGCGACGCACGTTGCGCACGGCGATGCGGGCGTTCTCGGCTTCGTGCCGTACGACCTTGATGAGATCGCGCCGGCGTTCCTCCGTCAGCGCCGGCATCGGCACACGTATCAGGTCGCCCGACGTCGCCGGGTTGAGGCCCAGGTCGGAGTCGCGGATCGCCTTCTCGATCGCCGGAACCAGCTTCTTTTCCCACGGTTGCACCGTGATCGTCCGGGCGTCGGCCAGCGTGACGTTCGCGCACTGGTTGATCGGCATCGGCGTGCCGTAATAGTCGACCTGGATGTGGTCGAGCAATCCGGTGTGCGCGCGACCGGTCCGGACCTTTCCCAGGTCGTGCTTCAACGTCTCTACCGACTTCCCCATCTTCAGTTCGGCGGTCTTCTTGATGTCAGCGATCATGGTTTCTCCCGAGCGTCCCGTCGCGTCTTGCGCATTGTCGGCCGCGGCGTTTCGCCCGGCGCCCGCGCACGGCCCGGCGCTAGCAGTGCACCAGCGTCCCTTCGGCTCCGCCAAGCACGACGCGCTTGAGCGCGCCGGGGTCGAAGATCGAGAAGACCTTGAGCAGCATGTTCTGGTCGCGGCACAGGGCGAGCGCCGTCGCATCCATCACCTTGAGGTTCTTGACGATCGCCTCGTCGAAGGTCAGCTCGGCGTAGCGCTTCGCCGTCGGATCCTTGTTGGGGTCGGCCGTATAGACGCCGTCGACCTTGGTTGCCTTGAGGACGATGTCCACGCCCATTTCACGTCCGCGCAACGCGGCGGCGGTATCGGTGGTGAAGAACGGATTGCCGGTGCCGGCCGCGAAGATCACGATCTTGCGCTCCTCGAGGTGGCGCAGTGCGCGTCCCCGGATGTAGGGCTCGGCGACCTGATCGATCCGCAGCGCCGACTGGACGCGCGACTCGACGCCGGCACGGCGCAGCGCGTCCTGCAGCGCCAAGGCGTTCATCAGCGTCGCAAGCATGCCCATGTAATCGGCGGTCGCCCGGTCCATGCCGGCGGCACCGGGCGCCACGCCGCGGAAGATGTTGCCGCCGCCGATCACCACGGCGATTTCGACGCCCATTCGCACGACCTCGGCGATCTCGGCGACGATGCGATCGATGACTTCGCGATTGATACCGTAGGCATCCTCGCCCATCAGCGCTTCGCCGGACAGCTTGAGCAGGATGCGCCGGTAAGCGGGCTCGTTCGCCGCCGCGGGGGCACTGGCGACAGCGGCGATCGGAGCGACGACGGCAGCGGGCGGATTCATGTGCGTGGCCTCCGGATTGGGTTGGACGTGCAGATCGTGGCGCGGCTCAGTGCGCGGTCGGCATGTCGCCGGGTCCCTTCGTCATCGCCGCGACCTCGGCCGCGAAATCGTCCTTTCTTCTTCTCGATGCCTTCACCGACGACGAACAGCACGAATCCGTTGACCGTTGCACCCTGGTCCTTCACGAGCGTTCCGACCGTCTCCTTGCCGTCGCCCTTGACGAACGGCTGCGCGAGCAGCGTGACCTCGGCCAGGAACTTCGCCACCGCGCCTTCGACCATCTTGTCGACGATGTTCGTCGGCTTGCCGGACTCCGCCGCGCGTCGCCGCGGCGATGGTCCGTTCGCTTCGCCACCACTTCGGCCGGCACCTCGATCCCGGCGACACCGCCAGTCGGCTTGCAGGCGGCGACGTGCATCGCGAGGTCCTTGCCGACGGCATCGTCACCGCCGACGACGTCGACCAGCACGCCGATCTTCGTTCGCGTGCACATACGAAGCAAGTCTGCCGGTGGCGGTCCGCCGCTCGACGCGTCGCACGGTCAGTGTTCTCGCCGATCTTCTGCACCAGAGCCACGCGGCGAGCCTCGACGGATTCACCGGAGGCGAGTCGAGCACTGACAGCCCGGCGACGTCGGTGACGGATCGACGAGCGACGAGTTTCGCGACCTCTCCGGCAAATGCCGCGGAAATCATCGTTCTTCGCGACGAAATCGGTTTCGCAGTTGACTTCGACCATCGCGCGCGGACTTTCGCGTCCGTCGACACGTGGAGCGCCGATCACCCCCTCGGCTGCGACGCGGCTGGCGGCCTTGCTCGCCTTGGCCCCGCTCCGGATGCGCAGCAGATCCTCGGCCTTGACGAGATCGCCGGCCGCCTCGGACAGCGCCTTCTTGCATTCCATCATGCCCAGACCGGTCCGCTGCCGCAGTTCCATCACCATGCTCGCGGAAATTTCCGCCATGTCGTCGCTCCGTGTGACCCAGTTGCCGCCGTCGAACCCGCGAACCGCGCGCTCCCGATCGCACTGGTCAAAAAGGGGGCCGCAGCCCCCGGAATCTGCTTCAGGCCGCGGTTTCCGAAACCTCGACGAATTCCTCGCCCGCCTGCACGATCTCCTGGATGACCAGGCTCCTGCCTTCGAGGATGGCGTCGGCCGCGCCGCGCGCGTAGAGCCGGATCGCGCGACTCGAATCGTCGTTGCCCGGGATCACGTGCGCAATGCCCAGCGGCGAGTGATTCGTATCCACGACCGCCACGATCGGGATGCCGAGCTTGGTCGCTTCGGTGATCGCGATCTTGTGATACCCGACGTCGATGACGAACAGCGCATCGGGCAGCCCGTTCATCTCCTTGATGCCGCCGAGGCTCTTGGTCAGTTTTTCCATTTCGCGCTGCAGGGTCAGCGCCTCGCGCTTGTTCATCTTTTCGAAGGTCCCGTCGTCGCGCATGACTTCGAGGTCCTTCAGCCGCTTGACCGACGCCTTGACGGTCTTGAAGTTCGTCAGCATGCCGCCGAGCCACCGGGCATCGACGTACGGCATGCTGCAGCGGCGGGCTTCTTCGGCGACGATTTCCCGCGCCTGGCGCTTGGTGCCGACGAACAGCACGGTGCCCTTGTTCGAGGCCAGCTGGCGAATGTAGTTCATCGCCTCCTGGTAGAGCTGCATCGTCTTTTCGAGGTTGACGATGTGGATCTTGTTGCGGTGGCCGAAGATGTATTCGGCCATTCTCGGGTTCCAGTATCGGGTCTGGTGGCCGAAGTGGACCCCGGCTTCCAGCATTTGACGCATCGTGACGGACATTCAATGACTCCTGACAGGGTTGAACCACGACCCGCATGTCGGCTCGAAAAGCGGCACGGGTTTGCTTCCCGGCCCCGGATCGGGCACCCTGAGTTGCGCGGGTCTGCGAATTGCCCGGCCTGGCGGCGCGGAAGCGCCGGAGCCCCGAAATCGGGAAAATCCTGGCCAGATCGAGCTAACATTCAATTTTAGCACGGATTTTCCGTCCGGACACGGGGGTGGCATGGCCGCCGCGACGCCGCGCCGGCGGTCCCCGCAACCATGCCACCCCCCGACCCACCGCCCTCGCCGGATACGGTCTCCATGACTCCAGCTTCACGGCCCGCCGACCTCCCTTCCGCCCTGCACGCGGCCCGCGACGCGGCGGTCGTCTGTGACCTCGCCCCACTCGCCGTGCTTTCCATTGCCGGACCCGACGCCGCCACACTCCTGCAAGGTCAGCTGTCGAGCGACGTGACCGGGCTCTCGCCGGACATCTGCCAATTTTCCAGCTTCAACTCACCCAAGGGGAGGATGCTGGCCAATTTCGTGATCTGGCGCGAAGACGCCGACGATTTCCGCGTCCTGCTGCCGGCCGACATCGCCGCGCCGATCGCCAAGCGGCTGTCGATGTACGTGCTGCGGTCCAAGGTGGCGTTGTCCGACGTCTCCATGGAAGCCGAACGTTTCGGGATCGGCGGCCCCGGGGCCGGGGGGGCGCTGATCGAGGTCTTCGCCGCGGAAGAAAAGACCTTCGGCGTGACGCGCGCCGGCGGCGCGACCGTACTTGCCCTCCCGGGACCGCGTTACGTCGTCGTCGCGCCCGCCGCCGCCGCGCGGGCGACACGCGGCCTGCTGGAGCGGATCGCACCCGTCGCACCGTACCCGGTATGGCAGTGGCTGACGATTCGCGCCGGCGTGCCGGTGATCACGGCACCGACGCAGGACCAGTTCGTCGCGCAGACGGCCAACTGGGATCTGCTCGGGGGCATCAATTTCCGGAAGGGCTGCTACACGGGGCAGGAGATCATTGCGCGCATGCAGTACCTGGGTCGGCAGAAGGAGCGATTGTTCGCGTTTCATGCCGACGCGGCATCGATCGCCGCGGGGACGCGAATTTTCGACGTTTCGGCGGACGGGCCGCCCTGTGGCACCGTCGTCAATGCCGCGCCGGCACCGGAAGGCGGATGCGACCTGCTGGCCGTCGTCCAGCTCGCTGCGGGGGAATCGGGCGCGCTGCACCTCCAGTCGCCCGACGGTCCGCTGCTGACGCCGATAGCCCTGCCCTACGCAATTCCGGCGCCCGAGGCGCCACGCGGCCGCAACGGCCCAGGGCACTGACGCCAGGGTCGACGATGTGTCTGGCCGTACTGGCACTGGCCGCGCACCCGAAATACGCGCTGGTCATCGCCGCCAACCGAGACGAATACCATGCGCGCCCCGCGGCGCCGGCCGCCTGGTGGGAGGCGGGCTGGCTCGCCGGGCGCGATGTCACGGCCGGCGGCACCTGGCTCGGCATCACCCGGGCCGGTCGCTGGGCGCTGCTGACCAACATCCGTGAGCCCGGCCGCAACGATCCCCGCGCACCCTCGCGCGGCGCGCTGGTCACCCGGGTCCTGGCCGACACCGCGGCGCCGGCTGAGAGCATCGCGGCCGCCGCGCGCAGCGCCTCGGCGTACAACGGATTCAACCTGCTCGCCGGCGATACGACGAGCGCATTCTGGGCGTCCAACCGCGCCGATGCGATCGCGCCGCTCGCGCCGGGCATCCACGGGGTCTCGAATGCCCCCCCGGGCGCCGCATGGCCCAAGGTCGCGCGCGCCGGCGCGGCCTTCGGCGAATGGTGTGCACGAGGCAGCGACGACGTCGAAGCCCTCTTCGCGCTGCTTCGCGACACCACGCCGACGCCCGACGCGCTGCTGCCCGCGACGGGCGCGCCCCTCGAATGGGAGCGGCTGCTGTCCTCGCCGTTCATCGTCGGGAAAGACCGCGGCTATGGAACACGCTGCTCGACCATCGTCGCGATCGCTCGCGACGGCGACGCGCGCTTCATCGAACGCACCGTCGATCCTTCGGGGCGGCCGGCCGGCGATTCGGACCATCGGTTCGTGCTCGCCGGGATGGCGTGAATTCCGTCGCCCGACGACTTCGACCGCGAAGCATGGGCGCCGACCGCGCAACGCGGCGGCAAGGCCGCCACCGTTCAGCGCAGCCGGCGCTGCATCTCGCGATGCGGGATTCCGGCCTCCTCGAATTCCGGCCCCGAGGTGACGAACCCGTGGCGCGCGTAGAACGGGCTGGCGTGGGACTGCGAATTGAGCACGACGCGCTCGTGACCGGCCGCCCGGGCCAGCTCGACGAGCTGCAGGAGCAGTGCCGCACCGACGCCGCGGCCCCGCCATTCGGCGCGCACCGCCATGCGCCCGATGTGGCCGTCCGGGAGCAATCGCCCGCAACCGATCGCCCGCCCGGCGGCATCCTCGGCCAGGGCGTGGCGGCAGTCGCGGTCGATGCCGTCCCACTCGAGAGCTTCCGGCACCCGCTGTTCGACGACGAAAACGTCGTGGCGGACCGCACCGCAGCTTCGACCAGTCGTCGTCCCAGACGGCGAGCCTAACGCGAAACCGCTCCGTCGCCGTCACCATCCGTAGTCGCTGAACACGAGCCGCGCCCTGCCGCCGCGAACGGTCATCGCGCAGTGCCCGCCGACGGGTAGCGTGAGCTTCTCCGGACAATGCCCGAACGGAAGCCCGGTATAGAAATGCCCCCCGCAGCCGGACCGCAGGTGGGCGACCATTGCGGCCAGGTCGTAGCCGTTGTCGTTCGGCGCCGCGTCGTAGCCATTGAAGACGCCGAGCAGAACGGCGCGCTGCCGTGCCAGCACGCCCGCGAAATGGAGCTGGTAGAGCATGCGCTCGACGCGGTAGGGATGTTCGCCGATGTCCTCGAGAAACAGGATGCCCCCGTCGATGCGCGGGAAATGCGGTGTGCCGATCAGGTGCGCGACGAGCGCGAGATTTCCGCCCCAGAGCGTCCCCTCGCCGGAAAAGTCGGGACCGTCGAGCGCGCAGTCGACGTCGTGGGTCTCGCCGCCGAGCAATCTCCAGCAGTGGTCCAGCGTGTAGGCGCACGCGGTCTCGGCCCCGAAGTCGTACGCCGCCATCGGCCCGGCGAAAGTCGTCATGCCGGCGTGTGCCAGCGCGGCCAACTGGAACGCGGTGAAGTCGCTGTGACCCATCCAGCGCTTGCGCGTTGCGGCCAGCGCTGCGAAGTCCAGCCGGTCGAGCAGCCGCGACCAGCCGTAGCCGCCGCGGGCGGCGATGGCAAGCTCCACGCGCGGGTCCTCGGCCATGCGCGACACCGCGGCCAGCCTCTCGTCGTCGACCGCCGAAAAGCGCTGCCAGCGCGACGTGCAGGTGGGATCGACGACCACGCGGTGCCCGAGCGCCTCGAGCCGGTCGATCGCGCGCCCGATCGTCGCCGGCTGCGTCACGAAGCCCGACGGAGCATAAAGGCCGATGCCGTAGGAGCGGGAGTTCACGGAGTCGGGATCAGCGGCGCGAAGCGAAGAATTCGGCGAGCAGCTTACCGCATTCGGCTGCGCGCACGTCCCGCGCGACAACGGTGTGATGGTTGAGCCGCGGCTCGCCGAAGAGGTCGACGACGGAGCCGCAGGCGCCGGTCTTCGGATCGGGCGCGCCGAACACCAGGCGCGCGATCCGCGCGTGCATGATGGCGCCGGCGCACATGGCGCAGGGCTCGAGAGTCACGAAGAGTTCGCAGCCGGGAAGGCGATAGTTGCCGAGCGAGCGCCCCGCTTCGCGCAGCGCTGCGATCTCGGCGTGCGCCGTCGGATCGTTCCCGGCAATGGGCGCGTTGCCGCCGCGGCCGACGATCGCGCCGTCCTTCACCACGATGGCGCCCACCGGGACTTCGCCGCGCTCCCCGGCCGCGCGGGCGAGCGCAAGCGCCTCGGCCATCCGCTCGTAGTCGTCGGTCGCGGTCATGGGCCCGGAATCACCGCGTCGGCCTCGATCTCGACCAGCATGGCGGGATCGATCAGCCGCGCGACTTCGACCATCGTGGTCGCCGGTCGAATCGCGGCAAACATCTCGCCGTGGGCGCGGCCGACCGCTTCCCACCGTGAGATGTCGGTCACGTAGATCCGGGTGCGAACGACATCCTCGACCCGTGCGCCCGCGCGCTCGAGTGCGGTGGCGATGTTGGCGAGCGCCTGCCGGGTCTGTGCGTAGGCGTCGCCGGGGCCGACGATCCTTCCGTCGGACCCCGTCGCGGTCGTGCCGGCCACCCACACCTGGTTGCCTACGCGCACGGCTCGCGAGTAGCCGACGACCGGTTCCCACGGCGCGCCGCTGCCGATGTTGGTCCGGTCATGCATCGCGGTCCGTGCGTGCTGACCAGAATGCCTTCCGTTCGGCGCGATTCGCGGCCTCGGCAGCCCGCGCGGCACGCGCCTCGGCTTCGAGATCGATGCCGGCAAGCGCCTCCGACACGGCCGACCATTCGTCGCGCGGCTCGCAGCGCCGATACCCGCGTCCATAGCCGTCGCGCTCGAGTACTTCGCTATCTACGAGCCAGCGGCGCAGCGTAACGTGATCCGTAGCCAGCATGGATCCGGGACCGGCGAGCCACACCTTCAGCCGGTCATTGACCTCGAATTCATCATAGTCGCGGCCGAATTCGAAGGCCATAGCCGCGGCACCCAGGACGACCATGAATGACTCGCGATGACCCGTGCACAGCGTGCCGGGCAACAGCCCGCTCCGGGTCGCCAGGCGACGAAAGACGTCGAGCCAGGAGTTTTCGCCGGCCACCGTCATTCCCATTCGATCGTCGCCGGCGGCTTCGACGAGACGTCGAACGTCACCCGGTTGATCCCGCGCACCTCGTTGATGATCCTGTTGGAGATCTTCGCCAGCAGCTCGTGCGGCAGCGGCGCGCAGTGCGCGGTCATGAAGTCGGTCGTCTGCACAGCGCGCAGCGCCACGACGTACTCGTAGGTGCGTCCGTCGCCCATCACCCCGACCGAGCGCACCGGCAGGAAGACCGCGAACGCCTGCGCCGTGAGGTCGTACCAGCTCGTTCCGGAGGCATCGCACGCCGCGCGCAGCTCGTCGATGAAGATCGCGTCGGCCCGGCGGAGGAGCTCCGCGTGCGGGCGCGTGACGGCGCCGAGGATCCGGACGCCGAGGCCCGGACCGGGAAACGGATGCCGGAACACCATCTCGCGCGGCAGGCCGAGCGCCCGGCCGAGTTCGCGCACTTCGTCCTTGAACAGTTCGCGCAATGGCTCGAGAAGCTTGAGGTGCAGCGATTCGGGAAGTCCGCCGACGTTGTGGTGCGACTTGATGCTGTGCGCCTTGCCGGTCTTCGCGCCGGCGGATTCGATCACGTCGGGGTAGATCGTCCCCTGCGCGAGCCAGCGGGCGTCGGGCAATCTCGCCGCCTCGCGCTGGAAGACATCGACGAACAGGCGTCCGATGATCTTGCGCTTCTGTTCGGGATCTTCGACTCCATCGAGCGCGCGGTACATCTCGTCGGCGGCGTCGACGTGGAGGACCTGCACGCCGAGGTTGCGCGCGAACGTCTCCATCACCTGCACCGCCTCGTTCAGGCGCAGCAATCCGTGATCGACGAACACGCAGGTGAGTTTCGCGCCGATCGCCCGGTGGATAAGCGCCGCCGCGACCGACGAATCGACTCCGCCCGACAATCCGAGGATGACCTCCTCGTCGCCGACCTGCCCACGGATCCTGCGCAACGGCTTCTTCGACATAGTCGGGCATGTTCCAGTCGTGACCGCAGCCGCAGATGTCGTGCGCGAAGCGGGACAGAATCGCCGCGCCCTGTGGGTGTGCGTGACCTCCGGATGGAACTGGACCGCGTAGAACCGCCGCGACTCGTCGGCCATCGCCGCTATGGCGCACGCTGCCGACGAGCCGGTCAGTCGGAAGCCGGGCGGTAGCGACGTGACCTTGTCGCCATGGCTCATCCAGACATCGAGCAGCCCGTGCCCGTCCGAATTGCTGCGGTCTTCGATACCCTTGAACAGGGCCGAGTGGCCGTGGGCTCGAACTTCCGCATAGCCGAATTCACGGACCCTGCCAGGTTCGACGGCGCCTCCCAGCTGCGCCGCCATCGTCTGCATCCCATAGCAGATACCGAGTACGGGCACGCGCTGCGTCCAGACCGCGTCGGGCGCGCGCGGCGTCGCGCCTTCGGTCACGCTGTTCGGACCGCCGGACAGCACGATCCCCTTCGGCGCGAAGTCGCGGATGAAGGCGTCTCCGACGTCGAAAGGATGAATCTCGCAGTAGACGTGGGTCTCGCGCAGCCGGCGGGCGATCAACTGCGTGTACTGCGCGCCGAAGTCCAGAATCAGGATCTTCGAGTGCCCTGGGGAAGCGGGGGTGTCGGCCATCGTCGCGTTCGGCAGGTACAACGGTTCAGACGAAAGGGCCGGCGTGTGCCGGCCCCGGGGCTCAGGCGGTCATTCGACCCGGTAGTTCGGGGCTTCCTTCACGATCTGGACGTCGTGAACGTGCGACTCGCGGATGCCCGCCGAGGTGATCTCGACGAACTCCGCGCGCGTGCGCAGCTCGTCCACCGTGCCGCAGCCGCAGTAGCCCATCGCCGCGCGCAGGCCGCCCATCAACTGATGGATCACGTTCACGAGCGGGCCCTTGAACGGCACGCGGCCCTCGATTCCTTCGGGGACCAGCTTTTCGGTGTCACCCTCGGCCTCGAGCTCCTGGAAGTAGCGGTCGGAGCTGCCCTGTTGCATCGCACCCAGCGAGCCCATGCCGCGATAGCCCTTGTACGACCGGCCCTGGTAGAGCTCGATCTCACCGGGCGATTCCTCGGTCCCCGCAAACAGGCTGCCCAGCATCACGACCGACGCGCCCGCGGCGATGGCCTTGGCGATGTCGCCCGAATACCGGATTCCCCCGTCGGCGATGGCCGGAATTCCCTGGGCTGCGGCTCCCTCCATCGCATCCTGAATGGCCGAAATCTGCGGCACGCCGACGCCCGCCACGATCCGCGTCGTGCAGATCGAACCCGGGCCGATGCCCACCTTCACGCCATCCGCTCCGTGATCGATCAGCGCCCGCGCGCCGGCGGCCGTCGCGATATTGCCGCCGATGACCTGCACCTGCGGGAATTTCCTCTTGACCCATCGCACCCGGTCGAGCACGCCCTGCGAATGCCCATGCGCGGTGTCGACGACGATCACGTCGACACCGGCGGCGACCAGCGCCTCGACGCGCTCCTCGTTGTCCGCGGCGACACCCACGGCGGCGCCCACGCGCAGCCGACCGTGCTCGTCCTTGCAGGCGAGCGGGTGTTCGGTGGCCTTGAGGATGTCCTTGACGGTGATGAGGCCGCGCAATTCCATCGCTGTGTTCACGACCAGCACGCGCTCGAGCCGGTGCCGGTGCATCAGTTCCTTGGCGCGGTCGAGATCCGCACCCTCCGGCACCGTCACCAGCTTGTCGCCCTTGGTCATGATGTTGGCGACGGGCTGATCGAGGTTGGTCTCGAACCGGAGATCGCGGTTGGTCACGATGCCGACCACTTTCCGGCCTTCGACGACCGGCAGGCCCGAGAATCGGTTGGCGCGCTTCAGCGTCAGGACATCGCGCACCGACATGGTCGGCGGGACCGTCAGCGGGTCCTTCACGACCCCGCTCTCGAACCGCTTGACCTTGGCGACCTCTGCGGCCTGCCGCGCCGGCGGCATGTTCTTGTGGACGATGCCGAGCCCCCCCTCCTGGGCGATCGCGATGGCGAGCCTGGCCTCGGTCACCGTGTCCATCGCCGCCGACATCAGCGGAATATTGAGGGTGATGGCCCGGGTGAGCCGGGTTCCGAGACTGACGTCGCGGGGAACGACGAGGGAATGCGCGGGAACGAGCAGGACGTCGTCGAAGGTCAGCGCTTTCCGGACGACACGCATGCGGGTTTCTCCAGCGTACAAAAACGGATTATACCCGCGCCGGCAGGTCGATTAAACCGGCCGGGTCGCTTCCCGCGGCGCAGCCGGCGTCCGCACCGCAGCCGGTGGCCAATTGACGCGGGGCTGGCTTTGGATTACCTTGCCAATGTCATAAAAATGTGCCGTGGACCGCTAACGGCCCCTGCCGATGCCCAGTTCTCGATTACTGTCGTGCCGCCTGTACCGCGGGCGCTTCCCGGCGACGGTTGCCGCCGCGGCACTCGTGTTCGCGCTGATCCCCGGCGCCGCCGAATCGGCACTCTACAAATGGGTCGATGCCAACGGACGCGTCAGCTATTCCGACCAGCCGCCCCCCGGCAACGTCAAATCCGAAGTTTTCAACGCGGCGGTGGCTCCCTCCGATTCCGAGGCCGTCAAGGCCATGGCGAACCAGGAGGGCGAGTTGAAAAAGCGGCAGACGCAGCGCGTCGAAGACCAGCAGAAGGCCGACAAAGCGCGCCAGGACCAGGCTACCCAGAAAGAGGCCTGCACCTCGGCTCGGGGGCAGATCAGGATGTTCGATTCCGGCGTTCCGATGCAACGATTCAACGAAAAGGGCGAGCCGGTCTATATGGACGAGGGCATGAAAGCGCGGGAACGCAGCCGGATCGAGGCATTGATCCGGGAAAAATGCGCCGCCTGATCGTCGTCACGATTCGGATCCGGTGATGAACGGCGGCCCGAGGGTCGCCGTTCTTCCATGACGCAGGCGAAAGCGTCGACGACGGGCCCGTCAATGCTGCATGACCCGGCGCGGTCGACTGGCGTCGCGCAGCGGCAGCGCGCACGTCCCGGGCCGGCGCGGTCGAACCGCCCGCTCCCGGGCCGATCGGTCACTTCTTCTCGAGGTTCGACTGGTTGACCTTGACGTCAGCCTTCGCCTTCAGCGTCGAGACGTAGGCGTCGAACAGTTCGCGGCTCTGCATTTCGCCGACGCGGGCGCTCGCAGCGGCCATTTTCGCCGGATCCGCAACCGGCGGCGCCACGACGTTCGTCACCCGGTAGATGGTAAACCCGCTGCGCTCATTGGCGGTTCCGACATACTGCGGAAGCTTGGCCGCGTCGACCTGAAAGACACGCGTCAGGGCTTCCGGCGAGAATCCCGGCTGCATCTGGTTACGTTGCACCATCACGGGCTTGTCGAAAGATACACCCGCGCCCTTGTCGCTCCCGCCGCGTTCGAGCACGGCGAGCTTTTCGCGACCCAGCTTCTGCGCCATTTCGCTCGCCGCCCGACGGACGAGCTGGCGGCGGACTTCGTCCTTGACGTCGTCGAACGGCCGCGGCGCCGCCGGCTTGTATTCGACGACCCGGGCCGCCATCAGCGTATTGGGCGCGACTTCGATGGCGTCGGTATTGCGCTTTCCTGAAATCGATTCCGGGCTGAACAGGGCCTGGACGACCTTGGCGTTGCCGAACGCAAGCTTTTGCGCGTCGGCACGGGTGACGAGGCCGGAGGTCTGCACGTGGAGGTTGAGCGCCTTGGCCGCGCCGGAAAGCGTGTCGGCCTGTTCGTACACCAGGTTCTGGAACTGGTCGGCGGCCGCCGCGAACTTCTGCGCCACCTTCTGGCGGACGAGGTCGCTCTCGATCTGCGCCTTCGACTCGTCGAACGAACGCGTCTTGGCGGCCGAGACGCCGCTCAGCCGGATGACGTGCCAGCCGAACTCCGACTGCACGGGCGGGGCGATGTCCCCCGGCTTCATCGCGAAGACGACGTCGTCGAAGGCCTTCACCATGGTTCCGCGGGGGTTGCTTCCGAGGTCACCACCCTGCCCGGCGGAACCCGGATCCTCCGAATACTGCTTGGCGAGTTCGCCGAACTTCGCGGGGTTCGCCTTGACCTTGGCGTAGATATCGTCCGCCTTCTTCTTCGCCGCGGCTTTCTCGGAGTCGCTGGCATCGGGTTTGACGGCGATGAGGATGTGCGCGGCCTGGCGCTGCTCGTCCTGGGCGTACTGCTTCAGGTTGGCGGTGTACTGCGCCTTGACTTCCTCCGGCGCGATCGAGACCTGCGTCAGAAGCGCGTCGGGTGTAAGCACAAGGTATTCGAATTTCATTTCCTCGGGCGTCCTGAAGGCGTCCTGGTTGCCCTCGTAGAACGCCTTGACCGCCGCATCGTCGATCTTGACGTCCTTGACGAAGGACTCGGCGTCGAACCTGGCGGTCGAAACCTCGCGCTGCTGTTCGAGCAGGGTGACGAAACCCTCGCCGGCGGCCTTCGCAATGATATTGCCGCGGGCGATCGGGTCGACGAGCTTCTCCGAAAGAAGCTGCTTGCGAATGCCTTCCTCGTACGCCGGCTCCGGAATGCCCGCCTGGGCGAGCAGCTGCTTGTAACGTTCGAGGGAGAATTTGTCGCCGTCGCGGAATCGAGGATCGGTGGTGATCCGGTCGAAGACCTGCGTGTTCGAAATTCCGAAGTGAAGGTCGCTGCCCTTCCTTTCCAGCAACCGCTCGCGAATCAGCTGCTGCAGGATGTTGAATCGAACTTCCGGGTTGTCGAGGATCGCCGGATCGACGCCGCGCTGGGTGCGGAGAAGCATCTCCTGCTGCTCGCGTACCGATTGCGCGAACTCCGCCTGCGTGATCCTGCCCCCGTCGAAGGTGGCGACCTCGCCCACGCTTTCGGTATTGCGAAAGTAGTAGTCGACCCCGAAGAAGGCGAACGGAAGCGTGATCAGCGCAAGGACAAACTGCACGATGCGCTTGTGTTTGGCGACCAGATCGAACATGCGGCGGCACTCGCTTGCGCACCCGCGGACTCCGCGGGCGCCGTTGACGGCGTCCAGGCGACGGAGGAGAAACGCGCATCGTCGCGATGTCGGCCGAATTTCCGTGTGTTCCGGGTCGCGCCCCCTCGGGCCTCCACCTTCACACGCGGTACATCAAAAAGGGCGAACTCGCGTTCGCCCTTCGTCTGTTGGCGGAGCGGACGGGACTCGAACCCGCGACCCCCGGCGTGACAGGCCGGTATTCTAACCAACTGAACTACCGCTCCGTAACCGGGTCGCCAGACACTTGGTGGGTGCTGACGGGATCGAACCGCCGACATTCGCCTTGTAAGGGCGACGCTCTACCAGCTGAGCTAAGCACCCGCTGCGCCGTACCGCACGCGGAATGACCGCCCGGCAGCGATCAAGAACAACTGGTCAGTTTACAGCATCCTTCAGCGCTTTGCCAGCGCGGAACTTCGGGACCTTCGCCGCGCGGATGCGAATTGCCGCGCCAGTGCGCGGATTGCGCCCCTGGCGCGCGGTCCGCTTTCCGACAAAGAAGGAGCCGAAGCCCACGAGCGTGACCACATCGCCTTTCTTGAGCGAACCGGTGATCGAATTCACGGTAGCGTCCAGCGCGCGCCCGGCGGCAGCCTTCGAAATGTCGGCGTGCCTGGCAATCGCATCGATCAGTTCGGCCTTGTTCACGGACGTTCCCCTTGTCAAGACGGCGCCGCCCCCCGAACGGGATCGCATCGGGGAACCTGGCGCCGGGACGGCCGGGGTCGCAGCGACCCGGACCGGAAAATCGCTTATAGCAATCGCCATTTCCGGGTGTCAAGCGAATGCGGCGTCCGGCGGCACCGCCGCGTCGCGGCGGCGGCCACCGGCATCCGCGCGCGACGCTCGTCACGCCCGGAGGTGCCGCCGGAAAGGGCTAGTGCTTGATGAGTGCGGGCTTGTCGTCGACTGCTGCCGGGGGAACTGCGGCCGCTTCCTCCGCGGATTCCGGCAACGGCGCCGGCTGCCGCTCGAGCGCCGCTTCGAGAACCTGCTCGATCCAGCGCACGGGCCGGATCTCGAGACGATTCTTGATCTCGTCCTGGATCTCGGTCAGGTCCTTCACGTTCTCTTCCGGGATCAGCACGGTCTTTATTCCACCGCGACCCGCGGCGAGCAGCTTTTCCTTCAGCCCGCCGATCGGCAGCACCTCGCCGCGCAACGTGATCTCGCCGGTCATCGCGACGTCCGCGCGCACCGGGATGCCGGTGAGGACGGACACGATTGCCGTGACGATGGCTCCGCCGGCCGACGGGCCGTCCTTCGGCGTCGCGCCTTCCGGCAGGTGGATGTGCAGGTCGGTCTTCTGGTAGAAATCCGGAGCGATGCCCAGCGTCTTCGAGCGATGCCGGACCACCGACAGCGCGGCGGCGATGGATTCGTTCATCACCTCGCCCAATTTTCCGGTCGTCGTGGTCTTGCCCTTGCCCGGAAGCGCCACCGCCTCGATCGTCAGCAGGTCGCCGCCCACTTCCGTCCACGCGAGGCCGGTGACCTGGCCCACCTGGTTCTTCTTTTCGGCGATGCCGTAGGTGTACCGCCGCACGCCGAGGTACTTGTCCAGGTTCTTCGAGCTGACGTCGACCGGGCCTTTCGCCTGGCGGGCCTTGCCCTCGCTTTTGCGAAGCAGCAGAGCCTTCACCACCTTGCGGCAGATCTTGCTGATGTCGCGCTCGAGGCTGCGCACGCCCGCCTCGCGGGTGTAGTACCTGACGATGTCGCGCAGCGCGCTCTCGGCGACGTGGATCTCGGCGGGCTTCAGTCCGTTGAGCTTGACCTGCTTCGGCAGCAGGTATTGCTTCGCGATCGCGATTTTCTCGTCCTCGGTGTAACCCGACAGCCGGATGACTTCCATCCGGTCGAGCAGCGGAGCCGGAATGTTCATCGTGTTGGCGGTCGCGACGAACATCACGTCGGAGAGGTCGTATTCGACCTCGACATAGTGATCGACGAACGTGCTGTTCTGCTCGGGGTCGAGCACTTCGAGCAGCGCCGACGACGGATCGCCGCGGAAGTCCATGCCCATCTTGTCGACTTCGTCGAACAGGAACAGCGGGTTGCGCACGCCGACCTTGGACATGTTCTGGAGGATCTTGCCGGGCATCGAGCCGATGTAGGTCCGGCGGTGGCCACGGATTTCGGCCTCGTCGCGCACGCCGCCCAGGCTCATCCGCACGAATTTTCTGTTCGTCGCCTTCGCGATCGACTGTCCGAGCGATGTCTTGCCGACGCCGGGAGGTCCGACCAGGCACAGGATCGGCCCCTTGAGCTTGTCGACGCGCTGCTGCACGGCGAGGTATTCGACGATGCGCTCCTTGACCTTTTCGAGGCCGTAATGATCGGCGTCGAGAACCTTCACGGCAGCGGCAAGATCCTTGCTGATCTTGCTCTTCTTGCGCCACGGAAGCGCAAGCAGCGTGTCGATGTAGTTGCGCACGACGGTCGCCTCGGCGGACATCGGCGACATCATCTTCAGCTTCTTGAATTCCGCCAACGCCTTGGCCTCGGACTCCTTGGACATCCGCGCGGCCTTGATCTTCTTCTCCATTTCGTCGAGGTCGGCGTTCTCGTCGCCCTCGCCGAGTTCCTTCTGGATGGCCTTCACCTGCTCGTTCAGGTAGTACTCGCGCTGGCTCTTCTCCATCTGCCGCTTCACGCGGCCGCGGATGCGCTTCTCGACCTGCAGGATGTCGACCTCGCCCTCGAGCAGCCCCAGCAGGTGCTCGAGGCGCTTGCCGACGTCGCTCATCTCGAGGATCTCCTGCTTCTGCTCGAGCTTGAGCGGGAGGTGCGCGGCGATCGCGTCGGCGAGTCGCCCGCCGTCGTCGATCCCGGCCATCGAGGTCAGGATCTCCGGCGGAATCTTCTTGTTGAGTTTCACGTACTGGTCGAATTGCGCCAGCAGCGCGCGGCGCATCGCCTCGACTTCGTGCGGCTGACCTTCGTCGCCGGACAGCGCGGTCGCTTCCGCCGACAGGTAGTCGCCTTCGTCGGTGACCTGGTCGAGCCTCGCACGCTGCGCACCCTCGACCAGCACCTTCACGGTCCCGTCGGGAAGCTTCAGCATCTGCAGCACGGTCGCGATGCTCCCGATCTCGTAGAGGTCCTCGGCCGCCGGGTCGTCCTTGGCCGCCGATTTCTGGGCGACGAGCAGGATGTGCTTGCCGGCGTCCATCGCAACGTCGAGCGCCTTGATCGATTTCGGCCGGCCGACGAACAGCGGGATCACCATGTGCGGAAATACGACGACATCGCGCAGTGGCAGCAGCGGGAGCGCGGTCATGTCGATTGCGGGGGTCGATTCAGTGGCCATTCAAGCCTCGGGATAGGGGTTCGTAATGGAAAATGGGGCCGACGACCGCCGGTGTCAAGCGCGGCGCCCGATCCGGACCGAAAGAACCTTCGCCTTCAACGGGTTAAAGTGCCCCAGGCGCGCCAAGGCGGGCACCGGGCGGGGGCCGGGCGGGCGCACCGGCTAGTTGTGGGCGGAGGCTACCTTCGACTGCTCGGCGAACATCAGCAGCGGCTTGCCGTCGTTGGCGATGGTCGCCTCGTCGACGACGACGCGGGCCAGATTGCTGTGCGACGGCAGGTCGTACATCACGTCGAGAAGAACCTGCTCGAGGATCGACCGCAGTCCGCGCGCGCCCGTCTTGCGGGCGAGGGCCTTGCTTGCTATCGCGCGCAGTGCCCCTTCACGGATCTCGAGCTCGACGGCTTCCATCCGGAACATCTTCTGGTACTGCTTGATCAGCGCGTTCTTCGGCTCGACCAGGATCTGGATCAGCGCGGCCTCGTCCAGTTCCTCGAGCGTGGCCACCACCGGCAGGCGGCCGACGAATTCCGGGATCAGGCCGAACTTGATCAGGTCTTCCGGTTCCGCATCGCGCAGCAGCAGGCTGATGTCCTTGCGATCGTCCGGGCTCGATACTTCGGCCCCGAACCCGATCCCCGTCTTCGCGGTGCGGTGGCGAACGATCTTCTCCAGCCCGTCGAAGGCGCCGCCGCAGACGAAAAGGATGTTGGTCGTGTCGACCTGCACGAATTCCTGGTTCGGATGCTTGCGGCCGCCCTGCGGCGGCACCGACGCGATGGTGCCCTCGATCAGCTTCAGCAGCGCCTGCTGGACGCCTTCGCCGGACACGTCGCGGGTGATCGACGGGTTGTCGCTCTTGCGCGAAATCTTGTCGATTTCGTCGATGTAGACGATGCCCCGCTGCGCCTTCTCGATGTCGTAGTCGCACTTCTGCAGCAGCTTCTGGATGATGTTCTCGACGTCCTCGCCCACGTAGCCCGCTTCGGTCAGCGTCGTCGCGTCGGCGATGACGAAGGGCACGTCGAGCAGGCGCGCCAGCGTCTGCGCGAGCAGGGTCTTTCCCGAGCCGGTCGGCCCGATGAGCAGGATGTTGCTCTTGGCAAGCTCGACCTCGTCGTCCTTGCCTCCGGTCTCCAGCCGCTTGTAGTGGTTGTAGACCGCCACGGAGAGTATCTTTTTCGCGAGGTCCTGGCCGATCACGTACTGGTCGAGGATCTGGCGAATCTCGTGCGGGGTCGGCAGCTTGCTCTTGTCGGCGCGCGTCGACTCCGCCGACGTGCCTTCCTCGCGGATGATGTCGTTGCAGAGCTCGATGCACTCGTCGCAGATGAACACCGACGGGCCCGCGATGAGCTTGCGCACCTCGTGCTGGCTCTTGCCGCAGAAGGAGCAGTAGAGCAGCTTGTCGCCGTTGGGTTTTTCGGCCATCAGTGTCGGGGCAAACGGGCAAACCCGTTTGCCAATCAAGCGCCTGAGCGCGGAAGCGATGGATTCACTTTACCCGCCCTAGACCCGCTTCTGCAAGACTTTGTCGACCATGCCGTAGGCGAGAGCCTCGTCGGCGGTGAGAAAATTGTCACGGTCGGTATCGTGGGCCACGGCCTCGATGGACTTGCCGGTATGAGCCGCCATCAGCCGGTTGAGGCGTTCGCGAAGTGCCAGGATGTACTTGGCGTGGATTTCGATGTCCGATGCCTGCCCCTGGAACCCGCCCAGCGGCTGGTGGATCATGATCGTCGAATTGGGCAGGGCGAAGCGCTTGCCCTTGGCGCCGGCCGCCAGCAGAAAGGCACCCATCGACGCCGCCATGCCCACGCAGAGCGTCGAGACGTCGGGCTTGATGAACTGCATCGTGTCGTAGATGGCCATTCCGGCGGCGATCGAGCCGCCCGGCGAATTGATGTAGAAATTGACGTCCTTGTCCGGGTTCTCCGATTCGAGAAACAGCATCTGTGCCACGACCAGGTTGGCGGTGTTTTCATCGACCGGCCCCACCAGGAAGACGACGCGCTCCTTCAGCAACCGCGAGTAGATATCGTACGCGCGCTCGCCGCGGCCGCTCTGCTCGATCACCATTGGGATCAGGCCCAAGCCCCTGGGTTGCGTCATTTTGGCCTCGTTGATTGCGCGTGAAGGTCGCATTGTAGTTGGAGTGGGTCGTCAGGTGCGGGTGCCGCGGGTCCGGACGTCTGCGGAACCAAGGTTGGGGGCGGCCCGCGCTGATGCAAGCGGGCGGGCTCTGTCGTCTACCGGCTGTGTGCTACCGGAGGACGCGGCGATCGATGGTCACGCGTGCGCCGGTCCCATCAGGTCGGCGAAGGTCATCGGCTTGTCGACGACCTGCGCCTTGGCGACGACCCATTCGACGACGTTGCGCTCGACGGCCATGGCCTCGAATTCGTTCAGGCGCTCAGGCTTCTCGTAGTGCCAGCGCACGACCGCATCCGGCTGCTCGTAGGTCTGAGCGGCCTCCTGCACCAGAGCCTTGACCTGCTCCGGCTTCGCATGCAGCCCGTGAGTGCGCACGACTTCGGACAGCACGAGTCCCAGCGCGACGCGATCCTCGGCGCCGGTGCGGAACATTTCGGGCTTGAGCTTGATGTCCTCGGGCTTCATGCCCTGCTGCCGCAGGTCGGCGGCCATCCGTCCCGCCATGTTCTGCGCCTCGAGTTCGACCAGCGATTTCGGCACGGTCAGCTCGGCCTTCTGCCGCAGCCCGGCCAGCGCCTGCTCCTTGATCCTGGCCTCGATCTTGCGCTTGAGTTCCAGCCTGAGATTGGCCGCGATCTCGGACCGCAGACCGTCGACGCTGCCGTCGGCGATACCGAATGCGGTCGCGAACGCGGCATCCAGCGGCGGCCGATGCGGCTCCGAAACGCTCTTCACCGTCAGCGTGAACTCTGCCGGCTTGCCCGCGACTTCCTTGCCGTGGTAATCGGCGGGAAACGTCAGCGCGAACGTCTTCGTTTCGTCGGCGGACATTCCCAGGACCGCCGCCTCGAACTCGGGAAGCATCCGGCTCTCGCCGAGGACGATGGCGAAGTCCTTGGCCTGGCCACCCGGAAACTCGACGCCGTCGATCCGGCCGGTGAAGTCGGCGATCGCCCGATCGCCGGCGGCTGCAGCCCGGCCGACCTGTTCATACCGGACCCGCTGCTTGCGCAGCACATCGATGGTCTGTTCGACGTCGGCATCGCCGACCTCGGCCACCGGGCGCTCGATGGCGACCGTCGCAAGGTCGCCAATCCGGATTTCCGGATACACCTCGAAGATCGCCGAGAACTCGAGATGGTCGGGAGCCGTCGATTCCTTCCGCGGTTCGATGCGCGGATAACCGGCAACCCGGACGTTCTGCTCGCTTATCGCGTCGGCGAAGCTCGCCTGCACGGTGTCCGAGATGACCTCGGTGCGCACCTGCGGGCCATACTGCTGCACGACCATCTTCATCGGCACCTTGCCGGGCCGGAAACCGGGTACCTTCGCATTCTTCGCAAGCCGGGCGAGGCGCTTCTCGACCTCGCTTTCGATCGTCGCGAGCGGAACCGCCACATTCAGCCGGCGCTCGAGCTGGGAGATCGTTTCTAGGCTGGTTTGCATGCGCTTCGATTCCTTGCTATTTTGAATCCGTGGTGCGAAAGGGGGGACTCGAACCCCCATGGGCTGCCCCGCCGGCTCCTAAGGCCGGTGCGTCTACCAATTCCGCCACTTTCGCAGCCGCTTTCGCCGAACGAATAAGTATAGTCGAATCGTCACCGCGTCGCCACCGGCAGGCTGGGCGGCGGATCGGCCTTTCCTGGGGAAATGTGTTCCATTCGGCGCCTTGCGCCCCGATACGCATGTCCGTCGCCCATTACGAAAATTTTCCCGTCGCCTCGTTGCTGCTGCCGCGGACGCTGCGGCCCGCCGTCATCGCGATCTACCGATTCGCGCGCGCCGCGGACGATATTGCCGACGAGGGCGACGCGCCGGCCGCGGCGCGGCTCGAGGCGCTGAACCGGTACGAGCGCGCGCTCGACGACATCGCCGCCGGTCGCCGGCCCGACGGCGCACCGTTTCGCGGAACTGGCCGCCGTGATCGCCGCATTCGAACTTCCCGTCGCGCCCTTCCGCGATCTGCTCTCGGCGTTCCGCCAGGACGTGACGACCCATCGCTACGCGACTTACGCCGACCTGCTCGGCTATTCACGGCGATCGGCCAATCCGATCGGGCGGCTGCTCCTGCGCCTGTACCGCGTCACCGGCCCGGATCTTCAGGAACACAGCGATTCCATCTGCACGGCGCTGCAGCTCGCGAATTTCTGGCAGGACATCGCCATCGACTGGCGCATCGGACGCATTTACCTCCCGCTCGAGGACCTCGCGCGATTCGGGGTCGATGCGCCGCAGATCGCGGATTCGCGGTGCGATGCGGCATGGCGCGCTCTGCTCCGATTCCAGACGGGGCGCACGCGCGCTTTGCTGGAATCGGGCCGCCCGCTCGCGAAGGCACTGCCGTGGAGGCTCGCGCTGGAATTGCGCGGCGTTCTCGCCGGCGGACATCGTATCCTCGACCGCATCGACGCCGTCGGCGGCGACGTCTTTCGGCACCGGCCCCGGCTCTCGCGCGCGGACTGGGCGATCGTCGCGTGGCGCGCGCTCGTCCCGCGGCGCCGCGGCGTATCCGGAGCCGGGGCATGACCCCAGACGAATACTGCCAGCGCCTGACGGCACGAAGCGGATCGAGCTTCTACTACAGCTTCCTGTTCCTGCCGCCTCCGCGACGCCGCGCGATCACCGCGCTGTACGCGTTCTGCCGCGAAGTCGACGACGTCGTCGACGAGACTGCCGACGCGGGCGTGGCGCGCGCGAAGCTCGCCTGGTGGCGACTCGAGATCGGCGCCGCGTTCTCCGGCGCCCCTCAACACCCCGTCGCGCGCGCGCTGCAGCCCGTCATCGCCGCGTTCCGGTTGCCCGAGGCGCACTTTCAGGCCGTGATCGACGGCATGGCCATGGACCTCGAGCGCAACCGCTACCTCGACTTCGCCGATCTCGAGGTCTATTGCCACCGCGCTGCCGGGGTCGTCGGCCTGCTGTCGGCGGAAATCTTCGGCTACGTGAATCCGGAGACGCGCCGCTATGCGCGTGATCTCGGCATTGCTTTCCAGCTCACCAACATCGTCCGCGACGTCGGAGAAGACGCGCACCGCGGCCGCATCTATCTTCCTCAGAGCGAGCTCGCGCGGCACGGCGTCACCGCCGCGGCAATGCTGAAGCGCGAAAGCAGCGATGGATTTCGGGCGCTGATGGCCGAGCAGGTGCGACGCGCCCAGGCCTGGTACGACCGCGCGCTGGACGCGCTCCCGCCCGAGGATCGCCACGCCCAGCGGGCCGGACTCATCATGGCGGCAATCTACCGGGCGCTGCTCGACGAAATCGCCCGCGACGGGTACGACGTCCTCGACCACCGCATCAGCCTGACGCCGCTGCGCAAGCTCTGGATCGCATGGAAGACCGCTCGCCGGAATTGACGCCGGCGTCCAGCCGATGAACGCGCGCGGCACGGCGCGCGTCGCCGTCGTCGGTGGCGGGTGGGCCGGCTGCGCAGCGGCGGTGACCCTCGCGCGATCGGGGGTGCGGGTGACCCTGTACGAACAGGGACCGACGCTGGGCGGCCGGGCACGGCGCGTGTCGCTAGACGGAATGGCGCTCGACAACGGCCAGCATCTGCTCATCGGAGCGTACCGGCAGACGCTCGACCTGATCGAGCGCGTCCATCGCCCTGTCCCGTCCGACCCGCTGTTGCGCCGCCTGCCGCTGACGATACGCCCGTTCGGGATTCCCTCGACCGGGGCGGTCGAGCTGACGGCGTGGCGTGCCCCGGCGCCACTGCACCTGGCGCTCGGCATGCTCGCCGCGCGCGGCCTCGGCTGGCGCGAGCGCGGCGCGCTGATCGGCGGATTCCGTCAGCTGCAGCGCGCATGTTTCCGTACCCCCATTGCGCAGTCGGTCGCCCAATGCTTTGCCGGCACGCCGCTGCGCGCCATGGCGGCTGTCTGGGAACCCCTGTGCATCGCCGCGCTCAATACGCCGCCCGAGTCGGCGTCGGCGCAGGTCTTTGCCAACGTGGTGCGCGAGGCATTCACCGGCTCGGCGCGCAACAGCGATTTTCTCGTCCCGGCCATCGATCTCTCGGCGTTGTTTCCCGATGCAGCCGGGCGCTACATCGCTCGCCACGGCGGCGGAGTCCGCCATGGAGTCGCGGTGCGCTCCGTGACGCGGGCACCGGCGGGCGCCGCGATCGGCACCGCTGCCGGCAGCGAAGACTACGATGGCGTCGTCGTCGCGGTCGGTCCGCACCAGCTGGCGTCCACGCTGGGCTACGAGGCGGCCGGCGGTCCGCTGGCAAGCGCCGCTGGCGCAGGTCGCGGCATTCGCGTGGGAGTCGATCACGACGGCGTACCTCGCCTATGCGGAACCGGTGTCCCTGCCGATGCCGGTGATGCGGCTCGACGATGCACCCGGCCAATGGATGTTCGACCGCAGCGCGGCGCTGGGAACGTCGGCGCCGGAGGGCGCCCGAAGCCTCGTCGCCGTGGTGATCAGCACCAATGGCCCGCACGACGCGATGGACCAGCCGGCGCTCGCGAATCTGGCGGACGCCCAGCTGCGCCGGCTTGCGCACCGCTGGCCGCTTCCCGTGTGGTCGCGGGTCATCGCCGAGCGCCGCGCGACGTATTCCTGCTCGCCCGGGCTCGCGCGTCCAGCGGCCGGCCGAGTCGCCCCGGGCATGTACCTGGCCGGCGACTATACCGACGCGGATTTCCCCGCCACGCTCGAAGCCGCCACGCGCAGCGGCACGGCCGCCGCCGAGGCGCTGCTGAACGACCTGCACGCCATGCCGGCCTGACGGCATCGCCCCGACACCTCGGGGCAACGCCGGGATTCGCTGCGCTCACGCCGGCGATTCGCCGCTGTCGCCGCGCGCGCGCGCGCGCAACAGGAACTTCTGGATCTTGCCCGTGGACGTCTTCGGCAGCGGGCCGAAAACCACCTGCTTCGGCGCCTTGAAATGCGCGAGGTGGCTGCGGCACCAGGCGATGATGTCGGACTCGCGCACGCCATCCGCGCCCGGCCTGAGCGCGACGAAAGCGCAGGGCGTCTCGCCCCAGACGCGGGTGGGGTGCAGCGACGACCGCGGCCTCCATCACCTGCGGGTGGCGATAGAGACATTCCTCGATTTCGAGCGAGCTGACGTTCTCACCGCCCGAGATGATGATGTCCTTGGAGCGATCCTTGATCTCGATGTAGTTGTCGGGATGCCAGACCGCCAGATCGCCGGTGTGGTACCAGCCCGAGGCGAACGCCGCGGCGGTCGCGTCGCTCGTTCTTGAGATAGCCTTTCATCACGGTGTTGCCGCGGAGCATCACCTCGCCCATCGTCTTCCCGTCGCGCGCGACCGGAACGAGCGTTCCGGGATCGGCCACGCGCACCTGTGCGAGGGTCGGCATCGGCACGCCCTGTCGCGCCATCTGCCGTGCGCGGTCGGCCGGCGCCAGCGCGTTCCAATGCTCCTGCGGCGCGCAGAGCGTGGCCGGACCGTACGATTCGGTGAGGCCATACAGGTGCGTGACGCGGAATCCCATCCGCTCCATCGCCTCGATCACCGCGGAAGGCGGAGCGGCGCCGCCGGTCGCGACGTCGACGACATGGTCGAACGCCACCTTCACGGCCTCCGGCGCATGCACCAGCAGATTGAGCACGATCGGAGCACCGCACAGGTGGGTGACGCGGTGGTCGCGGATTGCCGGAAAGATGACCGCCGGATCGACGCGCCGCAGGCAGACGTGCGTGCCGCCGACCGCCGTCACCGCCCAGGTGTAGGTCCACCCGTTGCAGTGGAACATCGGCAGGGTCCACAGGTAGACCGTCGCCGGCGACATCGCGAAGGCCAGCGCATTGCCGAGCGCATTGAGGTAGGCGCCGCGATGATGGTAGACGACGCCCTTCGGGTCGCCCGTCGTGCCCGACGTGTAGAGCAGCGCGAGCGAATCCCACTCGTCGAGCGGTCCCGGCCACGCGAAGGCCGGATCGCCCTCCGCCAGCAAGGCTTCGTAGGTCGTCGATCCCAGCCGCTCGCCCGCCGGACCTTCCGGATCGTCGACGTCGACGACGAGCAGGTCGCGGCCGGACTGAGCGAGCGCGGCTCTGGCGACGGGCGCGAACTCGGAATCCACGATCAGCGCCCTGGCGTCGCCATGCTCGAGGCAGAACGCGATCGACGGCGCGTCGAGGCGGTAGTTCAGCGCGTTGAGTATCGCGCCCAGCGCCGGAACCGCGTAGTGCGCCTCCAGCTGCGCCGGCACGTTCGGCGCCAGGGTCGCGACCGTGTCGCCGCGCCCGATGCCGCGCCCGGCCAGCGCCGATGCGAGGCGGCGGCAGCGCGCCTCGAACTCGCGGTAGGTCCAGGCGGCCCGCCCATGACGGACTGCAATCTTGTCCGGCCAGATGAACGCGCTGCGCTCGAGGAACGAGACCGGCGACAGCGGCAGGTGATTGGCCGCGGTGGGCGGCAAGCCGCGCACGAACGGGTGATCGCCGGAAAGCGGGGAGCCGGCCATCGGGCATCCGTCAGCGTCTTGCCGTCGCCGCCGAGGCGCCGTCGCCGCGCGCTGGCACCGGCAACGCGTCGTCGACTCCCTGGCGGACGCGCGCCCGACCGCGGACCGACGCGCCGCACCGATCATGGCCTGCGACGCCGGCCGCCTCATGACCGGCGCGCTGGTCACGAGCCGCCGGTGCGGTTGCGCATCAGACGTTGCTGCTCGCGATTCCATTCCCGCTCCTTGATCGTCGCGCGCTTGTCGTACTGCTTCTTGCCCTTGGCGAGCCCGACGTCGAGCTTGACCCGCCCCTTGCTGTAGTGGAGGTTGAGCGGGACCAGCGTGTAGCCGGCGCGTTCGACCTGGCCGATGAGGCGGTTGATCTCGCTCTTGTGCAGCAACAGGCCCCGCGTCCGCGTCGGGTCGGGATGGATGTGCGTCGAGGCCGTCGAGAGCGGCGTGATATGCGCGCCGATCAACGCGATGCCGCCGTTCTTCACGATGACGTAGGCTTCCTTCAGCTGCGCGCGTCCCGCGCGGATCGCCTTCACCTCCCAGCCTTCGAGCGCCATCCCGGCCTCGAACTTCTCCTCGATGAAATAGTCGTGGTAGGCTTTTCTGTTGTCGACGATGCTCATGCGCAGCGGAATCCTCGTGCGGCCGCCCGCCGGCAGCCGAAATCTCCGGCGGCGGGCGACAAGACGAAGGACAGGCGCGGCGCGACCGAAGCGCCTATCCTGCGGCGAAGCCCAATCTTACCAACCTGCCCATGCTGAGCGTTAAAAAGTCGGTGCTCGTCCCCTACAGCGCCGCCTCGATGTTCGAGCTCGTCGACCGGATCGAGCTCTATCCCGAGTTCCTGCCCTGGTGCGGCGGGGCGCAGATCCTCGATTCCCGCGACGGAGGCAAGACGGCGCGCCTGGACATCGACTATCACGGGGTCAAGGCGCACTTCACGACGGACAACACGAATCAGCCGCCGGAATCGATCGTCGTCACCCTGAAGGACGGCCCGTTCCGCCACCTTCACGGCGAGTGGCGATTCCTGGCGCTGGCTCCCGATGCGTGCAAGATCGAGTTCGAACTCGCCTACGAATTCACGACCCACCTGCTCGAACGGATCGTCGGCCCCGTGTTCAGCCACATCGCCAACACCTTCATCGATGCGTTCGTGCGCCGCGCCGAAGCGCTCGACGCAGGCCGCAGATGAACGTGACCGTCGTCTGGGCGACGCCCGATGCGCAGGATGTCGTGCCGGTGGCCGTCGACGCCGGAGCGACGATCGCCGATGCCGTCGCACGCTCCGGCGTCGCTCTACGCCACCGGATCGACATCGCGCAGGTCGGCTTCGCGGTTTTCGGGCGACAGCTTGCTCCCGATACGCCGGTTGCCGAGGGGGACCGCATCGAGCTTACGCGGCCGCTCGCGGTCGACCCCAAGGAGGCACGGCGGCTTCGCGCGGATTCCCGTGACCGGGACCTCGCGTCGCCGAGAAAAAAGCGCACGCCGTCGGGATAGGCGAGGCTTATCGCCGACGCGGGCTTCGAAATCCGGGATCGGTCGACGATTGCACATCGCCACGACGCCGCGAACCCGGCCGATGGCCGGATTGCGGCGACGTGCCGAATCGACGACAATGCGCGATGTTCGGATTTCGAAACGTTCGAGGGTTCTTCGCGGGCGCCGTCACCGTGACGGCGATGTTCGCGTTGTCGCCGCTCGCCGCTGCGCAGGACGCGCCGGGGCATTCGCTGGCCGAATCCGCTGCCGTATCGGTCCGCGACGCGGCCGCGAGCGCATGGCGGACGACGCAGAACCTGACCTCGTCGGCGCTCGACCTGATCGGCATCCGCTATCGCTGGGGCGGCACCACCCCCGAATCCGGACTCGACTGCAGCGGGCTCGTGCAGTTCGTATTCCAGCAGGTCACCGGCGTCACTCTGCCGCGTTCGGCGAAGGAAATGAGCCGCATCGGCGAGAAAGTCGGAATGTCGGACCTGAAACCCGGCGACCTCGTCTTCTTCAACACGCGACGCTTCGCCTACTCGCACGTCGGCATCTACGTCGGCGACAACCGGTTCATCCACGCTCCGCGGCGCGGACGCGAGGTCGAGGTCGCGACCATCGACAAGGCGTATTGGCAGAAGCGCTTCGACGGAGCCCGCCGGCTCGTCGGTGTGCTTCCGGAACTGATGCCGGCGCTGATGAGCGAAGCCGCCGCGGCGTCGCTGGACATCGGCGCTGCAGACCCCGGCGGGACCGCGGCGTTCCCCGAGGCCGGCGACCCCGAGCCCTGACCGGGGTCCGCGTCCGCTGCCTCCCGCTTCAGTCGCGCGCGCCGGCGCGGCGCAACCGCGCCATCAACGCCGTGTCGCTGTTTCGCTTCGCCCATTCGAGCGCGCTCGCTCCGTTCTGATTGCGGCGATTCACGTCGGCGCCACGCGCCACCAGCAGTTCCGCCGTCGCGAACCGCCCCTCGCGCACCGCCATCATCAATGCCGTCGTGCCGTTCGGGGACGCAGCATCGATATCGGCGCCCTCCGCCAGCAGGTAGCGCACGATGTCGTCGTGTCCGCCCGTGGCGGCGTAGATGAGCGCGGTCCAACCCGCCTGGTTGACCTCGGCGCCCCGCGCACGGAGCTTCTTCACCACGTCGAGGTGCCCGTTGAGGGTCGCGCTCATCAGCGCGGTGTCGCCGTAGCGATTGCGCGCGTTGACGTCGGCGCGACCGGCGAGCAGCACGTCCACCGTCGCGAGATAGCCCGTGCGGGCGGCGACGACCAGCACCGGATCGCCGTTCGGGTCGACCGTGTTCGGATCGATTCCACGCTGCAGGAGCGCCCGCACATCGCCGGCGCGGTCGTTGTTCACCGCAAACAGGAAGTCCTCGTAGAGTTGCTGCGCGAAGGTCGCGGGCGCAACGAGGCAGAACAACACCCCGGCGAACGCGGCGAGCAGGCCGGCGCGGAAATGGAAATGCTCATGGCGCATGGAATTCTCGCTCCGGTTCGATCCCGAACAGACGGAAGAAATTGGTGGAAGTCGCCTGCGCGACCGCTTCGACGGGCTCGCCGGTGAGCCGCGCGATTTCCTCGGCGACGTAGGGAACGAACGACGGCTGGTTACGCTTGCCGCGATGCGGCACCGGCGCAAGGTACGGCGAATCGGTCTCGATCAGCATCCTGTCCTTCGGCACGCGGCGGGCAACGTCCTTCAGGTCGCGCGCATTCTTGAACGTGACGATGCCGGAGAACGAGATGTGGAAGCCAAGGTCCAGGGCGACGCGTGCGACCTCCCAGGTCTCGGTGAAACAATGCATCACGCCGCCGACCTCGCGCGCGCCCTCCTCGAGCATGATCGCCAGGGTGTCCGCTGCGGCAGCGCGCGTGTGGATCACGAGCGGCTTGCCGGCGCGCCTCGCGGCACGGATATGCGTGCGAAAGCGCGATCGCTGCCACTCGAGGTCGCCTTGCTGGCGATAGTAGTCGAGCCCCGTCTCACCAATCGCGACGACCTTCGGCCGGGAAGCCAGCGAAACGAGCCCGTCGACCGAGGGCTCCGGCGTATCGGCATAGTCGGGGTGGACGCCGGCCGTCGCGTAGAGATTGTGATGCGCGACTGCCAGGGCATGCACCGCGGGCCAGTCGGGCAGATTTACCGAGATGCAGAGGGCGTGCGATACCTGCGCCGCGGCCATGGCATCGAGCAGCGCCGGCAGCTCGGCGGCGAGCTCGGGAAAATCGAGGTGGCAATGGGAATCGACGAACACGGCGGCCGGGAACGGTGATCGGGAAGCCGTTGGCGCCGCGGCGCGGCGTCGTTTCCGATCCACCGCGCCCGATTCCTGATATCCGGCAACTACATCGTATGCGTGGGACGCGGCGAAGCCAGCGACTCGCCCAGAATTTTCTCGATCGTGGCGCGGGCCGCGGCGCCGGTGTCGTCCTGCGTGAACTGAACGCCGATGCCCTGCGTACGGTTGCCCTGCATGCCCTCGGGCGTTATCCAGACGACCTTGCCTTGCACGGCGATGCGGTTCGGATCGTCCATCAGCGACAGCAGCATGAACACTTCCTCGCCGAGCTGGTACTGCCGCGACGTCGGTATGAATATGCCGCCGCCCTTGAGAAACGGCATGTAGGCGGCGTAGAGTGCCGCGCGTTCGCGGATATTGAGCGACAGCACGCCGGGCCGTGCCCCGGCGGCCGCAGCCAACGCGACGCTCGCAACCGCTCCCGCCCGTTTTTCCGCCATCGCTTTACCCGAACAGGCTCCGATAGTCGATCAAAAGCGCCTCGGCGACGAGGCGCGGGGACAGCGGATGCGCCAGGAGCGCGCGCTGCCGCAATAGCGATCGATGATAGCGAAAGAGTGCGATCGGCGCCACCCGCAGGGCCAGCAAGGCGAGTGGAGCCGCGGAATCCGGGTTGTGCCGTGCGGTGCCGCCGGCTGCCATGCGCGCGAGATCAACCGTCCAGGCCTCGAGCCAATCGATGGCCTGGGCGAGGCGGGCCCGCCGCTCGTCCTTGCCACCGGCATCGATCCTCGCCGCCAGTGCGAGCACCGAGATCCGCTCGGGCGCGGCGAGCGCGGCAAGCCACGCGCGGCGTTCGCCCTGCGTTTTCGGATCGGCATGTGCCAAGGCGGCATACGGCGCGCCGGCGGCCTGCGCCAGCGCGAGCGCCGGATCCGCGACGCCGTGGGCGGCGAGCCAGGCTTCCGATTCGCCCGCGTTCGGTATCGGGGCGGCGAACTTGCGGCAGCGCGACAGAAGGGTCGGCCACAGACGGCCGGGCTGGGCGGAGACCAGGATGAGGCAGGTGCCGGCCGGCGGCTCCTCGAGCGTCTTCAGCAGCGCATTCGCCGCGGCGGCGGTCATCCGTTCCGCCGGCGCGATCACGGCGACTTTGGCCCGCTGGCGATGGCTCGTCAACTGCACGAAGTCGGTCAGCGAGCGCACTCGATCGATGGCGATCGTTTCCACCGACTCGAATTCGCCGGTTTCCTCGTCGATGGCCGACAGTTCGAGCCGCATCAGATCGGGGTGCTGGCCGGCGACCGCATACCGGCAGCCCGGGCATCGACCGCAGGCGAGGCCGTCGGGAAGCGGCGATTCGCACAGCAGCGCCTGCGCGAAATGCAGTGCCATCGCGTGCTTCCCGATGCCGCGCGGCCCGTGGATCAACAGGGCGTGCGGCCAGTCCGCGCGGCGAGCCAGGGCGTCGGCCGCGGCCGGTCGCTGCCATGGCGGCTGCGCCGGCCAAGGCAGCGACGTCGCCGTGCCCGGAATGTCCGGCGCGTCCATCGTCAGGTCACCCGGCGGCAAGTTCCGCCAGATACGAATCGAGTTGCGCGCGCACCGCATCGAGCGGACGCGTGCTGTCGACGACGCGGAAGCGGCGCGGATCGGCGCGCACCCTGTCGAGATAGGCAGCGCGGACACGATCGAAGAACGCCGCGGCCTCGCACTCGAATTTGTCCAGCGTCGCGCCCTTCGTCCGGGACCGTTCGAGGCGCGACCGCGACACGTCGACCGGGACGTCGAAAAGCAGGGTCAGGTCCGGCTGACAGTCGCCGTGGATCCACTGTTCCAGCTGCCGGATGCGCTCGGCCGGAACGCCGTGCCCGGCACCCTGGTACGCGTAGGTGGCGTCGGTGTAGCGGTCGCAGAGCACCCAGTCGCCGCGGGCAAGCGCCGGTCGTATCACGCGGTCGAGGTGCTCGCGCCGCGACGCGAACATCAGCAACGCCTCGCTGTCATGGGTCATCGGTTCGTGCAGCAGCAGCTGGCGCAGTGCTTCGCCGAGCGGCGTGCCGCCGGGCTCGCGGGTGGCGATGATCGCATGCCCCCCCGCCTCGATCCGCGACTTGAGCCAGGGAACGTGCGTGCTCTTGCCGGCGCCGTCTATGCCTTCGAGTGTGATGAAGCGGCCGGTGTGCGCGGGCATGGTCGGGACGTCCAGGATGACCGGAGCGATGGGGGCGCGGGGAATTCGCCGGAACCACGGTCACCGACTTCAGCGACTCCCCTTCTGGAATTTTGCCACGGCGCGGTTGTGGTCGGCGAGATTCGTCGAGAATTCACTCGTGCCGTCGCCGCGCGCAACGAAATAGAGGAACGCAGACTGCGGCGGATTCGTCGCCGCGTCGAGAGACGCCTGGCTCGGCAGCGCAATCGGCGTGGGAGGCAGTCCGTCGCGCGTATAGGTGTTGTATGGCGTGTCGGTCTCGAGATCGCGTTTGCGCAGGTTGCCGTCGAATCGAGAGCCCATGCCGTAGATGACGGTCGGGTCGGTCTGCAGCCGCATCCCGGCTCGAAGCCGGTTCACGAACACCGATGCGATCAGGGGCCGCTCGGTACCGCGTCCGGATTCCTTTTCGACTATCGACGCCAGGATCAGCGCTTCGTAGGGACTCTTGAGCGGCAACCCCGGTGACCGCTTCGCCCAGGCGGCGTCGAGACGCGTGCGCATCAGCTTGTGCGAGCGGGCGAGCAGCGCCGCGTCGGTCGAT
Organism: uncultured beta proteobacterium; assembly: GCA_963779445.1. Classification (GTDB taxonomy): domain Bacteria; phylum Pseudomonadota; class Gammaproteobacteria; order Burkholderiales; family Casimicrobiaceae; genus CAIWHR01. The sequence continues at coordinate 129,617 of CAVZYI010000014.1, forward strand.
CCTGCGGCCAAGTAATAGGTGTCGGGAAAGAACCAGCCCTCGGGCCGCTGGCCGGGGGCGCCGATTCGCTCCATCAGTTCCATGTCGGGCAGCCCAAGGACGGTCTTGGCGATCTGCGGTTCGGAGGCAAGCGCCGCCTTCAGGTCGTTGAATGTGGCGCCCTCGACGATCGTCATCGCCGTCTGCGTGACCTCGCCCTGCGTCAGGCGATCGAGAAATTCGCGCAGCGTGACGCCGGTCTCGATCTCGTAGGTGCCGGCCTTGATGGCGCGGTCCACGCCGCGAATGCGGGCAAGCGCGATCAGCGGCCATTCCCCGGGGATGATCTGCGCCGCGGCCAGTTCACGCGCCAGCGACTTGAGGCTGGAGCCGGCCTTCACTTCGACTTCGTAGGGCGATGTCGGCAGTACCAGCGGCCGGCCCGCCCACCACCAGGCAGCGGCGCCGGCCGCCGCGGCCAGCAGCGCCAGCAACGCGAGCCCGCGGAAGAGGTTGCGAAAGGTTCGGGACACGGAGGGAGAGGGGCAGCGCCCGCGGCATGCGAAATTCGCCCGTCGGGACCGCCGGATTATAATCATCCGATGAAAATCAGCCGCCGCCGCGTCTTGCGCCGGTCATCGATCGAGTCGCCGCCGCTGCCCGCCGGCGGATTCACGCTGATCGAAATCCTCGTCGTCATCGTCATTCTCGGCATACTCGCCGCTCTCGTCGTCCCGCGCGTGCTCGAGCGGCCGGACGAGGCGCGGGTCATCGCCGCGAAGAGCGACATCGCCACCATCGTGCAGGCGCTGAAGCTCTACCGGCTCGACAGCCAGCGCTATCCGACGACGGAGCAGGGACTGGCCGCGCTGGTCACGCGGCCAACCCAGGCCCCGGTCCCGGCCAACTGGAAGCCGAATGGCTATCTCGAGCGGCTGCCGAAGGATCCCTGGGGCCAGCCCTACCAGTATCTGAATCCCGGGATGCGCGGCGAAATCGACGTCTACAGTTTCGGCGCGGATGGCCAGCCGGGCGGCACCGGCATCGATGCCGATGTCGGATCATGGGACCTGTGACCGGCGCGCGTCGCGGTGCACCATGGCATCGGGTTCCGGGCGCGACGGCCGGATTTACGCTGATCGAAATCCTGGTCGTTGTCGTGATTCTCGGCATTGCAGCGAGCCTCATTGCCGCGAACCTCGAAGGCGACGAGCGCCGCGGCGTCGATCGTGAAGCGCGGCGGCTGGCGGGCGCGCTGGAGCATGCAGCGGCCGCCGCACAGTGGCGCGGCGAAACGCTCGGCATATCGGCCGAAGGCCGTGGCTACCGCTTCTGGCGCCGCGGCGCCGACGAACGATGGGCCGCGCTTGCCGACGACGAGGTCCTGGCGCCCCGCGCTCTGCCCGCTGGACTCGCCGTGGCGCCGGCGACGTTTGCCGGCGCGCCGGTCACCGCCGACGTGATTCTCCCGTTCCGCGCAAGCGGCCGCAACGAACCCTACGCGCTGATCCTCGGCTCTCCCGCATGGTCCTTCTCCGTCACCGGCGATCCCCTGAACCGCGTCCAGGTCGCGGCGTCCGCGCCTTCACCCTAGTCGAGGTCCTGGTCGCGCTGGCGATTCTCGCCGTCGCTCTGGCCGCGGGAATGCGGGCCGTCGCGCAGTCGGCGGATGGCGCGACGCTGTTGAAGCAGCGCACTCTGGCGCTCTGGATCGCGCAGAACCGCCTCGCGGCCGCGCAGGTATCGATTCCCTGGCCGGCCGCGGGCGCTCGCGACGGCGAGGCGGCCGAGGCCGGAGCACGGTTCCTGTGGCGCGAAAGCGTTTCCGGCACTCCGAATCCGTCGTTTCGCAAGATCGAGATTACCGTGGCCGACCCCGCGGCACCCGATTACGCGCTCGCCCGCATCGTCGGTTACCTTGGCCTGGCCCCGCAGCGATGATCCGTCCGCGCCCCGCTGTCTCGGGTTTCACGCTGATCGAGATCCTGATCGCGCTCGCGATACTCGCGCTGATCTCGGTGCTTGGCGTCCGCGCCGTGGCGTCGCTGACCGACAGCGAAGCGCGTCTTGCCGCGGAATCCGAGCGCTGGCGCGCGCTCGACGGCTTCTTCGCGCGCTTCGAGGCCGACATGCGCAAGGCGCAGCCGCGCGAAGTGCGCTCGGGGGGCGAAACGGAACCGGGTTGGCTGGGAATCGCGGATGGCCGCGGCAATTCCGAATTGCGCTTCTCCCGCGCCGGACCCGAATTCGAGATCGAGCTGGGCAGTGCAGGCAACCGGATCGGATACCGCCTGCGCGACGGCGCCATCGAGGTGCTGTACTGGCCGCATTTCGATCAGCCCGCCGGCGCCGTTCCCGTTGCGTACTCGCTCGTCGACGGTGTCGCCCAGTTCCGCGTCACGTACCTCGATCTGGGCGGCGGCTGGCGCGACCGATGGCCCGCGCTGGGAGAGCCGGCGGTGCCGCGCGCGGTGCGCGTGCAGCTGCTCCTGGTCGACGGCGCGGCGATAGAACGCTGGTTGACGCCACGATGAATCCAGGGGAATTCCCTTCCCCGTCCTGCGCCTCGACCGCGGCGGCGCATCGCCGCGACCGGTGTCGTCGCGGGCTGCGCCGTAAGCGAATGCTCCACAAACTCCGGCTGCAACGGGGCGCCGCCATCGTCCTCGCCATGCTGCTCGCGGCGCTTGCCGCCGCCGTCGCCGCGACCGTTTTCGCCGACCAGCAGCGATGGAGCCGCATGGTCGAACATCGCAGCGACCAGGTCCAGGCGCAGGCGCTGGCAATGGCCGGCGTGCAGTGGGCGCGACAGATACTGTACGACGACGCACGGCAAAGCGTCATCGATCACCTGGGCGAGCCCTGGGCACTGGCGCTTCCGCCCATCCCGCTCGAGAACGGCGAAATTCGGGGCACCATCGCCGACGCACAGGCCCGGCTCAACGTCAACGCGCTGGGCGCTTCGGGAACGGCCGCCGGGGTCGAACGCGACCGCCTGGTCCGGCTGTTCCAGCAGCGAAACGGCCCCGCAGCGGCAATCGATGCCATCGCCGATTGGATCGACGCGGATTCCGCGCTGCGCTCGGGTGGCGCCGAGGACGCGTACTATGCCGCGCAGACCGGTCCCGGGCTCGCCGCGAACGCTCCGGCAGTTCGTGTCTACGAACTGGCAGAAGTGAAGGGCGTGACCGCCCGGTCCCTGGCAAGGGTCGCCGACTTCGTCATCGCGGTTCCGGCCGGGACCCCGACGAACATCAATACCGCGTCGCCGGAAGTGCTCTCTGCAATCGTCGGCAATCTCTCGGGCGACGCGGCCGCCGCGCTGGTCGCGGGCCGCGCCAAAAAGCCCTACACCACCATCGCCGAATTCCGCGCACGCCTGCCGCCGGGATCGGCCCTCGCGGCCGAGGACGCGCTGAGCGTGAAGAGCGACTATTTCCTCGCCACCATCGAGGCGCGCCAGGGCCAGACGCGCGCGCGGGCGCGCGCCCTGCTGCATCGTGGAGGCAGCGCGTGGCCCACCGTGATCTGGCAGGTCGTCGAATAGTCGAAAGCGCCGCCTGCGGGCGAACGGACCCGTGGCGGGCGTCGCGTAAACTAACCCTCATGTCACTCCCCCGCATCCGAAAGATGACGACGCTGCGCATCCGGTTGTCGGCGCCGCCTTCGCCGGAGAGCGCCTGCGACTGGGCCCTGCATGACGCGTCCGGCGCCCGTGTCCGCAGTGGTTGCGATCGCCCTTCGGGCTGGCCTTCGGCGACCCGTGTCGAAGTCGTGATCGCGGCCTCGCAGGTGCGCATCGCCAGCGTCGCGCTGCCGCCGGTGCCGTCCGCGCGCGTCGTGTCGGCGGCGACGTTCGCGCTCGAAGACCAGCTCGCCGGTCCGCCGGAAGCGCAGCATCTCGCCGCCGGGGCGCAACAGCCCGACGGGCACGTCCGCGTGGCCATCGTCGGGCGGGCGCTCGTTGCCGCGCTGACCGGGGCCGCGATACGCCGTGGTCCGCTGGCGCGGCTGGGGCGCGTTGTCGTCGAGCCCGAACTGGCCGCAGATTTCGCCGGATGGCGCTGGTGTGCCGGCGAGTCCGACGGCGGCGACGGATTCGTCCGGCGCCCCGACGGCAGCGCCTTTCCAGTCGGTGCGCCCGGCGCGGGGAACCGTCTCCCGGTCGAACTCCTGCTCGCGTTAGACCAGGCGCGTCGCGATGGGGCCCCGCCCGGCGAAGTTCGTGTCGACGCCGCCATCGACGAGGCGGCACGTGTTCGCTGGACGTCGGAGACCCGCATCCCGTTCTCGGGCGGCGACGCCTGGCGCTGGCGGGAAGCGCCCCCCTCGGCATTCGCCGGGGCGATCGACCTGTTGCAGGGGGATTTCGCGCTGACGCCAGCCGCGGAGCGCGGCGGGCGGGGACGCCTGTTTGCGCCGGCGCTGGTGCTGGCCTCGGCGGCCTTGGCGCTCCATGTCGTCGCGACCTTGGGCGAATGGTCCGCGCTCAAACTGGACAACTGGCGACAGGCGCGCGCCATGGCGTCGTTGGCAACCGGCGCCGGCATCGGACCCGAAGCCGCGGCGGCGCCTCCGACCGCGTACGCGGCCCTGGCGCATCGCCGGGCCGAACTCCGCCACGCGCAGGGCTTGACGGCCCCCGACGACGCGCTGCCGTTGCTCGCCATCACGGCGCCGGCGCTGGGTGCCCTGCCCCCGGGAAGCGTCAGGAGCGCAACCTACGTCGACGGACACTGGACGATGGATCTCGCGCAGGTCGATGCGGCGCTCGCCGGCGATCTCGGTTCACGCCTGCGGCTTGCCGGCATTCCGGCTTTGGTGGCGACTTCTGCGGCAGGTACGCGCGTGCGCATCGGAGGCCCGTGATGGACACGCCGCGGATTGCGCACGGGATGGCCGTGCCCGTCGCCCGCTGGTGGTCAGCCAAGAACGACGGGGAACGACGCGTCGTTGCCGTGCTGGCACTCATTGTCGGCGGCTGCCTCGCTTGGTGGGCGATCTGGCAGCCTCTCGAACGCGATGTCGGCGCCCTGCGCGTGGCTGCGGCCCGCAACAAGACGGCCCTCGCCGGTGCGCAGCGCATCGCCGACGAGATTGCGGGACTCGCGCGCAGCAACGCGCTCGAACCCGCGGTCGACGCCCGCGCCGGCCTCGAGCGCGTGCTGGCGCAGCGGGCCATTTCCAATGCCGTGACGCAGCAGCAATGGCAGGATGGCAGGGTGCATCTCGTCTTCGCCGCCATCGGCTACGACGCGCTGATCGCGGCGCTCGAAGCGATCCAGCGCGATGTGCGGCTGCGGGTGGTCGAGGCGACCCTGACGGCCCGCGTCGACCCTGGCACGGTGCGCGCCGACGTGGTACTGGCCCGCTGAGCCGGGCACGAATCGCCATCGCCGCCCGGATGCGCCGCGCATCGCTGGTCATCGTCGTTCTCGCGCTGCTGGCGGCAGCCGTTGCCGTGTATGCGCCGGCCGGGCTCGTCGGCGCCCGCGTCGAGCGCCTGAGCGGTGGTCGAATCACGCTCGCAGAACCCGACGGAACCGTCTGGCGCGGACGCGGGGTGCTTGCCGCCGATCCGGGAAGCCGGCTGCCGTTCGCGTGGTCGATCGATGCGTGGCCGCTGCTGCGGGGCGAGTTGCACCTGCGCCTGCTTCCCTACGACAGCCGCCGGCGCCTGCCGCGCGGCGAGGTCACCCTGGGTCGCGGCAAGGTCGCGTTGCGCGAAATCGAACTTGAATTTCCCGCCGATCTTCTGAGCGCCGCCGCGGCGGACAACGCCATTCGGGCGGGCGGGGAGATCAGGTTGGCGACGTCGACTGTCGACTGGGCGCCGCCGGCGGGCAACGGCAAGTTCGACGTGGAGTGGCGCGACGCGCGGATCGCCGCCCCCGGCGGCGCGGCGATGGCTCTGGGCAAGGTCAACGCGGTGATATCGGCAGCCGACGGAGGATTCGCAGGGTCCGTCGTCAACGAAGGCGGCGATCTCGACGTGCGCGGCACCGCAGGATGGCAGATGGATGGTCGCATCGAGGTCTCGCTGCTGCTTGTGCCGCGGGACCCCGATAATGCGCTGCTCGCCGGGTTGCTGGCCGCCGTCGGCACCCCCGAGGGCGGCGCCTGGCGTGTCCGCTGGCGCGCGGCGCTGCGATGAGCCGACGCCGGTCTCGCGCAGGATCGACGTCGGCAGCGTCGTCGCTGGCTGCGTCGCGCGTTGCCGGCGTCGACGCTCTGCGCGGGGGCGCGCTCTGCCTCATGTTCGCCTACCATTTCTGCTTCGACCTGCGCTTCTATCGCGTGATCGCCGCGGACTTCGAGAATGGCCCCTTCTGGCTCGGATTTCGCGCCGTGATAGTCGCCTCCTTCCTGGCGCTGGTCGGCATCAGTCTCGTGCTGGCCGACCGATCCGGGACGAATGCGGCTCGCTTCGCAAAACGCATCGGCGTCATCGCCGCATGCGCGTTGGCGGCGAGCGCCGCAAGCTGGCTCGTGTTTCCCCACACCTATATCCATTTCGGGATCCTGCACTGCATTGCCGTGGCGTCGATCCTGGCGTGGCCCCTGGCCCGCCGGCCCCGCATCGCATTGGCGATCGGCATCGCGGCGATGGTTGCGGGTGCGACCCTTTCGTGGCCGGCGTTCGATCACCGGGCGCTGTCATGGATCGGCTTCACGACAACGAAGCCCGCGACCGAGGACTATGTACCGCTGCTGCCGTGGGCCGGCGTCGTCTTCGCCGGGATCGCATTGGGCCAGTGGATGGCGACAACCGCCTTTCGAACGCTGGCGCCATTGGCGGCAGCGCCCGGATGGCTGCGCTGGCTGGGCCGGCACAGTCTCGCCGTCTACATGGTCCATCAGCCGCTGTTGTTGGCGTTCCTATGGCTCTTCGTCGGGCACTAGCCCGGAGGATACGGGCGGCGAATCGGGACCGAACGGTCGGCGACGGTGCGGCGGCGGCACCCGTCGCTGCCTCCGGACGGCCCCGAATTCGCGCCCGCGCCGGCGGGCCGCTTTGCCGCGTACCGGCGTTCCGCTATAATTTCGCTTTCCGCAGGCGCGTAGCTCAGCTGGTTAGAGCACCACCTTGACATGGTGGGGGTCGTTGGTTCGAGTCCAATCGCGCCTACCATCTAACGCGGACCGACCGTCGATTTGCGCGCTACCGAACGCTATGGTTATGACACCGCTGACGTGCAGGGAACCAGACTAGGCAACGCGAGCCCGCACGTCTTCTGTTTCATGCAAAAGTGCGGCTCGTCCGCACTTTTTCGTTTCAGGGGTCGAGGTTGGCGATGCAGTCCGGCACCAGGCGCGAATTGACTCATCCATCGGTGCGAAGGCAAACCCCGGTGATTCGCCGATCCGCCGGGTTCCCCGTGCCGAAGCTGCCACCGTCGCTTCCGAGCCCACGCGTTTCATCGCGCGAGGCCGCTGCGGCGGCCTCGCGGAACACGACCACAGGACGCTGACATGCCAAAAATCCGATTGCCCGATGGCACCATCAAGGAATTCGCGAAGCCCGTGACGGTGGCGCAGGTTGCCGCGTCGATCGGCCCGGGGCTGGCCAAGGCCGCCCTCGCCGGCCGCGTCGACGGCAAGCTCGTCGATACCGCACATGAAATTCGCGACGATGCCGATCTGGCGATCGTCACGGACCGCGATCCCGACGGCCTGGAAATCCTGCGCCATTCGACCGCGCACCTGCTTGCCTACGCCGTGAAGGAACTCTTCCCGGACGCGCAGGTGACCATCGGCCCGGTGATCGAGGACGGTTTCTACTACGACTTTTCGCTGCAGCGCCCGTTCACGCCCGAGGACCTCGCCGCCATCGAGGCGAAGATGACGGAACTCGCAAGGCTCGACGAGCCCGTCAGTCGCAAGCTCGTCAAGCGCGACGACGCGGTCGCCCATTTCAAGTCGGTGGGCGAGCACTACAAGGCGGAGATCATCGCGTCGATCCCGGCCGAGGACGACATTTCACTGTACACCGAAGGCAAGTTCACCGATCTTTGCCGCGGTCCACACGTGCCGTCGACCGGCCGGCTCAAGATCTTCAAGCTCACCAAGCTCGCCGGCGCGTATTGGCGCGGCGACTCGAGGAACGAGATGCTCCAGCGCGTCTACGGTACCGCCTGGGCGAAGAAGGAGGATCTGGAGGCCTATCTGACCCGGATCGAGGAGGCCGAGAAGCGGGATCATAGGAAACTGGGTCGGGCGCTTGACCTGTTCCACCTCCAGGACGAGGCACCGGGCATGGTGTTCTGGCACCCCAAGGGCTGGTCGGTCTGGCAGCAGGTCGAACAGCACATGCGCCGGGTCTACCAGGAAAACGGCTACCAGGAGGTGAAATGCCCCCAGATCCTCGACCGATCGCTGTGGGAGAAATCGGGCCACTGGGCCAACTTCAAGGAGAACATGTTCACTACGGAGTCGGAAAAGCATGATTTCGCGATCAAGCCGATGAACTGTCCCGGCCACGTGCAGATCTTCAATTCCGACATGCGCAGCTATCGCGATCTTCCGCTGCGCTACGGCGAATTCGGGGCATGCCACCGCAACGAGCCCTCGGGCGCGCTGCACGGGATCATGCGCGTGCGCGCCTTCACCCAGGACGACGGCCATATCTTCTGCGACGAGAGCCAGATCCAGCCGGAAGTGACCGCCTTCAATCGCCAGGCGCTGGCCGTGTACCGGGATTTCGGCTTCACCGACGTCGCGATCAAGATCGCGCTTCGGCCGGACAAGCGTCTGGGTTCCGACGAAACCTGGGATCGGGCGGAGGCTGCGTTGCGCGACGCGCTGCGCGCCTGCGACGCCCGGTGGACCGAATTGCCCGGTGAAGGCGCGTTCTACGGGCCCAAGGTCGAGTACCACCTGAAGGACTCGATCGGACGGTCGTGGCAGTGCGGGACCATACAGACCGATTTTCAGATGCCGGGCCGTCTGGGGGCCGAATACGTGGCCGAAGACAATACGCGCAGGGTTCCGGTCATGCTGCACCGGGCGATCGTCGGATCGCTGGAGCGCTTCATCGGGATCCTGATCGAGCACTACGCCGGTGCGCTTCCCCTGTGGCTGGCCCCGACGCAGGCCATTGTCCTGAACATCACCGATCGGCAGTCGGCCTACGCCCGGGAAGTCATGGTCCGGCTCGCCGCCGCCGGCTTCCGGGTAACCTCCGATTTGCGCAATGAGAAAATAACCTATAAAATTCGAGAACATAGCCTGCAAAAGCTGCCGTATCAACTCATCGTTGGCGACAAGGAAATGCAGGCTGGAACGGTGGCCGTGCGAACCCGCGGCGGCGAGGATCTGGGGGCGATGCCCGTGGAAGCCTTGCTTGCCCGCCTCCGCGAGGAGGCAGCGGTGCGTCACTGACGTGGCGCGCCGCGTGCGAGTGGCACGGTCTGTTTTTGTTCACCCGGAGAAATAGCGATAGCCCAAGACAAAGCACCGCGGATCAACGTGGAGATCAACGCTCCCGAAATCCGCCTGGTTGGTGAAGAAGGCGAGCAGCTCGGCATCGTGCCCCTGGCGGAAGCCATGGCCAAGGCGGAGGCGGCGGAATTGGATCTGGTCGAGATCGCGCCGACGGCCAAGCCACCGGTCTGCCGGATCATGGATTACGGCAAGTTCAAGTACCGCGAAGCCAAGAAGCAGCACGAGGCAAAGCTCAAGCTGAAGCAGATTCAGGTCAAGGAAGTCAAATTCCGGCCGAGCACCGACGAAGGCGATTACAAGATCAAGCTGCGAAACCTGGTCCGGTTTCTCGGCGAAGGCGACAAGGCGAAGATCACGCTGCGTTTCCGCGGGCGCGAAATGGCGCATCAGGAATTCGGCGTGCGCCTTCTCGAACGCATACGCAACGATCTCGAACCACACAGCGTGGTCGAATCGTGGCCGCGACTCGAAGGACGGCAGATGGTGATGCTGCTGGCCCCGAAGAAGGTGGTACCGAAAGTCCATCACCCGACGAAGCCCGAAGCCGGTCAGCAAGTCTCTCCACCGGAGAGCACCGCCGTGGGCAGCAAATAAGGGAGTTGTCATGCCCAAGATGAAGACGAAGAGCGGCGCGAAGAAGCGTTTTCGCGTGCGCGGGAGCGGCAGCGTCAAGCGGGCCATGGCGTTCAAGCGCCACATCCTCACCAAGAAGTCGACCAAGAACAAGCGGCAATTGCGGGGCACCACCGGCGTCCACGGCACCAATGCCGGATCGGTCGCCGCCATGCTGCCCTACGCATAGAGGAGCGCGACCATGCCCAGAGTCAAACGTGGCGTGACCGCGCGCGCGCGGCACAAGAAGATCCTCGTACTCGCCAAAGGGTTCCGCGGCCGCCGCAATGCGGTATACCGGATCGCCAAGGAAGCCGTGATGAAGGCGGGACAGTACGCCTATCGCGACCGCCGGACGAAAAAGCGTGTGTTCCGCTCCCTCTGGATTGCGCGGATCAACGCGGCGGTGCGCGAGCTCGGCATGAGCTACAGCGTGTTCATGAACGGCATGAAGAAGGCGTCCATCGAAATCGACCGCAAGGTCCTGGCCGACCTGGCCGTCCATGACAAGGCGGCCTTTACGAAGATCGCGGAACAGGCCAAAGCCTCGCTGGCCTGACCGGACGATCCAAGACTAAGGGGGCGCGAAACCGCCTCCTTTTTTTTCGGCCGCGGCCAGCCTCTCGGGCAGTCATCGATGCCACGAAACGTCGCTCCAAGCCACTGCCACGGGGTGCCGGACAGGGCACTGCGCCCGATGGGCATGCTGCTGGCCGGCCGCTCTTCGGCACTCCCGCCTTCCACCCCGCACGGATGAAGCCAGGGTCATGGACGAACTCGAAGGGATCGTGACTGCGGCACTGGCGGAATTCGCCACCTGCGAGACTCCCGCCGCGCTCGAGAACAGCAAGGCGAAGTATTTGGGACGCGCCGGCGCGCTCACCGGACTGCTCAAATCCCTGGGACGACTCCCGGCTGAGGAGCGCCCGGCCGCCGGTGTCGCCATCAACGACGCAAAGGCCCGGCTCGAAGCCGCGCTGAACGGCCGCCGCGACGCGCTCGCCGAGGCGAGGCTCGGGACGCAGCTTGCCGCCGAGGCTCTCGACGTCTCGCTTCCCGGCCGTGGCCTGGACACGGGAGGGCTGCACCCGATCACCCGAACGCTGGAGCGCATCGAGAGCCTCTTCCGGTCCCTCGGCTTCGAGGTCGCCGACGGCCCCGAGATCGAGGACGACTTCCACAATTTCACCGCCCTGAACACGCCGGAGAACCATCCGGCGCGATCGATGCACGACACTTTCTATGTCGAGGGCGGTTCGGTGCTGCGCACGCATACGTCGCCGATCCAGGTCCGCTACATGGAAACGCATCTTCCACCGATCAAGATCATCGCGCCGGGCCGCGTCTATCGCGTCGACAGCGATGCGACACACTCGCCGATGTTCCATCAGGTGGAGGGTCTGTGGATCGCCGGAGACGTCACTTTCGCCGACTTGAAGGGCGTACTGACCGAATTCCTGCGCAACTTCTTCGAGCGCGACGACCTCAGAGTCCGCTTTCGACCATCGTTTTTCCCGTTCACCGAGCCTTCGGCCGAGATCGACATGAGCTTCGGCGACGGCTGGCTCGAAATCGCCGGTGCGGGGCAGGTGCACCCGAACGTGCTGAAGGCCGTCAACATCGATCCCGAGGTCCACCAGGGATTCGCGTTCGGTATCGGCCCCGACCGGCTCACGATGCTGCGCTACGGCGTGAACGATCTTCGGGAATTCTACGTAAATGACCTGCGTTTCCTGCGGCAGTTCGCATAGACCGACGACCCGATGAAATTTTCCGAACGCTGGCTGCGCACGATGGTCGATCCGCCCCTCGACTCGGCCGGCCTGTGCGAAACGCTCACCATGGCGGGCCTCGAGGTCGAGGATGCGGTTCCCGCCGCGCCGCTCTTCACCGGCGTCGTGGTCGCCCGCATCGACAAGGTCGAGCCGCACCCCAACGCCGACAGGCTGCGCGTCTGCACCGTCGACGCGGGGACCGGCTCGCCGCTGCGCATCGTCTGCGGCGCGCCGAATGCCGCCGCGGGGATGAAGGTGCCTTGCGCCAGGATCGGCGCGGCGTTGCCCGGTGGATTGGCGATTGCGAACGTCACGATGCGTGGCATCGATTCCTTCGGGATGCTCTGTTCGGCAAGGGAACTCGGTATTGCCGACGACGCGTCGGGACTGCTCGAGCTGGCCGACGACGCCGCCATCGGCTCCGACCTGCGTGAGGCGCTGGCGCTGGACGATACGCTCATCACGCTGAAGATCACGCCGAATCGCGCCGATTGCCTGTCGCTCGTCGGTCTGGCGCGCGACGTGGCCGCGGCGACGGGTCAGCGACTTACGCTGCCGTCGATTGCCTCGACGCCGGTGTCCGCGAACGCGAGGCGACCCGTGCGCGTCGACGATGGCGACGCCTGCCCCCGATTCGTGAGCCGGACGATCGAAGGCATCGACGCGACGGCGCCGACGCCGGCGTGGATGAAGGAAAGGCTGGAGCGGAGCGGCGTCCGCGCGATTTCCGCGGTTGTCGACGTCACCAATTACGTGATGCTGGAACAGGGCCAGCCGCTGCACGCCTATGACGACCGGCTGCTCGACGGCTCGATCGTCGTCCGATTCGCGGATCCCGGCGAAAAACTCACCCTTCTGAACGGCCAGACCCTCGACCTGGAGCGCGACATGCTCCTCGTCTGCGACGAGAGCAAGCCGCTGGGACTTGCCGGAATCATGGGCGGCGAGCATTCGGGAATCAGCGGCACGACGACGGCGGTATTCCTCGAGGGTGCGTTCTGGAACCCTCTGGTGATCCAGGGACGGCCGCGCCGGCTGGGCTTCGCGAGCGATGCCGGCTTTCGCTTCGAACGTGGCGTCGATTTCGCAAATGCGGCCCGCGCCGTGGAGCGTGCGACGCAGCTGATTCTGGACATTTGCGGCGGTCGCGCGGGCCCGCTCGACGACGTGACGGGCAACCTGCCCCGCCGCGACGTCGTTCGCGTACGACCGACTCGCGTCGCTCGCCTTCTCGGCGTGGGTATCGCCGCCGATGCCATCGCCGCGCTGTTCGAACGCCTCGGACTGGCATTCACCCGCGACGGTGGCGATTTCCTCGTCGTGCCACCCACCTACCGTTTCGATCTCGGCATCGAAGAGGATTTCGTGGAGGAGATCGCGCGGCTTTACGGCTATGACGCGATTCCGGCATCGCCTTCCGCCCACGCGCAGAGGATGCTGAGCGACCCGGAAACGAAGTTGCCGGCCGGAGTTCTTAAACGCCGCCTGGCCGGTCGCGACTGGCAGGAGGTGATCACCTTCAGTTTCGTGAGCTCGATATCCGAGGGTGCCCTGTTCCCCGACCGGGGAGCCGCAGCGGCGCCCATCGCGGTCCTGAATCCGATTGCCAGCCACCTGGACGCCATGCGCACGACCCTCGCCGGTGGATTGATCGAGGTGCTGCGCACGAACCTCGCGCGCAAGCAGGAGCGGATCCGGGTATTCGAGGCGGGTCGCTGCTTCATCCGTGCGGGCCAGACCACCGATCAGCCCATACGCCTGGGGGGGCTGGCGTATGGAACGGCGGCGCCCGAGCAATGGGGCATCCCGAAGCGATACGTCGACCTCTTCGACGTCAAGGGCGATATCGAAGCTCTGGTCGCGCCGCGAGTGTTGACGACCGTCCACGGCGCCCACCCCCTGCTTCATCCGGGCCGAGCGGCTCAGGTGTGCGTCGACGGGCAGCAGTGCGGATGGCTGGGAGAGCTGCACCCGCGGCTGGTCAAGCATTTCGACCTGCCGCGTGCACCCGTACTGTTCGAGCTCGACGTTTTCGCGCTCGGGAACGTCCCCCTGCCCCAGCCCCGGGCAATCTCCCGCCTACCGATCGTGCGTCGCGACTTTGCGGTGGTCGTCGACGAGGCCCTCCCGGCCGCCGAGCTTCTCGACGCCCTTCGGGACCCGGGCACGGCACGCGTCGAAGCCATTCGGCTTTTTGACGTCTATCGCGGACCCGGTTTGCCACCGGGCAAAAAAAGCCTTGCGATTCTTGTGCTTATGCAGGATACTGAACGTACTTTGACGGACGCCGAATGCGACGCAACTGTGGCCGAACTGCTGCGGATACTGCGCGATCGGTTCGCCGCAACGCTTCGCCAGCAGGATCTTCGATGACGCTGACCAAAGCCGAACTCGCCGACCTCCTTTTCGAACAGCTCGGCCTTAACAAGCGCGAGGCCAAGGATATGGTCGAGCATTTTTTCGAGGAAATCCGGATCGCTCTCGAGCGTGGGGACGCCGTAAAGCTTTCCGGCTTCGGCAATTTCCAGCTTCGTGAAAAGCCGCAGCGGCCCGGGCGCAACCCGAAGACCGGGGAAGAAATCCCGATTACCGCCCGGCGCGTCGTCACCTTTCACGCGAGCCAGAAACTGAAGGCCATGGTCGAAGCCGCGAACCATGCCGGAACACAGCCGAGCTAGCAAAGCCGAGCTGCCGCCGATCCCCGCCAAGCGGTATTTCACCATCGGCGAGGTCAGTGACCTCTGCGCGGTCAAGCCGCATGTACTCCGGTACTGGGAGCAGGAGTTCGCGCAGCTCAAACCCGTCAAGCGCCGCGGAAATCGGCGCTATTACCAGCATCACGAAGTCCTGCTGATCCGCAGGATTCGCGATCTGCTCTACGAGCAGGGATTCACCATCAACGGTGCCCGGCACCGCCTCGAGTCCGATGGCGCAGTGGAAGCCCAGGCGGCCGAACCGAACTCCGAGGCCCGTCCGCCAATCGGAGCGTCCGGACCGCCACCGGCCAAGGTGAGCGGGAATGGAACAGCAAGCGCCAGCCCCGCCGAAATCAGGCAAGAGTTGGAGCAAATACGTCAGTTGCTGGGCCGACAATCGTGATCCCGTCTATAATGCGTGCCTCACGTCGGGGCGTAGCGCAGCCTGGTAGCGCACCTGCATGGGGTGCAGGGGGTCGGAAGTTCGAATCTTCTCGCCCCGACCACTTTAGAAGGGCCGGCCCCGGTCGTCCGGGCCGGTCTTTCGCATTTTCGCTCCGTGCATCGTCGAGCGCCCCCCGCGCATCGCCGGCTCTCCTTGGCTCGACTGCGACACGATCGAGCGGTCGGCGCGAAAGCCGGCCCGAGACACGACGGCCGATCAAGGCATATTTATTGCTTGGTCAATGCCTTGCAGTGCCGTTTCAAAGGAGAATTCAATGAGTGCCGCGCAACCCCGCCCCGCCGGAGTGATCTCGGAGCTTGCGCTCGCGCGCGCGCAGCGCAACACGGTGCTGATCATCGACGACCTGTTCAGCAGCCGCCTGCTGCTGGCCGAGATCGTCCGCCAGATCGACGGCAAGCTGAATCTCGAGCTTTTCGACACGCCGAGCCGCGCACTGGAATTTGCGCGGAACAATCGGGTCGACATGGTCCTCACCGACTACAAGCTGCCAGAGTTCGACGGCATCGAGCTGGTGAAGCAGATTCGCGGACTCCCCCACTGCGTCGACGTGCCCATCGTCGTCATCACCGTCGTCGACGATCGAAAGATCCGCTATAACGCCCTCGAGGCCGGCGCCACGGACTTCCTGATCAAGCCGCTCGACGAGCACGAGACGCGCGCGCGCTGCGCCAACCTTCTCGAGCTGCGCCGGCACAAGATCGTGCTGTCCGACCAGGCACGGGTGCTGCAGTACCAGGTCGACAAGTCGGTCGCCGAGATTCACGAACGCGAGCTCGAGACGCTGGCCAAGCTCGCGAAGGCCGGCGAGTTCCGCGACAAGACGACGGGGAATCACCTGACGCGCATGGCGAAATATTCGGCGCTGATCGGCCAGCACCTCGGTTTGGGCGCGGACGCCGTCCACGTCATCGAGGTGGCGGCTCCGATGCACGATATCGGCAAGATCGGCATCCCCGACTCGGTGCTGCTGAAACCGGGACCTCTCAGTCCCGTCCGAACAGGAAGTAATGCGGACGCACCCCCGCATGGGCTACGACATCCTCAAGGGCAGCCCGTCCAAGTATCTCAGCATGGGCGCGATCATCGCACTCGGCCACCATGAGAAGTACGACGGCACCGGCTATCCCAATGGCCTGCACGGCGATGACATACCGATCGTGGCGCGCGTCGTCGCCGTGGCCGACGTCTTCGACGCCCTGGTCAGCGAGCGTCCGTACAAGCACGCGTGGCCGGTGGCGGAAGGCATCGACTTTCTCAAGTTGCAGCGCGGCAAGCACTTCGATCCGAAGTGCGTCGACGCCTTCCTGGGCGACCCGAAGAGGATCGACGCCATATTCACCGAGTTCGCCGACTGAGCGACCGCGTCGCGAACCGCGCGACGCTGCCCTGGCAGGTGACGTTGGGCGAAGTCGCGGCGCAGCGCCGCGCCTGCCCGCGCCGGACGCGGCGTCAGCCCCAGCGTATCAGCAGGGATCCCCAGGTGAATCCGCCGCCGACGCCGACCAGGAGCACGTGCTGACCGGCGACTATCCGGCCATCGCGCACCGCCTCGTCGAGCGCCAGAGGAATCGATGCCGCGGACGTATTCGCGTGACGATCCACCGAAATGACCACGCGTTCCCGCGGCAGCTTGAGCTTGCGCGCCGCGGTCTCGATGATGCGCAGATTGGCCTGATGCGGGATGAACCAGTCGACGTCATCGATTGATTTTCCCGTTGCCGCCAGTGCTTCTTCGGCGGCCTCGACCATCCCGCGCACCGCGAACCGGAAGACGACGCCGCCATCCATGTAAATGTAGGGGCGTCCGAGATAAGGGCGCAATTCAGAACCGCCGGCTGGCTGCCGTCGGCGTGCAGATTCGCGGCGCGGATGCCCGGCTGCTCCGAAGCGGAAACAACCGCGGCACCCGCTCCGTCGCCGAACAGCACGCAGGTCGACCGATCCTTCCAGTCGAGCAGCCGGGACATTTTTTCGGCACCGACGACCAGGACATGCCGCGCCGCGCCTTTCGAAACCATCGCATCGGCGAGCGTGATGGCATAGACGAATCCCGAGCATGCCGCCGACAGGTCGAAGGCCGGAATCTGCCTTGCGCCGAGCTTCGCCTGCAGCAGAGCTCCGGTCGACGGAAAGATCATGTCCGGCGTGATGGTCGCGACGATGATCATGTCGAGGTCGTCGGCACCGATCCCTGCCGCGTCCAGCGCCTCGAGCGATGCCGCGAGCGCCATGTCGGATGCCTGCTCGTCGGGCGCCGCGACATGACGCTGCCTGATGCCGGTCATGGACCGTATCCAGGCATCGCTCGTGTCGATGGTCCTGGCAATCTCGTCGTTGGTGAGCACCCGAGCCGGAAGATACCGACCGGTGCCCGTGATGGCACTGGGCATGATTGACTTCGAGTGGCGCTCCGCGGAATTCCCGCCGCGGCGACAACGGGCGCCGCGCCAACTGCCCTGTCGTATCAAAGGCGGCAGACCGTGGACGCCTCGCGCGACAGCGAGGCGAAACGAAAATCCGCTCGTAGTCTACATGGGATTGGCGCCGCCCCCGGTGACGCCCGACACACACCCGCTTCAGAAGTGTTGCGCAAATGCCTCATCGAGACGCAGGAGCCTTCCACGCGGTCCTTCGCGCGCCGCTGCCAGCAGCCAATCTCCGACGACCGGCCAAAGCGATTCGCGCGCGAGTGTTCGGAAGAAACCGAAATGGCCGATACCGGGCAACCTCAGCTGCGTCGGATCGACGCGGACTCTCTCGAAACGGCAGCCGCCGAACAGCGAGATGATGCGTTCGGTCGCCGCCGGCGTCGCAAACGGGTCGTCGGTCGTCGTCAGCGCGAGCGCCGCAACACGGAGTGCGCCAAAGCGGGCGACGGCAGACGCGATGCGCTGGTGGTCCGGCGTGCCATCGGCCAAGCGGTAGCTGGTCTCCAGGCCCGGCCGCCGCCGCGCCGCCCAGTCGAGGGCTACGCCTGCAGGCAGGTCTTCCGGCAGGCCGAACCGGCGCGCGGGAAAATATCCGAACACCCGCGTCACCGCAGGCATCACCGCGTGCCACAACGTCCACATGAAGGGGCGTGCCCACGCGGCATAGTCGCCACAGTAGCCGGTGTGCGCCCCGACCAGAACGAGTCGGTCTATCAGCGTCGGGTCGGCGACGTATCCGGCCAGAAATCCGCCGACGCTGTGGCCGATCACTGCCCGCGCGCGGTCCGGATACCGGTCGCGCACCCATCCGAGCACGGCCGGCGCGTCCAGCTCGCCCCAATCGGTGATGGTTGCCGCGTAGCCTCGCAGCAACGGCGGCCGCGAACGGCCGATGCCCCGGTAATCGTAGGTCACCGTCGCCAGCCCGCGGTCGGCAAGACCCGCCGCGAACCGGCCATAGAAGCTCTGCGGAATTCCCGCACCGGCGTTTATCACCGCCACCATCGCCTCTTCCGGCGCGCCGTCGGGCAAATGCAGCGTTGCGGCAAGGGCCACGCCGTCAGGGGCGAACAAGGTAAACGGCTGAATCGTGGCCATCGGTTAGCGAGCCGCCTCGTGACGCGCACCCGGCGACATGGCATAGGATGCCAGACCCGAGGTTCCGCGCAAGCAAAAGCTGCCGAATGCGTAGCCTGAGCGGGTGACGCAGTCGAGTCGCTACGCGTCACTTCCTTGCTCAACGCGGCATCCCGATGCCATCGCGGTCGACAGGTCGTCGGGGTGGCAAAGCCGAATCGATCCGCCGAGGGTAGTGGCTTCCCGTTGGGGGTGGCACAACCGGTGGCGTTTCGCCCCAGGATCATATTGCGGAGCGCCCTTCGCAGCGTATGATGTTGAGCCCATTGAAGGGTACGCTGGGGATTCGGCCGGAACCGTGTCCCATCGTCCCTGTATGGCACAGGACTTGCATTCCCAGGGCCATGGCCTTGAATTTCCATAGCTCGCGGATCCAAAGCGCCCGATGAAAGCACTTTCCCTCCTGAGGAAGCGGCTCGCTGCCCGAAGCGACAGCGAGCACGAGCAGGCCATCCTGCGGCTGGTGATCGTCGGTCTGGTGCTCGCATACATCACCGCGTTCATCGGACCCGCCGAAGGCTGGTCCGACCTCGAATACAAGATCGCGGTCGGCCTGGCCGGGTTTTTCGCGATGGCCGTCCTGATCTTCGCCGGCATCTGCGTCTGGCCGGCGCCGAACGTCTCCCGCCGGCTGATCGGCATGCTCTCCGACGCCGGCGGCGCGACCTTCTACGTCTGGCTCGCCGGCGAGAACGGCGTGTCGATGATCGGCGTCTACCTGTTCATTACCTTCGGCAATGGCTTTCGCTACGGCCGGCGCTACCTGTTCGGATGCCAGGCGCTGTGCCTGGCGGGATTCGTCGCCGCGCTCCTGTTCGTCCCGTACTGGCACCTGCACCGCACCGAAGGCATCGGGCTGCTGATCGCGCTCATCGTGCTGCCGCTGTACGTCTCCACCCTGCTGAAACGCATTCACGAAGCGCGTGCGCGTGCCGAGGAGGCAAATCGAGCCAAGACGACCTTCCTCGCCAACATGAGTCACGAAATGCGGACGCCGCTCAATGGCATCGTCGGCGTCGTCGACCTGTTCCAGGCAACGGAGCTGTCGCCGCAGCAAGGCGAACTCGCCCGCCTGATGCGCCACTCGGTCTCGGTGCTCCGCTCGCTGATCGACGACGTGCTGGACATCAGCAAGATCGAGGCCGGTCGACTGGCCATCGAAGTCGCGCCTTTCGATCTGCATGCGACATTGAACGGCCTGGTCCAGCTCCTGCGGCCGCACGCGCGGGCAAAGGGACTGGCGCTGCGCGCGGTCGTCGATCCCATGCTCGACTACCGGTTGTGCGGCGACTCCCACCACCTCCGGCAGGTCCTGTTGAACCTGCTCGGCAATGCCATCAAGTTCACGAGTCGCGGCGATGTGACACTGGCCGTCGAACAGATCAAGGAGACGGCGGAAGGCGTCACCGCGCGCTTCGAGGTGCGTGACACCGGCATCGGCATCCGCGAGGACGCTCTGGGCCGCATCTTCGAACGATTCGCCCAAGCCGACGATTCGACGACCCGGCGCTATGGCGGCACGGGGCTCGGCACCACTATCGCCAAGCAGCTCGTCGAACTCATGGGCGGCACGATCGGCGTGCACAGCAAGGTCGGCGAGGGGAGCACCTTCTGGTTCGAGCTCCCGTTGCTCAAGCAAGTGCCTGCGGTCGAAGCCGGAGTCGAGCATGTGGTTGCACAGGATGAACTGACTTTGCTGGTCGGCGACGCCTCTGCAGTCGAGCGCGTGCGTCCGTTGGTCGAATCGGCCGGCGGGCGCTACGAGGTCCTGCCCGCCGGCGGCGCGGTCGGTCGCCGCATCGACGCCATTCAGGAAGCCGGTGCAAGTGTCCGCGCGATTGTCGTGGCGGCGAGCGTCGATGCCGCCTGTACCGCATTCACGGCCGCCACGCAGCGCCTTGGCGACAGGCCGGTCGCACTGATTCACATCGCGCAGGAGCCGCTATCGGTCGTGGATCTGGCCCGGGTACGCAGCATTCGCGATGCGTGCACCTTGCCGCCGAGCATCGCGCCGCGCGTGTTCGCCAACGCGATCCACGCCGCGACGGCGAGTTCGGGCCGCGAGGGTGCGGAGATCATCGACCTCGCGCTGGCGCTCAAGCAGCAGCGCCAGTCCCTCAAGGTGCTGGTCGCCGAGGACAATCCGACCAACCAGGCGATCATTTGCCGATTGCTCGAGCACGCCGGCCATACGGTCATCCTGGCCAACGACGGCGAGGAGGCGCTGGACCTCTACGAGCAGGAAGCTCCCGACATCGCGATCCTCGATTTCAACATGCCGCAGCGCTCGGGGTTGGAAGTGATACATGCGATTCGCGTGATGGAGCCCACCGGAATCCGGCTGCCGGCCATCGTGTTGTCCGCTTCGGTGACGGTGGAAGCGCGCGAGCGCGCAAGCGCCGCCGGAGCCGACGAGTTCATCGGCAAGCCGTTCGACGCGGCCGCGTTGCTTCAGACAATCGACCGCCTCGCGCGGCGCAAGCTCCGCAGCCCGGCGTCCGTGGTTCGCGTGCCGCCGCCTTCGAGCCCGGGCGGAACGCCGCTGGTGAATCAGGTCCGGATGGCGGAGGTCGAAAACATTGCCCGCGACCCCGCCTTCCTGGCGGAACTGCTGCGTGGATTCAGAACCGACGTCGAGGCGATATTCGTTCGCCTTGACGCTCCCGTCGCGTCCGGCCATTGGGGGGCCGTCCGCGACCTGATGCATGCGCTGAAAGGTGCCGCCGTAGGAATCGGCGCCCAGCAGCTTGGCGTGCTTTGCGAAGAATTCGACGCCGCCGTCGCCTCAGGCCAGACAGGCCAGCTGGCCGAGAAACGAACGGAAATGCGCCGCTGCTTCGATGCAACGCTCGCCCAACTCAACAGCTATACCGAGAGAAAGCACCGGGTTTCGCTCTAGTACTCGCCTTGCCCTAGGCGTTGCTTACCGCGGCGACGGGCGCGAAGAGTTCCTCGACCATTGCCTCCTCCGGCACCTGGTTCATCAGACGGTCCTGCGCCTTGACCAGTCGCGCCATCATGCGCAGGTCTCGCGATTCGAGCTGCAGGACCGCATCCACCCAGACGCCGACGATCGCCCGCATCTCGTCGCGCGGCACGCGCTGGTATTCACGTTTGGCGCGGGCCATCGCCCGGAAGCTGTTTTGGCGCTTCTGCCGGCTGCGAATCATCCTGCGCACTGCGTCCTCTCCCGCTCCGTCTTCGATAATTTCGTCGACGATCCCGAAATCATGCATTTCCTTCGCGCTGTACACCTGCCCGCTCATGATGATTTCCTCGGCTTTGCGCAGGCCGATGCGCCGGGCGAGCAGCGACAGGGCGCCCATGCCCGGGAACATGTTGAAAAGGACTTCGGGCAGGGAAAATGTCGCCGAGCGCTCGGCGACGATGACGTCGCTCGCGAGGGCGCATTCGAAGCCACCGCCGAATGCCTTGCCCTGGACCAGTGAGAACGTGGCGATGTCGGCACCGAAGCCGTTCATGCGCCGAAGCATATTGTCGACGCAGAGGTGGCCATAGCGCAGCAGCTGGTCGCGATCCTTGCGCATGATCGACTGGATGAACATCGAGAGGTCGCCGCCGAGATTGAATACGCCGTTGACTCGGCTGCCGAATACGGCGCAATCCACTCGATTCGGCTGACCGCGATAGGCGATCCACCCCTGATGCTCTTCCAGCATGCCTTCGAATCTGACGACGTCTTCCAGAAATTCGGCGTTGAAGCACGGACGCGGCGCCGGCTTCATCCAGGAAAAGAGCGTGCGCAGCTCGGGATCGTAGTCGAGATCGAACTGCTTCATGCGATCGAGACTCGCGAGTGCGGGGAATTCGACGATTGCATTCATGGCCTGTCTCCGAAGGTGAATTTTCTGAAGGGAACATTTGGCGCGGCGCGCACGCGGACCCCAATAGTTCGCAGGCGTCGCAGGTGGCAGTAGCGAATCGCCGCGGATTACCCCTCACCAATCCGAAGCTCTGCCTGAATGTACTGTACACGAGAATTCGGGCGAAGATACAGCCCCCGCGTGTTGATCCTGCACAACTTCCAATTGGGAACAGGATTCGGTTGCAACCGCCGGGCTAAGCTAGCGATTCGCATTCCGGCCACTTTGGCTGCCGCCCCGTTCCTTGATCAGCCGGACGTCACTTAGCCTCTGCATAGATCATTATGTTGTAATCAGACTGTAGCCTACATTACGAGGTGCAATGGACCGTCGATATTCTCAAACAATTGATGGTGTTATCGACCTGACTCGACGTCCGATGCGCCCGCACCCGAGCGCGACCCGGTCGCAGGCCCCGCACTTTTCCCTTGCCGGCCTACGCGTTATGCCGCCGGCAATTGCGTCCAGGCACCGTCGACCAGTCCCTCGATCGGCCGGAAGGTCGCCTTGTACGCCATCTTGCGACTCTCGCCGATCCAGTAACCGAGATACACGTTGGCGAGTCCCATCTCCCGGCAGCGCTCGATCTGCCACAGGACGCTGAACGTGCCGAAACTCGACCCCGGAACGCCCGGTTCGAAAAACGTGTAGACGGAAGATAGCCCGTCGCCCAGGCGGTCGACCAGGCTCACCATGCGCAGCACACCCTCCTGACGAAATTCGAAAAGATCGGTGTCGACATTGCTCTGCAACAGGAAATGCTGATACTGCTCCCGGCTGTCGTGATCCATTCCGCCGCCGGGGTGCCGATCCCGCTGATATCGAAGGTACAACGCGTAATGCTCGCTATCGAACGCCAAATTGCGCCTAATTACGGTTAACTCCGAATAAATTCGAAGACATCGCCGTTGGGTGCGACTCGGCTGGAATCTCTCCACGGGTACGCGTACGGGTACGCAGGCGCGGCAATGATCGCAATACGGGCGGTAGGTAAATGCCCCGCTGCGCCTGAAGCCGGCCTGTACCAGCTCGCCGTAGATCCGGCTGTCGATGAGGTGGCTGGGCGTGGCGACCTGCGACCGGGCAGCGCGCCCGGGCAGGTAGCTGCATGGGTAGGGCGCGGTTGCATAGAACTGCAGCGAAGCCAGCGGCAGGTCGTTGAGATTGGTCAATCGATCAACTCCGTTGCCGGAAGCGGCGCCCATCGCCCCCCAGGCGCAGGCGAGTGTACCAACGCGGCAAGTCGTTCAGCAAACTCCCGGCGCGGAATCGGGCGCGCCCCAAAGGACGCCAGATGGCGGGTTTCCTGCTGGCAGTCGACCAGCGGGAACCCCATCGTCCGCAGAATCCCGATCAGGTGCACCAGCGCGACCTTCGACGCGTCGGTCTCGTCGGCGAACATCGATTCACCGAAAAACATCCTGCCGATCGCAACTCCGTAGAGGCCACCGACCAGACACCCGTCGCGCCACGCTTCGACCGAGTGGGCAAATCCGCCGGCGTGCAGTGCCGCGAACGCATCGATGACATCCGTGGTGATCCAGGTGCCGCCCTGCCCTGCCCGCGGCGTATCCGCGCATCGCTCCATGACGGCCCGGAAGACGGTGTCTACCCGTATGTCGAAGCACTGCCGCCTGACGACCTTGCGCAGCGAGCGCGTCAGCCGGAACTCTTCGACCGGAAGCACCATGCGCGGATCGGGACACCACCACAGCACCGGCTGGCCGTCGCTGTACCACGGGAAAATGCCGCGGCGGTAGGCGTCGAGCAGCCGCGTCGTCGACAGCTCCGACCCCGCCGCAAGCAATCCGTTCGGATCCCGGAGCGCGGAATCGATGGGCGGAAACGGCGTGTCCGATTGGAGCCATGCGAGCACCTGCCGATTCTGCCATGCGCGCCGGCGTGGCGCTCGTCGGTCCGCCCGGGGTGCGTTGCGACGACATCCCGCGAAACGGATAATCGGGCCCGTTCACGACTCGCTCCGCACACGACACCATGACCCTCGCGCGCTGCCCCTGGGCCGACGGCAGTCCCCTCTACGCCTCGTATCACGACCGCGAATGGGGCGTGCCGGTACACGATGATCGCATCTTCTTCGAGTTCCTCGTTCTCGAAGGTGCGCAGGCCGGCCTCTCCTGGTCGACCATACTGAACAAGCGCGAAGGCTACCGCGAGGCGTTCGCCGGCTTCGATCCGGTGGTCGTCGCCGGCTTCGATCAGCGCAGCGTCGAACACCTGCTCGCCAACGAAAGCATCGTCCGCAACCGCCTCAAGGTCGAAAGCACGATCAGCAACGCGCGTGCATTTCTCGAGCTGCAGCGCGAGAGCGGAAGCTTTGATCGCTACGTCTGGGCATTTGTGGGCGGCAGGCCGATGCAGAATCGCCGGCGCAGCATCGCCGAACTGCCGGCCAGGACGGCGCAATCCGACGCACTGGCGAAGGACCTTTCGAGGCGCGGCTTTCGTTTTGTCGGCTCGACGATCATGTACGCCTTCATGCAGGCGACGGGACTCGTCAATGACCATATCATCGCCTGTCCGCGCCGGAAGGCGGTGCAGCTCGCCGTGCGCTGACGCGCCGTCAACCGGCTAGCGCACGCAGCGTATGCGAGTGGAAGTCGCGGCGCCAGAGGACAAGGAGCACGAGTGCCGTCGTCGCGATGAAGAATCCCGGATGCACGAACCAGCCCAGCGCCGCAAAGCCGAAGTAGTAGGCCCGGATGCCGCGGTTGAATTCGTCCCCGGCGAGCGTGTTCACCGTCGCGTACTTCTCGGCGTGCCGGTCGAGGACCTCCGCCGGCTCCCGCACGGAGGGCGCGGCGCCGATCAGAATGGACAGAAAATTGAATTGCCGCAGCGCCCAGGTGAACTTGAAGTACGCAAAAATGAAGATGCCGGTAAGGAGGAAGATCTTCGCCTCGACCAATTCCCTCGACTGCACACGCGCGAAGGGCAGATCCCCGGTGAAGCTCATCAGCTTGTCGAGCGTGCCGGCGACGGCAATCAGGCCGGCAATGATGTACATGGTCGTGTTCGCGTAGAAGGACACACTGTTCATCAGATTGCCGATCAGCGAGGCATCGGTGATGCGGTTCTCGCGCCGGACCATCTGCCGCGCCCACTCGATTCGATGCACGTGCGTGATGCCGCGCAGGCCCCGCGCGCCACGGGTGGCGCGATCCGCATACCAGCCGTAGGAGATCCACCCGCCGAAGAACGCAAGGAGCGCGATCGCGTCGACGATCGAAAAATTGGTCAGCAGGCGTTGCAGCACGGGCAGGATGGACGAGAACGGTAGCGGTGAAGTGTAGGCCGGTGCAGGCGATCCGGTAATATCATGGTCCCGCGCCCCGGTAGCTCAGTGGATAGAGCAGTCCCCTCCTAAGGGACAGGTCGGACGTTCGATTCGTCTCCGGGGCGCCAGAAATCAAGCACTTGGCCGCGGGCTCTGCCACCGGCGAGCGCCGTGGCCCGTCGCTGCCCTCGCGCGACGCAATCGACGATCGGCGCAGGAACGGCAAGAACGGCGGCAACACCTTCAGGGGCGGCAGGCAGCCATTCCGTCAGTTCGCCGCGATTCCGCGTACCTCCCCCTCGTCCGTTCAATCCGGTTGCATCCGCGACTGCTCGATCACCGGCTTCCAGCGCGCGATTTCGCGCGGCGATCAGCGCGCCGAACGCTTCGGGCGTCCCCGGCGGCCGCTTCGGCGCCTTCCGCGTCGAGCCGGGCCTTGAGCTCCGGCGTCTGCAACGCGCGGCCGATCTCGGCGTTCAGCCGGGCGATCACGGCCGGGGGCGTGCCCGCAGGCGCGACCACGCCGTACCACTGGATGGCCTCGAAATCGCGGAAGCCGCTCGCGGCGATCGTCGGCACGTCCGGCAGGCTGGCGACCGGCGTCCGACTCGACACGGCCAGCGCGCGCAGCTTGCCGGCCCTCACCTGCTGGAGCACCGCCGGCACGCCGGTCATGATGATCTCGACCTGCCCGCCCATCGACGTCGGTCACGGCCGGCGCGGTTCCGCGGTAGGGAATATGGCCGATGTCCGTCTGCGTGCGCAGCTTGAAGTACTCCATCGCGATGTGCGCCGCGCTGCCGTTGCCGCCCGAAGCGTAGCGCAGCGCGCCGGGCTTCGCCTTCGCGAGCGCAATCAGCTCCCGCACGTCGCGCGCGGGCGACCGCCGGATTGACGACCAGCACGTTCGGGACGCGCGCGATCAGCGCCACCGGCGCGAAACTCCTGACCGGATCGTAGGCGAGGTTCGGATACAGCGACGGATTGACCGCGAGCGTCCCGATGTGGCCCATGAGCAGCGTGTAGCCGTCGGGGGCCGCGCGCGCCACTTCGGTCGCGCCGATCGAGCCGCCCGCGCCGGGCTTGTTCTCGACGACGAACGGCTGGCCGAGCGCCTCCTGCAGCTTCTGCGCAATCGAGCGGCCGAGGATGTCCGTCGAGCCGCCGGGCGGAAACGGGACCACGAGGCGCACCGGACGCGATGGCCAGTCCTGGGCGGCGGGCGGCGCCCGCGCAAGCGATCGCTGCGAGGAACGCCAGCGCGGCACATGCGATCGCGCTCAGTCCGGCAGGATCTTCGCATCGCGGATCAGCCTCTCGTAACGCGCCCTCTCGGCGGTCGAGCAAGCGCGGCGAACCGCTCGACGGGACCGGGAAGGACGTCCCCGCCGGCCGTCGCCAGACGCCCCTTGACGTCCTCGGACGCGAGCGCGCGCTCGATTTCCGCGTGCAGCCTGGTGACGACGGGAGCCGGCAGTCCCGCAGGACCGATGAAGCCGTACCAGACGGCCGCCTCGAAGCCGGGAAAGCCGGATTCCGCGACCGTCGGCACGTCGGGAAAGATGCCGGAGCGCACCGGCGTCATCACCACCAGCACGCGCAGCTTGCCGCTGCGCACGTGCGGCTGCACCTCCAGCGCATTGACCGCCACCGCCTGCACGTGGCCGCCCATCACGTCGGTGATCGCCTGCGACCCGCCCTTGTACGGGACGTGCGTCAGCGCAATGCCGGCGGCGCGCTCGAACAGTTCGACCGCGAGATGCGGCGTGGAGCCGTTGCCGGGCGATGCGTAGTTGACCGCCCCGGGCTTGGCCTTGGCCGCGGCGATGAACTTCTCGATCGTCGTGTAATCCGACTGCGCGCCGACCGCCAGCACGACCGGCACGCGGCCGACCAGCGCGATCGGCGTGATGTCGCGGCCAAGGTCGTAGGGCGGCGGCTGGTAGAGCGACACGTTGGCCGCCACCGCGTTGGCCGTGAGCATCAGCGTGTAGCCGTCGGGCGGGCTGTCGATCAGCGCCCGCAGGGCGATGTTGGTCCCGGCGCCCGGCCTGTTCTCGACGACGACCGGCTGGCCCAAGCCCGCCTGCAGTTGCTGCGAGACGGCGCGCGCGATGATGTCCACCGCGCCGCCCGCCGTATAGCCGACGATCACGCGGATCGGGCTTCGACGGGAATCCTTGGGCGCGGGCCACGGCGGCAGCCGCCAGGCCCGACAGCATCAGGGCGATCGCCGCCCGCCTCTTCATCTCGTGGACTCCTGCAGCCCTGCGAAGCTGCCGGGTTACCCGGACACGCCGTCGGCGCCGTTGCCGGCCCGATCAGGCGGAGCGGCCAGGGCATCGGCCAGGGCGCGCCAGGAAAACGCGCCGCCCGCGGTATACGCGACGCCGGTATCGGCCATCTGCTGCACCAGCGCGTCGTGCCGCGCGGCGGCGGCGGTCGCCATGATCGGCGGGATGCCGACCTCTTCCAGCGTAAGCGCAACTTCGCGCATCTCGGCGGCGCGGCGGCGTCCGTGCTCGGCCACGCGGCTCACCAGGTAATCGGGCAGTTCCGCGCTCCACCCCATGTGCGGGAAGGTCTTGTCCAGCGACGCGAGCACCGCCTGCTCGGCGCCGAAGCGCCGGGCCGCGAACATCGATTCGACGACCAGCGCCTCGATGCCCTTGATCATGATGCTGCGGCACATCTTGATCGCCGAGGCGATTCCGATCTCGTCGGCGACCGCCGTGCCGTTCATGCCGAGCGCGTTCAGCGCTACGGCAAGCTCGTTCGCGCGCCGGCCGCCGAGAAGCATCGGCACGGCCAGGCGCTCCGGCGGAACCGGCGCCATCACCGCAGCTTCCACGTACGCCGCACCCGAGGATTCGACCAGGCGCGCGTTGCCCCGCTTGGTTTCCGGGGATACCGAATTGACGTCGACGAAGACCTGCCCGGAATGAAGCCATGGAACGACGTCGCGCGCGACGTCGCGCGCGGACGACGCGGTGACGGCGGAGATCACGAGGTCTGCATCCCGCACGGCATCGGCCAGCGTGTCGCAGGGCGAAAGCCGACGCGGCGCGCGCGCGCGCCAGCATGGCCGGACGGGTCACCGGGGCGTCGTGCAGGATGTCGTAGGCAGCCACCTCGAGGCCCTGCTGCGCGAGATCCTTTCCGAAGATCGTGCCGACTTCGCCAAAACCGACCAGGGCGACACGCCGTGGCACCTGCAGTTCGCTCATGAGACTGCTCCAGTAGGTTCGACCGTCCGCAACGTACCCTCCGATCCTGCCGCCGACGCGCGGTTGCAGGCGTACAGCGGCGCGATTCGGCGTGTCCGGCGCCCGGATGGCGGCGCGTCGGGCCCCGACCCGCGCGGCCGCGGCATGATCGCCGAGCGGTGTCGGATCAATTCCCCGACGGCCGCGCCCGCGGGCTTGCCGACGACCGGAACGTCGTTCGAGGCGATCGGCGCGTGCCGCGCGCCAAGCCGCGGCGACCGCGCGGCCTCGCCTTCCGCCTCTAATGCTCCGGAATGCTTCGACGGGCCGGTCGTGGAAACCGCGAGCGTCATGACCGACCTCCGCGCAGGCGATTCCGAGCCGCCTCAAGCGCGCCAAGGATGCCCCCGCGCGCGAACATCACGACCGTCACCAGCAGCAGCCCAAGCCAGAATTGCCAGTACACCGGGTTGAGGTCGGACAGGTAGTGGTGCGCGATCATGAAGACCGTGGCGCCGACCAGTCCTCCGTAGAGGCGCCCGGTGCCTCCGAGCACGAGCATGATCATGAGGTCGGCCGAGCGGGGGAACCCGAACACGTCGAGGCCGACGAACTGCGTGGTCTGGGCGAGCAGGCCGCCCGCCACTCCGGCCATCGCGGCGCTGACCGTGTAGATCGCGACCAGGCGACGCCTTACCGGAGCGCCGATCGCCGGCATGCGCCGCACGTTCTCGCGCACCCCGCGGAGCGACAGGCCGAAGGGCGAGTTCACGATGCGCCGTGCCAGGGCGAACAGCAGGAACAGCACGCCGAGGCTGTAGGCATAGCCGGTGCTGCCGGTCAGGTCGAACGGGAACACACCGAAGAGCTTCCACATCGTCACGCCGGAGAGGCCGTCGGCGCCGCCGGTGATCGACGGGATCTGGTTGGCCGCCTCGTACAGCATCAGGCCGATGCCCAGGGTCACCATCAGTCGTGCCAGGTCCGAGCCGCGCACGACAAGGAACCCGGTCGCGAAACCGGCGATGGCGCCGGCTGTGCCGGCGACGACCAGGCCGCTCAGCGGCTCGCCCCAGCCGTGCGCCGCGAGCAGTCCCGCGGCATACGCGCCAACGCCGAAGAAGGCCGCGTGGCCGAGCGAGACGACGCCGGCATAGCCGAGGATCAGGTCGAGCGTCACCGCGAACAGGCCGGTGATCAGGATCTGGCTGCCGAGCACGCGGTAGCTCGGAAATGCGAAGAACGCCGCGACCGCCACCAGCCAGAAGGCAATCTCGATCCTGCGCCAGCGGTCGGTGGGCAACTGCGGCGCGACGCTGGCAGGCTCTGCGTTCATGTGCGCCGACCGTACAGCCCTGCCGGATACGCGATCATCAGCGCGACCATCAGGAAGTAGATGATGAACGAGCCGACCTGCGGGACGTAGTACTTGCCGGCCACGTCGCAGATGCCGAGGATCATCGCCGCGAGCAGCCCGCCCTTGATCGTGCCCGCGCCGCCGATCGCGACGACGAGCAGGAAATAAACCATGTACTTGAGCGGAAACGTCGGATCGAGGCCGAGCACGTCGATGCCCAGCCCTCCGCCCAGCCCCGCGAGCCCCGACCCCAGCGCAAAGGTCACGCCGAACACCCGATGGACATTGATGCCGAGCCCGGCTGCGGCCACCGCATTGTCGACCGATGCCCGCACCTGCGCGCCGAAGCGCGTGCGCACCAGCATCAGGTGCAGCGCGACCGTGACGACGACGACCGCGGCGATGAGGAACAGCCGGTAGGCCCCGAGGTCGAGGCCGAGCACGCGCACCTGCCCGCGCAAGGCGTCGGGCAGCCGGACCGGCTGCTGTGACGGGCCGAAGAACCAGGTGGCCGACGCCACTGCCATGAAGACGAGCCCGATCGAGAACATCACCTGGTCGAGGTGGGCGGCCCGGTACAGCCGGTGGTAGAGCGTGCGCTCGAGCACGATTCCGGCCGCGGCGGCAACGACGAACGCGACCGGCAGCGTCGCCAGAAACGGCACCCCCGCGCGTGTCATCAGCATCACGCAGGCGTACCCGCCCACCATCGCGAATGCGCCGTGCGCGAGGTTGACGAAGTTCATCAGGCCCATCGTCACCGACAGGCCGATGCTGATGATGAACAGCAGGCTCCCGTAGGCGATGCCGTCGAACAGCACTCCGGCCAGGTTCGCGATCATGGCGACGTATGCGCGCTATCTCGATGCATTCGACCCGTCGCCGGCCCCCCCGGGAGGACGGTCGCCTCCCGGAAGTGGCCGTCGAAGCGAGCCCGGGGGCCCATCAGCCTTCCGCCCCGTGGGCACTCTGCCCGCAAGCATCGAGGCGAAAGCGACGAGCATCGGCGCGCATCAGTTGCTCGGAGGGACGCTTTCCACCTTGTCGAACTCGACGTTCCACGGCTTGCCGTTGACCATCTTCACCTCCCGCAGGTACACGGTGTTGACGGCATCGCGCTTGACCGGGTCGATCGACATCGGCCCGCGCGGGCTCACCCATTTCATCCCCTTCATGGCCTCGACCAGCTGCTCGCCCGTCGCGTTGGGTCCGGCCTTCCTGAGCGCCTCGTAGATGAGGTGCATGCCGTCGTAGCCGCCGACCGAGTGAAAATTGGGACGCATGCCGTTGTTCGCCTTCATGAAGCCGTCGACGTAGGCCTTGTTCTCGGGCGAATCGTGCGCGGCCGAGTAGTGGAACGAGGTGATGATACCGATCGCCGGCGCGCCCATGCTTTCGAGCAGGTCGTCGTCGGTGACGTCGCCGGTGCCGATCAGGCGGATGCCGGCCTGCTTCAGCCCCCGCTCGTCGAACTGCTTCATCACCGCAAGACCCTCGCCGGAAGGCACGAACACGAACAGCGCGTCGGGCTTCGCATCCTTGGCGCGCTGCAGGAAAGGCGCGTAGTCCGGGTTGCGCAGCGGCGTGCGGATCGACTCGACGACCTCGCCGCCGGCAGCCTTGAAGCGCTCGATGAAGGTTTTCTCGGCGTCGAGGCCCGGGCCGTAGTCGGTGACCATCGTGACGACGCGCTTGATCCTGTTCTTTGCCGCCCAGTCGGCAATCGGGCCGGTCACCTGCGGCAGCGTGAAGCCGGTGCGCACGATCATCGGCGACCGGGTCGGGATGATCGCCGTCGCCGCGGCCATCACCACCATCGGCACCTTCGCCTCGGTCGCGACCGGCGCCGCGGCAAGTGCCAGCGGCGTGAGGCCGAAGCCCGCCAGCACGTCGACCTTGTCCTGCACCACGAGCTCCTGCGCGATCCGCTTGGTCGTCTCGGGGGCCAGGCCGGTATCGTCCTTGACGATGAGTTGCACGTCGCGTCCGGCGACCGTGGTGCCGTTCTTCGCCATGTAGAGGCGCGCCGCCGCCTCGATCTGCTTGCCGGTGGACGCGAACGGCCCGGTCAGCGGCAGGATCAGTCCGATCCTGAAAGGGTCGGCGGCCAGCGCCGCGAGCGGGGCGAGGCCGAGCAGCAGGATGGCGGTCATGCGCCGGAGGGTCCAGCGGCGCGCGGTTGCGAATTGCGGTCTCATGTTTCCTCCGTGGGGTCGGTCAACACTGCGATTGGGTGTCTTTCGGATCATGCCGCGCGGGCCCGAGCCGCGGGGGGTGTGTTCGATTTGGGGATGCTCCCGCTCGGGTGGACGTCGCCTGCCTTGCCTATCGTCGCCCCGCACGCAGCGCTCCGGGCCAGCGCTGCGGCGACTTGCGCATTCGTTTCGCGCACAAGCTCGAGCGGCGAAGGGGGCGGCAACGGCTTCGGGTCGGCGACGACGGCGCAACCCTCCATGATGACGAATGCCTCGTTGCCGCAACCCGCAGACGGGGTGTCGAAGCCTGCCGTCCAGGAAACGTCCATGCACGGCGCGTCGGGCGCCATCAGGCCTTCCCCGGCGTTTCTTCGGGCCAGTAGAGGCGCATCGGGTTGTCCACCAGCAGCCCCCGCTGCAGCTGCGGTGTCGCCGCGATGTGCGGCACCAGGTCGACCAGCAGGCCGTCGTCGGGCATGTGGTACCTGAGGTTCGGGTGCGGCCAGTCGGTGCCCCAGAGCACGCGGTCGGGAAAGGTCTCGACGATCCGTCGCGCGAACGGCATCACGTCGCGGTAGGCGCTCCGCTCGCCGTGAAGCGCCGGCGGCCCGGCAACCGATAGCCGCTCGGGACAGCTCACCTTCGACCAGATGTTCGGATGTTCGCGCAGCAGCCGCACGAACAGCTCGAACTCCGGCCCGCCGACCGCCCGGGTCACGTCGGGACGCCCCAGATGATCGACGACGACGGTGGTCGGGAGTGCCGCAATGAAGTCCCAGAGCTCCGGCAGTTCGATGGCCTCGAAGTAGATCACCACGTGCCACCCGAGCGTCGCGATCCGCCGCGCGATCTCCATCAGCTCGTCCCTGGGCGTGAAATCCACCAGGCGCCTGACGAAGTTGAAGCGCGCCCCCCGGACGCCGGCCTCGTGCAGCGCCGCAAGCTCGGCATCGGAGACACCGCGCGTCACGGAGGCGACGCCGCGCGCCCTGCCATCGGAGTGCCGGAGCGCGTCGACCAGCGCCCGATTGTCGCTGCCGTGGCAGGTGGCCTGGACGATGACGTTGCGCGAAATTCCCAGCCGGTCGCGCAGCGCGAACAGCAGGTCCTTCGGCGCGTCGCGCGGAGTGTACTTGCGCTCCGGCGCATACGGAAATTGCGCACCCGGGCCGAAGACGTGGCAATGCGCGTCCACCGCGCCCGGCGGCAGCCGGAAACGCGGCGTCGACGGGTCGGAATGGAACGGCAGCCAGCCGGGAGTCACCTGGAAATCCATCGCGGTCGTTCGTTCGCACTCGGGGTTCGTGGTTGCGCGCCGCTATCCGTCGTTCGCGAATTGCGGGCGGAGGCCGATGGTTCAGTCGATGTACCTGAGCCCGGCCCTGGCCAGCGGATCGCGCATGCCGTACATGTCGAGGCCGAGCACGCCGGCGGCCAGCTTCTTCCGCTTTTCGGCCTCGTTTGCCTCGCGCGCTTCCGCGGCGTCCGCGGCCTGCCGCGCCATGGCGGCGGGCACCACCACCACGCCATCGTCGTCGGCGACGACCACATCGCCGGGGTTCACCGGCGCTCCGGCGCAGACCACCGGAACGTTGACCGAACCGAGCGTCGCCTTGACGGTGCCCCTGGCGCTCACCGCGCGCGCGAACACCGGGAACTGCATCGCGGCAAGATCCTTCACGTCGCGTACGCCGCCGTCGATGACGAGGCCCTTCGCTCCCCTGGCACGGAAGCTGGTCGCCAGCAGGTCGCCGAAGAAGCCATCGTCGCTGTCGGTCGTGCACGCGGCGACGACGACGTCGCCATCCTGCAGCTGCTCCGCAGCGACATGCAGCATCCAGTTGTCGCCCGGCTGCAGCAGCACGGTGACCGCCGTGCCGCAGAGGCGCGCGCCGGCGTAGACCGGGCGCAGGTACGGCTTCATCAGGCCGACGCGGCCCATTGCCTCATGGATGGTGGCCACGCCGAAGCGTGCCAGCTTCTCCACCGCAGCGCGGTCAGCGCGCGCGATGTTCCGTCTGACGATACCGAGATTGTTCACGCTGGACTCCTTGCCGATTCCTGGGATCCGCGGCCGCCTGCTCCATGGCCGGGTCGATGTCGCGGCGACGCGCGCGACGCGTCGTGTCGTCGGCCGTCGCGCTCATGACTGCATGCCCCGGGCCTTGAGCGCGGCATCGAGGCGCGGGTAGACGCGCCGCGCGTTTCCCTCGTAGATCTTGCGGCGGTCTTCCGCGCTCAGGGCTGCCGCCTCGATGTAGCGCCGGGTATCGTCGTAATGGAAGCCGGTCTCCGGATCGATGCCGCGCACCGCGCCGATCATCTCGGAGGCGAACAGCACATTGTCGACCGGGATCACCCTGGTCAGCAGGTCGATGCCCGGCTGGTGGTACACGCAGGTGTCGAAGTAGATATTGTTCAGCAGATGGTCCTTGAGCAGCGGCTTCTTCAACTCCTGCGCCAGACCGCGAAATCGGCCCCAGTGATAGGGCACCGCGCCGCCGCCGTGAGGAATCACGAAGCGCAGCGTCGGAAAATCGCGGAACAGGTCTGCCGTCAGGCACTGCATGAAGGCCGTGGTGTCGGCATTGAGGTAATGCGCGCCCGTGGTGTGGAAGCAGGGATTGCAGCTGGTGCTGACGTGGATCATCGCCGGGATGTCGTGCTCGACCATCTTCTCGTAGATGGGGTACCAGTGCCGATCGGACAGCGGCGGCTCGGTCCAGTGGCCGCCGGAAGGATCGGGATTGAGGTTGATCGCCACGAAGCCGTACTCGCTGACGCACTTCTCCAGTTCGGGAATGCAGGTTCGCGGGTCGACCCCGGGCGACTGCGGCAGCATCGCCGCGCCGATGAAATGGTCGGGAAAGAGCCGGCTCACCCGATGGCAGAGCTCGTTGCAGATCGCGGCCCACGTCGAGCTGGTCGAAAAATTGCCGATGTGGTGCGCCATGAAGCTCGCGCGCGGCGAGAAGATGGTGAGGTCGCTGCCGCGTTCCTTCATCCTGGCGAGTTGATTGGTCTCGATGCTCGCACGGAGATCGTCGTCGGAGATCTCGAGTTCCTCGGGCTTTGGCGCAGCCGCCGGATTCGCGAGCCCGGCGATCTGCCGGCTGCGCCATTCTTCCAGCGCCCTGGGCGCCGTCGTGTAGTGGCCGTGGCAGTCGATGATCACCGTTCATTTCCTTTCCGGGCCGCAGCGGGAACCGTGACCGCGCCGCGCATGGTGAACCGCGGTCCGCAGCAGCGAATCGCGGGTTGGACGGCAATCTCCTGCGGTCGTACCAACGCGAACCGGGACGCAGTCTGCACTCTCGCCCGTAGATCGAATAGCCCCATCGGTATACTAGCAGCTATGCCGATTTCGGCATGGCATTGCTAGAGCGATGCAGGACCGCGATGGACTTCAAGCAACTGGAGTATTTCGTCCACGTCGTCGACCTCGGCGGCTTCAGCCGCGCCGCGCGTTTCCTCGGGGTCGCCCAGCCGGCAATCAGCCGGCAGGTCCGAAGCCTCGAGATCGAGCTGCGGCAGAGTCTGCTGCT
Organism: uncultured beta proteobacterium; assembly: GCA_963779445.1. Lineage (GTDB taxonomy): Bacteria > Pseudomonadota > Gammaproteobacteria > Burkholderiales > Casimicrobiaceae > CAIWHR01. The sequence continues at coordinate 165,637 of CAVZYI010000014.1, forward strand.
GCGCAACGGCCGCGGCGCCACGCCGACCGAGGCGGGGAAACGGCTGCTCGAGCACGCCCGCGGTATCCTGCAACAGATCGACCGCGCCCGCCTCGAAGTCGAGGGAACCCAGGGGGCGACGGTCGGGAAGGTGGTCGTCGGGCTGCCGCCGACGGTCGCGCGGCACCTGGCTGTGCCGCTCGTGCGCGAATTCCGCCACGACTACCCGCGTGCGGCGCTCAGCATCGTCGATGGACTGTCCTCCAACATCCAGGAATGGCTGTCGGTCGGCCGCGTCGACGTGGGGCTCGTCTACAACCCGACCGCATCGCCGGCGATCGAGATCCGGTTGCTGCTACGAGGAGCCTCTCTGCCTCATCGGCCCGCGGAAGGCGCGGACCGAGCCGCGGAGCGCTGCGGCTGCGCGACCTGCCGCGTTTCCCGCTGATCATCCCCAGCCGTCCCCATGCGATCCGGACGCTGGTCGAGGCCCGCCTTGCCGCGCCTGGGCCTGCGGCCGGACATCGCGCTGGAGATCGACGCCGTGCCGGCGATCCTGGAGCTGGTGGCCGAGGGGCACGGCTTCGCGGTGCTGTCTCCGCGCGCGGTGCAGGGCGCAGCGACGGCGCAGCGCCTGCACGCCCGGACCATCGTCCAGCCGCAGCTCAGGAGCGCGCTGGCCGTCGTGACCTCGGCGCAGCGCCCGTCGACGCCGCTGCAGAAGGCGGTGATCGCGATGATCGAGAAGCTGGCCGGGCCCGACCGCCGCCGCCAGCGTGACCGCAGTCGCGGCCGCGCGGCGGGACAACCCCGCGGCGATCTGGTTAAATCGCCGGGCGAGCCGGATCGCGGCCCGCGCGATCTCGCGAGGACGAACGCCATGAGCCAGCGCACGACACCGCCGTTCCGCGCCGATCACGTCGGCAGCTTCCTGCGCCCGCAATACCTGCTGGAGGCGCGCGACCGGAAGGCGCGCGGCGAGATCACGGCGGCGGACCTGCGGGCGGTCGAGGATCGCGCGATCACCGAGGTCGTGAAGATGCAGGAGGACGCCGGCCTGCAGTCGATCACCGACGGCGAGTTCCGCCGCACGTATTTCCACATCGACTTCCTCGAGCAGCTCGGCGGCGTCGAAGACCGACATCCCGGTCACGATCAGAAAGCCCGACGGCAGCGAAGAGCTCGCGCCGCCGGTGATGCGCGTCGTCGACAAGGTCCGTCATGTGAAGGACATCCAGCTCGCCGACTTCCTCTACCTGAAGAGCCAGACCCGGCGCACGCCGAAGGTGACCATCCCGTCGCCGACCATGCTCCACTTCCGCGGCGGCCGCGCCGGCATCAGCAAGGAGCACTATCCGGACCTGGAGGCCTTCTACCAGGACACCGCCGACGCGTACGGCGACGAGCTGCGCTCGCTCGCCGCCGCGGGGTGCACCTACGTGCAGATGGACGACACCAATCTCGCCTACCTCTGCGACCCGAAGATGCAGGAGGCGGCGCGCCAGCGCGGCGACGATCCGGCCGAGCTGCCGCACCGCTACGCGTCGTTCATCAATCGCGTGGTCGCGCAGAAGCCCGCCGGCATGACGCTGTGCACGCACCTCTGCCGCGGCAACTTCAAGAGCACCTGGGCGGCGCAGGGCGGCTACGAGCCGGTGGCCGAGGCGCTGCTGTCGGAGATGAAGCTCGACGCGTACTTCCTCGAATACGACGACGAGCGCAGCGGCGATTTCCGGCCGCTGCGCTTCGTTCCGCCCGGCAAGATCGTCGTCCTCGGGCTCGTCACGACCAAGGTCGGCACGATGGAGTCGAAGGATGCGCTCAAGCGCCGCATCGACGAAGCGAGCCGCTACGTTCCGCTCGAGCAGCTCGCGCTGTCGCCGCAGTGCGGGTTTTCGAGCACGGTCCACGGCAACGCGATCGCGATGGAAGCGCAGGCGGCCAAGCTGCGGCTGATCGTCGAGGTCGCGCGCGAGGTCTGGGGCGAAGGCTGACATCGCCGGGCTCGATCGCGATCCCGGTGCCATTGCCGCCAGCGCCCTTCGGGCTCGGCCCCGTGGATTCGGGCAGCCGCGGCAGCTGAGCGGTCCGGCCGCATCCGTACGCAGGACCCGCGGCGACAGCACGGGTTCGGAATTGCCGCTCGCCCGCATTCATGGCGTGGAAAGCGTCGGCGATCCACGCGCCCGTTTTCCCCTTGGTCGTCATTGCGGCCCGATTTTCATGCCCGAGGCGGGAATCCGGTGGACCTGCCCCAGGGGAAACGCTGGTGCGCTTCTTGCTTATCGACGGCAGCGGGGGGACGTCTCGACCGACGGAGCGGGCGTCGAGGTCGTCTCCGGGCCGCATCGAACCGCGGCAGCCATCCGTCAAACCGGAGCAACCGACATGAAGCATTGCCTACTTCTGGCCTGGGCTGCAGCCCTCGCGCCCGTGTTTCCGATGGCCGAGGCCGCGACCGGGCCCGAAACCTGTCTCTCGCTGAGGGCCAACGGTGACGTCGCGGCCTGCGCGAACCAGTATGCGCCGGCGGCGCCTCCGGAGCGCTCGCGGTCGGTGAGTCTGCCGTTGCCTGCGGCGAGCGTGGCGGCCCGAAGGGACGAGCATCGCTCGCTGCAAAGCGTCGCCGTCGTGCGCACCCACTCCGCCGACATGCCGACCGCTGCGGTACGCCCGACGCCCGCCCCCGATCGCACCTGGCTGACCGATACGGTGATTGCCGGTGCCGCAGGAGCTCTCGCTCTGATCGTCGTTACGCTGGGCACGTGGCGATGGGCGGCATCGCATTCGCGCGCCTGCCGCTATTGCGGAGGCAGGCTGAGCCGCGAGGCGCGCGCCTGCCGGCAATGCTTCCGGGCCGTTTGATCCGCCTCCGCTCCGGATCCCGTTGACTTCGCGGACCGCTGCGGCGGCCGCATCGCATCCGGGTCACGCTACAATGGCCACGAGGGGCACGGGGCGCCTCTAGCACGACGTCCTCGACCTTTTCCACCCAATCCTTTCTGCCCGCAACCGGTCGAATGCGGACCGGCCGATTTCCTTCATGCCGATGACCACGCACTATCGTCTCGCGGTGCTCGACCCGCACGCCCACCTGTTCGAGGTGAGCTGCGCCGTTGCCGATCCCGAGCCGACCGGCCAGCGCTTTTGCCTGCCGGCATGGATTCCGGGCAGCTACCTCATTCGCGAATTCGCCCGGAATTTCGTCACCGTGCGCGCCCGCGCCGGCGACGCCCCGGTCGCCATTGCCAAGGTCACGAAGGACGTCTGGCTGGCGGCACCCTGCGCCGGCCCGCTGACCGTCACGGCCCACGTCTACGCCTTCGACCGCTCCGTTCGCGCGGCGTACCTGGACTCCGCGCGAGGCTACGTCAACGGGGCGTCGCTGTTCCTTTGCCCGGAAGGCCGCGGCCAGCGTCGCTGCACGCTGGAAATCGCCATGCCCGACGGCGACCCGCAGCGCGACTGGCGGGTCGCCACGACGATGGCGCGCGACGGCGCCGCGGAATTCGGTTTCGGCGACTATTGCGCGGCCAGCTACGACGAACTGATCGACCACCCGATCGAGATGGGGAAATTCGCGCTGGCGTCGTTTCGGGCCGGTGGCGCGCGGCACGACATCGCGGTGAGCGGCCGCAGCCATGCCGACCTCGACCGCCTCGCGCGCGACCTTTCCCGCGTGTGCCAATGGCAGATCGACCTCTTCGCCGGAGCGCCGGACGGCCGGGCTCCCTTCGACCGCTATCTGTTCCAGATCGTCGCAACGGCCGACGGCCACGGGGGCCTCGAACACCGCGCCAGCACGAGCATCGTCTGCAGGCGCGATGATCTGCCGTCGCATGGCCGCGATGGCATCGACGACGGCTACCGAAGCTTTCTCGGCCTCGCAAGCCACGAGTACTTCCACGCCTGGAACGTCAAGCGCATCAAGCCGATCGCCTTCACGCCCTACGAACTCGGACACGAGAATTACACGCGACAGCTCTGGGCTTTCGAGGGGATCACTTCCTATTACGACGATCTGGCGCTGTTGCGCAGCGGCGTCATCGAGCCTCGCGACTACCTCGAACTGCTGGGCCGCACCGTCACCGCGGTGCTTCGGAATCCGGGCCGGAACGTCCAGAGCATTGCGGAATCGAGTTTCGACGCGTGGATCAAGTACTACCGCCAGGATGAAAACACGCCGAATGCCGTCGTCAGCTACTACGCCAAGGGCTCGCTGGTCGCGTTGGCGCTCGACCTGACCCTGCGCCTGCGCAGCTCGTCCCTGGACGCGCTGATGCGCGCTCTCTGGCAGCGCCATGGACTGACCGGCATCGGCGTCCCGGAGGGTGGAATCGCGGCCCTCGCGTCGAACCTCGCCGGCGAGGATCTCGGAGAATTCTTCACCCGGTACGTCGACGGTACCGACGACGCCCCGCTCGCCGATCTGCTGCGCGATTTCGGCGTATCGCTACAGTTGCGTCCGGCCGACGGCGATGGCGACCGCGGTGGAAAGCCGGCGAAACGCTCGACACGCGGCGGACGCCCCGATCGCGCATCGTTGGGAGCGGCGGTAGACGGCGGTTCGGAGCCCAAGCTGCGGCATGTGTACAGCGGCGGGCCCGCCGAACGCGCCGGCCTCGCCGGAGGCGATGCGATTGTCGCCATCGACGGCCTGCGTGCCTCGGCGGCGATGATCGACGGCCTGCTCAAGCGCCGTCCGCCCGGGACGCCGGTCAGCGTCCATGCATTTCGCGGCGACGAGTTGATCGTCACCCAGCTGGTGCTGGCGGAGGCGCCGCAGGATACCTGCTGGCTGACGCTCGAAGCGACCGTCGCCACCGACGTCCGCCTGCGCCGCGACGCGTGGCTGGGCCTTCCTCCGCCACCACGTCCGGTGCCGGGCGCGCCCTAGTGTGGCGAGTCAGGAGTTCCGAAGACCAAGGAGCGAACGGATCTGGCCGTCAGGCAAGGCGCGGGACCGAAGCCGTAGCCCGTACTGCGGCGAGGTCGAGCAACGCCGCATGGCGGTCAACACCGCCGCGAACCATCAAGTGAATTGCCGACTCACCACGCTAGGTTCCAGCCGACGGATTGAGCGTATAGCGGCCGATGATTTCCGCCTGCCCGAGGACGTGCCCGGTCATCGCCCGGCGCACGTCGGCACCGGTGAATACACCGTCGACGCCGAGCCGCGCGACGTCGAGGGCGCACAGCGTGAACACGTAGCGGTGGACAATCGCGTCGTTCCACGGCGGACAGGGGCCGTCGTAACCGAAATACCGGCCCGCCATTTCCGGGTCGCCGGCAAACCAGCCGGTGTAGTCGTTGACGGCCTGCCGCGCACCGCGCGGCGCATGCGGGCCGGTCTTGCCCCGCGGAGTGACGCCATCGGAAAACTCCCCGCGCGCGATCGGCGGCGTGTCCGGCGGCAGGTCGACCAGCGCCCAGTGGAAGAAATCCACGCGGGGCAGCGATGCCGGCACGATGCGGCCCTCCTTGTTGACATCGCCGCCTTCCGACGGCACGTCGGGATCGTGACAGATAAGCACCAGCGACTTCGTTCCTGAAGGCAGTCCCGTCCAGGCGAAGTCGGGATTGCGATTGGCCGATAGCCGCGCATGCGCTGCCGGGTCGATTGCGCCGAACGCGAATTCGGCGGGGATCACGCCTCCATCGGGCATCGCCGTGGTCGTGAGCCACATGTCAGTACCCGCCCGGCCGCCCGAAGGGTACTGACTGCACCCCCTCGGGGGCCAGCGAGCGAAGCGCGCGTGGGGGCAGTTTCATGCTAGCCCTTCTGCTTCCAATGCGGCGGAATCGTCCGCTCGAAGTACGGCAAGGCTTCGATCCGTCGTTTCCACGCCTTCAGTTCCGGTGTGAGCATGCCGTCTGCGTCGAGATCGGGCAGCTTGATTTCGCAGCGCTTGAGGAATGCGACGAGCGGATAGAACGCGAAATCGGCGGCCGACAGTGCGCCCGCCAGGAATTCGCCGCGCATTGCCCGGGTGAACAGCGCGAGCTCCTCGATCACCGCCTTGCGCCCGTCGGCAATCTTCTGCGCGTCGCGCTCTTCCGGCTTCTTCCCGAAGGCCTGGTCGAGCACGGGCTCGCAAGCGTCGTCGAAGTAGTCGTCGATCTCGCTTATGAGGCGCCGGACGACCGCGCGCGTCCGCACATCTCCGGGGAAGAGCCTTGCCCCCGTCGCCGGATGGGCCTCGTCGAGGTACTCGACGATGGCATTGGATTCGTAGAGCGTGAAATCGCCGTCGATCAGCACCGGCACGCGGTGGCGCGGGTTGAGCGCCAGAAACTCGGGCTTGCGCGTGTCGCCGGCCGAGAATGACAGCACTTTCAATTCATAGGGCAGCGCCTTGTGTTCGAGCGCGAACTGCACGCGCCAGGCGTAGGGGGAACCGGAACCGTAATAGAGGACGAGACTCATGGGAAATTCCGTAGTGGGGACACCGGCATCGCGGCGGGTGCATCGGTCACGTTTTCCGGCGTGCTGCCGGCGGCTTGGTCTGCGACGGCCCGCCGCGCAGCGCTTCCAGCGAGGCCTTCTGCAGCTGCATGGTCTTGATGCTCATCTGCATCAGGTTGAGGCTCATCTGCAGCCATCCCTCGATGACCGTCAGCTCCGCGATCTTGCGCTCGAGTTCGGCGGGGTCGAGCGTTGCGAGCATGGCCGCCGGATTCGGAAACGGAAGGCCGGCGGCGGCTCCGGCCATCGGCGCACCCGCAGCGCCCGAAAGGTCGAATCCGGGAACCGGGACGCCGAACGGATTCCACATCTTTTGCATGAAGTCCATGGCGTCCTGCGGCGAGAATGGAAAGGCGCCTGCGCCGGGCGGCGCATCGGGCGGAGATTGGCTCATCGGGTTTCCTTTGGGAGGGCGTCGACGACGGCGCCGAGTGCGACAAGCAGGGTATTCGGCTATCATCGTCGTACATCATGGACATTCACGCAACCCTGCGGTCGCGGCTCGATGCGGCCGTCGGAAGTGCGCAGGTCCTGACCGCTCCTGCCGACGTTGCCCCCTACTTCGCGGACTGGCGTGGCCGCTACCACGGTCAGGCCATGGCCGTCGTTCGTCCGGGCGACACGAGCGAGGTGGCGGCGGTGGTGCGCGCCTGCGCGGACGCCGGTGTCCCCATCGTCCCCCAGGGCGGCAACACCGGCCAATGCGGCGGCGCGACGCCCGATTCCGGCGGCGCCTCGATCGTCGTCTCGCTGGCGCGCATGAACCGGGTCCGCGCCGTCGATGCCGACAACGCCACGCTGACCGCCGAGGCGGGTGTGACGCTGGTCGCCGTGCAGCAGGCGGCTTCCGGTGCCGGCCTTCTGTTTCCCCTGTCGCTGGCCGCCGAGGGAAGCTGCACGATCGGCGGCAATCTATCGACCAACGCCGGTGGCACCGCAGTCCTGCGTTTCGGCAATGCCCGCGAACTCACGCTGGGCGTCGAGGTGGTACTCGCCGACGGCCGCGTCTGGAATGGCCTCCGGGCGTTGCGCAAGGACAACACCGGTTACGACCTGAAGCAGGTCTTCATCGGCGCCGAGGGGACGCTGGGCATCATCACGGCGGCGGTCCTCAAGCTCTTTCCCGCACCCAGGACCCGCGCGACGGCGCTGGCGGCGGTGCCCGACGTGCGGTCGGCGGTGGCATTGCTGCGGGAATTGAAGCAGGCGGCAGGCGACCGCCTCGTCGGCTTCGAATTGATGTCCGCACATTCGCTCTCGCTGTCACGCAAGCACTTCCCCGACCTTCCCGATCCGCTTCCCGGATTTCCTTGGTATGCGCTGATCCAGGCCGACGACAGTGCCGCCGATTCGCCGCTGGCCGCGCTGCTCGAGGAAGCCCTCGCCGGCGCGCTCGAGCACGGCATGGCGCTCGATGCGACGGTCGCCCAGTCCGGCGAGCAGGCGCGGCTCATGTGGGCGCTTCGCGAGAACATCGCCGAGGCGCAACGAAGAGATGGACCGAACATCAAGCACGACATCTCGCTCCCGGTCTCGGCGATTCCGCGCTTCCTCGAAGCCTCCGCGTCGGCGCTGACCGCGGCGCTGCCTGGCATCGTGTTCGTGACCTTCGGCCATCTGGGGGACGGCAACCTGCATTACAACCTTGCCGCGCCCGCCGGTGTTGCGCCGGAGGCGTACATGACCAACGCGCCCCTTGCCAGCCGGATCGTCCACGACCTCGTGGCGACGCATGGGGGCAGCATCAGCGCGGAACACGGCATCGGGCAGCAGAAGCGCGACGAGCTCGTTCGCTACAAGAGCCCCGTCGAACTCGAGCTGATGCGCGGAATCAAATCGGCGATCGACCCCGCCGGCCTCTTCAACCCCGGCAAGATCCTGTAACGCCAAGGCGGTCATGAGCAAGTTCATTTTCTGGATCGTCGTCGTCTTCGCCATCCTGTTCGGCCTGCGGCTCCTGAATGCCGCCAAGGCCAGGCGCCGCGCCGACGAGTCCCGCCGGACCGACGCTGCCGTTGCGCGGGAGCCCGAATCGATGGTCCGCTGCGTCCGCTGCGGCGTCTTCCTGCCCAGGAAGGAGGCGAAACCCGTGGCCGGCGGGCACGCCTGCACCGACGCGCAGTGCGCACGGAGCCGTTGACGGAACCCCGCGTCTGCTGCGATAACCCTTCCGATGCAAACCAGCCCCGCCGTTCCGCCGTTCGAGCCGCCGCTGCCGGTGTCCTCGCGCGACTCCGCGAGGCGGATACTCTGGATCGTCGGCCTCTACCGCGCGATCTGCGGCGTGACGCTGCTCGGTCTCGCCCTGCTCCTGGACCTCAGGATGCTGGCGGTAGCGACGCCCGGCACCTTCGTCACCGCGGCCGGGCTTTACTTTCTGTTCGGCCTGATCACGTTCTGGTGGACGCAGCGCGATCCGCTGCCGCTGCCGCTGGCATCGCTTACCTCGACGCTCCTCGTCGGCGACATCGCCTGCATCGCGCTGGTGATGGTCGCCGGCGGAGGGACCGGAGGCTCGCTCCCCATTCTGTTGTTTCCGCAGCTCGCCGCCAGCGGCTGGCTGCTGCGGGCCCGGACCGCGTTCTTCCACGCCGCGCTCGCAACGGTCATCCTCCTCGGCCTCGACGTCTGGCGGGTGATCGACGGCCAGATCAGCGGCGCGCAGCCGTTCCAGACCGGGCTCATCTGCTTCGGATACTTCGCGACGGCGGGCGTCGCGGTCGCCCTCGGCGCCTATACCAAGGCCTCCGAGGATCTCGCCGCGCAGCGCGGCATCGACGTCGCGAATCTCGAGCAGGTCAACCGTCTCATCATCCAGGACATGCAGGACGGCGTGCTGGTCGTCGACCTGAACGGCGTCGTGCGCGGCCACAATGCGCAGGTCACGCGACTGCTCGGAGGCTTCGGCCGGATGCGCGGCGGCATGCGCCTAGCGGAATTCAGCGGGACGCTGCACGACTACTGGAGGCGCTGGCAGGAGGATTTCTCAGAGTCGCTGCCCCCGTTCAAGGTCGAGCCCACGCAGCGCCTTCTGCGCGTGCGGCTGGTGCGGATAGGCTCGGGGCTGAACGGCGGGACGCTGATCTATCTCGAGGACCTGGGCCGCGCGCAGACCGAGGCGCAGCAGATGAAGCTGGCGGCGATGGGGAGGCTGACCGCGTCGATCGCGCACGAGATCCGGAATCCGCTGTCGGCGATCAACCAGGCGGCGCAGCTGCTCGAGGAGGACGGCGCGGTGGCTCCCGGCGGCCAGCGGTTGCTCAACATGATCCGCAACAACGCGAAGCGGATCGACCGCATCGTCGGCGAGGTTCTGCAGCTGAACCGCCGCGATCGCCAGCAGCCGGAGGTCATCGCATTCGGTGATTTCATGCGCTCTCTCGTCGAAGAGATCGTGCAGGCCGAGAACATGCCGACCGGCGGCATCATCATGCAGATTCCCGACGAGCTGAACGTCATGTTCGACCGCGGGCACGTCAACCAGATCGTCTGGAACCTGGTCCGCAATGCGTGGCAGCATTGCCAGAAGAAGGAAGGAAGCATCCACATATCATCGCGCGCCGGATACATGGGCGACGCGGTGATCTGCGAGCTCAACGACGACGGTCCGGGCATTCCGGCCGAACTGCGCGGACAGATCTTCGAACCCTTCTTCACGACGCGGCCGGGAGGCACCGGTCTGGGCCTGTACATTGCCCGCGAGCTTGCGGACGCCAACGGCGCGACGCTGGAGCTCCTTCCGAAATCTCCCGGAGCCCACTTCCGGCTGACCATGAAGCGCGCGGTAAATCCCGCCACGAAATGAAAGGCAACCCATGTCCCGAAAAACCCGTGGCCAACCCAAAGTTCTCGTCATCGACGACGAGCCGGATCTTCTCGAACTGCTCGAGCTCACGCTCTCGCGGATGGGGCTGGATACCATCCGGGCCGAAACCGTCGCCGACGCAATCCGCCTGCTCGACAAGGAACCGTTCGACCTGTGCCTCACCGACATGCGCCTGCCGGATGGCGAGGGCCTGCGCGTTGTCGAGCACATCAACCAGAAGGGACTGGACGTCCCCGTTGCGGTGATCACCGCGTACGGCAGTGCCGAGAACGCCGTCGCGGCGCTCAAGGCGGGGGCATTCGACTACCTGGCCAAGCCGGTGGCGCTCGAGCAGCTGCGCGCCCTCGTCAAGCAGGCCCTGAAAGTCCCCGAGAAGTCGCAGGCGACGTCGAGCTACCAGCTGCTCGGCGAGTCGCCGGCGATGATGCAGGTGCGTGGTCTCATCGACCGCCTCGCGAAGAGCCAGGCCCCGGTGTTCATCACTGGCGAGTCGGGCAGCGGAAAGGAGCTCGCGGCACGCCTGATCCGCTCGCAGGGTCCCCGCTCGGAGCAGCCGTTCATGGCCGTGAACTGCGGGGCGATTCCCGAGAACCTGATGGAGAGCGAGTTCTTCGGCTACAAGAAGGGCGCGTTCACCGGCGCCGAGGCCGACCGCGAGGGCTTTTTCCAGGCCGCCAACGGCGGCACGCTGTTCCTCGACGAAGTGGCCGACCTTCCGCTGGCGATGCAGGTCAAGCTGCTGCGCGCCATTCAGGAGAAGACGGTGCGCAAGGTCGGGGCGACGCAGGAGGACCCGGTCGACGTGCGCATCATCAGCGCGACGCACAAGAAGCTCTCGGCGCTGGTCGAATCCGGCGATTTCCGGCAGGATCTCTATTACCGTCTGCACGTCATCGAGCTGGCGATGCCCTCGTTGCGGGAGATGCGGGAAGACATCCCGCTGATCGCGCACCAGATCCTCGCCAAGCTGTCGAGGGGAAACCCGGCCCGCCTCGACCCGGACGCCGTTGCCGCGCTGGAGCGCTATCCCTTTCCGGGCAATGTGCGCGAGCTCGAGAACATTCTCGAGCGGGGGCTCTCGCTCGCCGCGGATCCGCAGCACATCACCGTCGAGGACCTGCATCTGACCCCGGTGGCCGACGATCCGGATTTCGCGGTGGCGGCGGGCGACAAATGGCCGCTGCAGGACTACCTCGACCGCGTCGAACGCGCCGCGATCAACGAGGCACTGGAAAAGACGCGCTTCAACCGGACCGCCGCCGCCAAGCTGCTCGGAATCACGTTTCGCGCCATGCGCTACCGCATGGAGAGGCTGGGGATCAAGTAGCCCGACCCCTGGTGCGGCGGAATTCCCGGGTCGCACCCAACCCGGACCTTCGACCCGCAGCCGGTTCATCGCCGCCGCCGACACGTGAGCACGCGCCCCCGCAAGCCGATGCAGCGACGCGGCCCGCGCCGCGCACCGGCCGCGCCGCGCAGGCTCGTCATCGACGAGCGCGGCCTGGTCGGGACGGCCCTGCATATCAGGTCGCCCAATTTCGACGCGCGGCCCGATGGGACGCGGGTCACGCTGGTCGTGATTCACGGAATTTCGCTGCCCCCGGGAGAGTTCGGAGGCGACGGCATCGTCAGGTTGTTCACCAACCGGCTCGAGCCGGCCCAGCATCCTTACTTCGCCGCCATCGCCACGCTGCGCGTATCCGCGCATTTCCTGATCCGCCGCGACGGCGGCCTCGTCCAGTTCGTCAGCTGCCACGACCGCGCGTGGCACGCGGGCGCCTCGTCGTGGAACGGCCGCGACGCGTGCAACGATTACTCCATCGGCATCGAGCTGGAGGGCACGGACGACCTGCCCTATGCCTTCGCGCAGTACACGATGCTCGCCCGTCTGCTCGAGGCCATCGTCAGGCGCCATCCCATCGAAAACATCGTCGGCCACAGCCACGTCGCTCCCGGCCGGAAGTCGGATCCCGGCCCCGCGTTCGACTGGGACCGCCTGCGCCGGCTGGTCGCACCGCGCCGCGCGTAGGCGCGCGTCGCTCCATCGGCTGCCCGAGGGCCCGCCAGCCCGAAGCCGGACCGTCGGTCGCGGGAAGCCGCCCCGGTCACCTTTGGACGGCAAATCCACCCGATAGGGAGGGCGGGCTGCGCGGCGGGGCTTCGGCCGGGTATAATGGGCGGTTATGCAATTGCTTGCCGACTATTTCCCGCTCATCCTCTTCTTCGTCGCATTCAAGTGGCAGGGCATCTACGTCGCCACCGCCACGGCCATGGCGGCCTCGATTGTGCAGATCGCCTGGCTGCTGGGGACGCGTCGCCGCGTCGCCGTCGTCAACTGGCTCTCGCTGGCGGTCATTTTCATTTTCGGCGGCGCCACGCTGCTGCTGCAGGATGAAATCTTCATCAAATGGAAGCCCACGGTCCTCTACGGCCTCTTCGGCGCCACCCTCGCCATCGGCAAACTCGCCTTCGGTCGGAACCTGCTCACCCACCTGATGAAGGGCATCACGCTCCCCGACGCGACGTGGTCGCGGCTGACATGGTCATGGGTCGGCTTCTTTGCCTTCATGGGCGTGGCTAACTGGTACGTGGCGTTCCACTATTCGACGGACACCTGGGTCAACTTCAAGGTCTGGGGCGGCATCGGGCTGTTCCTCGTCTTTGCCCTGGCGCAGGGGCTGGTCCTGTCGCGCCACATGGGCGAGGAGCCCACTTGACGCAGGCAGCCGCCACGGTCGCCGACGTGCCGGGCGCCCTGCGCGCGCGCCTCGCGTCGTTCGCCCCCTCGGTGCTCGAAATCCAGGACGACAGCGCCGACCATGCGGGTCACGCCGGCGCCGAAGGCGGCGCCGGGCACTTTTCGCTGCTGATCGTGTCTCAATGCTTCTCCGGTCTGCCGCGACTCGCGCGGCATCAGCGAGTCATGCGGGAGGTCGCCGACCTACTGCCGCATCCGATCCATGCGCTCTCTATCAAGGCGCTGGCTCCCGAAGAACTCCCTTCCCAACCACAAAGGACTTATCACCGATGATCAAGCAATCCATGACCGTTGCCGTGCTTGCCGCGCTTGTCGCGCTCGCAGGCGTTCCGGCCCAGGCGCAGGACAAGGCCGCCGCGCCGGCAAAGGCTGCGGCCCCGGCGAGCGCCTCGACCAAGGAGCTCTACCCCAAGGTCTATTTCGACTTCCTGCTGAAGGAGCGCCTGGCGCAGGGCCAGCCCGACACGCCGGAACTCCGCAACTCGCTGCGCGAGGAGCTCAACACCCGCGAGCTGCTCGTTCGCGAAGCAAAGAAGAAGGGCCTCGACAAGAACGCCGACGTCAAGAATCAGATGGACCTGACGTCGCAGACCGTGCTGGTGCGCGCGTTTGTCGCCGAGTGGATCAAGGCGAATCCCGTTCCCGACGCGCTGCTCAAGAAGGAATACGAGACGATCAAGGCGCAGATGGGGGACCGCGAGTATCAAGGTCCGCCACATCCTCCTCGAAAAGGAGGACGAGGCCAAGGATGTGATCGTCGCGCTGCAGAAGGGTGACAAGTTCGAAAAGCTCGCCGAGCGCTCGAAGGATCCGGGGTCCAAGGCCAATGGCGGAGACCTCGACTGGAACGCCCCGGGCAACTTCGTGAAGCCGTTTTCCGAAGCCATGGTAAAGCTCCCCAAGGGAAAGTTCACGACGCAGCCGGTGCAGACGCAATTCGGCTGGCACGTGATCGAGGTCGACGACATCCGCGAAGCGAAGGTTCCGACCTTCGACGAGGTGAAGCCGCAGCTTCAGCAAAGGATGCAGGGACAGCAGCTCGACCAGTACTTCAAGGAGCTTCGCGCGAAGAACGGCATGTGACCCTTGCCATGCACGGCGGGCGCCAGGATCGGCCCGGACATGGAGGCAGGCGTCAGCGCCTGCCTCTTTTTTTGCGCCTTGCGCCGCCGCCGGGGCCCGGTGGCGCCGATGGTTCGATGCTATTCTTACGACGCGGCAACGACCAGAATCGGGCACGCCCCGCGTGCGCCCGGCAGCGTTCCGCCGTCGACTCGACATGACGAAACGCGCAAGGAGGAGAGCATGGCGATGATTCGCCACCCCAAGGATTTTTTTGCCGGCGTGATGTTCGTCGTCTTCGGCGCGGCGGCGCTCGCCATCGGCAGCGGATACCCGCTGGGCACCGCGGCGCGCATGGGGCCCGGCTACTTCCCGCGCATCCTCGGCATTCTGCTTATCCTCCTTGGCCTCGTCATCGCGGTGCGCGGGTTGAAGCTGCAGGGATCGCAGATCACCATCGGATCGTTGAAGCCGATGGCGATCGTTCTGGGCAGCGTCGTGCTGTTCGGCCTGCTCAGCCCCTACATCGGCCTCATCCTGGCCGGGGTGATGCTGATCGTGGTGTCCAGCGCCGGCAGCAGCGAGTTCAGCTGGAAGGAGGCGCTGATCTCGGGGATCATCCTTTCCGTCGGCGCGGTCCTGGTGTTCGTCTGGGGGCTCGGTCTGCAGTTCTCGGTTTGGCCGCCGTTCCTCTTCGGCGGAGCCCGCTGATGGATCTCGTCGCCAATCTCGGCATCGGCTTCGGCGTGGCGCTGACGCCGATCAACCTGCTCTACGCACTGATCGGCTCGCTGCTGGGGACGCTGATAGGCGTGCTGCCGGGGATCGGTCCGGTCGCGACGATCGCGATGCTTCTTCCGATCACCTACGGCCTGCAGCCGGTCTCGGCACTGATCATGCTGGCAGGCATCTACTATGGCGCGCAGTATGGCGGATCGACGACGTCGATTCTCGTCAATCTCCCGGGTGAAGCGTCGTCCGCAGTCACCTGTCTCGACGGCTACCAGATGGCGCGAAAGGGGCGGGCCGGCGCCGCGCTCGCGATCGCCGCGCTGGGCTCGTTCTTTGCGGGCTGCGTCGGCACGCTGCTGCTCGCCACCTTTGCCCTGCCGATGACCGAGCTCGCGCTGAAGTTCGGCCCCGCCGAGTACTTTTCGCTGATGATTCTCGGCTTGATCGGCGCCGTCGTGCTGGCGCATGGATCGCTGCTGAAGGCCATAGCGATGATCGTGCTGGGGCTCCTGCTCGGTATCGTCGGCACCGACGTGAATTCGGGTCTCGCGCGGTTCTCCTTCGGCATTCCCGAGCTCACCGACGGCATCGGCACCGCGGTCGTCGCCATGGGCCTTTTCGGATTTGCCGAAATCCTGGTCAACCTGGAGCACAAGAGCGACCGCGATCTGCTTACCCAGAAGCTCAGGTCGCTGATGCCGAATCGCGAGGAATTCCGCCGTTCGATTCCGGCGGTGCTGCGTGGGACAACGATAGGATCGCTGCTCGGAATTCTGCCGGGGGGAGGCGCGCTCCTGGCCGCGTTCGCCGCCTACGGTCTCGAGAAGAAGGTGTCGAAGCACCCGGAGGAATTCGGCAAGGGAGCGGTCGAGGGCGTCGCCGGTCCCGAATCCGCCAACAATGCCGCCGCGCAGACGTCGTTCATCCCGCTGCTTACGCTCGGCATCCCGCCGAACGCCGTGATGGCGCTTATGGTCGGCGCGATGACCATCCACAACATCCAGCCCGGACCGCAGGTCATGACGTCCAACCCGGCGCTTTTCTGGGGGCTGATCGCGAGCATGTGGGTCGGCAACCTGATGCTGGTCGTGTTGAACCTGCCACTGATCGGCATATGGATCAAGCTGCTGACGGTGCCCTACCGGCTGCTCTACCCCGCAATCCTGCTTTTCTGCTGCATCGGCGTCTACAGCCTGTCGAACAGCACGTTCGACATCTACGTGACGGCGGCGTTCGGGCTGCTTGGCTACGTCTTCTCCAAGCTCGAATGCGAGCCCGCGCCGCTGATCCTCGGTTTCGTGCTGGGGCCGCTGATGGAGGAGAATCTGCGGCGTGCGATGCTGCTTTCGCGCGGAGATCCGACGGTGTTCGTGACTCGCCCGCTGTCGCTCGTCATGCTGGTGGTGGCCGCGGCACTGCTGCTCGTCATCATCGCGCCCAACATCCGCAGGAAGCGCGCCGACGTCTTCGTCGAGGAGACATGACGAGGCGAAGCCGCACGCCGGGCGCCGGGAGCGCGCGAAGACTGTCCGGGAATTCCGAAGCCGCGCTCCGGAGCGCGATTTCCGCTCCACGCGAACATTCAAGTCCTCGCGAACCCGGGCCGATCGAACGGCGGGGTCGCGCATGTGCCGGCATTGCCAAGCTCGAGCGCGCCGGTGCCCACCCTGCCTGACGCCGAATTGAACGCGCGGCCCGATCCCGTCAGTGTTGCCGCGTCGTCTTGTCGCTCGCCATCGAGGCATCGATGAACACTGACTGGGGACTCCCCTACGCTTCGCGCCGCCAACCGGTCCTCGCGCGCAACGTCGTCGCGACCAGCCAGCCGCTCGCCACGCAGGCGGGCATCGCGATGCTCCAGCGTGGCGGGAACGCCGTCGACGCGGCGCTCGCCACGGCCATCGCGCTGACCATCGTCGAGCCCTGCAGCAACGGCCTGGGCAGCGACCTCTTCGCCATCGTCTGGGACGGCCGGGAGCTGGCGGGCCTGAACGCTTCCGGTCGCGCCCCCGCGGCGGCGACGCCTTCGCGCTACGCCGGCCGGGCCGCCATGCCGCAACGCGGCTGGGAAGCGGTGACTATCCCCGGCGCAGTTTCGGGCTGGGCCGCGTTGTCGCAGCGCTATGGCGCGCTTCCGTTCGCCGACGTCTTCGCGCCGGCGATCCACTACGCGCGCCACGGATTCCCGGTCTCGCCGATCATCGCCGAAAAATGGGCGCTTGCCGCAGCGGTGATGCCGCGCGACCTGGGCTTTGCCGAATGCTTCCTGCCCGCGGGCCGCGCACCGCTACCCGGCGAGCTGTTCAAGTGCCCGGACATGGCCGTTTCCATGGAACGCATCGCGGCGACGCACGGCAACGCGTTCTACCGCGGCGAACTGACGGAGGCGATGGTCGCGCACGCGACGACACACGGCGCGCTTCACGCGTTCGGGGATTTCGCGGCCCACACCCTCGATTGGGTCGCGCCGCTGCGACTCGACTATGGCGGAGCATCGGTCCACGAGATTCCGCCCAACGGCCAGGGCATTGCCGCGCAGATGGCGCTCGGCATCCTGCGCTCGTTCGATCTCGCGTCGCTGGCGCCCGATTCGGTCGCTTGCCAGCATGTCCAGATCGAGGCGATGAAGCTCGCATTCGCCGATGTCCATCGCTACGTCAGCGATCCGCGCAGCATGGACGTGCCGGCGTCCGCGCTGCTCGATCCCGGCTACCTCGCGCAACGCGCGCGGCTGATCGACCGGAACCGGGCGCAGGATTTCGGCCACGGCGTGCCGCCGATGGGCGGAACCGTCTACCTGGGCGCAGCCGACGCGAGCGGGATGATGGTCTCGCTCATCCAGTCGAACTACATGGGCTTCGGTTCGGGCGTCGTCGTTCCCGGGACGGGCATCAGCATGCAGAATCGCGGCGCCGGCTTTTCGCTGCAGTCGGGGCATCCGAACGAGATCGCCGGCGGAAAGCGGCCGTTCCACACCATCATTCCCGGGTTCCTCACGCGCGACGGCAATGCGCTCGCGACGTTCGGCGTGATGGGCGGGCCGATCCAGCCGCCGGGGCACGTGCAGACGCTCGTTCGCATGCTGGTTTTCGGGATGAATCCGCAGGCGGCGCTGGATGCGCCGCGGTGGAAGCTCAATGGCGGTCTGTCGATCGACCTGGAATTCGCGGCTTCCGCGGAGCTGCGCGCCGGGCTTGCGGCGCTCGGCCACGAACTGACCTCCGTCGCCGATTCGTACATGGATTTCGGCGCCGGCCAGATCATCGTCAGGACCGCCAACGGTTACGTCGCCGCGTCCGACTCGCGCCGTGACGGGCAGGCGGCGGGCTTCTAGAGGCCTCGCTCGTCCGAATCGGGGCCGAACGAGGCAACGCGCCGCCGCATCCCGCGTCGCGCGCGACGTGCCGAGGTCAAGCGGTGGCCGGTCTCCTTGCGCGACTCGGCCGCGCAGCCGTGACCGCGAATCGCCCGTCGGACCGTCTTGAATGGCGCGTTGCCGGCCGCCGGGAACCCGGCCGCGTCTTGCCCGGTGTCTGAGCGGATGCCCGTCCGTCGCGAATCAGCTGCTCGTTTCCTTGAGCGTCGATAGCGGCAGCATTTTCGGAAGGTCCAGCGCCTTGCGGCCGGGTTCGGGCGCCGCTAGCGGTGCCGTCGCCCGCATCGTCGATAGCGATCGCCGCGTCAGCTGGTGGTAGCTGGCCGTGCCTTCAGCCTTCCACGCCAGTTCGAGCGTCGTGAGCGCGCGCAGGATCCTTGCCGGCATGCCCGCGACCAGCATGCGCGGCGGCACGATCGTGCCCGCCTTGACGAACGCCATCGCGGCGACGATCGCGGATTCGCCGATCACGGCGTTGTCGTTGATCACGGCGTTCATCCCGACGAGCGCGTTGCGCTCGACGGTGCAGCCGTGCAGCACGGCGCCGTGCCCGATGTGCCCGCCTTCTTCGACGACGGTCCCGAACCCGGGGAACGCATGCAACACGCAGGTATCCTGGATGTTCGCACCGGCACGGATGTCGATGCGGCCGAAGTCGCCGCGCAGGCATGCCGCTGGTCCGATGTAGCAATCCGCGCCGACCATCACGTCGCCTATGAGCACCGCCGACGGGTGCACATACGCGGTGGGATCGACCACCGGGGTCACGCCGTCGATTTCATACACGGTCAAGGTCATCCAGGTTCTCCCGCAAGTCGTCGTCGAATGCCCCGGCGCTCACCCGAGCCAAGCGCGCGCGTTGCGAAACATCCGCATCCAGGGCGAGTCCTCGCGCCAGCCGTCCGGATGCCACGAGAGCTGGGCCGTCCTCATTCCGCGCTCGGGATGCGGCATCAGGATCGTAAAGCGGCCGTCGCCGGTGGTGAGACCCGTGATCCCCTCGGGCGAGCCGTTGGGGTTGTACGGATACCCTTTGGTCGGCATGCCGCCGTTGTCGACGTAGCGCATCGCCACGTGCGGGCGGGCCGAAGCGAGCTGGGCCGCATCGCGGAACTCGGCATAGCCTTCGCCATGCGCGGTTGCAATCGGAATCCTGCTCCCTTCCATGTCCCTGAAGAATAGCGACGACGACTTTCCGACTTCCACCATGACGAATCGCGCCTCGAACTGCTCCGACCGGTTGCGCACGAAATGCGGCCAATGACCGGAATCCGGAATCAGCTCGTGGAGGTTGCTCATCATCTGGCAGCCGTTGCACACGCCGAGCGCAAATGCGTCGCGGCGCGCAAAAAAGGCCGCGAAGTCCTCGCGCGCACGCCCGTTGAACAGTATCGACTTGGCCCAGCCCTCGCCGGCCCCGAGGACATCGCCGTAGGAAAAGCCGCCGCAGGCGACGAAGGCCTTGAAATCCGCGAGCGTGCGGCGTCCGGCAAGGATATCGCTCATGTGGACATCGTAGGCGGCGAATCCGGCGCGATCGAACGCCGCGGCCATCTCGACGTGACCGTTGACGCCCTGCTCGCGCAGGATCGCGATCGCCGGCCGCGCGCCGGTCGCGATGTACGGCGCCGCCGTGTCTTCCGCGGGATCGAAAGTCAGAAGCGGCAACAGCCCGGGATCGTTCCGGTCGAGGATCCGGTCGTATTCCTCGTCGGCGGCGGCGGGGTTGTCGCGCATCCGCTGCAGCGCGTGCGTGGTCGCCGACCAGGCGCGGTGCAGGTCGACGCGCGATTCGTCGAGCAGCAACACACCGTCTGCCTCGAACCGAATCCGCTCGCCACGCACCGCCTGACCGATCACCTGCGCCGCGAGCCCCGCCTCGGCAAGTCGCTTCGAGAGCACCGCAAGATCGCACGGTCGCACCTGGACCACCGCGCCCAGCTCCTCGGCGAACAGCGTGGCCAGCGGATCGGACGCTCCGGCGACGTCGATCTCCAGCCCGCATCGCGACGCGAAGGCCATCTCCGCGAGCGTGACGAAAAGCCCGCCGTCGGCGATGTCGTGATACGCGAGCAGCAGGCCGTCGCGATGCAGCGCCTGGATCGCATCGAAGAACCCGGCGAGCCGTGCCGCATCGTCGAGATCCGGACAGGTGTCGCCGAGCTGGCCGTACACCTGCGCCAGCGCCGAGCCGCCCAGCCGCCGCCTTCCGCCCGAGACATCGATCCAGGCGAGCAGCGCTTCGCCATCGCCGAGCCCGAGTTCCGGCGTCAATACGCGTCGGGCATCGGACACCGGCGCAAACGCGGATACGACGAGCGAGATCGGGGCAGTTACCGCCTTCTCGATGCCGCCGTCGCGCCAGGTCGTGCGCATCGACATCGAATCCTTGCCTACCGGAATGCTGATGCCCAGCGCCGGGCAGAGCTCCATGGCGACGGCACGGACGGTGTCGTAGAGGTCCGCGTCCTCACCGGGGTGACCGGCAGGCGCCATCCAGTTGGCCGACAGCTTGATGTCTCCGCGTCTTTCGATACTCGCGGCGGCGATGTTGGTGATGGCCTCGCCGACCGCCATTCGTCCCGAAGCCCGGGCATCGATCAGCGCCAGCGGCGTGCGCTCGCCCATCGCCATCGCCTCACCGGCGTACCCGTCGAAATCCATCAGCGTCACCGCGAGGTCGGCGACGGGGACCTGCCAGCGCCCGACCATGGGATCGCGCGAACACAGCCCCCCCACGGTGCGATCGCCGATCGTGACCAGAAACGTCTTGTCGGCGACGGCCGGCAACTGCAGCACGCGATACGCGGCGTCGCGCACCGCGACCTCAGGCAGAGCCAGCGGCACGAGCTCGCGGATCCGATGCGCGACGTCGCGGGTCAGCTTCGGGACCTTGCCGAGCAGCACGTCGAGATCCATGTCCACGGGCGTATTGTCGAAATGCGGGTCGGCGACGACGAGCCGCATCTGCGAGGTTGCCCGGCCGACCACGGCATACGGGCAGCGCTCGCGCTCGCAGATCGCGCGAAAACGCTCGACATCCCCGGGGCGCAGCGCGAGCACGTAGCGCTCCTGCGCCTCGTTGCACCAGATCTCGCGGGGCGCCATGCCGGATTCCTCCGACGGCATGGCGCGAAGGTCGAACCGGGCGCCGACGCCGCCGCCCTGCACCAGTTCCGGGAAGGCGTTCGAAAGGCCGCCTGCGCCGACGTCGTGAATCGACAGGATGGGATTCGCGGAGCCCAGTTGCCAGCAACGGTCGATGACCTCCTGCGCGCGGCGCTGAATTTCCGCGTTGCCACGCTGCACCGAGTCGAAGTCGAGATCGGCGGCGTTGGCGCCGGTTCCCATCGACGAGGCGGCTCCGCCTCCCATGCCGATGAGCATTCCCGGGCCGCCGAGCTGCACCAGCAGCGCACCTTCGGGAATCTGCTCCTTGTGCGCATGGATCGCCGCGATGTTGCCGACGCCGCCGGCGATCATGATCGGCTTGTGGTATCCGCGGACCTCGCCGGCCACCGATTGTTCGAAGGTGCGAAAATACCCGAGCAGGTTCGGACGTCCGAACTCGTTGTTGAATGCGGCGCCCCCGATCGGTGCCTCGAGCATGATGTCCTGCGCCGACGCGATCCGATCGGGTTTGCCGTACGCCGCTTCCCAGGGTTGCGGCAGCGCCGGAAGGCGCAGATGGGACACGCTGTAGCCGGTGAGGCCCGCTTTCGGCTTGGCCCCGACGCCGGTCGCGCCTTCATCGCGGATTTCACCGCCGGAGCCCGTCGCCGCTCCCGGGTAGGGCGCGATCGCCGTAGGATGGTTGTGCGTCTCCACCTTCATGAGGATATGCGTGGCCTCGGCGTGCGCGGCATAGCGGCCGTCCGGGTCCGGATAGAAGCGCCGCACCGTCGCACCCTCGATCACCGCGGAATTGTCGGAATAGGCGACGACGGTGCCGTCGGGATGCACGGCGTGCGTATGCCGGATCATCGCGAACAGGCTGTTCTCCCGCGCCTCGCCGTCCACGATCCAGCGGGCATTGAAGATCTTGTGTCGGCAGTGCTCGGAATTTGCCTGCGCGAACATCATCAGCTCGACGTCGGTCGGATCGCGCCCGGCGCGAAGGAAATTCGCTTCGAGATAGTCGACTTCGTCCGGGGCGAGCGCCAGACCCAGTTCGGTGTTGGCATCCTCGATGGCCGCCCGTCCGCGCGCGAGCAAAGGAACAGTCCTCATCGGCTTCGGCGGAAAATGCGCGAAGAGAGCTCGCGCCTCGTCGAGCGAACCCAGCGGGGACTCGGTCATCCGGTCATGCAGCAGCGGCAGCAGCGCCGCGCGGTCGGCCGCGCCGGGCGCCGTCCCGGTCCGCGTCGCGACGCGGAAGCCGATGCCGCGCTCGATGCGCGTCACCGCGCCGAGGCCGCAGTTCCTGGCGATGTCGGTGGCCTTCGACGACCACGGCGAAATCGTCCCTGGCCGCGGAACGACGAGGATCAATTCGCCCAGGTCCGCGACGGCCTCGTCGCGCGGACCGTAGGTCAGGATGCGATCGAGGGACGCGCGCTCGGCGCCGGTGAGGTCGCGATCGGTCTCGACGAAGTGCCAGTAGGCCGCACCCAGTCCGGAAATGGCGTGGTCGGGACGGCGTGACGCGAGTGCGGCTACGAGCTTGGCGACGCGGAACGCCGACAGCGCGTGGCGCCCGCGCAGCATGAGGAGGTGCGACATGTACGGCGGCGAAAATCCAAACCGCGATTATACCCGCACCGTTCGCCCGGCTCCGAATCGGCACGCCGCCGCCGCCGCTTCGTTCGGGACTTCGCCGCCTGCGTCCCGGCGCCCTTTCAATCCACAGCGGACGCGTCGCTCGGGGCCTGCGCAACCCGGATGAACGTCGTCCGCTTCGAGAATTCGCGCAGCCGGCGCGCCCCGACGTAGGTGCACGCCGAACGCACGCCGCCCAGGATCTCTCCGGCCCTCTCGGCCACGGGTCCGCGCAGCGGCACCAGGACCTCGCGTCCTTCCGCGGCCCGGTATTTCGCCACGCCACCGGCGTACTTGTCCATGGCGGACTTGCTGCTCATCCCGTAGAAGCGCTTGAATTTCCGCCCGTCGCGCTCGACGGTATCGCCGCCCGATTCCTCGTGTCCCGCGAACATGCCGCCCAGCATCACGAAATCGGCGCCGCCGCCGAACGCCTTCGCCACGTCGCCGACGGTCGCGCAGCCGCCGTCGGCGCAGATGTGCCCTTCGAGACCATGCGCGGCGTCGGCGCAATCGATGATCGCCGACAGCTGCGGGTAGCCCACCCCCGTCATCCGGCGCGTGGTGCAGACCGAGCCCGGTCCTATCCCGACCTTCACGATGTCGGCCCCGGAGAGGATCAGTTCCTCGGTCATCTCCCCGGTGACGACGTTGCCGGCCATGATCACCAGCTGCGGAAACGCGGCGCGGATTTTCGCGACGAAGCGCGCGAAGCTCTCGGTATAGCCGTTCGCGACGTCGATGCACACGAACTGGATGGCATCGCCGGCCGCAGCCATCACCTTGTGGAATTTGTCCTCGTCGGCCTTGGCGATTCCCATCGAGTAGAAGGCAGCCGATTTGCGCTCGAGCGCCCGGAAGAAGGCAACGCACTCGTCGACCGCGTAGTACTTGTGCAGCGCGGTCGAAAGCTTGAATGCGTCCAGCGCGCGCGCCATCTCGAAGGTGCCCGTCGTGTCCATGTTCGCCGCGATGATCGGGATTCCCGCGTACTGGACTCCGGTGTGCCGGAACCGGAATTCACGCGAAATGTCGACTTCCGAGCGCGTGGTCAGCGTCGAGCGCTTGGGACGGATCAGCACGTCCCGGAAATCGAGCTTGACGTCGTTGTCGATGCGCATGGCCGCTTCCTCATCGGTTGATTCGCGGCCGGCCGCCGGGTCAACCGTTCCGTAGCGGTCCCGGACGGCGATTCGGTCAGGCGCCAGTCGGTGCCGCGTGCCCGCGAACTGCCTGCAGCCGTGCCGCAGAGGCAGAACTTGGTATCAGTGTTGCAGGATCTTGGCCAGGAACTGCTGCGCGCGCTCGGAGCGCGGCTTGCCGAAGAAATCGTCCTTCGTCGCATCTTCGACAATCTCGCCACGGTCCATGAAGATGACGCGATGGCTGACTCTGCGGGCGAAGCCCATTTCATGGGTGACGACCATCATCGTCATTCCTTCCTTCGCGAGCAGCACCATCACGTCGAGCACCTCGCCCACCATCTCCGGATCGAGCGCGGAAGTCGGCTCGTCGAATAGCATGACGATCGGATCCATCGACAGCGCGCGGGCGATGGCCACGCGCTGTTGCTGGCCGCCCGAAAGCTGGCCGGGAAACTTGTCCTTCTGCGCGATCAGACCGACCCGGTCCAGCATCTTCAGGCCGCGCTTCAATGCGTCGTCCTTGGAGCGATCGAGCACCTTGATCTGGGCCAAGGTCAGGTTTTCGGTCACGGTCAGGTGCGGAAACAGTTCGAAATGCTGGAAGACCATCCCGACGCGCGCGCGCAGCTTCGGCAGGTTCGTCTTCGGATCGGCGATTGAAATTCCGTCGACGATGACGTCGCCCTTCTGGAACGGCTCCAGCGCATTGACGCATTTGATGAGCGTGGACTTGCCCGACCCCGAGGGGCCGCACACCACCACGACCTCACCCTTGTTGATCTTCGTCGTGCAGTTGGTCAATACCTGGAAGCTGCCGTACCACTTGGAAATGTCTTTGATGTCGATCATGGCGCGCTTTCGTTCCTTCGGAATCAGCGGATGATGGCGATCTTCTTCTGCATCTGGCGCACGAGCATCGACAGGCTGAAGCAGATGACGAAATAGACCAGCGCGGCGAGCAGGTACATCTCGACCGGTCGGTTGAAATTCTTGCCTGCGACCTCGAAACCCTTCAGCAGGTCATAGGCGCCGACGGCATATACCAGCGACGTGTCCTGGAAAAGAATGATGGTCTGCGTGAGCAGCACCGGAAGCATGTTGCGGAATGCCTGCGGCAGGACGATCAGCTTCATGCATTGCGCGTACGTCATTCCGACCGCATAACCCGCCGAAACCTGACCCGCCGGCACCGATTGGATTCCGGCCCGCATGATCTCGGAGTAGTAGGCCGCCTCGAAAACCGTGAAGGTGACGATGGCGGAAAGTTCCGCGCCCAGCGGCCGTCCGATCAGCAGCGGAATGAGCAGGAAGAACCACAGTATCACCATCACCAGCGGAATCGATCGCAGCGTGTTCACATAGAAGGCAGCCGGCAGGACCAGCCACCTGATGCCCGAAAGGCGCATGAGCGCGATGGCGGTACCCAGCGCAATGCCGCCCACCATCGCGAACAGTGTCAGCTGAACGGAAAAGTAGAAACCCTTCAGAATGAAGCTGGAAACGACGCCCCAGTCAAAGAAGAGGAAGCTCAGGTTCATCGGCCGCCCCCGATCATGCCGGGCACCCGTACCCGCTTTTCGATGACCGCAGCCACCCGATTGATGGCAAATGCGGATACGAAATAGAGCCCCGTGACCGCCAGGTATATCTCCACGCCGCGCGACGTCTCTTCCTGCGCCTGCATCGCGAAGAAGGTCAGCTCCGCGATGCTCACGGCAAATGCCACCGAAGAATTCTTGATGATGTTCATCGACTCGCTGGTCAGCGGCGGGACGACGATGCGAAACGCCATCGGCAGCAGGACGTAGCGATAGGTCTGCGGCAGCGTCAGGCCAACGGCGAGACCCGCATAACGCTGTCCTTTGGGGAGCGCCTGGATGCCGGCCCTGACCTGCTCCGAAATGCGCGCCGAAGTGAAGAAGCCCAGAGCGATCACGACCGCGACGAAATCAGGGACCGACTGCAGAACCCTGAAGATCGACGGGATGACGTGGTACCAGAGAAATATCTGCACCAGCAGCGGGATGTTGCGGAAGAGCTCGGTCCAGCCATTTCCGATCCACACGAACGCCTTGACCGGCGTCGTGCGCAAAATGCCCATCAGCGAACCCACAGACAGCGCCAGAACAAGGGAGCAGGCGGAGACCAGCAGCGTCCACCCCCAGGCCGACATCATCCAGTTCAAATAGGTCTGCCCGCCCCCGGTATCCTGGAAGAAAACCTGCCAATCCCAGCTCATCGAGCCGCCTCCCGCCGTTCGTGGGCCACTGGTCATAAAAAACGCGACGCCGGTGCACCGTCGCCGCGCTTTCGCAGCTGTGAGAAACGCCGGACGTGCCGGCGCCCGTCATGGTGCCGCTACTGCACCGCGTACTCTTCCATCGGCTTGTCGTTCGGATTGTTCCAGGCATTCTTCGTGGCCTCCGACAGCGGCAGGCCGACCCTGGTATTGGCCGGCGGGATGGGCTGGACGAACCATTTTTCGTACATCTTCGCCAGGTCGCCGCTCTTGACCATCGCATTGATACTGCCGTCCACCGCCTTCTTGAATGCCGGATCGTCCTTGCGGATCATGCATGCAATGGGCTCCACGCTCAGCACTTCGGTCAGAATCTTGTAATCCGCCGGGTTCTTCGACTTCGAGACGAGTCCGGCGAGTATTTGTCCGTCCATAACGAACGCGTCGGCACGGCCGGATTCGAGCAGCAGGAAGCTGTCGGCGTGGTCCTTCCCGAACACTTCCTTGAAATCCATGTTCGCGGCGCGCTTGTTCTTGCGCAGCGTCTGCACGGAAGTCGTCCCCGTGGTCGTGGCGACCGTCTTGCCGTTGAGATCGGCAATGCCTTTGATCGGCGAATTCGCCTTGACGACGATCCGGCCCTCCTCGACATAGGTCGTCATCGCGAATGCCACGTCCTTTTGCCGCGCCGCGTTGTTGGTGGTGGACCCGCACTCCAGGTCGACGGTTCCGTTCTGCACCAGCGGGATGCGATTTTGCGACGTCACCGGCTGGTACTTGACGTCCAGCTTGGCCAGCTTGAGCTGCTTCTGGAGGTCTGCCGCAATGCGATCGGCCATTTCGGTATGGAAACCAACGTACTTGCCGTCGCCGAGAGTGAATGCCAGCGCGCCCGAGGATTCGCGAGTGCCAAGCGCAATCGTGCCCGTGTCCTTGATCTTTTTCAGCGTTCCGGTGAGTTCCTGCGCCTGCGCGGCTAGGGCGAAAGCGGCAGCGACGAGGGCAAAACCGATCTTGGGAACCAGCTTCATCATGTCTCTCCAGTGAATCAGCCCCGGGGGCTGCGTGCCAAACATGTGCTGCGCATCGACGCGGGCCCGACCGCCCGGCTGAATCGTGAATGGGTCGACGGAATAGTGTACTGGTCGCCGTGCGGGTTTGTCCATGCGACGCGCCCGGCGCCGGGAACGCCGCCGGCGCGGCCTATAATCCGGACATGCCCGCTGCGCCTGTTTTCGCTCCGGTCCGCCGCACTGCCGACCTGCGCGGCATCGAGTCGGCGGCAAGCGGCCGACCGCTGATGGAGCTGGCCGGGCTGGCGGCGGCCGAAATCGCGCGGGGCATGGCCGGCGGCCGCGGCGGTGCGGTGCTCGTGCTCGCGGGCCCCGGCAACAACGGCGGCGACGCATTCGTCGTCGCGCGTCGATTGCGTGAATGGTTCTTCGACCCGACGGTCGTCTTCCGCGCGTCGGCCGCCACGCTTCCGGCGGATGCCGCGGCCGCCCATCGCGCCTTCATCGACGCCGGGGGAACCGTCGTGCGTGAGATTCCTGCCGGTTGGCACGGAGCGCTGATCGTCGACGGCCTGTTCGGCATCGGCCTCAAGCGGCCGCTGGCGATCGACTACGCGTCGATGGTGGGTTGGGCGAATGCCTCCGCGGTGCCGATCCTGGCGCTCGACGTTCCCAGCGGTCTCGACGCCGACACCGGCATCGCCGCCGGGTCGACGATCCACGCGGCGGCCACCGCGACGTTCATCTCGCTCAAGCCCGGGTTGCTGACCGGCGACGGGCCGGATTGCTGCGGCGCGGTCACCATCCACGAGCTCGGCCTCGACCAGGCCGCATCGGCCGGGCATCGTCTCGACTGGGCCGCGCTCGCCCGCGCACTTCCTGATGTGCTCGAGCGCCGCGCACGCAACGTGCACAAGGGAACGTTCGGCGCGCTCGCGGTCATCGGCGGCGCCCGCGGCATGGCCGGCGCGCCATTGCTGGCCGGCCGCGCGGCGCTCCATGCCGGCGCCGGCAAGGTCTGGATCGGCTTTGCCGCGGCGGACCCTCCGCCGGTCGACTGGGGTCAACCCGAGCTGATGCTTCGCGCGGCAGACGCCGTGCTGGACGCCGGCGCCGACGCGTACGTCTGCGGTCCGGGGCTGGGGACGGACGATGCCGCGAAGGCGCTGGTCGACCGGGCGCTGGCGCTGCGCGCGCCGCTGGTCCTCGATGCCGACGCACTCAACCTGATCGCCGCCGACGCCGCGCTCGACGCCCGGGTCGCCAACCGGGCCATAACGACCATTGCGACGCCGCATCCGAGCGAAGCGGCGCGCCTGCTCGGCGTGTCCACCGCCGACGTCCAGGCGGACCGCGTCGCCGCGGCGCAAGCGCTCGCCGCCAAATTCAAGGCATCGGTCGTCGTCAAGGGCGCCGGAAGCGTCCTCGCCCATCCTGACGGGACGTGGGACATCAATTGCTCCGGCAGTCCCGCGCTGGCGACGGCGGGGACCGGCGATGTCCTTGCCGGATTCGTCGGGGCGTTTCTGGCGCAGGGCATCGACGCCAAGACCGCATTGCGGCTGGCCGTGTGCCTGCACGGCGCGGCGGCCGATTCGCTGGTCGATGGCGGCCACGGGCCGCTGGGCCTCACCGCGGCGGAACTGGCGCCCGCGGCGCGGAAGCTGCTGAACGACGCCGCGCGCGGCTGAAACTCAGGGCAGCAGGACGGTCGCGCCCGTCGTCGCACGCGATTCCAGCGCCCGGTGCGCCGCAGCGGCGTCCTTCAGGGCAAAGGTCTGCCGCGGCTCGCTCACGATCTTCCCCGCCTGCACCAGCGCGAACAGCTCGGCGGCCATCGCCGACACGTCGCCGCGTTTCGCGGCATACGTGGCCAGCGTCGGACGGGTCGCGAACAGCGATCCCTTCTGCGACAGCAGCAGGATGTCGAACGCCGGGACCGCGCCCGACGCGTTGCCGTAGCTCACCCACAGGCCGCGGGGCGAGACGCAGTCGAGCGACGCGGGGAAGGTGTCCTTGCCGATGCCGTCATAGACGACGGGCACGCCTTTGCCGCCGGTCAGTTCCTTGACCCGATCGACGAAATTCTCGCGGGTGTAGACGATGGTATGCGTGCAGCCGTTGGCCTTGGCCAGCGCGGCCTTTTCGTCGGAGCCCACGGTTCCGATCATGGTCACGCCGAGGGCGCGAGCCCATTGGCAGGCGATCAGTCCGACGCCCCCGGCCGCCGCGTGAAACAGGATTGTGTCACCCGACTCGAGCTCGCGGGTCTGCCGAAACAGGTATTGCACGGTGAGGCCCTTCAGCATCAGCGTGGCGGCCACGCGGTCCGAAATGCCGTCCGGAAGCTTCACGAGGCGATCCGCGGGCATCACCCTGACCTCGCTGTAGGCGCCCAGCGGACCCCCGCAGTAGGCGACGCGATCGCCGGGGGCCACCCAGTCGACGCCGGCGCCGACGGCCTCGACGACGCCGGCGCCTTCGGAGCCGATTCCCGACGGAAGCGCGAGCTTGTACAGCCCGCTGCGATGGTAGGTATCGATGAAGTTGACGCCCACCGCGGTGTGGCGAACGCGCGCCTCACCCGGGCCGGGATCGCCGACAGCGACTTCTTCCCAACGGAGAGCGTCTGGGCCGCCGTTGGCATGGATGCGGATGGCGTGGGGCATGATGGCTGGTGTCCGTTCGGAGGGTGGAAGCGAAGAACGACAACTCTACGCGAGCTGATCGCGAAAATCGAATGCCGGCACCGCAGCGAATCGGCGGCACCCGTCGACAATGCGCCCGCTCCCCGGTCGGCGCGTCGCCGACAGGCGGGACCGCGCGTTCAACCGGCTTCGCGGCCGGGGAACTGCGATCTAGCGGATGAACCGGTCGACGTATTCCGAGCCCAGCCCGACCGCCGCATAGTGCCTTCGGCACATCTCTATCTTGGTCCAGACGTCCTCGTATCCGACCGTGCGACCGGCATCGTCGAGATAGATCATCGCACCGCTGATATTGAAGAACGTGATCATTTCCGCGCAGTCTGACGGCACCGTGAGCGTGTGGATCTCGCCCGGCGGTTCGTACACGAAGCTTCCCTCTTCGGCGACCCAATCGTGCTCGAGATATTTCCAGCGGCCCTTGATCACGTACCCGGTGACGATCATCGGATGCCGGTGCCGGTGGAGGACACCGGATTTGCGCACGCGCAGGAGGTTGCACCAGCCGCCGGAAACGGTGTTGAGCAGCAGCGGCCGGAACGACACGTCCGGCGCCTGCGGCACCCAGACGCGTTCGTCGTCGGGCAGCGCCGTGACCGCGATCTCGGCCTTGATACCGTGCGCCGCGAGGATCAGCGGCGCATTCACTGCGTTCCCGGCTTGATCTGGGCCTTCAGCGCGGCGATTTCCGCGGCTGCGGTGTTGCCATGCGGCAGGGGTCGGCGGGCGCGGCGATACCAGTACTTGGCGTTGTCCAGGTCGCCTTCGACCAGGTGCACGATGCCGTGCGCCCAGCAACCCTGCGACGTCGCGTCCTTCTGCACCAGCGCGTGCGCGGCCTGCCACTCACCCGCCTCGAGATGACGCACCACACGTGCGATCGATGTCTCCTGCAACGTCCTTGCGACCGGTGCATGACGCACCGCCTTTGCCATCGGCGTGACGCGCATCCCTTGTCCCCCCGCTTACGCGACCAGATAGCCCCCGTCGACGGGAACCACCGCGCCTGTCACGAACCCTGCCGCCGGCGAGCACAGGAACACGACGGTCCCCGCGACATCGGACGGCATCCCCCAGCGTCCGAGCGGCGTGCGCGCCAGAATCGACGCGCTGCGCTCATGATCGTTCTGCAACGCCTGCGTAAGCAAAGTGGCGATCCACCCCGGCGCGATGGCGTTGACGCGGATTTTATCCTCCGCGTAGGCAATTGCCAGCGATTTCGTAAGTTGCGCCACGCCTCCCTTGCTGGCGCTATAGCCCGGCACCGGCCCACCGCCGAAGAACGCCAGCATCGACGCGGTGTTGACGATGCATCCATTTGATTTTGCGAGCAACGGTCGGGCCGCGGCGCACAGGCGCATGGTGCCGGTCAGGTTGACGTCCAGCACTTCGGCAAAAATCTCGGGGTCGTGCTCGGCGCCGCGGCGGATCACCCCGGCACAGTTGACCAGGACGTCGAGTTGCGCGAACGCGCCGGTGAGCGCGGCGATCGCGACGCCGTCGCGGACGTCGAGCGCCACCGCGGCACGGCCGCGAAACCCGGGTGCGGCGCGAGCGGCCTCGGCCTCGGCAGGCGTCGCGCCCGTCACCGTCACGGCCGCGCCGCAGGCGGCGAGCGCGTCCCCGATCGCCGCGCCGATGCCGCTGGTGCCACCCGTGACCAGCGCGAATCGGCCGGCGAACAGATCGTCGCGAAACGTCGCGCGCGTCATGCGGACGTCATTGCGGCGGCGCCGCAGCGAGCATGGCGCGCACGTCGGCGTCGCGGGGCAGCGGCGCCACCGCACCGAAGCCGGTCGTCGCCAGCGCCGCGGCGGCATTGGCATAGCGCGCCGCCGCAAAGGGCGTGTCTCCCGCCAGCGTGCGCGCGCCGAATGCCCCGTCGAAGCAGTCGCCAGCGCCCGTGGCGTCGACGCTGCGCACCGCGTGCCCCGCGATCCGCTCGGACCTGCGACCATCGGAAACGACCACGCCGTCCGCCCCGCACTTCAGCGCGACCACCGGCGCACCGTGCGCGTGACACCAGTCGACGATGGCATCGGCCCCGTCGCAGCCGGACAACGCCTTCGCTTCGTCGAAGCTGGGGAGGAACCAGTTGCAACGCGCCATGGTCGCCACGATGACCGCGCGTGCCCGCGCCAGCGGCCACAGCTTCCCGCGCAGGTTGGGATCGTAGGAGACGCGGCCGCCTGCCGATGTCGCCAGCTCGATGGCCGCGAACACCGCATCGCAGGCGCTCGTGCTGATCGCCTGGCTGATCCCGGACACGTGCAGGATGCGCGCCCCGCGGATAACGTCGTGCGGCAGATTGTCGGCGCGCATTCGCGACGCCGCCGAGCCGGCGCGCAGGTACGCGAACTCGTGCCCGCGCGCGTCATGCGTGACGAAGTAGACGCCCGTCGGCGCGTCGGAATCGGTCGCGACGCCGCGCGTGTCGACGCCTTCGCGACGCCACAGTTCGAGAAGCATGCGGCCGAAGGCGTCGTCGCCGACGCGGGTGGCGTAACCCGCCCGTCCGGCCTCGCCAATGAGGCGCGCCGCCGCAATGACCATGTTCGACGAATCGCCGCCGAAGCCGCGCAGGTAGTGTTCCGGTGCGTCCACGCGCGCCTGGTTGAATTCGACCATCGCCTCGCCCAGCGCGACGATCTCCGGCATTCCCGCGCTTCGGGTCATGGGCAGGCCCCGGTTTTCCGAATCGCGCCGATGGTCGAGGCGTCGACGGCTTTGCGCCGCGGCGCAACGCCACACAGGTGTGCGACCTGCACCTCGCCACCGCCGTTTCCGGCGCTCTCGTCGAACCAGGCGCCGCGCGGCCCGGCGGGCATCCGGCGGGGTGCGGCGCGCGTGATTCGGGGCCGGTCACCCGCTTTGCGACGACGCGCGACGCCTGCACCGCATTCCCGGATGCGAATGGGCATCCCCTCCTCCAATCACGACGATTCGCGGCCGCCAGTGTAGCGCGTCGGTCGGGATGGTGCGGCGTGCGTGTATCCGCCGGATACCGTTCAGCGCAGCAGGCCCGCGTGCCGCGCGATGCGCCACAGTCCCCGCGCCGCGGCATCGGCAGGTCCGGCACGCGCCGCGATGCCGGCGCCCGCCAGTGCCGCGGAATATCGTTCGCAGAGCGCCAGGGCCCCGACCAGATCGACGCTTCGGGCTTCCATGCCGTTCGCCTTCGCCCAATGCGTTCCGGCGGCGATTTCGCTGCCGATGAGCATGCCGGAAAGGTAGTCGGCGATGTCCTCGGCAGCGAGTTTGTCGAACAATGCGAGCGTACGCGCCCCGAACAGATCGTGGAGCAACGCCCCCGCGCCGTTGCCTGCGTCCATGGCGCGGCGGGCACCTCGATCGAAGGCTTCGGCGGCGAACCGCGGCTCTGCGGACGGGATCATCCGACCGAGGATGCTGTGCTCCTTCAGCACCGCATAGACTTCGCCGGTCATGCACGTCGAGAACGTTTCGATCCGCGCGTGGCGAACGATCGCCCACTTGCTGTGCGTGCCCGGCAGCACGAACAGCGCCGGCGAATCGTCGTCGGGCAGCGCGCCGACGATCTGCGTTTCCTCGCCGCGCATGACATCCGGGATTCCCGCGGCGTCGCGGCAGGTGAGCCCGGGGACGATCGTGAGCGCACCATCGGGCGTTTGCACCATGCGGCCCGCCAGCGCGTCCAGCGTCGCGGGACACTCGCCGTACGGCGCCTCGATCCAGCCCTGACGGCTGCCGATCATTCCGCAGGCGAGGCGCGGAACGCCTTCGCCGGTCCAGTCGCCGAGCAGGGTTTCGAGCGCCGCGCCGAATGCGCCGCTGCGCACCTGCTGAATGCCCAGCGGCGCGTGCCGTTCATCCAGAATCGTCCCCGCGGCGTCGACGCGATAGGCGCGTGCCGATGTCGTCCCCCAATCGACCGCGACCAGCGCGGTGCGACGGGCATCCGGCGCACTGGAGCCCGCGGCCGTCACGTCAGCGCTCCGGAAGGCGCCACGCGCGGGAACGGGGCGCGCGCGCCCGAGACGCTCAGATCGCAGGTTCGGAAGGTGTCTGCCACCGTGTCGCCGCGATGTCGTCGCTCTCCCGCGCATCCACCCAGCGCGTACCCGCGGGGGTGCGTTCCTGCTTCCAGAACGGCGCGCGGGTCTTCAGGTAATCGATGATGAATTCGCAGGCAGCGAATGCCTCGCCGCGATGCGCGCCGGTCACGGCGACGAGCACGATCTGGTCCGCGGGCTTCAGCTCGCCGATCCGATGGACGACCAGCGCGTCGAGGATGCTCCATCGCGACCGCGCCTCGTCGACGATGGCAGCCAGCGCCTTTTCGGTCATTCCCGGATAGTGCTCGAGCGTCATGGTCACGACGCTCTGCGCTTCGTTGAGGTCGCGCACGGTGCCGACGAACGCGGCGATCGCTCCCACGCGCCCATCGCTGCCGCGCAATGCGGCCAGTTCGGTCGATACGTCGAAGTCGCCGGTCTGGACGCGGACGGTCATGGCCGTTTCGGTGCCTCAGCCGCCGGTGACCGGCGGGAACAGCGCCACTTCGTCACCCGGACGGACCGCGGCGTCGGGCGAGGCAAGTTCGTGGTTGACCGCGATCCTGACCGCCCGACCGGTCGCCAGCTCCCGGCCCCAGGCGCCCCCGCGCGCGGCGAGCCAGGCACGCAGCCCGGCGACCGTCGTCACGCCGTCCGGAAGTTCCGCCTGCTCGCCTGCCGTCCCAAAGGCTTCGCGCAGGCGGGCGAGGTAGACGAGAGTGAGCGTGGACGTGGCGGCGGTGTCGCGCATCGAATGGGGTGCGGTGGAGATGGCTGGCGTCAACGACGGGCGCCAGCGGGAATCTTACCCGTTGCCGCGTCGCCGCTGTGGACCCGCTGCGGGCCATGTGCCGCCGGAGCGGCCGGTTCCGGCGGCGTCCGCGACGCCTGCCGATCGCGGCCGGGGTGTCGATTTCGGCGCCCGGCGCACCGCCGGCGCCGGAATGTCGACGCTGCTCGCTAGAACTTGAGCTGCAGGCCGAACGTGACCTGATCGGTCTCGGGCAGGCTGCTGCCGATCTCGCCGGCGAAGCGCCCGAAGCGGCTGTACTCGACGCGCAGGCCCAGCGCCGAATTCATGTCGTAGCGCATGCCGACGCCGTAGTTGACGCCGTCACGCGGGCCACGCGTCGGGCTGACGGATATCGGCGCGAATCCGACCAGCGTCGGGGACTCGGTCTGCCCGTACCCCATCCGTCCATAGAGGGCGAACGCCTTGTAGAACGTCCAGCTGGTGAGTACGTCGACGTTCCAGCTCCGGCTCTGCACATCTCCCGCTCCGGCACCAAAACGCAGACCGACCCCCACCCTGGCCGGAGGCGCATCCAGCGGCCGCAGCGCGTATTTGTCGAGCGAACTGAACGAGGCTTCGACGGCGACGTCGTTGCGCCAGCGATAGCCGCCAAAAAACAGCGCTCGGTTGGCCGAGTCATCGGCCGCCGACGGCGTCGTCGGCGGGGTCAGCAGGGTCGCTGCCGAACCAAACCTGACACCGATCCCGTCGGCCGCTGCATCACGAAACGACACCCCGCCATAGAAGCCGTTTCCAACGACCGCGTCCGCCCGATCGGCACCCTGCGCCGGGGCGCTGAGCCCAAGTGCAAGTGAAATCGAGATAAATGACGCAATCGTTTGATTTTTCATATTTATTCGTCACAGCGAGGCGCTCGGCCGCGAACGCCAGGGCACCCTTTCAGCGGCACTTCGGACCGCCGTTACGGCACTTTGGCAGCACGAATGCCCATGAGTTTCAAGGTACTCGCCGGGTATTCCGAAGTCAATTGCGACCGACCGCCGGGCGGGCATGCCCGATAACCAGCGTTGCAACTTCGTCGTAGGCGTCGAGCCCCAGAACCGGCAGGCGGTCCGCGGAGCCCGCCGGCAGCGCCGCCGGGCTGTCGGTGGCGATCGCCACGACGTGCGGATCGTGAGGGTGCAGCGGAGGCTTTCCAAGCTCGGCCCGCCAGATTTCGAGCTTGGGAATGGCCGCTTTCTTGAAGCCCTCGACCAGCGCGAGATCGCAGGAGTCCAGGCGGGCCAGCGCCTCGTCCATCGTCAATTCCCGCTCGTTTCGCAACTCGTGCATCAGCGCCCAGCGCGCGCCGGACGTTATCAGCACCTGCGTGCATCCGGCCTGCCGGTGGCGGTAGGAATCCTTGCCGGGCTGGTCGACGTCGAACCGGTGATGGGCATGCTTGACGAGGAGACGCGCAGGCCCCGGCCGGTCAGCCGGGGAATCACCTGCTCGATCAGCGTGGTCTTGCCGCTGCCGGACCATCCGGCGAATCCGAAAATGCGCATCGACACGTTCCTCCTGCCCACCGCCATTCTAACGGCTGGCCATTGCCGCCCTCGGCGGTCCGTCCGGTCGACAGCGTTGGCCCGCGGGGATAAGCTCGATGCGTCGACGCGCGTTCGCGCCGGAGTGCCCTGCAGAGAAAGCCACATGACCGGCATTCCATCGAACCTCCCCGTGGCTGTCCGTGGCGCGCCGACGGAGCGACCGCCTGCCCGGAGGCGCCGTCGCCGGCGTCATCGAACGGCTGATCGCGGATGTACCCCCGCCTTCGGTGCGTCAGGTACCCGACGCGACCCGGGCGGCGCGGCAGGCTCGCCCGCGACGCCGCGCAAAAGGCGGCCCTGGTGTCGGGCTCGCTGGCGCTGCCGCCGGGACCGCTCGGCATGCTGACGGTACTGCCCGACCTCTTGCTGATCTGGAAACTGCAGCGCCAGATGGTTGCCGACATCTTCGCGCTGCACGGCCGCACCGCCGAACTCACCAGGCACGCACATGCTGTACTGCCTGTTCCGGCACCTGGCGAGCCACGTGTTGCGCGATGTCGTCGTGCGCGCCGGCCAGCGCCGGTCGTGTCGGCAGCTCTCGGCAGGCGCGCTCGCGGGGACGCTGTCGAAAGCTGGGCGTCAGCGTCACGCAGCGAGTGGCGGGGACGGCGGCAAGCCGCTGGGTGCCGCTCGCCGGCGCGGCGGCCGTCGGCGCCTACGCGTACTGGGACACGCTGCAGGTGGCGAAGTCCGCGCGCCGCCTGCTCGATGCCGTCGGCCCCGGGCGCCGGAAACGCGGCGCGGGAGGCCACCCGGGGGCGGACCTGACGATGTGCGGCCGCTATGAATTGCACAGCCATCCGGCAGCGATCGCGCTGCCTTCGGACTCGCGCACCCGCCCGACGTGCACGCCCGCGCTACAACATCGCGCCGACGACCGACGTGCCCATCGTGCGCGTCGGCTCCGACGGGCAACGCGAACTCGTGCGCATGCGCTGGGGCCTCGTGCCGCGCTGGGCGAAGGACCCCTCGATCGGCGCCAAGATGATCAACGCGCGCGGCGAGACGATCGCCGACAAGCCGTCGTTCCGGATGGCGTATCGCCGCCATCGCTGCCTGCTGCCCGCCGACGGCTTCTACGAGTGGATGCCGTGTCGGCACCGGCGCGCATGTCGCGCAAGCAGCCGATGCACATCGGGATGAAGGACGGCGTCGCTGTTCGGCCTTCGGCGGCCTGTACGAGCGCTGGCTGTCCGCCGAGGGCGAAGTGCTCGACACCTGCACCATCGTCACGACCGGCGCCAACGCGGCTGCTGCGGCAGGTGCACGACCGGATGCCGCTGATCGTGGCGCCCGCCGATTACGCGCGCTGGCTCGATCCGGCGAATGCCGACGTCGCCGACCTCATCGCCCCTTTCCCGCCGGAAGCCATGGCGTACTACCCGGTCTCGCCGCGCGTCAACAACGTGCGCCACGACGATGCGTCGCTGATCGAACCGGCCGCGGGGGATACGGAGCCTGTCCTGCCAAGGCACGAACCCGCGTCGCCTCCGCCGGAAC
The DNA here is from genome assembly GCA_963779445.1 of uncultured beta proteobacterium. Classification (GTDB taxonomy): domain Bacteria; phylum Pseudomonadota; class Gammaproteobacteria; order Burkholderiales; family Casimicrobiaceae; genus CAIWHR01. Next base: position 203,573 of record CAVZYI010000014.1, read on the forward strand.
AGGAATCGCTGTTCTGACGACGCGAATCGTCCGCAGCCGGTACCTGCGTCGATTCGGCCCGTACGCCCGCCGGTCGGCGCCGACGTGCGCTACGGGGCAGGGGAGGACGGGGACCGGTCGCGACGGGCGAGCCCGCGGCGGCGCAGCAGCAGGAACGCCGCCGGGATCACCAGCATCGACAGCAGCGGCGCGGAGACCATGCCGCCCACCATGGGCGCGGCGATCCTCTGCATCACTTCGGCGCCCGTCCCTTCGCTGATCATGATCGGCAGGAGGCCCGCCATGATCACGGCGACGGTCATCGCCTTCGGCCGTACGCGCAGCACGGCGCCCTCCTCGATCGCCGCGAGCAGGGTCCCCTCGTCGGCCGCGGCGCCCAGCGCGAGCCGGCCCTCCCACGCCTGCCGCAGGTAGAGCAGCATGACGACGCCGAATTCCGCGGCGACACCCGCCAGCGCGATGAATCCCACCGCGGTCGCCACCGACATCGCGAATCCGAGGAGCCAGAGCAGCCAATAGCCGCCGATCAGCGCGAACGGGACCGCGAGCATGATCAGCAAGGCTTCGTCGATCCGGCGGAACGCGAGATACAGCAGCACGAAGATCACCATGAGC
>CAVZYI010000015.1:0-34742 GCA_963779445.1 uncultured beta proteobacterium
GTGAACCCCGTGGTGGATCCGACCTTCGCGTTCATGACGGTCGATCACGACGGCAGGATCCGCATGGACTGTTCGAGCGCGTACGCAATGGCGCGCCTCGTCGGGCTCAAGGACCGGTACCGGATCGCCTTCGCGAACGATCCCGACGCCGACCGGCACGGCATCGTCACGCCGTCGGCGGGGCTGATGAACCCCAACCACTATCTGGCCGTCGCCATCGGGTACCTGCTGACGCACCGGCCGCGGTGGCCCGCGCACGCGGTCGTCGGCAAGACGCTGGTCAGCAGCGGGATGATCGATCGCGTCGTCGAACGGCTCGGCCGGCGCCTGTTCGAGGCGCCGGTGGGCTTCAAGTGGTTCGCGCCGGGTCTCTTCGACGCATCGTGCTGCTTCGGCGGCGAGGAGAGCGCGGGGGCGAGCTTCCTGCGCCGCGACGGAACGGTGTGGACGACCGACAAGGACGGCCCGATCATGAACCTGCTGGCGGCGGAGATCACCGCCGTCACCGGAAAGGATCCCGGCGAACACTACCGCGACCTGACGGCGGAATTCGGAACGCCGTCCTACACGCGCATCGATGCGCCGGCGACCGCGGAACAGAAGGCGAGGCTCGCGAGCCTGTCGCCGGCCGGCGTCCGGGCGTCGACGCTCGCCGGCGACCCGATCACCGGCAAGCTGACCCGCGCTCCCGGCAACGATGCGCCGATCGGCGGGCTCAAGGTCGTGGCGGCGCATGGCTGGTTCGCGGCCCGGCCGTCCGGCACGGAGAACCTTTACAAGATCTACGCCGAGAGCTTCCGCGACGAATCGCATCTGCAGGCGATCGTCGCCGAAGCCCGCGGCATCGTGGACGACGCACTGGCCGGCACCGCAGCGTCGTAGCGCCGGCCCCGCGCCGGAACGGGACGGCGTCGCATTCCGTTCCTCCGCGACGAAGCCGGATCGCCGGCAGCCGGGAGCGCGCGAACTGCGCCTCGATCGCCGCTGGCGCTGCCCCGATTCGCGTCCGGAAGGCAGGCGGCGAGCAGCGCCTCGGCGGCACGTCCGGCGCGACGTTGCGGCCCGACACGGGCCCCGCGCCCGCCAGACGGGGAGGCGGGCAGGGCCAACGGTCCCCCGGCAAGCCTCGCCTGGATGCGCGCGGTGCTAAACTTTCGTGTTATTCCCATCGCAATCGGCATCCCGGTGCCGCCCAGATTCGCAAAATGCGCCGCCCTGCCGCCCTGTTCTGCGTTGCGCTCGCGCTGCCGCTGATTCTCCCGGCGCGCGCCGGCGCCGAGGTGTCCGACGACATCGTGAGGATGCTGCCGGGCGCGCCGGTCATTCCGGGTCCGGGGTCGTTCGCGCCGGAATTCGAGTACTCGTTCGGATCGCCGGCGCGCTGGTCGGCGAAGTCGATAACCTGGCGCTACAGCGCCGGCGGCGCGCCGGCGGCCTTCCAGGCGGATCCGGCGGGCACCGCCCAGAAGATCGCCGCCGCCTCGGCGAAGTGGTCCGCCGTCTGCGGCGTCCGCTTCTTCTATGCCGGCACGACCAGCGTGGCGCCCAACAACGTGATCGGCGGGCAGCCCGATCGCGCCAACGTGGTCGGCTGGGGGCCCCTCGACGCGAACGTCTCGGGCGTCACCAATTCCTGGAACACGTTGCAGGCCGACGGCAGTCTCGCGCTCGTCGACGCCGACATGACGCTCAATTCGAGCTACCTGCAGTTCGCCGGCGAACTCGACCGCACCACGACGCACGAATGGGGCCACATGCTCGGCCTCGGGCACTCCAACCTGTCCGACGCCGTGATGTCGGGGCCGCCCGATACCCCGTACAACAATCTTTCAGACCTGACCGCCGACGACGTGCGCGGCTGCCGCTGCCTCTACGGGGCCGCCGCCGGGCAGCAGGCCGCCTACGCCTGCTCGCTGCCCTCCGCCGTCGAATTCGGAGCACAGAACGTGGGTACCAGCTCGGATTCGCACCGGATCGTGCTGACCAACGACCCGACCGCGACCGCGCCGCTCGTCGTCTACGGCGCGAGCGTCGCCAGCGGCGAGTTTTCGGTGAGCGCCGTCGGCTGCGCCAGCGGGACCGCGCTCGCGCCGGGCGCCGGGTGCGCGATCGACCTGGTCGCGAGGCCGGCGCTGTCCGGAACGCGCACCGCGGAAGTCGTGATCTCGACGTCGGATGGACCTTACCGGGTGCCCATGGACGTGGAAGGATTGGGCGAGGCGCACGCGTCCGTCAATTACCAGGGTTTGTGGTGGAATGCGCCGGCGGAATCCGAGTCGGGCTGGGGCATCAACTTCGCGCACCAGGGCGACACGATCTTCGCGACGTGGTTCACCTATGACCTGAACGGCAACGGCCGCTGGCTGACGATGCAGGCGGACAGCACCGCGCCCAATGCCTTCGTCGGCCTGCTTCGCGAATCCAGCGGCCCGGTGTTCAGCATGACGCCGTTCAACGTGAATGCGCGGGTCGACACGCCGGTGGGGCAGGGGACGCTGACCTTCAGCGATGTCGACAACGGCACCTTCTCCTACACCGTCAGCGGCATCCAGCAGACCAAGCAGATCGTGCGGCAGGCATTCGGCCCGCTGCCGACGTGCACGTTCGGCGCGCAGCCGAATCTGGCACTGGCGACCAATTACCAGGACCTGTGGTGGGCGTGGCCCGCGGGGTCGGAGTCCGGGTGGGGGATCAATTTCGCGCACCAGGGCGACACGATCTTCGCCAGCTGGTTCACCTACGATCTCGCCGGGGCGCCGATGTGGATGGTGGTGACCGCGCCGAAGACCGGCCCGGGGGTCTACGGCGGCGATCTGTACCGGACCCGGGGGCCGAAGTTCGACGCCTTCGATCCGGGCAAGCGGGTGAACATCCCTTCGGGAACGGCGACGTTCACCTTTGTCGACGGCAATCACGCGACGTTCGAGTACACCGTGACCGGCCTGGCGCCGAATCCGGTGCACCAGGTCAAGGCTATCACCCGGCAGGTGTTCCGCGCTCCCGGCACCGTGTGCCAGTAGACCGACGCGCGAGCCATCGGCCGCCGGGCGCGGCCGCCGCGCCGATCCGCCCGTGAAGCGTCCTGCCGCCACGCCCTCGACGCGCGCGCTCGCGGTGCTGCGCGAGACCTTCGGCCATCGGGAGTTTCGCGGCGCGCAGGGCGACATCGTCGATCACCTGGTCGCGGGCGGCGACGCGATGGTGCTGATGCCCACCGGCGGCGGCAAGTCGCTGTGCTACCAGATCCCGTCGCTGCTGCGCGATGGGACCGGTGTCGTCGTGTCGCCGCTCATCGCCCTGATGCAGGACCAGGTCGCGGCGCTTTCGCAGCTCGGCGTGCGCGCGGCGTTCCTCAACTCGACGCTGTCCGCGGACGCCGCCCGGGCGACCGAGCAGGCGCTGGTCGCCGGCGCGCTCGACCTGCTCTACGTCGCCCCGGAGCGCCTCGCGACGCCGCGCTGCATCGAGCTGCTCGAGCGCGCCCGGATCGCGCTGTTCGCGATCGACGAAGCGCATTGCGTGTCGCAGTGGGGCCATGATTTTCGGCCGGAGTATCTTCAGCTGTCGCTGCTGCACCGGCGCTTTCCCGGCGTGCCGCGGATTGCGCTGACGGCGACGGCGGACCCGCAGACGCGCGCCGAAATCGTGCTCCAGCTGGCACTCGACGGCGCCCGGACCTTCGTGTCGAGCTTCGACCGGCCCAATATCCGCTACACGATCGTCGACAAGGACGAGCCGCGCGCGCAGCTGCTGCGCTTCGTCCGCGACGAGCATCCGGGCGAGGCGGGCATCGTCTACTGCCTGTCGCGGCGCAAGGTCGACGAGACCGCCGCCTGGCTCGCCGGACACGGGGTGCGCGCGCTGCCGTATCACGCGGGAATGGACGCCGCGACGCGCGCGGCGCATCAGGACCGTTTCCAGCGCGAGGACGCCGTGGTGATGGTCGCCACGATCGCGTTCGGCATGGGCATCGACAAACCCGACGTCCGCTTCGTCGCGCATCTCGACCTGCCGAAGAGCATCGAGGGCTATTACCAGGAGACCGGCCGCGCCGGCCGCGACGGCCTGCCCGCGGACGCGTGGATGGCCTACGGGCTCGGCGACGTCGTCCAGCAGCGGCGGCTGATCGAGTCGTCGGAGGCGAGCGCCGAGTACCGCCGCGTGTCGACGGCGAAACTCGACGCGCTGCTCGGGCTGTGCGAGACCGCGGCCTGCCGGCGCGTCCGGCTGCTCGACTATTTCGGAGAAGCGAGCTTCGCCTGCGGCAATTGCGACAACTGCCTTGCGCCGCCGGCGACCTGGGATGCCACCGACGCCGCGCGCAAGGCGCTTTCCGCGATCTATCGGACCGGTCAGCGCTTCGGCGCCGTTCACCTGGTCGACGTTCTTCGCGGCAAGCAAGGCGAGCGCGTCGCGCGCTGGGGTCACGACCGGCTGTCGGTTTTCGGCGTCGGCGCCGACCTCGGCGACGTCGAGTGGCGCGGCGTGTTCCGGCAGCTGGTCGCACTCGGGTACGCGCGCGTGGATCACGAGGCGCACGGCGCGCTCGCGCTCACCGACCTCAGCCGACCGGTGCTGAGGGGTGAGCTCGACGTCGCGATGCGCGGCGTGGCGCGGCGGGCGGCGCGGCCGCAGAAGGCCCGGGGCGGGGCCGCGGCCGATCTCCCGCCCGCCGCCGCCGATCTGCTGCAGCGGCTAAAGGCGTGGAGGCTCGCCGAGGCGCGCGCGCAGTCGCTGCCCGCCTACGTGATCCTGCACGACAGCACGCTGGCCGAAATCGCGCGGCAGCGTCCCGCCGACATTGCCGGCCTGGCCCGGATCGGCGGCATCGGGGCAAGGAAGCTCGAGCGCTACGGTGCCGCCGTGCTGGCGCTGGTCGCGGAATCCTAGTCGTCGGTTGGTCGCCCCTGGACGCTCCATGCCGACACGCGAAAGGGCCGGACCCCTGCGAGCGTCGAATCCCTTCTGGGAGTTCTCGCTCCGCCTCTGGCGCAGGCCCGGCGTGGCGTCGGCCTGCGTCCGGCTGCAGGACCGATTGGGCATCGACGTCAACCTGCTGCTCTACGGCTGCTGGTCCGCCGCGTGCGGCGCGCCGGAACTTCGCCGGCGTGCCTGGCTTCGCCTGCACGCGCTGACGCGGTCCTGGCAGTCCGGTGTCGTGGCGCCGCTGCGCGGCGTGCGCCAACGTCTCGACCGCGGTTTCGAGTCGCTGCCGGCGGATTCGGTCGATGCGTTGCGCCGGCGCGTCGCCGCGATCGAACTCGCCGCCGAGCGTTGCGAACAGTCGATTCTCTACCGGCATGCGGTCCGGCTGCACGGGCGAGGGCGAAAGGCGGCGACGCGGGCGACGCGACCGGAGCGGCGCGCCGTGGCCCGCGCGAACCTGATCGCGTACCTTGCCGCGCAGGCGCGCGCGCCGTCGAAGACCGATTGGCGGCGGGCGGAGGTCATCCTCGACGCCTGCTTTCCCCGGCCCGGCGCGCGGATCCCGGAACGCCGTCGCTAGACGCCGGGTTGCGCGTTCGCTGGCGCGGGCGCCGCCGACGAATCGTCGCGCCGCGCCCGCCGCCGGGGAACGTACGGCCACACGACTTGCGCGGCGTCCTCGTCACGGCGTCCGGCCGGCGGGCGACGGCTGCGCCGCGGCAGGATCTTGCGCTGCGTCAAATGCCGCGCCGCCGGCGGCGTCCACTATCCCGGATTGGAGCCGGGCGGGCGGAGGCTGCGCGATGACGATGAATGCGGCGGAAGTGCTGCTTGCCGGCGGCGACCCGGGTCACGATGCCATCGTCTGCGGCGACGAGCGGATGACTTATGGCGCCTTGCGCGGGAGGGTGGCGCAGGCGGCGTCGACATGGCGGCGCATGGGCCTCGCGCGCGGCGACCGGGTCGCCGTCAAGCTGCCCGACGGCGTCGTCTGGGTCGAGGCGTTCCTCGGCGCGATCTGGTCGGGCGGCGTCGGCGTGGCGGTCAATCCCCGCCTGCCGCCGGACGAGTGGCGGACGATCCTCGCCGACGCGCGCTTCCGTTTCATCGTCACCGACGCGGCGGACGACGTGCCGCCCGCGTATCGCGATCGGGTCGTGGCGGCCGATGCCTGGACGCGCGACGTCGCTGCGGCGCCGGCGATCGCGCCGGAGCCCATGGACGACGAGGCGCCGGCCTTCTGGGGCCATTCGTCGGGAACGACGGGCAAGCCGAAGGCGGTCGTGCATGCGCAGCGCTTCGCCCTCAACTGCCAGCGCGTCGCGGCCGAGATCCTGCAGGTCAAGCCCGGCGATCGCCTGTTCGCGAGCTCGAAGATGTTCTTCGCGTATCCGCAGGCGAACAGCCTGTTCGCGGGACTGAGGCTGGGAGCGACCGTCATTCTTTCCCCGGACTGGCCGACGGCCGCCGGTGTCGCGGCTACCGTTGCCCGCGAGCGGCCCACGGTGTTCTTCACGGTGCCCTCGATGTACCGCAACCTGCTGAAGGAGGGTTTCGCCGCGCAGTTCGGCGAATCGGGGATCCGCGTCTGCGTGTCCGCGGGTGAAGCGCTGCCCGCGAGCCTGCGCGAGGAGTGGCGAAGGCGCGCCGGGCTGCCGATCGTCGATGGCTACGGCGCGTCGGAAACGCTCTGCCTCGTGCTGATCGACGGCGGGGAGGGCGGCGGATTCCGGCCGGCCCCCGGCGTCCGGGTGCGCGCGCTGAACGAGCGCGATGACGGCGCGCCGACGCGGATCCTGATCGAAGCGCCGACGCTTTCGCTGGGCTACTTCGAGCGTCCCGATGCCCAGGCCGACAATTTCCGCGACGGCGCGTTCTGCCCGGCGGACCTGTTCGAGCGCAGCCCGCGCGGCGCGTGGCGCTTCGGCGGCCGCGAGGATTCGCTGGTGAAGATTCGCGGCCGCTGGGTGAATCTGATCGAACTCGAGGAGCGGCTGGTCGCCGGGTGCGCGGGCATCGCGGAGGCGGCGGCCGTCGCCGCGCCGGACGGCGACGGCGTCGGGGCCATCGCGTTCTACTACGTGCGCAAGGCCGACGCGCCCGCCGAAACGGTCACCGGCATCCTGAAGGCATGCAGCGACGCGCTCTCGCCGCACCAGCGGCCCCAATGGCTGCGCGCGGTGCCGGCGCTGCCGCGCACCGCGACCGGCAAGCTCCTGCGGCGCAAATTGCTGGAAATGCACCACGTGTGACCGGAAGGTCCGCCGGTGCCCGCGATGCGGGCCGGGGCTTCGGGATCCGGCGTGGATCGGGTCCGCCCGGTCAGGCGGGCGCGAACGGGATCAGCCGGCCGTAGCCGCGACGGTCTCGTTTTCCCGGAGCTTCGCCTGCGCCGCCGCCAGACGGGCAATGGGCACGCGCGGCGCCGAGCACGACACGTAGTCGAGGCCGGCGTGGTGGCAGAAGCGTATCGATTCGGGATGCCCGCCATGTTCGCCGCAGATGCCGATCACGAGATCCGGTCGCGCCGCGCGGCCGTCGTCGATGGCGATCCGCATCAGGCGACCCACGCCGTCGACGTCGAGAACCTCGAAGGGATTGTCGCGCAGGATGCCGGACTCGACGTAGAACGGCAGGAACTTGTTCTCGGCGTCCTCGCGCGAAAACGAGAACGTCGCCTGCGTCAGGTCGTTGGTCCCGAAGGAGAAGAACTCGGCCGCTCCGGCAAGCGGCGCGGCGCGCAGGCAGGCGCGCACGACTTCGATCATGCTGCCGAAGCCGCAGCGCGGCGCCGCGCCGTACCGGGCTTCGACGTCGGCGCGCACCGCTTCGACCATCGCCTTCACGCGCATCAGCTCCTCGGCCGTGGCCACCTGCGGGACCATGATCTCGGGATGCACATCGATGCCCTCGCGGGCGCACTCCGCGGCGGCCTCGAAAACCGCCCGGATCTGCATCTCGTAGATCTCGGGATAGGTGATGCCGAGGCGCACGCCGCGATGCCCGAGCATCGGATTCACCTCGGTGAGCAGGTGCACTTTCTTCAGTATCGCCTCGCGGCGCGCGAGCAGCGTGTCGTCGCGGTGCGACTCGCGGTAGTGCGCGAGGCTTTGCTGCAGCTTCGACAGGCTCTCGACGTAGTCGCGCGGCAGCTCGGGATCGAGGAGCCTGAGCGTGTCGGGCAGCTCGGCGATCGAGCGCGCGGCGCGCTGCAGGTGACGCAGATGGCTGATCTCGAATTCCAGCTGCGAAGCCGTCGGCAGGAACTCGTGCATCGGCGGGTCGAGCAGCCGCACGGTGACGGGCAGTCCCGGCATCGCCTTGAAAATGCCCTTGAAGTCGGCGCGCTGGAACGGGAGCAGCTTGTCGAGCGCCGCGCGGCGCTCGTCCGCCGTATCGGCGAGGATCATCTCCTGAACGATGGGCAGGCGCTCCGCGTCGTTGAACATCCGTTCGGTGCGGCAGAGTCCGACGCCCATCGCGCCGTACTGCAGCGCGCGGGCCGCGTCGCGCGGCGTGTCGGCATTGGCCAGGACGCGGAGCCGCGCGACCTCGTCGGCCCACGAGAGCAGCGTGGCGAGTTCGCCGAAGAACTCGGCCTCGATCGTCGGAATCGCTCCCGGATAGACGTTTCCGGTGCTGCCGTCGATGGTGATGACGTCACCCTCGTGCAGGACGGTGCCGCCGACTTCGGCGCGGCGCCCGCGCGCATCGACGCGGATCGCCTCGCATCCCGAGACGCAGGGCTTGCCCATCCCGCGCGCGACGACCGCCGCGTGCGAGGTCTTGCCGCCGCGCGAGGTCAGGATCGCCTGCGCGGCGAAGAATCCGTGGATGTCCTCCGGCTTGGTCTCCTCGCGGACGAGGATCACCTTTTCGCCGAGGTTGCCGCGCTGCTCCGCGGTGTCGGCATCGAAGACGATGCGCCCGGACGCGGCGCCCGGAGAGGCGGGCAGTCCCGTTGCGAGCGGCTTCACCGTGTGCGCCGGGTCGAGCGCGGGGACGATCAGCTGTTCCAGCAGCGCCGGGTTGATGCGCGTCAGCGCCCGGTCCCTGGCGATGAGTCCGCTCCCGAACATCTCGACCGACGTGACGACCAGCGCCTTCGCGTTCATCTTGCCGTTGCGCGTCTGCAGGCAGTAGAGCCGGCCCTTCTCGATCGTGAATTCGAAATCCTGGACCTCGCGGTAGTGGGCTTCGAGCCGGTCGCGCAGCTCGACCAGCTGGCGATACAGGCCGGGCATCTCCCCTTGCATCGCCGCGATCGGCTTCGGCGTGCGAATTCCCGCGACGACGTCCTCGCCCTGCGCGTTGGTCAGGTATTCCCCGTAGATGACGTTCTCGCCCGTGCCCGGATTGCGCGTGAACCCGACGCCGGTCGCCGAATCGTCGCCCATGTTGCCGAAGACCATCGCGACGACGTTGACCGCGGTGCCGTTCGCCATGGCCGTCGTGATGCGGAACTGCCGCCGGTAATCGACGGCGCGCCTGCCGTTCCACGAGCGGAACACGGCTTCGATCGCCAGCTGCAATTGCTCGTATGGATCCTCCGGCACCGGCCTGCCGGCGTGCTCGGTGCAGAGGGCGAGGAACCGGTCGGCGAGGTCCATGAGCGCGCCGGCGGCGAGGTCGACGTCCTGAACCGCGCCGTGCTCGCGCTTGATCGCGTCCATCGCCGCGTCGAAGGCGGCGTCCGGGACGCCCAGGGCGATCTTGCCGAAGAGCTGGACGAAGCGCCGCCAGGCGTCGCAGGCGAACCGCGGGTTGCCGGTCGCCCGGCTCAGCCCCTGCAGCGTCGCCTTGTTGAGTCCGAGATTCAGGATGGTATCCATCATCCCGGGCATCGACATCGCCGAGCCCGACCGCACCGAGACCAGTAGCGGATTCGCGGGGTTCCCGAAGCCCTTGCCGGTCTTGCGCTCGAGTTCCCCGATCTGCGCGCGCACGCCCGCCATCAACCCGTCCGGCAGGCGGTCGACTTCGAGATAGGCCCGGCACGCCGCCGTCGTGATGACGAACCCCGGCGGCACGTCGATGCCGATCTGAGTCATCGCGCAGAGGTTCGCGCCCTTGCCCCCCAGCAGCATCTTGTCGCCGGGGTCGCCGTGCCCGAAGTCGTAGATGAACTCCGGACGGCTCATCCCGCCGCCCGACGAACGCCTGTCTGCGGGCGGACCGCCCCCGCACTCGCTGAATCGCAGACCATGCATTGATTTTCGACCCGGGCGGCGTGCTCCGGTCTGACGTGGGTCAAGGGTTGCCGCATCGCCGCCTGCCCTGGTCGGACGCGACGCCGCCGGAGGCTCGAACGCGTCGCGCAGGTCCCCGGTTGTGGACAAATCGCGGCTTCTGGACTAAAACCCAACGGGTGATCGGGGCCCGGAGGAGCGGTTATGGAATCGACGTGGTGGCTGGTTGGGGTGATCGTCCTGGTTGCCGGTCTGGGCGTCCTGGTATTGGCGCTCATGATCATGGTCATTCGCGAGGACCGGCGCGCGGTGAAGGCCGAACAGGCATCGGTGAGCGCAACTGCCGACCCGGCGACCCTGGGAGCGTATTGGGGCTAGGCCGGGCGGATCGAGGCGCATCCGGGCGTCGCGCCGGGGCCGTCCCGGCCCAATTCGCAACGGCGCATCGCCGCCCGCCGCCGCGGCACGCCGCGTCGACGGGAGCGCCCGGGGCGCACGTACCTTCGCGCGCAGGCGGTAGTCGCCCGACGGCGGCCGTGCCGGAGTCCGGGACCCGCTGCTGCGGCTAGGGCTTCGGTGCCGGTGCCGTTGGCGGGTCGGCACGCTCCATGTCGATCTGCACGCGGCCGAACTTCGGTGCGCCGATGTTCTGATCGATCGGCGGCAGCGTGTGCGCGATCCCCTTGTGGCAGTCGATGCAGGTCTTGTTTTCGCCGAAGCCCTTCTGGTGCTGCGCTGACGCGCGGCGACCCTGCTCCGCGTAGTCCATGTAGTCGTAGTGATGGCAGTTGCGGCACTCGCGCGAGTCGTTCCCGCGCATGCGCTCCCACTCGCTCTCGGCGAGCCTGATGCGCTTGGCGTTGAATTTCGACGGAGTGTCGACGCTTCCGAGGAAATGGTGCCAGAGCTCGTTCGACGCCCGGATCTTGCGCGCGATCTTGTGCGTCCAGTCCTTCGGCACGTGGCAGTCGGGGCAGGTCGCGCGCACGCCGGTCCGGTTCTGGTAGTGGGTCGTGTTCTGGTACTCCTTGAACACGTTCTCCTTCATTTCGTGGCAGGAGATGCAGAACGCCTCGGTGTTGGTGAGTTCGAGCGTCCAGTTGAAGGCGCCCCAGGCCAGGATGCCGGTGGCGAATACGGTGAGGACGAAGACCGGGCCGGCCGCCCGCAGCCGGTGCGAAATGCGCTTGATGATGCCTACCTTGACGTCGTAGTTCTGCATGTTCTCTCCTCCCGGGCCGCGGCTGACGACAGCGGTCACTTCTTCTGCGTGAGTTCCGCTGACGACCGGTACGTGTTGCCGACCAACAGCTTAGCGTCGGTTTGCGTGATGTGGCAGATCGTGCAGACGTAGCGGCGCGGCGAGATGTTGGTGAGTTCGTGGCCGGTCGAGTCCTTGAAGTGGGTCGCGCTGACCTTGGTGGCGCCGGCTTCCTTCGCCTTCGACCAGGCGTGGCAATCCATGCACTTGTTGAAGTTCTTCGTTATCTGGTATCCGCGGACCGAATGCGGGATCAGCGGCGGCTCCTGGTCCGAGCTGCGCGGGATGGGCAGGCCGTCGCGCAGGATCTTGTACATTTCCGGCTCGGTCGTCTTGTCGATCGGTGTTTCTCCGCGCAGCGACTGGAGCACGACCGGTGCGGGGTCGGCCGCGGCGGCAGGCAGCACCGACGCCATGGCGCAGGCGAAGATCGTGGCGGCGAGTTTCATGGGGCGCTCCTTCGGTCGATTCGTGGACTCGGCTTCAGCAATCTGCGGCGGGCGGCGGCGCACTGCGCATCCGCCGGCGGCCTTCCGGCGCGGCGATCCGCCGGCGTTCAAATCTTGGTCACCTTGACCGCGCACTTCTTGAAATCCGTCTGCTTCGAGATCGGGCAGGTGGCGTCCAGCGTGAGCTTGTTCACCAGCCGCGCTTCGTCGAAGAAGGGCACGAACACGAGACCCGGCGGCGGCTTGTTGCGCCCGCGCGTCTCGATGCGTGCCACGATTTCTCCGCGCCGCGACGTCACCCTGCATTCCATGCCGCGCTGCAATCCACGCGCCTTCGCGTCGTCGGGGTGGATGAAGACGACGGCTTCCGGAAACGCGCGGTGCAGTTCCGGGACCCGCCGCGTCATCGAGCCGGTATGCCAGTGTTCGAGCACCCGGCCCGTGCACAGCCACAAGTCGTACTCCCAGTCGGGCGCCTCGATGGCGGGCACCCACGGCAGCGCGTAGATCACGGCCTTGCCGTCCGCCTTGCCGTAGAAGCGTAGGCCTTCGCCCTTCTTCACGTAGGGATCGAAGCCTTCGCGAAAACGCCACATCGTCTCCTTGCCGTCGACGACGGGCCAGCGCAGGCCGCGCGCCTTGTGGTACTGGTCGAACTCGGCGAGGTCGTGTCCGTGGCCGGTCCCGAATTTCCGGTATTCCTCGAACAGCCCTTTCTGCGCGTAGAAGCCGAGCAGCGTCGCGTCGTCGTTGTCGTGGTCCGGCTGGAGTTCCCGGGTCGAGAACCTGTTGACGACGCCGTTGGCGAACAGCACGTCGTAGAGCGTCCTGCCCTTGTATCCGGGAATCCTGGCGACGAGTTCGGCCGGCCAGACTTCCTCGACCTTGAAGCGCTTGCTGAATTCGATGATCTGCCAGAGGTCGGAGCGCGCCTCGCCGGGCGCCTTGACCTGCTGCCGCCAGAACTGCGTGCGCCGCTCGGCGTTGCCGTAGGCGCCTTCCTTCTCGACCCACATCGCGGCCGGCAGGATCAGGTCGGCGGCGAGCGCCGAGACGGTGGGATAGACGTCGGAGACGACGACGAAATTCCCCGGATTGCGCCAACCGGGGTAGATCTCCTGATTGATGTTCGGACCCGCCTGCATGTTGTTGGTGGTCATCGTCCAGTAGCAGTTGAGCTTGCCGTCCTTCAGCATCCTGCTCTGCGCCACGGCATGGAAGCCGACCTTGTCGGGAAGCGTGCCCTCGGGCAGCTGCCAGATGGCCTCGGTGAGACGTCGGTGCGTCCGGGTTCGTGACGACCCATGTCCGCCGGCAGCCGGTGCGAGAAGGTGCCCACTTCGCGCGCGGTGCCGCAGGCCGACGGCTGGCCGGTGAGCGAGAACGGGCCGTTGCCGGGCTCCGAGATCTTGCCCGCGAGCAGGTGCACGTTGTAGTCATGTTGTTCACCCAGGTGCCGCGCGTGTGCTGGTTGAAGCCCATGGTCCAGTACGACACCACCTTGCGCTTCGGGTCGGCGTAGATTTCGGCGAGCGCCTCGAGGTCGCGGACCGCCACGCCGGAGATCTTCGACGTCTTTTCGGCGTCGTACTCGGCGACGAACCTGGCGAACTGCTCGAAGCTGATCGGCTCCGCCTTGCCGGGATCGCCGGCCGGATTGCCGTCGGCGCCGGGATAGCCGTTGTTCGCCTGGCCCTTCTCGGCGGGATGATTGGGCCGAAGGCCGTAGCCGATGTCGGTGACGCCCTTCATGAAATTGACGTTCTTCTTCACGAACTCGCTGTTGACCCTGCCCTTCGAGATCATGTAGTGGCAGATGAAATTGAGGATCGCCATGTCCGCCTGCGGCGTGAACACGATCGGCAGGTCGGCGAGGTCGAAGCTGCGATGCTCGAACGTCGACAGCACGACGACCTTGACGTGCGGCGCGGTGAGCCGCCGATCGGCGAGCCGCGACCACAGGATCGGGTGCATCTCGGCCATGTTCGAGCCCCAGAGCACGAACGCGTCGGCCTGCTCGATGTCGTCGTAGCAGCCCATGGGTTCGTCGATGCCGAAGCTGCGCATGAAGCCCGCGACCGCACTCGCCATGCAGTGGCGCGCGTTCGGATCGAGGTTGTTGCTGCGGAAGCCGGCCTTGAAGAGCTTCGACGCGGCGTAGCCCTCCCAGATCGTCCATTGGCCGGAGCCGAACATCCCGACCGCCGTCGGGCCCTTGGCGGCGAGCGCCTCCTTCCACTTCGCCGCCATCACGTCGAAGGCCTCGTTCCACGATACCGGGGTGAACTCGCCCGCCTTGTCGTAGACGCCGTTCTTCTTGCGCAGCAGCGGCGTCGTCAGCCGGTCGCTTCCGTACATGATCTTCGACAGGAAGTAGCCCTTGACGCAGTTGAGGCCCTTGTTCACCGGCGAATCCGGGTCTCCCTGAGTGGCGACCACGCGGCCGTTCAGGGTGCCGACGAGCACGCCGCAGCCCACGCCGCAGAACCGGCACGGCGCCTTGTCCCAGCGGATGGCGCCGCTGTCCCTGGGCCGCGCCTGTTGCGCGAGCGCCGTTCCCGGCAGCTGGATGCCCACGGCGGCCGCGGCAGCGGTCGCGGCCTGCGCCTTGATGAAGTCGCGTCGATTGATGGTCATGGCTCAAACCTCCTCGGTGGGTCCGGCATCGTCGCTGAACTGGTAGACGAGCGAGACCGAAAGCACGCCCGCGATCTTGTGGATGGCGACAAAGCCGTCGGCTGCCGCTGCGGCGTCGTCGTGGTCGGCGACGACGACGATGTGGCCGGATTCAGTCGCGGCGCGTACTTCCAAGCCGGGCATGCCTTCGAGCGCGGCGCGCACGGCGGCGCTGTGCGTCGGGCGAGTACGGACGACGAGGCTGGAAATGTTCATCGATGCGCGCCGGCCATTGCGTCGACGCCAATGTCGCCGGTGACGCCAATGCCCATGCGACCCGGCGCGTCGCCCTGTCCGCGGTTGCGACCGGCGGCGCATCCGGACCGCGGCGTTTGCCAAGGGTTGCCGACAGCGGCGAAGCCTTGCGATCGGCCCGATGACCAGGGATCCGCGGTGCGGATTCCGCGCAGATCGGGACGCATGCCGGCACGCCTCCCGTTCGGGGGTCGTATGGTTGCCCCGGCGCGCTCGCCGAATGCGAATCCCACTGCGGTACTCCCGTCTGGCCGGGACACGTCGGTACCTGCTGCGGACGCGCCCGTCGGCCTTGGGCGCCCCGATCTAGTCGCCCATGATCCATTCCGACCCGCGCGCGCGCATTGACATGGCGCAACAATGGGCAAGGGATCCCCCGCACCCGCGCCGCCGGGGAATCATGTCGGATCCTTGAAATCCGCTCCGCGGCCGCCATGTAGACGTCCATGCCGCTCGATCATTCCGCTCCCCACCCGGTCGGGAACGACGACGTCGGGGTGTCCGGCGCTTCGGTCCGGCGGCTCCCCGACGCTGCGTTGCACGACGCGTATTCCCGCGCCGTCGCGGGTGCGGTCGCCCGCGTCGCTCCGGCGGTGGCACACGTCAGCATCGAACGCGGGCGCGGCGGCCGGGCATTGCATCGCAACACGTCGGGGTCGGGCTTCCTCATCACCCCCGACGGCTACCTGCTCACCAACAGCCACGTCGCGGGCGACGCCGATGCGATCGAGGTGACGCTTGCCGACGGCCGCAGCGCGCCGGCCGAAATCGTCGGCGACGACCCCGACTCCGATCTCGCGGTGCTGAAGGTCGCGGCGGCGGACCTTGCGTGGTGCCGCCTCGGCGACTCGGCGGGCGTCGCGGTCGGCCAGATCGCCATCGCGATCGGCAGTCCCTATGGGTTCGCGCAAACGGTGACCGCCGGAATCGTCAGCGCGCTCGGTCGCTCGATGCGCGCCCGGACCGGACGGCTGCTCGACAACGTCCTGCAGACCGACGCGGCGTTCAATCCGGGCAATTCGGGCGGTCCGCTGGTCGACGCGCGCGGCGAGGTCATCGGCGTCAACACCGCGGTGATCCTGCCGGCGCAGGGCATCTGCTTCGCCATCGCCGCCTCCACCGCGGAGCGCGTCGCGATCGCGCTGATCCGCGACGGCCGCGTGCGTCGCGCCTGGCTCGGCATCGGCGGGCAGACCGCTCCCTCTCGCGCGCCGGATCGTTCGCCATTTCGAACTGCGGCGCGAAACCGGCGTGCGCGTCGAATCGATCGAACGCGACTCGCCCGCCACGGTCGCCGGGCTCGCCGCCGGCGACATCGTGGTCGCGATCGACGGCGTGCCGGTGGCCGATGTCGACGGCCTGCAGGCTGCGCTCGCCGCCGACGCGATCGGCCGCGAAGTGGCGCTGGAAGTGCTGCGCCGCGATCGCCGGTTGACCCTGGCCGCGGTGCCGCGCGAGCGCTCCGGCGGGACGCCGCGACGTCCGGGCGGCCGCTGAACGCGTTCGGTGGGGGCGGCCGCGGCGCGCTGCCGACGCGCTCGCGCCGCGCACCCGCGGGGCCGACGCCGGCGCGGCGTGCGCTTCGAGAGGCGGGCGCCGCCTTTGCAGCGCGACCGTTCTGTGGAACAATCGGGCCAACTAACCGTTTCAGGGTGACCGCGATGCTGGATCGCGACGGTTATCGCCCGAACGTTGCCATTGTCATCGTCAACGCGAAGAACCAGGTCTTCTGGGGCAAACGGATCCGAGAGCACTCGTGGCAATTTCCGCAAGGCGGCATCAATCCCGGTGAGACGCCCGAGCAGGCGATGTACCGGGAGTTGCACGAGGAAGTCGGTCTCCAGCCGCAGCACGTCAGGATCCTGGGTCGCACGCGTGACTGGCTGCGTTACGAGGTGCCGCAGCACTGGGTTAAGCGCGAGTGGCGCGGCAGCTACCGCGGGCAGAAGCAGATCTGGTACCTGCTGCGTCTCGTCGGCCGCGACACCGACGTCTAGCTGCGCGCGAGCGAGCATCCCGAGTTCGACGCGTGGCGCTGGCACGACTACTGGGTGCCGCTCGAGACCGTCATCGATTTCAAGCGCGAGGTCTATCGGCGCGCGCTGACCGAGCTCGAGCGCTACTTCCACGTCCGTCCGCAGACGCGGCGCGAGCGGCTGTACGGCTGGGCGCATCCGGTGATGCCGCCGTCCTACGCCGATCCGGCGTGCGCAACGGCAGCTGACGATCCCGCGCCGGTCGCAGCCTTCCTGAATGTGGATTCGCCGCGGGCGCCCGCCCGGCGGATCGGCCAGGTTCGGGAAGGCCGACGTGCCGCAGGAGGCGCCCGTCCGCTCGCTGCCGCGGGCGCGCCCTGCCCTATGCCTCTCGGCCGCTCACCCCCATCCCATCATGCCGGGTCGCCGCCGCCGATCAGCGTCGACATCAGCAAGCCGCCCAGCACGGCGCCGAGCAGGATGCCGCAGATGACGACGACGATCGTGTAGGCGACCGCCTTCTCCGGCGGGCATTTCTTCATCACCGGCACGCCGAGATAGAAGGTGTAGAACGCATAGATCGTCGCGACCAGCCCGAGGATGCCGCCGACGACGCCGGGAGCAGCTGGAAGATCCCGGCGACCCACGCCGCGGTGTACGAGTACGCGGTCAGCTTCAGCGACTGGATGAAGTTCTTCTCGCCGCCGAAGGTCGGCGCCAGCGCGTCGACGATCAGCGCGAGCAGGTAGGTGACGCGCAGCGATATGCCGTAGCTGAACGAGCGCGACCGTGACCATCGAGCGACGCCGCCGCGGATCGCCATCGCGATCGGCCCGATCGCGGCGAGGATCAGGATGTAGCCGACGTAGATCGACTGCACGGTCGCCGCTTCCTCGGCGATCACGGGCCACTCGGTCTTGGGCGTGAGCAGGATGTTCTTGACGCGATCGACCAGTGCCATGGCGGGCTCCTCGCTGGAGTGGGTGGTCGCGGCGGCGCGGCTCGTTCGAGGCGTGAGCGCGTCAGGGTCCTGATTGCAGCGAGGGAGTTTAGGCGCAACTGCACCCGGGTGTCGATCGTGCGGGGCCCGCGACGCGGGCGTCGCACGGGCGCCGGCGGCGGTCGATCGACCGGCGTGCCTAGCCCGAGCAGGACCATGTTGTCCCGGTGGATCAGCTCGGGCTCGTCGACGTAGCCGAGGATCGACTTCGATCTCGCGACGACGGCCGGCGCAGGATGCGCGCGGTTTCCGGCGCGCTGTAGTTGACGAGGCCGCGCGCGATCTCGCGGCCGTCGGCGTCGACGCAGCCGACGACCTCGCCGCGCTCGAATTCGCCGTCGACGGCGACCACGCCGATCGGCAGCAGGCTCTTGCCGTCGCGGGCGAGCGCGCGCACGGCGCCGGCGTCGAGCGCGAGCCTGCCGGCGAGCTGCACGTGATCGGCGAGCCACTGCTTGCGCGCGGCGAGCGACACGGGCTCCGCGATGAGCGCCGTGCCGATGTCCTCGCCGGCGGCGAGCCGCGTCAGCACGTCCGGCTCGCGGCCGGAGGCGATGACGGTCGACGGCGCCGGAGCGCGCCGCGCGCTTCGCCGCGAGCACCTTGGTCAGCATGCCGCCGCGGCCGATGCGCGCTGCCGGCGCCGCCGGCCATCGCTTCGAGCGCGGGTCGCCGGCGCGCGCGGTGCGCACCAGCGTCGCCGCCGGATCGTGGCGCGGGTCGGCGGTGTAGAGGCCCTCCTGGTCGGTGAGCAGCACCAGCACGTCGGCCTCGATCAGGTTGGTGACCAGCGCGCCCAGCGTGTCGTTGTCGCCGAAGCGGATCTCGTCGGTGGTGACGGTGTCGTTCTCGTTGATGATCGGAATCACGCCGAGCGCGAGCAGCGTGCGCAGCGTCGAGCGCGCGTTGAGATAGCGGCGGCGATCGGCGAGGTCGTCGTGCGTGAGCAGGATCTGCGCGGTGCGCAGGCCGAACTTCGGCGAACGCGGTTTCGTAGGCCTGCACGAGGCCCATCTGGCCGACGGCGGCGGCGGCCTGCAGTTCGTGCATCGCCGACGGGCGCGCGGTCCAGCCGAGGCGCTTGACGCCTTCGGCGATCGCGCCCGACGAGACGAGCACGACGTCCTTGCCGGCGCGGCGCAGCTCGGCGATCTGCGCGGCCCAGCGCGCGACCGCCTCGTGGTCGAGGCCGCGGCCGTCGTTGGTCACGAGGCTCGAGCCGACCTTGACGACGATGCAGGCGGCGGCGGCGACGGGGGTGGTCATGACCGGTCGGGAACCGGCGCCCGCCCCGGTTCCGGGTCGGGCGTCGCGGCTTCGGGCTGGCGCCGCGGCGGCGGCGAACGCGGATGCGCATCGAGCCAGTCCTGGATCCTGAAGACGAGCTCGCGGCAGCCTTCGCCGTTGATCGCGGCGATCGCGAACACCGGACCCTTCCAGCCGTACGCCTTGACGAACGCCTTGACGCGCGCCGCGCGCTCGTCGGCGGGAATGAGGTCGAGCTTGTTCAGCACGAGCCAGCGCGGCTTTTCGTGCAGCGCCTCGTCGTAGCGCCGCAGTTCGTTGACGATCGCCCTCGCGTCGTGCACCGGGTCGGCCTCGGGATCGAGCGGCGCGAGGTCGACGATGTGCAGCAGCAGGCGCGTGCGCTGCAGGTGGCGCAGGAACTGATGACCGAGGCCCGCGCCGTCGGCGGCGCCTTCGATCAGGCCGGGAATGTCGGCGATGACGAAGCTGCGGTTCGTGTCGGTGCGCACGACGCCGAGGTTCGGCGCGAGCGTGGTGAACGGGTAGTCGGCGACCTTCGGCCGCGCCGCCGAAACGGCGCGGATGAACGTGCTCTTGCCGGCGTTGGGCATGCCGAGGAGGCCGACGTCGGCCAGCACCTTCAGTTCGAGATGCAGCTGCCGCTTTTCGCCTTCCTCGCCGGGCGTGAACTGGCGCGGCGCGCGGTTGGTGCTCGACTTGAAGTGGAGGTTGCCGAGCCCGCCCTTGCCGCCGCGCGCGACTGCGCGCCCTCTGCTCGTGCGCGGCGAGATCGGCGATGAGCTCGCCGGTGTCGGCGTCGGTGATCACCGTGCCGACCGGCACGCGCAGCACGATGTCCTCGGCGCCCTTGCCGTACTTGTCGGCGCCGCGGCCGTTCTCGCCGTGCGGGCGCGGTGGATGCGCGCGTAGCGGTAGTCGATCAGCGTGTTGATGTTGCGGTCGGCGACGGCGTAGATGCTGCCGCCGCGGCCGCCGTCGCCGCCGTCGGGGCCGCCGCGCGGCACGAATTTTTCGCGCCGGAACGACGCCGAGCCGTTGCCGCCGTCGCCGGCGATGACTTCGATGTTGGCTTCGTCGATGAACTTCATGGGCCGTCCTTGCGGAACAGGACGAAGCGTTCGGTATCGTCGCCGCGGCGGCGGCCCTCCCAGGCGATCTCCCAGCCGGCGGGCGCCGCGGGCGTCGCCGTCGTCGCGGCCATACTGCACCAGCAGCGCGGCGCAGTCGTGGGCCGGCATCTTTCCTCGCGCACCGTGACGAGGTTCGCGAAGTAGTCGAAGAGCGCGCGCTGCGGCTCGCCCAGATTGCGGCTCGCCACGCAGCCGTCGGCCGGCAGGAAGCTGGCGAGCGATTCGGCGACGGACCGGTAGCTGCGCCGCGAATCGAGGTAGGGCAGCCAGATCGTCATGTACAGGCCCCAGACCAGCGTCATCCCGGCGGCCCAGTTGAGCACCGCGCGGCGGTTGGACCGGCGCGCGGGCCGCACAAGCACCAGCCAGAGCACCGCACAGGAACGCCGACACCGACAGGGCGAGCCATCCGGCGGGGGTCGATACCCCAGCGTCGTGTCGCGGAACAGGCGCGCGACGCGCGGCGACATGCCGTGCGCCAGGCGTCGAACCACAGCAGCCAGACGAGTGCCGCGAGCAGGCCGAAGGTGAGAATGCCGAACCAGTCGAGCGCGCCGGAAAATCCGCGCGGCAGCGTGTCGACTTCGAGCGCGCCGAGCAGCGCGAGCGGCAGCAGCAGCGGCATCGCGTAGATGGCGCGCGGGTCGGCCATCAGCGCAAGCGCGCCCACGATCACCAGCGCCAGCGTGCCGGGAAGCTGCACCGCCGGCGTCGCCAGGCCGCCGTTGAACCCGCGGCCGCGCGTCCACAGCGTCCACAGCACCAGCGGGAGCGCGGGCCAGGTGAACCAGGGCAGGTTCTTCAGGAGGAGACTAGGGTCGATCGTCGCCGTCGGCGCCAGCGGGCCGAAATAGTCGCCGACCGACTGCGCAGCCCACCATGCGTCGAGGTGCGCCGGATCACTGACGGCCAGCGCGAGCGGCCACGAAGCGCGAGCGGCAGAGCCATCGCTACGGCGACGCCTGCGGTGACGGCGTAACCGCGCGTTCGCCAGCTCCGGAAGGCCAGCGGCAGCGCCGCCGCGGTGAGCGCGAGCCACAGCGGGCCCATGAATCCGCGGGACAGGAAAGCGACGGCCACGCCGAGTCCCAGCATGACACCACCGCCGATCGGGCGGCGCAGGGCCAGCGAGAAGCCGTACAGCGCGAGCGCGATGCCGAGCAGCAGCCCGATGTCGGGCGACAGCTGGTGCGCGCGGTCCCAGAGGCCGACGGAACCGACGAAAAGCAGCACCGGCATCCAGCGGAAGGGCCGGCCGTAGAGTTCGCGCGCGGTCAACGCGAGCAGGAACAGTGTCAGCGCGAGCAGGATCCCGGCCGCGATTCGCGCCGCGTCGTGGGTGGGCAGCAGCCGGACAGCAGGTGTCCCGACCCTGCCGCGGCCGCGTAGACGAGCGGCGGGCGATCGACGAAGGGCTCGCCGGCGAGCTGCGGCGCGAGCCCGTCGCCGCGCTGCATCATCCCCCAGGCGACGCCGAACGCCGTCGCGTCCTCGGTCTTCCACGGGTCGTGCCCGACGAGGCCGAGCACGATCCACGCGCCGCACAGCACGACGAGGCCGAACTGCTTCAGCGCGCGGTACGGGCCCGAGGGACTCAGCGTCGAGTCGCCGACGGCGTTCGTGTGTGCGGGGCGGGCCATCGAGGGAGTGAACGAAGCGTTACTGGTTTGTCGCCAAGGCGCTGCCGCGGAAAGAAAAAGGCAGCCGAAGCTGCCTTTTCTCATCCGGCGAGCCGAGCAGGCCTGGCCGCACATTGTCTCGCGTTTCCGCCGCCCCGGTCAGGGCTTCGCGGGCGCCGCGTCCTTGGCAGCGGCTGTCTTCGACCCGTAGCGCTGGCGGAACTTCTCGACGCGGCCGGCGGTGTCCATCACCTTCTGCTTGCCGGTGTAGAACGGGTGGCAGGCCGAGCAGACTTCCACGTGCAGCGGCTTGCTGACCGTCGAGCCGGTCGCGAACGTGTTGCCGCAGCTGCAGGTGACCTGGATCTCGTGGTACTTCGGGTGGATGTCGGTTTTCATGGGGCCCTCTTTCCGCGGTCCACGCACCGGAGCTTGATTGCCCGTGAGGCGCGCCGGAACCGGTGATGCTGCAAATGGAGCCTGCGCGGCCGAAATACAAGGCGTCCGACGCGGCAAAACGAAAATTATGCCTTCCGGCGCTGCAATGCAATATTCGGCGCCGGTGCGCGGCCCGTGTCGCGCTCACAAAAATGTGTAAAAACAATAGCTTGAATGTGAAAGCTCCATCGGCGGCGTATCCGCAGGCGCGCGAATGCAGCGGTGCGGGCCGATGTCCGAGTGCAGACGGGAGGTCGGTCGCGAAGCGCAAGCGACGTAGGGGTCAGCCCCTGCGCATCGAGTCGAATAACTGCGACGCCGGAAGAAGGAGCACGGGCCCCGAACGGGGGGTGCGTTCTGGGGATGCGACCTTGGAGGCGGATGCCGGAGTTCGAACGCGACGTGTTAATGGAACGCTGGCGCGAAGGCCTTAACCCCGGCGCATCGAGTCGAAGAAGTCCGCGTTGTTCTTGGTCTGCTTGACCTTGTCGAGCAGGAATTCCATCGCTTCGAGCTCGTCCATCGGGTAGAGCAGCTTGCGCAGCACCCACACCTTCTGCAGGATGTCGGGCTTCAGCAGCAGCTCCTCGCGCCGGGTGCCGGAGCGGTTGACGTTGATGGCCGGGTAGATCCGCTTCTCGGCCATGCGCCGGTCGAGGTGGATTTCCATGTTGCCGGTGCCCTTGAATTCCTCGTAGATCACGTCGTCCATCCGCGAGCCGGTGTCGATCAGCGCCGAGGCGATGATCGTCAGCGAGCCGCCTTCCTCGATGTTGCGGGCCGCGCCGAAGAAGCGCTTCGGCCGCTGCAGCGCGTTGGCATCGACGCCGCCGGTCAGCACCTTGCCCGACGCCGGCACGACCGTGTTGTAGGCGCGGGCGAGGCGGGTGATCGAGTCGAGCAGGATCACGACGTCCTTCTTGTGCTCGACCAGGCGCTTCGCCTTCTCGATCACCATTTCGGCGACCTGCACGTGGCGCGTGGCCGGCTCGTCGAAGGTCGAGGAGACGACCTCGCCGCGCACCGAGCGCTGCATTTCGGTCACTTCCTCCGGCCGCTCGTCGATCAGCAGCACGATCAGGATCACGTCCGGGTGATTCGCCGCGATCGAGTGCGCGACGTGCTGCAGCATCACGGTCTTGCCGGACTTGGGCGACGACACGAGCAGCCCGCGCTGACCCTTGCCGATCGGCGCGACGATGTCGATGATCCGGCCGGTGATGTTCTCCTCGGCCTTGATGTCGCGCTCGAGCACCAGCGGCTCGTCGGGGAAGAGCGGCGTCAGGTTCTCGAACAGGATCTTGTTCTTGGCGTTCTCGGGCGGCTCGCCGTTGACCTTGTCGACCTTGACCAGCGCGAAGTAGCGCTCGCCGTCCTTGGGCGTGCGGATCTCGCCCTCGATCGTGTCGCCGGTGTGCAGGTTGAAGCGGCGGATCTGCGACGGCGAGATGTAGATGTCGTCGGTGCCGGCGAGGTAGGAGGTGTCGGGCGAGCGCAGGAAGCCGAAGCCGTCGGGCAGCACTTCGAGCGTGCCGTCGCCGAAGATGCTTTCGCCCTTCTTCGCCTGCTGCTTCAGCATGGCGAAGATGAGGTCGTGCTTGCGCATCCGGTTGGCGCCCTCGAGTTCCATCGAGTTGGCGATGTCGACGAGTTCGGTGACGTGCTTGGCTTTGAGTTCGGACAGTTGCATGGCGCGTGGAGAGGGGCGTGCGGAAAGGACGGAGGCGACGGGGTGCCGCGGCGGAGGATCTCGGGAGCGTGGCGCCCGGGAAGAAACGAGGCGGCGCCGGAAACGTCAGCGGCGCTGAGCTGTCGCGGAACCCCTCGGAGACCGAGGGGGATGCCGCAGAGCACGAAGGTCAGCGTAGCGGGTTCAGAGATTGCTGTCAACAAAGGCGGTAAGCTGCGACTTCGACAGGGCGCCGACCTTCTGCGCGTGCACCTGGCCGCCCTTGAACAGGATCAGCGTCGGAATGCCGCGGATGCCGTACTTGCTGGTGATGCCCGGGTTGGCGTCGATGTCGAGCTTCGCCACCGTCAGTCGGCCCGCGTAGTCCTTGGCGACGTCCTCCAGCACCGGCGCGATCATCTTGCAGGGGCCGCACCATTCGGCCCAGTAGTCGACCAGGACCGGCGTCGCGGATTGCAGGACGTCGCTGTCGAACGTGGCGTCGGATACGTGCTTGATGTTGTCGCTCATAGGTTCCTCGTGGACGGCGCAGGAGATTCGACTCCGCCGGCGGCACCTCGGGCCGGCTTCGCGGATCGTGCGGGAAACTACGGTAGCCCGAACCTCCTGCCCCATGCAAGCGCTCGCGACGGTGTCGCGGGACAGTTCGCGAAGCTTGGGGCCCGATTTGGTAAAATCAACCTTTCCCCTGCCGGACCCAGCGCATGACCTACGTCGTCACCGAGAGCTGCATCCGCTGCAAGTACACCGATTGCGTCGACGTCTGTCCCGTCGATTGCTTTCGCGAGGGTCCGAATTTTCTCGTCATCGACCCGGACGAGTGCATCGACTGCACGCTTTGCGTCGCCGAGTGCCCGGTCGAGGCGATCTTCGCCGAAGACGACGTTCCGGCGGACCAGCAGCAGTTCACGGCGCTCAACGCCGAGCTTGCCAAGGTGTGGAAGCCGATCATCGAGCGCAAGCCCGCCCCCGCCGACGCCGACGAATGGAAGACCGTCAAGGACAAGACGCAATTCCTCGAAAAGTGAGCGTCGGGCGCCGCATCCGCGCGCCGCGGCCATACCGTGACGCGTCGTCCGCCGGACGCGCCGAACGCGGCGGTGCCGGGCGATCGGTCGATTGACCGTAGGAAGTGCAACCCCTAGAATTGCGGGGTTTTTTCCGCCCGACGAGCAATGCCGGATGCATCGGCCTGCCGCTGTCCCACCCCATTGGCCCGAATCGAACCATGACCCATCCGACTCATTCAATCCGGGCCACCGCCCTCGCTCTGGCGGCGGCGATGTCGACCGCCGTGCTGGCGCAAGGCACGGCGGCCGGCGATCCCGCCAAGGGACGCGACAAGGTCCAGATGTGCCAGGGCTGCCATGGCATCGAAGGCTGGCGCACCGCGTATCCCGAGGTCTACAAGGTTCCCCGGATCGCCGGCCAGCACGAGGCCTATCTGGTGAAGGCGCTGCAGGCGTACAAGGTCGGCGAACGCAGCCACCCGTCGATGCGCGCGATCGCCGCATCGCTCTCCGACAAGGACATGGCCGACGTGGCGGCGTACTACGCGCAGACGGGCCTCGCGACGGCGGTGAAATGATGAACCTCCGACTCCTGATCTCGATTGCGATTTGCGCCGCGGCGGCCTCGGCATCGGTCGCGCAGGCGGCCAGCGTGGACGCCGGCAAGGCGAAGGCGAAGGAAGTCTGCGCCGCGTGCCACGGCGACGACGGCAACAGTCCGACGGCCGACTTTCCCAAGCTCGCGGGTCAGCACCGCGATTACCTGGCGAAGGCGCTCCGCGACTACAAGTCGGGCCAGCGCAGGAATCCCATCATGGCGGGCTTTGCCGCCACGCTGTCCCGGGACGAAATCGAAAATCTCGCGGCCTACTACTCGGCCCAGCCGGCGGTTCTGTCCGCGAGATACTGACGCCGCACCGACCGGAAAACGACGGCCGCCTGCGGGCGGCCTTCTTGTTGCGGTTTCCCGAATCGAACGCGGGTACCGGATCCGCGCGGCACCGCGGATTCGCGGCACCGCCGGCGGTGCCACGGCGATCGTCATCACGGTTCGCCAACGCGTGCCGGTCGCCCGGCGCCGGTTCGGCCGCCGCTTGCGCCATGACTCCGCTCGAATCGACTCCCCTCGGCGTTCCATGGCCGTCCGAAAGGCATCCGTGTGCGCCGCAAGGCCCGGGGATCGATGCACCCATCGTCCGACTGCTGCGCGACTCCGGCGATTGACCCCACCGTACAATCGCTCAATACTCGGGCTCGCCCGATCGAATGGAGCGTCCGAACGCAGCGGGCCGGCGCTGGTGCATGGATCAAGCGCGGGTGAGTCGATCCCGCCGCGGGCCCGTTCCGTGCGCCGCCGCGTCCGAAGTCCGTCCGTCGATCGCCGTGCCCTGCCGCAGCAAGGCGCCATCCGGCTCGTGATGTCACACAAGGAGATCCACTGATGAAGACGTTTCACGGCTGTTGTGCCGGATCGCCGCTGGTCGTCGCCTAGATGTGTCCGCCGGCGATGGCGCAGGTCGCGGCGGAGAAGCCGACACTCAAGGTCGGCGACAAATGGGAGTTTCAGCAATCGGTGAAGGCCGTGCCCGAAGGCGAGCCGAACCAGCCCTGGTCGCGCACCGTCGTCGAGGTCCAGCCCGACAAGATCACGATGACGATGACGGGCGGGAACAACCAGTCGCTGCAGTTCGACGCGTCGCTGAATCTGATCGATCCCAAGGGAGCGGACTACGCGCTGACGACCTACAAGTGCCCGATGAGCGTTGGCAACGAGTGGAAGTACACCACCCGCGCCGGTCCGACCGGACAGCTCGAGCGCAGCGGCAGCTACAAGGTGGCGGCATACGAGACGGTCACCGTTCCCGCGGGCACGTTCGAATGCTTCCGCGTAGACGGCGAATGGCAGACCAACGGCCGCGGATATTCGGGACGGGGCAGCGAGAAATACTGGTACTGCCCGAAGATAAACTACATCGCCAAGCGCAGCAGCGACTTCACCGCCACCACTCGCGGAGCCACCAATGTGGGGACGACGAGCGAGTCGCGACTCTCGGAGCTGACTCGGTTCACCCCGGGCAAGTAGCCGGGCAGCGCGCTAGGTGTGCCGCTCGACGCAGGCAACGTAAGCCTCCGCATCCGGCGGCGCGCCGTCGCGCTGCGCGCGCCAGATCGTTTCACCCAGGCAATCGAGCAGGGCGTGCAGCGCCGCGTGTTCGTCGCCCTTGGCCGCGCGCAGGCGTTCGAAATGCGCGCGGATCCCCGGCGGCCGGTCGACGGAAAGCTGCTCGCTGACGGCGAGGTGCAGCGACAGATGCAGGAACGGATTGACGTCGCCGGATTCGGGCGTCCAGTCCCGTTCGAGGTGACGGTCGGGGTCTTCGATCACCGGATGGTATTCCGGGTGGACCGCGACAATCGCGGCCGCGGTCCGCTCGAGGTCCGTCAGCGGTTGCTGCGCGCGGTACTTTGCCCAGGCATCGACGAGGAAGCGCCGGGCGTCGTTGCGCGAGGGAGCGAACATGTGTCGTCGGGTGCCGGCCCGTGATTTTCAGGGCGTCTTCGGCCCGTACTCGCACCACTCGCGCAGGACGCACTCGCCGCACTTCGGCGCACGGGCGACGCAGACGTAGCGTCCGTGCAGGATCAGCCAGTGGTGGGCGTGCAGCTTGAACTCGTCGGGGACGAACCTGAGCAATTTCTGCTCGACCTCCTCGGGCGTCCTGCCGGGTCCGAGTCCGGTCCGGTTGGCGACGCGGAAGATGTGCGTGTCCACCGCGATCGTCGGCTGGCCAAAGGCGATGTTGAGCACCACGTTGGCGGTCTTGCGGCCGACGCCGGGCAGCTTTTCCAGCGCTTCGCGATTTGCCGGGACCGTGCCGCCGTGCTCGGCCAGCAGAATCGCCGACAGCGCCACGACGTTCTTCGCCTTGGTGCGGAAGAGGCCGATCGACTGCACGTAGGGGATGAGCCGGTCGACGCCGAGCGCGACCATCGCCGCCGGCGTATTGGCGACCGGGAAGAGCGCGGCGGTGGCCTTGTTGACGCTCCTGTCGGTCGCCTGCGCCGACAGCACGACGGCAACCAGCAGCTCGAACGGCGACCGGTGCTCGAGCTCCGGCTTCGGATGCGGGTTGGCGGCCCGCAGGCGCTCGAAGATCGCGCGCCGCTTCTGCGGATTCACGGCTTGGCCGGAGTCTCACCGGCGGCAATTTCGGCGAGGCGCGCGAGGCGCCGGGGCTCGCCGGCGCTGAAATCCGGGTCGTCCTTCAGCGCCGCGTGGGCCTTCGCCGCCCAGGCCCTGGCCGCGCGGGTGTCACCGCGCGCGAGCGAGATCTCCGCCAGCTCCTCGAACACGTATCCATCGGTCTCGCCCAGAGCTTCGTTCTCGGCGGCCAGCCTCCGCTGCGTGGGTTCCGCCTCGTCGAGCTGGCCGAGCGCACGCTGGGCGCGCGCGACCATCCAGCGTGCGGCGCGCACGTCGCCGGCGTTCCCGCGCGCCTCATAGGCGGGCAGCGCTTTCTGGTAATACGCGAGCGCGCTCGCGAAATCGCCGCGCTCCTGGTACGCGTAGCCGATGTTGTTGTACAGCGGCGCCAGCCAGCGCTTGGAGCGGACGTCGGTGGTCCTCTCCGTCATCGCGAGCGCCTTGAGATCCCAGTCGAGACGCGCGGACGACGGCGCCGCGATGCCCAGCATGTGCGCGGCGTCGATTGCGTAGAACGCGTCGTCGTTGCATTCGGCCAGCGATAGCGCCTCGGTGAACAGCGGCACCGCGCGCTCGGGCGTTCCCGACGAATTGAATGCGCGGCCGCGTTCCAGCAGGTAACGCGTGCGCACGTGCGACGGCATGCCGTCGAGCTTCGCCGCGACGGTGTCGAGCGTTGCCTGCGCCGCGGCGAACTCGCGCTGCAGGCCCTGCGCGCGGGCAATCTGCGTGGCGACGACCAGCGCGCGAGGATCGTCGGCGGGCCAATGGCCGAGTTCGGCGCGAAAGCGCTGCGCTGATTCCGCCGGCTTGGCGTAATCCCACTGCGCATCGAGTTGCGCGGAAAAATCCGCGATCGCGGTCGTGGCGGCTTCGGTTCTCATGGCGATTCCGGCGGCGAGCGTCAGCAGCAGCAGGGCGCGTGCGCGCATCATGGTGGCGTCGATTTGGGAGCGCCCGCCCGGCGCGCGCGGGCCCGCGCGAGCGCCGCGGCGACCGCGTGCTGCCTCGCCGCGTTCGCGCCGTATTCCGCGGACGGCGAAGCGGGGGCGGACGGCGTCTGCGCGGGGTCGCCGCCGCCCGCAGCAAGTCGGCACCGGCGAACGTCGTGGCGGGTGCGCGCCGCGCGCGCATCCTCGGGACTCCAGGCGCGGCCGGCCGGCAGCATGGCGATGCAATCGACGGGGCAGGGGGCGAGGCAGAGTTCGCATCCCGAGCAGAGCGCCGAAAGCACGACGTGCATGCGTTTCGGGGCGCCGACGATGGCGTCCACCGGGCACGCGGCGATGCACAGCGCGCAGCCGATGCACCGCGATTCGTCGACGCGTGCGACGGTGTGCGACCCGTGTTCGCCGCAGGCGCGGTCGAGCGGCGCCGCGGGCCGGCCGGTGAGCGCGGCCAGCGTCGCGACGACGCGATCGCCGCCCGGCGGACAGCGGTTGATCGCGGCGCCCGCGGCGATGGCTTCGGCGTAAGGCCGGCAGCCGTCGTAGCCGCAGCGCCGGCACTGCGTCTGCGGCAGCACGGCATCGAGGCGATCGGCCAGGCCCGGCGGGTCGGGGATGGGGAGCACGCGGCATTCTACGTCGCCGGCCCCAGGCGCGGGCCGGTTTGCTAGACTGCCTGCGCGCTCCCGCGCCGCCGGGAAAGCGCGCCTACCCCGTGGCAACGCCAACCGTGACCGTCAGTCATTCCGCCCGGGCTCCCGACAGCGTGCTCGATCGACCGCCGGGGCGGGGCGTGCTGCCACGCCTGGCCTTTGCGCTGTTGCGCGTCTGCGGCTGGAGGATCGTGCTGCTGCTGCCGGTGCCGATGAAATGCGTAGTCGTCTTCTATCCGCACACTTCGAACTGGGATTTTCCGGTCGGGCTCCTGACAAAATGGGCCGTGGGGATCTACTTCCGGTTTGTCGGAAAGGACACGCTGTTCAAAGGGCCGTTCGCCTGCGTTTTCCGGTACTGGGGCGGCATTCCCGTCAACCGGCGCGAGCGGACGGGATTCATCGGGCAGATGCGCGCGGAATTCGATGCGCATGCGGATTTTCGGCTGGTCATTGCCCCGGAGGGCACCCGCAGCCGCGCCTCGCACTGGAAATCAGGCTTCTACCACCTGGCGCGCGCGGTGAACGTGCCGGTAGCGCTCGCGTTCATCGACTACAGGCGACGCAGGATCGGCGTCGGAGCGTTCGTCGACCTCACCGGCGACGTGCGGGCCGACATGGCGCGGATCGCCGCGTTCTACGCCGACAAGGAGGGCCGACGTCAGGAACGCCAGGGTCCCGTTCGCCTGCGCGACGAACCGCCGGAGATGCCGTGACGGGAGCCAACCATCCGCGCGCGGTGCGGACGACGCGCCCGCTGCGCTGAGTCGACACGATGTCCGCTGATCACGATTCCGCCTCGCACCCGCATGACCACGGGCCATCGTCCGCGGCGGCGACACGCGCGCTGTGGATCGCGCTCGTTCTCACCGGGGGTTTCGCGGCGGTCGAGGCGATCGGCGGCTGGCTCGCCGGCTCGCTCGCCCTCATTTCTGACGCGGGTCACATGGTCACCGACGCCGCTTCGTTCGTCGTCGCCCTGATCGCCGCCGGCATCGCGCGGCGCCCGGCGACCGGGCGCGCATCCTACGGCTACGCGCGCGCCGAGGTGCTGGCCGCGTTCGTCAATGCCCTGGCGATGCTGGCGCTCGTCGTCTGGATTGCCGTCGAAGCGGCGCAGCGCCTGCTGGCCCCGTCGGCCGTCGCCGGTCCGGTCGTCATGGTGGTCGCCGCGGCGGGCCTGCTGGTCAATGTCGTCGTCGCCTGGATGCTGTCGCGCGCGGGCGGCGGCATCAATGCGCGCGGCGCGCTGCTGCATGTCTTCGGCGACCTGCTGGGTTCGGTGGCGGCGCTCGTCGCCGGTGCGGTCATCTGGGCGACCGGCTGGACGCCGATCGATCCCATTCTCTCCATCGCCGTCGCGCTGCTGATCCTGCGCTCGACGCTGGAACTGCTGCGCCAGTCGACCGGCGTGCTGATGGAGCGCGTTCCGGCGCATCTGTCCTACGATGCGATCGGGCGCTCGATCGCGACGCTGCCCGGAATCAGCGGCGTCCATGACCTGCACGTGTGGCACATGGGCGCCAACCGCGTCGCGCTGTCGGCGCACGTGGCCCTCGCCGACGGCGCCGCG
Organism: uncultured beta proteobacterium; assembly: GCA_963779445.1. Lineage (GTDB taxonomy): Bacteria > Pseudomonadota > Gammaproteobacteria > Burkholderiales > Casimicrobiaceae > CAIWHR01. Next base: position 31,267 of record CAVZYI010000015.1, read on the forward strand.
TGGCCGCGCACGCTGGCCGTGGCGCAACGGATGCTGGCGCGCGAGTTCGGCATCGACCATGTGACGCTGCAGCCGTCGTGGCCGGTTCCACCGCCGAACGGGCGCGTGATTCCCGTGGCGCCGATCGCCGCCAAGGAGACGCCGGCCAAGCGCCGGACGCGTCCGCATTGACGGGTCGGGATGCTGGCGAAAGACGCGGCGGCCGACGCGAGTCCGATGCTGTGATGATCACGCCGCGGGCGGAACGAGTTTCGGACGGTCGGCCACCGCCCCCGGCGGTGACGAGCGGGGCGCCAGCGTGTCGCGCCTGCGGCCCTGCGCGCCGCGCTACAGCCAGCGCGTCTTCTTGAATCGCAGATAGAGCCAGACGTCGATCACCACCATCACGGCGATCGCGATCGGATACCCGTACGTCCACTTGAGCTCGGGCATGTTCTCGAAGTTCATTCCATAGACGCCGGCGACCATGGTCGGGACGGCGATGATGGCGGCCCAGGCGGCAAGCTTCTTGGTCACTTCACTCTCGGACAGCGAGATCATCCCGAGGTTGACCTGAATGGCCGTCGACAGCATGTCGCGGATGCCCTCGATGGTCGCGTGGATGCGGTGCAGATGGTCGTACACGTCCCGGAAATACGCCTGCATCCCGGTGCAGGTCTGCGGAACCCTTCCGCCGTAGAGCTTTCCGGTCGCTTCCATCAGCGGATCGACGGCGTGCTTCAGCACCACCAGCCGCTGCTTCAGCGCGTAGAGCGCCTCGATATTCGAGCGCGCGGTGTTGCGCACGAAGATCTGCTCCTCGATGCCCTCGAGTTCGCTCTCGAGCGCGTCGAGGATGGGGAAATAGCGGTCGACGATGGTGTCCATCAGCGCGTAGAAGACGAAGCCTGAACCGTGGCGCAGCAGCTCGGGCTCGCGTTCGGAGCGGGCGCGGACCTCGGCGAAGCCCTTCTGCGAACGGTGGCGGACCGACAGGATGTAGTTTGGCGCCGACGAAGATCGCGACCTCGCCGACGAGCAGACTGGTCGTCGGATCCGGCGGCACCGGCTCGACCGTCTGCAGGACGGCGAACAGCGAGGTCTCGTACTCCTCGATCTTCGGCCGCTGGTGCCTCTGTGCGCGTCCTCGACTGCCAGCGGATGCAGGCCGAATTCGGCGGCCATCTCGTCCAGTTCCGCCGCCTCGGGCTGGAACAGCGCGACCCAGACGAAACAATCCGGCCGGGTGACGTATTCGCTGATGTCGGCGACCGGAATGTCGGCGAATTTCCGGCCGTTCTGGTAGACGACGCAGTTGATGAGCATGGACGGGCGCGGTGAACGTGGCGCCGCGATCATAGCGGTACGGCGGCGGCGGCGCTACGGCGCGCGGAACGGGCGCCTGCGGAACGCCGACTGCATGCTATATTTCAGCTGACTCGCGGTCAGTTGATCGTCCGGGTCATCGGGCCGGTCGAGGAAGCCGTTTGCGCTGCCCTCATCCTTTCCGTGCCTGAATCTCACCCGCCTGCAGCCGACGCGGCGCCCGCCGCGACGACCTCCGGGGGAGGGCGTGCCCCCCGCGAATTGGCACTGCTGCTGACGCTGGCGGCGGTGCAGTTCACGCACATCGTCGATTTCATGATCGTGATGCCCCTCGGGCCGCAACTGATGCGGCTCTACGCCATCGGGCCGCAGCAATTCAGCCTGCTCGTCTCCGCGTACATGTTCGCCGCGGCGGCGAGCGGATTCGTCGCCGCGTTCTGGATCGACCGCTTCGATCGCAAGCGCTCTCTGCTGGTGCTCTACGCGGCGTTCATCGTTTCGACGCTGCTGTGCGGGCTGGCCCCGGATTTTCCGTGGCTCCTCGCCGCGCGCGTCGCCGCCGGCACTTTCGGCGGCGTCATGGGATCGCTGGTGCTGGCGATCGTCGCGGACCTGGTGCCCTATGCGCGGCGCGGATCGGCCACGGCGATCGTCGCGGCCTCGTTTTCGCTGGCGGCGGTGGCCGGCGTGCCGATCGCGTTGTGGCTGGCGGCGCTCGGAACGTGGCGGACGCCGTTCCTCGGACTTGCCGCGCTGAGCGCACTCTTCGCGATCGCCGCGATGCACCTGCTTCCGCCGTTGCGCACGCACCTCGCGCATGTTCAGCGGCGGCATCCGGGCGAACAGCTGCGGGTGATATTCCAGGTGCCCAATCATCTGCGGGCATTCGCCTTCACGGTCGCGCTGATGTTCGCCGGCTTCACCGTCATTCCCTTCATCGGTCCCTATCAGGTCGCCAACGTCGGCATCGCCGAGCGCGATCTGGCGGTGATCTATTTCGCCGGCGGCGCGACCACGCTGGTCACTTCGCAAATCATCGGACGCCTTGCCGATCGCTACGGCAAGGCGCGCATCTTCAGCATCGTCGCCTTTCTGTCGGTTGCGCCGATCCTGATCGTCACCCACCTGCCGCGGCTGCCGCTTTCCTCGGCCGTGCCGCTGGCCGTGCTGTTCTTCGTCTTCGTCACCGGCCGCTTCGGGCCGGCGATGGCGCTGGTGAGCGGCAGCGCCGCGCCCGGGCTGCGCGGCAGTTTCATGAGCTTCAATGGATCGGTGCAGCAGCTGGGCTCGGCGCTGGCCGCGCTGGTCGCGGGCCTCATCATCGGCCGCGCGGCCGACGGCACGCTGACCCGTTACGGCATCGCCGGATGGCTTGCAACGGGCTGCACGCTGCTCTGCATCTGGCTGGCGCGCAGGATCCGGATCGTCGACGACCCGGCGCCGCCGCCTCGCTGAGTTTGCCCCTCCGGGCCCGCAGCGGTTACCATCTGCCGACTCCGCATCCACGCTCGCCGCATTGCCGGTGACCGCGCCTCCCCGAATGATCATCCAGTCGCTGCTCGACACCGACCTCTACAAGTTCACGATGATGCAGGTCGTGCTGCATCATTTTCCGGGTGCACAGGTCGAATACCGCTTCAAGTGCCGCAATCCCGACGTCGACCTCGTCCCCGTACGTCGACGAGATCCGCGACGAGGTGCGCGCGCTGTGCCGGCTCCGCTTCCGTCCCGACGAACTCGAGTACCTGCGCAGCTGGCGATTCTTCAAGAGCGACTACGTCGACCTGCTCGGACTCTTCCAGCTCGACGAGCGGTTCATCGCCATCGAGCCGCTCCCGGGCTCGGGGCGAGAGATCGACATCACCATCAAGGGGCCGTGGCTGCACACGATCCTGTTCGAAGTGCCGGTGCTGGCGATCGTCAGCGAAGTGTTCTTCCGGAACACCGAAAAGGGCGCCGATCTCGCGGAAGGACGACGGCGGCTCCAGGCCAAGATCCGCGACATCAACGCCGTTCCCGATCCGGAGTTTCGCGTCGCCGACTACGGCACGCGGCGGCGCTTCTCGCGCACCTGGCACGAGGAAGTCGTCGGCACGCTCGAAGCCGGGATCGGACCGAAGTTCGTCGGCACCAGCAACGTCGAACTGGCGATGCGGCATCGGCTGACGCCG
>CAVZYI010000016.1:0-226658 GCA_963779445.1 uncultured beta proteobacterium
ACCGGCCGTCCTGCGCAGGCGCAGCCGCCGCGCCGGACATCGGCACGGCCGTGCCGGCACCTTCCCCTGCAGCCGACATCGGCTCCACCCCATGCCGCAGCCGACGACTCGTCCGTCGGGCGCCGGCGTCCGAAGCCGTCGCGAGTCCTTCGGCGATGACGCGAAAAATGCCACCGCACAACGTGGAATTGAAATGGTCCTGGGTCTTTCTCATCGCTACCTCGGGTTGCCGACGCGGTCGAAGTGCCGAACCCGCCGGGAAGTCAAATTGATGCATTGCACCAATACAACATGGGGCCAGGCTCGGATAAAGTCAATTCATCCTTATAGATCAATATAACCGGCAGTTCTTACCGGATGGATAGTTCATATTGCAGTGCAGCAAAAACGGTGGTATCGTTCGGTCGGGGGGAGAGCTATATCGAGGATTCATGGACTTCAATCAACTCCGGGGCTTCGCGGCGGTCGCCGAACTCGGCCACCTCACCCGCGCCGCCGAGAAGCTGCACCTCAGCCAGCCCGCGCTGAGCGCGCGGATCAAGGCGCTCGAAAGCGAGCTTGGCGTCGCGTTGTTCGAACGCGCCGCGTCGGGGATGACGCTGACCGCTGCCGGGAAGCAGCTCCTGCCTGCGGCGTCCAAGGTCGTCGCCTCGTCGGACGCGCTGCTCGGAAAGGCCCGTTCCCTTCGAGGCGAAATCGCCGGCCGGGTGAGTGTGGGCACACTTGCCGATCCGGATTTCATCCGCCTCGGCGCTTTCCTTGCGCGAGCGACGGAAAAGTACCCGCTGCTGGAAATCGAACTCCACCACGAGATTTCGGGCGCGGCATTCGAGAAAGTGCGTGACGAAGTGCTGGACGCGAGCTTCTACTACGGCGATCTCGTGCATCCCGCCGTGGCATCGGTGCCGCTCCGCTCGTTCGCCTACCGCATCGCCGCGCCCGTGGCCTGGAAGGCGCAGATCGGACATGCCGCCTGGGAGGACATCGCCGCGCTGCCGTGGATCATGGCGCCGCCGATCAGCACCCACCATGCGCTGGCGACACAGCTCTTCGACGAGCGCGGAAGCGCGCCCGCCACGGTCATCGAGGCGGACCACGAGGCCGTCATCCGCTCGCTGGTCGCCTCGGGTCTGGGAATGGCGCTGATCCGCGAGGACCTTGCCGCAGAGGCCGCCGCCGCCGGGGAGATCTGCATCTGGTCGGAGGCCAGGCTCGCGACCATGCTGCAATTCATTCATCGCCGCGAGCGTCGCGACGATCCGGAGCTGCGGGCGTTGCTCGAACTCATCGCCGACGCCTGGCCCGATCCGCCCCCGCATCCCGGTCCGCGCGCCAACCCTGTGGACGGTTCCGCCGCGGTGCCGTCGCCTCCGGAGAGAGCGGTCGGCCGCGCCTAGGTCGCGCTTCTCGCGGCAATCCGCGATGCGCCGGGGTGTTCGCCCGGCTCGCGATGCCCCGCCGGAACGCTCTCCGGCACAAGCAACGTTCCAAAACATCGGGGCCGACCCCCTGAGGGGCCGGCCCCGATCCATTGCGGCTTGCCGCGGCCGATGCGCGCGGCGGGCGCACCCTGGCGGCGTCAGGCCGCGTCGGCCGACACCTCCGTCGTCGGTGCCGCCGCCTCGGCCGGCACCTCTTCGCCCGGCGTCGTGAATCCGGCCTCCGGCCCGAGCAGCTTCTGCTTCTTGCGCGCGTTGTGGTAGGCGAGACCCGTGCCGGCGGGGATGAGCCGCCCGACGATCACGTTTTCCTTGAGACCGCGCAACTCGTCCTTCTTGCCCATGATCGCCGCCTCGGTCAGCACCCGGGTGGTCTCCTGGAACGACGCCGCCGAGATGAACGAGTCGGTCGACAGCGACGCCTTGGTGATGCCGAGCAGCATGTGCTCGTAGGTGGCGCCCCGCTTGCCCTCCTCCTTCATGACCTTGTCGTTCTCGTCCAGCAGATCCGAGCGCTCGGCCTGTTCGCCGACGATGAATCGCGTGTCGCCGGCGTCCTGCACCTGCACCCGGCGCAGCATCTGCCGCACGATCACCTCGATGTGCTTGTCGTTGATCTTGACGCCCTGCAGCCGGTAGACGTCCTGCACCTCGTCGGTGATGTAGCGCGCCAGCGCCTCGACGCCGAGGAGCCGCAGGATGTCGTGCGGGTCGGCAGGACCGTCGACGATCGACTCGCCCTTGTTGACGACCTGGCCGTCGTGCGCGGTCACGTGCTTGTCCTTCGGGATCAGGTACTCGTGGGCGACGCCATCGAGATCGGTGATGACGAGGCGCTGCTTGCCCTTGGTGTCCTTGCCGAACGACACGGTGCCGGTGACTTCCGCCAGCGTCCCGGCGTCCTTCGGCGCGCGCGCCTCGAACAGCTCCGCGACCCGCGGCAGGCCGCCGGTGATGTCGCGCGTCTTCGACGTCTCCTGCGGGATTCGGGCCAGGATTTCACCGACCCCCACCTGCTGCCCGTCCTTCACCGTGATGATCGATCCCAGCTGGAAGGTGATGTTCACCGACAGTTCGGAGCCGGCAAGCTTGATTTCGTCGCCGCGCTCGTCGAGGAGCTTGACCTGCGGCCGCACGCCTTTCGCCGCGGCGCCGGCCCGGCGCTTCGGATCGATGACGACGAGCGTCGAGAGGCCGGTGACTTCGTCGACCTGCTTCGCGACGGTGACGCCCTCCTCGACGTTCTCGAACTTCACCCGCCCGGCGTACTCGGTGACGATGGGCCGGGACGTCGCGTCCCACATCGCCAGGACCCTGCCCGCCTTCACCACGTCGCCGTCCTTGACCTGTAGCGTCGCCCCGTAGGGGACCTTGTGGCGCTCGCGCTCGCGGCCGTTGTCGTCGTGGATCGTCATTTCGCCGGAACGCGCGATCACCACCAGCTCGCCCTTCGCGTTGGTGACGTAGCGCATCAGCGCCGAGAAGCGGATCGTTCCCGCCGACTTGCTCTCGAGCTGTGACGCGGCGGCGGTACGCGACGCCGCACCACCGATGTGGAAGGTCCGCATCGTGAGCTGCGTTCCGGGCTCGCCGATCGACTGCGCAGCGATCACGCCGACCGCTTCGCCGACATTGACGAGGTGGCCGCGGCCGAGGTCGCGCCCGTAGCAGGCGGCGCAGAGCCCGTAGCGCGTGTCGCAGGTGAGCGGCGTGCGCACCTTGACTTCATCGATGCCGAGGAGCTCGATCTGGTCGACCTCGTCCTCACCGAGCAGCGTGCCGGCGACGTACAGCGTTTCCTGCGATTCGGGATTCACCGCGTCGGCCGCGACGGTGCGTCCGAGGATCCGCTCGCGCAGCGCCTCGATCACTTCGCCGCCCTCGACCAGCGCCTTCATCACCACGCCGTTGGTCGTGCCGCAGTCGTCCTCGGTCACCACCAGGTCCTGCGTCACGTCGACCAGGCGACGCGTCAGGTAGCCCGAATTGGCGGTCTTCAGCGCCGTGTCGGCAAGGCCCTTACGCGCACCGTGGGTCGAGATGAAGTACTGCAGGACGTTGAGGCCTTCGCGGAAATTCGCGGTGATCGGGGTCTCGATGATCGAGCCGTCCGGCTTGGCCATCAGGCCGCGCATCCCCGCGAGCTGGCGGATCTGCGCGGCCGAGCCGCGCGCGCCGGAGTCGGCCATCATGTAGATGGAATTGAACGACTCCTGCCTGACCGTCTTGCCGTCGCGATCCACGACCTGCTCGGTCCCGAGCTGGCTCATCATCGCCTTCGCGATGTCGTCGCCGGCGCGGCCCCAGATGTCGACCACCTTGTTGTAGCGCTCGCCCTGGGTGACGAGGCCCGACGTGTACTGCGCCTCGATCTCCTTCACTTCCTTCTCGGACTTCTCGATGATCGCGTGCTTCTCGATCGGGATGAGCATGTCGTCGGCGGCGAACGAGATCCCGCCGCGCGTCGCGAGGCTGTAGCCGGCCTGCATCAGCTTGTCGGCGAAGATGACGGTCTCGCGCAGTCCGCAGCGGCGGAAGCTGGCATTGATGATCTTCGAGATCTCCTTCTTCTTCAGCGGCTTGTTGATCGCGTCGAAGGGCAGGCCCGCCGGAAGGATCTCGGACAGCAATGCCCGTCCGACCGTGGTCTCGAAGCGGACCGTCTTTTCGGTCTTCTCGCCGTTGGCGCCGGTCTCCGTCTGCTTCAGCCGGATGCGGATCTTGGCGTGCAGCTCGACCTGGCGGGCTTCATAGGCGCGCGACACCTCGGCGAGGTCGGCGAACAGCATTCCCTCGCCCTTCGCGTTGATCTTCTCGCGCGTCGCGTAATAGAGGCCCAGCACGATGTCCTGCGACGGCACGATGCACGGCTCGCCGTTGGACGGCAGCAGCACGTTGTTGGACGCGAGCATCAGCGTGCGCGCCTCCATCTGCGCCTCCAGCGACAGCGGCACGTGCACGGCCATCTGGTCGCCGTCGAAGTCCGCGTTGAACGCGGTGCAGACGAGGGGGTGCAGCTGGATCGCCTTGCCCTCGATCAGCACCGGCTCGAAGGCCTGGATGCCGAGGCGGTGCAGCGTCGGGGCGCGGTTCAGCATCACCGGATGCTCGCGGATCACGTCGTCCAGGATGTCCCAGACGACGGGTTCCTGCGCCTCGACCATCTTCTTCGCGGCCTTGATCGTGGTGGCCAGCCCCATCGTCTCCAGCTTGTTGAAGATGTAGGGCTTGAACAGCTCGAGCGCCATCAGCTTCGGCAGCCCGCACTGGTGCAGCTTCAGCTGCGGGCCGACCACGATGACCGAACGGCCCGAGTAGTCGACGCGCTTGCCCAGCAGGTTCTGGCGGAAGCGTCCGCCCTTGCCCTTGATCATGTCGGCGAGCGACTTCAGCGGGCGCTTGTTGGCGCCGGTCATCGCCTTGCCGCGGCGACCGTTGTCGAGCAGCGAATCCACCGCCTCCTGCAGCATCCGCTTTTCGTTGCGGACGATGATGTCGGGCGCCTTCAGCTCGAGCAGGCGCTTCAGCCGGTTGTTCCGGTTGATCACCCGCCGGTAGAGATCGTTGAGGTCGGACGTCGCGAAGCGGCCTCCGTCCAGCGGCACCAGCGGCCGCAGCTCCGGCGGCAGCACCGGCAGGACCTCGAGGATCATCCACTCGGGCTTGATGCCGGATTTCTGGAACGCCTCGAGGACCTTAAGCCGCTTGGCGATCTTCTTGATCTTCGTTTCGGAGCCTGTGGCCTCGAGTTCCTTCCTCAGCTTCTCTATCTCATGCGGCACTTCGAGCGCCTTCAGCAGCTCGCGGATCCCTTCCGCACCCATCGTCGCGGAGAAGTCGTCGCCGTGCTGCTCGAGCTTGGCGAGGTAGTCGTCCTCGGTGAGCAGCTGCGCCCGATTGAGCGGCGTCAGCCCCGGATCGGTCACCACGTAGGCCTCGAAGTAGAGGACGCGCTCGATATCGCGCAGCGTCATGTCGAGCACCATTCCCATCCGCGAAGGAAGGCTCTTCAGGAACCAGATGTGCGCCACCGGCGAGGCGAGCTCGATGTGGCCCATCCGCTCGCGGCGGACCTTGGCGAGCGTCACTTCGACGCCGCATTTCTCGCAGATCACGCCGCGGTGCTTCAGGCGCTTGTACTTGCCGCAAAGGCACTCGTAGTCCTTTACCGGCCCGAAGATCTTGGCGCAGAACAGCCCGTCGCGCTCCGGCTTGAAGGTCCGGTAGTTGATCGTTTCCGGCTTCTTCACTTCGCCGTAGGACCACGAGCGGATCTTCTCCGGCGATGCGAGGCCGGTCTTGATCGCGTCAAACTCTTCTTCCTGCGTGACCTGCTTGAAAAGATCGAGCAGTGCTTTCATGCGTACTCCCGATTGATTCGTGTCGGAGCTACAACTTCAGGTTCGTTGGCGAGGATGCTGCGGGAACCTCCGGAAATCCGGCGACCCCGCGGCACCCCGTGTGCTGGCCGGTCATCAGGCGTCAGAAGCGTTCCAGATCGATGTCGATCGCCAGCGAGCGGATTTCCTTCACCAGCACGTTGAACGACTCCGGCATCCCGGCCTCGATCTTGTGCTCGCCCTTGACGATGTTCTCGTACACCTTGGTCCGGCCGTTGACGTCGTCGGACTTGACCGTGAGCATCTCCTGCAGCGTGTACGCGGCGCCGTAGGCCTCCAGCGCCCAGACCTCCATTTCGCCGAAGCGCTGGCCGCCGAACTGCGCCTTGCCTCCGAGCGGCTGCTGGGTGACGAGGCTGTACGGACCGGTCGAGCGCGCGTGCATCTTGTCGTCGACGAGGTGATGCAGCTTCAGCACGTGCATGTAGCCGACGGTGACCTGCCGGTCGAATGCCTCACCCGTGCGGCCGTCGTGGAGGGTCACCTGCCCCGAGCGCGGCAGCCCGGCGAGATCGAGCATGCCCTTGATCTCCTCTTCGGTCGCGCCGTCGAACACCGGGGTGGCGAAAGGCACGCCTCCGGTGAGATTCCCGGCCAGACGGACGATCTCGCCGTCGTCGAACGATCCGAGGTCCTCCGCCTTGCCGGTCGTGTTGTAGATGCGCTCGAGCAGCTTGCGCACGTCCGCGACTTTCGCCTGCGCCTTCAGCAGCTCGTCGATCTTGCGGCCGAGACCCTTGGCGGCCCAGCCGAGATGGACCTCGAGGATCTGGCCGACGTTCATCCGCGACGGCACGCCGAGCGGATTGAGCACGATGTCGACCGGCGTGCCGTCGGCCATGTAGGGCATGTCCTCGACCGGCACGATCTTGGAAACGACACCCTTGTTGCCGTGCCGGCCCGCCATCTTGTCGCCGGGCTGCAGGCGTCGCTTAACGGCGACGTAGACCTTGACCATCTTCTGCACGCCGGGCGGCAACTCGTCGCCCTGCGTCAGCTTCTTCTTCTTGTGCTCGTACATCGCGTCGAAGGTCACCCGCAACTGCGCGAGCGATTCCTTCATCGCCTCGAGCTGCCTCGCCGATTCCTCGCCGGAAAGGCGCAGATCGAACCAGTCGTAGCGATTGACTCCGTCGAGGTAGTCCTTGGTGAGCTTGGTGCCCTTGGCGATGCGCTTCGGCCCGCCGTTGACGGTCTTGCCGAGCAGCAGCTTCTCGATCCGCGCGAATGCGTCGCTCTCGACGATGCGCAGCTGGTCGTTCAGGTCCTTGCGATAGCCCTTCAGCTCGTCGTCGATGATCTGCGTCGCGCGCTTGTCGCGCTCGATGCCCTCGCGCGTGAACACCTGCACGTCGATGACGGTGCCCGAGATCCCGGAAGGGACGCGCAGGCTCGTGTCCTTCACGTCGGACGCCTTCTCGCCGAAGATCGCGCGCAGCAGCTTCTCTTCCGGAGTGAGCTGCGTCTCCCCCTTCGGCGTGACCTTGCCGACCAGGACGTCGCCGGCCTCGACTTCCGCACCTATGTAGACGATGCCGGCATCGTCGAGCCGGCCGAGCTGCGCCTCGCCGAGGCTCGAGATGTCGCGCGTGATCTCCTCGGGGCCGAGCTTGGTGTCGCGGGCGACGACCGAGAGCTCCTCGATGTGGATCGAGGTGTAACGGTCGTCGGCGACGACCCGCTCCGAGATCAGGATCGAATCCTCGTAGTTGTAGCCGTTCCACGGCATGAACGCGACCAGCATGTTCTGGCCCAGCGCCAGCTCGCCCATGTCGGTGGACGCCCCGTCCGCGATGACGTCGCCGCGGGCGATGACGTCGCCGACGCGGACCAGCGGCCGCTGGTTGATGTTGGTGTTCTGGTTGCTGCGCGTGTACTTGGTCAGGTTGTAGATGTCTACGCCGACGTCGCCCGCCGCCGTTTCGGTGTCGTGCACGCGGACGACGATCCGGTTGGCGTCGATGTAGTCGACCTTGCCGCCGCGGCGCGCCTGCACCGCGGTGCCCGAGTCGACGGCCGCAGTGCGCTCGACGCCGGTGCCGACCAGGGGCTTCTCGGCCCGCAGGCAGGGCACCGCCTGCCGCTGCATGTTGGAACCCATCAGCGCCCGGTTCGCGTCGTCATGCTCCAGGAACGGAATCAGCGAAGCCGCGACCGAGACGATCTGCGCCGGCGCCACGTCCATGTAGTTGACCTTGTCGGCGGTCGAGAGCATGAACTCGTTCTTGCTGCGGCAGGAGACGAGCTCGTCCTTCAGCTTTCCGGACTTGTCCAGCTGCGCGTTGGCCTGCGCGATGACGAACTGGCCTTCCTCGATCGCGGAGAGGTAGTGGATTTCCTCGCCGACCTTGCCGTTCTGGACCTTGCGGTAGGGCGTCTCGAGAAAGCCGTATTCGTTGGTGCGCGCGTACAGCGCGAGCGAATTGATGAGGCCGATGTTCGGACCTTCGGGCGTCTCGATCGGGCAGACGCGACCGTAGTGGGTCGGATGCACGTCGCGCACCTCGAAACCCGCGCGCTCGCGCGTGAGGCCGCCCGGCCCCAGTGCGGAAACGCGGCGCTTGTGCGTGATCTCGGACAGCGGGTTCGTCTGGTCCATGAACTGCGACAGCTGCGAACTTCCGAAGAATTCCTTGATGGCGGCCGATATCGGCTTGGCGTTGATGAGGTCGTGCGGGAGCAGGTTTTCGCTTTCGGCCTGGCCCAGGCGCTCCTTCACCGCGCGCTCGACGCGGACCAGCCCCGAGCGGAACTGGTTCTCGGAGAGTTCGCCGACCGAACGGACGCGGCGGTTGCCGAGGTGGTCGATGTCGTCGATCTCCCCGCGGCCGTTGCGCAGCTCGACCAGGATCTTGATGACGGCGATGATGTCGTCGTTGGTCAGCGTGGCCGTGCCTTTCAGCTCGGTGCGCCCGACGCGGCGATTGAATTTCATCCGGCCGACCGCGGAGAGGTCGTAGCGCTCCTCGGAGAAGAACAGGCCGTGAAACAGGTTCTCGACGGCGTCCTCGGTCGGCGGCTCGCCCGGACGCATCATCCGGTAGATCGCGACACGCGCTGCCGTCTGGTCCGGCGTGTCGTCGGTGCGCAGCGTCTGCGAGATGTAGGCGCCCTGGTCGAGGTCGTTCGTGTAGATCGCCTGGATCTCGGCCACGCCCGCGTCGACGAGCTTCTGCAGCAGCTCGTCGGTGACCTCGTCGTTGGCCTTGGCCAGCACTTCGCCGGTGGTCTTGTCGACGATGTTCGTGGCGAGCGCACGGCCGACGATGTAGTCCATCGGCACCGCAATCTTCTTGACACCGCCTTCCGCGAGCTCGCGGACGTGCTTCGCGGTGATCCGCTTGTCGCGCGGCACGATGACCTTGCCGTCCTTGCCGACGACGTCGAAGCGCGCCATTTCGCCGCGCATCCTCTCGGGGACGAAACTGAGCTGCGCGCCCTTGGGCGACAGGTGGAAGGTGTCGAAGACGAAGAACTGGCGCAGGATGTCCTCGTTGGTGAGGCCGATGGCCTTCAGCAGCGTGGTGACCGGCATCTTCCGGCGGCGGTCGACGCGGAAGAACAGGAAATCCTTCGGATCGAACTCGAAATCGAGCCACGAGCCGCGGTAGGGAATGACCCGGGCCGAAAACAGCAGCTTGCCCGACGAATGCGTCTTGCCGCGATCGTGCTCGAAGAACACGCCGGGCGAGCGGTGCAGCTGCGACACGATGACGCGCTCGGTGCCGTTGATGATGAACGAGCCGTTGTCGGTCATGAGCGGAATCTCGCCCATGTAGACCTCCTGCTCCTTCACTTCCTTGACCGTCGGCTTGGACGCCTCCTTGTCCATGATCGTCAGCCGCACCTTGGCGCGCAGCGCCGAGCAGTAGGTCAGGCCGCGCTGCTGGCACTCGGTGACGTCGAAGGCCGGCGGCAGCAGCGAGAAGCTCACGAACTCCAGGCGCGCGTTTCCCGAGTGGCTGGAGATCGGGAAGATCGACGTGAACGCGGCCTGGAGGCCCTCGTTCTTGCGCTGATCGGGCGCGGTGTCCGACTGCAGGAACGCGCGGTACGAGGCGAGCTGCGTCTCGAGCAGGAACGGCACCGGAAGGACGCTCGCACGTTTGGCGAAGCTCTTGCGAATGCGCTTCTTCTCGGTAAAGGAATACGGTTGCGGGGTCATCGCTTCAATCGCCATTTACTTCTCCGATTCACGGAATCCGGCGCGGGATGCGTCCGGATTCGTCGAGCTCCGCCGCGAGGCGCCGCCCATCGTGCATCGACTGGTCGGGCGCGTTGCACGCCCTGGCTTGGTGGTTGGCCGCTACCAACCGCTGGCGGACGGCGGCGCCAACGATCTGCGCCGCCCGACCATGCCTGTCCTCTGCAGTCGCTTCAGAAGACGAAGAGAAACGGACTCTCGGCCTTGACTCCGAATCCGCTTGCCTTCGCTTTCGCGAAGACGGCCCGGCTCCCGGCGCCGCGCGGCCGGCCGAAGCCGGTTCCGCAGCGCCGGGGCCGGCCGCCGTTACTTGATGTCGGCCTTTGCGCCGGCTTCTTCGAGCTTCTTCTTGGCGGCCTCGGCGTCGGCCTTGTTCACGCCTTCCTTCACCGGCTTCGGCGCGCCGTCGACGAGGTCCTTCGCTTCCTTCAGGCCGAGGCCCGTCAGTTCGCGAACGGCCTTGATGACGTTCACCTTGTTCTCGCCGAACGAGGCGAGCATGACCGTGAATTCGGTCTGCTCTTCGACGGCGGCGGCGGGCGCGGCGGCGGCCGGGCCGGCGGCCGCGACGGCCGCGGCTGCGGATACGCCGAACTTCTCCTCCATCGCCTTGATGAGTTCGGAGAGCTCGAGAACGGTCAGCGAAGAGACTTTTTCGAGGATTTCGGTCTGTGCTGCGGACATGATGTGCTCCTGATTCGTAAGATTTGAAGAAATGGATGCGGTACGGCGGTCCGTTCAGGCCGCGGGACGAGAATCGCGCACGGCGGCCAGCGTCCGGACGAATCGGCTCGGGACTTCATTGAGCGTCCGAACGAACTTGGCAACCGGCGCCTGCATCGTTCCCAGCAACCTGGCGAGAAGCTCGTCGCGCGGCGGCAGCGCGGCCAGCGCGGCGATATCCTTCACGGACATCACCTTGCCGGGCATGGCGCCGCCCGTGATCACGAACTTGTCGTTGCCCTTGGCGAAGTCGTTCAGGACCTTCGCCACGGCGACGGGATCGGGTCCGATGCCGTAGGCCAGCGGGCCGACCATGCGGTCGGCCAGCGTGGCGAACGGCGTATCGGCGACCGCACGGCGCACGAGGGTGTTCTTGACCACCCTGAAGTACACGCCGGAAGCCCGCGCCTTCGCGCGGAGCTGCACCATCGCGGCAACGGCCATGCCGCGGTTCTCGGCCATCACGATGGCCTGGGCGCCCGCGACCTGCTTGCCCACTTCCGCTACCACCGCCTGTTTCTGCTGCAGGTTGAGACCCAAGGTCTACCTCCACGTTTCACAATGCGCTTGCCGCTGCTCCGGCTCGCGCCCCTCGGTGACCTTACGTCAGGAATATCCTGGCTGCGGGACACCATCTGCGCTGGGTCGGGGTTGCCATCGAATCGCGGGAACGGCAATCCCGTCGATCCGATCCATCCGCCGTTTCGAGCTTTCGCCCCCGCGGTCTTTGACGGCCCGCCGCACGATGACCGGTGCGGCGCTCCCTCAAATAATCTGTCTGCTGCGCTGTCTCCTGTGATGCCCCGGATCGGCGCCCGCGCCTACTGCGCAAGGCTCGACGAATCGATCCTCACCCCGGCGCCCATCGTGCTCGAGACGCTTATCCGCTTCAGGTACACGCCCTTGGAGCCCTGCGGCTTCGCCTTGTTCAGCGCCTCGATCAGCGCCAGCAGGTTCGTCTTCAACTGCTCGGGCGCGAACGACGCGCGGCCAATGGTGCACTGGACGATGCCGCCCTTGTCGGTGCGGTACTGCACCTGGCCGGCCCGGGCGTTCTTGACCGCGGTGACGACGTCGGCGCTGACGGTGCCCACCTTGGGATTCGGCATCAGGCCGCGCGGACCCAGGATCTGGCCCAGTTGTCCCACGACGCGCATGGCGTCGGGGGTCGCGATCACCACGTCGAACTCCATGAAGCCTTCCTTCACCTTGGCGGCGAGATCGTCGAAACCGACGATGTCGGCGCCGGCTTCCTGCGCGGCCTTGGCCTTGTCGCCCTGCGCGAAAACCGCGATGCGGACCTTCTTGCCGGTCCCCGCGGGCAGCACGACCGAGCCGCGCACCGTCTGATCGGATTTCTTGGCGTCGACGCCGAGATTGACCGCGACATCGACCGACTCGTCGAACTTGGCGACGGCGGTTTCCTTGACCAGCTTCAGCGCTTCGTCGACCGGGTACGCCTTGACGTGGTCGACCTTGCCGCGAATCGCCTTCATGCGCTTCGAGAGCTTCGGGATCTTCTGTTCGGCGGTCATGATCACTTCACCCCTTCGACGGTGATGCCCATGCTGCGGGCGCTGCCGGCGATCGTGCGCACGGCGGCATCCATGTCGGAGGCGGTGAGGTCGGGCATCTTGGTCTTCGCGATGTCCTCCGCCTGGGCGCGGGTCAGCCTGCCGACCTTGTCGGTGTGCGGCTTGCTGCTGCCCTTCTCGACCTTCGCCGCCTTCTTGATCAGCACCGTGGCCGGCGGCGTCTTCATCACGAAGGTGAAGCTCTTGTCCGCGTAGGCGGTGATCACGACCGGAATCGGCAGACCCGGCTCGACCTTCTGCGTCTGGGCGTTGAACGCCTTGCAGAATTCCATGATGTTGAGGCCGCGCTGACCGAGCGCGGGCCCGATCGGCGGGCTGGGATTCGCCTTGCCCGCGGGCACCTGCAGCTTGATGAAACCGACGATTTTCTTCGCCATCTACGTCTCCTATTGGGTGCAAGCGGGCCGCATTTCCATTGCGCGCCCTCCCCGGTTATCAGTTGTCAGATGACAGATGACAGAAATATCCACGGCGGTGGCGCCGCGCTGACATCCGACATCTGACATCTCGCTACGCCTTCTCGACCTGCGAAAAGTCCAGTTCCACCGGCGTCGAGCGGCCGAAGATCGTGACCGAGACGCGCAGCTTGCTCTTCTCGTAGTTCACGTCCTCGACGTTGCCGTGGAAGTCGGTGAACGGGCCTTCCTTCACGCGCACCGCCTCGCCCATCTCGAACAGGACCTTCGGTCGCGGCTTCTCGACGCCTTCCTGCACCTGCCGCAGGATCGCGTCGACCTCCTTCTGCGTGATCGGCGTCGGCTTGTTGGCCGAACCGCCCACGAATCCCGTGACCTTGGGCGTGCTTTTCACCAGGTGCCACGAGTCGTCGGTCATCTCCATTTCGACCAGCACGTATCCCGGAAAGAACTTGCGCTCGCTGATCGCCTTCTGGCCCGCCTTCATCTCGACGACCTCCTCGACCGGCACCAGTATCTGGCCGAACTGGTCGGGAATCTCCGACCGCTTGATCCGCTCGGTAAGTGCACGCTGCACGCTCTTCTCGAATCCAGAGTAGGCATGGACCACAAACCACTTCTTGTTCATTACTCGGTCCGTCCAGTGAGTAGCTTCACGATCCACGCCAGCGTCGTGTCGACGGAGAACAGGAACAGCGCCATGATGGCGACGAAGGCAAAAACGATCGCGGTGGTCTGCATCGTCTCCTTGCGTGTCGGCCACGACACGCGACCCGCCTCCTGCCAGGCCTCCTGCGCGAAGGTGAAAAACTCCTTGCCGGGCGCCGACAGCCACGCGACGACGCCCGCGGCAACCAGCCCTCCCAGCACCATCAGCACGCGCAATACCAGCGCCGCATCGGCGAACCAGTAATAGGCCCACAATCCCGCGACCACGCACGCGACAGCCAAACCAATCTTTATCTTGTCCATGTTCAGGGATCAGAGGTCAGGCATCAGGGATCAGATCACTCGCAACCGGGCCGATGCCGATTGATTCCCATTGCTCCGAACCACACCCGCGCCTTTCACTCACATTGCAGAAAATTTTGCCACCATCCACTACCGCGCCTCTGATACCTGATACCCGTTGCCTGATACCCGAAAGTGGCAGGCCAGGAGGGAATCGAACCCCCAACCTGCGGTTTTGGAGACCGCCGCTCTGCCAATTGAGCTACTGGCCTATTCAGGTAACAGGGATCGGGTATCTGGGATCAGAAGAACCATGGCGACATGCCCGCGTTGTTTCGTTGCCCTGGTCTGACTGTTCCGATTTCTGATCCCTGACTTCTGACTTCTGGCTACTCGACGATTTTGGCGACGACGCCGGCGCCCACGGTGCGACCACCCTCGCGGATCGCAAACCGCAACCCGTCTTCCATCGCGATCGGCGCGATCAGCGTCACCTCCATCGCCACATTGTCCCCAGGCATCACCATCTCCGTCCCCGCCGGCAGCGTGCAGCTCCCGGTCACGTCCGTCGTCCGGAAATAAAACTGCGGCCGGTACCCAGGGAAAAACGGCGTGTGCCTCCCCCCCTCCTCCTTCGACAGCACGTACACCTCGCAGGTGAACTTGGTGTGCGGCGTGATCGACCCCGGCTTCGCCAGCACCTGCCCCCGCTCCACCTCTTCCCGCTTGGTGCCTCTGAGGAGGACGCCGACGTTGTCCCCCGCCTGCCCCTGGTCCAGGAGCTTGCGGAACATCTCCACCCCCGTGCACACCGTCTTCAAGGTCGGCTTCAAGCCCACGATCTCCAGCTCGTCCCCCACCTTCACAATCCCCCGCTCCACCCGCCCCGTCACCACCGTCCCCCGGCCCGAGATCGAAAACACATCCTCCACCGGCATCAGAAACGGCCCGTCGATCGCCCTCTGCGGCTGCGGTATGTAACTGTCCAGCGCCTCCGCCAGCTTGAAAATCGACCCCTCCCCCATCTCGCTCTTGTCCCCCTCCAGCGCCATCTTCGCGCTGCCAATCACGATCGGCGTCTTGTCCCCGGGAAACTGGTACTTCGACAGCAACTCCCGCACCTCCATCTCGACAAGCTCCAGCAACTCCTTGTCGTCCACCATGTCCGCCTTGTTCATGTACACGATGATGTACGGCACCCCAACCTGCCGTGCCAG
This sequence comes from uncultured beta proteobacterium, assembly GCA_963779445.1. GTDB lineage: Bacteria > Pseudomonadota > Gammaproteobacteria > Burkholderiales > Casimicrobiaceae > CAIWHR01. Next base: position 14,946 of record CAVZYI010000016.1, read on the forward strand.
CAAGATGTGCTCCCGCGTCTGCGGCATCGGCCCGTCCGCCGCACTCACCACCAGAATCGCCCCGTCCATCTGCGCCGCACCGGTAATCATGTTCTTGATGTAGTCCGCGTGCCCCGGACAGTCCACGTGCGCGTAGTGCCTCTTCTCCGTCACGTACTCCACGTGCGCCGTGTTGATCGTGATCCCCCTCGCCTTCTCCTCCGGCGCATTGTCAATCTGGTCGTACGCCTTCACCTCCCCACCGTACTTCTTCGACAGCACCAGCGTCATCGCCGCCGTCAACGTCGTCTTCCCGTGATCCACGTGCCCTATCGTCCCCACGTTCACGTGCGGCTTCGTCCGCTCGAATTTGCCCTTGGCCATGTTTGAGACTCCTTCAGACGTCGTTGTTCAATTTCGAATTCGTGGTGCCCATGGAGCGGATTGAACGCTCGACCTCTCCCTTACCAAGGGAGTGCTCTACCACTGAGCTACATGGGCTCCCGCGGCCTGCGACGATCGAGACCGGCACGCGGTCCGGGGTTCGATCGTCGCAGTTCACTGGCTGTTCGCAGGCGCAAAGCGGGGGCGGCCCCGGCTACCGTTCGAACGGCCACTCCGCAACGAGTCACCCTCGAAAGGCGCGCCTGCCCCTGCTTGTCGCCGCTGTACGCGTATTCCGTTTTCCTGTGTTTCCGCGGCCGTCCGGTCGACCGGGGAAACCAATCCTGCTACCGTTGGAGCGGGTGAAGGGAATCGAACCCTCGTCATAAGCTTGGAAGGCTTCTGCTCTACCATTGAGCTACACCCGCGCATCAGTCCACGGAGGTCAGGCAACAGAGGGCAGAAGATCGTGCCTGCAAAGGCATTTGCGCGAGAATCTTGTTCCCTGTCTCCTGTTCCCTGAATCCTGAATGGTGGAGGGGGAAGGATTCGAACCTTCGAAGGCAGAGCCGGCAGATTTACAGTCTGCTCCCTTTGACCGCTCGGGAACCCCTCCGACGAAACATAGAAGTTTAGCAATTTATGGGCCCAGCTGTCAAACCGCTGAAAATCAACGGGAATCGAGCAACAACGCGGGGGGTTCCCGTGGCGTGCCGGGCTGCCGGCGCGGCGGCATGGATCGCGTCGTGACCAGCTTCGATTTTGTCGTCATCGGCGCCGGATCGGCGGGTTGCGTACTCGCCGACCGGCTGTCGGCGGACGGCCGGCACACCGTTCTGCTCCTCGAAGCGGGACCGAGCGACCGCTACCCCTGGATTCACGTTCCCATCGGGTACGCGAAGACGATGTTCCATCCGGTCTACAACTGGTGCTTCAGCACCGAGCCCGAACCGGGCATGAACGGAAGGCGGATCTACTGGCCGCGCGGCAGGACGCTCGGCGGCTCGAGCTCGATCAACGGATTGATCTATGTCCGCGGCCAGCGCGAGGACTACGACCACTGGGCGTCGCTCGGCAACCCCGGGTGGGCCTACGGTGACGTCCTGCCCTGGTTCCGCAGGCTGGAACACAATGTTCGCGGCGAGAACGAGTGGCACGGCGTCGACGGCCCGCTCTGGGCCTCCGACATCGGCGCGAAGCACGAACTCGTCGAGGCGTTGATCGCCGCCTGCGGCGAACTCGGCATTCCGCGCAACGACGACTTCAACGGCGCCACGCAGGAAGGCGCCGGCTACTACCAGCTGACGACGCGGCACGGAATCCGCTGCTCGACCGCGGCGGCGTACCTGCGCCGGGCGCGGCATCGCGCGAACCTCACCGTCCGAACCGGCGCGCAGGCGACGCGGATCGACTTCGACGGTCGCCGCGCGCGCGGCGTCGTCTACCGCCGGCGCGGCCGCGAGGACTCGGTTGCGGCGCGCCGCGAGGTGATCCTCGCCGCCGGCGCATTGCAGTCGCCCCAGCTGCTGCAGCTCTCCGGAATCGGCCCTCCGGCGCTGCTCCGGCACTTCGACATCCCGGTGGTCCATGAGCTTGCGGGCGTCGGCGAAAACCTGCAGGACCACCTGCAGGCGCGCGTGATCTTCCGCTGCACGAAGCCGATCACCACCAACGACACGCTGAAGTCGTGGTGGCGCACGCTGGCGATGGGCATCCGCTATGCCGCCACCCGCACCGGGCCGATGGCGGTGGGCATCAACCAGGGAGGAGTCTTCGCGCGCACCGATCCGGCGCTCGTGCGTCCCGACGTGCAGTTCCACCTCGCGACGCTTTCGTCCGACATGGCGGGTTCGCCGGTGCACACCTTCCCGGGGTTCACGATGTCGGTGTGCCAGCTGCAACCCGAGTCGCGAGGCTTCGTGCGCCTCAAGTCGCCGGACCCGATGGCGGCGCCGGCGATGCAGCCGAACTACCTGTCGACGGCGCACGACCGCGCGACGCTGGTCGCGGGAATCAGGCTCGCCCGGCGCCTCGCCGCAACCGGCGCGCTCGCCCCATACGTCGCCGGCGAATACCGTCCGGGTCCGGCGGCTTCGACCGACGACGACCTGCTGGAATTCGCCAGGAACACGGGCGGCACGATCTTCCATCCTTCGGGCACCTGCCGGATGGGGCCGGCGCACGACGCGACGGCGGTGGTCGACGCGGAACTGCGCGTGCACGGGATCGGCGCGCTGCGCGTCGTCGACTGCAGCATCATGCCGACGCTGGTGTCGGGCAACACCAACGCGCCGGTGGTCATGATTGCCGAGAAGGCGGCGGAGATGGTGCTGCGCGACGCCCGACGCTGAGCCCGCCGCCCGGATGGCGATGCCCCGATTGCCGGATCGCGCGCCGGCGACGCGCGGTCGGTCGGCCCCCGTTGTGATAGCTTTTCGCCAGGAGGAACCCGCCATGCCCTGCTGCCACGCCGATTTCGCCGCCGTCGAAGGCAGCGACCGCGGTTTCACCGTCGGCATGCCGACGTTCACGTTCGGCCGTGGCGTGCTGGCGGAAGCCGGCGACAACGCGCGCGCGCTCGGATTGAGGCGGATCGCGCTGTTCACCGATGCGCGCATCGCGGCCAGCGCGCACGTCGCCGTCGTGCTCGCTTCGCTGAAGGCCGCGGCGGTCGAGGTCACGATCTACGACGCGGTGAGCATCGAGCCGACCGACGCCTCGCTGCAGGATGCCTCGCGCTTTGCCGCCGGCGGCAGCTTCGACGGCTACGTTTCGGTGGGCGGCGGCTCGGTGATGGACACCTGCAAGGCGGCCAACCTCTACGCCTGCCACCCCGCCGAATTCATGACCTACGTCAACGCGCCGATCGGCGCCGGCCAGCCGGTGCCCGGACCGGTGAAACCGCACATCGCCTGTCCGACCACGTCGGGCACCGGATCGGAAACGACCGGCATCGCCATCTTCAATCTGCGCTCGATCAACGCGAAGACCGGCATCATCTCGCGGAGACTGATCCCCGACATCGCGCTGATCGATCCCGACGTCACCGCGTCGCTGCCGAGGAACGCCGTCGCCGCGACGGGGTTCGACTGCATGAGCCACGCGCTCGAATCGCTGACGGCGCGGGCGTACCCGCGCCGGCTGAATCCCGCGCGGGGAGCGGGTCGTCCCGTTTCGCAGGGCGCGAACCCGTTTTCCGACATGCTCGCCGCCGAAGCGCTGAAGGGCGTCGGGCGGTTCCTGGTGCGCGCGGTCAACGACGCGACCGACACCGAGGCGCGCACCGAGATGATGTACGCGGCGATGCTTGCCGGCATCGCGTTCAACGCCGCCGGCTGCCATCTGCCGCACGGTCTGTCCTACGCGGTGTCGGGCCTCACCCGGGACTGGCACGTCGACGGCTATCCGGAGGGAAAGACGCTGGTGCCGCACGGCATGGCCGTCGTGCTCAACAATCCGTCGGTCTGGCGCTACACGGCGCCGTGCTGCCCGCAGCGGCATCTGCACGGCGCACATTGTCTCGGCGCGCACGTGGACGGAGCGGCTCCGGAGGACGCGGGCGGGATCCTCGCGGCGCGCGTCATCGAACTGATGCGGGCCACCGCGATGCCGAACGGCCTCGCGGCGCTCGGCTTCGACGCTTCGCATCTCGATGCGCTCGCGGACGGCGCCGAGCCGCAGTACCGCGTGATCCGGAACGCGCCGAAGGACGTCTCGCGCGACGACCTGACGGGCCTGTTCCGCGCGGCGCTCAGCTACTGGTAGGCGCGGCGGCCGGCTGGATCCCGGAGGAGGCCCCGGCGACGACGCGCCGCACCCGGCGCGGCGGCAACCGCACGGTGAACGTGCTGCCGGCGCCGGGCTCGCTGACGACGTCGAGTTCGGCCTGGTGGCGCAGGAGCACGTGCTTGACGATGGCGAGACCGAGCCCGGTGCCGCCGGTGGCGCGCGAGCGGCTGCGGTCGACGCGGTAGAACCGCTCGGTGAGCCGGGGGATGTGCTCGGCGGCGATGCCGATGCCCGTATCCTCGACGCCGAATTCGCCCCAGCCGTCCGGGGCGATCCGCCAGCGCAAAGTCACCGCGCCGCCGGACGGCGTGTAGCGTATCGCATTGCTGACGAGGTTGCGGCAGGCGCTCGCGAGTTCGTCGCGATTCCCGGTTACCGTGGCCCCGTCGCCGGGGTCCACCACGACGGTGTGCTGCCCGGCCGACAGCGCCCTGGCGTCGGCGGCCAGCTCGTGCAGCAGCGGCACAACGGCGAACTCGGCTTCCGCACGCTGCCTCTGTTCGCTTTCCAGCGCCGACAGCGCGAGCAGGTCGTCGACCAGGCGCTGCATGCTCGTCGCCTGCTCCTGCATCAACGCGAGGTAGCGTGTTCGCTGCATCGGCTCCAGCTCCAGGTCCTGCAATGTCTCGATGTAGCCGGCGACGACGGTCAGCGGCGTCTTCATCTCGTGCGAGACATCGGCGATGAAATCGCGCCGCATGCGTGCGACGGCCTCGAGCTGCGTGATGTCGCGGCTGATCAGCAGCTTCTCCTCGACGCCGAACGGGATCACCTGGATCGACAGCGTGGCACCCGGCTCGCGCTGCGAGTCGACGGTCACCGCATCCGAGTAGTCTCCGGTATCGAGGTAGCGGATGAATTCCGGCTGCCGCGCGAGGTTCACCAGCGGCTGGCCGGTGTCCTGGCCGAGGTCGAGCCCGAGGTGCGACTGCGCCCGCGAGTTTGCCCACTGGACGCGATTTGTCCGATCGAGGACGATCATGCCGTCGGGAAGGGCTTCCGCCACGCTGCGGAAACGCTCCATTGCGACGACGAGATCGAGTTGCGCGAGGTTGCGCGTGCGCACCCGGCGGTACAGCGCCGCAAGTGCTACCTGCCAGCTGCCGCGTCCCTCGGGCACCGCCACGTCGACCGGGCCGGCAGCCCACCGCGCCAGCCGGTCGAGGTGCCACAGATGGAAGGCGACCACGCCCGCGCTGCCCGCTGCCAGCACGCCGAGCGCCCAAGCCGTCCCGAACCCCGCGGCCACCAGCGCCGTCAGCGCTGCAACGGCGGCCGGAATCGCAAGACCGGCCAGAATGACGGGGCTCATGTCGCTCGAAGGCCCCGGCGTTCCTTCACCGCGGAACGGCGAGCCGGTACCCGCTGCCCCGCACCGTCTCGATCATCCCATCCACGCCGAACGGTCCCAGCGCGACGCGCAGCCGCCGGATGTGAACGTCGACCGTGCGTTCCTCGATATAGACCTGGTCGCCCCAGACACGGTCGAGCAGTTGCGCGCGCGAGTGCACGCGCTCCGGCCGCGCGAGCAGGAACTCGAGCAGCCGAAACTCCGTGGGGCCGATGGGCACCGGCGCGCCGCGCACCGAGACCCGGTGGCTCGAGGGATCCAGCGTCAACGCGCCCGCGGTCAGCGGCTCCTGCGCGGCTTCCGGCGCGCGTCGGCGCAGCACCGCCTTGATTCGCGCCTTGAGTTCCCGCGGCGAAAACGGCTTGGTAACATAGTCGTCGACCCAGGCCTCGAGACCCGCGACCTTGTCGGACTCGCCGGACCGCGCGGTCACCATGATGATCGGCAGGTCCCTCGTTCGCGTGTCGGCGCGCAGCTGCTTCGCCAGCGCCAGCCCCGATTTTCCCGGCAGCATCCAGTCGAGGAGCAGCAGATCCGGCAGCCAATCGCCCAGCTGGGCCTGCGCGGCCTCGGCATCCGGGGCTCCGCGCACCTCGTAGCCGGCATCGACCAGGTTGACCCGCAGCAGCTCGAGAATCGCCGGTTCGTCCTCGACGACCATGATCGTCGGCGTCAAGTGAACCCCACGCCGGTGGCACTCATTCTTCCGCGACTTCGGCGCGGATCTGCTGCGCCGACGAATGGCGGACGTCCTTGCCCATGACGACCTGGACCACGGCTTCGGCGATATTCTTGGCGTGGTCGCCGATCCGCTCGATCGACTTGGCGATGAAGACGATCTCGAGCGCCGAAGTGATGGTCCTCGGATCCTCCATCATGTAGCTGATCAGCTGCCGCATGATCGCCTGGAAGGCCGCGTCGACTTCCCCGTCGCGGTCGATGACCTCGGCCGCGGCGTTGACGTCGAGCCGCGCGAAGGCGTCCAGCGCCATCTGCAGCATCTCCTGCGCGTGCTTGGCGGCATGGACGACGTCGAACGCGCGCATCCGGGTGAGCGGGGCGCTGCCGCGCGTCTGCGTCGCCTTGTACGCGACCTTCTTGATCTCGTCGCCGACACGCTCGAGATCGTTCACGATCTTGGTGACCGTGAGGATCATGCGGAGGTCGATTGCCGCAGGTTGCCGCTTGGCGATGACCTGGCTGCACTGCTGGTCGATGGTCATCTGCATCTGGTTGATCTGATGCTCGACGGCGCCGACCTGATCGATCGCTCCGGTGTCGTCGTCCTCGTCGAGGAGCGCGATCGCCCGCGCCAGCTGCGTCTCGACGAGGCCGCCCATCGACAGCACTCCGCTGCGGATCGCCTCCATCTCGGCGTCGAACTGCTTGTGCGTGTGTTCGGTCATGGAAGCGTTCCCGTGGATGGTCGCGTCAGCCGAAGCGGCCCGTGATGTAGTCCTCGGTTTCCTTGCGCTTCGGCTTGAGGAAGATCTGGTCGGTCTCGCCGAATTCGATCAGTTCGCCGAGGTACATGTACGCCGTGTAGTCGGAGACCCGGGCGGCCTGCTGCATGTTGTGGGTGACGATCACGATCGTATACTCTTCCTTGAGCTCGGTGATCAACTCCTCGATTTTCGCGGTCGAGATGGGGTCGAGCGCGGAAGTGGGCTCGTCGAGGAGCAGCACTTCGGGCTTGACGGCGACCGCCCGCGCGATGCACAGGCGCTGCTGCTGACCGCCGGAGAGCGCCATTCCGCTCTGCTTCAACTTGTCCTTGGCCTCGTCCCACATCGCCGCCTTGGTCAGCGCCCACTCGACGCGCTCGTCCATGACGCGCGCCGAGAGCCTCTCGTAGAGGCCGACCCCGAACGCGATGTTGTCGTAGATCGACATGGGGAACGGCGTGGGCTTCTGGAACACCATGCCGACCTTTGCGCGCAGCAGGTTGATGTCGACGTCGGGCGCGAGGATGTCCTTCCCGTCGAGCCGGATCTCGCCGACGGCGCGGTGTCCCGGGTACAGCGAGTACATCCGGTTCAGGGTGCGCAAGAGCGTCGACTTGCCGCAGCCGGACGGGCCGATGAACGCCGTGACCCGGCGCTCGGCAATGTCGAGGTTGATGTTCTTGAGGCCCTGGAACTTGCCGTAGAAGAAGTCGAGGTTGCGGATCGACATCTTGGGCTCGATCGGCGAAGGCGCCCCCGCCGGCACATCGGGCACCACCGCGGCGGCTTCGGATTTCGTGGCGGAGTCCGGCATGGCGGCGATCATTTCACAGCCGTCTGGCGAAACATCACGCGCGCCACGATGTTCAGCGCCAGCACCGCGGTGGTGATGAGCAGCGCTCCCGCCCAGGCCAGCTCCTGCCAGTCCTTGTAGGGGCTCATCGCGAACTGGAAGATCACGACCGGAAGATTGGACATCGGGGCGTCGAGGTTGGTGGTCCAGAACTGGTTGTTCAGTGCGGTGAACAGCAGCGGAGCCGTTTCGCCGGAAATGCGCGCCACCGCGAGCAGCACGCCGGTGACGACACCCGCGCGCACTGAGCGTAGCGTCACCATCAGGATCATCTTCCATTGCGGTGTGCCGAGCGCGACCGCTGCTTCGCGCAGGCTGTCGGGCACGAGCCGAAGCATGTTCTCGGTGGTCCGGATGACGACGGGAATCACGATCAGCGCCAGCGCGAATGCGCCGGCCCAGGCCGAGAAATGGCCGACCCGGAACACATAGATCTCGTAGATGAAAAGCCCGATGATGATCGACGGCGCGGACAACAGGATGTCGTTGATGAACCGAGTGACCGGCGCCAGCCAGCCGCGGCTGCCGAATTCGGCAAGGTAGATCCCGGCGAATATGCCCACGGGCGTCCCGATCAGCGTGCCGGCGGTCGCCATCAGCACGCTGCCGGCGATCGCGTTGAGCAGGCCGCCCGAGCTTCCCGGAGGTGGCGTCATTTCGGTGAACAACCGGGGGCCGAACGCATGAAAACCGGCCTGGAACAGCGTGAACAGGATCCAGAACAGGAAGGCGAGTCCGAAACACATCGCCGCCAGCGACATGGCGAGGTTGAAGCGATTGATGAACAGTCGCCTGGAATAGAGTGAGGTCATTGCCATCCCGACCGGATGCCTAGGTGCGCCTGCCTTCGCCCTTGGCGAGCTGCAGAAGCAGCAGCTTGGCCAGCGCGAGGACGATGAAGGTGATGATGAAGAGTATCAGCCCGAGCTCGATCAGCGCGGAGGTGTAGAGGTCGCCGACGGCTTCGGTGAACTCGTTCGCCAGCGCCGACGCGATGCTGTTCCCGGGCGCCAGAATCGACGGCGTCAGGTGGTGCGCATTGCCGATCAGGAACGTCACCGCCATGGTCTCGCCCAGCGCGCGGCCGAGACCGAGCATGATGCCGCCGATGACGCCGACCTTGGTATAGGGCAGGACGACGTTGCGCACCACTTCCCAGGTCGTGCAGCCGATGCCGTACGCCGACTCCTTGAGCACCGGGGGCACGATCTCGAAGACATCGCGCATCACCGCCGCGATGAACGGGATCACCATGATCGCCAGGACGAACCCCGCAGTCAGCACGCCGATGCCCTGCGGCGGCCCCTTGAAGAGCGCCCCGACGACCGGCGCCGTCCCCAGCGTATCGATGAGCCAGGGCTGTACGTAGTCGGCAAACAGCGGCGCCAGCACGAACAGCCCCCACATGCCGTAGATGATGCTGGGAATCGCGGCCAGCAATTCGATCGCGGTGCCCAGCGGCCGCCTGAGCCAGGCGGGCGAGAGCTCGGTGAGAAACAGCGCGATGCCGAAGCTGACCGGGACGCCGATCAGCAGCGCGATCGCCGAGGTGACGAGCGTGCCCACGATGGGCACCAGCGCGCCGAATTGCTCCTTGACCGGATTCCACTCGGAGCTGACCAGGAACCCGAATCCGAATTTCTGCATCGACGGCAGGCTGCCGTAGACGAGCGACGCGACGATTCCCAGCAGCAGCAGCAGCACCAGGAAGGCGAAGAATCGCGCGACCGACCGGAAGATCAGGTCCTGCAGTTGGATCTTGGTCGGCTTCGGATCGGGCATTCTGGCAACACCGACGTTTGCCTCGTGCGGCGCCGTGGCGATGATACCCGGAAAGGCGTCGGCGGTCGTTGCCATCGTGGGCATGTTCACGTCGATCCTCCTCGCAGCGCGCGCCCGCGGCCGACGCGGCCCGCAATGCGCCCGCAGAAGCGGAGCGCGGCGTTCGTCGATGCAGGCGAACACCGCGCGTGGCGTGGACGAGGTGCAGCTGGGTCGATCAGAACACCGACTTGCCCGTGCCGTCCTTGATCTGCGCCTTCCAGGTGGTCCGAATGAGATTGGTGACGCTGTCCGGCAGCGGCACGTAGTCGAGCGAATCTGCCAGCTTGTCGCCCTCGGCCGTGTACGCCCAGTCGAAGAATTTCAGGACTTCGCGGGCCGTCTCCGGCTTCGGCTGCGTCTTGTAGACGAGGATGAAGGTCGCGCCCGAAATGGGCCACGCGTTCCTGCCCGGCTGGTCGGTCAGCATCAGGTAGTAGCCCGGCGCCTTGCTCCAGTCGGCGCCGGCCGCCGCCGCCTTGAACGTCTCCGACGACGGGCTGACGAAATTGCCGTCGCGGTTCTGCACCTGCGCATACGTCATCTTGTTCTGCAGTGCGTAGGCATACTCGACGTAGCCGATCGACCCCTTCACGCGCTGCACGTACGAGGCAACGCCTTCGTTGCCCTTGCCGCCCACGCCGGCGGGCCACGCGACCGACGTGCCCTCGCCGACCTTCTCCTTCCATTCCGGACTGACCTTCGACAGGTAGTTCACCCAGATGAACGTGGTGCCGGATCCGTCCGCCCGATGCACCACCGTGATTTCCGAGGCGGGCAGCTTCGCGCCCGGATTCAGCTTTGCGATGGCAGGATCATTCCACTTCGTCGTCTTGCCGAGGTAGATATCGGCCAGGATGGGACCGGTGAGCTTGAGCTCGCCCGGCTTCACACCCTCGAGATTCACCACCGGGACGTCGCCGCCGATGACGGTAGGAAACTGGATCAACCCATCCTTCTCGAGATCCTCGGGTTTGAGCGGCATGTCGGAAGCACCGAAGTCGACCGTCTTGTTCTGGATCTGCTTGATCCCGCCGCCGGAGCCGATCGACTGGTAGTTCATGCCCACCCCCGTTTTCGCCTTGTAGGCCTCGGCCCACTTTGCGTAGATCGGGTAGGGAAACGTGGCGCCCGCGCCGGTGATATCGATGGCGGACGCGGCGGAGACCCCGACCGCGAACGTCGCGGCGGCCAGGAAGAATTGGGGCAAATGCTTGCGCATGGACTTGATCCTCAGGTTCGGCGATGCGGCCATTGTTGCAAAGGCACGTTACAGTCCGATGACACGAGGGCCTGTTCGACGATCGCGTCGAAGACCTGTGCCCTCCGGGCTTGCAGATCAAGCGGTTGCGATGCCGATACGCCTTGGGTCCGGTCACTCGTGGATCGACCGGGACGGCCACCGGCGCCTGCGACGTCGCATCAGCGATACCAGGCCTCCTCTTGCTGCGCGACGGGTATGCGCGCGGCGCCTGCCGGCAAGCCCTGTTCCGCGAGCGCGGCAACGACGCCGAGCGCGATAACGCGGGGCCGCTCGCCCAGTCCGTAGCACAGCGCCGGGTCGCCGCGCGGGTCCACTTCGACGATCGGCGCCCCTTCCGAGATCCGCGAGCCGCGGGCACTCAGCCCGCGCAATACGCCGTCGAGCGGCGCGACTATCATCCGCGCACCCACGGCTCCGACGATTTCGCCCTTGAGCACACGGCTCGCGATGCGGCGATCGGTCATGAACCGGCCGGAGATCGGCGAATGGACCAGACGCTCGCGGCCGACGCCTCCGACCCGGGGCGGCTCCCCCGAGAACGCCAGTGTCGGTCCCGCGTCGATGATCGCACCCAGGCGCCCTCCCCACGCAGTCTCGATCGCCAGGTCGACGTTCGTACCGGCAATGTATCCCGGGCCGAGGCCGATCGTCGTCAACGCTTCCGTGCGCACGTCGTCGCCCACCGTGCGTTTGCGCATGCGCGCATCGACGAGGGCGACGGCGCCGAGTGCCTTGGCGACACCGCGCCACGACCAGGTCGTGGCCGCGATGAATCGGTGCCGGCCGAGAACCGCGGGGATGCTTTTCACGCTGGCGCAGAACATCGCCGTTTCGCCGTCGAGTTCCGAACTGCCCAGATACCAAGCGTTGGTGAACGCCATTCCGCGTCGTGACCACGCAGGATCCGCCTCGTCGCAAAGCACGACGGCAAATCCTGCGACCTGCAACGCATGAGCAACGGCGGAACCGACGTCCCCGGCACCCAGAACAACGACGACCGGACGACCGACGGACATGTTCATCGCCTATCTCCATGCCACTTCCGTCAAAAGATGGGCCGCGCGGAACGATCGGCGCGGCCCGAAATGCTGCCAGGAACAGGAGAAATGTCTGAGCCGATCATCGCGCAGCATTGTTGCGGGACAAAGACAGCGTCCATGACGGTCGCGTATCGGCGATCTCGCGAATCGCCGAGTTCGCGTTGTCACAAATGCGCCATCCGCGCTTAACCATGCCGTCGCAATGCGCGGCTACCGTCCATGAATCGCCAACCGCCACGAGGAGATGCACGTGTCTGATGCGGCGCCACACGCGGATGGACCCGGGAGCAAGCCCAGTCTCTCCATCGGGCTTGCGACGTCGGGGGACGACATCAAGGCCGCGCAATGCCTGCGTCATTCCGTATTCGCCGGTGAGCTCGGAGCGCGGATTACCGGCCGTGTGCCGGGCAGGGACGAGGACATGTTCGACCCATGGTGTGAACACCTCGTTGTGCGCGACAACGATCGCGACCAGGTCGTGGGCACCTACCGGATCCTCACCCCCGATCGTGCAAAGCGACTCGGCACTTTCTATTCGGAGGGCCACTTCGACCTGACGCGACTCGCTCCACTCAAGTCCGGCATGATGGAGATCGGCCGCGCGTGCGTTCATCGCCGATTACAGGAAGGGTCCCACCCTCATGCTCCTGTGGCAGGGGATCCTGCGTTTCATGCGCGAACGAGGCTACGGCTATCTCATCGGGTGCGCATCGATCGGCATGGGTGACGGCGGAGCGAACGCCGTGCGCATTTACGAGCTCACGGCGCCAAGGCACCTCGCCCCCATCGAGTATCGCGTGCGGCCCCGCAATGTGCTGCTGACGCCCGATCAGGTCGCCCCGCTCGCCGCGGGCCAGCTGCCCGTCCTCCCACCGCTGCTCGAGGGCTACCTGCGCGTCGGTGCGTGGATCGGCGGCGAGCCGGCGTGGGACCCCGAGTTCGATACCGCCGACCTGTTCCTCTTCATGCCGCTCGTCCGGGTCGAGGCGCGGTACGCGCGACACTATCTCAGGGCCGCCGCCTGATCCGGCCGCGCCCCGCGGAACGGCCTGCGTCCTCGCCGCCGCGATCGGCGCATGCATTGCCTGACTCGCTGCGCGCGGTGCTCGATGGCGCTGCAGCGCAGACGTCGAATGCGGGAATGCGGGGCGGCCGCCTCAGATTCCGCACGATCTGGATCTCCGACACGCACCTCGGTACGCCGGGCTGCCAGGCGCATGCGCTGGTCGAGTTCCTGCGGCGCACGGAATCGAAGTACCTGTACCTCGTCGGTGACATCGTCGATGGCTGGCAACTGAAGCGTCGATGGTATTGGCACCAGACGCACAACGACGTCGTGCAGAAGCTGCTGCGCAAGGCGCGCAAAGGCACCGAAGTCATCTACATTCCCGGCAATCACGACGAAGCGGCGCGCCACTACTTCGGGGTCGCGTTCGGCGACATCGCGATCCGCGACGAGGCGATGCACACGACGGCTCAAGGCAAGCGGCTTCTCGTCACCCACGGCGACTTCTTCGACGGGGTCGTTCAGCACGCGCGCTGGCTCGCGCTGCTGGGCGATGTTCTCTACACGTTCATCCTCAAGCTCAATCGGCAATTCAATGCGCTGCGGGCCCGTCTCGGCCTGCCCTACTGGTCGTTGTCCCAGTTCCTGAAACACAAGGTGAAGAATGCCGTCAACTACATCACGATGTTCGAGGAGGCGCTCGCGCGCGAGGCGCGGCACCGGGGCTTCGATGGAGTGGTCTGCGGGCATATCCACAAGGCCGAGATTCGCGATATCGACGACATCCTGTACTGCAACGACGGCGACTGGGTCGAAAGCCTTACGGCGCTGGTGGAGGATTTCTCCGGCAACCTTTCGATACTGCACTGGCATGAGGTGCTGGCGGTCGGCGAGCTCGACGACAACGTTGCCGAAACCGCAACCGCGCAAACGGCCGAGTCGGCGCTCGCTCCGCTCCGATAGGACATGCGGATGCGGATCCTGATCGCCACCGACGCGTGGTCGCCGCAGGTAAACGGGGTGGTGACGACCATCACGAACACGGTCCGCGAGCTCGAACGGCTCGGCCATGCGGTGGGCATGGTGACGCACGAGGGCTTTCGCACGATGCCCTGTCCAAGCTACCCGGAGATTCGCCTTGCGATCGCCCCGGGGCCGCGGGCCTCGCGCACCGTTGATGCCTTCGAGCCCGACGCGGTGCACATCGCCACCGAAGGACCGCTGGGTCTCGCCGTGCGGCGACATTGTCTTTCTGCAGGCATGCCGTTCACGACGGCTTTCCACACCCAGTTTCCCGAATACGTCCACGCGCGCTGCCGCCTGCCTCTGGCCATCACCTATCGTTGGCTGCGATGGTTCCACGATCCCGCCAAGGCGATGATGGTGCCCACGCCGGCGATTCATCGACGTCTCTCGAAGCGCGACTTCGGCAACCTGACCCATTGGTCGCGCGGTGTCGACACCGAACGATTCGCGCCCGCCGAACGGGACGAGCTCTCCGGCCAACGACCGATATTTCTCTGCGCCGGGCGCGTCGCCGTCGAAAAGAACATCGAAGCGTTCCTGCGGCTCGATCTTCCCGGAACGAAATGGGTCGTCGGTGACGGTCCGGCGCGGGCCCGGCTCGAAATACAATTTCCGGATGCTGTGTTTCAAGGCATGAAGCACGGCGACGAGCTCGCCCATTGCTACCAGCAGGCGGACGTACTCGTGTTCCCGAGCCGAACCGACACGTTCGGCCTGGTGCTGATCGAGGCGATGGCCTGCGGTACGCCGGTGGCTGCGTACCCGGTCAGCGGACCAATCGACGTCGTCCGCGATCCGACGGTTGGCGTTCTGTGTGACGACCTGCGCGGCGCGGCATTGGCCGCCCTGGACCTCGATCGCAAAGCGGTACGCCGCTACGCGCTCGGATTCTCGTGGGCCGCGGCGACGCGGCAGTTCGTCGACAACCTGCACCCGGCGACGGGCGTGCCCCTGCCGCCACCGCCCCCGCCGGCACGTCGGCGTCGAAGCGCGGCTAGCGGCGGATTTGTCTCACGGCGCGTTCGATCCCGGCGCGGGTCTGCGCCGGTGTGTAGCAATGGCAGCCTGAACGTCTTCCAGTTGGCGATGCAACGCTGCTGCCCTTCCAAACTGTTGCCCGTCGGACGATGGTTCGAGAACAACCAGGATCTCGTCCATTTCATCGAGCAAATCGCAAGCACGCGAGACGAGCCGGTGGACAGCCCGTCCGATATGGTCCGATTGCTGAAAGCTTGCGCGCCTCCTCCAGGGCGCGAGCGCAGGCACCGGCCTTGGCCGCGAAAGCACCGTCGACGATTTCCGCATTCGCGGCCGGTGGCCACTCGGAGAGCGTCGCCGAAGAACCATGCATGCGTATCAAGCTCGTGTTTGGAGTTTGCGACACGGACAACTCTGGAGTTCGAAATGGGGCCGGCCGCCGAGTGGCGAATTCCGTGAGCGCACTCGAGGGGTGACGCACCGGCAACGGTCGAGACGCAAATCCCAAGGTCGGCATTGGGGTTTCGCTACTTCCCCGAAGCAATGCTGCCCTGCCAGTATTTCAGCCTGATGACAGGGTCCGCCGCAGTTTGCGGAGCGCGAACGCGGCCCGGCGATCGGCGTAACCGGCACCCTGCACTCGACTCCGTTCGCCGCATGTCGACGCGGCGCCCTGTCGCCGGATCCGCGCATTCCACTATACTGACGGAAACACATCGGCCGACTACGGCCCAACGGAGGAGCGCTCATGAACGAGATCGTGCGGCGGGCCGTGCTCGCCGGAACAATCGCCATGCTTGCCGGCGTCACGCACGCCGGCGAAATCCGCGTGGCCTGCTATTCCGACGGCAACGAATGCGAGGTCACGCAGGATCTCGCCAAGCGATTCGAGGCGAAGAATCCGGAGGTCAAGGTCATCGTCGACAAGGTTCCCTTCAAGGCGATCGTCGAGCAATTGCCGGTCCAGCTCGCCGCCGGCGAGGGCCCGGACATCGCCCGCGTCACGGACCTCGGCGGCCTGTCGAAGTACTACCTGGACATCACCCCGTACGTGAACGACCCGAAGTACTGGGAAGCGAACTTCGGCATGACGCTGCCGTGGCTGCGACCTTCGGCGTCGGACAAGGGCATCTACGGGATGATGACGCAGCTCACCGTCACCGGCCCGTTCGTCAACAAGACGCTGTTCGAACAGGCGAAGATTCCGATGCCCGGACCCAAGGCCACGTGGGACGAGTGGGCTGATGCGACGCGCAAGGTTGCCAAGGCGACGGGCGTTCCCTTCGCAATGGCCTGGGACCGCAGCGGCCACCGCTTCGCGGGACCGGCGATCAGCATGGGCGCGAAATATTTCGACGCCAAAGGCAACCTCGTGGTCGACGACGGGTACAGGACTGCGGCCAGGAAGCTCGTGGACTGGAACCGCGACGGCACGATGCCGAAAGAGGTCTGGGGAGGCGTAGGCGGCTCGAGTTACCGCGATGCGTTCGAGGAATTCTCCAATGGCCGCGTGGTGATGTACCTGTCCGGCAGCTGGCAGACGCGCCGCATGGAAACCCAGATCGGCAAGAATTTCGACTGGGTGGCCGTGCCCAATCCCTGCGGCTCGGCCGCATGCACCGGCATGCCGGGAGGCGCCGCGTTCGTTGCGCTGAAACGCACCAAGAGCCCGAAGGACGTCGGACGCTTCCTCGATTTCCTCGCCAGCGAACCGGTGTATGCCGAGTACATGGCGCGGACCGAGAACATTCCCGGCACACGCCGGCCTGGCGAAACGCGGCGTCGACTACAAGATCTCACCCCAGGCCAAGGCGGTGCTCGACAATTTCGTGGGCGAGGTTCCGAAGCTCTCGCCGGTGGCCTACCAGGTCCTGGGTTACAAATACAATCGCGCGATCTTCAACCCGACAGTGGCTCGCCTGGGCCAGGCCGTTGTCGGTGAACTGACGTTCGACGACGCGATCAAGCGGATCAGCAGCGACATCGAAGAGCAGGTCAAGGCCGCGTCGAACTAGGCCGGCACGCCGACGTACCGCAGTCACGTCGCCACGCCCCGCGTATCGCGATGGCTCGCACTCGCGCACAGGCCTCCTGGGCTGGCCCGCCGCTGCCGGGCGCGCGGCGCTGGATGCGATCGACATACCGATGCGCGCGCTGCAGCGGCTGCTCGGCGTGCCGCGCATCGGATGGATGTTCGTGGCGCCCAACCTCGCCATCCTGGGGCTGTTCACGTTCCTGCCGATCGCCATCAATTTCCACTTTGCCTTTACCGGGGGCGTCGAGCTGTATCCGTGGCGCCGCCCGATCACGGGTCTCGAAAATCTCTCGACGCTGTTCGAGTGCGGGAACTACTTCGACCCTTCGTCCTGCCGTCGCGACCTGTTCTGGCGCGCCCTGTTCAATACGGGAAAGTTCGCGGTCCTGCAGGTCGGATTGATGGTCGTGTTCGCGCTCATCACCGCGCTGGTGCTCAACCGCAAGATCCTCGGCCGCGGCTTCTGGCGGGGCGTGTTCTTCTATCCGGTGCTGCTGTCACCGGTGGTCGTTGCGCTGATCTGGAAATGGGTATTGCAGCGCGAGGGGGTTCTCAACGCGCTTCTCGCCAGCGCGGGTGCGGAGCCGGTCGGGTGGCTCACCGTGGGTCACTGGGCGTTCTTCTGGAGCGTGTTCGTCAGCATCTGGGCGCACATGGGCTTCTACACGCTGATCCTCCTCGCCGGGTTGCAGGCCATTCCCGCCGATCTGTACGAAGCGGCGGAAATGGATGGTGCGTCGCCGTGGCGCCGCTTCTCCCGCATCACGCTTCCGCTCCTGATGCCGAATCTCATCGTCGTCCTGGTGCTGGGCCTGATCCGGGCAGTGCAGATATTCGACGAGGTATTCGTGCTGACCGGCGGCGGACCCGGCTCGGCGACGACCTTCATCGTCCAGTTCATCTACCAGACGGGATTCGCCGAGGCGGTGCACCAGTATGGCGTCGCCGCAGCCGCGTCGCTCGTATTGGCGGCGTCGCTGCTCGTGCTGACGATCGCGCAGTTGCGCCTGTCGGGCAAGTCGCTGGGTGACAAGGGGGCCCGCGAGGATGGCTAGCGTGCGCCAAATTCTCACTGCCCGGCGCAGCCGCGGCGGTCTCGACTGGACCGATTGGCTGTCCTACGGATATCTCCTGCTCGGCCTCGTCCTGATGTTCGGCCCGGTCGTGTGGCTCGTCATGTCGTCGTTCAAGACGGCTGCCGCGCTCAACGAGTTTCCGCCGCGGTTTTTGCCCTACGGCCAATCCACAGTGACGGTCGTTGGCCACGATACGCCGCTCCCGCTCTTTTCCGTCAGGCTACCCGACGGCTCGACGCGAATCATGGCGGAAGTGCGCCGCATCGGCATCGAGGCGACGATGCTCGATCCCGCCAGGCCCGACGAGGAGATCAAGGTCAACATCCGCGACCGGGAACGCGTGCGCGAATTTCATCTCGCCACCGAGAATTACGTCGACGTCTTCGGCAAGTTTGCATTTGGCCGCTTTCTCTGGAACAGCGTGTTCATCACCGTCATCGCCACGCTGATTACGCTGCTCATCAACGCGATGGCCGCGTTCGCACTCTCCAAATACCGGTTCTCCGGCCGGAAATGGGTGTTTCTCCTGATCATTTCCACACTGATGATCCCGCCCACGATCATCCTCGTGCCCAACTTCCTGGTCGTCTCCGAGCTCGGGCTGCTGAACACTCCCTGGGGCGTCATCTGGCCCGCGGTCGCGACGCCGACGGGAGTGTTCCTGCTCCGGCAATACATGCTGACCATACCCGACGAGCTGCTCGACGCGGCGCGCATGGATCATGCCAGCGAATGGCGCATCTTCTGGCGCATCGTGCTTCCGTTGTCGGCGCCGGCGCTCGCCGTGCTGGCAATCTTTTCGGTCATGTGGCGCTGGAACGATTTCCTGTGGCCGTTGATCGTGCTGTCGAAGACCGAGAACTTCACGCTGCAGCTCGCGCTCAACGCCTTCCAGGGTGAATTGACCACCGAGTGGCATTACCTTCTGGCGATGACCGTCATCACCCTGCTTCCAGTGACCGTGGTCTTCGCCTTCCTGCAGCGGCACATCACCACCGGCATCGCGTCGAGTGGCGTCAAGTAGCGTGATCGAAGGGCAGTGACGGCCATGGCGTCTCTCCAGCTCCGCAACGTCGTCAAGCGCTACGGCACGACGACGGTCATTCCCGGGATCGATCTCGACATCGAGGATGGCGAGTTCGTCGTGTTCGTCGGACCGTCAGGATGCGGCAAGTCGACGCTGCTCCGGATGATTTCCGGACTGGAGGAAGTGACCGACGGGGACCTGACGATCGACGGCAGGCGCGTCAACGACGTGTCGGCCGCGCAGCGCGGGCTCGCGATGGTGTTCCAGTCCTACGCGCTGTACCCGCACATGACGGTGTACCAGAATCTCGCATTCGGACTCGAGAACCTGCGCATGCCGCGCGCGGAAATCGAGACGAAGGTCGGCGAAGCGGCGCGGATGCTGAAGCTCGACGCGCTGCTCGAGCGGCGCCCAACGCAGCTGTCCGGCGGCCAGCGCCAGCGCGTCGCGATCGGCCGCGCCATCGTCCGCAATCCGACCATCTTCCTGTTCGATGAGCCGCTTTCGAATCTGGACGCCGAGCTGCGCGTGCAGATGCGAAGCGAGATCACCGGGCTGCACGACCGTCTGAAGACGACGATGATCTATGTCACGCACGACCAGGTCGAGGCGATGACGATGGCCGACAAGATCGTCGTCCTGCGCTCCGGACGGATCGAGCAGGTTGGCGCGCCGCTCGATCTCTACAACTGTCCGCACAATCGATTCGTGGCCGGCTTCATCGGCTCCCCGCAGATGAATTTCCTCAAAGCCCGCATCACGTCCGTCGGTGCGGGAGGCATCGGCGGTCGCGCTGGAGGGCGATCCCGACGCCACCGGCACCGACCTGCCGCTCGATGCCGGTGCCGCGGTTGCAGGTCAAGCCGGTCGTGCTGGGCGTTCGGCCGGAACACGTCGTCGCCGGAGTTGCCGGCGAGCCGGCGATCGCACTGCATGCGAGACTCGACCGTAGCGAACAGCTGGGCGCCGCGACGTTCCTCTATTGCTCGCTCGCCAATGGTGAGCACCTGGCGGTCCACGTACCGGGTCAACTGGAAAAGAGGGCCGGCGACGCGATCTCCGTGAGCCTCCCGATCGCCGCGGCGCACGCTGTTCCACGCGGATGACGCCGGTCTTGCGTTGTCGCGCCGCAACGTGTCGGCGGCCCCTGAGATATGCGTCCTCTCCTTCACGCAACCTACGGCGGCCGCACCGCGGACGGCGTCCAGTTCGACTTCGAAGCCGGTTGGCGCTGTCGCCTGTACGTGCTTTCGGCTGATCTGGTACGCGTTCTGTTCGTTCACGACGACGCGCTACAGGGAACCACGTTCCTGGATGATCGCGCCGGGCGGCATCGACGTCCCCTGGGAAGGCCGCGAGCGGCTCGATGTCGGGGCATTTGCGCTACCGTCCTTTTCCGTTGAGGAGCGCGATGACTCGGTCGCCCTGACGACGACCGAATTGTCGGTGCGAATCGCCTTGCGGCCCTTCGGTATCGTCTGGTCGACGCCGGAAGGGACGCCATTCGCCGCCGACCGACCGACGCAGGCGTACCAGTGGAGCGAGCAGAGCGACGTCGTGCGCCACTATATGGCGCGTGCTGTCACCGATCAGTTCTATGGTCTCGGGGACAAGACCGGACCGATCGACAAGCATGGCCGGCGCGTGCGCACGCTGGCGGTCGATGCACTCGGCTACAACGCGGAGACCTCCGACCCGCTGTACAAGCACTGGCCGTTCCTGATCGCGCGCGATCCCGGCAGCGGCATCGCGTCGGGCTGGTTCTACGACACGCTGGCCGCGACGACGTTCGATCTCGGGTGCGAGCACGACAACTACCACGGCTTTTACCGGTACGCCGAGATCGATGGCGGCGACCTCGACTACTACGTCTTTGTCGGTCCGCGGGTGCGCGACGTCGTGCGCAAATTCACCGAACTCACCGGACGGATGGCCTTCGGACCGCGCTGGAGCCTGGGTTATGCGAATACGGCGATGGCGCTGGCCGACGCGCCGGACGCGCAGGCGAAACTCGCCGCCTTCGTCGACAGTGCGGCATCGCATGACGTGCCGATGTCGGCATTTCATTTCGGCTCGGGGTACACGAGCCGCGGCAAGCGGCGCTACGTGTACAC
Source organism: uncultured beta proteobacterium (assembly GCA_963779445.1). GTDB lineage: Bacteria > Pseudomonadota > Gammaproteobacteria > Burkholderiales > Casimicrobiaceae > CAIWHR01. The sequence goes on from CAVZYI010000016.1 coordinate 36,134, forward strand.
GTGGAATCGCGACAAGTTCCCGGACCCGCGCGCGGCGATCGCCAAGTTCAAGTCGCGGGGAATTCGCACGGTGGTCAATCTGAAGCCGTGCCTGCTCGACGACCACCCGGATTACGCCGAGGTCGCGGCAGCGGGCGCGTTCGTCAACGACGCGCGAACAGGACTCCCCTGCGTCGGGCAGTTCTGGGATGGCGTCGGCGCTCACGTGGATTTCAGTCACGCCCACGCGGCGTGCGCTGGTGGCAGGAGGGACTCGCGAGGCAGGTGCTGGACTACGGCATCGATGCCGGCTGGAACGACAACAACGAATACGAGATCTGGGACGACCACGGCGTCTCGCACGGCTTCGGCAAGCCGATCCCCATCCGGCTTTCACGACCGTTGCATCCGCTGCTGATGACGCGCGCGTCGTTCGAGGCACAAGCCCGGCACAGGCCCGGCGAACGCGTGTACACGGTCACGCGCGCCGGGCCGCCGGGCATCCAGCGCTACGCGCAGACCTGGTCGGGCGACAACTCGACCAGCTGGCACATGCTGCGCTGGAACATCCGCATGGGCCTGTCGATGAGCCTTTCCGGTATGTTCAATACCGGTCACGATGTCGGTGGTTTCGCGGGCCCGGTGCCCGATCCGGAATTGCTGGTGCGCTGGGTGCAGAACGGGATATTCAGCCCGCGCCTCATCATGAATTCCTGGAAGGAGGGCGGGCAGACGAATTCGCCGTGGCTGCACCCGGAGTCCTTGGGCCTTATACGCGACGCGATCCGGTTCCGATACCGGCTGATGCCGTATCTCTATACGCTCTATCGGCGCGCGGCGACCGCCGGTGAGCCCATGCTGCGACCGTTGTTCTACGAGTTCGAGAGCGACGAGCGGGCGTTCGCCGACACCGACGATTTCCTGCTCGGACCTTCCCTGCTGGTCGCCAACGTCGTGGAGCCGGGGCAACGCGAGCGTCGCGTGTACCTGCCCTCCGGACCCGCGGGCTGGTACGACTTTCAAACGGGATACCGCCATCCGGCCGGCACCGACGTCGTCGTTCCTGCGTCGCTCGGGCAGATTCCGTTGTTCGCGCCCGAAGGGGCGATGATCCCGATGACCGATACCGACGACTTTTCGCGCCTTCACGACGAGCCGTCGCGGCAGTTGCGCGTATTTCCGCCGCGCGATGCGGGCGCGTTCGCGTTCACGCTGTACGAAGACGACGGGGTGTCGCTTGCCTATCGCGACGGGGGCTTCGCCGAAATCCTCTTTGAGCTTCGGGCAACGCCGACGACACTGACGCTTGCTGCGACGAAAAGTGGCGCCTACGAACTTCCCGATCGTCGAATTCCGCATCGTATTGCCTGCTGGCGAAACACGGCCGTTGACGCTGCGCGGGAACGGCGTCGACCTGTACGTTGGGACTCACTGACCGATCGCGGAACCGGACGCCCCTGTGCGACCGTCTCTCGGCAGGCACTTGCCCCCGTCCACCGACACCCGCAAGCGGCTCCTAGGCGACCACGGACGCGCGGTGCCGATCGATCCAGTAGGCCCACGCGATGAACAGCCAGCCGAGAAGGCCGGCTGATCGCCAGCAGCTGCACGCTCGGCGGCGGCGGACCGAAGACGCTCGACAGGTAGATCGCGGCGAGGATCGCGACGAATATCCAGAACGCCGCCGCGCCGATCCGGTCACGCGGCCGCGTGCCGATGCGTAGAGCCAGGCGCCGATTCCGAAGAGCGCGAACTCGACCGCGAGCGTCGCCGGCAGCGAGTACCACAGGCCGAGTCCGACCTTCGGCCCGCCCGGCCACAGCGGCATGTCGGGTCGATGCGAGACGAAGTCGAGCAGCCAGTGCGACAGCACCAGCGCCGCCAGCCACCACGGCGCCGACCGCGGTCGCGGCGCAGCGCAAAGTACACGCCGGCGAACAGCGCGGCCCACAGCGCACCGGCGACGAGACTGTGCGTGTACGGATACGACACGAAGAGCAGCGGCATCACCGTGGTGATGCCGGGGACGATCTCGACCGTTTCCCAGCCGAGCAGCAGAAAGATCGGCCAGATGCCGTCGACGAGCAGCGCCGCGAAGAGCAGCGTGCCCAGCGAGGGACGCGGCGCGACTTTCTTCGCCGCGAGGGCTAGCCCGAAATGGCCGATGAACATGGCGCGCCCCGCGATGGTCGGTATCGGTCGGCAGCCGCAATTGCAGCCGGGAACGCCCTACCCTCGCCGGGCTGCCGTCGCCTGGTACTTGGCGAGGTGGCGCACCGGCAGCGCCAGCGCATCGCGGCGGAACGGGTCGCCCAGCTCGCGCGTCACCATCATTTCCAGGACCGTCGTCTTGCCTTCCGCCTGCGCCGTCGTCGCGGCCCGCAATGCGGCGCCCACGTCCGCGAGCCTGTCGATGGTCATCCCCTCGGCGCCCATCGCCCGGGCGACCGCGGCCCACGACGGCTGCCGGTCGAGGTTCACCCCGACGAAGCGGTTCTCGTAGAAGTCGACGTGATTCTTCTTCTCCGCGCCCCACTGCCCGTTGTTGAAGACGACCGCGGTGACCGGGATGTTCTCGCGCACGCAGGTCTGCAGCTCGCCGAAGCTCATTCCCCACGCGCCGTCGCCGACGTAGGCGATCGCGGGCCGGTCGGGCGCGGCGACCTTCGCGCCGACGATCGTCGGGAATGCGTAGCCGCAGTTGCCGAAGCTCATCGCCGCGAACATCGACCGCGGGCGCTCGAAGCGAAGGTAGGAATTCGACACCGAGCAGATGTTGCCGATATCGGTGGACACCATCGCGCCGGCGGGCATCGCGCGTTCCATCTCGCGCAGCATCTGCCGCGGATGCATGTGCGCGGAATCTTTCGACACCTCGAGCGACCAGGCGTCCTTTTCGAAGGCCCAGCCGTCGAGCTCGGCCTCCCATGCCGCCTTCGCCGCGCGCAGGGTCGCAGCCCGCGCGTCGCTGTTCGCGAGGCAGGCGAGCGGGCGGCCGGCAAGTCTCGCGGCCAGCGCCGCCGCCGCCGCCCGGGCGTCGCCGCAGATGCCGACCGAGATCGGCTTCACCAATCCCAGCATCTTCGCGTCGGCGTCGACCTGGATGATCTTCGCGCCCTTCGGCCAGTAGTCCATGCCGTACTGCGGCAGCGTGCCGAACGGCCCGAGCCGGGTCCCGAGCGCCAGCACGACGTCGGCCGCGGCGATGAGCTTCATCGCCGCCTTGCTGCCCTGGTAGCCTAGCGGACCGACCCAGAGCGGATGGCCGGCGGGGAACGAATCGTTGTGCAGGTAGCTGTTGGCCACCGGCGCCTGGAGCAGCTCGGCGAGCCGGATCGCCTCCGGCTGGCCGTTGGCCATCACGACGCCGCCGCCGCAGAGAATCACCGGAAACGTCGCGCCGGCGAGGAGATCCGCGGCTTCGGCCAGGCTCCGCTCTCCGCCCGGTCCGCGCTCGATCGCGATCGGGCGCGGGATTTCGCATTCGACGTCGCCGTAGAAATGGTCGCGCGGAATGTTGACTTGCGTGGGGCCGAGCTCCAGGTGCGCGCGATCGAAGGCGCGGCCGGTGAGTTCGGCCATCCGCGCGCGATTGTTGATATGCGCCTGGAACCTGGTGATGCGCGAAAAGATCGGCAGCTGGTCCGTTTCCTGGAAGCCGCCGAGGCCGATGGTCGCGCTGCCCGTCTCCGGCGTGATGACGACCACCGGTGAATGGGCCCAGTACGCGGCCGCCGTCGAAGTCACGAAGTTGGTGATGCCGGGCCCGTTCTGCGCGATGCAGACGCCGTGCCGACCGGAAACGCGCGAATAGCCGTCGGCCATGTGCCCGCCGCCCTGCTCGTGCGCAACCGAGATGAAACGTATGCCGGCGATCGGGAAGAGGTCGAGCGCGTCCATGTAGGCCGAGCCGACGATGCCGAAGACGTCTTTGACGCCGTGCGCGACCAGCGTCTCGACGAAGGCTTCGGAAGCCGTCATCTTCTGCCTGCCGGCGACGGCGAGGTTCTTCTGATCGGTCATGGTGTTCATGGGGCGGCCTCGGTTTCAGTGGAATGGGAGTCGTCGGCGCGGGCGCCATTCCCCAACTGCGGTGGATCGACGCGCCATCGCCATCGCTGCGAACCGGCCGCCACTGCCCGGTTCGTGCGGGCAGCGACGATCCCGCGTCGCGCCACGCGGCCGCCCGCGGCTTCAGGCCATCGCGCTTTCCGGCGTGACGAAGGCATAGCCCAGCGCTTCGGCGACCGGCTGGCAGGTCACCTTGCCGAACGCGATGTTGAGGCCGTTGCGCAGGTGCAGGTCGTCGGTCAGCGCCTTCTTCCAGCCCTTGTCGGCCAGGGCCAGCACGAAGGGCAGCGTCGCGTTGTTGAGCGCGAAGGTCGATGTCCTGGGCACGCCGCCCGGCATGTTGGCGACGCAGTAATGGGTGACGCCATCGACGACGTAGACCGGGTCGGCGTGCGTCGTCGCGTGCGAAGTCTCGAAGCAGCCGCCCTGGTCGATCGCCACGTCGACGATGACCGAACCCGGCTTCATCCTTTTCACCAGCGCCGCGGACACGAGCTTCGGCGCCGAGGCACCCGGGATCAGCACGCCGCCGATGACGAGGTCGGCGCTGGTGACGTGGTTCTCCAGCGCATCCTGCGTCGAGAAGACGGTGTTGAGCGGCCGGCCGAACTGCCGCCACAGCGCGCGCAGCACCTCGACGCTGCGGTCGAGGACCCAGACGTCGGCGCCCATGCCGAGCGCGATGTGGCAGGCGTGCGAGCCGACGACGCCGCCGCCCAGGATCACCACCTTCGCCGGGTCGACGCCCGGGACGCCGCCGAGCAGCACGCCGAGGCCGCCGTGCGGCTTCTCGAGGTAGTAGGCGCCGGCCTGCACCGCCATGCGACCGGCCACTTCCGACATCGGGGCCAGCAGCGGCAGGCCTCCGGTGCTCGAGGTGACGGTTTCGTAGGCGATGCATACGGCGCCGCTGGCGACCAGATCCTTCGCCTGTTCGGGATCAGGCGCGAGGTGCAGGTACGTGAACAGGATCTGCCCGCTGCGGAGCATCCGGCGCTCGACCGCCTGCGGCTCCTTGACCTTGACGATCATCTCGGCCGCGGCGAAGACTTCGGCCGCGGTCCCGGCGACCCGGGCGCCCGCCTTGCGGTAGGCATCGTCGTCCATCCCGATGCCCTGCCCCGCGTTGTGTTCGACGATCACCTGGTGCCCGTGCGCGACGGCCTCGCGCACGCTGCCGGGCGTCAGACCGACCCGATTCTCCAGAACCTTGATCTCTTTCGGAACGCCGATGCGCATGGGGATTGCTCCGACCGGATTCGACGACGGCAGGCATGGGCCCGCCGTTCCCTGTCCCGCAGTTGCCTATGATAATCGATCATCCGATCGCCCACATGCGCCGCCGGCGCGGATCGGCAGCGATGCGGTCCTGCCGGGGGCCCTCGCCGCCGCGCTCCCGCGGTGCCGGTGACGGCGCGTCCGCCCTTGGCGACGGCCCGGCTGCCGCCGCGATGAGCCGCCGCCGTCGCCGGCGCGCGCCGCCCCGGCGGTACCGCGAACCGGCCCCGGGGTGTACGATCATGGTTTGTCCCGACACATCCGGCGCGAGCGGCGAGCGCAGCCTTCGCATCGCGTCGCAGCAACAGGAGATCACCATGGGCCATGCCGAACTGACCATTCACGACCAGACCGCAACGAAGCGCATCTCGCTCGATGAATACTGGATGCCGTTCACGCCGAACCGCGATTTCAAGGCCGACCCGAAGATGGTCGTCCGCGCCGAAGGCATGTACTACTGGAACGACCGCGGCGACAAGATCATCGACGCGTCGTCCGGGCTCTTCTGTGTCAACGCCGGACACGGGCGCAAGGAGATCGCCGACGCCGTCGGCAAGCAGATGCGCGAACTCGATTTCGTGCCGCCCTTCCTGCGCGGCCATCCGAAGCAGTTCGAGCTCGCGACGCGCGTCGCGGAGCTGACCCCGGGCGACCTCAACCGGATCTTCTTCACCAACTCGGGATCCGAGGCCGTCGACACGGCGATGAAGGTCGCGCTCGCCTACCATCAGGCGCGGGGCCAAGGCGGACGCAACGTGTTCGTCTCGCGGGAGCGCGCCTACCACGGCGTCAATTTCGGCGGCGTGTCGCTGTCCGGCCTGGTCAACAACCGGCGCAAGTACGGGCCGGGGCTGCCGGGCGTCGCGCACATGCGCCACACGCACCTCAAGGAGAATTTCTTCGTCCGCGGCGAGGGCGCCCACGGCGCCGATCTGGCCGACGACCTGACGCGCTTCGTCAACCTCTACGGCGCCGAGAACATCGCCGCCTGCTTCGTCGAGCCGATCGCCGGATCCACCGGCTGCCTGGTGCCGCCGAAGGGCTACCTCGCGCGGCTGCGCGAGATCTGCGACGCGCATGGGATCCTGCTGGTCTTCGACGAGGTGATCTGCGGCTTCGGCCGCACCGGTCAGGCGTTCGCGGCGCAGAGCTTCGGCGTCACGCCCGACGTCATGACGATGGCCAAGGGCATCACCAACGGCGCGCAGCCGATGGGCGCGGTCGCGATCAGCGAGCGCATCCACGATACGATCATGGCGGCGGCACCCGAGGGGGCGATCGAGTTCTTCCACGGCTACACGTACTCGGGTCACCCCGGGCCCTGTGCGGCGGGACTCGCGACGCTCGACATCTACCGCAACGAGGGCCTGTTCGAGCGCGGCCGCGAGCTTTCGCCGTACTTCCTCGACGCGCTTTTCTCGCTCAAGGGCCTGCCGGCCGTCGCCGACATCCGCGGCTACGGGATGTTCGGCACCATCGACATCTGCCCCGCCGGCGGACCCGGCGTGCGCGGCCACGCGTTCCAGAAGAAGCTCTTCGACAGCGGACTGCATCTCAAGACGACCGGCGACTCCGCGATCATCGCGCCGCCGCTGATCGCCGAGAAATCGCATATCGATATGATCGCGGACATCTTGCGCAAGGCGCTCAAGGCGCTGTAATTTCACGGCGTTCGCCGCGCGGCGCGGGAGAGGCGCCGCCGGCCGCGTCCGACGGCCCACCTCAGGGAGCACGCATGAAACGACTGGTTCTTGGCATCGTGTTGGCGTTGGCATCGTCGCTGCCGGCCTGGGCGCAGAAAACGGTGACGTTCGCGTACCAGGACATGATGAATCCCTTCCGCTGGGTGCAGCAGACCGGCGAGATCGAGAAGGCGACCGGCTACAAGATCAACTGGCGGCAGTTCGGCGGCGGCGGCGACGTGATCCGCGCCATGGCCTCCGGCGACGTCGCGATAGGCGAAGTCGGCTCGGCCGGCGTCGCCACCGCGATCAGCCAGGGAATGGACGTCGAACTGTTCTGGATCCTCGAGGACATCGCCGCCGCCGAGGCGCTGGTCGCGCGCAACGGCAGCAACGTCGGCACCGTCGCCGACCTCAAGGGCAAGAAGGTCGGCGTGCCGTTCGTTTCGACGACGCATTTCCACCTGCTCTATGCGATGGAGCTCGCCGGCCTCAAGCGCGGCGACGTGCAGGTGCTCAACATGCGCCCGCCCGAGATCGCCGCCGCGTGGGGCCGCGGCGACCTCGACGCCACCTTCATCTGGGATCCGGTGCTGTCCACCGTCAAGAAGAACGGCAAGGTGATCGTCACCTCGGGCGAACTGTGCAAGAAGGGCAAGTGCACGTTCGACGGACTCATCGTCTCCCGGAAGTTCGCCGCCGAGAACGCGCAGTTCATGACGGCGCTGGTCAAGGCGATCGCCAAGGCCGATGCCGACTACCGCGGCAATCCCAAGGCGTGGACCGGCGACGCGGCCAAGGTCGCGGCGGTCGCCAAATGGTCCGGCGGCAAGCCCGGGGACGTCGCCGACGCCATGGCGCTGTACGGCTTCCCCAGCCTCGCGGACCAGGCGGGCCCGGCGTGGCTGGGCGGCGGCGCCAATGGCGGCGCGGCCAAGGCGCTGACCGAGACGGCCAAGTTCCTCAAGGACGAGGGCCGCATCCAGCAGCTCGTCCCCGACTACAGCAAATCGGTCAACCCGGCGTTCGCGCAGGGCGCGATGAAATAAAGGCGCGGACGGCGACGTCCGGCCTGCCGTCTCCCGCGGCGGCGCCCGCTCTCGAGGCCGGTGCCGCCGTATTCATGTCCACGATCCGGGTCGACCTTGCCGAAGCTCGACATCAGCCGCCTCGGCGTACGTTTCGCGACCAAGTCCGGCACGGTAGCCGCGCTGTCGGATGTCAACCTGTCGATGCGCGACGGCGAGTTCGTCGTCGCGATCGGCGCCTCGGGCTGCGGCAAGACGACGCTGCTCTCCTGCATCGCCGGCTTCCTGCCCCCGACCGACGGAACGATCCTGCTCGACGGCAGGCCGGTCACCGGCCCGGGCGCGGATCGCGGCGTCGTGTTCCAGAAGCACGCGCTGATGCCCTGGCTCAACGTCGTCGACAACGTCGAATTCGGCTTGCGGATGCGCGGCGTGGCGGCGGCGGAGCGCCGGCGCGTCGCGCAGGAGAAGCTGCGCCTGGTCGGACTGGAGGATTTCGCGGGGCGGGCGATCTACGAGCTCTCCGGCGGCATGCAGCAGCGCGTCGGCATCGCCCGGGCGCTGGCGTCGGATCCGGAGCTGATGCTGATGGACGAGCCGCTGGGGGCGCTGGACGCGTTCACCCGCGAAGCGATCCAGGAGCTGATCCTCGACGTCTGGCATCGCACCGGCAAGATGTGCTTCTTCATCACCCACAGCGTCGAGGAGGCGCTTTTTCTCGCCACGCATCTCGTCGTGATGACGCCGCGCCCGGGCAGGATTTCGCATGAATACCGGCTCGATTTCGGGCGGCGGTTCATCGAGACCCGCGACGCGCGCGCGGTGAAGTCGTCGCCGGATTTCATTCGCGTCCGCGAGGAAGTGCTGGCCGTGATCCTGCATCGGGAGCCGCCGGCGGACGCCGGCGCGAGCGCAGGGTAGGCATGGCGACGAACGCCGATCCGCTGCCCCGCACGTCGAGCTACTCGACCCCCGGGGAGGGCCGCAGCACGGCGATCAGCGTCGTCACCATGGCCGGCCTTTTCGCGCTGTGGTGGCTGGCGAGCCATTATCGGTGGCTGCCTCCGCTGTTCCTGCCGACGCCCGAGACCGTGTTCACGCGGCTCTACGAGTCCGCGATGGGGCAGCTCACCGACGCCCCGCTGGCGACGCACTTCGGCTGGTCGATGTTCCGCGTGTTCACCGCCTTCCTGGCCGCCTGCGCGACGGCAATACCCGTCGGCATCGCCATGGGCGTGTCGAGGATCGCGCGCGGCATATTCGATCCGCCGATCGAATTCTATCGGCCGCTGCCGCCCCTGGCCTACCTGCCGCTGATCGTGATCTGGTTCGGCATCGACGAACTGTCGAAGGTGCTGCTGATCTACCTCGCCTGCTTCGCGCCTCTGGCGATGAGCGCGCGGGCCGGCGTCCGCTCGGTGGCGCAGGAGCAGATCCATGCGGCGTATTCGATGGGCGCGTCGAAGTGGCAGGTGATACGGCACGTGATCATTCCGGCGGCGATGCCCGAGATCCTGACGGCGATGAGGATCTCGATCGGATTCGGCTGGACGACGCTGGTGGCGGCCGAGATGGTCGCCGCGACCCACGGTCTGGGCCAGATGGTGCTCAACGCATCGAACTTCCTGCGGACCGACATCGTCATCATGGGCATCGTCGTCATCGGCGCGGTCGCCTACCTCTTCGACCTGCTGATGCGCTACGTCGAACGGCTGGTCGTGCCCTGGAAGGGAAGGATCTAGCTTCCGCGCGCCCGACCGCCGACGCTCTGCGACGCCACCGGCGCCCCGTCCCGGAGCGACCGACGCGCGGTGGCGGCCGCTGCGGCCGCGCCGGAGCGGGCAGGTTCCGGGTCCCGGCCGTTGCAAGCGTACTGACCCCGCCGAGACCCCGCTCAACGGCCCCGAGAGCCTCCCCGCCGGCCGTGCGAACACCGTTGCCGGCCTTCCATCGGCGAAGAGTTGACAGAGTCCCGGGGGCTTGCCACGCTCCGGGAATGCCTTCGCACCCCCAATTCCAGCGCCTGGTCGAGAAGGTCAGGAAAATGCCGCCGCTGCCGACGGCGTTCGTTTACCCTTGCGACGGCGAAACGCTGCAACTGGCGCTTTCCGGCGCCTTCGCCGGCTATATCGCGCCGCTGCTGGTGGGGCCGGAAGTCCGTATCCGCGATACGGCCGCCAAATCCGGGCTGGACGTCTCGCGGCTGATGATCGTCGACACCCCCGACTCGCCGGGAGAGGCCGGCGCCCGCGCGGTCGAAATCGCCCGCGACGGCCAGGTCTCGGCGCTGGTCAGGGGCAGCATGAGCGACGGCGACCTGCTGTCGCACGTCGCGGCGCCCGATTCGGGCCTGCGCACCGAGCACCGGCTGTCGCATGCCTGCTATCTCGACCTGCCGGGCCGGCCGAACGGCATCCTGGTCGCCGATGCGCTGCTCAACATCGCGCCCAACCTCGCCGCGAAAAAGGACATCGTCGTCAACACGACCCGGCTCGCCACGGCGCTCGGGATCGCGACGCCGAACGTGGCGCTGCTCGCGGCGATGGATGTCGTGACACCGGCGTTCGCGTCCACCGGCGACGCCGTCTCGCTGAAGGCGATGGCCGCGCAGGGGATGTTTCCGGGCGCGATCGTCGACGGACCGCTCACTGCGGATAGCGCCCTGTCGGGCGACGCCGCGCGCGCCAACGGTGTCAAGTCGCCGATCGCGGGACACCCCGACGTGCTGATCGCGCCCACCATGGAAGCCGCGTCGATGGTGCTGCGGACGCTGATCGGCCTCACCGGCGGCTTCGCGGCAGGCATCGTGCTCGGCGCGAGAATCCCGGTCGTCGTGCCGGGCCGCACCGATTCGATGGAAATGCGTATGGCCTCCTGCCTGCTCGCGTCGCTGATCGTCGCGGCGATGGCGAAGGCCGGAGCGGGCGAAGCGAAGGTCGCGGCGAGGTCGCAACCGGCCGCGGCAGCGGCGTAGCAGCCTGCGCGGCGCGCCCGCCGCGGTCACGCCGATGCGCGCCCGGTGTCGAGGCGCGACCCTCCCATCCTTGCGTACGGATTGCGCGCTGCGTTGGCGGCCGTCGCCCGCAATCGCCGCGTCTCGCGCGGTTCGCCGGCCTACGCCGGCGTCGAGTCCAACCTGGCGTACAGGCTGTCGATGGCCGCCCGATCGGTGACGAACAGATTGCCTTCGCCGAGCGCCCCGACAAGTCCGGTGCGGCCCATGACGTCCAGCACCTGCTTCTTCAGGCCGCCCATCACCAGCGTGATGCCGCTTTCCCGAAGGTGCAGCGACAGGTTCCGCAGCATCTCGACCCCCGAGGCGTCGAGGTGGTTGATGCCCTGCGCCGCGACGAGAATGAACTGGATGCCGGGGCGTTCGTGCTCGAGCTGCAGCACGGCATCCTCGAAGTACGAGGCATTGGCGAAGTACAGCGATGCGTCGAAGCGCAGCGCGCCGACTCGCGCATGCAACGGCGGAAGGTCGAAGCGCCGGGCGTCGCGCAGCATTCCATCCGCATGCAGGCCGACGACGGGGACGCGCGGGCGCATCCTGCCGTAGTTGAATGCCACCAGCGAGACGACGATGCCGATGAGGATGCCGTTCTGGATGTTGGGCGCGAAGGCCAGCGTCGCGACGAAGGTGACGGTGCCGGCGATGCCGTCCTCACGGCTCGCGAGCCAGGATTGCCGCATCGCGCGCAGGTCGAGCAGGTTCGCCACGGCGAGCAAGATGATCGCGGCGAGGACCGGCTTCGGCAGGTGATGCAACCAGCGCGTGAAGAACAGCAGCGTGCAGAGGATCGCGGCAGCGGCGATCACCGACGCGAGACCGGACTTCGCACCCGAGGCGAGGTTGAGCGCCGACCGCGCGAACGATCCGCTCACCGGCATGGCCTGGCAGAACGAAGCCGAAATTTTCGCCAGGCCCTGCCCGATCAGCTCCTGGTTGTCGTCCCAGGGCACGCGCATCTTGTACGCGATCGTCTTGCAGCTCGACATCGCTTCCATGAAGCTGATCAGGGCGACAACGAATGCCGCAGGGAGCAACGCGTTCAGCGCGTCCCAGCTCACGTCGGGCAGCGCCAGCGTCGGCAACCCGGAGGGAACGACGCCGACCACGCTACCGCCCCGCTCGGCGAACCCCGTGGCGTAGCTCGCCCAGGTCAGCGCTGCGACGACGATCAGTACTCCCGGAAGTCTCGGCGCCAGTCTTCGGAAGGCGCCCAGGAGGATTATCGCGGCCACACCGAACGCGACGGACAACGCGTGCAGCGAATCTACGCGCGAGGCGACGTCCCAGATATCGAGCAGCAGGTGCTCGGTCTGCGGCGTCGAAATCCCCATCAGCGTCGGCAGCTGCGACAGTGCGATGATCACCGCGGCTGCGTTGATGAACCCCGTCAGCACGGGGTGCGAAACGAGGCGCAGCAGGACGCCCCCCCGGGCAAGGCCGAAGCCGAGCTGGAACAGGCCGGACATCAGCGCGAGCAGCGTCACATAGGCGTAGAACTGCGCGCTTCCCGGCGGGACCAGCGCGGTCACGCTGGCGGCCGTCACCAGCGACGTCAACGCCACCGGCCCCGTCGACAGTATCGCCGACGACCCGAACAGAGCCGCCCACGATGGTAGGGATGAAGGCCGCATAGAGCCCGTAGTACGCGGGGATGCCCGCCAGCTGCGCGTACGCGAGCGATTGCGGGATTGCGATCAATGAAACGGTGATGCCGGCGACGAGGTCTGCGCGCAACGAGGCGCGCGTGACGCGAGGCCAGCCGAGGAACGGCAACAGCCGCCGAAGCGTCGCTGCAACCGGATGCGGGCCCGGCGAAGGCGGCGTAAGGCTCATGCGATGCGGGCGCCGGGTTCGCCGCAATGGCCCGATTCGGCGCCGGCACCCAGACGCCGCTGCGCGCGCCGGAGCGTAATGGAACGCGGCGATCGAACGCGGCGTCGCCGGGGCCGCAATCCTGCGACAGGCGGTGCGGCGGCCAGCCGCAGGACGGGCACCTGCCCCGCGACACACTCCGGGCCGCGGACACGCCGCGTCGCCGCGAACGACATCCGGTCTCCCGGCGTCACCGCGGACGCACGCAGTCCATGTAGTAGCGCATCTTGCCGTCCGCGGCCTCTTCCTCGACGAGACCGTGGATGTCGGTGTCGAAGCCGGGGAACTGGGCGTTGAAGTTCCGCGCGAACTTCAGGTACTCGACGATGGTGCGGTTGAAGCGCTCCCCCGGGATCAGCAGCGGAATCCCCGGTGGATACGGCGTCAGCAGCACGCAGGTGATACGCCCCTCCAGGTTGTCGATCTCGACCCTGTCGATTTCGCGGTGGGCCATGCACGCGAACGCATCGGACGGCTTCATCGCCGGCTCCATGTCCGACAGGTACATCTCGGTCGTCACCCGCGCCACGTCGTTCGCCTTGTACATGTCGTGGATCTGCTGGCAGAGGTCGCGCAGGCCCACGCGCTCGTACTTCGGATGCTTGGCCACGAACTCCGGCAGGATCTTCCACAGCGGCTGGTTCTTGTCGTAGTCGTCCTTGAACTGCTGCAGAGCCGTCACCAGCGTGTTCCACCGGCCCTTGGTGATGCCGATCGTGAACATGATGAAGAACGAGTACAGCCCCGTCTTCTCCACGATGACGCCGTGCTCGGCCAGGAAGCGGGTGACGATCGACGCCGGAATGCCGGACTTCGCGAACTTGCCCGAAACGTCGAGGCCCGGCGTGATGATCGTCGCCTTGATCGGGTCGAGGATGTTGAAGCCCGGGGCCAGGTCGCCGAAGCCGTGCCAGCGTTCGTTCGCGCGCAGCAGCCAGTCCTCGCGCTTGCCCATGCCTTCCGGGGCGAGCCGCTCGGGGCCCCATACCTTGAACCACCAGTCCTTGCCCCACTCGTCGTCGACCTTGCGCATGGCGCGGCGGAAGTCGAGCGCCTCGATGATCGACTCCTCCACCAGCGCGGTGCCTCCCGGCGGCTCCATCATCGCCGCCGACACGTCGCAGGAGGCGATGATCGCGTACTGCGGCGACGTCGAGGTGTGCATCAGGTACGCCTCGTTGAAGATGTGCCGGTCCAGCTTTCGCGTCTGCGACTCCTGGACGATGATCTGCGACGCCTGCGAAATCCCCGCCAGCAGCTTGTGCGTCGAGTGCGTCGCGAAGATCATCGCGTCCTTGCTGCGCGGGCGGTCCTTGCCGATCGCGTGCATGTCCTTGTAGAACTCGTGGAAGGTCGCGTGCGGCAGCCACGCCTCGTCGAAATGCAGCGTCTCGATGCTGCTCCCCAGCGTCTGCTTCAGCATCTCGACGTTGTAGGCGATGCCGTCGTAGGTGCTCTGCGTGAGCGTGAGAATCCGCGGCTTCTTGTTCGGCGCCTCGCGCGCGAACGGATTCGCGTCGATCCGCCTCTGGATGCTCTCGGGCCTGAATTCGTCGAGCGGTATCGGGCCGATGATTCCCAGGTGGTTGCGCGTCGGCCGCAGGAAGACCGGGATCGCCCCGGTCATCGTGATCGCGTGCAGGATCGAGACGTGGCAGTTGCGGTCGACGACGACGATGTCGTTCGGCGCCACGTTCGCGTGCCACACCATCTTGTTCGAGGTCGAGGTGCCGTTGGTGACGAAGAAGCAGTGGTCGGCGTTGAAGATCCGCGCCGCGTTGCGCTCGGCCGCCGCGACGGGTCCGGAGTGGTCGAGCAGCTGCCCGAGTTCGTCCACCGAATTGCAGACGTCGGCGCGCAGCATGTTCTCGCCGAAGAACTGGTGGAACATCTGGCCGACCGGGCTCTTCAGGAAGGCCACGCCGCCCGAGTGCCCGGGACAGTGCCAGGAGTACGAGCCGTCCTGCGCGTAGTCGACCAGCGCGCGGAAGAACGGAGGCGCCAGTGAATCGAGATAGGCCTTCGTCTCGCGGATGATGTGGCGCGCGACGAACTCGGGCGTGTCCTCGAACATGTGGATGAACCCGTGGAGTTCGCGCAGGACGTCGTTCGGGATGTGCCGCGACGTGCGCGTCTCGCCGTACAGGTAGATCGGGATCTCCGAGTTCTTGAAGCGGATCTCCTGGATGAACTTGCGCAGGTTCAGCACCGCCGGGTCGAGTTCGGGACCGGGCGTGAACTCCTCGTCGTCGATCGACAGGATGAACGCCGACGCGCGGCTTTGCTGCTGCGCGAACTGCGAAAGGTCGCCGTAGCTGGTGACGCCCAGCACCTCCATGCCTTCCTTGGCGATCGCGTCCGCGAGCGCGCGAATGCCCAGCCCCGACGTGTTCTCGGAGCGGTAGTCCTCGTCGATGATGACGATCGGGAAACGGAACTTCATGGAATGGGGCCCTCGCCTGCGGACGGCCATCCGGCATGCCCGCGCCGGCTCCGGGCGGGTGGCGACACCGGGGATGCCCGTGCCGCCGGGATGGAAAGGCGCGAATTATGCGGCGATTCCGGATCGATGGCTATGCATACCGCGGCCCGGTGAGGCGGCGGCTGCCTGGACGCGACGCCCGGCGCCGGCTGCGGGCCGCCCGCCGCCGATTCGCCGGCGCCGCCGAAATGCCATGGCGGGGGCCGGCGGTCCCGCGCCGATCGCTCGCGCGCGCCGGGAAGCGTCGCGCGAGCCCGCCGCCCGAACCCGGGCCGGGACAGGGCCGCGGAACGGCGAACGCCGGCCCGGCGGCGCGGTTCAGATCTTCGGCAGCGTGACGCCCATCTGACCCTGGTACTTGCCGCCCCGGTCCTTGTACGAGGTCTCGCAGACCTCGTCGGACTCGAAGAAGATCACCTGCGCGACGCCCTCGTTGGCGTAGATCTTCGCCGGCAGCGTCGTCGTGTTCGAGAATTCGAGCGTGACGAACCCCTCCCACTCCGGCTCGAACGGCGTCACGTTGACGATGATGCCGCAGCGCGCATAGGTGCTCTTTCCGAGGCAGATGGTCAGGACGTTGCGCGGGATCCGGAAGTACTCGATGGTGCGGGCCAGCGCGAACGAGTTCGGCGGGATGATGCAGACGTCGCCGGTAAAGTCGACGAACGAGCCGGCGTCGAAGGCCTTCGGGTCGACAATGGTCGAGTTGATGTTGGTGAAGATCTTGAATTCGCGCGAACAGCGAATGTCGTAGCCGTAGCTCGACGTGCCGTAGGAGACGATCTTCCTGCCGTCGACCTCCCGCACCTGGCCGGGCTCGAACGGCTCGATCATCCCGGTCTCGCGCGCCTTCTGCCGTATCCACCTGTCGGACTTGATCACGCGGCCCCTCCATTCAATTGCATGTGTATCGGCATGCGAGCAAAGACGGCGCCGAACGTTTGGCCAAAGCGATAGAAACCGAGCATGCGCCCGTCAGGCAAGGCGCGAGAGCGCCGGAAAGCGGAGCGTACTTGGGTCGTACGTGAGCATTTTCGGCGCTCGAGCAACGCAGCATCACGGGCGCAGGCGACGGTTTCTAGGTGTTCTGGATGACGATGCTCGGAAACTTCGCCGAGAAGTCCTCGGCCTTCTGCGCGACGAACACGGCGGTCCGGCGCGCGATCT
The DNA here is from genome assembly GCA_963779445.1 of uncultured beta proteobacterium. Taxonomy (GTDB): domain Bacteria; phylum Pseudomonadota; class Gammaproteobacteria; order Burkholderiales; family Casimicrobiaceae; genus CAIWHR01. Next base: position 52,706 of record CAVZYI010000016.1, read on the forward strand.
CGCGATAGATCCCGGCGATCCTGCCCTCCGGATCGGCGACCACGGTCGGGCGCCCCGAGTCCGCCTGCTCGCGGATGTGGATGTCCAGCGGCAGGCCCCCCAGGAAGGGCACGTTGTAGTCGGCGCACATCCGCTGCGCCCCGCCTTCGCCGAAGATCGCCTCGGCGTGGCCGCACTTCGAGCAGACGTGCATGCTCATGTTCTCGACGATGCCGACGATCGGCACGCCGACCTTCTCGAACATCTTGAGCCCCTTTCGCGCGTCGAGCAGCGCGATGTCCTGCGGCGTCGTCACGATCACCGCGCCGGTGACCGGCACTTTCTGCGACAGCGTGAGCTGGATGTCGCCGGTGCCCGGCGGCATGTCGACGACGAGGTAGTCGAGGTCGCGCCAGTTGGTGTCCTTCAGCAGCTGTTCCAGCGCCTGCGTCACCATGGGTCCACGCCACACCATCGGCGTATCTACGTCGATCAGGAACCCGATCGACATCGCCTGCAACCCGTAGGCTTCGAGCGGCTCGAGCGTCTTGCCGTCCCGGGATTCTGGACGGCCGGCGATGCCCAGCATCGTCGGCTGCGACGGCCCGTAGATGTCGGCGTCGAGGATGCCGACCTGCGCGCCCTCGGCGGCGAGCGCCAGCGCGAGGTTGACGGCGGTCGTCGACTTGCCGACCCCGCCCTTGCCGCTCGCGACGGCGATGATGTTCTTGACGCCGGGAATCAGCTTCACGCCGCGCTGCACCGAGTGCGACGTGATCTTCTGCGTCATGGCGACCGTGACGCGGCCCGCGCCGGGCAGTGTCGCGAGATCGTCGGCGATCAGCTTCCTGAGTATCCCGTGCTGTGTCTTCGCGGGGTAGCCGAGCTGGATGTCGACGGTGATGTCGGCACCGGAAATCTGGATTTTCTTGACGGCTTTTCCGCTTGCGAAATCCTTTCCCGTATTGGGATCGGTCAGCGCGCGCAGGCGGCCCTGGACGTCGGCCTCGGTAATGGCCATCGGATGCTCCGTGGAATGCTCAAGTGAAATTGCAGGAAAAGCATTTGATTTTAGCGAAAAACCGGCGCTTTCGATATTCGCCTCTCGACCGCTTTGCTAGAATCCCCGTTTCCCCCTGCCTAGCGCAAGGTTTTCCGCGATGTCCGCCTCCGTGAGCACCGAGACCGGTGCCCTGCCGCGCCGCAAGCTGTTCGTCACGACGGCGCTGCCCTACGCCAACGGGCCGTTCCACATCGGGCACATCATGGAGTACATCCAGGCGGACATCTGGGTGCGCTTCCAGCGGATGCAGGGGCACGAGGTCCACTTCGTTTGCGCCGATGACGCGCACGGCGCGCCGATCATGCTGAAGGCCGATGCCGAGGGCGTCACGCCGCAGGCGCTCGTCGCCAGGATCGCCGCGACACGCCCGAAGCACCTCGCCGGCTTCCACATCGGGTTCGACCATTGGCACTCGACCGATTCGCCGGAGAACGTCGAGCTCTCGCAGGACATCTACCGCCGCCTCAAGGCGAAGGGACTCGTCTACTCCGGGCCGGTCGAGCAATTCTACGATCCGGTCAAGGCGATGTTCCTGGCGGATCGCTACATCAAGGGCACCTGCCCGAAATGCGGGACCAGGGACCAGTACGGTGGGGACGGCTGCGAGAACTGCAGCACGACCAACGCGCCGACCGACCTGATCGATCCCTACTCGACGGTGACGGGTGCCAGGCCCGTGCTGCGCAGCTCCGAGCACCTCTTCTTCCGGCTTTCGCATCCCGACATCGTCAGCTACCTGCGGCAATGGACCGCCGGGCCGTCGGACGGCCAGCATCTGCAGCCCGAGATCTACAACAAGGTTCAGGAATGGCTGGGCGCCGACGGCAAGCTCGGCGACTGGGACATCTCGCGCGATGCGCCCTACTTCGGCATCCCGATCCCCGACGCGCCGGGCAAGTACTTCTACGTCTGGCTGGACGCGCCGGTGGGCTATCTGGCGAGCCTCAAGGCGCACCTCGCGAAGCTCGGCATCGACTTCGCCGGGTTCCTGCAGGACCCCGGCGTCCGCCAGTACCACTTCATCGGCAAGGACATCGTCTATTTCCATACGCTGTTCTGGCCGGCGATGCTCGAGTTCGCGGGACCGCCGTACAAGGTGCCGGACAACGTGTTCGTCCACGGCTTCATCAACGTCTCCGGCGAGAAGATGTCGAAGTCGCGCGGCACCGGCATCAGTCCCGACGTTTACCTCGACCTCGGGCTCAACCCCGAGTGGCTGCGCTATTACATCGCCGCCAAGCTCAACGACAGGGTCGAGGACATCGACTTCAATCCCGACGATTTTCTGGCGCGGGTGAACAGCGACCTTGTAGGCAAGTACGTCAACATCGCAAGCCGGGCCGCCAAGTTCATCGCCGGACAATTCAATGGCGAGCTCGCCTACGGTTCGGAGCTCGCGGCTGCGCGTGCGGGGTTTCCAACCGATCTCGGCTCCGCCGCCGAGCGCTACGAAGCGCGCCAATACGGCCAGGTCGTTCGCGACGCGATGGCCGCGGCGGATCGTTTCAACGAGGCCTTCGACCGTGCGAAGCCGTGGCTCTTGGCGAAGGATGCGGAGCGCGCGGCCGAACTGCAGGAAGTCTGCTCGCGCGCGATCTTCGGATTCAAATATCTCACCGTCGTACTTGCCCCGATCCTTCCGGCCACGGCGTCCCGCGTGGCCCGCGAGTTCTTCGGCCTCGGACGCGATTTCGTGTGGAGCGACGCGCTGGAAGAACCGCGTCGGATAGCCACGTACTCGCACCTGATGGCCCGCATCGACCCGAAGCAGATCGATGCGCTGCTCGAGGGCCCGAAGGCGGCGGCATCCGCAGCGGCGGCAACGACGCCACCGGCGCCCGTCGCCCTGGCGCCGTCGGCAACTCCCGTCGATGGCACCATCTCGATCGACGATTTCTCGAAAATCGACCTGCGCATCGCGAGGATCGTCGCCGCCGAGCACGTCGAAGGCGCCGACAAGCTGCTGAAGCTCACCCTGGACCTCGGCGAGGCGCGGCCACGAACGGTCTTCGCGGGCATCAAGTCCGCCTACCGGCCCGAAGACCTCGTCGGTCGCCTGACGCCGATGGTGGCGAATCTCGCGCCGCGGAAGATGAAATTCGGGCTCTCGGAGGGCATGGTGCTGGCGGCGTCGGGGACCGGGCCGGGCATCTTCCTCCTGTCTCCCGACAGCGGTGCGGTGCCGGGAATGCGCGTCAAATGACCGTGCCGCGATGCGGCGCCTCGCGGTCGCGGGCGCGCTGATCCGGCGTCGCCGACGATGAGCCAGTCTTCGCTGACCCTCGTCATCGCCGCGATCGCCGCGTGGCTGTCGATCGGAATCCTCGGCCTCGTCCGCCCGCGCGACCTGCGCTTCATCAGCCGCGTGCTGTTCCCCGCGGGCGCCGCGATCGGGGTGGCCCTCGCCGTCACGGCATTCTTCGCCATCGGCCCGCCGGCGCAATCCACGGTGCTGCCGCTCGGGCTGCCGGACCTCCCGTTCCATCTCCGCATCGACTCGCTGTCGGCGACCTTCCTCCTGCTGCTGGGAGCCGTCGGCGCGGCGATATCGCTGTTCTCGGCCGGTTATTTCCGCGCCGGCGAAGGCGCCCCGCCGGGTCTCACCTGCTTCCTCTACCACGTCTTCGTCGCGGCCATGGCGATGGTGCTGGTCGCCGACGACGCCTACGCGTTCATGGTGGCGTGGGAGACGATGGCGCTCGCCTCGTACTTCCTGGTCACCACCGACCATCGCATTCCGGAAATTCGCCGCGCCGGCTTCCTGTATCTGCTCATCGCCCACGTCGGCGCGATCGCAATTCTGCTCTGCTTCGGCGTGCTGCAGGGGGGCAGCGGCGACTACACGTTCGGGTCGATGCGCTCGATCATCCTGACCGGCGCGTGGCCGACCACCGCGTTCCTGCTCGCGCTGTTCGGCTTCGGCGCCAAGGCGGGCCTCCTGCCGCTGCACGTCTGGCTGCCCGAGGCGCATCCGGCCGCGCCGTCGCCGGTCTCGGCGCTGATGAGCGGCGTGATGCTGAAGACCGCGATCTACGGCCTGCTGCGCGTCACCTTCGACCTGCTGAACGTCCAGCTCTGGTGGTGGGGCGTCGTCGCGCTGGCGCTCGGGCTCGCCACCGCGCTGTTCGGCATCATCTTCGCCGCGGCGCAGACCGACATGAAGCGGCTGCTCGCCTATTCGTCGATCGAAAACATCGGCATCGTCGTCGTGGCTATCGGCCTCACCATCCTGTTCAAATCGTATGGCAAGACGCTGCTCGCCGCGATCGCGCTCACCGCCGCGCTGTACCATTGCCTCAATCACGCACTCTTCAAGAGCCTGCTGTTCCTCGCCACCGGTTCGGTGCTGCACGCGACGAAGGAGCGCAGCCTCGGCAAGCTGGGCGGGCTGATCCACCGGATGCCGTGGGTCGCGTGGATGGCGCTGGTCGGCACGCTGGCGATCGCCGGCCTGCCTCCGCTCAACGGCTTCGTCTCCGAGTGGCTGTTGCTGCAGGCGTTCCTGTTCACCCCCAGCCTGCCGCAGTCGTTCGTCAACATGCTGGTGCCGGTCGCGGCGGCCGCGCTGGTGCTCGCCGTCGCGCTCGCCGCCTACGTGATGGTCAAGTTCTACGGCATCATCTTCCTCGGCCGTCCGCGCGAGGCGAATCTCGCCTACGCCCGGGACGCCGGAATGTTCGAGCGGGTCGCGCTGGTCGCGCTCGCCGCCGGCTGCGTCGTGCTCGGGATCTTCCCGGTGCAGGTCATCACGATGCTCGATCCGGTCAACGCCATGCTGATCGGTTCCACCGTGGGCCGGGCGGACACGGGCAGCTGGCTGCTGCTGGCTCCGATCAATGCCGACCGCTCGAGCTACAGCCCGTTCATCGTGCTCGTGGTGATCGTGGCGGTCGTGCTGCTGACGGTCCAGATCGTTCACCGGTACTACCATGGGCGTGTGCGCCGCGCCCCGCCGTGGGACTGCGGATTCCCGATGCAGACGCCGCGCATGCAGGATTCGGCCGAGGGATTCGGCCAGCCGATCCGCCAGGTGTTCGAGGCGTTCTTCCGCATCGAGCGCCATCTCCCGTCGCCGTTCGATGCGGCGCCGCGCTATTCGATGATCGCCGGCGATCACATGTGGCACTGGCTCTACCTGCCCGTCGCCCGCGGCGCCGATTTCCTGGCCCGGCAGATCGGCCGCATCCAGCAGGGCCGCATCTCGGTCTACCTGACCTACAGCTTCCTCACCCTGCTCGCGCTCCTCTTCTTCGTGCGATGACGCCTTCGGCCCTCCTGTCGCAGCTGCTGCAGCTCGCCATCGCGCTGCTGCTGGCGCCGCTGCTCGTCGGCTGGGTGAACCAGTGCCGCGCCTGGCTGCAGAACAAGAGCGCGCCGTCGCTGCTGCTGCCCTACCGGACCATCCGCAAGCTGTTCATGAAGGACGCGGTCGTCTCCGAACACGCTTCGCCGATCTTCCGGATGGCGCCGTACGTGGTGTTCGGCGCGATGTGCTGCGCGGCCGCCATCGTCCCCTCGCTCGCCACCGACCTCCCGTTCGCGCGCGCGGCCGACGCCATCGCGCTGGTCGGATTGTTCGCGCTGGCCCGCGTCTTCATCGCGCTGGCGGCGATGGACATCGGCACCGCGTTCGGATCGCTGGGCGCAAGGCGCGAGATGTTCGTCGGCTTCCTCGCCGAGCCGGCCCTGCTGATGGTGCTCTTCACGGCGTCGCTGATCTCGGGAAGCACTTCGCTGCCGACGATCGTCGACACGCTCGCGCATCGCGAACTGGGGATCTACCCCAGCCTCGCGCTCGCCGGAGTCGCGTTCACCATGGTGTCGCTTGCCGAGAACGCGCGCATCCCGATCGACAATCCGGCCACGCATCTCGAGCTCACGATGATCCACGAGGCGATGATCCTCGAATACTCGGCCCGGCATCTCGCGCTGATCGAATGGGCGTCGGCGCTGAAGCTCTTCAACTACGCCTGCGTCGGAATCGCGCTCTTCTTTCCGTTCGGGATCGCGGTCGGCGGCGACTGGATCGCGATCCTCGGCGCGGCGCCGACGCTCGTCTTCAAGCTGGTGATCGGAGGGTTCGCGCTGGCGCTGATAGAGACGCTGTCGGCGAAGCTGCGGATCTTCCGCGCGCCGGAATTCCTCGGAACGGCGTTCCTGTTCGCCGTCCTGGCGATGCTCGTCAACCTGCTGCTCGGCAGCTGAGACCCTCCCCGATCGCGGCGATCTCCTTCATGGCACCTCCGTCTCACGCGCTCCGGCGACGTCCCCGACCCTTCATCGAGGCGCCGGCGGGCGGCCGCGGCAAGGGCGCCGCCGCCGCGGCGCGTCCGGGGAACTGAAACCACGCCATGGCCGGCCTGCCCCTCTACGCCCAGCTGATCAACCTGTTCGCGTCGATCCTGCTGCTCCTCGCCTTCGCGATGCTGGCGCAGCGCCGCGTGCTTTCGCTCATCAACCTTTTCGCGGCGCAGGGCCTGGCACTCTCGGTCTCGACGGGCATCGTCGCCTTCGGCACCTCGCAGCCGCACCTCTACTGGTCGGCCGGGCTCACGCTGCTGCTCAAGGTCCTGCTGCTGCCCTGGCTGCTGCACCGGCTGATCCGGCGGCTCGACGTGCGGTGGGAATTCGAGGGCCTGATCAACATCCCGACGACGATGCTGATCGGCATCGTGCTGGTCGTGTTCTCGTTCAACCTGGCGCTGCCGATCTCGCAGCTGGCGAGCACCGTCACCCGGGCCACGCTGGGCATCGCGATCGCCTGCGTGATGCTCTCCTTCCTGATGATGATCACGCGGCGCAAGGCCATTCCGCAGGTGATCGGCTTCCTGTCGATGGAAAACGGGCTGTTCTTCGCCGCGACGAGCGCGACCTACGGCATGCCCATGGTGGTCGAGCTCGGCATCGCGCTCGACGTGCTGGTCGGGATGCTGATCCTCGGCGTGTTCTTCTTCCAGATCCGCGAACAGTTCGACAGCCTCGACCTCAAGCATCTAGAGAAGCTGAAGGAGGGCGAGTGAGCACGGCGCGCGCAGCGCAGACCCGCAGGGCCGTCGCCGTGCGACCGAGTTCGCCCGACACGCCACGCATCACCATGCTCCGCGCGATCAAGGAGGGCGGGTGATCGAGATCCTGGCCGTGCTCGGGATGCCGCTGGCCGGCGCGGCGGTCCTCGCGCTCATCGGCCATCGCGACGAGGCCCCGGCGGTCAACGTCACCGTGAGCCTCGTCACCTTCGTCGCCGCCGCGGCGCTCACGGCGCGGGTTATCGCCGACGGGCCGCTGCTCGTCCTCAACAGGCAGTTCTTCGTCGATCCCTTCAACGTATTTCTCGTCGCGCTGACCGCGTTCGTCGGCTTCACGACCTCGATCTTCTCGCGACCGTACATGCGGATCGAACTCGAGCACGGCCGGCTGACGACGACGCGCCTGCGGCTCTACCACAGCATGTACCAGCTGTTCAATTTCACGATGCTGCTGGCGCTGCTGACGAACAACATGGGGATCCTGTGGGTGGCGATGGAGGCAGCGACGCTGACGACGGTGCTGCTGGTGTCGCTGTACCGGACGCCGGCCAGCCTCGAGGCCGCGTGGAAATACTTCATCCTCTGCGGCGTCGGCATCGCGCAGGCGCTGTTCGGCACCATCCTCCTCTATTTCGCCGCCGAGAAGCTGCTGGGCGCGGAGGGCGGCGCGCTGCTGTGGACCGAGCTCAACGGCGTCAAGGAGCAGCTCGAGCCGACGGTGCTGTCGCTGGCGTTCGTGTTCCTGCTCGTGGGCTACGGCACGAAGGTCGGCCTGGTGCCGCTGCACAACTGGCTGCCCGACGCGCACGCCGAGGGCCCGACGCCGGTATCCGCGGTGCTCTCCGGGCTGCTGCTCAACGTCGCGCTGTACGCGGTCGTCCGCTGCAAGGTGCTGGTCGAGGGTTCGCTGCACACGTCGTTCGCGAAGGAGCTGATGATGGGCTTCGGCCTCCTTTCGGTCGTCGTCGCCGCGTTTCTCCTGTCGCGACAGAAGGACATCAAGCGGCTGTTCGCCTACTCGTCGATCGAGCACATGGGCATCATCACCTTCGCGTTCGGGATGGGAGGCGCCGTGGCCAACTTCGCCGGCCTGCTGCACATGACCGTGCATTCGCTGACCAAGTCGGCGATCTTCTTCGCCGTGGGCCACGCGGCGCAGAAGACCGGCACGCAGATGATGGAGGACATTCGCGGCCTGGTCACGATCAGCCCCGCGATCGGCTGGGGGCTCGCTTTCGGAACGCTGGCGATCCTGGGCATGCCGCCGTTCGGCGTGTTCGCCAGCGAATTCCTGATACTGGTCACCGCGATGCGCGAGCAGCCCTGGGCGACGCCCTTCCTGCTGGTCGCGCTCGGCATCGCGTTCGCGGCGGTGTTCTCCAAGGTGCAGCCGATGGTGTTCGGCGAGACGACGGCCAAGCGCCTGCCGCTGCGGCCGGCGATGCTGCCCGTGTTCGCGCATCTCGCGCTGGTGCTGATGCTGGGCCTGTGGATCCCGCCGTTCCTCGCCGACTGGTACCGGCAGGCGGCGCGGCTGATCGGCTGACCCGGCCCCGTCCACGGTCCCCGGGTATTCGACGTGCCTAGAGCCTCGCGATGAACGTCTCGCCCCTCGGCCTCGCCGCCGCCACGCTGCGCTGCGCGATTCCGGCACAGCGTGTCCCGGTGAGTTCCGGACAGCTGCTGACCGCGTGCCGGCTCGCCTGGGAGCAGGGCGGGCGGCTCGTCGCGCTGTGGGCAAGCGACGACCGCGATCGCGATCGCGGCTTCTGCGTCCGCGTCGCGCTGCCGACGGCGACGGCCTGACGCTGCTCGAGTACACGCTGCCCGACGGCAGACGGGCACTACGCCGATCTGGCGGCGATCTTTCCGGCCGCGAACCGCATGCAGCGGGCGACCTTCGACCTCGCCGGCGTCGCCTCCGACGCCGACGACCAGCGGCCGTGGCTGTGGCAGGCGAGCTGGCCGATCGACCGGTTTCCGCTGCGTCGCGACTTCGAGGCCCTGGCCAAATGGGAGCCCGGCGAAGAGGACTACGCGTTCGTGCGCGTCACCGGCGACGGCGTGCACGAGATCCCGGTCGGACCGGTCCACGCCGGCATCATCGAACCCGGGCACTTCCGTTTCCAGATCGTCGGCGAGAAGGTCCTGCGGCTGGAGGCGCGTCTCGGGTACGTGCACAAGGGCATCGAAAAGCGCTTCGAATCGCTGCCGCTCGCCGAGGGCCATCGTCTCGCCGGCCGCATTTCCGGCGACAGCACCGTCGCCTATGCCTGGGCGTACGCGCAGGCAGCGGAAGCCGTCGGCGGCGTCGAGGTTCCGGCGCGCGTCGCCTGGCTGCGCGCGCTGGCGCTCGAACGCGAGCGCGTCGCCAACCATCTCGGCGACCTCGGCGCGATCGGCAACGATGCCGGCTTCGCCTTCGGTCTCGCGCAGTTCTCCCGCCTCAGGGAGGACATGCTGCGCACCAACCTTGCGGCGTTCGGGCACCGGCTGCTGATGGACGTCGTCGTCCCGGGCGGCGTCGCGCGCGATCTCGCGCCGGAGCACGGGGAGGCGATGCGCGACGAGTGCGCGCGCCTGGACAGCGAGATCCGGACGCTGCGCGACATCTACGACGAGCACGCCGGCCTTCAGGACCGCTTCCGCGGCTGCGGACGGGTGCTTCCGGCGCTCGCCGCGACGCTGGGCCTCACCGGTTTGGCGGGCCGCGCCAGCGGCCAGGCGCGCGACCTGCGCCGCGATTTTCCCGCGCCGCCCTACGACGCCCTGGACGTGCGCCTCGTGACCCGGGCCGAGGGCGACGTCGCGGCTCGCGTCGCGGTGCGTTTCGACGAGACGCTGGAATCGCTTCGCCTGATCCGCACCATCGTCGACGCGCTTCCGGACGGCGACATCCGCACGCCGCTGCCGCAGGCGCCACCGTCGAAGCTCGGACTGGGATTCGTCGAGGGCTGGCGCGGCCCGGTGTTCATCGCCCTGGAAAGCGGCGCCGACGGCACCGTGCGCCGCTGTCATCCGCAGGATCCGTCCTGGTCGAACTGGCCGGTGCTGGAGCACGCGGTCATCGGCAACATCGTTCCCGACTTTCCGCTGATCAACAAGTCGTTCAATCTGTCCTACAGCGGGCACGACCTGTAAACGCATGCTGCACATCCTCCGCCAGATCACCAAGACCGGCATCCGGACCGAAGCGGCGCCAGCGCCCGGCCGACGACATGGTCGTCGTCGCGCGGCTGCAGGAGCAGATCCTGCGCACGCTGGGCCGCGCGCTGACCATACGCCAGGTCGACGCCGGGTCGTGCAACGGCTGCGAGCTGGAGATTCACGCGCTCGGCAACCCGTACTACAACATCGAAGGACTCGGCATCCGGTTCGTCGCGAGCCCGCGCCATGCCGACATGCTGCTGGTGACGGGCCCCGTGTCGAAGCACATGGCGATCGCGCTGAAGCGAACCTACGACGCGACGCCGGAGCCGAAGCTCGTCGTCGCCGTCGGCGACTGCGGCTGCACCGGCGGCATTTTCGGCGAGAGCTACGCGAGCCTGGGTCGCGTCGGCAACGTCATACCCGTCGACGTCGAGATTCCGGGTTGTCCGCCGACTCCGACCGCGCTGCTGCAGGGCATCCTCGCCGCCATCACCCGCCATGCGCCCGGGCCCCTGCCCGCGGGCGATGCGACCTGATTCGCGGTGGCGCTTTCGCGGGCTCGAGCGCCGCGCCTCGGTGCCGGAGACCGCGAATTTCGCGCGAGCCGCGCGGGAATCGGCAGGTGGACGCGATCCGGCCGTCGACGCGCCGATCGGGTTTCAGCCGCGCGTCGCCCGCTCGTAGAGGATGTCGGGCTCGCGTTCCTCGTTGCTGTCGCCGAGCATCTTTATCGCAAAGCCGTTGCGTTCGTAGAAGCGGCGCGCGCCCTTGTTTTGCTGGAAGGTGTAGAGCCTCAGCACCGGCGTGATGGCCGCTGCTTCGGCGAGCACCGCGTCGAGCAGCCGCTGCCCGATGCCGTGCCCTGTCCACCCGACCTTGACCCAGAGCTGCGTCAGCAGCGCGCCGTCGCGCGCGGCGAAGCCGACGATCTCGCGGCCGAGTACGGCGAGCCGCACCGACTGTTGCGGAAACACGACGTCGCGCATCCAGGCGCGGGTTTCGTCATCGGTATGGACTTCGCGCACTCCGTGCAGCGTCGCACGGCGCGCCGCCAGGTAAAGGGACGCGACCGCGGCAGCTTCCTTGTTGAACCGCGAGACGTCCGGTCGCCGAACGACCAGCTGCGACGGCGGATTCATCCCAGCAGGTCTCCCGACGCCTTCCTGCCCTTGCGCGGCTGCGGCTGCGCGACGCCGGCGACTGCGCAAGCGCGCTTCGCGTCGCTGCCGCGCCCGCGGCGCTTTTCGTGCGCATCGAGGACCGGCTTCAGATAGCGGCCGGTGTAGCTCGCGTCGACCTTGACGATCTCGTTCGGCGGCCCTTCGGCGATGACCTGCCCGCCGCCGGCGCCGCCCTCGGGTCCGAGGTCGATGATCCAGTCCGCGGTCTTGATCACGTCGAGATTGTGCTCGATCACGACGACGGTGTTGCCGTGGTCGCGCAGCCGGTGCAGCACCGTGAGCAGCATCTCGATGTCGTGAAAGTGCAGCCCCGTCGTCGGCTCGTCGAGGATGTACAGCGTGCGGCCGGTGTCGCGCTTCGACAGCTCGAGCGCCAGCTTGACGCGCTGCGCCTCGCCGCCGGACAGCGTCGTCGCCGACTGGCCCAGCGTGATGTAGCCGAGGCCCACGTCGAGCAGCGTCGACAGCTTGCGCGCGACCGCCGGCACCGGTTCGAAGAACGCATACGCCTGCTCGACGGTCATCGCCAGCACGTCGTGGATGTTCCGGTCCTTGTACCGGATCTCGAGCGTCTCGCGGTTGTAGCGCTGGCCGTGGCAGACGTCGCAGGGCACGTAGACGTCCGGCAGAAAATGCATTTCGACCTTGATCAGCCCGTCGCCCTGGCAGGCCTCGCAGCGGCCGCCCTTGACGTTGAACGAGAAGCGGCCCGGCCCGTAGCCGCGCTCGCGCGCCTCCTTGACCTGCGCGAACAGCTCGCGGATCGGCGTGAACAGGCCGGTATAGGTCGCAGGATTCGAGCGCGGCGTGCGGCCGATGGGGCTCTGGTCGACGCTGATCACCTTGTCGTAGAACTCGAGCCCCCGCATGTCGCGGAAGGCGGCAGGCTCGGTCGTGCTGCCATAGAGCTGCCGGGCCACCGCGTGGTAGAGCGTGTCGTTGATCAGCGTGGACTTGCCGGATCCCGAGACGCCGGTCACGCAGACGAACAGGCCGATGGGCAGCGTCAGCGTGACGCTCTTCAGGTTGTTGCCGGTGGCGCCTTCGATGGTCAGCACGCGCTGCGGGGTCGAAGCGGTGGCGGCGCGCGGGCATCGGTATGTGGCGATGCCCGGCGAGGTATTGGCCGGTCAGCGAATGCGGCGCGAGGCGGATCTCCTCGGGAGTTCCCTGCGCGACCACCTGGCCGCCGTGCTCGCCGGCGCCGGGACCCATGTCGACGATATAGTCCGCAGCCTGAATCGCGTCGTGGTCGTGCTCGACGACGATCACGCTGTTGCCGAGGTCGCGCAGGTGCTTCAGCGTGTCGAGCAGCCGGTCGTTGTCGCGCTGATGCAGCCCAATCGAGGGCTCGTCCAGCACGTACATGACGCCGGTCAGCCCCGAGCCGATCTGCGACGCGAGGCGGATCCGCTGCGCCTCGCCGCCCGACAGCGTCTCCGCCGACCGGTCGAGCGACAGGTAGTCGAGGCCGACGTTGTTCAGGAACGCGAGGCGGCTCACGATCTCCTTGGTGATGCGGTCGGCGATCGCGTGCTTCTGCCCATCGAGCTTGAGCGCGCCGAAGAAGTCCGAGGCGTCCTTGAGCGGGAGCGCCGAGACCTCGAAGATCGCGCGCGCGTCCGCGCCGGTGCCGACCTTGACGTTCCGGGCCTCGCGCCGCAGCCGGGTGCCGCCGCATTCCGGGCAGGGCTTCGAGTTGAGGTACTTGGCGAGCTCCTCGCGGACCATCAGCGAATCGGTCTCGCGATAGCGGCGTTCGAGGTTCGGGATGATTCCCTCGAAGGTGTGCTCGCGCACCATCGGCTTGCCGCGGTCGGACAGGTAGGTGAACGGGATCTTGTCTTCGCCGCTGCCGTAGAGCACGAGCTGCTGGACGCGCTCGGGCAGCCGCGCGAACGGCCGCTCGAGGTCGAAGCCGGCGTGTTTCGCGAGCCCCTGCAGCATCTGGTGGTAGAACTGGTTGCGCCGGTCCCAGCCCTTGATCGTTCCCGACGCGAGCGAGAGCTGAGGGAAGGCAACCACGCGCTTGGGATCGAAGAAGCTGATCGCGCCGAGTCCGTCGCAGCGCGGGCACGCGCCCATCGGGTTGTTGAAGGAAAACAGGCGCGGCTCGAGCTCGGCGAGCGAATAGTTGCAGATCGGGCAGGCAAACTTCGCCGAGTACAGGTGCTCCCTGCCGGTGTCCATTTCGACGGCGACCGCGCGGCCGTCGCCGTTGCGCAGCGCGGTCTCGAACGATTCGGCGAGGCGCTGCTTCAGGTCCGCGCGAATGCGGAGCCTGTCGATGACGACGTCGACGGTGTGCTTGGTGTTCTTGGCGAGCCGGGGCACGGCGTCGATCTCGCACACCTTGCCGTCGACACGCACGCGGACGAAGCCCTTGGCGCGCAGCTCGACGAACAGCTCCAGCTGCTCGCCCTTCCGGTTGGCGACCACCGGCGCGACGATCATCAGCCGCGTGTCCTCGGGGAGCGCCAGCGTCGCGTCGACCATCTGCGAGATGGTCATCGCCGCAAGGCGCTGCTCGGGATGGTCGGGGCAGTACGGGTCGCCGACCCGCGCGAACAGCAGCCGCAGGTAGTCGTGGATCTCGGTGACGGTGCCGACGGTCGAGCGCGGGTTGTGCGACGTCGCCTTCTGCTCGATCGAGATCGCCGGCGAGAGGCCTTCGATCAGGTCGACGTCCGGCTTTTCCATCAGCTGCAGGAACTGCCGCGCATACGCCGAAAGCGACTCGACGTACCTTCGCTGCCCCTCCGCGTAGAGCGTGTCGAACGCGAGCGAACTCTTGCCCGATCCCGACAGCCCGGTGACGACGATCAGCCGGTGGCGGGGAAGGTCGAGGTTGACGTTCTTGAGGTTGTGCGTGCGTGCGCCGCGGATGCGGATGTATTCCATGCGGGAGGGGTCGATGCGGTCGGAGGCTCGAACGGCGCCCCGGCGCCTCGGACTTCGGTCCTAGGCCGTCCGGCGCATGCCGGGCGAGGGGGCAACCTGCTACTATACTGCCATTCCGCAGCCGCTTCCATGGAGTCGTTCGGAACGCGATGACACCCTGGCGATTCCTGTCGTCGTCCGTGTGACCGCGGCAACCCGGCAACGTTCGCCGCGCGCCACCGGATTCCTGCTTCCGCAGGCACGTCGAAGGCATTTCCACGACGGTCGCTCGATTCCGCAAGCGCACGGCAAGCGCCGCTTTTCGTCAACCCTTTGCATCGACCCCGCTGCCGATTCAGGCCATGCCGCACGACCACGCTCCCACCCCGGCTGTAACTTCGGCGCCGCCGGCCAAGGTGCGCATGACCGCCGGCGAGCGCCGCGCGACCATCGGCCTCGCCGGCATCTTCGGGCTGCGCATGCTGGGGATGTTCATCGTGCTCCCGGTGCTCGCGCTCTACGCCGAGACGCTCCCCGGGGGCCGCGACCACGCCCTGGTCGGCCTCGCGCTGGGCGCCTACGGCCTGACGCAGGCGATACTGCAGGTGCCGTTCGGCTGGGCCTCCGACCGCTGGGGCCGGAAGCCGGTCATCGTCACCGGCCTCGTGATCTTCGCCATCGGAAGCTTCGTCGCCGCCTGGGCCCCCACCATCGCCTGGACGATCGTCGGCCGCACGATCCAGGGCGCCGGGGCGATTTCCGCGGCGGTCATCGCGCTGACCGCGGATCTCACCCGCGACGAAGTGCGCACCCGCGCCATGGCGGCGATCGGCATCACCATCGGCGGCACGTTCGCGCTGTCGCTCGTCGCGGGTCCCGCGCTGATGGGCGTCATCGGCGTTCCGGGCATCTTCGTGATGACCGGCATCCTGGCGCTTTCGGCGATCGGGCTCCTGAATCGCATCGTGCCCGATTCCGACGTCCCGCTGAGCCGGGTCGACACACCGGGTCAATGGAAACGGGTGCTCGGGGACACGCAGCTGCTGCGGCTCAATTACGGGATTTTCGCGCTGCATGCCGCATTGATGGCGCTGTTCGTCCAGGTTCCGTTCATGCTGCGCGACAATGGCGTGGCGAACGCGCGGCACTGGCTCGTCTACCTGCCCGTGCTGGTGGCGTCCGTCGTGCTGATGTACCCCGCGATGCTCAATGCCGACCGCCCGGGACGCCGGAAGATGGTGTTCGTCGGCGCGGTGACCGTGCTTTTCGCCGGACAGGCGCTGTTCGCGATTGCCGGCTCGTCGCTGGCGCTCACCGTTGCCGCGCTGGTCGTGTTCTTCACCGCGTTCAACCTGCTCGAGGCCACGCTGCCGTCGCTCATTTCCAAGTTCGCGCCGCCGGCCGTCAAGGGCACCGCCGTCGGAGTCTATTCCAGCGTGCAGTTCTTCGGCGCCTTCGTCGGCGCGGCGATCGGCGGCTGGCTGTCGCAGCATTACGGGCCCGCCGCGGTGTTCGGCTTCTGTCTGGTACTGACTGCGCTGTGGCTCGCCGCCAGCGCAACGATGACGGCGCCGCCTGCGTACAATCAGGGTGATTATTCGATGGGAGAAACGTAAATGGCTTCGGTGAACAAAGTGATCCTGATCGGCAATCTGGGGCGCGATCCGGAAACGCGTTACACGACCGGCGGCGACGCGGTGACCAACCTGCGCATCGCCACGACCGAGACGTGGAAGGACAAGAGCGGCGAGAAGCAGGAAAAAACCGAGTGGCACACGGTGGTGCTGTTCGGGAGGCAGGCCGAGATCGCCGCCGAATACCTGAAGAAGGGCCGTTCCGTCTATATCGAGGGCCGCCTGCAGACGCGCAAGTACACCGACAAGGAAGGCGTCGAAAAGTACTCGACCGAGGTCGTCGGCGACCGCATGCAGCTCCTCGGCAGCCGTGAAGGTGGCGGGAGTGGAGGGGGTGGCGGCGATGCGGAATTCGCCTCCGGATCCGGTTCCGGCTCGCGGCTCCCGTTCGGGCGGCGGCGCCGCGCCCGGCGCCAAAGGGGGCGGTGGCGCGCCGAAGAACAAGCCCGACGATTTCGACGACGACATTCCGTTCTGATTCGCGACCTGAAGCGCTCGGTCGGCCGTGACCGGTTGCCAGGATCGCTCGCGCGTGCTCGGGCTGCCGCGACGACGTGGCGGGACCGGCCGGCGGGTTCAACGTCCCGGCCCGCCGAATGCGGGTTCGCGGGCTCGGCGCGCGCTTCGACGAGCCCGGCAGGCGTCGGCAATCGCGCACGGCGGCCGATCGGCGTCGAAAGCCCCGCAGATTTCATGCTGCCCTCGATGATGCGCCGAACATCGCGATCGACATCGCGCGCACCGCGGGCGCATTACCCGTCGATCTTTGAAAGGAATCCGCAATTGCAAGCCGCCGTGTCGCGGATCGCACGATCGATCTTCCCCGTGTCGATGGCGCTCGGGTCGGCGGTCGCGGCGGGACAGGCGCAAGACGCGACCGGCGACTCGTTTGCAGGCATCGAACCGGTCGTCCATCTGCGCAGCTATTACTGGGACAGCCAGAGCACGAAGGGCGACGCCAGCGAAGCGTGGGCGCTCGGCGGCTGGGCCGGTCTCAAGACGCGCTGGCTCGGCGACACGCTGCAGCTGGGCGTCATGGGCTACACGTCGCAGAAACTCTACGGACCTGCGGACAAGGGCGGATCGCAGCTGCTGGGACCGGATCAGGAACCGATCAACGTCCTCGGCCAGGTGTTCGGCTCGCTGCGTTACGCGGGCCAGACGTTCACCGGCTATCGCCAGCGGGTCGACCAGCCCTGGGTCAACCCCCAGGACAGCCGGATGATCCCGAACCTGTTCGAGGGCTACCTGCTTTCGGGCAGGCTTGCCGGGCTCGACTACATCGGCGGCTACGTCACCAAGATCAAGCCGCGTGACGCGAACGCATTCGAATGGATGTCGAGCGCCGCAGGGTCGGCGGGTCCTCAGCGGGGCATGATCCTGGCCGGGGCGCGCCTGCCGATCGCCGAACAGGCGCAGCTCCGCATCGCCGAGCAATACCTGATCGACACGTACAACACCGCGTATGCGGACGGCGGATACGGCATTCCGATCGGAGCGGCGGGAACGCTGCGCCTGGAAGGACAGTACGCCAACCAGCGCTCGGTCGGCGACGCCGGCCTGGGACCGTTCAACACGTGGATGGTCGGACTCCGCGCGGTCTACGACCAGGGACCGTACAGCGCGCAGCTCGCCTGGACCGGGACCTCGCGCAACCACGAGACGCTCGCCCCCTTCGGCGACAATCCGTCGTTTCTCAACCTGATGCAGATCGCCTTCAACGACGCCGGCGAGAAGGCGTGGCTGGTCGGAGCCTCGCTGGATTTCTCCACTCTGGGGGCTCCGGGACTTCGCGCGGCCGTCGTCTACGGCAACGGTCGCGGCGCCGTCAATTCCGCGACCGGCGCCCCGCTCGGAAACAGCAACGAAACCGACGTCCGCATGAGCTACGGGGCCGACAAGGCCACACGCCTGCGAGGACTCTCCTTCGGCATCGAAGCTTCGTGGCAGAACCAGGCCGGTGCGGCGGCGCAGGGGCGACAGCTGCGAATCTTCGCGAATTACGACATCCCCTTCCAACCGAACTGACCTTGCGACGGCACCCTTGACAGCCCATTCGGACAGCGCAGATTCGAAGCCCTCGGCGAGTGCCCCCGCCAAGTCCATGCGCGCTCGCGGCGATGACTCCGCCACCGCGGGGCGCATTCCGAAACCGCGTCGGCGCAGCATCGCCATCGCCGCGGCACTGCTCATCGCCATCGGCGCGGCGATGCTCGCCGGCGGGTCCCGCGACGCCACGCGCGTTTCGGGATTCGCCGCCGAAGCGGCCGCCCCGCCCAATCCATCGTCGCCGCTCCCCGCCGCTGCCTACGTCGGAGGCGACGCCTGCACCGAATGTCACGCCGCGGCACGTGCCGCCTGGCGCGGGTCCGACCACGATCTCGCGATGCAGCCGGCGGACGAGAAGTCCGTGCTGGGCAATTTCGGCAACGCGAAATTCACCTATGCGGGGACCACGTCGACGTTCTCGCGCCGCGGCGGCAAGTTCTTCGTCAACACCGACGGGCCCGACGGCAAGCTGCACGACTACGAGATCAAGTACGCGTTCGGCGTGCGTCCCCTGCAGCAGTACCTGATCGAACTCCCCGGCGGGCGCATGCAGGCGCTCGGCATCGCCTGGGATTCCCGGCCCAAGGCCCAGGGCGGGCAGCGCTGGTTCCACCTCTATCCGGGGCAGAACGTGAAGGCCGGCGACTGGCTGCATTGGGCGTCGGCCGGCCAGAACTGGAATTTCATGTGCGCCGAGTGCCACTCTACGAACCTGAGGAAGAATTTCGACGCCAGGTCGGACACCTTCAAGACCACCTGGAACGAAATCAACGTCTCCTGCGAAGCCTGCCACGGCCCCGGCTCGAATCACGTCGCCTGGGCGAAGAAGCAGGGCGACTGGAAGGCGCTCGACGCGACGCATGGCCTGGCGCTGGCGCTGGACGAGCGCAGGGGCGTCGTCTGGACGCCGGTGGCCGAGTCGGGGAACGCCCGGCGCAGCGCGCCCCGGTCGACGACACGCGAGATCGACATGTGCGCGCGCTGCCACGCGCGCGCCGCACGCCTCTCCGACGACTACGTGCACGGCAAGTCGCCGCTCGACACCCATCGGCTCTCCCTGCTGGACGACGAGCTCTACTGGAACGACGGGCAGATGCGCGACGAGGTCTACAACTGGGGTTCGTTCGTGCAGAGCGAGATGTACGCGCAGGGCGTCACCTGCTCGGACTGCCACGAGCCGCACTCGCTGAAGCTGCGCAAGCCCGGCAATCTCGTCTGCGGCCAGTGTCACCAGCCGGCGAAATACGACAGCCCCCGGCACACGCACCACGTCGACGGCACGCCCGGCGCCGCCTGCGCCGCGTGCCACATGCCGACGACGACGTACATGGTCGTCGACCCGCGCCACGATCATTCGATGCGCATCCCGCGGCCCGACATTTCCGCCAGGCTCGGCACGCCGAATGCCTGCAACAACTGCCACCGGAAGCAGACCGCGAACTGGGCGGCCGCCGCGATCGGCAAGTGGACCGGCAAGGCACCCTCGAGCTTCCAGCGGTTTGCCGACGCGTTGCACGCGGGTTCGGTGGGAGCGCCGGGGCTGCGCGGGATGCTGCTTGCCATCATCGACGACAAGACGCAGCCCGCGCTGGTTCGCGCCAGCGCCATCGAGCGCCTCGGCCGCTGGCTCACGCCGACCACGATCGACGCCGTGTCACGAGGGCTCAACGATCCGGATCCCGTGGTGCGCCTGGCCGCGGTCGAGGCGCTCGCCACGACCGATCCGCCGACGAGGCAGCGCTTTCTTCCGCGGATGCTCGACGATCCCGTGCGCGCGGTTCGCATCGAGGCCGCGCGCGCCCTCGCCGGCACGCCCGAACAAGGGCTCGCCGAGAACCAGCGCGCGGCGTTCGTCAAGGCGCTCGCCGAATATGTGGCGGTGCAGACCTACAACGCGGACCGGCCCGATGGGCGGACGAGCCTGGGCAATCTGTACGCCGAGCGCGGCGACACCGGCGGCGCCGTCGCCGAATACCGCAAGGCGATCGCGCTCGATCCGACTTTCGTGGCGGGATACGCGAATCTCGCCGACCTGTATCGCGCCCGCGGCACCGACCGCGAGGCCGAAGCCGTGTTGCGCGAGGGCCTCGCGCGCAATCCGCGCGCGGCCGCCCTCCACCATGCGCTCGGCCTGACGCTCACGCGCCAGAAACGCAAGGCCGACGGTCTTTCGTCGCTGCGCCTCGCCGCCGAACTCGCGCCGGAAAGCGCACGTTACGCCTACGTCTACGCGGTGGCGCTGAACGACGCCGGCCAGACGAAGGAAGCGATAAGGGTGCTGGAGGCGGCGTTGAAGCGGCATCCGTACAGCCGCGATCTGCTGTCCGCGCTGGCGTATTTCTCGGCGCAGGCCGGCAAGCGCGACGCGGCGCTGGGCTATGCGAAGCTGCTGCGCGAACTCGACCCCGAGAACGCGGACTACGCGCAGCTCGCGAAGCAGATCGCGGGACCGGGAGCGCGCTAGACGATCCGCCGCGGCTGGACCGCAAGGCGCCGGCCGCCGCATTGCCCGCGTTCCGGCTTTCGGCTCCGCTGACCGGTTCCCGGGCGTCCGGGTCGCCGCGTCGGCGGGCGCGTTGTCCGCGACTATGCCGGTGCGTCCGCCGGCGAGTGCAGGCCTTGCTCCGGAGCGCCGTCCTCGAGCGTTCCCGGGTCGGTGCCGGCCGTGATCACGCCGCCGCCGAGGCAGACGTCGCCGTCGTAGAGCACCAGGTACTGCCCCGGTGTAGGCGACCACTGCGGCGCCGCGAACGTCGCGCGGCCGCGGTCCCCTTCCTGCAGCGCCAGCGCGCACGCCGCGTCCGGCATCCGGTAACGGGTCTTCGCACCGAGTCGCGCCAGTGCCGTGGCGTCGGGTGCCGCGCCGGCGATCCAGTGCAATCCCCGGGCTTCGACGGAATTGCGGTACAGCAGCGGATGGTCATGCCCCTGCACGACGACGAGCTCGTTGCGCGCTGCGTGTTTGCCGGCGACGAACCACGGCAGGCCGGCGCCGGCCCGGGTGCCGCCGACGCCCAGCCCCTGCCGCTGCCCGAGCGTGAAATACGCGAGGCCATGATGACGGCCGACGATGTCGCCGTCCGGCGTGGCGATGGGCCCCGGCGTCGACGGCAGGTAGCGCGCCAGGAATTCGCGGAACGGCCGCTCGCCGATGAAGCAGATCCCCGTCGAGTCCTTCTTCGCCCATGTGGGAATGCCCTCGCGCTTCGCGATCGCACGCACATCGCGCTTGTGCATGTCGCCGAGCGGAAACAGCACCGGCGCCAGCTGCTCCTGCGACAGCCGGTGCAGGAAGTAGCTCTGATCCTTCGCCGCGTCGACCGCCTTGAGCAGCTCGACGCGCCCGCCTTCGCCGCGAACGCGCGCGTAGTGGCCGGTCGCGATGCGATCGGCACCGAGCGTGCGCGCGTGGTCGAGGAACGCCCGGAACTTGATCTCGCTGTTGCAGAGCACATCGGGATTGGGCGTGCGGCCGGCTTCGTATTCACGCAGGAAATGCGCGAATACGCGGTCGCGATACTCGGCCGCGAAGTTGACCGCCTCGAGTTCGATGCCGATGACGTCCGCGACCGACGCCGCATCGACGAGATCGACGCGCGACGTGCAGTATTCCTCGGTATCGTCGTCTTCCCAGTTCTTCATGAACAGGCCGACGACGTCGTATCCCTGCCGCTTGAGCAGCCAGGCGGCAATCGACGAATCGACGCCGCCCGACATGCCGACCACGACGCGCTCACCGCGTGCCATCAGAGTTCCGTCACCAGGTCGAGCGGGCGCCGGTAGCCGGCGCGATAGTCGTCGACGCAGCGCAGGACGAGCGGGCTGCGGTGGCGAGGGCGCAGCGCGACCAGTTCGTCGTAGGAAATCCAGAACGCGCGGAGAATCCCTTCGTCGAGCGCACGGTCCGGGTCGTGGCTGACCACGTCGGCGGCGAAAGCGAAGCGGATGAAGGTGGTGGCCGTTTCCGGTTCCTGCCAGCGGTAGATGCCGACCAGCGCCGTCGGCGTCACGTGGAATCCGGTTTCCTCGAACGTTTCGCGCGCCGCGGCCGCAGCCACCGTTTCGCCGGCTTCGAGGTGCCCGGCCGGCTGGTTGATGCGTATGCCGGTGCGCGTCTGTTCCTCGACGACCAGATAGCGCCCGTCGCGCGCGGCGATGGTCGCGACGGTCGTCGCGGGACGACGGATTTCGATTTCGCGCATGCGTGCCCCGTGCTTCGGTGGTTCAGCGGCGACCGGTGAAAAAAAAGGCAGGGGACTTGCGGCCCCTGCCCGTCTTGCCTGCTGCGTTGCGCCTTACTTGCTTCTTGTCCTTGTCGGCAGCGGCACCGGCAGCCGTGGCGCTCACGTCCGCGCCTTCGGCCTTCGCCTTGGTCGCGTCGACTTCGGCCTCTGCTTTTCGGCCTTTTTCGTCAACGCCTTCGGCGCGTCCTTCGCCATCTTGTCCTTGTCGGCGGCGGCGCCGGCCGTCGTCGCGGCGGCTCCGGTCGTGCCCTTGGTCGCCCCGGCCACTTCCTTCTGCTTGTCCTTGGCGGTGGGCTTCGGCTTGGCGGTCTTGTCCTTCGCCATCTTGTCCTTCTCCGCCTTGTCCTTGTCGGCGGCGGCGCCGGCGGTCGTCGCAGCGGCCCCGGTCGTGCCCTTGGTCGCTTGCTGGACTTCGCTCTGCTTCGCTTTGTCCTTGGGCGTTTCCATCGTCTGCGCGCCTACGGTGGCGGCGAACGTGCCGGCAACCAGCGCAATCAACAATTTGTTCATTTGCGGTTCCTCATGGGTTGAAAGTTTTTTGCGGTCTTCGCAAGTGCCTTGCGCTTGCCCGAAAGTTGGTAAAGCCTTGGAACTATAGAGACTTATTGCGGAAAAGGCAACCACGATGGCCGGTGGTGTGCCTTGCCCCCACGCTTGACCGACTAGTTGGGTGCCTTCGGGGCGGCGGTCGCGCTGCCGGTCTTCTTCTTGGGCTTTTTCTTGGTC
The DNA here is from genome assembly GCA_963779445.1 of uncultured beta proteobacterium. Classification (GTDB taxonomy): domain Bacteria; phylum Pseudomonadota; class Gammaproteobacteria; order Burkholderiales; family Casimicrobiaceae; genus CAIWHR01. The sequence goes on from CAVZYI010000016.1 coordinate 75,638, forward strand.
TTGGCCTTGGTGGTGTCGGATGCGGACTTTGCCGTCGCGTCCGGCGCCTTCGCCGCCGTCGGTGCCGCGGCAGCAGCCGCCGGAGCCGGGGTCGCGGCAGGCGCCACGGCCGGAGCGGCCGCCTTGGCCGGTGCCGCCGGCGCCGGGGTCTGGGCCTGGGCGTACGCGGTCAGCGCGAAAGCGCTGGCAATCAGTGCTGTCAGGAGCTTGCTCATTCGTTGTTTCCTCAGTTGCGGTTCGGGAGACGACACTTACATTGCGTGTCGTGGCCATTAACGTGCGCTGTTGCACTGCGGTTGACATACCGGCTCGATCCTGGCTGAAACGTCTCCAGCCTGCAGATGGTTGATATGAAACGACATTTCAAAACTGTGCGGCGATTCCGCCGGGCACCCGGTGGAACCCTAGTGTGATGAATTGCAAGTTCGTTACATCATTTAGCGTCGTTCCGGACGCGCCCGCAACGCGGGCGTGAGCCGGAACCCAGGGACTTTCAACGACACTGGGTTCCCGCCTTCGCGGGAACGACGAGTAAAGGAAATGTCACGAATCTCCGAATCACCATACTAGAGGCGCATGTCGCGTTGAAGCCAATCCCGTAGCAGGGGGATCGTGATCGGACGCTTGGTCGCCAGCGAATGGCGATCGAGCGCGGCCAGCACGCCGAGGAGCGCCGTCATGTCGCGCTGTCCGTGCGCGAGCAGGTAACGAATCACCTCGTCGGACAGGCCGAATCCGCGCTGTCGCGCATATGCGGTCAGCGCGGCCGCCTTGTCCGAATCGGCCAACGGCAGAAGCTCGTAGACCAGCCCCCATCCGAGTCGCGTCCGCAGGTCCTCGCGCAGCGCGAGCCCGGCCGGCGGGCCCCGGCTGGCGGCGACGAAATTCCCGCCCCCGGCCCTGAGCGCGTTGAACAAGGTGAAGAGCTTTGCCTGCGCGTGCTCGCCAGCGGCATCGATCTCATCGACGGCGACCACCGAATGCGGCGCGAGCATTTCAGGGTCGATCGCCAGCAGCGCGCCGCTTTCGGCGAAATACGACGCCGGCGCGCCACGCTCCGCCGCCGCCGCGACCACCGCGCGCAGCAGGTGCGTCTTGCCGGCGCCCGGGACGCCCCAGACGAACAATCCGCTTTCAGCGGCGTTGCCCGCGGCGACGCGGCCCAGCGCGGCCACGAGCTCCGCGTTGCGGCCCGGAAGAAAATTGGCGAACGCCGGCGGCTCGGGAGATGCGAGATCGAATATCAGCTGTTCCATCGGGATCGGTGACGATGCGGGGCGCAGTCGGCGAGCATCCGGCGAGGGGTGAGAGGCAGTCGGCGCGCCGCGGTTTCCGGTAAAATCGGCGAAGTCCCGCACTTTACAGCGGCGCCGGTAGATCGCTCAATTCCGCGTGCGATCCGACGGGGCCGGCCACCGCCTCCGGGCTCCCCGAATCCGATCCATGACGCCTCCCGCCTCCGCCAGGACGCCACCGCTTTCCTACCGCGAAGCCGGGGTCGACATCGACGCCGGCGATGCGCTCGTGGAGCGCATCAAGCCGCATGCGAAACGGACCATGCGACCCGAGGTGCTTGCCGGGATCGGCGGCTTCGGCGCCCTGGTCGAATTGCCCAGGCGATACCGGGAGCCGGTGCTGGTGGCGGGCACCGACGGCGTCGGCACCAAGCTCAAGCTCGCCTTTGAACTGGAGCGGCACGACACCATAGGCATCGACCTGGTCGCGATGAGCGTCAACGACATCCTGGTCCAGGGCGCCGAGCCGCTGTTCTTCCTCGACTACTACGTCTGCGAACGGCTCGATGTCGATGTCGCCGCCGAAGTGATCAAGGGCATCGCCGAAGGCTGCGCGCAGGCCGGCTGCGCCCTCATCGGAGGCGAGACCGCGGAACATCCGAACGCCTTCATCCCCGGCGAGTACGATCTGGCCGGATTCGCGGTGGGCGTCGTCGAAAAATCGAAGGCCATCGACGGACGGCGAATTGCCGAGGGCGACGTGCTGCTCGGGCTCGCCTCCAGCGGCGCCCATTCGAACGGCTATTCGCTGATCCGCCGCATCCTCGAGGTCTCCGGCGCGGATCTCGCGCAGCCGCTTCCCGGCGCCGCCGACGCAGCAACGCTGGGCGAGGTGCTGCTCGCGCCGACGCGGATCTACGTGAAGCCGCTGCTGGCGCTGATGCGCGAGATCGACGTGGCCGGCATGGCGCACATCACCGGCGGCGGCCTGGTCGAAAACACGCACCGGATGTTTCCCGGCGATCTCGCGGCACGCCTCGAGCGGGCATCTTGGCCTCAGCCTCCGGTCTTCGAATGGCTGCGGCGCGCCGGAAACGTCGCCGAAGCCGAGATGCATCGCGTGTTCAACTGCGGCATCGGCATGATCGTCGTCGTCGCGGCGAACGACGCGTCCCGCGCGCAGCGAATGCTCGAAGCCGCCGGCGAATCGGTCTACCGGATCGGCGTCGTCGTGCCGCGCCCGGCCGGCGCGCCCGGAACCGAAGTCGCCTGAAGCGCGCCGCCGCGCGCCCCGCCCGGCCCCTACCGCGATGGCGTTTCCGCGCGTCACCGTACTGATCTCGGGTCGCGGATCGAACCTCGCGGCGCTGATCGATGCCGAGCGGCGGGGGCGGCTGGGCGGCTCGGTCGGCGCGGTGATCAGCAATCGCGCCGACGCGCCGGGGCTCGCGATCGCGGCGGCCAACGGCATCGCGACGCAGGTCGTCGATCACCGTGCGCAGACCGACCGCGCGGCGTTCGACCGCGCGCTGGCCGCCGTCGTGGGGACCGGCAATCCCGACCTGGTCGTGCTCGCCGGGTTCATGCGCGTTCTCGGCCCGGTGTTCGTCGATGCGTTTCGCGGCCGCATGCTCAACATCCACCCTTCGCTGCTGCCGGCGTATCCGGGCCTGCACACGCATCGACGCGCGCTCGCCGACGGCGCCCGCATACACGGCTGCACGGTGCATTTCGTGACCGCCGACGTCGACCATGGGCCGATCGTCGCGCAGGGCGCGGTGCCCGTGCACGACGGCGACGACGAGGAAACGCTGGCCGCCCGCGTGCTCGAGGTCGAGCATCGACTGCTCCCCGCCGCGGTCCGCGCCTTCTGCGAAAAGCGCCTCGTCATCGCCGGGCAGCGGGTAAGCGTTAAGGGGGAATCGATGCCGGCCGGGACGCTGGAAGTGCCGTTGCCGGCTTCATGACCCGCGGTGGCGTACGATCCGGACGTGAGCATGGCAATGGAAACGACCTGCCCGTGACGCACCGTTCGGATACGATCCGCGGCGCAGCTCTCCCCGGAGCGCCGGTGCCCGTGCCGGCCGTCGCGGAGGCGCGTGCGCGGCGGGGCGTGCGGCGCGGGTTCGTGTTCGCGTTCGCAGCGTCGGTCGCCGTGCATCTCGCGCTCTCGGCGTGGCCGGTGGATCCGCCCTCGGCGCCGGACATGCCGGCGCTGCTGGCGACGATCACCGAACTGCCGCCGCCGCCGAAGCCCGCCGCGGTCGCGGCCAAGGCGAAACCCAAGCCGCGGCGCGCGAACCCGCTGCCGCCGCCGATCGCAGCGCCCGAGCCGTCGCCCGTCGCGGCCGACGAGGCACCCGCGCCGATCGAGCCCACCGCCGATGCAATCGCCATGGGTCCCGAACCGCCGGCGGTGCCGGTCGAGGTGGCCGACGCCGCACCGGATCCCATTCCGCCGGAACCGGCGGCGAAGCCGCTGCCCCCGCGGATCGACCTGGTCTACAAGGGATTTCTCGGCACGCCGTGGCTTCCTGATCGGCGATGCGGTCTATCGCTTCGAGCACTCGGGCGGCGAGTACCGGATTTCGACGGTCGGTGAATTGCGCGGACTCGCGGCATTGCTCTATCCGGGCAAGGGCCGGCTGGAGAGCCGCGGGTTCATCACTGCGGCAGGGTTGCAGCCGCACGAATTCTCCTTCGAGCGCGGCAGCAGGGACCGGCGCGAAGTCGCGCAGTTCGACTGGGAGTCCGGCGTCGTGACGCTTCACGACATGAAGACCGTGGCGCTGGAACTGCCGACCTTCGACTGGCTCGCGATCATGTGGCAGTACTATTTCTCGCCGCCGACCGGAGGCGAGGCGACGTTCAGCGTGGCGACGACGCGCCGCGTCACCCGCTATACGGTCACGCGCGAACGCGACGAAACGATCGTGTGGGGCCAGGGCGAGATCGACACCGAGCGCTGGCGCCGCAAGAGCGAAGACGGATCCAGCGACGGGTACGTGTGGCTCGCGCCGTCGCTCCATTTCCTGCCGGTGAAGATGCGCTACGTCGGCAGCCGCGGGACCTTCGAGGCGCTGCTGGACTCGATCCGCGTCGACGAAGCGCTGGCGCAGCAGTGACGCTGCGGGCCAACCAGATCGCCGGACTGGCCGCTGCGATCGCGGAAATCCAGCCGCTCGCGACCCCGGCCGACAACCTGCTCCACCATTTCTTCCGCCGCCATCCGGCGATGGGCCAGCACGACCGGGCGTTCGTCGCCGAAGGCGTGTATGCGTACCTGCGTCGCCGGCGCTCCCTGGAGCAGCTGGCCGAGACGACGCATCCTTCGAAACTCGCGCTCGCCGTGATCGCGCGGGAACTCGGCCACAGCGTGCGGGAGCTGGAAGGCGTGCTGAAGGAAGCCGATGCCATCTGGCTGCGCGCATTCAAGTCGCGCCTCGCGACGCCGCTCGCGCCCGCCGTCACCGCGGACCTTCCCGACTGGCTGTGGACACGCCTCGGCGACGCGCTCGGCGAAGAGGAACGCGCGGCACTCGCCCGCGCGCTGCTCGCTCCCGCGCCGCTCGACCTCCGCGTGAATCCTCTGAAGACGACGCGTGACGCCGCGCGCGGCGCGCTGGCGGCGTTCGGCATCGCCGCCGAACCGACGCCCTACTCGCCGCTCGGGCTGCGGATCGCCGGGAGGCCGCAGCTCGCCAAGCATCCGCTGCTGCAGGACGGCTCGGTCGAGGTCCAGGACGAGGGCAGCCAGCTGGTCGGCTTTCTGGTCGCGCCGAAGCGCAGCGACATGGTCGTCGATTTCTGCGCCGGCGCCGGAGGCAAGACGCTGCTGCTGGGCGCGCTGATGCGCTCGCATGGCCGTCTCTACGCATTCGACATCATCGCCAAGCGGCTCGCCAACCTCAAGCCGCGACTCGCGCGCTCGGGGCTGTCGAACGTGCATCCGCAGCTCCTCGCCAGCGAGCGCGACGCGAAAGATCAAGCGGCTCGCCGGCAAGATCGACCGGGTGCTCGTCGACGCGCCGTGCACCGGATTCGGAACGCTGCGCCGCAATCCCGACCTCAAGTGGCGGCAGCCCGAAGCCGCGGTCGCCGAACTCGCGCAGAAGCAGGGCGCGATTCTCGCTGCGGCGGCGACGCTGGTCAAGCCGGGCGGCCGGCTCGTCTACGCGACGTGCAGCGTGCTGCCCGACGAGAACGAGGCCATCGTCGACGCCTTCCTCGCCGCGCACCCGGATTTCGCGCCCGGCAACGCGGCAGCCGAGCTCGCCCGCGCCGGCATCGCGCTCGACACCGGAGCGACGCTGAAGCTCCTTCCGCATCTTCACGGCTGCGACGGATTCTTCGCGGCCGTGCTCGAACGCCAGTGACGCGTAAATTTCGTCGTTTCCCCAAAAGCGGGATCCAGTGTCGTTGATATCGATTCGACAACGATCAATAGGGAACATCCGCCGTATAATTTCGTCGTTCCCGCGAACGCGGGAATCCAGTGTCGTTGATCGAACGCCTCTGGGTCCCCGCGTTCGCGGGGATGACGGGCTTTTGTCGCGGTCGCGGGGATGACGGGATTTTGTCGCGTTCGCGGGACCGTCCATCACCAATCGCCACCTTCGCCCACGGTGAATTCCGGTAGACTTTCGCCGTGCTCGCCCCGATCGACTTCAGCCACTACGAATCGGCGCTCGCGTCGCCGGCGGGCTGGGCCGAACTCGCCATCGTCGCCGCCTGCTTCGGCTTCGGCTGGCTGCTCGATCGCCGCGTGCGCCTCAAGTCGGAGTCGGGCACGGGAATGGTTCGCGTCGGCCTGGGCGGCATGAACCGGCTGCTGCTGCCGCTGACGACGCTCGTGCTGCTCGTCGTCGCCAGCGCCGTGTTCCGGCACTGGCAGCCGCCGTTCTTCATCTCGATCGCGGTGCCGCTGATGGTCGCGCTCGCGGTCATCCGGCTCGTCGTGTACGCGCGTGCGCGAGCTGTTCGGCACGCCCGCGTGGCTGCCGGCGTCCGAGCGCGTGATCTCGTTCACGATCTGGGGCCTGGTGCTGCTCTACTTCACCGGCGTGCTGCCCGAGCTGCGCGACGAGCTGCGAGGCGATGGAGATCCCCGTCGGCAGCAAGCACGTATCCGTGCTTCGAGATCATGAAGGGCGCGGTGGTCGTCGTGCTCGTCATCGCCGGCACGCTGTGGCTGTCGGGCCTGGTGGAGCAGCGCCTGCTGCACGCGCCGCGAACCTCGACACCAACGTGCGCGTCGTGCTCGGCAAGTTCATCCGCGCGCTGCTGCTGGTCGTGGGCGTGCTGTTCGCGCTGCAGGCCGTCGGCATCGACCTCACGCTGCTCACCGTGTTCGGCGGCGCGCTCGGCGTCGGCATCGGCCTCGGCCTGCAGAAGCTCGCCAGCAACTACATCGCCGGTTTCACGATCCTGCTCGACCGCTCGATCCGCCTCGGCGACATGATCACCGTCGACAACGCTACGGCGTCGTGACGCAAGGTGACGTCGCGCTACGTCGTCGTGCGCAGCCTCGACGGCATCGAGGCGATCGTGCCCAACGAGACGCTGGTGACGACGACGGTGCTCAACCACTCGTATACGTCGAAGGACATGCGGCTCGGCGATCCCGGTGCAGGTGAGCTACGACAGCGACGTCGACCGCGCGCTGCAGCTCATGGAGGAGGCGGCGCGGCCGAGCCGCGCGTGAAGCGCGCGCCCAACGCGCCCGCGGCCTTCGTCGTCCGGTTCGCCGACAGCGGCATCGATCTCGAACTCGGCGTCTGGATCAGCGATCCGGAGAACGGGCAGGGAGACCTCCGGAGCTCGCTCAACCGGACGATCCTGCGCTCCTTCAACGCGAACGGGATCCGGATCCCGTACCCGCAGCGCGAATTGCGCATCCTGAACGTTTCCGGACCGGAGGCGACCCCGGTACCCGGAGACCCGACGCAGCCCGGTTCGCCGGCCTGATTCGCCGCAATTTCGAGGGATTCTCCGTCAATCCCGTGATGCCAACATGGAAATAGGGCGAGAGTGGGACCAACCTCCTCTTTTTTCTCGGTAAATTACCTGATTCGCCGCTGCGGGAATCGGCAACGGCAGCGTATAATGTGGTTGGTCAATTTCCGGCCCGGCGGACGACATTCCGGCGGCCACCACGGGAAACTCCATGCCATTCGATTTTCTGTCCATCGCCGCCCACGGCCTGATGCCACTGCCGTGGTGGGGCTACATTGTCGTCGCGCTCGCCCTGACGCACATCACCATCGCCAGCGTCACGATCTATCCTGCACCGGCACTCGGCGCACCGCGCGCTCGATCTGCATCCCGCGGTCAGCCATTTCTTCCGCTTCTGGCTGTGGCTGACGACGGGCATGGTGACCAAGGAATGGACCGCCATCCACCGCAAGCACCACGCCAAGTGCGAGACGCCCGAGGATCCGCACAGCCCGCAGACGCGCGGCATCAGGACGGTGCTCTTCAGCGGCGCCGAGCTCTATCGCGCCGAGTCGAAGAACCAGGAGACCCTGGACAAGTACGGCCAGGGCACGCCCGACGACTGGATCGAGCGCAACGTCTATACGCGATTTTCCTGGCAGGGCGTCGGCCTGATGCTGATGGTCGACCTGATGCTGTTCGGCGCGCCGGCGCTGACCATCTGGGCCGTCCAGATGGCGTGGATTCCGATCACCGCCGCCGGCATCATCAACGGCATCGGCCACTACTGGGGCTATCGCAACTTCGCTTGCGCCGACGCGTCGACCAACATCGTCCCGTGGGGCATCATCATCGGCGGCGAGGAACTGCACAACAACCACCATGCGTACGGCACGTCGGCGAAGCTGTCGTCGCGCTGGTACGAATTCGACATCGGCTGGATCTACATCCGGATACTCGAGACGCTGCGCCTCGCCACGGTGCGCAAGGTCGCGCCCAGGCTCAGCGTCGCGCGCACCGGCAAGCCGGCGCCCGACCTCGCCACGCTGCAGGCGGTGATCACGCACCGTTACACGGTGGTCACGACCTACGCGCGGACGCTCAAGGAGACCTGCGCGGCCGAATTGGCCGTGCTGCGCGAGCGCGTCGGCCGCGGCGAACTTCCCCACGTGCCCAGCATGCGGCGCCTGAAGCGCTGGCTTTCCGGCGATGCGGTGCAATGCCTGCCCGAGCGCGAGCGCGCGACGCTGGCGAAAGCCATGGAACGGAGCAAGTCGCTGTCCACGATCTACGCGATGCGCCAGGAACTGAACGCATTGTGGGAGCGCTCGACCGACTCGAGCGAGCAGCTGCTCGCCCGGCTGCAGGACTGGTGCAGCCGCGCCGAAGCCTCGGGCATCGCTCCGCTCGCGCAGTTCTCGATGCAGCTCAAGCGCTACGCGTAGCGCGCTACGCCGTCGCCAAAAGCCCGCCGGACGGCGGGCTTTTTGTTGTGCGGCCTGCGGGTCCTTCGCAGGTCCGTAACGCGCGCCACCGTCGTCGACAATGCGTCGCCTGCCGGAAACGCCACGACGCCTCCGCGAGGCTCCCGGCCACAGCGCGCGCAGTGGGAATGCAAACGGCCCGCAGGACGCGGGCCGTTCGACTGCCGTGCGGGGCTCTCGGAACCCGGGACGGCGCAGGTGCCAACCACTGCAGATCGCATGCCGATCCGCAGTCGCACCCCTCAGGTCACTTGAGCTTCGTTTCCTTGTACATGACGTGCTTGCGGGCGACGGGATCGAACTTCTTGATCTCCATCTTCTCCGGCATCAGTTTCTTGTTCTTCGACGTCGTGTAGAAATGGCCGGTGCCGGCCGAGGATTCGAGCTTGATTTTTTCGCGCATGATCGTGTTTCCCGGTGGTCAGATGCGCTCGCCGCGCGCGCGGAGCTCGGCCAGCACGACGTCGATGCCGTTCTTGTCGATCGTCCGCAGCGCCGCGTTGGTCAGGCGCAGGCTGATCCAGCGGTTCTCGCTCTCGACCCAGAAGCGGCGCCTCTGCAGATTGGGCAGGAAGCGGCGCTTGGTCTTGTTGTTGGCGTGCGAAACGTTGTTGCCCACCATCGGGGCCTTGCCGGTGACCTGACAGACTCGAGCCATGGCTCGCTCCTTCGTGTTCGGGGATGAAGCTGATGCAAAGTCGGATATTGTAACCTGTTTTCCGGCCCCGATTCAAGCGGTTATGCCCCCACGCCGGCGGGCCGCAGGCCAGCCCTCGCGGCGGCGGCGATCAGAGCAGCCCGCGCTCGGCGAACGACGTGAGCCGCCCGCCGGCGACGACGAAATGGTCCAGCGTGCGGATGTCGACCAGCGCCAGCGCCTGTTTGAGCGCCTGGGTCAGCAGTTCGTCGGCGCGGCTGGGCTCGGCGACTCCGGAGGGATGGTTGTGCGCGAAGATCATCGCGGCGGCGTTGCGGGCCAGCGCCGCCTTGACGACTTCGCGCGGGTAGACGCTCGTCTGCGCCAGCGTGCCGCGAAACAGCTCCTCGGCGGCGAGCAGCGCGGTTCTGGCTGTCGAGGAACAGCCCGACGAAGACTTCGTACGGGCGCGCCGGCGAGCGAGAGCCGCAGGTAGTCGCGCACCGCCTGCGGCGAAGCCAGCGCGTCGCGGGCCGCGGCTTCCTCGGCGAGCGAGCGGCGCGCCAGCTCGACGACCGCTCGCCAGCTGCGCCGAACTTGCGCCGGCCCGACGCCGCGCACCGCCGCGACGTCGGCACGCCGGCGCGGCGAAAAGCCCGGCGAGGCCGCCGAAACGCGCGATCAGCGTCGCGCGCGAGATCGAGCGCGCTGCGCCCGGCGATCCCGGTGCGCAGCACGAGCGCCAGCAGTTCGGCGTCGGACAGCGCCGCCGCACCGTGCGCCAGCAGCCGTTCGCGCGGGCGTTCCCGTCGCGGCCAGTCGCGGATGCGCCATCGCGCCCCCGCATGTTCCACTCGAAGTCCGGTGACCGGCATTCAACGCCCGCGCCCGGCAACGACCGACGGCGGAAGTGTAAACTTCGCGCCACGCGCACCGCATTGGCCGCAGGGATGATGACCACGCTAGGAAATCCGCTTGTCCGGATCGTGCTCGGCCTGACCGGCGGCATCGCCGCGTACAAGTCGGCCGAGCTCGCGCGCCTGTTCGTCAAGGCGGGCGTGACCGTCGACGTGGTGATGACGCCGGGCGCGTGCCGCTTCATCGCGCCGATCACGCTGCAGGCGCTGTCCGGCAACCCGGTGCACACCGACCTGTGGGCGTCGGGCGCCGACAACGGCATGGGCCACATCGATCTGTCGCGCGGCGCCGACGCCGATCGTCGTCGCGCCGGCCTCGGCCGACTTCCTCGCCAAGATCGCCAACGGCCACGCCGACGATCTGCTGTCGACGCTGTGCGCTGGCGCGCGACTGCGCGCTGCTTCGTGGCGCCGGCGATGAACCGCCAGATGTGGGCGAACGCCGCGACCCAGCGCAACGTCGCGCGGCTCGTCGCCGACGGCGTCGTCGTCCTCGGCCCGGGCAGCGGCGACCAGGCCTGCGGCGAAACCGGCGAGGGCCGGATGCTCGGAGCCCGAGGAAATCTTCGCCGCGGTGGTCGCGTGCGCGCAGCCGAAGCTGCTGGCGGGCAAGCGCGTGCTGCTGACCGCCGGCCCGACGTTCGAGGCGATCGACCCGGTGCGCGGCATCACCAACGCGAGCTCGGGCAAGATGGGCTACGCGCTGGCGCAGGCCGCCGCCGAGGCCGGCGCGACGGTGACGCTGGTCAGCGGACCGACCGCGCTGCCGACGCCCGCCGGCGTCGATCGCGTCGACGTGATGAGCGCCGCGGACATGGCGGCGGCGGTCGAGGGGCGAATCGCAGCCTGCGACGTCTTCATCGCCGTGGCCGCGGTCGCCGATTACACGCCGCTGGCGGCGTCGGAGCAGAAGCTCAAGAAGGACGGACGGCCGCTGACGCATCACGCTGAAGCCGACGGTCGACATCCTGGCGACGGTCGCCGCGCGGCCCGGCGCGCCGTACTGCGTCGGTTTCGCCGCCGAGAGCCACGACGTCGCTGCGGCACGCCGAGGAGAAGCGCCGGCGCAAGAAGCTGCCGCTGATCGTCGCCAACCGCGCGCAGGACGCGCTCGGCAGCGACGACAACGAGGTGACGCTGCTCGACGACGCCGGCGCGCACCCGCTGCCGCGCATGGACAAGCTCGCGCTCGCGCGGCGGCTGGTCGCCGAGATCGCGCGCGGCTTTCCGAACGGTGATCCGCCCCCACGTGGATTCGGTTCCAGGAGCAGCCCGCGCATGACATCCGCCGCAGCGACCATCGCCCTCCGCATCCTCGACGAGCGCATCCGCGCGTCGCTGCCCGCGTACGCGACGCCCGGGTCGGCCGGCATGGACCTGCGCGCCTGCATCGACGCGCCGCTGACGCTCGCCCCCGGACAGGTCGAGCTCATCCCCACCGGCGTGGCGATCCACATCGCCGATCCGGGACTCGCCGCGCTGATCCTTCCGCGCTCGGGCCTCGGCCACAAGCACGGCATCGTGCTCGGCAATCTCGTCGGCCTGATCGACTCGGACTACCAGGGACAGCTGATGGTGAGCTGCTGGAATCGCGGCGCGTATCACTACACGCTGCAGCCGCTGGAGCGGCTCGCGCAGCTGGTCATCGTGCCGGTCGTGCAGGCGGCGTTCGAGGTGGTCGACGAATTTTCGACCAGCGCGCGCGCGCCGCGGGAGGATTCGGCAGCACGGGACAGTGACGCGGGGCCGGAGACGAAAAAAAAGCCCGGCCGAAGCCGGGCCCTTTTTCATTGCGCAGATGCTATCAGCGACACACCGCCGGGCGATATTTCGAGGGCATGGTGCCGGTGTTGCAAGTCCAGTCGAGGATCGCGGCGTTGCTGGCGTTCGCCGTAGGCGTATAGATCACCGTCTCGCCGCCGGCCGTGGTGCCGCCGAGCGCGGCGAACGTGACGGTAATGACTCCCGCTCCGGTCACGTTGAGGCTGTTGACATACTGCGTCGCTGCCGTGCTGCAGCCGGCTTCGGTAATGTTCGCCGGGAAGGTATTGGCTCGCGACGAATAGAATTCGACAACCGACGTCTTGCACGCCGCCGCCATGCCCAGACCTTCCGTGACCTTCGACCGGACGATATAGTCCTGATACGCTGGCAGCGCGATGGCCGCCAGGATGCCGATGATCGCGACGACGATCATCAGTTCGATCAGTGTGAAGCCTTGTTGAATTCGTTTCATTTTCCCGTCTCCTTTGATTGAAATGTGATCGGACTCTCGCGCACCCAGCGATGCTGCCCTTTCATGAGCAAGCGATGTGCCAGCCGGTGAAAGGTCGGGCCGAGGATCGGGAAAACGTTTCCAACCTGTTGAATTACAAGGAAACGAGAAAACGCGCACTTTCGAGCGTACGGAATGAATCCGGACCTGCGGCGGACTACCGCGGACCCGGCGGACGCGGACCGACGCAGAGCGTGCTACAGGTGACGCAGTACGTCAGGCTGCATGGCGCGCGCTGCCCGGTTGCGGGCATTCCGACCGCCCGAAGCAGCTTTGCGTAGCCGGAATCAGAGCGATTCGCGACCGCCGGCCAGCACCACCTTGAGTTCGGTGCCCGCCACGTCGAGAACATCGCCCAGGGCCAGCGGTGTCCCTTCGGCCGTGACCGGCTCGCCGTTGACGCGGGGGGGCGCCGCACCCTCGACGGCCACCAGGTGCATACCGGCACCCGAGCGACGGACGGCCGCAACCTGCAACCCCACGCGGCCGACCAGGATCTCGTCCTTGTCGAGTACAACCTCGCGGCCCGCGCTGGGGCCCGTCGTCACGCGAATCGCGGCGACCGGCGGCGCGGCCGCTTCCACCGCGGGCGGTGCTGCCAGCGGGGACCGATGCGGCCGGCTCGCGGTCGGGCTCGTCGGATTGCATCTCCGAAGCGATGAATTTCTCGATGTTGGACAACGAGGCTTCGGGCTGCGCGCGCGGCGAGCGCGGCGGCCGGGCGACCGGCTGCTTTCCGGGCAGCGTGGACTCGGCCGACCGCCGGTCGGCCTCGGCCCTTTCTGCCGCCAGGCGCGCCTCGCGCACCGCCGCCGGAGGCATCGGCTCGAGCATCCGCGAATCGTCCTCGACATAGATGAGGCGTTGCCGGCCGATCTCGATTTCCTCGCCATCGCGCAGGAAATGCTTGGTGATCGCCTTGCCGTTCACCTGCGTGCCGTTGGTGCTGCCCAGGTCCTCGAGGAACGAGTCCGCGAGGATGGTGACAACCGCCGCGTGCTCGGCGCTCACCGCCGGATACGGCAGGCACACGTCGTTGTCGGCGCGGCGGCCGATCGTCGTCCGCTCCCGGTCGAGCTTCACGTCGAGCGTCGTGCCGTCCGCAAGATAGAGCACCAGCTTGCCCACGTCGGCTCCTAGGAAGCGCGCTTCTTCGCCAGCCAGCGCTGTGCCCAGCCCGGCGTCGGGAGGAACTCCGGCGGCACGCGGACGAGAATCACCGAGATATTGTCGCGCCCGCCGTTCTGGTTGGCGAGGTCGATGAGGTCGGCCGCAGCTTCGGCGATGTCGGCGCGCTTAGCCTCGATGATCGAGCGGATGATCTCGGGCTCGACCATGTCGGTGAGTCCGTCCGAGTTGAGGAGATAGATGTCGTTCGCCTCGACCCGGTATTCGACGATGTCCGCGGGGACGATCGCCTCGATGCCCAGCGCGCGCGTGACCAGGTTCTTGTTGAGCGAGAACTTGGCCTGCTCCTGGGTCAGCTGGCCGCTGTCGATCTGCTCCTGCAGCAGCGAATGATCGTGCGTCAGCTGCTCGAATTTTTCGCCGCGCAGCCGGTAGCAGCGCGAGTCGCCGATATGGCCGATGCTGACCCGGTTGCCGCAGAACACCACGGTGACGACGGTCGTGCCCATCCCCGCGCACTCGGCGCGGGCCTGCGCCGCTTCGTAGATGCCCTTGTTTGCGGAAGCGATCTGCTGCTGGAGGAGCAGCGCGGCATGTGTGAGGCCGCTGCTGATGTCGACCTTCGAAAGCTCCCGGCCCGACCGCAGCTCGGGGAGCATTCCAGTGCTGATCACGTTGACGGCGATGCCGCTGGCAACCTCGCCCGCGTTGTATCCGCCCATGCCGTCGGCGAGCACCGCGATTCCGGCGTCGCCGTCGACGAACACCGAATCCTCGTTGTGCGAGCGGACCATTCCCGGATGGGACAGGGTGGCGCAGTCGAGAGCAGCTCGTTCGGTCATCGGTGGCAGGTTCGGGAAGCGCCAGGGCCGCCTGGCGGACTGATCGGGATCAGTGCTGCGAGTGTAACGGCCCGCCGCGATTGTAGCGAGCAGGGCGCGGCCCGACCGGCCGGTGACGGCCGTTTCATGATCGCGGCGCGGACGCCGCCGTCCAGGCGCAGGCGCGAACGCACCGGCGATCGGCGTTTCCGGAATCCCGCGAGGTCGTTCATGGCCCCGCCGTGCGCTTGTGCCGCCGCGTGAGCCAGACCCCGGCGCCAACGACGATCGCCACGCCGACCGCCGGCGCGAGCCAGTGCAGTTCCGGCGCCCGGGTGTCGATCCAGGGCTTCACCACGGCATCCTGCGTCGCGATCTCCCCGGCGATGTAGCCCAGCAGCCCGCCGCCGGCGATCACCAGCCACGCGAAGCGCTCGATCAGCTTCATGATCAGCTGACTGCCGACGACGACGAGCGGGATGCTGACGACCAGCCCGAACACCAGCAGAGGCAGGCTGCCCTTCGCGGCGCCGGCGACGCCGATCACGTTGTCGATGCTCATCACCAGGTCGGCGACGATGACGGTCTTCACGGCCGAGATCAGGCGATCGCTGGACTGCACCGCGTGCTCGTCGCCGTCGTCTTCGGCGATCAGCTTGATCCCGATCCAGACGAGCAGCACGGCGCCGATGAGCTGCAGGTAGGGAAGCAGCAGCAACTGCACCGCGAAGAACGTGAGCATGATCCGCAGCACCACGGCGCCGATCACGCCGTAGAAAATGCCGAGCCGGCGCTGCTTTGGCGGGAGGTTCCGGCAGGCGAGCGCGATCACCACCGCGTTGTCGCCCGACAACAGGATGTTGATGACGATGATCTCGAGTCCCGCAATCCAGAATTGCGGCGCGGTCATCTCCATCTACGTTCTCCGTCCTCCATCCGCAACTGCGTCACCGCGCCGGCCGCGGTGGGCAAAGCAACTGCGGCAGGGTGCGGCGTCACAGCACCGACTTCAGCAGTTTCCCCATTTCCGCCGGATTCCGCGTGACCTTGATGCCGCAGGCCTCCATGACCGACAGCTTTTCGTTCGCGGTGCCCTTGCCGCCGGAAATGATCGCGCCGGCGTGACCCATGCGCTTGCCCGGGGGCGCCGTGACGCCGGCAATGAAGCCGACGATCGGCTTCTTCATGTGGTCCTTCGCCCACTGCGCCGCAGTCTCTTCGTCAGTGCCGCCGATCTCGCCGATCATCACCACGGCATCGGTGTCGGGGTCGTCGTTGAACAGGCGCAGCACGTCGATGTGCTTCAGCCCGTTCACCGGGTCGCCGCCGGTGCCCACCGCCGTCGACTGGCCGAGACCGAGTTCGGTCAGCTGGCCCACCGCTTCGTAGGTCAGCGTGCCCGAGCGGGAAACGACCCCGATGCGCCCCTGCCGATGGATGTGGCCGGGCATGATCCCGATCTTGATCTCGTCGGGCGTGATGACGCCGGGGCAGTTGGGCCCGAGGAGCAGCGTCGCCTTCCCCAGCATCCTCTGCCGCGTCCTGATCATGTCGCGCACCGGAATGCCTTCGGTGATGCACACGACCAGGTCGAGCCCCGCTTCGACGGCCTCGTCGATGGCCGCGGCGGCGAACGGCGGCGGCACGTAGATGACGCTTACCGACGCGCCGGTGGCCGCCTTCGCGTCCTTGACCGTCGCGTAGATCGGGATCCCCTCGAAATCCTCGCCGGCCTTCTTCGGGTTGACGCCCGCGACGTAGCAGTTCCTGCCGTTGGCGTAGTCGCGGCACATCCGGGTGTGGAACTGCCCGGTCTTGCCGGTGATTCCCTGGGTGATGACTTTGGTGTTGCGGTTGATCAGAATGCTCATCGGGTGTTCCTTGTCCGTCGTCCGCGCGAAAGCGTCATTCAATTTTCGTTATGCCGTCGTTCCCGCAAACCTGGGAACCCAATATTCCGTCGTTCCAGCAAACGCGGAACCGGGAACCATATCCGTCGTTCCCGCGAACGCCGGAACCCAGTGTCGTCAGATGATGATCTCCGCATACAGATCGTTCCAATACGGGTTGCGCGCCTCGATCAACTCGACCTTCCAGGCGCGGTTCCATTTCTTGAGCTGTTTCTCGCGGCCAATCGCGCTTTCTGCATTCTCGTGCTGTTCGTACCAGACAAGTTGCTTTATGTCATTTTGCTTCGTGAATCCTTCGACAAAGCCTTCCTTGTGCTGCCAGACGCGCTGGCTCAGGTTCGACGTAACGCCGATGTACAGGGTGCCGTTACGCTGGCTTGCCAGGATATAGACATAAAAAACCTTGTCCATTGGGCTCAAAGTCGCTGGGTCCCCGCGTTCGCGGGGACGACGATCCTTTGTAGCGTTCGCGTGGACGACGTTGCTATGTTGAGTCGCGGGGACGACGATCCTTTGTTGCGTTCGCGGAGACGACAAACAATTTTGAGAGGGTTTTATCCAAGTTCCGTGTTGATCAATGCTTTCCCTTCGCCGCCGCGACGACCTTCTCCGCGGCCTCCGCCATGTTGGCGGCGGTGATGATCGGCAGGCCGGAATCGGCCAGAATCTTCTTTCCCAGGTCTTCGTTGGTGCCCTTCATCCGCACGACGAGCGGCACGTCCAGCGCCACCGCCTTCGACGCCGCCACGACGCCTTCGGCGATGGTGTCGCATTTCATGATGCCGCCGAAGATGTTGACCAGGATCGCCTTCAGCCCCGGGTTCTTCAGCATGATCTTGAAGGCCTCGGTCACCTTTTCCGCCGTCGCGCCGCCTCCGACGTCGAGAAAGTTCGCCGGCGTGCCCCCGTAGAGCTTGATCGTGTCCATCGTCGCCATCGCGAGGCCGGCGCCGTTGACGAGGCAGCCGATGTCGCCGTCGAGCGAGATATACGAGAGGTCGAACTTTGACGCCTCGATTTCCGCCGGGTCCTCCTCGTCGAGGTCGCGCATGGCGACGATCTCCGGATGACGGAACAGCCCGTTCGAGTCGAAGTTGAGCTTCGCGTCGAGCGCGATGATCCGGCCGTCGCCGGTGACGATCAGCGGATTGATCTCGGCCAGCGAGGCGTCGGTCTCGTCGAACGCGCGGTAGAGCGACTGCAGCACCGCGCGGGCCTGCGCGACGCTCGCCTCGGGTATGCCGATCCGGCGCGCGACGTCGTCGGCCTCGGCGCCGGTCAGGCCCTTCGCCGGATCGATGAACACCTTGTGGATCTTCTCCGGCGTCTTCGCGGCGACCTCCTCGATGTCCATGCCGCCTTCGGAACTCGCCATCAGGCAGACGCGTTGCGTCGCGCGGTCGACGACCATCGCGACGTAGAGCTCCTTCCTGATATCGGCGCCCTCTTCGATCAGCAGGCGGCGCACCTTCTGGCCGCCGGGACCCGTCTGGTGCGTGACGAGCTGCATGCCGAGGATCTTCCCGGAAAGCTCGCGGACCTCGTCGATCGAGCGCGCGAGCTTGACCCCTCCGCCCTTGCCGCGCCCGCCCGCGTGCACCTGCGCCTTCACCACCCACACCGGCCCGCCGAGCGCCTCGGCGGCCTTTACCGCCTCGTCCACGCTGAATGCGGGAATGCCGCGCGGCGTCGGCATCCCGAACTTGCGGAATATTTCCTTGCCCTGGTACTCGTGGATCTTCACGGATGCTCCTTGACGGGAACCGGCTGCGTGCCGCGATACCACCTGGGGTAGTAACGGCGGACCGCGTCGGTCGTGGTATCGAGCGCATGGCAGCGATCGAGCTGAAACGGCTTGCCCTCGCCTTCGTCCTCGCGCCTGAGACCGGCGAAGGTCTGCACGGCGGCGGTGGGCAGGGACGCGAGGAGCTCCGTGACGTGCGTGCAGCCGCGGATCCCTCCCATCGTCTCGTGCAGGCGCTTCCGGAAGCCGCTGACGAGGTTCGCGCCGACGAGCCTGCCGTAGGCCGGCTCGATGCGATCGCAGACGTCCGGATACGGCATGCCGTCGGTCCGAACCTCGATCGCCCGGACGACGTAGCCGCGATCGATGGTCACGCGAACCCACATGTCGTGGACGGCTTCGCGCGCGGGGCGCACGCCGGTCAGCAACTCGAAGTCGTGGTCCTTGGCGTCGACGAGGTGCGCGTCGACGTCGAAGAGGCCGTCGTCGCGCTGCCAGCCCTCATAGGTGATCCGACGCACGTGCAGGCGTTGGCGCGGAGTCGGGCTCGGCGGAAGCGGCATCGGAGAACGCGGGTTGCGGGTAGGGCGGCGGCAGCGGCGCTTCGTGTTTCCGGCCGACGTGCCGGATGTGGCTACAATGTCGGCAGCGAAGACGCCGCCGCAAGGCGTGGGCCGTATTCTAAGCCGCCGCGCGCGTATGCCGCAACCGACGGCGCCTGGGCAAGACCTCCTCGATCCCGCCACCCGAAGGCCTGCCGATGTCGTTCATCCTCGCTCTCGATCAGGGCACGACCAGTTCGCGCGCCATCGTGTTCGATCACGCGGGCACCATCCGCGCCGCCGCGCAGACAGGAATTCCGCCAGATCTTTCCGCAGCCGGGCTGGGTCGAGCACGACCCCGAGGAAATCTGGGCGACGCAGTCGGGCGTCCTGCACGAGGCCCTCGCCAAGGCGGGCATCAGGCGCCGCCGACATCGCCGCCATCGGCATCACCAACCAGCGCGAGACGACGGTCCTCTGGGACCGCGCGACCGGCCAGCCGCTCGCCAACGCCATCGTCTGGCAGGACCGGCGCACCGCGGCTCATTGCGACGCAGCTCGCGCGCCGAGGGCCACGCGGCGCTGTTCGCAGCGAAGACCGGCCTCGTGCTCGACGCCTATTTCTCCGGCACCAAGCTCAAGTGGCTGCTCGACCACGTGCCCGGCGCCCGCGCAGCGCGCCGCGCGCGGCGAACTCGCCTTCGGCACCATCGACACCTGGCTGGTCTGGAACCTGACCGGCGGCGCGGCGCACGTCACCGATGCGTCCAACGCCACCCGCACGCTGCTCTTCAACATCCACACCGGCGACTGGGACGACGAGCTGCTGCGCGCTGCTCGACGTTCCGCGCGCGGTGCTGCCGCGCGTCGTGCCGTTCGTCGGGCGTGTACGGCCGAACGCGTCGATCGGCGGCGCGACGGTGCCGATCGCCGGCATCGCCGGCGACCAGCAGGCGGCGCTGTTCGGCCAGGCCTGCCACTCGCCCGGCCTGGCCAAGAACACCTACGGCACCGGCTGCTTCATGCTGATGAACACCGGCGCCCAGGCCGTCGCCTCGGCCAACAGCCTGCTGACGACCGTCGCCTGGGATCGCGGCAACGGCACTCGAGTACGCGCTCGAAGGCAGCGTCTTCATCGCCGGCGCCGTCGTGCAGTGGCTGCGCGACGGCCTGGGCTCATCCAGCTCCGCGGCGAGGTCGAGGCGCTGGCCGCGGCGGTTCCCGACAACGGCGGCGTCTATCTGGTGCCGGCCTTCGCCGGCCTCGGCGCGCCGCACTGGGACCCGTATGCGCGCGGCGCGATGGTCGGCCTGACCCGCGGCACGACCGCGGCGCACATCGCCCGCGCCGCGCTGGAGGCGATCGCCTACCAGAGCGCCGACGTGCTCGCCGCGATGCGAGCGCGACGCCGGGATCACGCTGACCGAACTGCGCGTCGACGGCGGCGCCGCGGCGAACAACCTGCTGATGCAGTTCCAGGCCGACCTGCTCGGCGTGCCGGTGGTGCGGCCGAGGGTGCTGGAGACCACCGCGCTCGGCGCCGCCTATCTCGCCGGACTCGCCGTCGGCTACTGGAAGGATTCCGCCGAGGTCGGCGCCAACTGGCAGGTGGACCGGACCTTCGAGCCGGCGATGGCGCGCGATCGCGTCGCCGAGCTGCGGGCAGGTTGGGAGAAGGCCGTCACGCGCGCGAAAGGTTGGGCGTAGGTTGTTGGTCGTTGCGGAACTGCGCGATGCTTTCGCAAATGCGCTCGTCGTCCCGGCGAGCGAAAATCGTCGGCGACGCGACAAAAGCTCGTCGTCCCCGCGAACGCGGGGACCCAGTGGCGTTCGACGCAAGACGCTGGGTTCCCGCTTTCGCGGGAACGACGGGGTTTCCGAATGCCCGCTTTCGCGAGTATGACGGCGTTTCCGAATGCCCGTTTTCGCGGGTATGACGGCGTTTCCGAATGCCCGCTTTCGCGAGTATGACGGCGTTTCCGAATGCTCGTTTTCGCGGGTATGACGGCGTTTCCGAATGTCCGTTTTCGCGGGTATGACGGCGTTTCCGAATGCCCGTTTTCGCGAGCAGGACGGCACTCATTGACGTGCGCAGCGTCTTGCGTTCCACCGAAAACGTGCATAGACTCCTAATTGCGTGCATATGCCCGCTTTACGACTCCGCCCCGCCACCATGCGTCCCGACGTCCCCGCCGCATCCGCCGCCTGCACCTGCGGGCGGCTGCGCCGCGCCGCGCGCGCGCTGACGCAGCTCTACGACGACGCCATGGCGCCGGCGGGCCTGCGGGTGACGCAGTTCTCGCTGCTGCGAACGCTGTCGCGCGACGGCACGGTGCGCGTGTCCGAGCTTGCCGGGCGGCTGCTCCTCGATCGTTCCGCGCTTTCGCGGAACCTCGATTCGCTGGTCCAGCGCGGCCTGGTCGCGATCGCCGCCGGAAGCGACGCGCGCACGCGCGAGGTGTCGCTGACGCGCGCCGGCGAAACCGCGGTCCGCGACGCGCTGCCGCACTGGAAGCGCGTCCAGACGCAGGTCGCGGCCAGGCTCGGGACCGCGAAGCTCGACAGGCTGGTCGCGCTGCTCGGCGAAGTCGAGACGCTGCATCCGGATCCCGGCGGCCGCAGCCGCTGATCCGCAATCGGAGGAATGCCGTGAACCCCGTGACGTCGCGCGCCGAGTGGCGCAGCCCCACCGTCGTTCTGGTCGCGAGCGGTTTGATCCTGACGCTGTCGCTGGGGATCCGTCACGGCTTCGGCCTCTTCCTGCAGCCGATGAGCGCGGACCTGCACTGGGGCCGTGAGACCTTCGCGCTGGCGATGGCAGTCCAGAATCTGGTGTTCGGCGCGGCGACGCCCTTCGCCGGAATGTTCGCCGACCGCTTCGGCGCGCACCGGGTCGCTTCCGTCTGCGGCCTGCTCTACGTCGCCGGGCTCGCCACCATGGCCTACGCCACCACGCCGGTGACCATGGTGCTGACGGCCGGCATCCTGATCGGCATCGGACTCGCCGGCGTCACCTTTTCCGTCGTCGCCGGCGTGCTCGGTCGCAAGTACCCGCCGGAGAAGCGGAGCATGGCGCTGGGCGTCTCCGCCGCGGCGGGCTCGTTCGGGCAGTTCGCGATGCTGCCGCTGACGCAATGGCTGCTGTCGCATCTCGGCTGGCACGGCGCGCTGCTGGCGCTGGCCGCGGTCGCGCTGCTCATCATTCCGCTGACCGCGGCGATCTACGAGAAGCAGCTGTCGACGAACCATGCCTTCGTGCAGTCGGCGGGCGCGGCGGTGCGCGAGGCGCTCGGTCATCGCGGCTACGTCCTGCTCACGCTGGGGTTCTTCGTCTGCGGATTCCAGCTGGTGTTCGTCGGCGTGCACCTGCCCGCCTACCTGGCCGACAGGGGAATGGCACCGCACGTCGCGGTGACGGCGCTGGCGTTGATCGGGCTCTTCAACATCGTCGGCACCTACGCAACGGGCTGGCTGGGCAGCCGGATGCCGAGGCGCTACATCCTGTCGGCGATCTATTTCGCCCGCGCGGCGGTGTTCGCGCTGTTCCTCGTGCTGCCGCTCTCGCAGTGGACCGTCTACGCCTTCGCGGTCGCGCTCGGCCTGCTGTGGCTGTCCACCGTGCCGCCGACCAACAGCATCGTCGCGCAGATCTTCGGCGTGCGCTATCTCGGCATGCTTTCGGGGGTCACGTTCTTCAGCCACCAGGTCGGCAGCTTCCTCGGCGCGTGGCTCGGCGGTCGCCTCTACGACACCACCGGCAGCTACGACGTCGTGTGGTGGATCGCCATCGCACTCGGCATCGCCGCGGGTCTCATCAACCTGCCGATCGACGAGCGCGAGATCAGGCGGCCGGTCGCGCAGCCGACGTGAATGTCGGGGTACGGGACGGGCGTGGCGATTGCGGAGGCGTCACCGCAACGAGCGGCCGGAGCTCGTTCCTCGCCCATCACAACGGCGACGCCGGCGGCAGCGTATCGGCCGGGATGCGATCCACGGCGTCGGTGATGATGCCGTCGACGCCCCAGGCGGCGAGCTCGGCGATGCGCTCCGCGGCATTCGGGGTGTAAGCACAGCACGCGGTAGCCGGCACGCCGGACCTCTCCGACGACATCGGCGGACAACGCCGCGTGATCGACGTCGATCGCGACGCACTTCAGACGGGCGAGACGGCCCTGCCAATCGGCGGGCACGGCGTCCAGTAGCAGCGCGCGCGGCAGCGCCGGCGCCGCTTCCATCGCGGCAGCGAGCGCGTCCTCGGAAAACGACGACAGCAGCGGCGGCACGTCGGCGTCGCGCCACAGCGCCGTCGCGTCCAGCGCGACCGCGCCGCCCGTCTCGCGCTCGCGGCCCGGGGTCGGCTTGATTTCGATGTTGCAGGCGACCCCGTGCGTGCGCGCCCAGCGCGCGATCGCGGCGAGCGTCGGCAGCGGCTCGCCGGCGTACTTCGCCGAGTGCCAGCCGCCCGCATCGAGCCGCGAAAGCTCGCGCCACGGCAGTGCGTCGGCGCGGCCGCGGCCCGTCGTCGTGCGCTCCAGCGTGGCGTCGTGCAGCAGGAAGGCGACGTTGTCGGCCGCGAGCTTCACGTCGAATTCGAACATCCGGTACCCGTGGGCGTGCCCGACGCGCATCGCGGTCAGCGTGTTCTCGGGCGCCTGCTCGCCGGCGCCGCGATGGGCGATGAGGCGGGGGTACGGCCAATCCTGCGCGTTGTCTGTCGTCATGTCAGCGGATCCGGACGCCGCTGGCGGCGTCGAAGAGGTAGACGTGGGTGGAGCCCGCGGTGAGGTGCATCGTCGACGCGACCTCCGGAATCGCGCCGTGCGGCAGCCGCGCGGTCAGCAGATCCCTGCCGCGCGCGAGATGCACCAGCGTGTCGGCGCCCAGCTGCTCGACCATCTCCACCCGCGCGGAAAACATGGCCTCGGACTCCGCGCAGGGCAGCAGATGCTCGGGCCGCAGCCCGACGGTGACGGCGCGGCCGGCCTCCGCGGAGCCTTCGGCATGCGAGAGCGCGCCGCCGTGGTCCAGCGCGATCCGCCCGCCGCCTTCCGACCGGCCGGCAAGGAAGTTCATCGACGGCGATCCGATGAAACCGGCGACGAACTGCGTCGCCGGATTCTCGTACACCTCCATCGGCGTTCCGATCTGCTCGGCGCGACCGGCGTTCATCACCAGCATCCGGTGCGCCAGCGTCATCGCCTCGACCTGGTCGTGCGTCACGTACAGGCTGGTCGTCTGCAGGCGCCGGTGCAGCTTCTGGATCTCGAAGCGCATCTGCACGCGGAGCTTCGCGTCGAGGTTCGACAGCGGCTCGTCGAACAGGAACACGGCGGGCTCGCGGACGATGGCGCGGCCCATGGCCACGCGCTGCCGCTGGCCGCCCGAGAGCTGCGCGCGGCCGGCGAGAGAGCAGCGGCTCCAGCTCCAGGATGTCGGCCGCGCGCTGCACCCGCTGCCCGATCTCGTCCTTCGGCATGCCGCGGATCTTGAGACCGTAGGCCATGTTGTCGAAAACGCTCATGTGCGGGTAGAGCGCGTAGTTCTGGAACACCATGGCGATGTCGCGGTCCTTGGGCTCGAGGTCGTTGACGACGCGCTCGCCGATGACGATCTCGCCCGAGGTGATCTGCTCGAGCCCCGCGACCATCCGCAGCAGCGTCGACTTGCCGCAGCCGGAGGGCCCCACGATGACGACGAACTCGCCGTCGGCGACCTCCATCTCGATGCCGTGGATCACGGCGACCTGGCCGTAGCTCTTGCTTGCATTGCGGAACTGGACCTGGGCCATCTTCTCTGCTTCGCCTCTGTCTTTGTCCTTGCCTCTGCCGTCGCGACGGATGCCGCGATCTCCGCGTCACTTCTCCGAATCGACGAGCCCCTTGACGAACCATTTCTGCATCAGCACCACGACCAGCACCGGCGGCAGCATCGCCAGCATCGCCGTGGCCATGACCAGGTTCCACTCGGTCGCGGCGTCGCCGCCGGCGATCATGCGCTTGATGCCGATGACGGTCGTATACATCGACTCGTCGGTCGTCACCAGCAGCGGCCACAGGTACTGGTTCCAGCCGTAGATGAAAAGAATGACGAACAGCGCCGCGATGTTCGTCCTCGACATCGGCACCACGACGTCCCAGAAGAAGCGCAGCGGCCCGGCGCCGTCGATGCGCGCCGCCTCGGTGAGCTCGTCGGGGATCGTCAGGAAGAACTGCCGGAACAGGAACGTCGCCGTCGCCGACGCGATCAGCGGAATGGTGAGTCCGGCGTAGGTGTCGAGCATGTGCAGGTCAGAGACCACCTTGTAGGTCGGCAGGATGCGCACCTCGACGGGGAGCATCAGCGTCACGAAGATCATCCAGAACAGGAAATTCCGGAACCGGAACCGGAAATAGACGATCGCGAACGCCGACGCGAGCGAAATCGCGATCTTGCCCACCGCGATCACCATCGCCGTGACCAGGCTGTTGAACATCATCCGCCCGACGCCGGCTCCGGACATGCCCGCGCCGTGGGCGAGCACCGCCGCGTAGTTCTCGAGCAGGTGGCTGCCCGGGATCAGCGGCATCGGCGCCTGGAGCACCTGGTCGACCGCGAGCGTGGACACGACGAAGGTCACGTACACCGGCAGCGCGAGGATCGCGATGCCCAGCACCACGACGGCGTGGGTGAGGAAAGTCAGCGCCGGGCGTTTTTCGACCATGGCAACGATGCGTCAGTACTGGACCTTGCGCTCGACGTAGCGGAACTGGACCACCGTCAGCGCGATCACGATCGCCATCAGCACCACCGACTGCGCCGCGGAGCCGCCGAGGTCGAGCGCCTTGAAGCCGTCGTGGTAGACCTTGTAGACCAGGATCTCGGTGGCCTGCGCGGGTCCGCCGCCAGTGGCCGCGTCGATGATCGCGAAGGTGTCGAAGAACGCGTAGACGACGTTGACGACGAGCAGGAAGAACGTCGTCGGCGACAGCAGCGGGAAGACGATGGTCCAGAACCGCCGCGCCGGGCCCGCGCCGTCGATCGCCGCCGCCTCGATCAGCGATTTCGGGATCGACTGCAGGCCGGCGAGGAAGAACAGGAAGTTGTAGCTGACCTGCTTCCAGACGGCGGCGACGACCACCATGATCAGCGCGTCGCCGCCGTCGAGGAGCGGGTCCCAGGGCACGCCCGCCGATTTCAGCCAGTGCGCGACCACGCCGAGCGTCGGGTTGAACAGGAACAGCCACAGCACCGCCGCCACCGCCGGCGCGACGGCGTAGGGCCAGATCAGCAATGTCTTGTACGCGGTGGCGCCCCGGATCACCCGGTCGGCAAAGACCGCGAGGACCAGCGAGAACGCGAGCCCGATGCCGGCGACGAGCGCGGAAAACACCGCGGTGACCTTGAACGACGCGAGGTAGAACTCGTCGTTGAAAAGCGCCTTGAAATTGTCGAGGCCGACGAACTCGGTCGTGATGCCGAACGGATCCTGCAGCAGCACCGACTGCCAGAGCGCCTGGCCGGCGGGCCAGAAGAAGAAGACCAGCGTGATCGCGATCTGCGGAGCGACCAGCGCGTACGGCAGCCAGCGCGAGCGAAAGACGACGCGCTTCTCGGTGGCCATAGCCTAGGCCGCCGAAACGTCGGCGCTGCCGGCATTCATCGCGCAGCTGCGAAGCACCGTCCCTCCCCCGTTTCGCTGCCGAAGCGTGATTGCGTCGCCGGTCGCCACGGCCACGAGGGCGGCGGCGTCCGGATCCAGCGATGGCGCGCCCCGGCGGCGCCCGAGCGCGACCGCTACTTGGCCGTCTTCGCGAATTTCTGGATCTGTTCGTTGCCGCGCGTCACCGCCGCGTCCAGCGCCTCCTTCGCGGTCTTCTTGCCGCTCCAGACGCCCTCCAGCTCCTCGTCGATGATGTCGCGGATCTGCACGAAGTTGCCGAGGCGGATGCCGCGCGACTTGTCGGTCGTCTTCACGATCATCTGCTTGACCGAGACGTCGGTGCCGGGGTTCTTTTCGTAGAATCCCGACTGCTTGGTCAGCTCGTAGGCCGCCATCGTGATCGGCAGGTAGCCGGTGGTCTGGTGGAACTCGGCCTGGATCTCGGGCCGCGAGAGGAAGGTGAGGAACTTGGCGACGGCCTTGTACTCCTCCTTCGACTTGCCGCCCATCACCCAGAGGCTCGCGCCGCCGATGATCGTGTTCTGCGGCGCGCCCTGGACGTCGGCGTAGTAGGGCAGTGCCGAGACGCCGAACTTGAACTTGGCGTTCTGCTTGACGGTGCCGTAGCCGGCGGACGATGTCGTCATCATCGCGCATTCGCCGCTGTAGAACTTCGCCTCGGGCTCGTTCTTGCGGCCCGCGTAGGTGAAGTAGCCCTTCTTCTGCCAGTCCTGCATGTTCTGGATGTGCCGGATCTGGATCGGCCCGTTGAAGACGAGCTTCGGGTCGTTGCCGGCGAAACCGTTCTCCTCGGTCGCGAACGGGACGTTGTGCCAGGCCGAGAAGCTCTCGAGCTGCACCCACGACTGCCAGCCGGTCGTGTAGCTGCACGGCAGCACGCCGGCGGCCTTGATCTTGGCGGCGGCGGCAACGACGGCCTGCCAGGTCGCCGGCGGCTGGTTGGGGTCGAGGCCGGCCTTCTCGAACGCGTCCATGTTGTAATAGAACACGGTCGTCGAGCTGTTGAACGGGAACGACAGCATCTGGCCCTTGGTGTTCGTGTAATAGCCCGCCACCGCCGGCACGTAGCTCTTCGGATCGAATTTCTCGCCGGCGTCGGCCATCACCTGGTGGACCGGCTTGATCGCGCCCTTCGCCGACATCATGGTCGCGGTGCCGACCTCGAAGACCTGGAGGATCGCCGGCGCGCTGCCCGCGCGGAACGCGGCGATGGCCGCCGCCATCGCCTCGGGATAGCTTCCCTTGTAGACGGCGTTGACCTTGTAGTCGGCCTGGCTCTCGTTGAATCGCTTGGCCAGATTGTTGATGCGGTCGTTGTTGGCGCCGGTCATCGCGTGCCAGAACTGGACTTCGGTGGCCGCCTCGGCCTGCATCGCGAAACCGGCAATGTACGACGGCCAGCGCGGCGCGCCGGAGACCGGAAAGACGATTGCGACATGATTCCTCCTCGTTGGAACGGGCAATCGGCTATGGTGCCGACTTGGTAGGGCGATTCTATTGCAAATCGGCGACGGCGTGGTTGCAAGGCGCCGGCATCCGCCCGCTGCGGCGCCCGATTCGACAGGGGCACGCGCCGCGGCGGAGCACCACCGGAAGCGAGGTCAGTCGGCGGCGTCCGGATGCGCAACGGGCTTCGCCGGCGCCAGCTTGGGGTGCGGCAGCCGGACCTGGATTCCCGCCAGCAGCGTATAGGCGGTGGGAACGACGAACAGCGTCAGCAGCGTGCCGAAGGTCATCCCGCCGACGATCACCCAGCCGATCTGGGTCCGCGATTCGGCGCCCGCGCCCGTGGCGAACGCCAGCGGCGCGGCACCCAGCACCATGGCGCCGGTGGTCATCAGGATGGGCCGCAGGCGCAGCGTCGCCGCGTCGATGACCGCGGCGTAGAGCTCCTCGCCCTTGGCGCGGAGCTGGTTCGAGAATTCGACGATCAGGATGCCGTGCTTGGTGATGAGGCCGACCAGCGTGACGAGGCCCACCTGGCTGTAGATATTGAGCGTTCCGCCGGCCAGCCACAGCATCAGCAGCGCGCCGGTCATCGACAGCGGCACCGAGAGCATGATCACCAGCGGATGCTTGAAGCTCTCGAACTGCGCGGACAGCACGAGGTAGATGAACATCAGCGCCAGCACGAACGTGAAATAGATCTCGCCGCCGGACGAGCGGAATTCGCGCGACTGGCCGTCGAGGTCGGTCTGCGCGCTGCCGGGGCAGCGAACGCTTCGCCGCGTCGTTCATCGCCGCCAGCGCCTCGCCGATCGCATAGCCCGGCGCGAGCGTCCCGGTGACCTTGACGGCGCGCAGGCGGTTGAAGTGGTTGAGCGACTGCGGCGCGACGCCTTCGCGCACTTCGACGAGATTCGACAGCTGCACCATGCCGCCGTCGCGGGCCCGGACGTAGGTGTCGCGGATGTCCGCCGGCGTCGAGCGGTCGAGCGGCGCGACCTGCACGATCACGTCGTACTGCTCGCCATCCTTCTTGAAGCGCGTCACCTGGCGGCCGCCGAGCATGGTCTCCAGCGTGCGTCCCACCGTGTCGACGCCGACGCCGATGTCGGAGAGCTTGTCGCGGTTGATGGTGACGCGGACCTCCGGGGTATTCAGCCTCAGGTCGATCTGCAGGTTCTGCACGCCGGGATACTTGCGCGCCTCCTCGAGGAAACGGTCGACGATGCGCTGCAGTTCGGGATAGGGAACCTGCGACATGATCACGTACTCGACCGGCGTCGAGCGGAACGACTGGCCCAGCGACGGCGGGTTGATCGGGAAGGCGATCGCGCCGGGAATCGCCGCGAACTTCGGCCGCAGCTCGTCGGCGATCTGCTGCTGCTTGCTTGGTGCGTTCCTCCCAGGGCTTCAGGCGCAGCACCGCGTTGCCGTCGACGACGGTCGGGAAGCCCGCGATATCGCCGTATACGCGGACGCCTCGGGAATCTGCGAATAGAACTCCTCGATCGGCCGCGATCTGCTCCGACGTGTAGACTGCGGCGTCGAGCCCTGCGGCGCGGTCACCAGGCCGAACACGACGCCGCGGTCCTCGATCGGCGTGAGCTCGGCCTTGAGCAGCGTGAAGAACAGCGCGCCCAGCCCGGCGACGGCGGCCCACAGCACGACGACCACCCAGCGCCGGTGCAGCGCGGCGGTGAGCAGCGCGCCGGTAACCCTGCGTCATCGCGTTGAGGCCGCGCTCGATCGCGTTGTAGATCCAGGAATGGCGCTCCTTGTGCCGCAGCAGCAGCGAGCACATCATCGGCGACAGCGTCAGCGCGACGAAGCCGGAGACGAGCACGGCGCCGGCCAGCGTCAGCGCGAACTCGATGAAGAGGCGGCCCGGTGCGGCCGGTGCGCGAAGGCGAGCGGCGCGAACACCGACGCCAGCGTCAGCGTCATCGCGACGATCGCGAAGCCGATCTCGCGCGCGCCCTGGATCGCCGCCTCGAAGCGGCGGCATGCCTTCCTCGATGTGCCGGAAGATGTTCTCGAGCACGACGATCGCGTCGTCGACGACGAGGCCGATCGCCAGCACCAGGGCCAGCAGCGTCAGCGTGTTGATCGTGAAGCCGAACGCGTACATCAGCGCGAAGGCGCCGATCAGCGACACCGGGATGGTGACGATCGGGATCAGCGTCGCGCGCAGGCTGCGCAGGAAGAAGAAGATGACCAGCGACGACCAGCAGGATGGCCTCGACGATCGTCTCGAACACCGACTTGATCGAGCGGTCGATGAACATCGACGTGTCGTAGGCGACGATGAGCTTCATGCCCGCCGGCATGCTCTCGTTGATCTTGATCGACCTCGGCGCGCACCGCCTTCGACAGGTCGAGCGGATTGGCGACCGCCTGCTTGATGACGCCGATGTTGAGCGACGGCTTGCCGTTGAAGCGCGAGATCGTCCGCTCGTCGACGGCGCCGATCTCGGCGGTGCCGACGTCGCGGATGCGCACCGGATAGCCGCCGACGTTGGCGACGATGATGTTGTCGAACTGCTCGGGCGTGCGCAGGTCGGTTTCGGCGACGACGGTGAACTCGCGCGACTGCGACTCGATGCGGCCGGCGGGGATCTCGGCGTTCTGCCGGCGCATGGCGTCCTCGACGTCCTGCACCGTCAGCCTGTAGCCGGCGAGGCGCGTGCGGTCGAGATTGATGCGCATCGACACCTGCCGCTCGCCGAAGATCCGCACGTCGGCGGCGCCCGGCAGCACCGACAGCCGCGGCTGGACGTAGCGCTTGACGTAGTCGGAGGCCTCGAGCGAGCGTCAGCGAGCCCGCCTGCGACGGCGATGTAGATGACCGGCTGCGAATCGGCCTCGACCTTGGCGATGATCGGCTCGTCGATGGTGTCGGGCAGCTTGCCGCGGACGCGGGCGACCTTGTCGCGGACGTCGGCGGCCGCCGAATCGGGATCGCGCTTCAGCGTGAAGCGGACGTTGATCCGGCGCGGTCTCCGAGCGGCTCTGCGAGGTCATCACCTCGACGCCCTCGATGCCGGCGAGCGAATCCTCCAGCGGCTTGGTCACCTGCGATTCGACGACTTCGGCCGATGCGCCGCGGTAGGTGATCGAGACGCTGACGACCGGCTCGTCGATGCGCGGATATTCGCGCACCGACAGCCGGGTGTAGGAAATGAGGCCGATCAGCAGGATGACGAGCGACAGCACCGTGGCGAAGCACGGGCCGCTTGATGCAGATCTCGGGCA
This sequence comes from uncultured beta proteobacterium, assembly GCA_963779445.1. GTDB lineage: Bacteria > Pseudomonadota > Gammaproteobacteria > Burkholderiales > Casimicrobiaceae > CAIWHR01. The sequence goes on from CAVZYI010000016.1 coordinate 106,623, forward strand.
GCATCATGGCGTGGCTCCCGGGTCAGGACTTCTGCGCGGGCATGGCCGTCGCGGCCTTGGCCGGCGCGCGCGCCGCCTCGGTCTTGGCGCGCTCGGGCGCTTCGGCAGCCGCCTTGGCCGGCGCGGCGCCCTCGGCGACGGCGACCGGGATGCCGTCGCGCAGCTTCAGCTGACCGGCGCTGACGACGAGGTCGCCGGCCGCGAGTCCGCTGACGATCTCGACCTGGCCGTCGCGGCGCTGGCCGACGCCGACCTTGGTGCGCACCGCCTTGCCGTCGACCACGCGGAACACGAACTGTTCCTCGCCCTGGGGCACGATCGCCTGCTCGGGGAGGACGAGCGCGTCCTGCTCGTTGCGCGTGATCAGGCGCACGCGGGCGAACATGCCGGGCCGCAGCGCCGCATCCTGGTTCTTGACCAGCGCGCGGATCACGATCGCGCGGCCCGCGGCATCGACCAGCGGATTGATCGCGAAGACCCGGCCCTCGTAGGTCTTTCCCGGCAGCGCGTCGAGGCCGACCTGCAGCGCCTGCCCGACCTGCACCTGCTTCATGTAGATTTCGGGGACCCGGAAGTCGACCTTGAGCGGATCGATCGACTCGAGGTTGACGACGTCCGCGCCTTCCTTGACGTAGTCGCCGACGGAGACGACGCGCAGCCCGATGATGCCGGAGAACGGCGCCTTGATCTCGGTCTTGGCGAGCTTCGCGTCGGCGAGCTGCAGCGCCGCCTCGGCGACGCGCAGGTTGTTCTCGGCCTCGTCCTTCGCCTGGCCGGAGATGAAGTTGCTCTTCGCGAGGTCGATGGCGCGCACGAATTTCGATTGCGCGAGCTTGTAGTTGGCGCGCGCCTGCTGGACGTCGGCCTCGTTGATCGACGGCTCGAGCTTGATCAGCGTCGACCCCTTGGCCACGCGCTGGCCTTCCTGGAACAGGATCGCGCTGATCCGGCCGGCGACCTCGGGACGCACGGTGATCGATTCGTCGGAGCGCAGGCTGCCGACCGTCGTTGATCGACTGCGGGAGCTGCGCGGTCGACACCTTGACCGCCTCGACGGTCACGCCGGCGACCGGGGCTCCCGGGCCGCCGGCGCCCTTGGAGGACGTGCCGGCGCCGGCTTGCGTGGTGCTGCCCCGGTCATTCTGGCGCTGCTGGCCGTACCAGAAGCCGCCGCCGGCCGCCAATCCGACGCCGAGCACGACCAGGACACCCAAAGCTGCTTTGTTCATGGCGGAAAACGTTGCGCGCCGACGTTTGATTCCGCCGGCGCGCCAGCGGGAAAAGAACGCGAATTATGCGCCGCCACCCTCGGAGGCGGCAAACGCGCCCGGTCCCGGCAGCCTGCGGCCGCCGAATCGCGATCCAGCCTTGGACCGCGGGGTCGCTGCTAGAATTCCCGGCCATCGTTGTTCGACAGGAGTCTCCCCTTGCGCCATCGCTCTCCGCTGCCGCTGTCGGGCCGCAGGACCCTCCCGTTCGGGCGCCTGCGCACAGGCTTTGGCCGTGCTCGCCATTGCCCTGGCGCGTCGCGGCGTCGCCTGCACCCGCGCAGGCGCGACGCCTTTCCCGACGCACCCCGTCAGGACTCGTCGTTCCGTTCCCGCCCGGCGGGCCGCTCGACATCACCGGCCGCGCGCTGGCGCAGAAGCTCACCGAGGCATGGGGCGTCGGCGTTGTCGTCGACAACCGGCCCGGTGCCGGCGGCAACATCGGCGCCGACATCGTCGCGAAGTCGCGCGCCCGACGGCTACACCGTCGTGATGGGCGCACTGTCCACGCACGCCGTGAATCCGAGCCTGTTCGCGAACATGCCCTACGACGCGGTGAAGGATTTCGCGCCGATCACGCTCGTCGCGGTGACGCCGAACGTTCTGGTCGTCAATCCGTCGCTGCCGGTAACCTCGGTCCGGGAACTCATCGCCTACGCGAAGGCGAATCCGGACAAGCTATCGTTCGGATCGGGCAGCAACGGCAGCGCCGGCCACCTCGCCGGCGAGCTGTTCAAGGTCGAGACCGGCACGACTATCGTCCACATCCCGTTCAAGGGCGGCGCGCCCGCGATGCAGGCGCTGCTCGCCGGCGAGACGCAGATGATGTTCGACAACCTCGCCAACTCGATGCCGCAGGTCAAGGCCGGCAAGCTGCGCGCGCTCGCGGTCACGACCGCGCAGCGCTCGAGGCTCGCACCCGATCTGCCGACGATGGCCGAAGCGGGCCTGCCGGGTTTCGACATCTCGACGTGGTTCGGCCTGCTGGCACCGGCCGGCACGCCGAAGGACGTGATCGCGAAATGGAATGCCGAGGTCGTGAAGATCCTGAACTCGCCGGAAATGCGCGAGCGGCTCGTCGCGCAGGGCGCCGAGGCCGCCCCGACGACACCGGGACAATTCGCGGCGTACATCGCCGGCGAGCTGACGAAATACGCGCGGATCGTGAAGGCCTCCGGCGCGAAAGTGGATTGACCGCCCTGCGCCGCGCAAGCCCGGGGATTGCCGTTGCGGAAAATCCCCGCGCGCGGCGCATTTGCAGGATGATCCTGCGTGGGCGCGCCGTCCTTGGCGACGCCGCCGCCTCGCCGGCGACGGCGAATCGCGCCCTCGATCCATGACGGAGGAGCCATGATCCATCCCATGCTGCGCGCGCTTTCCGCGCTGGTCACTGTCGCCGCGCTGGTGCTCGCGCCGGTCGCCGGCGCGCAGGCGCCTGCGTATCCGGCCAAGCCGATCCGCCTCGTCGTGCCGTTTCCACCGGGCGGCGCGACCGACATCCTGGCCCGAGCCGTCGCGCAGAAGCTCACCGAAGCCTGGGGCCAGCAAGTCCTCGTCGACAACCGGCCGGGCGCCGGCGGCAACATCGGCTCCGAGCTGGTGGCGAAAGCCGCGCCCGACGGCTACACGCTGGAGATGGGCACCGTCGGCACGCATGCGATCAATGCCAGCCTGTACGCGAAGATGCCCTACGATCACGTCAAGGACTTCGTGCCGGTGATCCTCGTCGCCGGCGTGCCGAACGTGCTGGTCGTGCATCCCTCGGTCCCGGTGAACACCGTCGCCGAACTCATCGCCTACGCCAAGGCGAATCCCGGCAAGCTCAATTTCGCGTCGTCGGGCAGCGGCACCTCGATCCACCTCTCCGGCGAACTGTTCAAGGTGATGGCCGGCGTGCAGATGACGCATGTCCCGTACAAGGGCAGCGCGCCGGCGATGCAGGATCTGCTCGGCGGCCAGGTGCAGCTGATGTTCGACAACCTGCCACCGTCGCTGCCGCAGATCAAGGCCGGAAAACTGCGGGCGCTCGCGGTGACTTCGGCGACGCGGGCGCCGGCGCTGCCCGATACGCCCACCGTCGCCGAGGCCGGGCTGCCCGGATTCGAAGCGTCGTCGTGGTTCGGCATCCTCGCTCCCGCCGGCACGCCGCCGGCAATCGTCGCGAAGCTCAACGCGGAGATCGCGAGATGGCTCGCCACGCCCGAAGCGAAGGAGAAGATGCTCGCCCTGGGAGCGAACGCCGTGGGCGGGACGCCGGAGGATTTCGCCCGCCACATTGCGGCGGAGACGGCGAAATGGGCGAAGGTGGTCAGGGACTCCGGCGCCAAGGTCGATTGACGCGCGCCGCTGCCGGCCCGGCGTCGTCCGGAGCCGGAGCCGACGTCACCCGCGCCACGCGGCCCAGGCCAGCGCCGCCCAGCCGGCCAGGAACGCGATCCCGCCGAGCGGCGTCACCGCGCCTAAGCCTCGCGCGCCGGTCAGCGCCAGCGCATACAGACTCCCGGAGAACAACAGCAGGCCCGCGACGAGCAGCCACGCGGCCGCGGCCAGCGCGCCGTCGTCGGGCTTCTGCGCCAGCAGGATGCCGACGCCCAGCAATCCGAGCGCGTGCCAGAAGTGATACTGGACGGCAGTCTGGAACACCGCCATGAGGTCCGGTGCGAGCCTGTCCTTCAACGCATGCGCACCGAAGGCGCCGATGGCCACGGCGCAAAAGAGCAGACAGGCAGCGAGAATCAGCGCGAGCCGGGCGGTCATTTCGCTTACAATCCTTGGTCAGCGCCCGGGGGGGCGCCTCGCTCGCAGGATAGCATCGTGACCATCGAACGCCGCCACGTCGGCAAGCGCCTCTCCGAACTCGTCGTCAATCACGCATCGGGCACCGCGTACCTGGCCGGGCAGGTCGCGGGCGACCCCGGCGCCGACATCACCGGACAGACGCGGCAGGTGCTGGCGCAGATCGACGCGCTGCTTGCCGAGGCCGGATCCGACCGTACCCGGATCCTCTCCGCCACGATCTACCTGCCCGACATGGCGGACTTTGCGGCGATGAACGCCGTCTGGGAAGGCTGGGTCGTGCCGGGGGCGACGCCCGCGCGCGCAACCGTCGCCGCGCAACTCGCCTCGCCCGGCTACAAGGTCGAGATCCAGGTCGTCGCCGCCGTGCCGGTTTCGGCCTGATCGCCTCGTCCCGGCCCACGACCGTGTCCGCGCCCCTCTCGACCTCCGACCAGGCCGTCATCGCCGCATCGTCGCGGCGCGACGCGGCGACCGCGCCCTCCAGCGCGGCGACGCGACCGGTGACGCGCGCGACCTTCGACGAACTGATGGTGCCCTGCTACGCGCCGGCGGCGTTCGTCCCGGTGCGCGGCGAAGGCTCGCGCGTCTGGGACCAGGACGGGCGCATGTACATCGATTTCGCCAGCGGCGTCGCGGTGACCGCGCTCGGCCACTGCCATCCGGCGATGGTGAAGGCGATCGAGGAACAGGCGCGCACGCTCTGGCACGTGTCCAACTGGATGACCAACGAGCCGGCGCTGCGCCTTGCCCGGCGGCTCGTCGAGGCGACCTTCGCCGAGCGCGTGTTCTTCGGCAATTCCGGCGCCGAGGCCAACGAGGCCGCGCTGAAGCTCGCGCGCCGCTACGCGCACGACCGGTTCGGCCCGCAGAAGTTCCGCGTGATCTCGACGCTGAACGCCTTCCACGGCCGCACGCTGATGACGGTCACCGCCGGCGGGCAGGCCAAGTACTCGCAGGGCTTCGGGCCGAACCCGGCGGGGTTCACGCACATCCGCTACAACGACGTCGTCGGGCTCGAAGCGGCGTTCGCCGAAGAAGGCGGCGACGACATCTGCGCGGTCATCCTCGAGCCGATGCAGGGCGAGGGCGGCATGGTGCCGGGCACGCCGGCGTTCCTGCAGGCCGCGCGGCGGCTGTGCAACGAGCACCGCGCGCTGCTGATCCTGGACGAGATCCAGAGCGGCATGGGACGCACGGGAACGCTGTTTTCGTACATGCAGAAGGGCGTCGTCCCCGACATCCTGACCAGCGCCAAGGGCCTGGGCGGCGGCTTTCCGGTCGGCGCCATGCTGACCACCACGGAAATCGCCGGCGCGTTCTCGGTCGGCGTCCACGGCACGACCTACGGGGGCAACCCGCTCGCCTGCGCCGTCGCCGGCGCGGTATTCGACACCATCAACACCACCGAGGTGCTCGACGGGGTCAAGGCGCGGCACGCCCTGTTCATGGAAGGCCTGAAGGCGATCAACGCGCGCCGCCGGGTCTTCGCGGACCTGCGCGGCGAAGGCGTGTGGATCGGCGCCGAGCTCGACGCGGCGTGGAAGGGCAGGTCGATGGACGTGATCCGGGCCGCCGCTGAAACGGGCCTCATCCTGCTGGTCGCCGGACCCGACGTCCTGCGCATCGCGCCGTCGCTGGTCATCAGCCTGGACGAGATCCTCGAAGGCCTCGCGCGGCTCGAAATCGCGCTCAACCGCGCGCTGACCTGAGGATCGCGATGCTCTTCGTCCGGCCGATCGCGCGGGACGACCTTCCTGCGGTGCTTGCGCTGTCCGAGCGCACCGGCGACGGCCTGACGACGCTGCCCGCCAACAGCGACCGCCTCGCCGGGCGCATCGAGCGCTCGCTGGCGTCGTTCGCCGGCGCGGCGTCGCGCGCCGACGCATGCTACGTGTTCGTGCTCGCCGATTCGGACAGCGAACGGGTCGTCGGCATCGCCGCGATCGAGGCCGCGGTCGGGCTTGCCGAACCCTGGTACAACTACCACGTCGGCACCATCGTCCACGCGTCGCGCGCGCTCGATGTCTACACCGTCGCGCCGACGCTGTTCCTCGCCAACGACCACACCGGCAACACCGAGCTGTGCTCGCTGTTCCTCGATCAGAATTCCCGCCACGGAAGGAACGGCCCGCTGCTCGCCAAGAGCCGCTTCCTGTTCATCGCCGAGTTCGCCGAGCGATTCGCGCCGAAGGTGATCGCCGAACTGCGCGGCAAGCTCGATGCCGGCGGCAGGAGCCCGTTCTGGGAGGGCCTGGGCCGGCACTTCTTCGCGATGGACTATTCGACCGCCGATCGCCTCACCGGCATCGGCCAGAAGGCGTTCGTCGCCGAGCTGATGCCCCGGCACCCCGTGTACGTGAACCTGCTGCCCGATTCGGCGCGCGCGGTGATCGGCGAAGTGCACGACGACACGCAGCCGGCGCGCGCGATGCTGGAGCAGGAAGGCTTCCACTACGAAGGCTACATCGACATCTTCGACGCCGGCCCGACGCTGGAATGCGTCCGCGACAACATCCACGCGGTGCGGCAAAGCGAGGTCCTGCCGATCGCGATCGGGCAGCGGCGATCCGGCGCCGGCGGCGGCGTCCGGCGAAATCCTGTGGCTCGTTTCCAACCGGCCTTTGCCGACTTTCGCGCGCTGCTCGCTCCCGCCCCGGCGCGCAGCGACGTCTTCCCGCTTTCGCCGGACGCCGCTGCCCGGCTGGGCGTGGCCGCCGGCGACAGCGTGCGCGCGGTGCCGCTCGCGCCGAAGGACCGGTAACGCCGGTCCGGCACGCCGCGCCGGACGCGCCTCCACCCCGATCGCCGCCACGCATGCTCGAAATCAACTTCGACGGCATCCCCGGCCCGACGCACAACTACGCGGGCCTGGCGCACGGCAACCTTGCCGCCGAAGGCAACGCGCGCCGCGTCGCCAACCCCCGCGAGGCCGCGCTGCAGGGGCTGGCGAAGATGCGCGCGCTGGCGTCGCGCGGGTATCCGCAGGCGGTGCTGCCGCCGCAGGAACGACCGGACGTCGCGGCCTTGCGCGCGCTCGGCTTCGCGGGCAGCGACGCCGACGTCGTCGTGCGCGCCGCCGCCGATGCGCCGCAGCTGCTCGCCGCGTGCTACGTCGGCCGCCGCGATGTGGGTCGCCAACGCGGCGACGGTGAGCCCGTCGGCCGACACCGCGGACGGCCGAGTCCACTTCACGCCGGCGAACCTGGCCAGCCAGTTCCACCGCGCGCTCGAGGCCGCGACGACGACGCGCGTGCTGCGCGCGATCTTCGCCGACGCGGCGCGCTTCGCCGTCCACGATCCGCTGCCCGGCGGCGCCGCAATTCGGCGACGAAGGCGCGGCCAATCACACGCGCTTCGCCGCGGCCGCGGGTGCCGCCGGCGTCGAATTCTTCGTCTACGGCCGCGCGGCCTACGACGCGGCGGCGCCCGCGCCGCGCCGGTATCCGGTGCGCCAGACGCGCGAGGCGTCCGCCGCCATCGCGCGCCTGCACGGCCTCGACCCGGCGCGCACCGTCTACGCGCAGCAGAACCCGGAGGCGATCGACGCCGGCGTGTTCCACAACGACGTGATCGCCGTCGGCTGCGGCAAGGTGCTTTTCTGCCACGAGCGCGCCTACGTCGACCAGGCGGCGGTGCTGCGCGGAGATCGGCAGCAAGCTCGGGCCCGCGTTCCTTCGCCGTCGTCGTCAGCGACGACGAGGTGGCGCTCGCGGACGCCGTGGCGACGTACCTGTTCAACAGCCAGCTGCTGCCGCGTCCCGACGGAAGGCTGCTGCTCGTCGCGCCCGCCGAGTGCCGCGAGCATCGCGTCGTCAGCGCGTACCTCGATCGCTTGCTCGCGAGCGGCGGTCCGATCGCCGAAGTGCTGACGTTCGACCTGCGCCAGAGCATGCGCAACGGTGGCGGACCCGCGTGTCTGCGGCTGCGTGTCGCGCTGACTGCCGGCGAGCGCGCGGCGATCGGCGCGCGCGTGTTCCTCGACGACGCACTGGCCGCCGAGCTCGAGGCCTGGATCGAGCGGCATTACCGCGACCGCCTCGCACCGCAGGACCTCGGCGACCCGCAGCTCGTCGACGAGATCGCGCCGCGCGCTCGATGCGCTGACGCGGATTCTGCGGCTGCCCGCCGTCTATCCGTTTCAGCTTGTCGGCGCGTAGTTCCGGTTCCCGCATTCGCCTACGCCGCCGCCGGCGACCGACCGACCGACGCGCGCGAACCGAGCGTCGGCGGTGCCGCTCCGCCGTCTCTCAGTTTGCAACCTGCATTCCGCCGCAGGAACCGGTGACGCGGGCGTACTCCTCCGGGGAATCGACCGCCCGCCTGAAGCTCCTTGACGCGTTGCGCGCTCCGCGACAGCAGCTCGCCCAGCCGTTCGGCAAGCTCGGCTTCCGACTGCCGCTGCGCCTCCGTCCGGTCCCGGAAGTAATGGACGGTATTTCCGTAGGCGAGCACGAGGTCCTTCCGCGCCGCGTCGGAGACGTCGTCGAGATGCCGGGCGTACACGGCGACGTGCTTCATCTCGTGTTCCAGGATAGCCGCTTCGCGGCACGGGTCGCCCGCCATCTCGCGGCCGACGTAGACGGTCATCGGCGTCATGGTGAGCTCCACCCGGATCGCCGGCCGCACGCAGACCCGCCCGGTGCGCGTGTCCTCGATGCCGGCCGTTTCGAGCCGCGCCGTGTGTCCGATCTGCGCCGTCGTGAGCCCCAGCGCGAGCTGGCCGGGACCCGCGTCGCCGCTCATGCGCGTCAGCTCGAGATACGAACGGCTGCGATCCGTGTCGTAGGCCGCCGGCGTGGCGACGACGTCGATGCGCGTGGCCGGCAGCTTGCGTTCGCAGCGCTCTTCGAAGCTGCCCCCGAAGCCGGCGCGCGCCGCGACCGAACTCGCGGCATCGCATCCGGCGAGGAGCGCGGCGGCCGCGAACGCCAGCGCGAGCCGCGCCTCGGGGCGCGCGCGCGACACGCCAGCGTCGCCCGGGGCCGTCAGTCGCTCGCCACCGCCGGCAGCTTGTGATGCCGCCGCACCGGCGACCAGAGCACCGCCGCCGCCGCCAGCACGAGCCCCAGCACGCCGACCGTCGAGCAGCGTCGCGCGCAGTCCGATCACCGTGGCGAGCGCGCCGCCGGCGAGCGACCCGAGCGGCGCCGCGGCCACGGTCAGGAAGCGCATCGTCGCCGTCATCCGCCCGAGCAGCCGGTCGGGCGTGATCGCCTGCCGCAGCGACAGGTAGTTGATCGCCGTAGAGCGATCGCGCCGAAATCGAACACCAGCATCGCGCAGCCGAGCGCCAGCGTCGCGAACCACGGCGGGCCCGGACACGAGGCCGAACGCCTGCCAGCCGAGCGCCGTCAGGATCAGCCCGTGGACGATGATCGGCCCGACGCCGAAGCGCGCCGACAGCCGCTCCGCAAACGCCGCGGCGAGCACGCAGCCGACGCCGCCGAACATGTAGGTGACGCCGATCGCGCCCGCGCGACAGCGCCGAGGTCGCGCGTCGCGAACAGGATCAGCACCGCGATCTGCATGTGGTGCAGGATCTGCCACAGCCCGGCGAGCCACGCGAGCGCCAGCAGCGTCCGGTTGTGCCAGACGAGCTTCAGGCCCTCGTGGATCTCCGCGCCCACCGACGCTTGCGGACCCGGGATGCGGCACGTCCTGCGGCGATGCGGATCCGCCGCAGCATCAGCGCCGAGACGAAGAACGTGAAGCGCGTCGAAGCACGATCGCGAACGGCGCGGTCAGCAGCTGGATCAGGCCGCCGGCGAGTCCCGGGCCGATCAGCGCCGACGACGTCTCGCCGAGCGATGATCTTGGCGTTCGCCTCGACCAGCCGGCGGCGGCCGGCCATCTGCGCGAGCAGCACCTGGTAGCGCGGCGCCGCCGACGACGTTCTGCACGCCGCAGACGAAGCCGACGACGAACAGGATCTCGATCGACAGCACGTCGAAGTACGCGGCGACGGGGATCGCCAGCAGCGCGACGCCGCGCCCGATGTCCGCGGCGATCACGATCGGCAGCTTGCGCACGCGGTCGATCAGCACGCCGGCGTGCAGGCTCACCAGCGCGAACGGCAGCGTCTCCAGCGCGACCAGCACGCCCATCTGCCACGGCGTCGCGTGCAGCATCACCGCGGCCGTCAGCGGCAGCGCGAGGTTGGTGATCTGCGCGCCGAACGACGTGATCGTCAGCGACGTCCAGAGCTTCACGAACTCCGGATTGCGCCAGAGGCCGCGGAAGATCGCGGCTGAATGTGCGGCGAAGCTTCGACATGATGTTGCCTGCCTCGTTGTTCGTCCGGCAATGCCGGAACGCGCCGCACGACGCGGCGAAAGCACAAAGAACAGGCGGGTGTTGCGGGTACTGCGGGGATCCGGTTTCCGCCTGCTGCCTGGCGGAAAAACCGGCCAGGCGATTACCGCGAGACGCCGCGGCGCGATCGGGTGCGGGCGGTGGCGGTGCGCCATGCCCGGCAGCCCGTCCGATCGACAGGCCGCCGCCGCACGCGCGCACGCCGTCCCGGCCGCGATCGCGGTCGTGAGCGGATGAGTCGATGGTGCGCGTTGAACATGGGGCCTCGCTGCAAGTGCGTGAGCGTTGTTATGACTCGAATTCTACGCGCGGCGCGACGGGCGCGGCAATGCGCCGCGGCGCATTTCGGGCGCCGGCGGCGTCCGCCCTGTCGCGGCGGCGCAACGGCGGCAGGCGACGTCGCCGCATCCGGCGCAACGCGTCGCTCGCGCTCACCTGCGCCGCCTTCTGCGCGCCAGGTCGACGTCGAGGAACATGCCACGGGTGCTCGATGTAGACGTTCTTCTTGTAGCCCTGCACCCACGGCCGCACCAGCGTGTTCTCGTAGCTGGTAGACGCCGAGGTCCCACGGGTTGTAGGCGGCGACGATGCGCGGCCATCTTGCGGTAGATCGCGTTGCGCTCCGGGCCGTCGGGAATGCGCTTCGACTGCCGGTAGAGCTCGTCGTACTCGGCGTTGACGAAGCGCGCGTAGTTCGACTGCCCGATGTTCGTGCTGTAGAGGAGCTGCATGAACGCGTCGCCCTCGCCGTAGGTCGTGATCCAGCCCACCGGCCACATCTGCAGCTTGCCGGCGCGGCCCATCTTGAGGAGGTCGGGCCACTTCTGCTTGATGAACTCGATCCGGATGCCGATCGCGGTCATGCTCTTCTTCCACAGCTCGTCGCGCTCGCGGTCGCGGCCGGAGGTGGAGCTGCCCATCGACAGCATCAGCGGCTTGCCGTCGGGCAGATCGCGCCAGCCGTCGCCGTCGCGATCCTTGTAGCCGAAGCGGTCGAGCAGCGCCCGCGCCGTCGCCGGATCGTACTTGACGCCGACGTCGAAGTCGGCGCTGTGGCCGGCGACGTCGGGCGGAATCGGCTGCGTGGCCGCGCACCGCCTGGCCCTGGTACCAGACGTTGATCGAGGTCCGGCGTGTTGAGGCCCATCACGATCGCGCGGCGCAGCGCGATGCGCTCCGGCGTGTAGCCGCCGACGACCGGATCGTCCATGTTGAAGTAGCAGTACGAGAGCGCCGGCTGCATCGCCCGCGCGAGCCGCACGCCCTCCTCCGCGTACGCGCGGCTTCAGCGCGTCGCCGGCATCGAGCACGTTGGGCACGAGGTCCGCCGGCACGTTGGCGTAGTCGAGCTCGCGGCTGTCGAACGCGAGCAGCTGCGGATTCGATTCCTCGATGATCGAGATCTCGATGCGGCCCGACCTGCGGCAGCCGCTTGCCCTTCATCGCCGCGATCGAGCTCGCGGTCGGCCGGGCTCGCCGTTCGTCCGGAAAGTACATCCTCGCGATAGTCCGGGATTGGCGTCGAGCACGATCTTCTGCCCGCGCCGCCATTCCGCGAGCCGGTACGGGCCGGTGCCGACCGGATTGGCCATCGCCCAGCCGCTCGCGTCGCCGTAGGCCTCGATCACCTCGCGCGCCACCGCCGCCATCGGCGCCTGCGACATGTAGCCCAGCATCACGTAGTCGGGCTCCTTGAGCGTGAGCCGCAGCGTGTAGCGGTCGAGCGCCTTCAGGCCCTCGATCGGCGCGTCGTAGTCGAGCCGCCCGGCCTCCTTCGCCTTGGCCAGCACCGCGTCGGCGCCGACGACCTTGCCGTCGAGGTACCAGAGGAACGGCGCGCGCATCCGCGGGTCGAGCAGGCGCTTCCACGCGTAGACGTAGTCGTCGGCGGTCAGCTCGCGCTTCTTGCCCTTGAACGCCGGATCGTCGGCGAAGTGGATGCCGGGCTTGATCCGGATCGTCCACGTGCGGCCGTCGGCGGAGATCTCCGGCATCGCCGCCGCGGTGTTCGGCACGAACCGGTACGGCCGCGCGAGGTAGTCGAAGCGTAGAGCGAGTCGAAGATCGCGCGCTGCACGTGCGACGAGTAGTAGTCGGACGTCGCCTGCGGATCGAAGCCGGTCTCGGCGATCGGGAACATCACGCGCAGCGTCTTCGCCGGATCGGCCCATTTCGGCTGCGCCGGCCGCGGCCGAGCGCGCGAGCGAGCGCCAGCAGCGCGCCGATCGCCGCCGAGCCCGGAAGCGCTGCCAGCCGTCGCGCGACGCGTGCGCATCATTGCACCGGCACGCGCTTGCGCGCCGTGATCGATGTCGTAGTACTGCCATGGATGCTGCGTAGATGCCGTTGTACTTGTAGCCGACGACCCACGGATAGACGACGACGTTCTCGTAGCGATAGACGTCGAGCATCCACGGCGCGTAGGCGGTCACCAGCGCCGACATCTCGCGGAACAGCTTCGTGCGCTCGGGGCCGTCGGGCAGGCGCCGCGAGCTCTCGTAGAGCCGGTTGAACTCGGGCAGGTTGAACCGCGACAGGTTCGACAGGCCCGCGTGGCCGCCGTAGAGCAGGCCGAGGAAGCCGTAGCCCTCGGTCGTCGCGTTGGTGTTGGCGAGGCCCCACATCTGCAACTGCCCGGCGCGCGCCATCTTGAGCAGTGTCGGGAAACTTCTGCTTCACGAATTCGACCCGGATGCCGACCGCCGTGAGGCTGCGCTGCCACAGCTCGTCGAACTGCCGCTCGAGGGCGCCGATGGTCGACGCGATGTGCAGCACGAGCGGCCTGCCGTCGGGCAGGTCGCGCCAGCCGTCGCCGTCGCGGTCGACGTAGCCGAACTTGTCGAGCAGCGCGCGCGCGCCGGCCGGGTCGTAGTTGACGTGGCCGTTGAACTGCGGATCGTGGCCGGTGACGCCCGGCGGCACCGGCTGCGTCGCCGGCACCGCCTGCCCCTGGCGGAGCACGCGGATCTCGTCGTCGATGTTGTAGGCCATGCCGATCGCGCGCCGCAGCGCGACCTTGTCCTTGCGTGTAGCCGCCGACGACCGGATCCTCCATGTTGAAGTACGTGTAGGCGATCGTCGGCTGGATGCCGCGCGCGAGCCTGCACGCCGGCCTTGGCGAAGCGCGGCTTCAGCGCGTTGCCGGGCTCCAGCACGTTGGCGATGAGCTCGGGCGGCACCGCCACGTAGTCGAGGTCGCCCTTCTCGAACGCGAGCAGCCGCGGGTTGCTCTCCTCGATGATGCTGATCTCGACGCGACCGATCAGCGGCAGCTTCTTGCCGCGCATCCGCGCGACGATCTCGCGATCGGCCGGATCGGTGCTCGTCGGGAAAGCGCACGTCGCGATACGCCGGGATTCGCCTCGAGCACGATCTTCTGCCCGCGCCGCCATTCCTTCAGCCGGTACGGCCCGGTGCCGACGGGATTGGCCATCGCCCAGCCGCTGCCGTCGCCGTAGGCCTCGATCACCTCGCGCGCGACCGCGCCGGCGGCGACGGTCGTCAGGTTCGGCGAGCAGGTCGTAGGACGGCGCGGTGAGCTTGATGCGCATCGTGTAGCGGTCGATCGCCTGCAGTCCTTCGATCGGCGCGTCGTAGTCGAACGTGCCGGTCTCCTTCGCCTTGGCGACCAGCGCGTCGGCGCCGACGAACTTGCCGTCGAACTGCTGCAGGTTCGGCGAGCGCATCGTCGGGATCGAGCACGCGCTTCCAGCGAGTAGACGTAGTCGGCCGCGGTCAGCTCGCGCCGCCGTGCCCTTGAACGCCGGATCGTCGGCGAAGTGGATGCCGGGCTCGATCCTGATCGTCCACGTGAGGCCGTCGGCCGAGATCTCCGGCAGCGCGGCCGCCGTGTTCGGGACGATCCGGTACGGCCGCGCGAGGTAGTCGTACGGTGTAGGGCGGATCGAAGATCGCGCGATTGACGTAGTTCGAGTAGAGGTCGCCGCTCGCCTGCGGGTCGAATCCGGTCTCGGCGACAGGAACGCGACGCGCAGCACCTTGGCCGGATCCGCCGGCAGCGCCGCGCCCGGCCACGCCGCCAGCGCCATCGACGTCAGCGCGACGAGCCGAAGGCGCATGCGCGGGCTCCGCGGCCGGTGCGGTGCGGCTACAGCAGCTTGTCGATGTCGCCGGCGAGGCTCGCCGGCTCGGCGTTCGGCGCGTAGCGCTCGACCACGTTGCCCTCGCGGTCGACGAGGAACTTGGTGAAGTTCCACTTGATCGCCTCCGAGCCCAGCAGGCCCGGCGCTTCGCCTTCTTCAGATGCCGGTAGAGCGGCGCCGCGCCGTCGCCGTTGACGTCGATCTTCGCGAACAGCGGAAACGTGACGCCGTAGTTGATCTCGCAGAACGGTCTCGATCTCCGCCTCGCTGCCCGGCTCCTGCGCGCCGAACTGGTTGCAGGGGAAGCCGAGGATCTCGAGGCCCTTGCCGTGGAGCTTCTCGTAGAGCGCCTCCAGGCCCTTGTACTGCGGCGTGAACCCGCACTTGCTCGCGGTGTTGACGATCAGCAGCACCTTGCCCTTGTAGCGCGTCGAGCGTGACGGTCTTGCCGTGGATGTCCTTGACGGTGAAATCGTAGATGCTGGCCATGATGGGCTCCGCAGGTGAATGGGCGATTATGCCCCCCGTCCGCGCCGCAGGCGAGGCGGAGGCCCGGCGTCGGGGACCCCGGTCAGCGCGGCCGCGCGCTGCGCGGCGGCAGCAGGAAGTCGCGCGGGCTGGACGACGAGGCGCGCCAGCAGCGCGCGCCGCAGCCGCCGCCGCGAAACGGCGCCGGCGCCGGTCGAGCGGATCGCCACCCACGAGCGCGAGCCCGAACGACACGGCGAGGTTCAGGAAGCCGATGCCGACGATGCCGCGCGCAGGCGAGCCAGAACGCCGGCGTCGCGAACACGCCCGCGCCGTCGGACAGCGAGGCGAGCGCGAGCTGGCCCGGTCGACAGCGTCACGTGGCGCACGTCGAGCGGCAGGCCGAAGAAACGCGGCGATCACCGGCGCCATGCCGAGCAGAACGCCGAGCGCGATGTTGCCGCCGAGCGCCGCGACGTTGCGCTCGACGCCGCCGGCGAACGCCTGCGCGCGCTCGGCGACCGAGCCAGCGTGACCAGCCGCGGCCGAGCGGGCGATCGCCTCCGGCAGCCGCCGGTAGGTCGCCCAGTTCTCGAACCAGCCGGCGGCGACGGCGGACAGCCACAGCAGCACGCCGGTGAACGCCGCGTAGATCAGCGTCGGACCGAGCGGCGAGAGCGCCTCGATGTAGCGGAGCGCATGCTCGCGGTCCGGGCAGCCGCGTCGCCCGTCGCGGCGAGCACCAGCGCGTGCGATCAGCAATGCCGTCGGCACGACCAGCAGCAGGTTGCCGGCGATCGCCGCGCATCTGCGAGCGGACGAGGTTCGCCGACCTCGTCGACGAACTCGCGCAGCCGGCCGCGATGCCGCGCGACGTTGAGCTTCGCCGCCATCGCCGCCGCCGTCATCGCCGGCTGCTTGGTCGCGAGCGTCCCGTGCAGGAGATGGATCGCGACGAACGACAGCGCGTAGTTCGAGCGACGCGACGAGACCCTGCGACGAACGGCGGCAAGTCCGTGTCCGCGGCAGCGCGAACTTGACGACGACGGTGATCGCCGGTGACCGCGCCGCCGATGGCCGCCGACCAGAGCATCGCGCGATACTCGCCGGCGTCGTGCGTGATGTAGTGCTCGCCGGTCCGCCGCGCGCGACTCGACGACGCGCCGCGGCGAGCAGCCGGCCGTTCTCGCGCAGCAGCGTCGCGGATGCTGTCCTGCGCGGGCGTTGGCGCGGATCAGCCGGGCGACGAAGCGCGCGGCGGCGTCGCGGGTCCGTCGTCGTCGCTCGCCGCGCAGCGCGGCCAGCGCTTCCATCCGATTCAGCGCCAGGCGCGCGCGCTCGAGCTGGTAGACGAGGTCGGTCGAGACGCCGTAGTTCTCGAGGTGCTCCATCACGTCGGCGAGCGCGCGGCGGCAGCGCGCGCTGGCACTCGCGCAGCGCCGCCCGCGCGGCGTCGAACTCCGCGCGAGCCGCGCAGCGCGACGATGAATTCGCGGACGCTGTCGACGAGGTCGGCGAACGGCGAGTCGAGCGGCCGGCCCGGCGGCGGCGCGCCGCCGGACGCGGCCGGACAGGCCGATCGCCTGGCACCTGCGCGGCGAGCACCAGCAGCGCGTCGTCGGCGTCGCGCCGCAGTGCGTCCCAGCGGATCGATCGTCCTGCCGCGCCGCGCCCTCGCGCAGCAGCGCGCGCCAGGCGATCGAGCGTCTCGTCCGGCAGCGCGGCGACCCAGTCGGCGTCGGCTTCGTCGGGGAACACGCGGCGGAACAGCGCGGCGAGGTCGGCGGCGGCGGGCGGCGCCGGCAGCAGCCTTGCCGCGACGCGCGCGTCCGAATTCCTGCAGGAAGGCGTTCGCGCGCGGCAACCCGGTTTCGCACAGCAGCATCAGCGCGTTGGACTCGGCGATCGTCGCGCGCAGGCAGCGGGCGATGTCGGCCTTCCGTTCCGGGTGGCGGTCGACGACGTGCAGCAGGAACTTCAGCCGCACCGCGGGCGTACGGGCCGCCGGCTTCGTCCGCCGTCCCGGCGCCGCTGCCGTTGCGCACCCAACCGATGCAGATGCTCCAGCCACTCGAGCGCGCGCGGCGAGCGGCGCGTCCGCGTTCGCCGACGTGACGACGTAGTCGAGGCCGACCGTGCGGTGCGTCGGCGCTTCGGAGCGCCGGCTCATCGCCCGTCCGCCGCGGCGTCGGGCGCGCCGAAGCCGCCGCCGCCCGGGGTCTCGATCACGAATACGTCGCCCGCGCCCATCGCCACCGCGCAGGTCGCGCCGAAGTCCTCGCGCCGCCCCGCCGCCGGATACCGGCGCGCTCGACCCAGTTGCGGCCGACCGCGCCCGGCGCGCCGCCGGCCACGCCGAACGGCGCGATGCGGCGGTGGTTGGCGAGCATCACCGCCGTCATCGGCTCGAGGAAGCGGACGCGCCGCACGCCGCCGTCGCCGCCGCGATGCCGGCCCGCGCCGCCGCTGCCGCGCCGGATCGCGAACGACTCGAGCCGCACCGGAAAGCGCCATTCGAGCACCTCCGGGTCGGTGAGCCGCGAGTTGGTCATGTGCGTCTGCACGACGCTGGCGCCGTCGAAGTCGGGACCCGCGCCCGCGCCGCCGGAGATCGTCTCGTAGTACTGGTAGGTGTCGTTGCCGAAGGTGAAGTTGTTCATCGTTCCCTGCGACGCCGCGAGCACGCCCAGCGCGCCGTACAGCGCATCGGTGACCGCCTGCGACGTCTCGACGTTGCCGGCGACCACCGCCGCCGGATAGCGCGGCGCCAGCATCGAGCCCTCGGGAATCACGATCGAAAGCGGCTTGAGGCAGCCCGCGTTCATCGGAATCTCGTCGTCGACCAGCGTGCGGAAGACGTAGAGCACCGCGGCCTTGCACACCGCGGACGGCGCGTTGAAATTGGTCGGCTGCTGCGCGCTGGTGCCGGTGAAGTCGATGCGTCGCCCCGCGCCGCGCGCGTCGATGCGCGATCGTCACCACGATCCTCGCGCCGCTGTCCATCTCGTATTCGAAGTGCCCGTCGTGCAGCACGTCGAGCACGCGCCGCACCGCCTCCTCGGCGTTGTCCTGCACGTGCTGCATGTAGGCGCGCACCACCGGCAGCCCGAAGTGCGCGACCATCTTCGCGAGTTCCTCGGCGCCCTTGCCGCAGGCGGCGACCTGCGCGCGCAGGTCGGCGAGGTTCTGCTCGACGTTGCGCGACGGATAGCGGCCGCGCGGCCAGCAGCGCGCGCATCTCGGCCTCGAGGAAGCGCCCCGCGTCGACCAGCTGCACGTTGTCGAGCAGCACGCCCTCCTCGTCGACGTGCGTCGAGTCCGGCGGCATCGACCCCGGCGTGATGCCGCCGATGTCGGCGTGGTGGCCGCGGGAGGCGACGAAGAAGTCGGCGCGCCGGCGCTTCCGCGCCGGCGCCGTGCTCCAGGAACACCGGCGCGATGACCGTCACGTCGGGCAGGTGCGTGCCGCCGTTGTACGGCGCGTTCAGCACGAACACGTCGCCCGGCTTCATCGTGCCGCGGCGGCGATCGATGATCGTGCGCACGCTCTCGCCCATCGAGCCCAGGTGCACCGGCATGTGCGGCGCGTTGGCGATGAGGCTGCCTTCGGCGTCGAACAGCGCGCACGAGAAGTCGAGGCGCTCCTTGATGTTGACCGAGTACGCGGTGTTGGCCAGCGTCACGCCCATCTGCTCGGCGATCGCCATGAACAGGTTGTTGAAGACCTCGAGCAGCACCGGATCGGCCGTGGTGCCGATCGCGTGCGCGCGCTGCGCGGCTTCGACGCGCTCGAGCACGAGTTGCCGAGCGCGGTGAGCGTCGCGCGCCAGCCGGGTTCGACGACCGTCGTCGCGTTGTCCTCGCGGATCACCGCGACGCCGGCGATCGCGTCGCCGGGCCGCAGCCGGTCGCGGTCGTAGACGGCGGCATCGTGGAAGCGCCGCCGGTGTAGATCCGCTTCGTCCGTTCCGGCGCCGGCGCGCCGGAGCGCGGCGGGAACGAGCGGATCGTCTCGACCGCGTCGTGCGCCCGGCCGACCGCCTCGACCGCCACCGCCTCGATGACCAGCGGCTTGCCGGGCATCAGGAACCCGTACTGCTGGCGGTAGCTGCGCTCGAAGCCGGCGACGACGTCGCGCAAGCGCGGCGGCGGTCGTCTCCAGCGTCGTGTCGGTGCCTTCGTACTTGAGGTGCAGCGTGCGCGACGCGACGATGCGCCCGTCGGGAATGCCCTGGCTCGCCACCTCGCGCGCGGGCCGCGCCTTCCAGCGCCTCGAACGCGGGCAGAACCGAGGCGAGCGCTTCCGCGGACAGGCGCGCCTCGACCGCCCGCTGCTTCAGCACGCGCACGTCGGCGAGGCCCATGCCGTAGGCCGACAGCACGCCGGCAAGCGGATGCAGGAGCACGCGCGTCATCCCCAGCGCGTCGGCGACGAGGCAGGCGTGCTGGCCGCCGCGCGCCGCCGAAGCAGCAGAGCGTGTATTCGGTGACGTCGTAGCCGCGCTCGACGGAGATGTGCTTGATCGCGTTGGCCATGTTCTCGACGGCGATCTCGAGGAAACCGTCGGCGACTTCCTCGGGCGTCGTCGCGCGGCCGGTCTTCGCGCCGACCTCCGCGGCGAGCGCCGCGAACCCCGCGCGCACGATGTCGGCGTCGAGCGGCTGGTCGGCCGCGGCGCCGAACACGCGCGGGAACAGCTCCGGATCGAGCTTGCCGACCATCACGTTGCAGTCGGTGACGGTCAGCGGCCCGCCGCGCCGGTACGACGCCGGCCCGGGATTGGCGCCGGCCGAATCCGGGCCGACGCGAAAGCGCGCGCCGTCGAAGCTGCAGATCGAACCGCCGCCCGCCGCGACGGTGTGGATGCGCATCATCGGCGCGCGCAGCCGCACGCCGGCGACTTCGGTGACGAAGGCCCGCTCGTACGTTCCCGGCGTAGTGCGTGACGTCGGTCGACGTGCCGCCCATGTCGAAGCCGATGATCCTGTCGAATCCGGCGAGCCGCGACACCTCGACCGCGCCGACGACGCCGCCCGCCGGACCCGACAGGATCGCGTCCTTGCCCTGGAAGCGGTGCGCATCGGTCAGGCCGCCGCTCGACTGCATGAACTGGAGCCGCGGACCGTGTCGCGCGCCTGCTGCGTCCGCTTCGTCACCCGCTCCCTGCCGCTCTCCACCCGTCAGTTCGCGCTCGACCTGGTCGACGTAGCGCCGCAGGATCGGCGACAGGTACGCGTCGACGACCGTCGTGTCGCCGCGCGAGACGATCTTCATCAGCGGGCTCACCTCGTGGCTGACCGATACCTGCGCGAAGCCGAGCTCGCGCGCCAGCGCGGCCAGCGCCTGCTCGTGCGCGGGAAAGCGGTAGCCGTGCATCAGCACGATCGCGATCGCCTCGATGCCGGCGGCGCGCGCCGCCTCGCAGGTCGCGGCGCGCGGCGGCGAGGTCGAGCGGCCGCACGACGTCGCCGCGCGCGCCGACGCGCTCGTCGACCTCGATCACGCGCTCGTAGAGCAGCGCCGGGCAGCTCGATCCGGCGCACGAACAGCTTCGGCCGGTTCTGGTAGGCGATGCGCAGCGCGTCGGCGAAGCCCCGGGTGATGACCAGCGCCGTGCGCTCGCCCTTGCGTTCGAGCAGCGCGTTGGTCGCGACCGTCGTGCCCATCTTCACCGCGTCGATGGCGTTCGCGGGAATCGGCGCGCCCGGGGCGAGTCCCAGCAGCTCGCGGATGCCGTGCACTGCCGCATCGCGGTAGCGCTCCGGATTCTCCGACAGCAGCTTGCGGGTGACGAGCGATCCGTCCGGGCGGCGCGCGACGATGTCGGTGAACGTGCCGCCGCGATCGATCCAGAACTGCCATTGAGGGGCGCGCTGCACGGTCACGGATCGCCTGGTCCGAGATGGAGTCCGATGCGACCGGCCGCCGGGTCATGCGGCGCGCGATCGCGCCCGGCCGGCTCGGTCATGCGCCGGACCGCCGCACGATTCGCGGGTCGCATCACGATGTCCGGAAATCGCGGAGGAAAGCCGCGAACTCGGCGGCGACGCGCTCGATCACGCTGTCCCAGTCGCCGGCCGTGCGCTGCCTCCACAGGCGCGCGGTCGGATACCAGGGACTGCTTTCGCGGTCCAGCATCCAGCGCCAGTCGGTGCGGGTGAACGGCAGCAGTATCCAGACCGGCTTCGCCAGCGCGCCGGCAAGGTGGGCCACGGCGGAATCGACGGCGACGACGATGTCCATGGCGGCAACCCACGCCGCCGTATCCGAGAAGTCGGCGAGTTCCCCGGGGATGCGGTTGATCCCGCCCGTCGTCCGGAGAAAGGCCTCGTCGGCGGGCCGGATCTCGTTCTGCAGAAGATGCAGATCCAGGCCGCGGTCGGCGAGCGGCCGGAACGCCGCCAGCGGAATGGAACGATGGCGGTCGTTCCGGTGCGTCGGATTTCCCGAGCACACGAGGCCGACGCGCGGAGCCCCGCGAGTCGCGCAGCACCGAGTCCACGTGTCGCAGCTTCTCCGGCGCGGCGAAGAGATACGGAACCGCAGCCGGCACCGTGTCCGGGCTCGGTCCCGAAGGCGAGCGGCAGGCTCAGCAGCGGGCACTGCAGATCATGCCCGGGCAACGCGTCGCCGGTGCCCACGATCGTCGGTCGCGCGCGCAAGGTCGACAACAGCGTCTTCAGCGGCGCCTGCGCCTCGATGACCACGCGGGCACCGGCGTCGTGCAGCAGATTGGCGTAGCGGCAGAACTGGAGGGTGTCGCCAAGCCCCTGTTCGGCCCGCAGCAGCACCGTCCTGCCCGGCGGGCGGCGCGTCACCCAGCCAGAGCGGCGCCGTCGACGCCGGCGGTGTCGACGGCGGCTGCGCTTCCACCGCCACTCGTGCTTGCGCCAGCCGGGGCCGAACTGCCCGAGCGCCAGCCGCGCGAGGCCTTCGTTGTAGTGCGCTTCGGCGAAATCGGGCCGCAGCGCGATCGCCCGCGCGTAGCTGTCCAGCGCTTCGCCGTGCCGGCGCAGGATCTGCAGCGTGTTGCCGCGGTTGACGAGCGCCTGCACCGCCGCGGGCGCGATCGCCAGCGCCTGGTCGAAGCAGGACAAGGCTTCGTCGTGGCGCGACAGCTCGTTGAGGACGACCCCGCGATTGGTCCAGGCGGCGACGTGCCGAGGATCGATCGCGAGGGCGCCGTCGCAGCTGGCCAGCGCTTCCGCCTCCCGCCCGAGTTCGAGCAGCGTCAGCGCGCGGTTGCCGAGCGCGTCGGCGAAGTCGGGCCGCAGCGCCAGCGCCTTGTCGTAGCTCGCCAGCGCCTCGGCCTGCTGGCCGAGCGCCTGCAGCACGTTGCCTTCGTTGGCGAGCGCTCTCGCCGAGTGCGGATTGATCTCCAGCGCCCGCCGCAGCAGGGGCCGCGCGTCCCCGGGCCGTCCCTGCCTGGCCGCCAGCACCGCGAGCGAGTGCAGCGCGTCGAAGCGATCGGGATCTGCGGCGAGGACTTCCCGGTACAGCCGCTCCGCCGTCGCGGCGTCGCCCGCGTCGAACGCGGCGTGCGCCCGCAGCAGCGCATCGGCAGCGCTCAATCGGGATTCCCCGCGTGCGCGGAGTTCGGGGCGGTTCGGGACATGCCGGGCTCGAGTCCTCGAAGTGTGGAGCATCGTGAGCGACCGGGGCAAGCCGGTTTCGCGCGCGGTCGCCGGAGTGAATTCGCGCGGCGCGCACACGCGAGGCGGCGCTGGTCGATGGAAACCCTCGCCGCGCGCGGTCACCACTTCGCCGGGCCGGTCCACGGGCAGTTGCCCGCGCGTCCCATTATAGGGTGGCCCGGCTCCCTGCTTCCCCTACCGGCGGTGCCGCCGCGATCGGCGGCGCGGCAACGGTGCCGCGCGATGCATGCCGGATCGTTTCCCGCGCAACGGGCTCCCCGATGCGCCACGCGCCGCGCGATTTGTGGTAAAACGCGACGGTTCCCGGCAGCGCCCCGCGCCATCACCGCAGCATTCGCCGCTCCGTTCGAGGAGACCTCCGATGACACGCCTGTCCGCCCTGGTCGCGTCGCTCGCCGTCGCTGCGACGCTGGCCATGCCGGTTGCCGCGGACGCGCAGACGAAGTGGGATCTGCCGACTGCCTACCCGGCCAACAATTTCCACACCGAGAACATCCAGCAGTTCGCGACGGACATCGACCGCGCGACCGACGGCAGGCTGAAGATCACCCTGCACGCGAACGCTTCGCTGTTCAAGGCGCCCGAAATCAAGCGCGCGGTGCAGGGCGGGCAGGCACAGGCGGGCGAGATCCTGCTGGTCAATTTCGAGAACGAGGACCCCCTCTACGGGATCGACGGCGTGCCGTTCCTGGCCACGTCCTACGCCGAGTCGCTGAAGCTTTACAAGGCCTCGAAACCGGCGCTGGAAGGCCGGCTCGCAAAGCAGGGGATGAAGCTCCTGTACACGGTGCCCTGGCCCCCGCAGGGCATCTACACCAAGCGCACGCTGGCGAGCGCCGCCGACATGAAGGGTCTCAAGTGGCGCGCCTACAGCCCGGCCACGTCGAAGATCGCCGAGCTCGTCGGCGCGCAGCCCGTCACCGTGCAGGCGGCCGAGGTGTCGCAGGCGCTCGCCACCGGCGTCATCGACGCCTACATGTCGTCGGGCGCGACGGGCTTCGATTCGAAGACCTACGAGCACATCAGGAATTTCTACGACACGCAGGCCTGGCTCCCGAAGAACGCCGTGATCGTCAATCAGAAGGCGTTCGACGCGCTCGACAAGCCGACGCAGGCCGCCGTGCTCAAGGCCGCCGCCGAGGCGGAGACGCGCGGCTGGAAACTGTCCGAGGAAAAGAACGGCTGGTACGTCGAGCAGCTGAAGGGCAAGGGCATGGCCGTCATCGTGCCGTCCGACCAGCTGGTCGCGGACCTGCGCAGGGTCGGCAACTACATGCTGGCCGAATGGCTGCGCAAGTCCGGCAACGACGGGCGGCGCGCGATCGATGCCTATCGCGCGATGTGAAGCCGCCGGTTTCGGGCGCCACCTGCCGGGACCGGGCCGGCGCGATGTGAACCGACGGCGTCGCGCCGGCATCCGCCGCGCGACAGGTTCGCCGGGGCGCCCGTCCCCGCCGGCGCGATGACCGGACGCCGCGCACTCGATGCGCTTTTCGACGGCGCCGGCCGGCTGGCGGCGCTGTTCCTGATCGGCACGCTGGCCATGGTGCTGCTCGGCATCGCCGGTCGCTTCCTCGATTTTCACCTGCCCGGCACCGACGCCTACGCCGGCTACTGCATGGCCGCCTGCGGCTTCCTCGCGCTCGCGCACACGCTGAAGCGCGGCGAGCACATCCGGGTGACGCTGCTGCTCGAACACGCGGGATTGCGGATGCGGCGCGCACTCGAACTGTGGTCGCTGGGGGCGGCCGCCCTG
Source organism: uncultured beta proteobacterium (assembly GCA_963779445.1). Lineage (GTDB taxonomy): Bacteria > Pseudomonadota > Gammaproteobacteria > Burkholderiales > Casimicrobiaceae > CAIWHR01. The sequence continues at coordinate 130,985 of CAVZYI010000016.1, forward strand.
CTGTCCGGCCTCCTTGCCTTCTACAGCGTCCGGTTCGCGGTCCAGTCGTGGCAGTTCAACGACATCTCCACGGCCAACGACGCGACGCCGCTGTGGATCCCGCAACTGGCGATGGCCGCCGGCACGGTCGTGCTGCTGGCCGCCTTCGTCGACGAATTCGTCCTCGAGCTTCGGGGCCGACGCCGCCGCGCGAAGGCCGCCGTCGCGGCGCACCATGAGTGAACGAGGCTCGCCGCCGTGGACGCGCTGATCACCACGCTCCTCGTCACCGCGCTGTTCGCGCTCCTGGGCAGCGGCGTCTGGATCGGCCTGGCGCTTTCGGGCGTCGCCTGGATCGGCATGGAGCTCTTCGCGTCGCGGCCCGCCGGCGACGCGATGGCGGTGACGATCTGGGGATCGTCGTCGTCCTGGACGCTGACCGCGCTGCCGCTGTTCGTCTGGATGGGCGAAATTCTCTTCCGGACGCGGCTTTCCGACGACATGTTCCGCGGCCTCGCGCCATGGCTCGAGCGGCTCCCGGGACGGCTGCTGCACGCCAACATCATCGGCTGCACGATATTCGCGGCGGTGTCGGGCTCCTCGGCCGCGACCTGCGCGACGATCGGGAGGATGACGCTGCCCGAACTGAAGGCGCGCGGCTATCCGGAAGGCATCACCATCGGCACGCTCGCCGGCGCCGGCACGCTCGGTCTCCTGATCCCGCCGTCGATCATCATGATCGTGTACGGCGTCGCCGCCAACGTGTCGATCGCGCAGCTCTTCGTCGCGGGCGTCGTTCCGGGAGTGCTGCTCGCGCTGCTGTTCTCGGCGTATATCGTCGTCTGGGCGCTTGCGCACCCCGGCGCGATCCCGGACGCGGTCGAGCGCACGACGCTCGCGCAGAAGCTTCATGCGTCGCGTCACCTCATTCCGGTTCTGCTGCTCATGGCGCTGGTGCTGGGGTCGATCTACGTCGGCGTCGCGACGGCGACCGAGGCCGCCGCGCTCGGCGTCGTCGGTTCGCTGGCGCTGTCCGCCGTGCAGGGCACGCTCAGTCGCGACAGTTTCGGACAGAGCCTGATGGGAGCGACGCGCCTCTACTGCATGATCGCGCTGATCCTCGCCGGCGCCGCCTTCCTGACGCTGGCGATGGGCTACATCGGGCTGCCGCGGCATCTCGCGGCATGGATCGGCGGGCTCGGCCTTTCGCCGTTCGCCCTCGTCGTCGCGCTGACGGGCTTCTACATCGTGCTCGGCTGCTTCCTCGACGGCATTTCGATGGTCGTGCTGACCACGGGCGTGATACTGCCGACGGTGGCCGCCGCCGGCATCGACCTGCTGTGGTTCGGCATATTCATCGTGCTGGTCGTCGAAATGGCGCAGATCACGCCGCCGGTGGGCTTCAACCTGTTCGTGCTGCAGGGCATGACGAACCGGCAGATCACCTACATCGCGAAGAACGCGCTGCCGATGTTCGCGCTGATCGTCGCGGCGGTCCTCGGCATCTGGTTCTTCCCGGGGCTCGTGACGTTTCTGCCGCAGCAGATGAAAATGGGATGAGGGGAGCGACCGCATGGGAGCCGCGAGATGAACGCCGGGGCAGGGTACGCAGCGAGGATGAGGACGCCGTTCGCGGTGCTGGGCATTCGTACCGCGAACGGCGCCGTGACCGGGATCGAATTCCTGCCGCGCGCCGAGCGCGCGCAGGCGGCGACGGACAAGGTCGCCGAACGCGCGGTGCGCGAGCTCGCGCGCTGGCTCGACGATCCGCAGTTTCGCTTCACGGTGGCGATCGCGCCCGGAGGCAGCGCGTTTCGCCGGCGCGTCTGGCAGGCGCTGGCGCAGATCCCGGTCGGCGAATCGCGCAGCTACGGCGAGCTGGCGCGCCTGCTGCACACCGCGCCGCGCGCGGTCGGCGGCGCCTGCGGCGCCAATCCGATCGCCGTGATCGTCCCCTGCCACCGCGTCGTCGGCAGCCGGGGTTCGCTCGGCGGATTCATGGGCGTGACCGACGGCGATCCGATCGCGATCAAGCGCTGGCTGCTCGTCCACGAGGGCTATCGCTTCGGAGCGTGATCGATGACGTCGGATCCGGCCGAACTGATCGACGCCTTCTGCGACCAGGTGTGGCTGCAGGACGGCCTCGCCCCCGCGTCGCTGGCGAGCTATCGCCGCGATCTCACCCAATGGGCGTCGTGGCTCGACCAGCGCGGCGGCGCGCTGCTGGCCGCGCAGCGGACCGACGTCGAGGCATTCCTCGCCGACCAGTACCGCGCGAAGGCCAAGGCGACGTCGATCGCGCGCCGCCTGTCGTCGCTGCGGCGATTCTACGGCCTGCAGCTGCAGCGGACGGCGGTGCGCGACGATCCCACGGCCCGCGTGCGCGCGCCGAAGCTGCCGCGCCGGCTGCCGAAGAACCTCGGCGAGGCGCAGGTCGAGGCGCTGCTCGCGGCGCCCGATACCGGCACCACGCGCGGCCTGCGCGATCGCGCCATGCTGGAAACGCTCTACGCCACGGGACTGCGCGTTTCCGAGCTCACCGGACTGAAGCTCGCGCAGGTGTCGCTCGACATGGGCGTCGTGCGCGTGCTCGGCAAGGGCAGCAAGGAGCGGCTGGTGCCGCTCGGGGAGGAGGCGATCGTCTGGCTGAAGCGCTATCTCGCCGGGGCGCGCGCGGAACTCGCGAGGGGCGGCAAGAGCGACGCGATGTTCGTCACCGTGCGCCGCGGCCCGTTCACCCGGCAGGGATTCTGGGTGCTGCTGAAACGCTACGCGGCGAAGGCGGGGATCCCGGCGGAAAAGCTCTCGCCGCACGTGCTGCGGCACGCGTTCGCGACCCACCTCCTCAACCACGGCGCCGATCTGCGCGTCGTCCAGCTGCTGCTCGGGCACGCCGACATCACGACGACGACGATCTACACGCACGTCGCGCGCGAGCGCCTGAAGCTGCTGCATGCGCAGCACCATCCGCGCGGCTGAGCCGGCCCGGTCCCTTCCGGCACCCGCGCTCGGGCGACGCGTCATGACCAGGGAACGGCATCCCGTCACTGCCGCGGTGCGCGCATTGCGCGAGCACGGCGTCGCGTTCACGCACCATCCGTACGAATACGAGCCGCGCGGCGGCACCGAGGTGTCGGCGCGCGAGCTCGGCGTGGACGAGCACGCGGTGATCAAGACGCTGGTCATGGAAGACGACGCGAGGCGCCCGCTCGTGGTGCTGATGCACGGCGACCGCGATGTCTCGACGAAGGGCCTGGCGCGGTTTCTCGGCGTGAAATCCGTCACGCCTTGCGCGCCCGAGGTCGCCGACCGCCATTCGGGATACCAGGTGGGCGGCACCAGCCCGTTCGGCATGCGGCGCGCGATGCCCGTCTACATGGAGCGCAGCATCGCCGGCCTGCCGCGCCTCTACATCAACGGCGGGAAACGGGGCTATCTGGTCGCGATGGCGCCGGCCGACCTGGCGCGCGTCCTGGCGCCCGTGCCGGTGGACGTTGCGATCGCGCGCAGCGGCTGACCCGCGGACGCGGCGCCGATACCGGCCTGCCGCGGAAGGGTCACGCGCGGCGGCGCTCGATCGCGACTCCCAGCTCCTTGACCCCGCGCATCGGCGCGAGCTTGGCGACGCGCAGCTTGACCCACGGCGCGTCGAACTCGGCGAGCACGATGTCGGCGATGGCCTGCGCGAATCGCTCCAGCAGCTGGTGCGGATGATCGGCCGCCAAGGCCTGCAGGCGCTTCACGACCGCCGAATAATCGAGCGCATCGGCGAAATCGTCGGAGCGGAACACCTGGTCCGACGCGAAGCCGAGCTCGACGTCGAGGCGCAGCGTCTGCGGCAGGTGCTGTTCCCAGTCGTAGACGCCGATGCGCGTCTCCACGCGAAGGTCGTGAATGAAGATCGTGTTCATGCGGCCTCGCTAATCGTCACCGCGGGACCGGGAGGTGATTTCGAAAGGACGGCTGCATTTCCGGCGCCGGGCCGGACCCCGCGATGCCGGAGGCGGGTAACCGGTTTCGCGCTTGCACCGGGACGACGGGATTTCTGCAGACGCTGCCATTGCGGTCCGAAAAGCTGAGTAGAATCGGCGAATGCATTCTAACCGACGGGCCCGGCGCCCCACGCGACGATGCTCGCGTCGCTCGCCTTCGTCGCCGCCGCCTATCTCATCGGCTCGGTGTCGTTCGCCGTCGTCACGAGCAAGCTGTTCGGGCTGCCCGATCCGCACAGCTACGGCTCGGGCAATCCCGGCGCGACCAACGTGCTGCGCACCGGCAACAAGGCCGCGGCGGTCGCTCACGCTCGTCGGCGACGGCGCCAAGGGCTGGCTCGCGGTGTGGCTCGCGCAGCGCCTCGGGCCCGCCGTTCGGCGTCGGCCGAGTGGACGGTGCCGGCGGTCGCGCTCGCGGTGTTCGTCGGCCATCTCTTCCCGGTGTTCCACGGCTTCGCCGGCGGCAAGGGCGTGGCGACCGCCGCCGGCATCGTCATCGCGCTGTCGTGGCCGCTCGCGCTCGCGCTCGCCGTCGTCTGGCTGGTGATGGCCTTCGGCTTCAGGATCTGTTCGCTCGCCGCGCTCACCGTCGCCGCGCTCGCGCCGGTCGGGGCTGTTCTACGTCTTCGGCAACACGCCGGTCGCCTGGACCTGGATTCCGATCTCCGCGCTGCTGTTCTGGCGGCACCGCAGCAACATCCGGCAGCTGGTTGACGGGCAAGGAGCGCACGATCGGCCGCTGAGCCGCGACGTCAGGACGGCGGGCAGGCTCGCGAGATCCCATCGCGGCCGCACCGAGAACGCGTCAGCCGCCGCCCGCCGCATGCCGCGAGCCGCAGCGCGCCGACCAGCGCGATCATCGCGCCGTTGTCGGTGCAGAACTCGAGCGGCGGAAAGAAGACCTCGCCCGCCGCGCGTTTCGATGCGCGCGCCGAGCCGCGCCCGCAGCTCGCGGTTGGCGCCCACGCCGCCGGCGACGACCAGCCGCGCGCGTCCGGTCGCTCCGAGCGCGGCGAGCGCCTTGGCGACCAGCACGTCGACGACCGCGTGCTGGAACTCGCGCGCGATGTCGGCCCGGCGCGCATCGTCCAGGGCGCCCGCCGCCGCTTCGCGCCGCACCAGCGTCAGCACCGCGGTCTTCAGGCCGCTGAAGCTCATGTCGAGATCGCCGCTGTCGAGCATCGGGCGCGGCAGCGACACCGCGCCGTCGCGCCCCGCCTCGGCGAGCCGCGCCAGCGCCGGCCCGCCGGGGTACGGCAGGCCGAGCAGCTTCGCCGTCTTGTCGAACGCCTCGCCCGCGGCATCGTCCAGCGTGTCGCCCAGCAGCCGGTAGCGACCGACGCCTTCGACGTCGAAGAGCTGGCTGTGACCGCCCGACACCAGCAGCGCGACGAACGGAAACGCCGGCTTCGGCAGCGGCGAGCAGCGGCGACAGCAGGTGGCCTTCGAGGTGATGGACGCCGACCACCGGCTTGCCGAGCGCGAAGCCGAGCGCGTTGGCGACGCTCGCGCCGACGAGCAGCGCGCCGGCGAGCCCGGGTCCCTGCGTGTAGGCGATGCCGTCGAGTCCGCGAAAGCGTCGTCGCGGCGTCGGCCAGCACCTGCCGGGCCAGCGGAACGACGCGGCGGACATGGTCGCGCGACGCGAGCTCGGGCACCACGCCGCCGTAGGCCTCGTGCATCGCCACCTGCGAGTGCAGCGCGTGCGCCAGCAGTCCCGCGTCGGTGTCGTAGACGGCGAGACCGGTCTCGTCGCAGGAGGTTTCGATGCCGAGGACGCGCATGGGAGGTCGGGAAGCGGCTGGTCTGTCGTCCGGGAGCGGGCCTCCGGATCGGGCGACGGGACCGGGGCCGCCGCGGCGGCCCAAGGCGGTCGATTATAGCGGGACTTGCGTACCTGCGCCCGTGCTGCTATATTCATGGGCTATCGCAAGCACCTGTAACCGAAAGGAATTCGCTACATGCCCAGCGTTCGCGTCCGCGACAACGAGCCCTTCGAAGTGGCCATGCGCCGCTTCAAGCGCACCATCGAGAAGACCGGTCTCCTCACCGAGCTGCGCGCCCGTGAGTTCTACGAAAAGCCCACCGCCGAGCGCAAGCGCAAGCTCGCCGCCGCGGTGAAGCGCCATTACAAGCGCCTGCGCAGCCAGCAGCTGCCGCCGAAGCTGTACTGAGCGCCGCCTGTCGTCGGGCGCATCCCGCAGCGAGGGGCGAAGCGATTCGCCCCTTTTTGTTCCGGCCCGCAGGCACCGATCCGGGAGGCCCCAGGGCGCCGCGTTTCGCCGCGGCGAACCCGCCGTGACCCGCCCACCGATGGAGTCGACGATGACGCTCAAGGCCCGCATCACCGAGGACATGAAGGACGCGATGCGCGCGCACGACGCCGCGCGGCTGTCGACGATCCGGATGCTGCTCGCCGCGATCAAGCAGCGCGAGGTCGACGAGCGCATCGAGCTGACCGACGCCGACGTGCTCGCGATCATCGACAAGATGCTCAAGCAGCGCAAGGACTCGATCACGCAGTTCGAGGCCGGCCATCGCGACGACCTCGCCGCCGTCGAGCGCGCCGAGATCGCCGTCCTGACCGCCTACATGCCGCAGCAGCTGTCCGAAGGCCGAGATCGACGCGATGATCGCCGACGCGATCGCGGCCACCGGCGCTGCCGGCATGGCGGGCATCGGCAAGGTGATGGCCGTGCTCAAGCCCAGGCTCGCCGGCCGCGCCGACCTGGCCGCCGTTTCGGCGAGGTCAAGGCCCGCCTGGCCGGGTGATCGGACCCCGGTGTCGCGCCCGCGCCGGGCGCCCGGGCGGCGTCCAGGCCCCATGGGACCGACCGCGGGCCAATGGGCGGCGACCACGGCGGGCCCGCGCGTGGAGGCACCCGATCCCGCCGGAGCGCCGAACATCGCCCTGTCGCTGCGCGGACCGTCGCCTATAATTGAAGAGTTTCCTGCCGTGTGAAACGTCCGGCCGGCCCACGGTGTGGGCCGGCCGCGACGTCTTGTCTCCCGGCAAGCAGCGTTAAGTCAATGATTCCAAACGATTTCATACAGACGCTGCTGGCCCGGGTCGACATCGTCGAGGTCATCGACCGGCATGTCCCGCTGAAGAAAGCCGGCGCCAATTACACCGCCTGCTGCCCGTTCCACAGCGAAAAGACGCCCTCGTTCACGGTCAGCCCGTCGAAGCAGTTCTACCACTGCTTCGGCTGCGGAGCGCACGGGACCGCCATCGGCTTCCTGATGGAATACGGCGGCAAGTCGTTTCCCGAGGCGGTCGAGGAGCTCGCCCGCGACGCCGGCCTCGAGGTGCCGCGCGTCGAGCGTCCGGCCGGGCGAGGCGGAGCGGCGCGAAGAGGCCCACGATCTCAACGCGCTGCTGCTCGACGGCCGCGAAGTTCTACCGCGCGCAGCTCAAGGACGCGCCGCGGGCCATCGACTACCTCAAGGGACGCGGGCTGACCGGCGCCGATCGCGGCGCGATTCGGCATCGGCTACGCGCCGGACGCCTGGCAGCCGCTGGCCGCCGCGTTCGAAAACTACGACGACCCCGAGCTCGAAACCGCCGGTCTCGTGATCGCCGGCGACGGCGGCAAGCGCTACGACCGGTTCCGCGACCGGATCATGTTTCCGATCCACGACAGCCGCGGGCAGGTGATCGGCTTCGGCGGCCGGGTGCTGGGCGATGGCGAGCCCAAGTACCTCAACTCGCCGGAAACGCCGCTGTTTTCGAAGGGCCGCGAGCTCTACGGCCTGTTCCTCGCCCGCAATGCCATCCGCGACGCGGGCAAGGTCGTCGTCGTCGAGGGCTACATGGACGTCGTCGCGCTCGCCCAGCACGGCGTCGACTACGCGGTCGCCACGCTGGGCACGGCGACCACGCCGGTCCACGTGCAGAAGCTCTTCCGCCTCACGGACACCGTCGTGTTCTGCTTCGACGGCGACCATGCGGGTCGCAAGGCGGCGTGGCGCGCGCTCGAGAATGCGCTGCCGGTGCTCGCCGACGGCAAGAATGCGCGTCTTCCTGTTCCTGCCGGACGGCGAGGATCCGGACGATTACGTCCGCAAGCGCGGCAAGGCGGCGTTCGAGGCGGCCGTCGAGCGCGCGATGCCGCTGTCGGAGTTCCTGCTCGCGAACTTGTCGGCGCGGCATCCGCCGACCACGGCCGAGGGCCGCGCCGCACTGGTGGCCGCGGCACGCCCCTATCTCGCGCTGCTGACGGCGCCGATGCTGTCCGCGCTGCTGCGCCGGAGGCTCTCGGACCTGACCGGCCTGCCGGATTCCGATCTGCGCGGGCTGCTGCCGCCACCCGAGTCGCGCCCGGCGCGGCCGCGCGCCTCCGGCCAGTTGGACGACGATCGGGGATTCCAGCGCCACCCGGTGCCGGGTCAGCGCCATCGCGCCGCGCGCCGTCGCTGGTTCGCGAACTGATTCAGGGATTGCTGCTCCAACCTGAGTTGGCGCGGACGGTCGCTCTCCCGCAACCCGACGACGGCACGCCGGAAGGCGCCGCGTTGACTGCACTGGCGATGTTCTGCATGGAAAGCAAGCACACACTCACTACGGCGGGCGTCCTCCAGCATTTCGTCGGCACCGCCCACGAGCGAATTCTCGCGCAGGCGCTCGCCACGGCCGAGGACCACGGCATCACTCCCGAGCAGGCGGCCGAGCATCTGCGAGCGGGCGTCGGACGCTACTGGCAGCAGGCGCAACGCGCCGGACGTCCGGTGGACGATGCCGCAGCGCCGGATACCGCGGCACGGACGACGCCGGAAGAGACCGAACGGCTTCGCCAGCTGGAAATGGTCCGCCGTGCCCCGACCGGTTCGCCGCCGGCAACGCCCGGGAACGGGTCGTGATCGGCCAACGCGGCGACGGCGAAACCAGCGGCTGTCCCGGTCGCCGAACATCCTGCCGCGCCTTTCGGCCGCAACCGCGCGGCCATGGATAACCAGATGATATAATTTGAGGTTTTCCCGATCGCCCCGACATTGCGATGTCCACACCCGAATCGTTAGGATGAACATGGCCAAAAAGCCCGCGAAATCCGCCCGCAAGTCGCCCGCCAAGGCGAAGGCCCGCAAGCCGAGCGCCAGGAAGCCCGCGTCCAAGGCGCGCAAGCCCGCGCGGCCGGCCCGCAAGAAGACGGCGCCGAAAAAGCCGGCGCGCCCCGCTGCCCGACCGAAGGCCGGCAAGCGCACGGCGCGACCGAAGACGAAGGCCGCGAAGAAGCCCGCAGCCAGGAAAAAGGTGGCGGTAAAGAAGCCGGTGGCCAAGGCCAGGACCGCAAAGCCGCTGCCGAAATCCAAAGCCAGGCTTCCGGCCAAGGTCGCCGCGGAGCACGCGAAGAGCGCGGCCAAGCCTGTCGTCGCGAAGGCGGGCGCGAAGCCCGCGGGCAAGCTGCCGGCGACGCCGCTGCCGTTGGCCAAGGGCGCCAAGGGCGCGGCCGCCACGGCCGGCAAGAAGCCGACGCCCAGCGAAATCGCCGCGCGCATCGCCGGCAAGCGCGCCGAGGACGCCAGCCGAAGGGCAAGAACGGCAAGCACGCCGAGATCGCGCCGCGCGTGCTGACGCCGGCCGACGTCGAGGCGCGCAAGCGCCGCCTGAAGACGCTGATCGTCCTCGGCAAGGAGCGCGGCTTCCTCACGTTCGCCGGAGATCAACGACCACCTGCCCGACGACGTCCTCGATGCCGAGCAGATCGAGGGCATCATCAGCATGATCGGCGACATGGGGATCCAGGTCTACGACGAGGCCCCCGACGCCGAAACGCTGCTGATGTCGGACGCCGCGCCCGCGGCGCCGACCGACGACGTCGAGGAAGCCGCCGAAGCCGCGGTCTCGACGCTCGACTCCGAATTCGGCCGCACCACCGACCCCGTGCGCATGTACATGCGCGAGATGGGCTCGGTCGAGCTCCTCACCCGCGAAGGCGAGATCGTCATCGCCAAGCGGATCGAGGAAGGCCTGAAGCACATGATCATGGCGATCTCGGCGTGCCCGATGACGGTCGCCCAGATCCTCGATCTCGCCGACAAGATCGCCAAGGACGAGATCAAGATCGACGACCTCGTCGACGGCCTGATGGACTTCAACGAGCAGCTCGACGCCATCGAGGACACCGGCGACGACGCCGACGAGGAAGAGGACGAGGGCGACGCCGGCGCCATCGCCGCCGAGAATCTCGAGCGGCTGAAGGTGGCCGCGCTCGAGCGCTTCGCGACGATCCGCAAGCTCTTCGCGCGGATGCTCGTCGTGCTGACGAAGGAAGGCCACAAGGCGCCGAAGTACCTCGACCTGCAGAAGAAGATCTCCGGCGAGCTGATGCAGATCCGCTTCTCCGCGCGCCAGGTCGAGCGGCTGTGCGACTCCGTGCGCACCGAGGTCGACAACATCCGCCAGATCGAGCGCAAGATCCAGGACCTCGTCGTGCACAAGGGCGGCATGCCGCGCCCGGATTTCATCAAGAAGTTCCCGGACAACGAGACGTCGCTGCGCTGGATCGACCGCGAGGTCGCGGCGCACTCGGGCTACAGCGAGCAGCTCGCCAAGTACCGGCAGGCGATCGTCGAGCAGCAGCAGAAGCTCCTCAACCTGCAGGCGCGGGTGATGATCCCCTTGAAGGACCTGAAGGAGATCAACAAGCAGATGTCGCACGGGCGAGGCCAAGGCGCGCAAGGCGAAGCGCGAGATGACCGAGGCCAACCTGCGCCTCGTGATCTCGATCGCCAAGAAGTACACCAACCGCGGCCTGCAGTTCCTCGACCTGATCCAGGAAGGCAACATCGGCCTGATGAAGGCGGTCGACAAGTTCGAATACCGCCGCGGCTACAAGTTCTCGACCTACGCGACGTGGTGGATCCGCCAGGCGATCACGCGCTCCATCGCCGACCAGGCGCGCACGATCCGCATCCCGGTGCACATGATCGAGACGATCAACAAGATGAACCGGATCTCGCGGCAGATCCTGCAGGAGACGGGGCAGGAGCCCGACCCGGCGCTGCTCGCCGAGAAGATGGAGATGCCCGAGGAGAAGATCCGCAAGATCCTGAAGATCAGCAAGGAGCCGATCTCGATGGAGACGCCGATCGGCGACGACGACGACTCGCATCTCGGCGACTTCATCGAGGATCTGGCGACGATCGCGCCGTCGGACGCCGCGGTCAACGCGCGCCTGCGCGACGTCTGCAAGGACATCCTCGACACGCTGACGCCGCGCGAGGCGAAGGTGCTGCGCATGCGCTTCGGCATCGAGATGAACACCGACCACACGCTGGAAGAAGTCGGCAAGCAGTTCGACGTCACGCGCGAGCGCATCCGCCAGATCGAGGCGAAGGCGCTGCGCAAGCTGCGCCATCCGTCGCGCTCGGAGAAGCTGCGGAGCTTCCTCGAAGGCGAAGGCTGAGCGACGCGTACCGTCCGACGCGGTTTTCGCGCGAATGGCGCCCCGGCAACCCCGGGGCGTTTTTCTTGCATGGGCCGAAATGTCGACGGCCCACCGCTTCGTATCTCGCGGCCGCCGCCGACGGGCGACCGGACACGACTGTGTTCGCTGCCGAACGGACGCCGCCGGACGCGCCGGCGTAGATCGGCGTCGACGCTGCGGATTCCGCGGCGGCCCGACCGGGCTCGCGTCCGCAGGACCTGCCGCGCGGCGCAATGACGTGCCGTCCGCCCGCCGATCTCCGGACGCTCCGCCGCTTCGATGGATACCTTCGGAAAGCCCATGATCATTCCGACTGCCCGCATTTCGGGCGCTCGGAACGCCAAGACTAATCGTCAAAACGGTACGGGAAATCCAAGCGGTTCAGCAACCACTTGACGAATACCCGAAAAACTGTCCGAGGCTGCGTGGGGCCACCTCTCCAGCCGATGCCTAGCGCATGAACAGCACCGGCACCTTGCTGCGGGCGAGCATCTTCGTCGCGACCGAGCCCATCACCAGGTTGGCGAGCGCGGTGTGGCCGTGCGTGCCCATCACGATCAGGTCGAACCTGCCGGCGACCGCGCAGGCGACGATCTCCTCCGCGGGATCGCCGACGCGCTTCTCGACCGCGAACGACACCGCGCGCGCCTCCAGCAGCCTGCGGGCCTCGCCCAGCGCCGCGTCGCTTTCCTCGTCGTAGTACTTGGCGACCGCTTCCTGCCCCGCCCAGGCCGCCGCCGCTTGTACGGCAGCGGCGGATGGGCGTGGATCAGCGTGAGCTCCGGCGAACCGCGGAACCAGTCGAGCCGCTCGAGCAGAAGCCCGACCGCGGCGAGCGCACGACGGGAACCGTCGATGGCGACGAGGATCTTCATGGGCGCGCCCCGGTAATCCAGGAATGAACGAAGACGGACATTTTATCGTGCGGGGTGCCGATAGGGCGACGGCGCGACATCAGGTGAGCTCCAGCACGACGGTCACCTGCTCCGGCTCGTCCGGGTCGTCGTGCGTCACGAAGCCGAGCGCTTCGGTGAACTGCAGCATGTTGTGGTTGTTGCGCAGCACCGCGCCTTCGAGGCGCTGCAAGCCCGCGCCGCCTCGCGCAGTCGATCAGGCCGCTCCATCAGCACGCGCGCGACGCCGCGCCCCTGCCATGCGTCGGCGACGACGACGGCGAACTCGGCGCTCTCCTGGTCCGGGTTCGTGATGTAGCGCGCGACGCCGACGAACACCGGCGCACCGCCCGGCATCGTCGATCGCCACCAGCGCCAGCTCGCGGTCGTAGTCGACCTGCGTGAAGCGCGCGAGCATCGCCGGCGTCAGCTCGTGCAGCCGGTAGAAGAAGCGGAAATAGCGCGTCTGCTCCGACAGGCCGTTGACGAACGCGCGCTCGAGCTCGGCGTCCTCCGGCCGGATCGGCCGCACGTGCAGCCGCGTGCCGTCGCGCAGGTGCACGTCGCCGACGAGCTCGATCGGATACGGATGGATCGCCATGTGGCGATAGCCGTCGCGCGCGAACTTGCGCTTCGGATCGATCACGATCCGCGCGCCGACGATCGCCGCGCCGCTCGCGGCGACCTGCACCGGGTCGAGCTCGAGCGTGCGCACCCACGGCAGCGCGCAGACGAGCGTCGACAGCTGCAGCAGGATGCGCACCAGCGGCTCGAGGTCGGCGTCGGCCTCGCTGCGGCACGCAGCGGTAGCGGCGGCGCGCGTGCCGCTGATGGTCGAGCGCGAGCCTGCGGTTGAGCGGCGGCAGCATCACGGCCTTCTCGCGCTCGACCGAGCGCGCTGACGCCGCCGTTGCCGAACGTGATCACCGGACCGAACACGGCGTCGGTGTGCACGCCGATCGCGACTTCGCGCGCGTCCGGCAGCGCGACCATCTTCTGCACGATGACGCCGGCATGGCCAGTCGTCGCGCGCGAGGCGCGCAGCGCGCCGTCCTGCAGCTCGCCGTAGGCGCGCGCCACCATGCGCCCGTCGCGCAGGTTGGGCCGCATCAGCGGCGAGCGGCGACCTGGCGGCGATCCGATCGGCGATTGAAGCTTCAGCGCCACCGGGAAGCCGATCTTGCGCGCGATGGCCAGCGCTTCCTCCGCGTGTCGGCGGCTTCCGCCGGCAGGACCGGGCAGCCCGAACGCCGCGAGCAGCGCATGCGTCTCGCGGGTCGCTCAGGATCGGTGCGGTTCGCCTGCGGCCGCGCTCGTCGCGCATGCGCTCCGCATCGGCGAGGTCGAGCGGCTCGCGGCTCGGGCTGCGGCGGCGGCACTTCGAGCAGCCACTGCTGATTGCGCCGATACGCGGCGAGGAACGAGAACGCCTCGACCGCGTTCTCCGGCGTGTAGAAGTTCGGCGACGCCGCCGGCTTCGAGCGCCTGCGCGACTTCGCGCCGTTCGATCGCGCCGAGCCAGGCGCCGAGCACCGGCTTCGACGCGCCGCGCGCGACAGCGGCGACGGCGCGCGCCGTGTCGGTGGCGGCCGACAGCGGCCGCGGCACGTGCAGCGCGAGCACCGCGTCGACGTTCGCGTCGGCGAGCGTCGCGGCAACGGCGATCGGCGATCCGCTGCGGCGGCGCGTCGCCGCCGCACGTCGACCGGATTGGTGCGCGGCAGCTGCTCGGCGGCAGCACCGCCGCCAGGCGGCTTCGGTCTCGGGCGTCAACACCGCGAGCTGCACGCCGCGGTCCGACGCGCTGTCGGCGGCCATCGGGCCGGGCCCGTGGCCGTTGGTGACGATCGCGAGCCGGTCGTGCCGCGGAATGCGGCCCATCGCCAGAATGCGCGCCGCGGCGAACAGCTGCGTGTAGGTCTTCACGCGCACGGTGCCCGAGCGCTTCATCGCGGCGTCGAACACCGCGTCGGGCAGCGGCGCGCCCTTCTCCACGGCGTCGCGCTCCTTCGAGCGTCCGGCCCTCAGCACGACGACCGGCTTGGTCCGCGCCGCCGCGCGCAGCGCCGACACGAAGCGCCGCGCGTCGCGGACGGCCTCGACGTAGAGCAGGATGCCGTCGGTGCCGGGATCGAGCAGCAGCGCGTCGAGCAGCTCGCCGAAGCCGACGTCGAGCGCGCCGCCCAGCGCGACCACCGACGAGAAGCCGATGCCGAGCGGCGTCGCGAAGTCGAGCATCGCCGTGCACACGGCGCCCGATTGCGCGATCAGCGCGAGACGCCCGGGATGCGCGATCGCCGCCCCCACCGTCGCGTTCAGGCCGATGTCGGTGCGGATCACGCCGAACGCATGCGGGCCCAGCAGCCGGATGCGACGTTTCTTCGCCGTCGCGATCAGGTCGCGCTCCCAGCGGCGCGCTTCGCCGCGTCCCCGGGCGGGGCGGAGAGCAGAACCGCCGCCTTGACGCCGGCACGCGCGCCGTCGTCCAGGACTCCCGGAACCGCCGCGCAGGGTACCGCGATGATGGCGAGCTCGACGGGTTTGCCGACGGCGTGTATCGACGCGTAGGAGCGCTTGCCGAGGACGCGCCGGTGGTTGGGATTGACGAAGTACAGGTCCCCGTTGAAGCTGCCGTCCAGCAGGTTCTCGAAGACGACGCGACCGATCGAACCGGGGCGACCGGAGGCGCCGACCAGCGCGACCGAAGCCGGCATCAACAGCGGGCGCAGATAGTGTTGCAGCATCGGCGTGGGGATCATGTGGCTCGCGGCCCGGCACGGGGAGGACCCGCGGCCGCCATTGCCCGTTCCTCGCCCGCTCGGCGCGCGCCGGCGGCCTTGCGATCCGGCACCCGCCGCGCGACGTTCGGGGTACGCACGAATCTTAGCGCGTCCTCCCTTCGCTGAGTAGCCGAATGCACATTCGTCGTGCGCCGATTCGTCGCGCAGTCCGCGTTCGACGTCGCCGCCGGGCGCGCCGGCACCCCTGCGCTCGGCTATAATTTCGCGTCGCATCGCGCAGCGAATGCGGTCTTGGCGTTGCACGATGGCACGTGACCGATTCCTGCGCGCGCCGGGCCCGTAGCTCAGACGGTTAGAGCAGGGGACTCATAATCCCTTGGTCGCTGGTTCGAATCCAGCCGGGCCCACTCTTGCCGAAGGATCCGCCCGGGCGAATCGCGCACGCGCCATCATCGCCGCCGGCGCGGGCCGGTGTCCGCGCGCGAACGATCGCGTCCGGGACCGCTCGACTGACCGGAACAGGCGCGCCCGGATGGAAATATTTTTCCGAGGAGACCTCCATGTTCGACGCCGTCACCATCCCGTTCGGAGCCAGGATGCTCTTCAACTCCGTGAAGCTCAAACCCGGAGTGGCCATGGAAGATGTCGAACTCGCGATCGGCGAAATGTGCAATGCGGTGACGGCGAACTACGGCAACGAGAAGGGCGGATTCATCGCCGGCCAGGTCTTCCGGTTCTCCGGCTTCGTTTCCGACGAGGGATCGCTTTCGGCATCTGGGCACCGCCGCGGACCACGTCGTCATCGCCACCTACTGGCGCTCGTTCGAGCAGCACGAAAGATCCCACGCCGACGAAATCTTCAGGGCCAAGTTCGCGAAGCTGGCGTTGCTGTGCAGCGAATCGACGGAGCTCGGCTACGAGATGCTCTGGCAGGGCCAGCCCGCGGTCGCCTGACTGCCTTCAGGAAGCCGCCTTGCGCGGCGCTCGGTCGCACCGCCGGTCGCCTCGCCGGCCGTGGCCAGGACTTCGGCGGGCCGCGCATCGCGCGGCCGCGACGCGGCGTCGGCGAGCATACCGGCACCGGAAGCGTTCCGGTAACATTGGCTGATGCAGCGTTACGTGATTCTCGTTCTCAGCGCACCCCGCGGCGGTGGATCCGCTCTGGCGGGCGCGCTGGCGAGGGCGGGCGCGCATCCGGGCACGCACCTCGTCCCGGCCGCTGACGGACGCGCCGACGGGCAGCTGGGAATGCGCGCCGCTGGTGCGCATCAACGATCGGCTGCTGGTCGAACTCGGGACGCGCTGGGACAGCATGGCGCCGCTGCCCTCCGGCTGGCCGGCGCTGCCCGCCGTGCAGGCGCTGCGCGCGCGAGGCGGCCGATGCCGTCGCCGCGGAGATCGGCGACGCGAAACTCGCGCTGCTCAAGGATCCGCGGCTCTGTCGGCTCCTTCCGTTCTGGCGCGACCTGCTGGCGGGGGCCGGCTACGCGCTGTCCTGCGCGCTGATGCTGCGGCGGCCGATGGAGGTCGTCGCCTCGCTCTCCCGGCGCAACCAGTTCGCGCCCGAGAAATCGCTGGCGTTGTGGCTCGCCCACGTCACCGAGGCCGAACGCAATTCGCGCGGCCTCCCGCGCGCGACACTGTCCTACGACACGCTGCTCGCCGATCCGGCGGACGCGCTCGGCCGCGTGCATGACGACGCGGCCTTCCCGATGAAATCGACGGCCGCTCAACGCAAGGCCGCGGCCGATCACATCCGGCCGGAGCTGCGGCGGCAGCTGCACGGCGGCCCGAATGCACCGCTGCGCGGAGCCATGGCGTCGGGGCTCGACCTGGCGCTGGACGCGGGCTACTCGCGGATCGCCGAGCTTCCCGCCGGAAGGGATCCGCGCAGCGCCGTCGACGCGATGGCTGCCGCGGCCCTGCCGGCGCTGGCCGCCGCGGTGCCGCCGTGGGTCGCCGAGGAACTCGCCGCGGCCCAGGCGGTCGGGCAACGGCGCGCTCTCGAGGTCGACGCCGCCCGCCGGCGCATCGACGACCTGGCAAACCAGGTCGAAGCCGCGCGAACGGCGGATGCGGCGCGCGGCAGCGAGACGGCGGCGCTGCGTGCCTGCGTCGACGAGCTCGCTGCGGCGCGCCGCGAGCTCGCCGAAGCGAGCGATGTCCGCGCCGCGGTCAGCGCCGAGCGCAAGGAAATCGAAACCGAGCGGGCCGCGCTGCGTGCGGCGCGCGACGGTCATGAAGCCACGCTGCAGGCGTGTGCCGACCAGCTCGCGGCAGCCCGCCGCGAACTCGCCGGTATCGGCGAAGCCCGGCGCGCGGCGATCGCCGAGGTCGATTCGGCCAGGGCGGCGGAACTGGAACAGCGCGAGCACGCCGACCGGCTGCAGCGCGAGCTGGGCGACGAGCGCGCCGCGATCGCCCGCCTCAGCGAACAGATCGACGAGGCGCGCGCGGTTGCGCATGCCGGGGAAGCGCAGATCGAACTGGCCAACCGGCACCTGCACGACCTCGTCGCCGAGCTGGAATCGACGCGGCACGCGCATGCGGTTCAGGAAGCGCGCGAGGCGGTGCTGTACCGCGAGCTCGATGCCGCCCGTCAGGATATCGCCGCGCTGGCCGCCGAGCGCAGGACGCTGCGCGCGGAATGCGACGACGCGGGCGCCAGGCTCGCGCTGCTTTCGATCGAGACCGAAACCCTGCGCCGCGACCTGGCGGCGCTCGACAGCCGGCACCGGCCGCTCGTCGAGACCGCGCGCCAGACGCAGCAGGCCGCGGCCGAGCTCGCCGCCGAACTCGAGCGGCGCGCCGCCGCCGAAGGCGAACTGTCCGCCGACCGTGCGCACCTCGCCCAACTCGAGCGCGAAGCGCGCGAGCGCATCGCCATGATCGAGGGCCGGCTGACCGAGCTCGACCGCCGAGACGCGGGCGCTGACCGACAAGCTCGACACGGCGAACGCGGAACTCGCTCGGCTCGACGCGCATTGGCTCGTCCGGTTGGCGAAGCGCTACGCGCCGCGCGGTTGATTGTCGTCAGGCGGGCCGTGGCGCCGCGCGGCACGCAGGCACGGGTCGACGCCGGCAACGACATCGATCAAGCCCGCACGATCACGCGATCGCCGCGATCCTGTCGCTTACAGATTGCGAACTACCGGCGAAGCGCGCCCGCGGTCGAATTTCATGCGACGAGATGACGTCGTGCGTCAGCCGGCGATGACGGATCGATCGCGCTGTCGGACGGAGCGTGCCGATGTCGACGCGGTCGCGCCGGAGCATGTCGCAGGCACGCTCCTTGCGTTGCAACGCTTGCCCTCGGCGGCGGTGGCCGGCTCAGCGGGCCAGCGCTCGCCTGCGGCCGCCACCGCCGAAGGGTACCCTCTCCCGCCGCACCGAAGCGGCCGCACGGCCGCCCGTTCGTTCGCGCGACGAAGCCCGCCTCCGGCGCTCAGCCTTGCGGAACGCCGAGCTTGCGCAGGATGATTTCCAGCAGGCAGAACTGCGTGAAGCCGCTCTGCAGCAGGTTCGCGCCGACGAATGCGGTGAACCACAGCCAGTTGGCGTTGACGAAGAGCGGGCTGACGGACACGCCCAGCGCCAGCGATATCAGGACGAAGCTGCCGGCGAAAATGCGGACCATGCGTTGGGTGTTCACGGGGATGCCTCCTCGACTAGGGATATCGGTTCCGGTTGACGGCGAAGTACAGGACCGGGATCACGACCAGCGTCAGCAGCGTCGAGACCAGGATGCCGAAGATGAGCGCGATCGCCAGCCCGTTGAAGATCGGATCGTCGAGAATGAAGAGCGCGCCCAGCATCGCCGCGAGACCGGTCAGCGCGATCGGCTTGGCGCGCGCCGCGGCGGAATCGACGATCGCCTGCGCGAACGGCACGCCCTTCGCCAGCTGCAGGTTGACGAAATCGACCAGCAGGATCGAATTGCGGACGATGATGCCGGCCAGCGCGATCATCCCGATCATCGACGTTGCCGTGAACGGCGCGCCGAGCAGCGCGTGACCCGGCATCACGCCGATGACCGTCAGCGGGATCGGCGCCATGATGACCAGCGGCGTCACGTACGAACCGAACTGTGCCACGACCAGCAGGTAGATCAGCACCAGCCCGACTCCGTACGCGATGCCCATGTCGCGGAACGTCTCGTAGGTGACCTGCCACTCGCCGTCCCATTTCAGCGCGTAGCTGCGATACGGGTCCGCCGGCGGCGAAATGAAGAATTCCTCCAGCGTCCCGCCGTTCGGCACCGCCGCCGCCGCGATGGCACGGCGCGCGCCGAACATGCCGTACAGCGGACTGTCCGTCCGGCCCGCCATGTCGGCGATCACGTAGGTCACCGGCAGCAGGTCCTTGCGGTACCGCGTCGTCTCGCGCAGCGCCGGCTGCACGACGACGAGCTCGGACAGCGGCACGCTCGCGCCGCCGTCGGATCGCGCCTTCATCGCCAGCAGGACATCCAGCCGGCCCTGCTGCTCGGGAGGCAGCCCGAGGCGCACCGGCACGCCGTACTTCGCCTGGCCGTCGTGCAGCGACGTGACGTCGTCGCCGGCCAGTCCGAGGCGCAGCGCGGCGACGATCTCCGCCGGCGTCACGCCGGCCAGCGCCGCCTTCCGCTGATCGATGCGGACGAGCGCCCGCGGCGCCGCGTCTTCGATCGAATCGTCGATGCCGACGATGCCCGGGGTTCGGTCGAGCGCGCCGCGCACGCTCTTGGCCAGCGCGTGCCGCCCCGCCTGGTCGGGGCCGTAGATCTCGGCGACGATCGGCGAGAGCACCGGCGGGCCCGGCGGCACCTCGACGACCTTGACCTTCGCCCTGTGCCTGGCGCCGATCGCCTCCAGCGCCGGGCGCACCGCCGTCGCGATCTCGTGGCTCTTGCGCGAACGGTGCCGGCGGTCGACGAGGTTGACCTGGAGATCGCCCTGTTCGGGCGCCCCGCGCAGCTCGTACTGGCGCACCAGGCCGTTGAAATTGATCGGCGACGCGGTGCCGGCGTAGGCCTGGAAATCGACCACCTCGTCGAGCGTCGCGAGATGGGCGCCGAGGTCGGAGAGCGCCGCGGCGGTGGCCTCGACCGGCGCTCCGGTCGGCAGGTCGACGATCACCTGGAACTCGCTCTTGTTGTCGAACGGGAGCATCTTCAGCACCACCAGCTGCAGCGCGGCCAGCGACACCGAAAGCAGGATGGCGACGACGATGCCGAGCCCCAGAAGCTTGCGGCGGCGAGCGCCACGGCCGGCGTCGACGAAGGGCGCCAGGAGCCGCGCGAACGAGGCCGCGAGCCACCGGTCGAGCCGGCTCTCGCCGTGCCGCGCGTGCCCGGGCTTCGCCGCCAGCCGATAGGCGAGCCAGGGCGTGATCACGAAGGCGACGGCAAGCGAGATCATCATCCCCATGCTGGCGTTGATCGGAATCGGGCTCATGTAGGGACCCATGAGCCCGGAGACGAAGGCCATCGGCAGCAGCGCCGCGATGACGGTCAGCGTGGCGAGTATCGTCGGCCCGCCCACTTCGTCGACCGCCCGCGGGATCAGCGAGAGCAGCGGCGCGTCGGGCTCGAGCGCGGAGTGGCGATGGATGTTCTCGACGACGACGATGGCGTCGTCGACGAGGATGCCGATCGAGAATATCAGCGCGAACAGGCTGACGCGGTTCAGCGTGAATCCCCATGCCCACGACGCGAACAGCGTCGCCGCGAGCGTCAGCAGCACGGCGACGCCGACGATCGCCGCCTCGCGCCGGCCGAGCGTGACGAACACCAGCGCGACCACCGACAGCGTGGCGAACAGCAGCTTGGAAATGAGCAGCTTCGCCTTGTCGTCGGCGGTCCGCCCGTAGTCGCGCGTCACCGTCGTCTCGACGCCTTCGGGGATGACGGTGTTCGCGAGCTGCGCCAGGCGCTGCTCGATGCGTTCGGCGACCTGCACGGCGTTCTCGCCGGGTTTCTTCGTGATCTCCAGCGTCACCGCGGGATAGCTGCGCCCCGCGACCCCGGATGCCGCGCCGCCGCTCGCGGCGCCGGCGCTGCCGACCCCGTGCCACACGTAGCGCGTCGGCGCCGGCGCACCGTCGACCACCCGCGCGACGTCGGAAAGATAGACGGGCTCGCCGTCGTGCACGCCGACGACGAGCTCGCGGACGTCGTTCGCCGAAGCGAGGAAATTCCCGGCGTCGACCTGGAGGACGGCGTTGCCGCGGACGAGGCTTCCCGCCGGCAGCGCGGCGTTGGACGCCTGCAGCATCCGCTTGATATCCGCGGCCGCGAGGCCGTAGCCGCCGAGCCTGTCGGCGTCGAGCAGCACCTGGACGACGCGGCCGGGTCCGCCGATCGTCGTGACCTCGCGCGTGCCGGGAACGCGCTTCAATTCGATCTCGATGGCGTGCGCGACGCGCTCCAGGTCGTAGGCGCCGCGCGCGTCGTCCTTCGTCCACAGCGTGACGGCGACGATCGGCACGTCGTCGATGCCCTTGGGCTTCACCAGCGGCTCGCCGACGCCGAGCTCCTTCGGCAGCCAGTCGCGGTGCGAGAGGATCGTGTCGTGCAGCCGGACCACCGCGTCGTTGCGTGAGACGCCGACCTTGAACTGGACGGTGACGAGCGCCTGCCCCGGCCGCGAGACCGACCAGACGTGCTCCAGTCCCGCGATCTGCGACAGCACCTGCTCGGCGGGGATGGCGACCAGCTTCTCGACGTCCTCCGCCGACGCGCCCGGGAACGGCACGAAGACGTTGGCCATGGTGACGTCGATCTGCGGCTCCTCCTCGCGCGGCGTGACCGCGACCGCGAAGACGCCGGCCAGGACCAGCAGGACCCCGATCAGCGGCGTCAGCCGCGATGTCAGAAAGAAACCGGCGATCCGCCCGGCGATCCCCATTGTCGCAGGGCCGATCATGCGGGGGCCGGCCCATCCGGCCGGACAGCGCCGCGGCGGATCGCGGGTCCGGTCGCGCTCCCGGCGCCGGCCCGCGCCCCGGCAGCAGGTTCGGCGAACGCGGTCATTTCGATGCCGCCGCCCCCGACGCCATGCCGGCCTGCACCGGATTGAGGGCGATGCGCTCGCCGCCGGCGAGGCCCGAAAGGATTTCGACCCGGTCGGCTCCCGCCGCGTCGCCGGTGCGGATCTGGCGCAGCAGCACCCGGCCTTGCGCGTCGACGACATACACGGCCGTGACTTCGCCGCGCCTCAGCACCGCCGTGGCGGGGATCACCAGCGCGCGCGTCGAGCCGGTGACGAAGCGCGCCCGCGCATACTGGCCGGGCAACAGGCCGTCGACCGCGGGCAGGTCGAGACGAACGCGCGTCGTGTGCGTGCGCGCGTCCGCCATCGGCATCACCGTCATCCGGGTCGCCGTCACGCTGGTGGCCAGCGGCGACGAGGTCGACGCGCACCGGTTCGCCGGGCTTCAGCTTCGCCAGCGCCGCCTGCGGCAGCGTCGCCGTCACGCGCAGCGCCCGCGGGTCGAATACGGTGACCAGCGGGCGGCCCGGCTGCGCCATGTCGCCGAGTTCGGCGTGCGTCGCGCCGATGACCCCGGCGTACGGCGCCGTGATCGCGTTGAACGACTGTGCGGCGGCCGCCTGTCCGGCGCCTGCCTTCACCGCGGCCAGCTGCGCCTGCGCCGCCTTGTACTCGGCCTCGCTCTGGTCGACCGCTGCCTGGCTCACGAATTTCTGAGCGAGCAACTCCCGGTTGCGCTCGTGCTTGCGCTTCGCGTTGGAGAGGTTGGCGTCGGCCTCGGCGACCTGCGAAAGGCTGGCGGCAACCGCCTGGTCCGCAGTGCGCGCGTCGATGCGCGCCAGCACCTGGCCCGCGCGCACCGAATCACCCGCCTTGACGCTCAATTCGACGATGCGCCCCGCGACCTGCGCGCCGAGCGTCGCCTGGTTCACCGCCTCGACGACACCTTCGGCGGCGATCGTCTGCGGCACGTCGCCGACGGCGACGACGAGCGTCGGGCCGACGCCGGCCGGGACGGCGGCGGGCGCCTGCGCCTCGAGACGCGCTTCGTGCATCGAAAGCGCGAGCGCGACGGCGAGGACGATCGCTCCCCGCCCGGCGGCGCGAATTCCCGAAAGGCGCATCGACGCTCCGCTATCTCGCCGGGCCGGTGCGGATGCGAAACGGCAGGTAAGCGGGGCACCAACGAAGCATTCCCGTCGCCAGCGGCACCAGGCCGACGAGACCCCACCACCGCGCGCTGCCATCGAGAACGACGATCAGCGACAACAACGCGAGCCCGACAACGATGCGGACCGCCCGGTCCAGATTGCCTACATTCGCCTGCATGGTGCTCTCCTCGGTCGTTTTCGTCAGTGTCATTGTGGGGCGGCGCGCCCGGGCCATCGGTGACCTGCGTCACATAGCGCCGGTTCGATGCGGCCGCCGGCCGCGGTCACCGGCCTTTCAGGTAGCGCGCATCGTCGAAGGTCGCCACCCATTGCGGACGGTAGACGATCGCGAGGGTCAGCAGCATTCCCGTCAGCGTCGCCTCGCCGAAGGCAAGGGTCATCAGATACGGAAGGTATTCGCCGAACACCAGCTGCGCGGGACGGCCGGCCCCCAGGGTCAGCACCGCCGCGCCCGCCACGCCCGCCGCGGCATACGCCGCCGCCGCTCCGAAGAATGCGCCGACGAATACGTAGACGAAGAAATTGGGAGGCAGCCGGCGCTCCGCGAGATGCAGCACTCCCCAGGTCACGGCCACCGGAATCGCGGCCATGGTGAGGTAGGCGAGACCGGCATTGATCCAGAGCGCATCGCGGACGCCGACCTGCACGCCGACCGCGGCCGCCGACCCGATGAGCGCCCACGCCGGACCGGCGATCAGCGCATAGGCGGCAACGCCGAGCAGGTGGAACGTGAAGCCGTCGCCGACGGTCGCCTGAACGTTCCACAGCGCGGCGACGCAGAAGGCGCCGCCGGCGGGGACGTGGATGGCGGCCCCGGTCCTGAACTGCGCACGATGCGCCGCGCCGGCGACGACGACCGCGGCGAGCACCCAGGCGGCGAGCGCCAGCGCCGTCGGCACGGACACGGCCGTCAGATCCACGCCTGCAAGCCCTCGTTCACGACGCCATTGTAGAATCGCCGATGGCCCGCCGCGGCCGCCGCAGTTTCCGCCCACCGATGACGTCCCCCACCCCGGCCACGCCCGCCGCCTCCGGCCTTTCGCCGCTCGCCGCGCGGATCGCCTCGCTGTTTCCCGCGCTGGCGAGCGCGCCCGCCGCCACGCTCGAGCGAATCGCCCGGACCGGCGTGCGTCGCCAGGTGCCGGCCGCGACCGTGATGTTCAGCGCGCACTCGCCCTGCGCGGGCTTTCCACTGGTTCTCTCCGGGCACCATCCGCGTGCTGCAGCGCTATCCCAACGGCCGCGAGCTGCAGCTCTACCGCGTCAAGCCCGGCGAGTCCTGCCTTCTTTCGGGCAGCTGCCTGCTGGGCGACGCCGAGTACGACGCGACCGGCATCGCCGAGACCGAGGTCGATCTGCTGGTCGTGCCCCCGGCGGCGTTCCACGCGCTGGTCGCCGAGGACGAAACGTTCCGCCGCCATGTTTTCGCGCTGTTCGGCGAGCGTCTCGCGGCGCTGATGCAGGTCGTCGAGGCGATCGCCTACCAGAAGCTCGACCAGCGGCTTGCCGCGCTGCTGGTCGGCAAGTCGCCGGACCGACGAAATCAACGCGACGCACCAGGCGCTCGCCGACGAGCTCGGCAGCGTCCGCGAAATCGTCTCGCGGCTGTTGCGCAGCTTCGAGGACCGCGGCTGGGTCGACCTCGGCCGCGAGCGCATCCGCATCGTCGACCGCGCGGCGCTGACCGGGCTCGCGCGGGGCTGACGCCACCTACGGGCGGGCCGGCCGCTTCGCCGGTTCGCGATCGCCGCGCTGCTGGCGCTCGATGAGCCGCAGCATCGTCGCGAGCGTGATCGAGCTGAACGTCGCCTTGGCGATTTCGTCGATCTCGGACAGCACGGCGCCCAGCGCGCCGCCCGACGGGCGTCAGCTCGCCGGGCTCGCGCCGATCGGCGTCGGCCGGACCGAAATCCTCGAACATCTGGATCACGTCCATCAGCGTCAGCCGCCGCGCGTTGCCGGCGAACCGGTAGCCGCCGCCCACGCCGCGCACCGACTCGACGACGCCGGCGCGCGCCAGCTCGGACAGGACCTTGGCGAGATGGTGCGGCGAGACGCCGTACTTTCTGCGCGATCTCGGCGGCCGAGATGTGCCGCGTCGGATCCATCGCGAATTCGAGCACGCTGTAGAGCGCGAGCGACGTGTTCTTCTGCAGCTTCATCGGCAGCGGCGCGGGCCGGCGCAGGCCGCGAACAATCCTGCCACGGATGACGCGGCGACGCGCTCAGCGGTCAAGGTCCATCTCCAGCGGGATGAACGGCCCGGCCATCATCCCCTGGCTGCGGAAGAACGACAGGATCAGCGTGTTGTCGCGCGAGAGCATCGTGCGCACCTTGCGCACGCCCGCGCGCCTGAATGCGGCGCAGATCGATTCGAGCAGCCGCGTCCCGACGCCGGCAAGCCGCGCGTCGGGCTGCACGTCGATCGCGAACACCCAGCCGCAGGGCGGCGAACCGAATTCCCAGTCGCGCACTTCGCCGATCACGAAGCCGACGACGCGCCCCCCGGCGTCGGCGACGAGGAACTGCCGGCCCGCCTCGGCGGTCGCGGCATAGCGCTGGTAGACCGTGCGCCAGTACCTCGCCTTTTCGAGCCCGGTGACCGACGCGTCGATGGCGACGACGGCTTCGAGGTCGCCGCGCCGCGCCGGACGGACGGTCACGCCGGCCGCCGGACCGGCGGCGGGTCGCCGGCGAGCCCTGCCGGGGCCGCCGGCCGCATCCCTTTCCGCTCGCGTCGCGCCCACGACCGCTCCCAAATGATGACGCACATCAATCCAATAAACGCATTCCGATGCCAGATTAGCGGTTAATCGGGGAAGTCTCAACCGCAGCTGCCCGCGCGAGCCGCCGAATCGTGCGGCGGGCAGGCCCGCGGAGCCCGCAACATGGAGGAGGATCGGATGAAGGCGACCCTCGCTCCCGGCGTGACCGCAACGGCCCGATTTGCGGTCGACCGCGAGCGCACCATCGGTTTCATGGGCGAGAAGGCGCGCGTCTACGCGACGCCGATGCTGGTGCGCGACATCGAGATGGCGTGCGCGCGAGCTGCTGCTGCGGCCACCTCGATCCCGGCGAGGACTCGGTCGGCACGCGCGTCGAGCTCGACCATCTCGCCGCGACGCTGCTGGGCATGACGGTCGAGCTGACCGTCACCGTGGTCGGCGATCAACGGCCGCGCGGTGACGCTCGAGGTGAGCGGCCGCGACGGCGTGGACCTGATCTGCCGCGGCAAGCACCACCGCTTCGTCGTCGACGTCAGGACGACCGAGGCCCGGCTCGCCGCCAAGGCGCAGAAGGCCGGCGCCTGCTGTGACCGCAGCCCACGGCACCCTGCGCCGCGTTCCGACGTACTGCTACCAGTGCGTCGCCGGGCCCGATCTGCTGACGGTCAAGGTCGTCGACGGCGTCGCCACCGAAGTCGAGCCGAATTTCTGCGCGGCCAACGTGCATCCGGGCGGCGGCAAGGTCTGCGTCAAGGCGTACGGGCTGGTGCAGAAGACCTACAACCCCAATCGCGTGCTGACGCCGATGAAGCGCACCAACCCGAAGAAGGGACGCGACGAGGATCCCGGCTTCGTGCCGATCTCCTGGGACGAGGCGCTCGACGCTCGTCGCCGACGCGGCTGAACGCGGTGCGCGCCGCGGGCCTGCGCGACGCGTCGGGCTATCCGCGCGTCGCCGTGAGCCTCGGCGGCGGCGGCACGCCGCAGTCCTACATGGGCACGCTTCCCGGCGTTCCTCGTCGGCGTGGGGCCCGATCGACATGGGCTTCGGCTCGGGCCAGGGCGTGAAGTGCTACCACTCCGAGCACCTCTACGGCGAGTTCTGGCATCGCGCGTTCACCGTTTCGCCCGACACGCCGCTCACGCGACTACCTGATCTCCTGCGGCGCCAACGTCGAGGCGTCGGGCGGCGTGGTCGGCGTCTGGCGCCACGCCGAAGCGCGCGCGCGCGGCATGAAGCGCGTGCAGGTCGAGCCGCATCTGTCGGTGACCGGCGCCTGCTCGGCGGAATGGGTGCCGATCAAGCCCAAGACCGACGCGGCGTTCCTGTTCGCGCTGATCCACGTGCTGCTGCACGAGCATTCCGCGCGAGCGCCTCGACGTCGCCTTCCTCGGACGCCACACGGCGTCGCCGTACCTCGTCGGGCCCAACGGCTACTACCTGCGCGAACCGCGCGACCGGCAAGCCGCTGGTCTGGGACGCGCGACGCGCGCCGCGGTGCCGTTCGACACCGCCGGCATCGACGAGGCGCTCGAGGGCATGCCACGACGCCGACGCCGTCGAGATCGGCCCCGACGGCGACGTGCTCGGCGGACGGCGCGCTGACCGGCGACGACCGCCTTCTCGCAAGCTCGTCGCGCACGTCGCGCCGTACACGCCGCGAGTGGGCCGAGCGCATCTGCGACGTCCCCGCCGCGACGATCCGCAGGATCGCGCACGAGTTCATCGACCACGCGCGCGTCGGCGAGACGATCGAGATCGACGGCATGCGCCTGCCGTATCCGCCCGGTCGCGGTGAGCCTCGGCAAGACGGTCAACAACGGCTGGGGCGGCTACGAATGCGTGTGGGCGCGCACGCGTGCTCGCCGCGCTGGTCGGCGGGCTCGAAGTGCCCGGCGGCACGCTCGGCACGACGGTGCGCCTCAACCGGCCGGCATTCGGACCGGCTGGCAAGCGTGCAGCCCGGCGCCGACGGCTTCATGGCCTACACCGCTCAATCCGACCGACAAGGCGCACTGGTCGCCCAGCCCGAACATCCGCAACGCGTACCGGACGATGGTGCCGCTGGCCGGCAACGGCGCCGTGGAGCCAGGCGCTCGGGCCGACGCATTTCTCGTGGATGTTCCTCGACGAGACGCCGAAGGGCCTGCCGCGCGTGACGCCGCCCGACGTGTGGATCGTCTACCGGACCAATCCGGCGATCTCGTTCTGGGACACCGCGGCGGTCGGCGAGAAGATGGCGCGCTTTCCCGTTCGTCGTCGCCTTCGCCTACACGCGCGACGAGACGAACCATTACGCCGACGTGCTGCTGCCCGAGGCGACCGACCTCGAAAGCCTGCAGCTGATCCGCATCGGCGGCTCGAAGTTCGTCGAGCAGTTCTGGGAGCACGAGGGCTTCGCGCTGCGCCAGCCCGCGGTCGCGACCGCGCGGCGAGGCGCGCGACTTCACCGACATCGCGACCGAGCTCGCGCGGCGCACCGGGCTCCTGCGCAAGTACAACGCGGCGATCAACCGCGGCGCCGCCGGCGTGCCGCTCAAGGGCGCGCACGGGGACTTCTCGCTCGACACCGGGCGGGCGCACTCGCGCGAGGAGATCTGGGACGCCGTCTGCCGCGCGGCGAGCGCCGAGCTCACCGACGGCAGCGGAGGTGCACGACCTCGACTGGTGGAAGGAGCACGGCCTCGCCACCCGGCCGTTTCCGCGCACCGACTGGTACCTGTTTCCGACGCTCGCGGCGCAGGGCCTGCGCTTCGAGCTGCCGTACCAGGAGCGGCTGCTGCGCGTCGGCGCCGAGCTCGGCCGCCGGCTGCACGAGCACGACATGCACTGGTGGGACAAGCAGCTCGCCGGAGTACCAGGCGCTGCCGGCGTGGAAGGATTTCGGCGCGCCCTGGGTGGCCGCGCTCGACAAGGCCGGCGGCGCTGCCGCAGGACTATCCGTTCTGGCTGCTGACCGCGCGCAGCATGCAGTACGCGTGGGGCGGCAACGTCGGCATGCAGCTGATCAAGGAGGTCGCCGACAACGTCACCGGCCATCGCGGCGTGATCATGAACACGCAGGCGGCGAAACGCTCGGCATCGCCGACGGCGACCAGGTCGAGATCGCGACGCCGCAGCGCAGCGTCCGCGGCCGCGCCGTGCTGCGCCAGGGCATCCGCCCCGACACGCTGCTGATGATCGGCCAGTTCGATCACTGGGCGACGCCGTTCGCCAAGGACTTCGGCGTGCCGAGCATGAACTCGCTCGCCGACGATGTCGATGGACCTGACCGACGCCACCGGCTCGGGCGCCGACATCGTGCGCGTCAAGGTGACGGGAGCCGCATGAACGTTCGGCACGAAGTGTCGTTCGCGGCGCCGCGATCGTGCGTCGCGTGCGATGCGTCTGCGGGACTGCGCCGGCGGCGGCGCCGCACCGGCGCGCGGGGAGGCCCGCGCATGACCCGCTGGGCGATGGTCGCCGACCTGCGCCGCTGCGTCGGCTGCCAGACGTGCACGGCGGCGTGCCGCCACGCCAATGCGACGCCGCCCGGCGTGCAGTGGCGGCGCGTGCTCGACATGGAGTTCGGCGAGTATCCCGGACGTGCAGCGCGCGTTCGTGCCGGTCGGCTGCCAGCACTGCGACGATCCGCCGTGCATGGACGTCTGCCCGACCAAGGCGACGAAGCAAGCGCGCCGACGGCATCGTCACCATCGACTACGACCTGTGCATCGGCTGCGCCTACTGCGCGGTCGCGTGTCCGTACCAGGCGCGCTACAAGACGAACAAGGCGACCGTTCGCCTACGGCGCGCCGATGGAGAGCGAAACGCAAGCGCCGCGACGACACGCGGCTCGCCGTCGCCACCAAGTGCACGTTCTGCGTCGACCGCATCGACGCCGGGCTCGCCGAGCGGACTGCGGCCGGGCGTCGATCCGGAGGCGACGCCGGCGTGCGTCAACGCCTGCATCTCCAGGGCGCATGACGTTCGGCGATCTCGACGATCCGCAGAGCAACGTGTCGCAGGCTGCTGGCGAAGAACCAGCATTTCCGGATGCACGAGGAGCTCGGCACCGGTCCCGGCTTCTACTACCTGTGGGACAAGGCCATGAGCTACGGACCGGACCCCTGGCATCAGACGAGCTGGGACGCGCGCGCCGCCGGCAATTTCATCGTGCGGCGGCGCCGGCGCGGGACTGATCGTGTTCGACCGCGCTCTCCGGATGCCAGGGGCCGGCGCTGACCGGGCTCATGCTCGCCGGCCTCGCGCTGGTGGGTCTCGGCCTCTTCTGCGTCTGGCTCGAGATCGGCCGGCCGCTGCGCGCGATCAACGTGTTCTTCAATCCGCGCACGTCGTGGATGTCGCGCGAGGCGATCGCCGCGGCGCTGCTGTTCCCCGCGGGACTGGCGCGCGGCGGCGGGCGTGTCCGGATGCGCGTGGGTCGCCGCGGCGCTCGCGCTGGCGTTCGTCTACTGCCAGGCCGGATGCTGCAGGCGGCCCGGGGCATTCCGGCGTGGCGCGAGCCGCTGCTCGTCGCCGCTGATCGTGGTCACCGGACTCGCCGAAGGCGGCGGCCTGTTCCTGCGCGACGGCTGCCGGTCCACGGCGCGCCGATCGCGCCGCTGGTCGCTGCCGTTCGGCGCGCTGCTGCTCGCGCGCGCGCTGATCTGGCTCGCCTACCGCCGGCGCTCGCTGGCGCGCTCGCGGCGCCGCGCGCGCGACCGGCGCTCGACCGCGCGGGACGCGTGCTGCTGCTCGCGGGGACGCTCGTGCCGCTGGCGCTGCTGGCGGCGATCGCCGCCGGCGATCGTCGGCGCGACCGCTGATGTCGCGTGGCGGCTGCTCGCCGGCCTCGGCGCGACGCTCGCCGGCTCGTACCTGAAGTTCACGCTGGTCACGCGCGCCGGGCTTCAACCAGGGGTTCGCGCTCGCGCATCTGCCGGTGCGCGGGGTGCGTCCGTAGAGCGGCCGGCCGGAGAAGCAACCGCAGCGGGGAGATTCCATGGGCGCAACCACCATGAGCGAAGTCGGGATCGGCGCGCGGCGCGCGCGCGCGCCGGCATCGATCGCGAGGCGGAAACGCTGCCGCGCGAGCGGCTCGCCGCGCTGCAGACGGAGCGCCTGCGGGCCACGGTGCGCAACGCGTACGACAACGTGCCGCTGCATCGAGCGCGCCTCGATGCCGCCGGCGTCAAGCCCGACGACATCCGCGCCGCGGGCGACGTTGCGCGCCTGCCGTTCACGCTGCAAGACCGACCTGCGCGATCACTATCCGTTCGGCATGTTCGCGCGGCCGCGTCGGCGAACTCGCGCGGCTGCACGCGTCGTCGGGCACCACCGGCAAGCCGACCGTGGTCGGCTACACGCGCCGGGACATCGACACCTGGGCCGACCTGATGGCGCGCTCGATGGCCTGCGCCGGCGCGCGGCCCGGCGACGTCGTCCACAACGCCTACGGCTACGGCCTGTTCACCGGCGGGCTCGGCGCGCACTACGGCGCCGAGCGCCTCGGCGCGGTCGTCGTGCCGATGTCGGGCGGCTCGACCGAGCGGCAGATCGCGCTGATCGTCGATTTCGGCGCGCGCGTGCTGTGCGCGACGCCGTCGTACGCGCTGGCGATCGCCGAGGTCGCCGAGCAGCAGGGCGTCGACCTCCGCGCGAGCGCGCTCGAAGTCGGCCTCTTCGGCGCCGAGCCGTGGAGCGAGGCGATGCGCCGCGAGATCGAGACGCGGCTCGGATTGAAGGCCATCGACATCTACGGCCTGTCCGAGATCATGGGGCCGGGCGTCGCCTGCGAATGCGAATGCCAGGCCGGACTGCACGGCTGGGAGGATCACTTCCTGTTCGAGGTGATCGACCCCGAGACCGGCGAGCCGGTGCCCGAGGGCGCACGCCGGCGAACTGGTCATCACCACGCTGACCAAGGAAGCGCTGCCGATGCTGCGCTACCGCACGCGCGACATCACCCGGGTCACGACGGCGCCCTGCGACTGCGGGCGCACGCACCTGCGCATCCTGCGCATCACCGGGCGCAACGACGACATGCTGATCATCCGCGGCGTCAACGTCTACCCGTCGCAGGTCGAGGCGGTGCTCGTCGGCCTGCCCGACATCGCGCCGCACTACCAGCTCGTCGTCGAGCGCCGCGGCAGCCTCGACCACGTCAACGTCGAGGTCGAGGCGCAGCCGGGAACGGACGCGGTCCGCTACGACGCCATCGCCCACGCCGTCGCCCACCACATCAAGTCGCTGATCGGCATCACCACCGACGTCATCGTCAAGGAGCCGGGCGAGATTCCGCGCTCGCAGGGCAAGGCGGTGCGCGTGCGCGACCTGCGGCCGAAGGGCCCGTGACGCCGTGGCCAGCCGCCTCGTCTCCCTGATCGTCAACGGCCGCGCGCGCGAGGACGCGGTCGCCGACCATCCGCTGCTGCTCGACTACCTGCGCGAGGACCTCGGGCTGACCGGCACCAAGCGCGGCTGCGACGGCGGCGAGTGCGGCGCCTGCACCGTGCTGGTCGACGGGGAGCCGCGGCTGTCGTGCATCACGCTCGCGGCGCGCTGCGAGGGCACGAACGTCGAGACCATCGAATCGCTGGCGACGAACGGGCGGATGAGCCGCCTGCAGGCGCGTTTCACGAGAAGCTCGGCACGCAGTGCGGCTTCTGCACGCCGGGAATGATCATGGCGGCCGAAGCGCTGCTGCGCGCGAATCCTTCGCCCACGCCGGCCGAGATCCGCGAGGCGCTGTCGGGCAACCTGTGCCGCTGCACCGGCTACGTGAAGATCATCGAATCGGTGCAGGCGGCGGCGGCGGCGCCGCGCGCTCCGCGGCCGCGATCGAGGACCCACGATGACGGCGACGGTGCGCGAGAACCCGGCGCCGGCGCCCTCTCCCGGCGCGCGCGGCCCGCGCCCGCCATCGGCGTGCGCCAGCCGCTGATCGACGGCGTCGAGAAGGTCACCGGCCGCGCGCGCTACACCGCCGACCTGCCGGCGCGCGGCGCGCTCGTCGGCGCGATCCTGCGCAGCCCCGTCGCCCACGGCGAGATCCGCGGCATCGACACCACCCGGGCGCGCGCGCTGCCCGGCGTGCGCGCCGTCGTCACCGGCGCCGACTGCGACATCGCCTATGGCGTGATTCCCGTCGCGCAGAACGAGTTTCCGCTGGCGCGCGAGCGCGTGCGCTACCGCGGCGAGCCGGTCGCCGCGGTGGCCGCCGACGACGAAGCGACGGCGCGCGCGGCGCTGGCCGCGATCACGCTGGACATCGCGCCGCTGCCGGCGTACTTCGACGCCGCCGCCGCGCGCGCGGCCGACGCGGCCCTGCTGCATGCGAACAAGCCCGGCAACATCGAGCGCGAGGTCGACCAGGAATTCGGCGACGTCGATCGCGGCTTCGCCGCCGCCGATCTGGTGCGCGAGGAGAGCTTCCACTACGCCGAGGTGACGCACGCGCAGATGGAGCCCAACTGCTCGCTCGCCGACTACGACGCGGAGCGCGACCGGCTGACGCTGCATTCGGTGACGCAGGTGCCGTACTACGTGCACCTGACGCTGGCGCACTGCCTGAAGATGGACGAATCGCGGATCCGCGTCGTCAAGCCCTTCGTCGGCGGCGGCTTCGGCCATCGCACCGAGACGCTCAATTTCGAGGTGATCGCCGGGCTGCTCGCCCGCGCCGCGGGCGGGACGGTGAAGCTCGAGCTGTCGCGCGAGGAGACGTTCCTCACGCATCGCGGCCGGCCGGAGACCGACGTGCGCATGAGGATCGGGCTCACCCGGACCGGCGAGATCACCGCGGTCGACTGCGAAGTCGTCCAGCGCGGCGGCGCCTACGCCGGCTACGGCCTGGTCACGATCCTCTACGCCGGCGCGCTGCTGCACGCGCTCTACCGGCTGCCGGCGTGCCGCTATCACGGGCTTCGCGTCTACGCCAACACGCCGCCCTGCGGCGCGATGCGCGGCCACGGCTCGGTGGACGTGCGCCACGCGTTCGAGACGCTGCTCGACCGGATGGCCGACGAACTCGGGCTCGATCCGTTCGCCGTGCGCCGCGCCAATCTCCTGCCCGCGCCGCACCGGACGATCAACGACCTGCAGGTGAATTCCTGCGGGCTCGCCGAGTGCCTCGACAGCGTCGAGCGCGCGTCGGGCTGGCGCGAGCGGCGCGGCAAGCTGGGTCCGGGCCGCGGCCTCGGCATGGCCTGCTCGCACTACGTGAGCGGATCGGCCAAGCCGGTGCACTGGACCGGCGAGCCGCACGCGGTGGTCAACCTCAAGCTCGACTTCGACGGCGGCATCACGCTGCTCACCGGCGCCGCCGACATCGGCCAGGGATCGTCGACGCTGCTCGCGCAGGTGGTCGCCGAGATCCTCGGCCTGGGACTGGAGCGCATTACCGTCGTCGCCAACGACAGCGCGGTCACGCCCAAGGACAACGGCTCGTACTCGTCGCGCGTGTCGTTCATGGTCGGCAATGCGGCGATCGGCGCCGCGCGCGAACTGAAGCGCGTGCTGGTCGAGGCCGCCGCGCGCAGGCTCGAAGCCGCGGTGGACGACGTCGAATGCCTGGGCGAGCACTTCCGCGTCGCCGGCACCGACCGCGCGCTGGGCTACAAGGAGGTCGTCGCCGCGGCGCTCGAAGACACCGGGACGCTCACGCGTCAAGGGCACCTAGTCGACGCCGCCGGAAACGCAGGGCGGCAAGTTCCGCGGCGCGGCGGTCGGCTCGAGCGCCGGCTTCTCCTATGCGGCGCAGGTCGTCGAAGTCAGCGTCGACGAGGACACCGGCATGGTCACGGTCGAGCACGTGTGGGTCGCGCACGACTGCGGTTTCGCCATCAATCCGCTCGCGGTCGAGGGGCAGGTGCAGGGCTCGGTGTGGATGGGCATGGGCCAGGCGCTCTGCGGAAGAGACGCAGTATCACGAAGGCCTGCCGCTGCGCGCCAATCTGCTCGACTACCGCGTGCCGACGATCGTCGAGTCGCCGCCGATCGACATGCTACATCGTCGAAGCGCGCGATCCGAACGGCCCGTTCGGCGCGAAGGAGGCCGGCGAAGGCTCGCTGTCGGGCTTCCTGCCCGCGCTCACCAACGCCATCGCCGACGCCACCGGATTGCGCCTGACCGAATTGCCCGCATCGCCGGATCGGGTGCTCGAGGCGATCACGCGCGCCGGCGCGCCGAACGGCTGCGCAGGGCCGCCGCGCCGACGGGCGACCGGATCGGGACCTGACATGGATCGCCTCGCGCCGTTCGAACTGTCGCGCCCCGCGACGCTCGCCGAAGCGCTGGCGCTGCTCGCCGCCACGCCGGGCGCGCGCCTCGCTCGCCGGGGGCACCGATCTGCTGCCGAACCTGCGCCGCGGGCTCGGCGAGTGCGCGCTGCTGGTCGACGTTTCGGAGATCGCCGGGTTCGACGCCATCACCATCGGCCGCGACGGCGGCGGCGATCGGCGCCGGCGTCACGCTGGCGCGCATCGCGACCGACGTCCTGCTCGGGCACGCCTTTCCGGCACTCGCGGAGGCCGCGATGTCGGTCGCCGGCGCCGGCGCATCGCGCGGCGGCGACGGTCGGCGGCAATCTGTGCCTCGATACGCGCTGCGTGTTCTACAACCAGAGCGAGTGGTGGCGCCGCTCGAATCGGTACTGCCTGAAGTACGGCGGCGAGACCTGCCACGTGGCGCCGCAGGGCAAGCGCTGCCACGCGGCCTATTCAGCGGCGACCTGGCGCCCGTACTGCTGGTGCTGGGCGCCG
Source organism: uncultured beta proteobacterium (assembly GCA_963779445.1). GTDB lineage: Bacteria > Pseudomonadota > Gammaproteobacteria > Burkholderiales > Casimicrobiaceae > CAIWHR01. Next base: position 166,631 of record CAVZYI010000016.1, read on the forward strand.
AAGCCGAGATCGCGGGGCCGCGCGGGTGCCGACGAATGGCGCTCGCCGATCTCTACGTCGACGACGGCGCGCCGCATCTGGCGCTGGCGCCCGGGAGAACTGCTGGCGACGATCCACGTGCCGGCGCAACCGGCCGGCGCGCGGGCGGGCTATCGCAAGGCGCGCGTGCGCGGGGCGATCGATTTTCCGCTCGCCGGCGTGGCGGCACGCGTCGAGGCCGCCGACGGCCGCCTCACCCGCCTCGCCGTCGCCCTGACCGGCACCAACCCCCGGCCCTTCCTGCTCGCCGGCACGGGCGACCTTGTCGGCCGGAGCGTCGACGACTCGATGCTCGCGAAGCTCGCGAAGCTGGTGCAGAAGCAGGCGGTCCCGATGCGCACCACGGTGACCTCGTCGAACTATCGCCGCCAGGTCGCGGCCGTCATGGCGCAGCGCCTGGTGCGCGAACTCGCGCAAGGCGATTGGCGCGACCCCGGCGCCACGACCCCGGAACCCGATCCGGATCCAGCCCGATGAACGCAGTCGCACCCGGCGCGGCCCCGACCGGCGGCCCGCTGTCGGAGAGTCGCAGGTGGCGGGACGACGACGGCTTCCACGTCGACGTCCGCGGACTGCTGCCGCCCGGCCCGCTGGCGGCGATCCTCGATCTGATCGATTCGAACGACGACGGCACGCCGATCATCGTCCACCACGAGCGCGACCCGAAGCTGCGGTATGCGGAGCTGGCGGAACTCGGCTGGTCCGCCAGGCACGTCGACGGCGACCCCGGGGAATTCCTGCTGCGCCTCGAGCGCGTGGCCTGACTGCCGCGACCGGCGCCGTTCCCGCGGCGGCGACGCGCTGCCTCGCGCCCAGACCCTCCGCCGCCGTCGCCCGTCACCGCGACCGGCATCACCCAACCTGCCGATTGCTTGACCCGCGTCAATTGACCGGCGGCCGCCCGCAAGGTATTTTGGTATCGCAATACCATTATTGGTCGTCCGGCGGATTGCGAGCGCCGGGAGCGAGGCGCGTTCGTCGATGGCAGGGGCCGCAGGCTGCCGTTCGCCCGCGCCGCCGCGCAACGGCCGAAACGGACACCGGGGAGAAGTCGCCATGCCAACAGCCGTTCAGCGGATCGCGGTCCGCCCGCTCGCCCGCGAGGACCTCGCCGCCGTCGTCGCCATCGACGCGGCGATCGGCGGCCGGCCCCGGCGCCACTACATCGAGCGTCGCCTCGCCGCCGCGATGCGCGAACCGAAGCTGCACGCGCAGTTCGCGGCGGACGACGACCGGGGACTCGCCGGATACATCCTCGCCCGGGCGCTCGAAGGCGAATTCGGGCACACGCAGCCCGGCTTGCGGCTGGAGATGGTCGGCGTGCGCCCCGACGCGCGCGGACACGGCGCCGGCAGGCTGCTCTTCGACGCGCTGGCGCAGTGGGCGCTGCGGCACGGCATCCGCGACCTGCACACCGCGGCGGCGTGGAAGGACCACGCGATGCTGCGCTGGCTCGATGCGATGGGCTTCGCGCTGGCGCCGGCTCACGTCGTCGATTGCGCGGTCGGCGGCGGCGCGTACCAACCCGAGCGCGACGACGCGATGCCGCCGCCGGAGCGCGACGACCCGGGCCGCGAGATCGATTTCGGCGCTCCGGAGCGCAACGATTTCGAGCGGCTCGCGCGCGACACCGCCGACGTCCGCTCCATGACCGGCGCCGACGTCATGGATATCGTCCGCATCGACCGCGGCATCACCGGCCGCGACCGCGCCGCCTACATCGGGGCCAAGCTCCGGGAAACCATCGATGACTCGGCCATTCGCGTATCGCTGACGGCGCGCCGGGACGGCGCGATCGTCGGCTACCTGATGGCGCGCGCCGACCTGGGCGACTTCGGCCGCATCGAGCCGGTCGCGGTCATCGACACCATCGGCGTCGACCGCGACTACGCGCACCTTGGCGTCGGGCACGCGCTGATGTCGCAGCTGTTCGCCAACCTGGGCGCGCTGCGGATCGAGCGCGTGGAGACGGTGGTCGCGCCGCGCGACATCGCCCTGCTCGGTTTTCTGTACGAAGTCGGATTCGCGCCTTCGCAGAGATTCGCCTTCGTGCAGCGCCTCGGCTGAATCCCGCCTGCGGCGCCGATGCGCCGGACGCGGTCACTCCAGGTGCCTCGCGAGGCCCTGCGAATCGTCCTCTAGCGGCCAGACCGCGGCGTCGCCCGGATCCGACCCGGCGCAGGAGCGTCGCCGAAAACTGCGGTCAGCGGCGGCTGGAGTTGCGCAGCGCGGGATTGAGCCGCTCGATGTCCGCCTTGACCTGCGCGCGGCTCTGTTCGTACACGATTTCGCGGCCCATGGCGCTTCCCGCGTACGCCAGCGCATTGCGCGTCGGCGTGAGCTCGCAGCGCACGCTGTGGATCCCCTCGCCGAGGACCACCTGGATCCGTTCGGCGCGCTTGTTCAGGACCACGACGTCCATGGTCCTGCCGGTTTCGGTGATGCGTACCGTGATCTTCTCGTCGTCCATCGGTTCCGGGCCCCGCTTTCGATAGTCACTGCCGCGCCCGCGGCGAACGCGATCCGGCTAACCGCAACATCGACGGCGCGCCGCGCGATGGCGCGAGGGCAGTGGTCGATGCTGGCACAGGTTGCCGCTGCCCGCAATCGCCGCGCAGGGGCCCGCGGTTCGGCACGGCGCCGCCCCGGCGGCGCCGCGGGGAACTACGCAGCGGGGTGAGCCGGCGCCGCGCGACACGCGTCGCGTCAGCCGTGCAGCGCTTCGTACTTCGCCATCAGCGCTTCGGGCGTCTCCTCGTGTTCCGGATCGGCGACGATGCAGTCGGCGGGACAGACGAGCTTGCACTGCGGCTCGTCCTCGGCGCCCACGCATTCGGTGCATTTCATCGGATCGATCAGGTACATCGGGTCGCCGACGCTGATCGCTTCGTTCGGACACACCGGCTTGCAGGCGTCGCAGGCGGTGCAATTCTCGTTGATGAGCAATGCCATGAACACTCCTCGATTCCTGCCGCTTCCGCGCCGGCACCGGTTCCGATGCGGCGGCGCCTGTCATCACACTAGGCCACGGCGCGCGCCGCGAGTTCCTGCAGCTTGCCGTGCCGGAACGCGCCCCACAGGGCCGCGCCGATCGCGCCCGCGTAGATCGAATCGGGATGGCTCACCGCCGTCACGTTGACCTTTTCGCTGACCATCTCCTCGCGTATGGCGGCGAGGAGGCCGGCGTCCAGCGCCAGACCGCCCGTCAGCAGCGCCGTGCCCTCCTTGATCCCGGTCACCTTCAGCAGCTTGACGATGCGCGAGGCCATCGAAAGGTGGATGCCCTTCAGGATGTCCGGCGTCGCGATGCCCCGCGACACCATGTTGATCACGTCGGTCTCCGCCAGCACCGCGCAGATCGAGCTGACCTTCTCCGGGTTCTGCGAACTCTGCGACAGCGGGCCGATCTCCTCGACGGCGACGCCCAGGTAGCGCGCGATGTTCTCGAGGAACTGCCCCGAGCCGGAGGCGCACTGGCTCGTCATCTTGTAGGAAAGCACCTTGCCGCGCTCGTCGACGTAGATCGCGCGGCCGTTGAGCGCGCCGATGTCGACCACCGCGCTGGCGCCGGGATGCAGGAAGACGCCGCCGCGCGCATGCGTGGTCATCGAGTAGAAATGCCCGGTGGCGAACTTGACGTTCTCGCCTTCGCCGGTGGTGGCGATGTAGTCGACGTCGGCGGGATTGACGCCGGCGTCCTCGAGCACCCCGTCGTGACCCTCCTGGGCGAGATGCATGGGATCGCGCCGGCGGATCCGCTCGCAGCGCTTGGCGAGCCACTCCTGCCTGCCGCCGTCCGTCCGGAACAGCGTCGACTTGACCGCGCCGGACCCGATGTCGATGCCGATGGTGATGGTCATGGGGCCGTCCTCATGCGCGCGCCTCGATGGACTTGCCTTCCTCGACCACCGCGCGCCACGCGAACGTCGCGCCGCCGAGGGCGCCGGTGTAGATCGAGTCGGGGTTGATGTTGAGCGTCAGGTCGCCGTAGTTCTCGTTGACGAGCATCTGCAGCGCCTTCACCGCCGCCTCGTTCTTGGCGACGCCGCCGGTGAAGGTGAACTCGTTGCGGATGCCGCCGGAGCGCGCGAGGATCGACATCGCGCGCAGGATGATCGCCCGGTGCAGTCCGGCCATGATGTCTTCGCGCTTGTCGCCCAGCGAGAGCCGGTCGCGCAGCTCGGCGCCGGCGAACACCGTGCAGGTCGAGTTGATGCGGATGGTCTTGGTCGATTTCATCGCCATCGGCCCCAGCTCGTGCAGGCCCATGTTCATTTCGTCGGCGATGTAGCCGAGGTAGCGTCCGCAACCGGCCGCGCAGCGATCGTTCATCTGGAAGCTCTCGACGATGCCGTTCGGATCGACCTGGATCGCCTTGGTGTCCTGGCCGCCGATGTCGAGCACCGTCGCGGTGCCGGGGTACATCACGTGCGCGCCCAGGCCGTGGCAGAGGATCTCCGAGCGCACGTGCTCCTTCGAGAACGGGAGGCGCGCGCGTCCGTAGCCGGTGCCGACGACGTAGGTCTCCTCCATCGGCAGGTCGAGTATGCCCTTGATCGGCGCTTCGACCTGCTGCCTGCGGCCGGCCGTCTCCGGCAGCGCGACGAAGGTGCGCTCGAGCGCCGCGAGCAGATGCCGCCGGATCGAGTCGCCGTAGACGCGGTTCTCGACCTCGATGATCGAGCGATCGAACACGTTGAGCAGGAAATCGTAGCGGATGCCCGATTCCCTGGCGACCGACTCGCCGGTCGCGAGATACTGGCTGCCGGCGATGTCGCGGAAGAAGTCGCTCTTGCGCTTCGCGCCCGGGGCAAACAGCGCCGGCGCCTCGACGGCGAGGCGCCCGAAGACCTCGGTCAGCGCGTCGCCGACCGCCTTCGTGCTGTCGCCGAATTTCGCGGTGCCGAGGTTGCGCTGGCACGTCGCTTCGAGGTCGGCGAGCTGTTCGAGGTACTGCTCGGAGCGGAAGTCGCGCTCGAGCTGGGCCAGGAAGCCGTCGAGCGCGCCGTTCAGCGCACCGGTGCTGGAGAGCGCCTGCCGGAACAGGTAGAAGCGTCCGTTGAGCAGCGCCTCCTGCTTGGCGATGGCCGCGGCGGTGTCGTAGTTCGAGCGCGAGTTCGTGATGCCCCGCCCGAGCACGTTCCGGTCCTCGTCGATGACCACCGCCTTGGTGGTCGTCGAGCCGAGATCGATGCCGATGAAGCAGCGCATGGTCTCCTCTCTCTAGTGCGCGGCGGCGGCCACGCGCTTCGCCTTGACCATCTGGAAGTAGCTCTCCAGACGGTTCTTCACGTTGGCCGCCGAGAAGTAGCGCGGATCGACCAGGTCGGTCTCGATGAACGCCGCCGGCTTGCCGGTGCGCCTTTCGACCTCGCGCAGGATCAGCAGCTGGCCGGCCGAGAAGCTGTTGCAGCTCTTGATCGAGTTGATCAGCAGGCCGTCGGCCTGGTATTCGTCGATGTACTTGCAGATCATGTCGACGCGCGAAGGCAGGTTGAGGTTCGTGTAGCAGCCGAGGCAGTACTCGGCCAGCGATTCGAGCGGACGGTCGGCGTCGTGGCGGAAGCCGAAATCGTAGAGCCCGCCGACCTTGGCGTACGTCGACGAGACGACCACGGCGCCCTCGTCGTAGAACATCTTCCAGAACTCGCGGAAGCTGGTCCAGTTGGGCGGTCCTTCGACGACCAGCCGGTACTTCTCCTCGGTCATCTCGCCTTCGGGCGTTATCGGACCCTTGCCGTCGCGGACGCGCTGCTCGATCTCCTCGCGCAGCACGCGGTAGTACTCGGTCGCCTCGGGCGTGCCGCGGAACGCGGTGAAGATCGGGCCGATGTAGTAGACGGCGCCGAAATAGCCGTCGATCGGCGACGGCCGGTTCTTCGCCGATTGCAGCACGGCGACCAGATCCTCCTCCGCCTTCTGCGATTCGCGCATGTACTGGCGCAGCCGGTCGATGTCGAACTTGACGCCCGAGATGCGCTCCAGCGTCGGGATCACCGTCTCCTTCAGCTGCTTGACCACGTAGTCGCGCATGTTCGGCGCGATCTTGCCGTCGCCCTGGTAGGGGACGTGCAGCATCACCGTCTCGCAGCCGTACTTGTGGCGGATCAGCTCGAACCACTTCATGAAGGTGAAGCAGCCGGTGTAGGAGAGCAGCAGGATGTCGGGCTTGGGCAGCGGGTCGCCGGTCGGGCCGATCTCGCCGCCCATCATCATCCCGAGGTCGGCCTTGACGTAGGTGCAGACGTCCTCGGACTGGCCGTCGCGCTCGGCGTCCATGATCATCTTGCCGGACTTCTTGCGCATGCCGTTCTGCAGCGCGTTGGTCTCCGGCAGGCTGCGCGCGAAGTCGAAGCACATCAGCAGCTCGTTGAGGTTGCCGGGGACGAACGTCGCCGACACCTTGCGGTTGTTCGCCGCGCGCCGTCGCGAGCTCCATGTAGTTGCGGTTGATGAGCTCCTTCTGCAGCAGCATCGCGTCCTCCTTCTGGACGTTCTGCGGCTTCTTGACGCTGGCGGGCATTGCGGCGGTAGAGGTCATGCGGCGCTCCAGAGCTTGATCGAATCGGCGAACGTGCCGGCCTGCTCGCGGATCGGCGCCATCTGGCCGGTGTTCTCGGCGTACTTGAACGCGGTGTGCGGCACCTTGTGCTTCGCCGAGCACGTCCTGCAGCATCGGCCGCTCGAGCAGCGCCGGGTCGCAGAACGACGGCGCGGCGAAGATCACGCCCTCGGCGCCGCGGGTCTTGACCTGCTTCAGCAGGAACACGCCCTTTTCCTCGCGCGTCGTCTCGTACTTGGCGGCGGTGGATGCCGAGCGGTGCAGGAAGGCCTTCGACAGTTCGTCGAGCGGATCGGCGGTCGGCCGGCACGTCGTCCAGCAGCCAGCGCGTCACCAGCATGAAGTCGTCGTCGACGATGTAGCAGCCCGCCATCTCGATCGACTTGATGAGGCCGAGCGGCGGCTGCTCGCAGAAGGCGCCGGTCAGCACGATGCGCGCGTTGTCGCGCTTCGGCCGCGGCATCGCGTCGGCCGCGGCGATGTAGTCGCGGACGAGCCGCGTGTGCTCCTCGGGCGGCAGCACCATGCCGGCGCGCAGCACGAGGTAGACCTCGGAGGTCGGCGCCTGCCACGGCTTCTCCGCGCGGTAGGCGTACAGGTCGCGGATCGCGGCGCGGTTCTCGTTGAACACCGCGATCGACGCGTTGAGCTCGTCGTCGGTGATCGGCGCGCCGCGCAGCCTGCCGAGGTCGTCGCGCAGGACCTCGAGCTCCTCGATGTAGAACGCGCCGCCGATGGCGTCGACGTAGTTCTGCGGGACGTCGATGTAGCGGACGTACTTGTCCTTGAACAGGATCTGCCACATGCCCGGACAGGTTGCGGATCACGTCGCAGATCGACGGGAACAGCATGCCGTCGAGGCAGTCGAGGCGGCCGGTCAGGCCCAGCTCGATCGTCGAGCGCGGAATGCGGCAGATGTAGCTCTGGTAGTAGGCGTCGCCCTGGATCACCTCGAGCTGGTCGCCGCCGCCCAGGATGCCCACCGACAGCATGCCGGCGGCGTGGATCAGTTCGCGCGGCACGTAGACCGGCATGTAGCCGATCGCCTTGCGTCCCGGCGCCGCGGCCTTCCACTCCTTGACGGCGTTGAGGTCGAGGTCGTCGAACAGCGCCTGGCAGCGCTCGACGATCGGCAGGACGGACGGAATCGTGGCCATCAGCGGTGCTCCCAGTTGGGCTTGCGCTTGGCGAGGAAGGCGACCAGCCCCTCGTTGGCGTCGCGGGTCTGCATCAGCCGGTCGAGATAGAGCCGCTCGACCTCGGCCAGGCGGCGGCGGACGTCGCGGGATCATCGGCCCGCGCGCCGCGGCGACGGCGCAGGCGAGCGCGGCCGCGCTCTTGTTCGCGAGATGCTGCTCGAAATAGGCGAGCGCCGCGGCCTCGGGATCGTCGAAGACGATCTGCACGAGGCCCATCGCCTTCGCCTCGTCGGCGCCCATCGAGCGGCCGGAGAACAGCAGGTCCTCGGCGGCGGGCTGGTTGACGCGGTAGGGCAGCAGCACCGAGGCCGCCGGCGCGAACACGCCGAGCTTCATCTCGGGCTGCCCGAACTGCGCGTCCGGCGCGGCGAAGATCGGGCCGCCGGCGAGCGCGAGCTCGAGGCCGCCGCCCAGGCACTGGCCGCGTACGACGGTGAGGATCGGCGCCGGAAATTCGAGCATCGCCAGCGATCAGCGCGTGCAGCGACGCGAGCATCGCCGCGCAGCGGTCGGGCAGGTGCTCCTCGACGCTCGCGCCGAAGCTGAAATGCGGGCCCTCGGCGTCGAGCAGCACGCCGCGCAGCCCCGCGTGGCCGCGATAGGCGACGAACGCGCCGTGCAGCGCGGCGATCATCGCCGCGTCGACGAGGTTGGCCTTCGGCCGCGCGAGCGTGAGGCGCAGCAGCGCGCCGTCGCGCTCGACCCGGTCCCGCAGCGGAGGTTCGCCGGCCACGGTTCAGCCCTTGCGCTTGTTCCCGGGCTGGATCGAGTCGCAGAGCGGACCCACCCAGCCTTCGCCGGCGGCGAGCTTCTGCCGCAGCAGGACGAAGTCGGCCTCGCGATCGTCCTTCGTGCCTTCGTTGAACGCGGTGAAGCCGGCGCGCGCCTCGGTCATCATGTTGAGCGCGAGCCAGGCGCGCGAGTTCTCCTTGTTGCGGTTCCAGGCGTCGAGCTTCGGCTTGCGCAGTTCCTCGAGCGTCTTGGTGGTGCAGTCGGGGAACGTCAGCAGCATCTTCGCGCAGAGCTCCTCGACCTTGGCGTCGAGCAGCGAAAGGTCGACCGTGCCGCGCGCGAGCAGCGCCTTGCCCTCCTTCAGCGCATCGCCGCTGCGGGCTCGCCGAACACGAAACGGCCGTAGTCGTCGATCATGCGCTGCGTCTCGACCAGCGGATTGGCGACGAACTGGCCGTCGACCTTCAGCGCGGGCACGATGTCGGTGAGCACGCCCATCCAGTACGCCTTGTGCGCCGAGAACGGCTCGCACAGCACGCAGGCGGCCATCGCGCGCTCGGCGCCGGCGATCACCGGCAGGAAGTCGGTCGCGCCGCCGATCGGCGCCGAGCCGTGCTTGGGGCCGGCCTGCCCGAAGCGCGCGAGGTCCTGCGCGACGGAGAAGTCGCAGGCCATGCCGATCTCCTGGCCGCCGCCGATGCGCATGCCGTTGACGCGGCAGATGACCGGCTTGTCGCAGGCGAGGATCGTCGAGACCATGTCGTTGAACAGGCGCATGTACTGCCGGTACTCCTGCGGGTGGCCGGCGTAGTACTCGGCGTACTCCTTGGTGTTGCCGCCGGTGCAGAACGCGCGGTCGCCGGCGCCGGTGAAGACGACGCAGTTGACGTCGCGCGCGTTCGACGCGGCGCGGAACGCGAGGATCACGCCCTTCACCATGTCGGTGGTGTACGAGTTGAACTGCGCCGGGTTGTCGAGCGTGATCCACGCGTTGTAGAGCCCCGCGGGCGTGCTGCCGTCGGGCGTCGCCGCCGGCCGCTTCTCGTAGCGGACGCCGGGCTTCGAGATGTCGTCGACGAGGTCGTGGTTCTTGAATTCGCGCGTCTCGCGCAGGGTGCCGGGAGCGTTCATGCTGGGGATCCTCGATGGGCGGGAACGAGCACCGCGCGTCTCTTGATCTCGCGGTGGTGGACCGCGGCGAACACGCGGTTGATGTCGTCGAGCGGATGCGGCTCGACGAACGGCTTGATCGCGACCTTGCCGTCGAGCACGAGGTCGAGCGCCGCCGGATAGAACTCGGGCGGGCAGCCCCAGTTGCCGATCGCGCGCGCGTCGAACGCCATCAGGTTGGACAGGCGCACCTCGACCTTGTCCATGGTGAAGCCGACGACCGACAGCGTCGCGCCGTGCACGAGCAGGCCGTACGCGGTCAGCTGGCCGGCGGCGGTGCCCGAGCATTCGAAGATGAACCACTCGGTGGCGCGCAGCCCGTTCTGCTTCGCGAACGCGTCGATCGCCGCCTTCATCGCCTTGCCGTCCTGCGCGCGCGCGTCGAGCGTCAGCGCGGCGCCGTGCGCGCGATCGCCGCGAGCTTGTCGTCGTCGACGTCGATGGCGACGACCTTGGCGCCGAACGCGCGCGCCATCTGCACGCAGTAGCCGCCGACGCCGCCGGCGCCGACGACGATGGCGAGGCTGCCCGGCGCGACGCCGGCGCGGCGCACGGCCTGGTACGGCGTGGTCAGCGCGTCGGCGACGATCGACACGTCGGCCAGCGTGAGTCCGGCGCGCGCGAGGCGCGCTTCGTCGACCTCGCACAGCCCGCGGCCGGGCACGACGATGTGCGTGGCGAAGCCGCCCTGGATGTCGTTGCCCGGCATCTTCTGGGCGCGGCAGATCGGCGCCAGGCCGCGCCGGCAGAGATCGCATTCGCCGCAGGGCAGCACGGCCGGCACGATCACCGCCTTTCCCACCCAGGCTTCGGCGCCGGCTCCCGCCGCGACCACGCGGCCGCTGATCTCGTGCCCGAGCGCCAGCGGCAGCGGGTGGTTGGTGCGCACGCCGTCGTAGAAGTAGCCGAGGTCGGTGTGGCAGACGCCGCAGCCGGCGACGGCGACCACGACCTCGCCGGGTCCCGGCGCGGCGGCGAAATCCGCGCGCTCCAGCGGCGCGTTCGGCGCCGTCATCAGCCAGCGGTGGGCTTCGATGCTCATCGGTTGTCTTCCTCCTGTGCCGGCCGGCGCAGCGCCGTCGCCCTGCCGGAGATGCGCCTCGCGACGCTTGACCGCTGCGCCCGGGACGGCTATTCTGGTATTACAGTACCACAATACCGGTTTGCTTCAGATCATGATGCGGGAGCGCGATTGCGGATGCTTTGATCTGCATCAACTGCACCGGCGCGCGGAGCCGGTCTACTGCGCGCATCCGATGCCAAAGGGAGGAACGACGTGCAAGCCTCGGCGAGCAGGACAACGCGGACGGGCGCCGAAAAGGCCTCGCCCGCTCCGGCGCGCGGCGCGCCGGCCAGCGTCTCGATCGCGCTCGCCGGCAGCGGCGGCAGCGGCGTGATGACGGCCGGGACGCTGCTGCTGAACGCGGCGGCGAAGGCCGGCCTCTACGGCCTGATGGTCCGCACCAGCGGACCGCAGATCCGCGGCGGCGAGGCGGCGGCGCTGGTGCGCCTCTCCCGCGCGCCGATGGACACGCTCGACGACCGCTTCGACCTGCTGCTCGCGATCGACTGGCAGAACGTGCATCGCTTCGCCGACGAGATTCCGCTCGGCCCGTCGAGCGTGATGATCGGCGACCCCGACGAGGGCGAGGCGCCCGAGGTGTTCAAGTCGAGCGGCGCGCGCTACGTGCCGCGGCCGTTCAAGAAGACGGCCAAGGGCAATCCCGGGAAGCTGGACCAACATGGTCGCGCTGGGCCTCGCCGGCACGCTGGCCGGCATTCCGGCCGACGCGCTTGCGGCGGCGTTGCGCGACTCGTGGAAACGGGGCGACGACGCGCTGCGGGCCAACCTCTCGGCGCTGCACGCCGGCGTCGACGCCGCGGCCGGCATCGACGGCGTCCGCAGACTCCCGGCCGGCGGCACCGCGGCGGGCAAGCGCTGGCTCATCAGCGGCAACGAGGCCGCCGGCTACGGCGCGATCCGCGGCGGCGTCCGCTTCGTCGCCGCGTATCCGATCACGCCGGCGACCGAGCTGCTCGAGTGGATGGCGCCGGCACTGACCAAGGTCGGCGGCACGCTGCTGCAGGCCGAGGACGAGCTGGCGTCGGTCAACATGATCATCGGCGCGTCGTACGGCGGCGTGCCGTCGCTCACCGCCACCGCCGGGCCGGGACTCGCGCTGATGACCGAAGGCATCGGGCTCGCGTGCAGCGCCGAGGTGCCGATCGTCGTCGTCGACGTGATGCGCGGCGGCCCGTCCACCGGCATCCCCGCCAAGAGCGAGCAGAGCGACCTGTCCTTCGCGGTCAGCGGACTGCACGGCGACGCGCCGCGGCTCGTGCTGGCGCCGACGTCGATCGCCGATTGCCTCGCGACGACGCAATGGGCGGTGCAGCTGGCCGAGGCGCTGCAGGCGCCGGCGATCGTGCTGTCCGACCAGTTCATGGGCCAGTCGCGCGCGATCATCGACCGCCCCGCCGATCGGTCGTTCGTCGCCGCGCGCCTCACCGCCGCCGCGAACTCCGCCCGACTACAAGCGCTACCGCAACACCGAGTCCGGCGTGTCGCCGATGGCGATTCCCGGCACGCCCGGCGTCGTCTACACCGCCGACGGCCTCGAGCACACCGAAGGCGGCATTCCCAGCAGCCAGTCGCGCGATCACCGCACTGCAGCTCGACAAGCGCGAGCGCAAGCTGCAGCAGCACGACTACGGCCGGTACTGGGCCGACATCGAGGGCGACGGCGATGCGGCGGTGATCACGTTCGGCTCGTCGACCGCGGCGGTGCGCGAAGCGGTGGCCCGCGCCGCGGCGAAGGGCGTTGCCGTCCGGCTGATCGCGATGCGGCTGCTCGCGCCGGCGCAGCCCGAGCGGCTGGCCGCGGCGCTCGAAGGCGTCGCGCGCGTGCTCGTCGTCGAGCAGAACCACGGCGCGCAGCTCTACCGCTACCTGCGCTCGATGTACGACCTGCCGGGCAAGCCCGCGAGCTTCCACCGCCCCGGGCCGCTGCCGCTGCGGCCCGGCGAGCTGACCGACGCGATCCTGGACTGGAGCAAGCGCATGAGCGATAGCGGACGTCGTCACTGCGCCGCTGACCGCGGCGAAGCTACAAGTCGGGCTACAAGCCGATCTGGTGCCCGGGCTGCGGCGACTACTCGGTGCTGAGCTCGCTCACCAAGGCGCTGGCCAAGATCGCAGGTGCCGCCGGAGGAGGTCGCGGTCGTCTCCGGCATCGGCTGCTCGTCGCGCATTCCCGCGTACACGACCTGCTACGGATTCCACGGCGTGCACGGCCGCTCGCTCGCCGCGGCCACCGGCCTGAAGGTCGCGCGCCCCGACCTGACGGTGCTCGTCACCGGCGGCGACGGCGACGGCTATTCGATCGGCGGCAATCACTTCCTGCACGCCTGCCGGCGCAACGTGGACCTCACGTACATCGTGATGGACAACCACGTCTACGGCATGACCAAGGGCCAGGCGTCGCCGACCACCGAGCCCGACTGGGACAACAAGCTCTCGCCGGGCGGCACCGGCATGCGTTCGTTTCATCCGCTGGTCATCGCGCTCGCGTCGGGCGCCAATTTCGTGGCGCGCGCCTTCGCCGGCGATCCCAACGGCACCGCGGACATCATCGCGCAGGCGATCCGGCATCCGGGCTTCTCGTTCGTCGAGATCCTGAGCCCCTGCATCACGTTCCGCCCGGAGCAGCGCGAATGGAAGCGGCTCGCGCACCCGGCGCCGGTCGAGCCGACCGACGATCCGGCGCGCGCCGCGCGCCGGATCATGACCGACGACGGCTTCAACATCGGCGTGCTCTACGCGGGCGACCGCAAACCCTATCCGACATCGATGGGCAGGTCGAAGCGCGCGCCGGCCGACCTGGAAGCGGAGTTCGTGCTATGAGCCGCGCCTCCGCGAAGGTCCCTGCAAAGCCCGCCGCGCGCCGGCCGGCGGCGAAGAAGATGGTGCGCCCGGTCGCCGGAAAGACGCGCGACGCTGCCGGCGCCGGGCCAGGGTCGATTCCGAAGAAGGCGACGGCGCAGGCCGGCGAGTCGGCCGTCACCGCGCCGCGCACGCTCGGCGAATTCATGGCGCAGGCGTGGCTGATGGAAACCGAGGCCGAGCAGCGCTATACGGACTTCGCCGACGCGATGGAAATGCACAACAACCGCGAGGTCGCGGCGATGTTTCGCACCATGGCCGGCTACGAGAGCAAGCACGCCGAGCAGATCATGGCGGAAATGGGCTGGTCCGAAGCGCCCCCGCTCACGCCGCGCGGCGGCAACTGGCCGGGATACGAAGCGCCCGAGACGACGCCGGGCGACGAGGTGCATTACCTGATGCAGCCGTGGCACGCGCTGCAGCTGGCGCTGGCCGCCGAACAGCGCGCCGAGCGCTTCTTCGCGGAGCTCGCGCGGGTGGCCACCGTTGCCTCGGTGCGCAAGGCCGCGCTCGAACTGCGCGCCGAGGAGCGCGAGCACGTCAAGCTCGTGCGCGCCTGGATGAAGAAGGTGCCGCCGCCCGACGGCGACTGGCCGGTCGACCCGGATCCGCCGCACTACACCGATTGATGCGATCGCCGATGCAGGTCCTGCTCCCCGACGGCTGGGCGCCGCCCATCGGCTACGCGAACGGCATCGCCGTCGATGCCGGACGCATCGTGTTCATCGCCGGGCAGGTCGGCTGGGACGCGCAGCAGAAGTTCCATTCCACCGAAATCGGGCCGCAATTCGACCAGGCGCTGGCGAACGTCCTCGCGGTGCTGGCCGAAGCCGGAGGCGAAGCGCGGCACATCTGCCGGATGACGGCGTACTGCTGCGACAAGCCCGCCTACCTCTCGGCGCGCCGCGCGCTGGGCGCCATCTGGCGCGCGCGGATGGGCGACCACTATCCGGCGATGAGCATGATCTTCGTCTCCGACCTGCTCGATCATCCGGGCAAGATCGAGCTCGAGGCAACGGCGGTGGTTCCTGCGCGCGGCGGCGCGGAGGATTCCTGATGCAGCTCGAAGGCAGGACGGCGATCGTGACCGGCGCGGCGCAGGGCATCGGCGCGGCCGTGGCGCGGGCGCTCGCGCGCGAAGGCGCGCGGGTCGGCATCGTCGATCTCGCCATCGAGCGTGCCGAAGCCGGCGCCGCGCTGCTGCGCGACACGGGCGCCGATGCCCTCGGCATCGCCTGCGACGTGTCGAAGCGAGCCGACGTCGATGCGATGGTCGCGGCGATGCAGGCGCGCTACGGCCGCGTCGACATCCTGGTCAACAACGCCGGCATCATCCGTCCGGCGATGCTGCACCGGATGACTACGGCGCAATGGGACGAGGTGCTCGCCGTCCACCTGACCGGAAGCTTCAACTGCCTGCAGGCGGTGGCGCCGGGGATGATGGAACGCCGCTATGGGCGCATCATCAACGTCACGTCGGCGGCGGGCGTG
The DNA here is from genome assembly GCA_963779445.1 of uncultured beta proteobacterium. GTDB lineage: Bacteria > Pseudomonadota > Gammaproteobacteria > Burkholderiales > Casimicrobiaceae > CAIWHR01. Next base: position 181,767 of record CAVZYI010000016.1, read on the forward strand.
CTGGGGACGATCGGCCAGATCAACTACAGCGCGGCCAAGGCCGGCATCGTCGGCATGACGATGTCGGCGGCGCGGGAGCTGGCGAAGCACGGCATCACCGTCAACGCGATCGCGCCGGGCGCGGCGACGCCGATGACCGAGACCATACGCACCGACGAGCGATTCAGGGAAAGATACCTCGACCGCATTCCGATGGGCCGCTGGGCCGATCCCGACGAGATCGCCCCGGTCTTCGTCTTCTTCGCATCCGACGCGTCGCGTTACGTGACCGGGCAGGTGCTCGCCGCGGACGGCGGGATGACGATCCGCTAGACCCGTGCGGCGATGGCCGCGGCGGCCACGCGCCGGACAGGGGATCGCGCGCCGGCGGGCGGTCAGTCCGGCAGTCCGGCCTTGACCAGGCCCTCGCGCAGGTGATTCCGGTCGCTGTCGACCTGGTAATGCAGCGTCGACAGAAAGCGCCGGTTCGAAAAGGCAGGCTGTTCCTTCAGCACTTCCCGCGCATGCGCCGCGGCGGCCGTATGGTCGCCCAATTGCGCCAGCGCCGCGGCGAGGAACGCATGGTGCACCGGATCCGGCCGCGTGAACCGGCTCAGCGCCCCGACGGTTTCGGCGTACTGCCGCGCCGTGTAATGCGCGCGTCCGAGGTGATTCCAGTATCGCTCGGGGTGGTAGGGGTTCAGCCGCATCGCCTTCCGGATCCACTCCATGCCGTCCTCGGGGCGGCCCTGCCAGGTGAGCAGCTCGCCATTCTGGACCAGGATGAGGTCGTCGTTGGGGTTGAGGCTCATCGCGCGCTCCTGATGATAGCGAGCCCTCTCGTGGTCATCGTGCGCGAGGTTCACCGCGGCCATGATCCGGTGGATGTCGCTGTCGTTGTCGTCGAGGGCGAGAGCGGTCTGGGCTTCGTCGGCGACCTGCTTCCACGTGGCGTCGCGGTCCGCGCACCAGTTGTGGACCCAGCTCTGCCCCAGCACGCAGGCCTTCCATGCGCGCGCGTGGGCGTATTTCGGATCGAGGGCGATGGCGCGCTCGAGCAGGCGCTGCGCTTCGGCGTTGTCCTCGGCCGTCGAGCGGTGATGCAGGATCTTGCCGGTCAGCACGTACTCGTAGGCCGCCATGTTCTGGGTCGGCTTGCGCTTGGCCAGGTCGTGGCGGGCGGCCTGGATCCGGCCCGGCAGCGTGCCGACGATCGCGCCGGTCACCTCGTCCTGGATCGCGAAGATGTCCTCGATCCTGCGGTCGTAGCGCTCGGCCCAGATGTGGCGGTCGGTTTCGGCATCGATCAGCTGCACGGTGACGCGGACCCGGTCGCCGGCCTTGCGCACGCTCCCCTCGACGACGTAGTGGACGCCGAACTCGCGCGCGATGTCCTGGATCCTGACCGCCCTGCCCTTGTGCACGAACGCCGAATTGCGGGAGATGACGAGGAGATCGCGGAATCTCGAAAGCCCGGTGGTGATGTCCTCGCTGAGTCCGTCGGCGAAGAACTCCTGCTCGGGATCGCCGCTCATGTTGACGAAGGGCAGCACCACCAGCGACGGCATCCTGGCCGGACTCTGATTGTCCGCGCCGCCTTCCGAGGGAGGGCGTGGATCCTTGTCGAGCAGGACCCGGAAGATGCGGATCGGCCGGACGAGGTTCTTGACGTTCTGCTCGCCCAGGTCCTCGAAGGCGACGTCGAGACGGTCGCCGACCTGATCGCGCACGGCGGCGGAGACGCAGATGCCGTTCGGGGCAGCGAGCTCCTGGAGGCGCGCCGCCACGTTGACGCCGTCGCCGTAGATGTCGCCGTCCTCGGCGATGACGTCGCCGAGGTTGATCCCGATCCGGAACTGGAGCCACCGCGACGGAGCGACGTCCGCGTTGCGCCGCGCCATGCGGCGCTGGATCTCGGCGGCGCACTCGACGGCGCCGACGACGCTCTGGAATTCCACCAGCATTCCATCGCCGGTGGTCTTGATGATGCGCCCCTTGAATCTGGCAATGGCCGGATCGACGAGTTCGAGACGGTGGGTCCGCAGCCGCGCGAGCGTGCCCGTCTCGTCGGCTTCCATCAGCCGGCTGTAGCCGACCATGTCCGCTGCGAGAATCGCCGCCAGCCTCCGACCGCCATCCGTTTCCATCGATCCTCGCCTCACTTGAACCGGGGCCCATTCTAGCAACGGGAAGGTCGGGATGGCGACGGGCGTGCCTAGCGGCCGGCTACCGCATCAGGGTCGCGCATTCCAGGCGGCGCGAGCGCGTCCTGCGCAACGATGCCGGGCCGGTACCGCAGGTCGATGCGACGCTGCGTCCCCGTCAGCGGGCGGGAGCCGGCCGCGGCGTGCCGCGCAGGTGACGCCGCCCGGCGAGCACGGGGAAATGCCGCGCGCAGTCAGTCGCCGACCGCGTAGCGCTCGAGCTTCGCGCGAAACTCCGGCGGGATCGGCACCGGCCGGTGCGCTGCCAGCGACGCCATCACCACCACCAGCGTCGCGCGCACGCGCACCTCGTCTGCCGCCCTCGCCTCGACCGCGAGCGTGATCGAACTCCCGCCGATGCGCTTCACGGCAAGCCGGAACCGCAGCGTGTCGCCGATCTTGGAGGGCGCCTGGAAGTCGCACTCGATGTGCGCCATCGGCACGCCCAGGCGGTCGACCGCATGGAACCGCGCGAAATCGACGCCGAGGCCGTGATTGAACCAGTCCTCGACGAGTTCGTTGAACAGGACGAAATACTGGGGATAGAAGACGATCCCGGCCGGATCGCAATGATGGAAGCGGATGAGCTTGTCGGCTTCGAATGGCGCGGATCGGCTGTTCATGGTCATCTCATTGGGGTCGTTCGGGCGTATCGCCGCGACCCGCGTCACGCGACGACGCGGTCGACGAAGCGTGTCACCGCCTCGAGCACGGCGTCCGGCTGATCGCGATGCGGCGAATGGCGGCAGTCGGCGAGCTCGACGAGCTCGACGTCGCGGACCTGCGCGCCGATGCGCCGCATCTGGTCCATCGTCCCGTACTCGTCGTCGGCGCCCTGGATCGCCAGCACCGGGCAGGCGATCCGCGGCAGGTACGTCCTCGATGTTCCAGGCGCGGAATTCGGGATGCAGCCAGATGTCGTTCCAGCCTCGAAACGCGGAATCGACGTCGGCATGGTAGCGCGCGAGCCGGTTGCGCAGATCGGCAGCCGCGTAGGCTGTTCGCGCCGCCGCAATGCTCGCGATCGACAGGTCCTCGACGACGACGTGTGCCGCCAGCGTGACCACCGCCGTGACCGGACGCAGCCCGGAACCGGCGTGGATCAGCGCGATGGAGCCGCCGTCGCTGTGGCCGACCAGGATCGGCGCGTCGATGCCCAGCGTGTCGAGCAGCTCCGGCAGCGTCGACAGCGCCTCGTCGTGCATGTAGCGGACCTCGCGAGGCGCGGCCAGCGGCTCGGACCGCCCGTAGCCATAACGCGAAAAGACGACGGCATTGCAGCCTGTCGCGTGCGCGAGGCGACCCGGAAAGTCGCGCCACATCGCGACCGAACCCAGTCCCTCGTGCAGCAGGACCAGCGTCGGCCGGCTCGCGGCCGCGACCTCGATCCGCTCGAATTCGAGGCGACGGCCGCGGACCTCGACGTAGGGCATTCACACGCCCAGGTGCCGGTGCAGCAGATCGGGCTGCGCGAGCAGCGTCGCGCTGTCGCTCTCGAACACGACGCGTCCCTTCACCAGGATCACGTTGCGATTGGCGATCGCCGTGACCGCCGCGTAGTTCTTGTCGACGATCAGCGTGGCGATGCCGTGCCGGCGGATCTCGCCGATGATGCGCCAGATCTCCCTGGCGATCTGCGGCGCGAGCCCCTCGGTGGCCTCGTCGAGGATGAGCAGGTCGGGATTGGTCATCAGCGCGCGACCGATGGTCAGCATCTGCTGCTCGCCGCCGGAGAGCTTCCATCCGCCGTGTCGCGAGCCGCTCGGCCAGGCGCGGAAACGTGGCGAGCACGCGCGGGTACGTCCAGTCGCGCCGTCCGTCCGGCCCGGCGCGAGCCGCCATGACGAGATTCTCGCGCACCGTGAGATTGGGGAAGATGCCGCGGCCCTCGGGCACGTAGGCGATGCCCTGGCGCGCGATGAGATAGGGCTCGGCGCCGGTCATCGGCGTCCCGCATACCCAGACTTCGCCGTGGCGCGGCTTGACGAGCCCGAGCATGCTGCGGATCAGCGTGCTCTTGCCCATGCCGTTGCGGCCCATCAGGCCGACGGTCTCGCCGCGATCGATGCGGAAGTCGATGCCGTGCAGGATGTGGCTCGCGCCGTAGTACGCGTGGAGCTCGCGCGCCTCGAGCAGCGCCTCGCTCATGGCTGGGCCCCCACGCTTGCGGCTCGCGCCGCGGCGCTGCCCCCACGGGACATTCGGCGGCGGTCATGCCGCCGCCTCGGCGGTACCGTCGCCGAGATACGCCTGCCGGACCGCGGCGCTGGCCCGGATCTGCTCCGGAGGCCCGCTCTCCAGCACCTGGCCGTTGACCATCACGGTGATCGTGTCGGCCACCGCGAACACGGCGTCCATGTCGTGCTCGACGAGCAGTATCGCGTGGTCCGGCGCGAGCTTCCTGAGCAGTTCGACCATGCTGCCGGCTTCCGCGGCGCCCATCCCCGCGAGCGGTTCATCGAGCAGCAGCACGTCGGGCGCGGTGGCGAGCACCATCGCGATCTCGAGCTGGCGCTGCTCGCCGTGCGAAAGCGTGCTCGCGATGCGCCCGCCGCGCGAACCCAGCCCCGCCGCGTCCATCGCCCGCCGCGCCGCATCGCAGACCGGCGCGTAGCGGAGCGCGTCGGCGGCGATGCGCAGCGCGCGCGGCGTGCGCGACTGCGCGGCGATCCGGCAGTTCTCGAAGGCGCTGAACGCGGGAAAGATGTTGGTCTTCTGGTAGCTGCGACCGATGCCGATGCGGGAGCGGCGATCGGGACTGAGGTTGGTGATGTCCCGTCCCTTGTACCGGATCGTGCCGGACGAGGCGCGCAGATCGCCCGAAAGCAGGTTGATGAGCGTCGTCTTGCCGGCGCCGTTGGGGCCGAGCACCGCGTGCAGCCGTCCGCGATGGAGTTCGATGGCGACATTGCTCGCCGCCATCAGGCCGCCGAAGCGCCGCGACAGGCCGTGCGTGACCAGCATCGCGTCACTCATCGTCGGACTTCCCTATGAGCGTGCGCTCGAAACGGCCGGTGATGCTCGCAATGCCGCCCGGAAGGAAGATGACCAGCAGGACGATCGTCGCGCCGAGGAGCAGCTGCCAGTGCGGCGTGACCGACGAGAAGAGTTCCTGCAGCGCGACGAAGGCGCAGGCGCCGATCACCGCGCCGTAGAGGCTCCCAACACCGCCGAGGATGAGCATCAGCAGCACATTGCCCGACTGGTGCCACGACAGCAGCTCGGGATTGACGAACCCGTACTGCATCGCCGAGAGATAGCCGGCGAGCCCGGCCAGCGCGCCGGCGATGCCGAAGCTCGCGAGCTTGTAGCGGTACACCGGGAAGCCGAGCGAGAGCATCCGGTGCTCGTTGCCGCGGATTCCCTGCAGCGCGCGGCCGAACGCCGAGCGCAGCAGCACGCGCAGGAAGACGAAGACGACGAGCATCGTCGCAAGGACGAAATAGTAGACGTGCGTGGCGTTGGACAGGTCGAACGGCACGAAGCCGCCGATGGCGGCGACCGGCTTGAAGTTCATGCTGATGCCGTCCGACCCGCGGCCGAACTTGGTGTCGTGGAAGACGAAGTAGAACATCTGCGCGAAGGCGAGCGTCACCATGATGAAGTAGATGCCCTTGACACGCACGACGAACGCGCCGACGGCGAGCGCCGCCAGCCCCGCCAGCGCCATCGCGGCGGGCAGCGTGATCCAGAGGTTGGCCGCCTCGTACTTCGGCGCCAGCAGGCCGAGCGCGTACGCGCCGATGCCGTAGTACGCGGCGTGGCCGAAAGACACCAGCCCCGTGTAGCCGACGAGCAGGTCGAGGGAAAGCGCGAAGATGGCGAGGATCATCACCTTGGTGACGAGCTCGGTGTAGAACGCGGCGCCGGTGAGCGGAAACAGCGCGACGAGCGCCAGCGCCATGGCGAGCGCCGCCCGCTTCCCGTTCAACGGATCGACCCCGGCGACGCGGCGCGCGCGGAAGCGCCGCCCGGTGCGCGGCTACACACGCCGGAACAGGCCTTCCGGCCGCCACAACAGGATCGCCGCCATGAGCAGGTAGACGGTGACGCCGGCGGCTTCCGGAATCAGCACCTTGCCGAAGGTGTCGGCAAGCCCGATCAGCAGCGCCGCGACCAGCGCGCCCCAGATCGAGCCGATGCCGCCGATGACCACGACGACGAAGCAGATGATGAGGACGCCGGTGCCCATGCCGGGATACACCGAGGACACCGGCGCGGCGATCATCCCGGCGAACGCCGCCAGCGCCACGCCGAGCGCGAAGACGAGGCGGTAGACGAGATTGATGTTGAGGCCCAGCGACTGCACCATTTCGCGGTTCGACGGCGCCGGCGCGGATCATCATTCCCAGCCGCGTGCGGGCGATCAGCAGGTACAGCAGCACCGCCAGCACGATGCACACCGCCGACATGAACAGCCGGTAGACCGGATAGGAAAGCGTGTCGGTGAGCGGGATCGACCAGTTGAAGATCGCCGGCACCGCGACGCCGTGCACGTCGTTGCCGACGATCAGGCTGCGCAGCTCCTCGAAGACGAGGATCAGACCGTAGGTCAGCAGCACCTGGTCCAGGTGGTCCCGCTGGTAGAGCCGCGAAAACAGCGCCCACTCCAGCACGACGCCGAGGAGCACGGAGAGCACGGTCCCGAGCACGATGCGCGATGAACAGGCTGCCGGTCAGCGACGCCAGCGAAAACGCCATGTACGCGCCGATCATGTAGAAGCTGCCATGGGCGAGATTGATGATGCCCATGATGCCGAAGATCAGCGTCAGACCGCTGGCGACGAGGAACAGCAGCAGCCCGTACTGGATGCCGTTCAGCAGCTGGATCAGGAACGAATAGAAGTCCATCGGACGGCGCCAGCGTCCGCGTCGGAAAGAACGCGCGCGGGCCGGCGCAGCGCCGACCCGTGCGGAAGGCTTCGGCGTCAGAGCTTGCAGCCGCGCGGCGGATCGGTCAGGTTCTTGACGGCGACCGCGACGACCTTGTTCTCCTTGCCTTCGACCTTGCGCAGGTAGATGTCGTGGATCGGGTTGTGCGCCCTTGTTCAGCGCCAGCGGGCCGCGCGGACTGTCGAGCTTCGCCGACTCCATCGCCTTGACGAGCTCGGCGCGCTTCGTCGTGTCGCCCTTCACCGCGTTCATGCCGGTGATGAGCAGCTGCGCCGCGTCGTAGCCCTGCACCGCGTAGACATCGGCGTCGGACTTGAACGCCTTCAGGTAGGCCGCGCGAAAGGCGTTGTTCTTCGGGTTGGCGAGGCCGTCGCCGTAGTGCAGCGTCGTCAGCAGCCCCTGCGCCGCGTCGCCCTGCGCCTCCAGCGTGCCGTCGGTGAGGAAGCCCGCGCCCACCAGCGGGATCGTCTTGCCGAGACCGGCCGCCGCGTAGTCCTTGACGAACTTGACCGCGCCGCCGCCGGCGAAGAACACGTAGACGACGTCGGGCTTCAGCGCCGCGATCTCGGTCAGGTACGACTGGAATTCGACCTGCGGGAACGGCAGCGACATCTCCTTCAGCACCTTGCCGCCGCCGGCCTCGAACGCCTCCTTGAAACCGCCGACCGACTCGTCGCCCGCGGCGTATTTCCACGTCAGCGTGACCGCGGTCTTCTTCTTCTGCTCCGCCATCACCTTGCCCATCGCGATGCCCATCTGCGAATTCGAGAACGAGGTGCGGAACACGTTCGGCGCGCACAGCGGGCCGGTGATGTCGTCGGCGCCGGCATTGGGAATGATCAGCAGCGTGTTGTTGTCGCGCGCCACCTTGGACATCGCCAGCGCCACGCCGGAGTGCACGGTGCCGACGAGCACGTCGACCTGGTCGCGCTTGACCAGCTTGTTGGCGTTCTCCGGCGCCTTCGCGGGATCGGACTCGTCGTCGACGGTGAAGTACTCGATCTCGCGGCCGCCCACCTTGCCGCCGTTCTCCTCCACCGCGAGCTTGAAGCCGTTGGTGATCGCCGTGCCCAGCGCGGCGTACGTGCCCGTGTAGGGCAGCATCAGCCCGACCTTGAGCTTGCCCTGCTGCGCCAGCGCGTTGCCCGCGGACAGCAGCATGCCGGCACGGCCGCGATCGCGCCGATGAGGCGCAAGTACGCGATTCCCTTCATGACCAACTCCTCCTGTGGCTGCTCTTGCTGTTCCGGAGGCGGCACGGCGCCGACGCGCCCCCGTTGGATATTTCAGGCCGCCTTCGCGCGCAGCTTGAAGCGCTGGATTTTACCCGTCGCGGTCTTCGGCAGTTCGTCGATGAACTCGATCCATCGCGGATACTTGTACGGCGCCAGCTGCGTCTTCACGTGCTGCCGCAGTTCCTCGGCCAGCGCGTCGGATGCCTGGAGGCCGCCCTTCAGCACGACGTAGGCGACCGGCTTCGTCAGCTGCTCGTCGTCCTCCCTGCCGATCACCGCCGCCTCCAGGACGGCGGGGTGCGTGATCAGCGCCGATTCGACCTCGATCGGCGACACGTAGATGCCGCCGACCTTGAGCATGTCGTCGCTGCGCCCGGAATAGATGTAGTAGCCGTCGGCATCGACCGAATACTTGTCGCCGCTCCGCGTCCACGGCCCGCGGAAGGTGTCCCGGCTCTTCTCGCGATTGTTCCAGTATGCCATCGCGGCGGTCGGACCGCAGATCTGCAGTTCGCCGACGTCGCCCGGCCTGACCGGCTGGCCATCGTCGCCGAGGATGCGCAGCTCGTACCCGGGCACCGGCATGCCGCTGGTTCCGTAGCGCAGCCTGCCCGGGCGGTTCGACAGGAAAATGTGCAGCATCTCGGTCGAGCCCAGACCGTCGAGGATCTCGACGCCGAAATGCTCGGTCCAGCGCCTGCCGATGTCCGCCGGCAGCGCCTCGCCCGCCGACGTGCAGCGGCGCATTTTCAGCGTGCCGCGCGCGGGCAGGTCGGGGCTCGCCAGCAGCGCGGCGAACAGCGTCGGCACGCCGTAGAAGATCGTCGGCCGGTGCTTCCTGAGGCAGGCGAAGACCGCGGCCGGCGTCGGCCGCTCGGCCATCAGCACCGCGGTTGCGCCGACCGAGAGCGGGAACGTGAGGCCGTTGCCGAGCCCGTAGGCGAAGAAGAGCTTCGCCGCCGAGAAGACGAGGTCGTCCTCGCGCAGGCCGAGGATCGGCTTGGCGTAGAGCTCGGCCGTCTGGATCAGGCTGGAATGGACGTGCACGGTGCCCTTGGGCGCGCCCGTCGATCCGGACGAATAGAGCCAGAAGCAGGCGTCGTCGCGGGTGGTCGCGACCGGCGCGAACCCGGTTCCCGCCGCCGCCAGCAGCTTCGCGAACGACGCGTGGACGCCGGGCTCCCCGCCGGAGACGATCACATGCTCGAGGTCGGGCAGCGTGCCGATGAGCGGCGCGAACGTCGGGAGCAGCGGCGCGGAAACGATCAGCGCGCGGGCGCGACTGTCGCGCAGCATGTACTCGTAGTCCCTGGCCGTCAGCAGCGTGTTTCCTGCCACCGGCACGATGCCCGCCTTGATGCTGCCGAGGAACGCGGCCGGAAAATCGATGGTATCGAGCAGGCAAAGCAGCACGCGCTGCTCGGCCCGCAGCCCGAGGCCCGTCAGCGCGTTGGCGCAGCGATTGACACGTTCCGCGAGTTCGCCGTAGGTATAGCTGCCCGCATCGTCGATATAGGCCAGCTTGCCGGCACGGCCCGCGGCGAGGTTGCGCTCGACGAGGTCGTGCGCAGCGTTGTAATCCCGCGGAATGTCGACGCGCGGCGGGGTCACGCGATGGTCGGACGTGCTGAGCGACGGCATGCGGTTCTCCTCCTGCTCCCGTTCTCGACCGGCGCGGATACATGGTCCGCGCCAGGGGGTCAAGCTTTCGTGAATTCGATCGCGCCCTGCGGCAACAGGTAGAGGACGAGCGCCCTGCCGCCGGTGACCGTGGGAACGTGTGCGCTTCCCGCTTCGTAGACCAGCCAGCCCGCGCCGCGCCCGTCGAACCTGGCAGCGGGGTCGAGCGGCATGATCAGGTCGATTTCGCCGGTCGGGTGGCGATGGTGTCCGCCGGCAACGGTGTCCATGTCGACGACGTCGACGGAAAATCCGTGCGTCGCTTCGCCGGGCTTCAGCACGCGCCCGTATCGGATGCCGGCGTGCTCACGATTGCATGCCCAGCCCGCGGCGATCCCCGCGCGACACGCGGCGATGACGGCGCGGTAGACATCGCCGTTCGCCGGAAAGAGGCGATCGAGATCGGATTCGAGCGCCTGGTCGAGCGGGCGTCCCTGGATCCGGTCGGTGATCGAGCCGACCAGACCGGCGAATTCGATAGGTGTCGTCACGAGTTGCTGGGAAATCGGCATCGCAGTCCCATCCGCCACTCCGTCATTTGCACGTTGCTGCACTTTAGATCATGATATTTTCCACGTCAAGCACAATAAAGCATATCGCGTTGGCAGGACGGTTCGGAGCCCGTCCGACGGACCGACCGGCCGTCGAGAACTGATGGTGAGCGGCGGATCGGGGCGTTCGATTTAAAGTGCTTGACGGCTTTGCGATATATGCATTATATTGCTATCTCCTCGACGCAGCACCTCACCTAAGGATCGGGCCATGGCCGCGGCGGAACACTCGGACCCCCCGACAGCAGCGCCCCCGGTACACGGCATCGACGACGTCGATTTCCTCGCGTCGATGGGGCGCCGCGTCCGCGAAGCGCGCGAGCGCCGCGGCATGGCGCGCAAGATCCTGTCGCAGAATGCCGACGTCTCCGAGCGCTATCTGGCGCAGCTCGAGGCCGGCGAGGGCAACGCGTCGGTGCTCCTGCTGCGCAGCGTGGCGCGGGCCCTTGGCATGCCGCTTACCGACCTCCTCGAGCCGCGGGTGAGTTCGGTCGAGCAGCGCCTGATACGGCGGTTCCTCGAGCGATTGCCCGAACATCGCCTCGAGGACGTGGTGTTCCGCCTGATGCGCGATTTCGGCCACGAAGAATCCGCCCGCAAGAAGCGCCTCGCGCTGGTGGGATTGCGCGGGGCAGGCAAGACGACGCTGGGGGCGGCTCTGGCCAAGGAGCTGGGCTGCCCGTTCGTCGAACTCGACCGCGAAATCGAGCGCGAGGCCGGCATCAGCCTGTCCGAGGTGTTCCTGCTCTACGGCCAGGCCGGTTACCGGCGGATCGAGCGCCGCTGCCTCGAGCGGATGATCGAATTGCATCCCGAGATGGTGATGACGGTGGGCGGCGGCATCGTGTCCGAGCCCGAGACCTTCAACCTGCTGCTGCTCAACTGTTTCACCGTCTGGGTCAAGGCGGCACCCGACGAACACATGTCGCGCGTCGTCGCGCAGGGCGACCTGCGGCCGATGCAGGGCAACGCCGAGGCCATGGAAGACCTGACCCGGATCCTCGAGGCGCGCGAACCCCTGTACCGCAAGGCGGACATCATGCTCGACACGTCGGGCGAGCGCCCCGAGCAGAGCCTCCTGCGACTGCGCGAGGCAATCCGTGCTTAACGACGACGCCGAGCCGGCCGGCGCCCGGAGCAGTGCCCGCCCCAGCGCGGCCGGCATGGCATTCAGGAGAACCGCATGAACCCCGAACCGAGCGCGTCCGCGCGCGAGCATCCGCATTCCGCGACGCCCTACGTTACCTACGACACGCATCCGGACCGTTACGCGCACTGGAAGCTTTCGCTCGATGCGCCGGTCGCGACCCTCACGCTCGACATCGACGAGGATCGCGGGCTGAAGCCCGGGTACAAGCTCAAGCTCAACTCCTACGACCTCGGGGTCGACATGGAACTCCACGACGCGCTGCAGCGGATCCGGTTCGAGCACCCGGAGGTGCGCAGCGTGGTGATGACCAGCGGGAAGGACCGGATCTTCTGCTCCGGCGCGAACATCTTCATGCTCGGGCTCTCGACGCACGCGTGGAAGGTCAACTTCTGCAAATTCACCAACGAGACCCGCAACGGGATCGAGGACGCGAGCCGGCATTCGGGGCTCAAGTTCGTCGCCGCGTGCAACGGAACGACCGCCGGCGGCGGCTACGAGCTGGCGCTCGCCTGCGACGAGATACTGCTGATCGACGATCGCTCCTCGGCGGTGAGCCTTCCGGAGGTCCCGCTGCTGGGCGTGCTGCCCGGCACCGGCGGCCTGACGCGCGTCACCGACAAGCGACGCGTGCGCCGCGACCATGCCGACGTGTTCTGCACGCTGGTCGAAGGCGTGCGCGCGCAACGGGCGAAGGACTGGCGGCTGATCGACGGTTTCGCCAAGCCGCAGCAGTTCGCCGACCAGGTGAAGCGCAGGGCGCTGGCGCTGGCGGGAGAGAGCGACCGCCCGCTGGACGCGACCGGCGTCCCGCTGCCGCCGCTCGCGCGGACCGTCGACGCCGACGGCATCCATTACGCGCACGTCGACGTGCGCTTCGACCGCAAGGCCCGCAACGCGACGCTCACGGTGCGCGCGCCCGCCGCGGCCCAGCCCGAGGATGTCGCCGCGATCCTCGCGGCGGGGGCGTCGTGGTGGCCGCTCGCCATGGCGCGCGAGCTCGACGACGCGATCCTGCTCCTGCGCACCAACGAGCTCGACATCGGCACCTGGATCCTGCGGACCGCCGGCGACGCTTCGGCGGTGCTGGCGGTGGACGCCGCGCTGAAGCGCCACGAAGCGAACTGGTTCGTCCGCGAGACGATCGGCATGCTGCGGCGGACGCTGGCGCGGCTCGACGTGACCTCGCGCACTCTCTATGCGCTGATCGAGCCCGGCTCCTGCTTCGCCGGCACGCTGCTGGAACTGGCGTTCGCCGCCGACCGCAGCTACATGCTCGCCGGCGCGGACGACCCTGCGGCGCCGAAGGTCATGCTGTCGGCGATGAACTTCGGCGCGTACCCGATGGTGAACGGCCTGTCGCGCATCGCCGCCCGCTTCTACCAGGAAGAGGCGCCGATAGCCCGCGCGATGGAGACCACGGGCCGCGCGCTGACGGCGGGCGAAGCGTTCGATCTGGGACTGGTCACCGCCGCGCCCGACGATCTCGACTGGGCCGACGAGATCCGGATCGCGCTGGAGGAGCGCGCGAGCCTCTCGCCCGACGCGCTGACCGGCATGGAAGCGAACCTTCGTTTCGGCGCCGTGGAAACCATGGAAACCCGGGTCTTCGGCCGCCTGTCGGCATGGCAGAACTGGATCTTCATTCGTCCGAATGCGACCGGCGAATCCGGCGCGCTGAAGATCTTCGGCACCGGCAGCAAGGCCCGTTTCAACTGGGAACGCGTGTAGTGCGCCGCTTCGTTCCCCCGCTGCCGTCGTTCCCGCCGGCGAGGGGGCGACGCCACCCCATCGATACCGCCACCTGAATCTGGAGCTTTCATGAACATCGACTACAGCGAGAAGATCCCGAACAACGTCGATCTCGCCGGCAACAAGACGCTGCAGCGCGCGCTGGAGCACTGGCAGCCCGGATTCCTCAACTGGTGGGGCGAGATGGGTCCCGAGGGCACGGCCGGGGCCGACGTCTACCTGCGCACCGCGACCAGCGTCGAGCCCAAGGGCTGGGCGCATTTCGACTACGTCAGGATGCCCGACTACCGCTGGGGCATCTTCCTGACGCCTGCGGAAGCCGGGCGCACGGTCAATTTCGGCGAGCACAAGGGCGAGCCGGCATGGCAGGAGGTTCCCGGCGAATACCGGTCGAACCTGAGGCGGCTGATCGTCACGCAGGGCGACACCGAGCCGGCCTCGGTCGAACAGCAGCGCCACCTCGGCCTCACCTGCCCGTCGCTCTACGATCTGCGCAACCTGTTCCAGGTCAACGTCGAGGAAGGCCGCCACCTTTGGGCGATGGTGTACCTCCTGCACGCCTACTTCGGCCGCGACGGCCGCGAGGAGGCCGAGGCGCTGCTCGAGCGCCGCTCCGGCGACGCCGACAATCCGCGCATTCTCGGCGCATTCAACGAGCGCACGCCGGACTGGCTGTCGTTCTTCATGTTCACCTACTTCACCGACCGCGACGGCAAGTACCAGCTCTGCTCGCTCGCCGAATCGGGCTTCGATCCGCTGGCGCGCACCACGCGGTTCATGCTGACCGAGGAGGCGCACCACATGTTCGTCGGCGAATCGGGCGTGGGCCGGGTGATCCAGCGCAGCTGCGAGGCGATGACCGCGAACCGGACCGATGACCCCGCGCGGATCCGCGCCCTCGGCGTGATCGACCTGCCGACGATCCAGCGCTACCTGAATTTCCACTTCAGCGTGACCATGGATCTGTTCGGCGCCGACGTCTCCTCCAACGCCGCGACGTTCTATTCGACGGGGCTGAAGGGCCGCTTCGACGAGACGAAGATCGACGACGACCACCTGCTGGGCGGCGCCACGTATCCGGTATTCGAGGTGCAGGCAGGCCGGCTGGTGACGACGCAGGCCCCGGCGCTGAACGCGCTCAACGAAAAGCTGCGCGACGACTACATCCGCGATGCCGCGGCCGGCGTCCAGCGCTGGAACAAGATCATCGAAAAGGCCGGGATTCCGTTCCGCCTCGAGGTTCCGCACAAGGCGTTCAATCGCCGGATCGGCCCGCTCGCCGCGGCGAACATCGATCCCGGCGGAAACGTCATCCCGGCCTCGGAATGGGCGGCGAACGTCGACCGCTGGCTGCCCAGCGCGGCGGACCGCGCCTTCGTCTCGTCGCTGATGGGACGCATCGCCGAGCCCGGAAAGTTCGCCAACTGGATCGCGCCGCCGGCGCGCGGCATCAACAACCAGCCGGTGGAATTCGAGTATGTCCGGTTCAACTGAGAAAAGCGGGCTCGGACTCCGATCTTCCCGGTTCCGGCCGAGGAGATGATGGTGTCCGACACTGCGCTGCCGGGCGGGACGACCGTCGACGTGCTGCGGCAGCATCTCATCGACCCCGAGATCTGCATCCGCTGCAACACCTGCGAGGAGAGCTGCCCGGTCGGAGCGGTCACGCACGACTCGCGCAACTACGTCGTCGATCCGGCGAAATGCAACTACTGCAACGATTGCATCGCGCCCTGCCCCACCGGAGCGATCGACAACTGGCGGCAGGTCGATCGGGCGAAGGCCTACCCGCTCGCGGAACAGCTCCTCTGGGACAGCCTGCCGGCGCAGACCGAATTCGACGCCGGCGCCGATGCCGAGATGCCCACCGAGGTCGCGCGCATCACCTCGGTCGCCACCGCCGGCCAGGGCGGCGACGCGTTCCCACCGTGGTCGGCCGCGCATCCCTACGTCAACATCTATTCGATACAGAAGCCGGCGCTGGCCACGGTCAGCGGAAACTTCCGGCTGACCGGCGGCGACGCCAGCAGCGACATCCGGCACATCGTTCTCGATTTCGGCGGCGCCGCGTTTCCGGTGCTGGAAGGCCAGACGATCGGCGTCCTCCCGCCCGGTCTCGACCGCAACGGCAGGCCCCACCACGTGCGCCTGTACTCGGTCGCCAGTCCGCGCGACGGCGAGCGCCCGCGCTACAACAACCTGTCGCTGACGGTGAAGCGCGTCACCGAGGATCACGACGGCCGGCCGGTCGTCGGCGTCGCCTCGAATTACCTGTGCGATCTCGACAAGGGCGCGCAGGTGAAGGTCGTCGGCCCCTACGGCACGACCTTCCTGATGCCGAATCATCCGGGCTCGAGCCTGCTGATGGTCTGCACCGGCACCGGGTCGGCGCCGATGCGCGCAATGACCGAGCGCCGGCGGCGGCGCATCGCGCTGAAGGAAGGCGGATCGCTGATGCTGTTCTTCGGCGCGCGCTCCGAAAGCGAGCTTCCCTACTTCGGCCCCCTTATGAAGCTGCCGCGCGATTTCATCGACATCAATTTCGCATTTTCCCGCGTCCCCGGGCAGCCGAAGCAGTACGTCCAGGACCGCATCCGGGCCCGCAGTGCCGACGTCGCAAAGCTGCTGCGGGATGCGAGTTGCCACGTGTACATCTGCGGGCTGAAAGGCATGGAGCAGGGCGTGGACGAGGCCTTCCGCGACGCGTGCCGCCAGCAGGGCGGCGACTGGAGCGCGTTGCTTCCCGAACTGCGCGCGCAGGGACGCTACCACGTCGAGACCTACTGAAACGGCCGGCATGGGTGCGGCGCGCACCGCGCGGGCCGCGGCGGATTCTGCCGGCGCCGCGGCCATTCGCATCCTCACCGACGAGCACCTGGCGATCGCCTCGGTGCTCTACAGCCTGCGCACGGCGGTGCGGCGGAACCGCGACGAAGGCGTCGCGCCCGATCTCGCGTTCCTTCGCGCCGCGCTCGACTTTGTCATCGCGTTCCCCGAAATGCTGCATCACCCGAAGGAGAGCGACTACCTGTTTGCCGCGCTGCTCGCGCGCTGGCCGGCGGCGCAGCCGCTGATCGGCGAGCTCGAGGCCGAGCACGCGCGCGGGGCCTCGCTGATCGACGACCTGGCGGACGCGCTGGAGCGCTGTTCGCGCGACGACCGCACGGCGTTCGACGTCTTCGCGCGCTCCGTCGAGGCCTACGCGGACTTCCACTGGCAGCACATGGCGAAGGAAGAGGACCTTCTTCTCCCTTTGGCGCGACGGCACCTGACGGCAGGCGACTGGGATACGATCGAGGCCGCGTTCCGCGCGAACGACAATCCGCTGCGGGGCATCCGGCCGAAAGAGCAGTCGGCGCGGCTCTATCGCGAGATCCTGCGCCTCGCGCCGTTCACCGCTAGAGCGCGCATCGCGACGCGGCGCGGCTCGCCTTGACGCCCCGTTGCCGGGCGGGGACTGCCACGGTTCGATGACCTTCGACTATGGCACGATCAGGCTGGTCCACGCGGGCACGGCCGGCGTTTCCCTCGCGCTGTTCGTGCTCCGCGCCGCGTGGATGCTGACCTCGCCCGCGCGACTGCAGCGACGCTGGGTGAAGATTCTGCCGCATGTGATCGACACGCTGCTGCTCGCTTCGGCGCTGTGGCTCGCGTGGCATCTGGCCGCCGATGGGGTCCCGGCCTGGCTCGCGGCCAAGGTCGTCGCGCTCGTCGTCTACATCGCGCTGGGGACGCTTGCCCTGAAGCGCGGCAGGACGCGCGGCGCGCGCATCGCCGCGTTCGTCGCGGCCATCGCCACCTTCGGCTACATCGCCGCGGTGGCCGTGACCAAATCACCACTCGCCTTCGTCGCGTGGCTGTGAGTCCGGCATCGAATTCGCGGCCATTCCGGCCTGCGACCGCCCACCTGCTGCCCGATTCGACCGCCGCGCCGTTCGACGACCCGCCGGTCATGCCTTGCGCCTGCCGCCGGCGCATCGGACGCCGGCGCGACGCGCCGCGTGACCCCGCAGAAAAACGAAAGGCCGGCGATGGCCGGCCTTTCGCGTCCAACTATGAATCGAGGCTTACTTCTCGACTTCCACCTTGATCAGCTGCGCCTCGCCCTCGCCGCTCTTGTTGTCGATGTTCACGACCATGAGCCCCTTCGCCGGCGTGAGCTTCCACTCGGCCGAGTCCACCGCGATCACGTTGGAGCTGTCGGTGGCGCCCGGAGCGACGCTCGCGAAGCCGCCCTGGCTGATCGAGCTCGCCCAGACGTTGTACTTCGCCGAACCGCTTACCACGTCGACACCCGGCGGCGAACTCTGCAGATCGTAACTCACCGCCGAATACGTGATGCGCGGACTCGCGGCCGACAGGCACGGCTCTCCCGCGAGGCAGAGCTGCGACGTCAGGACCGGCAGCAATATCGTCGAGCTGTCGGTCGGCGCGGTCGCCAGGAAATTGATGCTGATCCTGCCCGAGTTGAGGCTGTAGACGAAGCTCCCCATGCGGCCGTTGGGCGTGCCGGTCTGGATCGCTCCCTGGTCGGCGCCGAAGACGATGTAGTCGTCCACACCGTCGCCGTCCACGTCGACGTAGAGGTCGAACTCGTTCGTCGCCGCGTTCGACCAGCGGTTGTAGGTATTGATGGCGAACACCAGCAGCTGCTGGGTTCCGTCCCAATCGAACGACTGCGTTCCGACCGCACGGACGTCGTTGGACACGCGGCCCGGGCTGTTGTTGCCCGACAGGCCCCAGGCATAGAAGTCCGCATCACCGGCGATGGCGCCGTGCTTGTTGGTCACCGTGGCGGTCGTCGACGGGTTCGTGCCCTTCAGCTTGCCGATCGACGTCGAGACATCCGACAGCGCGCGCGGCACGAAGTAGTAGGGCACGCGCAGCGTGACGCCGGCGTTGTCCGACGCGCTGGCCGGCGTGAACTGGACGATGCCGGCGACCTCCTTGAACGACAGTGCGGTGCCGTTCGACGCGCCGGCGGTGGCCACCGGGACGTTGAGCGTCATCTTGATCTCGGCATGCTCGTGCGCCTTGACCGTCACCGACGACTTGCTGAAGCGTGACCGTGTGCGGGCTGCCCGCCGGATTCGCCTGCGCGATGTTGAACGTCGCGGTTCTCGACCCGTTGTTGCGGAGCGTGATCTCCCTCGTGCCGCTGAAGTTGCGATCGAGCTCCTGGAACCCGAAGTTCACGGAAACCGCGAAATCATCTTCCTTCGCGAGCGCGACGACCTGCGACAGCGGTCGACTTCTGCGGCTGCACGAGGCCCGCTGCCGCCGCGGCTGGTGCGATACCCGAGCACGCCGGCAGGAATTCCGGTGTTGACGATCGAGGCCTTGATGTCCTCGACCTTCCAGTTCGGGTGCGCCTGGCGCGTGAGCGCCGCGACGCCCGCGACGTGCGGCGCGGCCATCGACGTGCCGGAAAGGATCTCCGCGCCGTTGCCGGTGCCGATCGCCGTCGAGATGATGCTGACCCCGGGCCCGGTGACGTCGGGCTTCAGGCCGCTGTCGCCGGTGCGCGGACCGCTGGAGGTGAACGATGCGAATCCGGTGTAGTTCGCATTCGCGAACGCCGCCGCCGTCAGCGTGGCGGTCGTGCCGGCGGGCGAGGCCAGCAGCTTGTTGGAGTCGGTTCCCGCCGTCGCGTAGTTGCCCGCGACGCCGAGGAACGGAATCGTGACGACGTACGGTTCGCCGGTGTCCGGGTTCGACGTGATCGTTCCCTCGAACGGCGGAAGTCCCGCGCCGTTGTTGGCGAGGATCGCGGCCGCGGCGCCCGCCTGCTGGGCAAAGACCGCGCGTGCCACGCGGGCACAGGTGCCGCGCTTGGCGACCGCGATCTGTCCGCCGCCCGGAACGATGCCATTGTAGGTGTAGGCGCTGGGCGAACAGCCGAGCGATTCGTCGGCCGAGCCGACGTACCCGGGCAGATCCGCCGTCGTCAAAGGATCGTCCTTCAGGACGACCAGCGGTCCCGTGATCGGGCCGGTGAAGACATAGCCGTTGGCATCGACGGCATTCAGCGACAGCGGCGTGCCGGTCGGCGGGGTCGTCGCGACGATCGCCCCGGGAACAGTCTGCCACGGGTCGTTCGCGGCGACCGAGATCGCGCCGGCGCCCGTTGCCGGCGAGCCGGTGATGTATTGGTTCGGGCCTTCGTTGCCGGCGGAGGCGACGACGATGACGCCCGCCTTCGCCGCATTCGTCGACGCGACGGCCGACGGATCGTCCTTGGTGCCGAACGGGCCGCCCAGCGACATGTTGATCACGTCCATGTCGTGGTCGACCGCCCATTCGATGGCGTCGACGGTGACGTCGGTCGAGCCGTTGCAGCCGAACACGCGGATTGCATAGATCTCGGCCTTGGGCGCAACACCCGGGCCGATCGTCCAGTCGTTGATGTTCGATACCGTCGTCGCGTTGTAGGGCCCGGTGTAGGTCGCCCCGGCCGCCGTCACGCCCGAGCCGGCAGCGGTGCCGGCGACGTGCGAGCCGTGGCCCTGGCAGTCGAGCGGATTCGGATCCGGATGCGGAACCGGCTGGTAGGTCGCGGCGTTGGGGTCGGCGTCGTAATCGTCGCCGACGAGGTCGGTGCCGCCCTTGATCCGGGGCGCTCCCGGGCCGATCAGCGCCGGGTTGGGCGCGGCGGTGTTGGTGGCGAATGCCGCTTCGAACGCCGCCGTGGTGCCGGGGCCGCCGAAGTTCGCATGCGTGTAATCGATGCCGGTGTCGATGATCGCGACCTTGATGCCTTCACCGTGAAGGCCCAGCGCCTGCCATACGCCGGGCGCGCCGATGAACGGGACGCCGCGCACGTTGTTCGGGCGCATGACCTGGAGCTGGCGGACGCCGATCACGCCGGGGATCGACGCCAGTTGCGCGGCCCTGTCGCGCGCAATCCGGACCCTGACGCCGTTGTAGGCCGCCTGATAGCTGTTCTGGACCGAGCCGCCGAGGCGCTCGATGCTGCCGCGGACCGCGTCCTGGTCGCCCTTCAGCTGGCGCTTGATCTGGTCTTTTTCGCTGCGGTCGAGCTTCCTGCCGGCATTGCCCTGCTGGACGGCGACGGGATCGCCTGCGAGCTGGACCACGACCGTGACGTATTGGTCGCGCGCGCCCAGCGGCAATGCCGCCGCCGTGATCAGGCCGCCATCAGGCACCGCCTCGGGGCGGACGGCGATGGATTCGGTGGCCGCCAGCACACCGGACACCAGTGCCAGAGCCGCAAGCGAACGTATGAGTCTGCACCGCATGAGTTTCCCCCCTATGGATGACTTGACTATCGGAACGCGTCTGGGCGTTGCGATCGCGTTGCGCCGGTGGCGGAACGAATCCTGCCGCGTCGTTCCGGCCCGAGCCGCGATCTCCCGAGTGCGAGGGCGCAACCTTAACAGAACCCATCGTCAATTTGTAGTAGGTCAATTGTTGAGGTCCGGATGGGGTCCGCGGTTGTGCAGTGCAGATGGGCCGGAGGCCCCTCAACGAACGGTGGCCCTGCCCATTTGGTGCATTGCGGCATCGGCCGGCGTTGGCGCAGACCTGCCTCGGCCAATGCCCCTGCCAAAATCAATGTATTTCCGATGCGGCCGGCGGTTCATTGGCGTGACGTCGACAAGCCGCACGCAATGCAATTTCGCACGCGACCCGAACGCCGCCGCGACGCCGTTCGTCGCAAGACCCGGGACGAAGGCGGGGCGACTTGAGGACTACACGCTCCGCCGATTCGCCGGCATCGGGGTCGGAAGTTCCGGCGCCGCCCGGCGCGCGGAGGAATGCGGACCGGCGAAGCGGGCGCTGCCGGTCGCCTAGATGACGCGCGAATACTGCGCGCGTTCGAGCGCCTGGCGCAGGTAGCGGTCGAAATGCATCGCGACGGTGCGCACGAGCAGGCGCCCGCGCGGAGTCACCCTGATGCCGGTGGCGCTGATTTCGGCGAGCCCGTCGACGGCGAGCGGCGCCAGCGCATCGAGCTCGGGCGCGAAGTATTCGGTGAAGCGTATGCCGTGCCGCGCCTCGGCGGCGGCGAAGTCGAGATCGAAGTCGCACATCAGCTTCTGGATCACGTCGCGGCGAATGAGATCGTCGGCGTCGAGTTCGACGCCGCGCAGGACCGGCAGCGCCTGCGCGTCGAGGCGCTCGTAGTATTCGTCCAGCGTCCGCACGTTCTGCACGTAGGTCGATCCGACCTTGCCGATCGCGGAAATGCCGAAGGCGAGCAGGTCGCAGTCGGGCTTCGTCGAATAGCCCTGGAAATTGCGGTGCAGCTTGCGCTCGCGCTGCGCCACGGCAAGCTCGTCGGTGGGCTTGGCGAAGTGGTCCATGCCGATGTAGACGTAGCCTGCGGCGCCGAGCTTCTCGATCGCCAGCGTCAGGATGGCGAGCTTGGTCTCCGGCGCCGGCACCGCGGCGAGCTCGATGCGGCGCTGCGGCTTGAACAGGTGCGGCACGTGCGCGTAGCTGTAGAGCGCGATGCGGTCGGGCGAGGCGTCGATGACCTTGTCCAGCGTCGCGCTGTATCCGGCCACCGTCTGCTTGGGCAGACCGTAGATCAGGTCGGCATTGACCGACACGAATCCGCTGGCGCGCGCGGCGTCGATCACGAGGCGGGTCTCCGCCTCGCTCTGGATCCGGTTGACCGCCTTCTGCACCTCGGGGTCGAAATCCTGGATGCCGACCGAGATCCGGTTGAAACCCTGGTCGCCGAGAAAGGCGATGGTGTCGGCGTCGACCTTGCGCGGGTCGACCTCGATCGAAATTTCCGCGTCGGGATCGAAATTGAAGCCGCCCCGCAGCAGCTGCATCAGCGTCGCCATTTCCTCGCGCGCCAGGAACGTCGGCGTGCCGCCGCCCCAATGGAGCTGCGCGACCCTGGGCGTGCCTTCGATCAGCTCGCTGACGATGCCGATTTCGCGGCCGACGTAGCGGATGTACTTCGCCGATCGGCCGTGATCCTTGGTGATGACCTTGTTGCACGCGCAGTAATAGCAGATGGTGTTGCAGAACGGCAGGTGCACGTAGAGCGACAGCGGCTGCGACTGCCGCGTCTGGTTTCGCGCGTGCAGCGCGTTGACGTAGTGCTCGGCCGTGAACCGGTCGTGGAAGCGGTCGGCGGTCGGATACGACGTGTAGCGCGGACCGAAGGTGTCGTACTTCCGGACCAGGTCGAGGTCGAGAACGAGGTCGGTGGCGGGGGTCGAGGGCATGGCGCTGAAGGGGTCGGGGCGGGATCCGGCCCCGCCGATGCGACAGATTGTCACCGGACACGTTACAGGCGGCCTTGACCGAAATCAACGGGCACGGCGGGCGGGTTGCCGAACCCGGCCCGAAACGACGCTTCCCGTGGCGCCGCGGCAACGCCCGGGCGCCTTTCCGGGACCTAGACCGTCAGGCAGGCGCGGACGCCGTCCGCATCCATGTCGGCGCCGTTCCCGGCCTTGATGACCTCGCCGCGCGAGAGGACGACGTAGCGGTCGGCGAGCGAGCGAGCGAAGTCGTAGTACTGCTCGACCAGCAAAATCGCCATCTGCCCCTCGGCCGCGAGCCGCCGGATGGCGCGTTCGATGTCCTTGATGATCGACGGCTGGATGCCCTCGGTCGGTTCGTCGAGCACCAGCAGCTTCGGACCCATGGCCAGCGCGCGTCCGATGGCAAGCTGCTGCTGCTGGCCGCCGGAAAGGTCGCCGCCGCGGCGGTGCCGCATGTCGGCGAGCACCGGGAACATCTCGTAGGTGCGCTCGGGGATGGGCGTGCCGGCCGCCTTGGTCGCGAGCCCCATTTTCAGGTTCTCCTCTACCGTCAGGCGCGGGAAGATTTCGCGGCCCTGCGGCACGTAACCCAGCCCCAGCCGCGCCCGCTGGTGCGCGGGCAGCCGGGTGACGTCGGTGCCGTCGAGGTTGATCGTGCCCGAACGTGTCGGCAGCAGGCCGGCGAGACACTTGAGCAGCGTCGTCTTGCCGACGCCGTTGCGGCCGAGAATCGCGGTGACCGCGCCCGACGGCGCCTCGAACGCGACGTCGCGCAGCGTGTGGCTCCCGCCGTAGTATTGGTTAAGTGCCGATACCGAGAGCATGCGTTCGTTCGGTCAGCGTCCCAGATAGACTTCGATGACGCGCGGGTCGGACTGAACCTCCGACAGCGGCCCCTCGGCCAGGACGCTGCCTTCGTGCAGCACCGTGACCTTCCGCGCGATCCTGGCGATGAAATCCATGTCGTGCTCGACCACGACCACCGAGTGCCGGCCGGCCAGCGAAAGGCAGAGTTCGGCCGTGCGCATCGTCTCGTCGTCGGTCATCCCGGCGACCGGCTCGTCGAGCAGCAGCAGGCGCGGTTCCTGCATCAGCAGCATGCCGATCTCCAGCCACTGCTTCTGTCCGTGGGAGAGGAGACCGGCGGGGCGGTCGGCCTCGGCGCGCAACTGGATCAGCGCCAGCGTTTCGACAATCGATTGGCCGCGTGGTGTTCGTGCTCTATGCGCACATTCAATCATATGCTACAGGCTCAGGATTTCGCGCAGGCGGGCGGATTGGCGGCGGGACATCTCGACGGTGCGGCCGCCGCGGAGAGTGACCAGGAGGCCGCCGGCGACCGCGATGTCTACTTTGTCAATCCATTTCAGGTTGATGATTTCCTTGCGGCCGGCGCGAAAGAATACGGCGGGATCGAGCTGCTGCTCGAGGGCGTTGAGGGACCGGCGGATCAGCGGGCGTTCGCCGCCGAAATAGACGCGGGTGTAGTTGCCTTCGGATTCGAGCAGGAAGATGTCGGGAATGCGCACGATCCAGCAGCGCTCGCCGTCGCGCACGAAGACCTGCTCGAGGCGGCCGCGATCCGACGCGGGGGCGCACGCGCACCAGAGCGGCGGCGAGGCGGGCGGGCACGATGGGTTTCAGCAGGTAGTCGAGCGCGTTGACCTCGAAGGCCTTGATGGCGTACTCGTCATAGGCGGTGGTGAAGATCACCTGGGGCAGGTCGTCGAGACGCTCCAGCAGTTCAAAGCCGGTCATGCCGGGCATCTGGATGTCGAGAAAGAGAAGGTCGGGAGCGAGCTGCGCGATCATCGATAGCGCTTCTTCGCCATCGCGCGCTTCGCCCGCGATTTCCACCTCCGGGTGCTCGGCGAGCAGGCGGCGCAGCTCCAGGCGGGCAAGGCGTTCATCGTCGACGATCAGCGCTTTCATGGGATGCGGGGAATGAGGAGCGGTGGCAGTGACGCGGCCTTCGCCATTGCGCAGATCGAGGTGGGCGCGATCGCCGTAGAGGATGCGCAGGCGCTCGCGCGTGTTGCCGAGGCCCACCCCCGTGGAGCCGGGCTTCGGCTCGGAGAGGCTGCCGGTGTTCTCGACTTCGACGCGCAGCGAGTCGCCGTCGATGGCGGCGCGAACCAGCAGGTCGCCGCCGTTGGGGAGCGTCGCGATGCCGTGCTTGACGGCGTTTTCGACCAGCGTCTGCAGCAGCATGGGCGGGATCGGGATCTTGCCGGCCGCCGGGTCCACCGCGAAGCGCACGCGCAGCCGGTCTTCCAGGCGGACTGCCTTCGAGCGCGAGGTAGTCGGCAACCACCTCGACTTCGGCTTCGAGCGGAACCGTGTGGTTCAGATCGCGGTGGAGATTGTAGCGGAGGATGGTGGCGAAGCGCGTGATCATGTCCTGGGCGAGCGGAGGATTCTCGACCACCAGCGCGCGTATGGAGTTGAGGCAGTTGAAAAGGAAGTGGGGGTTGACCTGCGCCTCGAGCGCGCGCAGCTCGGCTTCGCGGAGCGCGAGCTGCAGCCGGACCTCCTTCTCGCGATAGCGCCGTCCGGCGGTGAGCGCAACGTAGAAGAGCAGCCAGATGCAGTCGGCGCCGGCGATGCTGGTCCAGGTCGCCGGTATGTACGCGGGCTTCGGAGAGGAAGTAACTGTTGCGCTGGAGGAAGGCGAGGTCGATGGCAAATACCAGGAACGTCTGAATGGCGCCGAGGACGAAGGCGGCGCCGAACAGGCGGGCAAAGGTGGAGAACGTCAGGGCGTTCAGCCACTGGCGCCGGCGAATCTCGCGGCGCAGCAGGTCCGTGAGCGCGATGCTGTACAGAAAGAAGAGGCTGTAGCCGGCGACCATGCTGAAGCGCCAGCCCGCCGTTGGGCGGCCATGGAGATTCCCATGGCCGTGTAGAATCCCCAACCGACGGCCTGGCAGCTCCAGTAAGCGGTCCTGGTTTTCATTGCGCGGATACCGTCTTTACCGGTTCGCAGAAAGCGGTCCATCTGGGCGAACATCCAGTTCGGATCATCCCACATGATGAAGTGCCGCGCCGTGTCGGTGACCGCGATCCGGACACCGTCGAGTTTGGCGTACTGGGCGCGAAGGCTGGCCTCGATGTGTCTGGTGCGATCGCGCCGTACTCCTTGTAACCGATCCAGGTTCCCATCGACCAGCACGGGCACCTTGATTTTGGCCACGTCGGCGCGAAGGTCACCGGCGATGAGTTCGCTCATGGCGTCGGTAAGGGCGGTGCGGTCGGACTTCAGGGCCCACGCGATCAGGCGATCGAGATCGGAGTCCTTGGTCACCATGGGGCGCGTGTACATGCCGGATTTGGTGGTCCGTTCGAACATGTCCTGGCTCTGCCCCGCCATGCCTTTGCGTAGTTGTCGCCGGCTGGCCCTGGCCTTTCGGCGGTCATGGTGGGGTCCATCATGGCGGCCAGCATCGGGTAGGAATCGACGATCACGAGCTTGCCGGGCAGGTCGGGGTAGTGCGCGGCGATATCGAGCGCGAGAAAGCCGCCGAGACTGTGGCCGGCGAGGACCGGGTGGTCGAGCTTGTTCTTGCGCGCGTAGGCGGCAATGGCCTCGCGGGCAGTATCGAGGAAGGGACCGGGGACGCGCGGTAGGCCGGCGAATCCGGCGAGCGAAATCACGTGCACCTGGTAGTGGTCCTTATAATGGGCGACGGTGCCGTCCCAGACTTCGCCGGGGCAGGAGTATCCCGGAATGAGGATCATGGGTTGGCCGTGGCCGGTGACCTGGACTTGAATCGGCTGCTGGGCAGCCAGTCCGGTGGCGAGTGCGAGGGCGATCAGGAGTGTTTTCATGTTCCCGATTGTGCGCGAGAGCGCGTGGCAGGCGGGGCGAATTGTGATGAGCGGTTTTTGGGGGGTGCGGGCGGTTTGGGGAGGCGAATTGGTACTAGACGGTGGAGGTACCGCGACGGGTTGTGCGGCGGGGATTGCCGCGGCTTAATGGAGTGGTGCTCGCACTTTTTCTACTCTTTGCCGCGGCGGTATCCACGACGCCGGCGGTGACGTCGCGGCCCGCGTCGTCCAAGGCCTGGGCGCTTGTTCGGCGGTGACGGCGGCCGACCTGGAGCGCGCGCTCGGCCGCCGGTTCGGACGCGGGCACGAGGAGAGCCGCGGCGCCGAATCCACCTGCGACTACGGGGCGGGGAATGGACAGGTCTCGATTACGATTCAGCGCTTGAACGCGAAGGTGGACATTCGGCGGAGATCGAGAGCCTGAAGAAGAGTATTCCGGAGTCCTCGGTACGCATGATTTCGGGATTGGGCGGCGCGGCGTTCTTCCTGGACATCGCGGGAGCGGGGACACAGTTGCACGTGATTCGAGACGATCGCGATTACGTGATGGTGTCGATTCTCGGCTTCGGCGATGCGGCAGCGTTTCGGCGGCCGCGGAGCGGTCGCGCGCGCGGCGCTCGGGCGGATTTAGGCAGAATTGTACCGGATGGAACAATATTGGACGTCGCCGGTGTCATTTAATTTTTATGTACGCATTCAACTGGTAAAATCGGCTCTCTTGATCGTTGTTCTTGCCGTGGTTGCTTCCGCGGCCGACATCACGGGCAACTGGAAGGCCGATTTGGATACTCCCCAAGGCCAACGTCCAGGTGTACTACTCCTTCCAACAGAAAGGTGAGACGCTCACGGGCACATGGCAGGCTGCGAAGAGCCCAATTGTCCAGATCACCGAGGGCAAAGGTCACGGGTGACAAGGTCTCTTTTGTGGTGAAAATGGGTCCAAACGCGGCGAGATGACGTTCGCCCACGAAGGGACGATCGCCGGCGATGAGATTCAACTCACGATGAAGCCGAGCGGGGAGTTTCCAGGCAGCAAGGTCGTTGCGAAGCGCGTAAAATAATCTTCGTTTCATTCCCACCTGTCCTCCGGGGTGCATCCGGACCGGAACAGCATTGTCGGTGGAAGATGCGGGGCGTCTGGTGGAGGGCTAGGTCGAGCGCTACAACAACGTTCGCCTGAACAGCGCCGTTGGCTACATTCACCCCCGAAGGATATGCTCACTCGACGCCAGCGGGAGATCCACGCCGAGCAGGATCGGAGTTTGGTGCCGCGAGAACATGGGCAGGTTCGCCGGCAGCAGACTGCGTGATTCCCCTTTGGGGCCAGCCACTCTACGATATACCCGCTCTCGGTCAAGTGGGCGGACGCTGGTAAACGCTACGCCGTCAGGGAGGAGTCATGCGATGCTGAGGTTACGCAACAGGCTCGGCAAGCCTAGCGGCGACTCGTGTCACACGGCAAGAGCCGAGCGCACAACTTCCCTTATCGCTTGCCCCGGGGCTGCAAGGCCTTCCTTTATCAATGCCAGATCGAGTGAAGTGAAGCGAAGCCGACGCATTGGCATGTTCGTGATCTCGTCCTCCGACCATCGATCCTTCATCACCCCGGTTTCGGAGTGGCGGGCGATCCCCTGCAGAACGTGTCCGATTTCATGGGCCAGAACGTGCCCCAGCAGGTAATCCGGTCCTCAACGGATTTCTGTGCACCATCGGAACCAAACGGTCCGTCAGCAAGGTCACGCAAGGCCCTTCCGTCGAACTGGGATTGGAAAATGCCAGCGCGTCCTGCGAGAGACCCGCGGGGGTCTTTGCTCGTAGGGTCACGACGATCCTCGTGGACAGCGACTGCTTCGCGCAGCCCAGCGGCGCGGAAAGGGGTCAACCGCCAGACAACGCGAACACCGATCTCGGAATAGATCTCATTCGCAATCCCTTGCGCTCTTACAGAGGCGTGATACAGCTCGACGTTTAGTACGGGAGGCACGAATACCTCGACTACAGGTTGGTCGTTAGGGGCGGCGCCAGATGCCGCTGTCATCAGCAGGCAAAAAAGAAAGTGCATGGAAACCTCAGGCGGAATTTGCCAAAAGGGGTGGCTAGGTTCCGGAGGTCCAGCATGGATCGAAGGGGCGATTGAAGTCCTTCGGAAGCGGCTCAAGCCGACTCAATTTCGCTCAAGATCCCTCAAGGGTCACTCTCAAGCGATGGAAACAAAAGACCTCTATGAGTTCGGACCATTCCGGGCTGACGCGCGTCGCAAGACCCTTACCAGGAACGGCCAGCCGGTTCCTCTTCCCGCCAAGGCATTCGATGTCCTTTATGCTCTCCTGCAAAAACCTGGGCAGACAGTCCTCAAGGACGAACTGATGAAGGAGGTGTGGCCCGATACCTTCGTGGAGGAAGGCAACCTCACCCAAATGGTTTCCCTGTTGCGGAAGGCGCTGGGAGAGACCGACGGCGGGCAATCCCTTATCGTCACCGTGCCGCGCCAGGGTTATCGGTTCGTGGGCGACCTGACAGCCCCCGCCACCGGGGGAGTCCCCACCGGTGTCTCAACGGATCAGCCGGCGCCTGCCGGGTTGATCGCCGGTAGACGCGGACTGTCGGCGGGGGTGGTTGCGGGAATTCTGGCGGTAAAACCCGGATTCAAGAACATGTGGTGGATCGGTGCGGCGATCGCTATCGTTTCGGGGTTCAGCGGGTGGGTGATCGCCCGCTACCGCTTCCGCGAACCCCTGACCGAACCCCGTCTCGTCCGGTACACGATCTCGCCACCGGAAAACACCAGCTATCGTGCGGGGAGGGTTTCCCCGGACGGCCGCTCGCTCGCGCTAATCGGAGTCGACACTCCTCGGCAAGGCGCGGCTTTGGGTGCGCCGGCTCGATGCTCTTGCAGCCCAGCCCTTGGCTGCTGCCGAATTCTGGCCATTCTGGTCGCCAGACAGCCGGTTTATCGCATTTGCCCAAGATGGCAAGCTGAAAAAGATCGAGGCGTCCGGAGGGGTGCCGCAAACGATCTGCACTGCCGCCCTCGTCATTGGCGGCTCATGGAACCGCGACGGAACGATCCTCTTCAGCGACGGCGACGTGATCCTCCGAGTCCCGGCCAAAGGCGGCGAGGCCAAACCCCTAACGAGGTTGGACGCCTCTCGCGGGGAGACCACCCACCACTTTCCCGCTTTCCTGCCGGACGGACGGCACTTTCTTTACACCATTCACAGCGGGAAAAGGGAGAACGGCGGCATCTATGTGGGGTCGCTCGATTCGCCCGATGCTCGGATTCACCTGCTCGACGACATCTCCAACGCCGAATACGCGCCTGGCATTGCCGCCGGACTCGGGCTACCTGTTATTCGTCAGGAGCTGGAGTCCTGATGGCGCAGCGGTTCGCTGCCGGCGATCTGCAACTTAGCGGCGAGGCATTCCCTGTTGTGGAAAGGATCGCCCAGAATCCGGTCAACCTGAGCGCATCGTTCTCCGCGTCGGAGGATGGGGTCCTGCTGGTCACTTCGACATACCATGGCGACCAAGTCACCTGGTTCGACCGGACCGGCAAGCGCATGGGAACCATCGGCAGGCCGGGCCTTCACCTGAATCCGCAGCTCTCGCCGGACGAACAGACGGTGGCCGCCGACGACGATCGATGCGGAGAGGTTCTCGAGTGACATCTGGCTCTTTCCAGTGCTCCAGGGGCGGCCTCGCGTTTAACGTTCGACGGCTCGGCGCGCGCGATCTGGTCGCCCGATGGCGGCCGCATCGCCTTTGAGTCTGTGAACACCGCCTTGTACACGAAAACTTCCGCGGGCACGGAGAGCGAAGCCCTGCTGCTCGAAGCAAAGAACCCACGTCCGGACGACTACAGGCTTCTCTGTGAGTGGTCAAACGACGGGCGGTTCCTGATCTATTCCCAACGGGATGCAAAGACGGGATACGACCTCTGGATGCTGCCGCTCTTCGGGAATCGCAAGCCGATGTCGTTCCTGCATACCGAATACAACGAATGGTGTGGAACGCTCTCGCCTGACAGCCAATGGATCGCGTATGCCTCCGACGAATCGGGCAGGAGCGAGATTTACGTGCAGGCCTTTTCGCGAGGAAGGCACCGGCTCCGAAAGGAAATGGCAGGTCTCCGACAACGGCGGATACTGGCCGAAATGGCGGCGGGATGGCAAAGAACTGTTGTACCTGGACGCCGACAGAGGAATCGTAGGAGTGGAAGTGACAACAGGGGCGGGCTTCCAGCACGGCACGCCTCAGCCATTGTTCGCATCGGGAATTCGCACTCCGGATGCTCGTTTCGATGTGACCGCCGATGGCCGGCGCTTCCTCATCCCTGCTCAGGTTACTGAAGCAAACCCCGCGCCTGCGACAGTGATCTTGAACTGGACAAAGGGAATTAAGCCGTAAACCGCCGCTCTCACGGAACAGCCAGGTCTGCCCCAGCTTCAGTCTGCTGATCTGCGCCTTCGCGGAGTGCGACGGCTTCATGTTCTCGCATATGAAGCGGGAGGAATCGTCAGGTAGGGATCGAGAATTACCGCCCGAGTCGCGCAGCGTTTATTAGCACTGTTCGCCGCGGCCTGCGAGATCGGGACCGTCAAACCTTCATTTCGGAAAGTGGCCCAGACGGAAGTCGCTGGTGGGATTATGAGCGTTCAGGCCGGAACTGTTTCTTCCCTAGCCAGTTTGTTCTTCCCCACGCGGGCGGTGTGAGTGCGGACCACCTAACGTGTTTACCACTTTGAAACCAGTTGCAGCTTCAGCAACCTGCCTGGCACACCAGCCGCCACTACATTGGGCGGTATTGTCCAAACTGACTCGCCGAAAATTCCGTTATACGCGCGCAACGGGGAACGCCCGCTCTCCACTTCACGCTGTACCAGCACATGCTGACCTTGGATGAGCGGGCCAACATGTTAGCGAACCACGGAGAGGACTTTAGACGGACATGGGCGAACTTTCAGACCAGCTTGCGATCCACCGGACCAGCCTCGAGAATCACATCGATCAAGAGGGGGACTACGTCAAACGTAACTGGACTGTGGTCGAACCGCTGATGAATAGCTGGTGGACCGCATTCAAGAAGTGGGAAGCGAACGACAAGTTCCACCGGGCATTCAAGGATCGCCGCATGACGGTGCGGACGTTTCCGGGAGGGGTCGGGGCTTTCGACAAGCAGGTTTCGAAGGAGTTCAAACGCGGAACGATCAGCCTCGCCAGTTCGACATCGACGGAAACGGAGTCCGTATCTTTGCCAACAGCAATACACGCCCATCGACCCCACCGCGATGGATGGTCATGACAAGATCTTCCACAAAACCGATGAGGCGCAGAAATACCGCGCTAATCGGGGAATTGACAGTTCGGCATTTGCGAATCCCGCCAACTTCGCGAGCCGCGAGACGAAATACGACGCGGGCCTGCACGATCTGAGCGCCAGCCTGCTGAACCCTGGCCTGTCCATCTTCGACCAGATTCACAATTCCGACCAGGGAGGAAAACTGAATTTCAAGAAAGAGGAGATCGAGGGGGCGCACTTTTCCTTCCTGCCTCTCTCCAAGGAAGAGGACCAGTTGATGCTCTATAAGCTCATCCAGTGCGCCAAGCGGCTGAGGCTGATGATCTGCCACCCGGCTTTCGCATGACCTGGAAGACGCGCGCATTGGTGCCCTAACGGTCGCGATGATTCTACGTTAACCGCCGGCAGCTACGGCGCCATGCTCTGACTGCGGCTTTTCCATCCGCCGCCGGTTCTTCGCAGTCGAACGGCGAACGAACCCAAGCAGAGCAGGACGCAGGCTGCTCTACCACGGCGTCTTAGTGTAAAAGCTCACGTATGCCTGACCGTCCAGCACGATCATGGGGTCCCGAACTTTACCCGGGTGATTGCGCCTCGCCAGCCGGTAGGTGGTGGCCTTGCCGCTGAGCGAATGCGTAGTCAGCGAGGTCTCGGTCGCCGTCCAGGTCCCGGAATCCGCCGCTAGCGAATTCGCCCCGCCCTTCGGATTGTGGCTGTCGGTTTCACCCGCGAAGGCATACGTTCCGGAGCCTGTCAACGTGAGGCAGCGGCTGAATTTCCGCGCCTGGTTCGCCTCGGTCAACGAAATCCAGCACCATTTGCCCACCAGTTCCACGCGGACGCTGCCCTCCCCCACCTCCTCCTTCACGCGGTCCAGGGTCACCGGCTTTCCATTCACGTTGAGCGCGAGAACATCGCCGTGCACTTCGAACCGCGCGGTGTTCTCTGCCTGGGCTCCGATCAGCGTCAACCGGTTGCCGTGGATTTCATACCGCCCCGGAGCGCCGTTCACCACCGCGGTCCCATCCGCATTGAATTGCGCCGAACTGGTGGAATTACGCCATCTGCCCACCAGGTCGGCGGCGGTCTTGCGCAGCCTCCGGCGCGAGCGCGGTCGAAACCCTCCGCGTCAGATGGTACGCGGCAGCGCCGCTCGTCAGCATGAAGCCCGTCGGCCTCGCGCGTCAGCGTGAACCGATGAGCCATCCCGTTGACATCGTAACTCCCGGAGGCGACGGTGCCGGAGACTTTCATGGTCGCCAGATAGTTTTCCCCGTGGATCGATAGCGTTCCAGCATAGGCGCCGCCGCTCGAACTCATCTCCAGCCTGACTCCGTCTCCCCGAAACGCGCCGGCAAATGGGTCGGGTTCGGCGAGTGGATTCTGCGCCATCGCGAGCCCCGTCCACGCGCAAAGCAGTACTACATTTCTCATCGCCAAAACTATACACCCCCGGCCTACTGTTTACCAGCTTGCCCGCAAGGCGATTTCAATCGTGGCGGAACATCAGAAGCTCATGACGCAACCGGCGGCCAAATAGCTCGTGGTCCAGCTTGTTTGAAGATGGCCATACCCGAGCTTTATCGAGGTTCGCCTCCGTCAATTGGAGGACCGCATGCTGGCCGACGGGGTGCTGATCTTAGTTGCCGCCACTCTTCGCCTCAGTCTATTGTCCGGCCGTTTCAGCTAAGCCTCTGAGCGGCGGAGTTGCTCCGGCATGGGCTGAAAGCGGGGTGTGGATAATCGAACCCCCGTGTGCGGTGCGATTGGATTAAAATCATGATCAGTTCAACGGGAGATCTCGCCAGCATAGGCGGGCAGTCTAGGGCTGCCATGAAGAAGCGGCCGGAGCGGGTAAGCGCGAATGAACCGTTCATGTTCCAAAGTCGCAGGCACTTTGCTGGCGGGCATGGTGCTGGCGATTTCGGGTTCCGGACAGTCCCTGGTGGAACCCGAGCGCGTCCCCGAAGTGCGGCAACTCTTCGAGGCAGCGGCGTCCGCGCAACAACTGCGATGTGCACTCGACCCGGTGCGTCCAGCGCTGGACTTCGGTTTCCGTTTCCACGCCGGATACACGGCTGACATTCCGCTCGCCCAGTTTCGCGGATCGGGACACAACTGACTGCCTACGCGCGTGTGACTCCGGAAGGCCGGGAACCGGTTTATATGACCAAGACCGAAGCACTGCCCGAGGTGCCAGAAACCAAGGTCGACGCGGTAACTGGCGGCGGATTCGTCTTAGGTGAGGGTACATACGGCCTCGAAGTGCTGGTGGAAGACGACCTCCACCGGAACTGTCGTGGCTCGTGGCAGATTCAGGCCCGGCGCTGGGGCAGCGAACGGCAACTGATACAGACGACGCCGTCCGGAGTGGTGGAGGAGCTTTCCGGGAGTGCCCCGCAGCCTGTGGAGGCGAAACGCGGCCCGAGGATCGGCAGACTGACGATCCTGGTGCATGCCGCGCCGCTATCGCCGAATCTCTCCTCGCTTCAGCCCGATGACGTTGAGCGCGTGGTGGATTCTGTGTCCTCGCTGCTCAGAGAATTGCCGGCCGAGTCGGTGCGGCTGATCGCATTCAACCTGGACCAGAGAGCCGTCATCTTCCGCAAAGAAGGGTTTGAAGCGAATCAGAACGGCGAACTGACAGCGGCACTCAACCAGTTGGAATTGGGGCTGCTGGATTACAAGGTAATGCGTGAACGCCCGGAGCCGATGGACCTACTGCTGGGGCTGGTTCAGGCGGAATTCCGGGAACCGAAGCCGCCGGATGCTCTGATTGTGCTGGGGCCGCGGACACGAATGCACGACGACGTCCGGCCGGATGCGCTGGGCAAGCACCCGGCTGGAATTCTTCCGATCTTCGATCTCCAATTCCAGTTCAATCGGCCGCTTCTACCCGGACAGGGACCGAATTCCCGAGTGAGTATCGCCGACGCTATGACGAGGCGAGGTCCTCAGATGACCCCGGCTCCAATCTCACCGGGAACGCTCATGGCCAGAAGACACGATCGAGCGGTTGGTGGGCCGTCTCAAGGGGCAAACGATTCCCCTGCGTGCTCCGCATGATCTCGCCGACGCCATACAGCGCATGGATCAGCGAATCCCCAAGACCGGTGCACCTGCGGCGGTCACCGCCAAATTAAAACCTGCGACCAAAGCGGAAGTCCCGGCCCCGAAGGCTGCCCCACCGCCTGCGTGGAATCGATTCAGCGGGACCGCTTCGAACCCGCTGCCGGACGCGCGGCCAAGTCCTGCGACACGCTGCTTGCGAGGCGGAAACAAGGCGACTTTCAGGCGCGGCTGAAGTTGGACAGTACCGACTGGTTGCGCCTCGACGTTGCCTATGCGAGCGGTAATGAGATCTATTCCTGGGCGGGTGCGAGCAAGTTCGAAGAGGGTGATCTCGACGAACTCGTGCCGGAGGGTGCCACGGGCACCGGCCCGTTCGCCACCATGCTTCTCGCCATTTTTGAGCCCCGTAGCCCGAAGTACATTTTCGAAGGAGAGACGACCGTGGACGGGCGGCGTCTTTTCGAATACTCCTTTGCGGTGCCCCAGGGCGAAAGCCACTACCGGGTCAAGGCACACAAGGAATGGATCATCACCGGTTATACGGGAACGCTGCTATTGGACCCGAGGACAGCGGAGTTGGTCCGATTGGTAGTGCGTACCGAAGAATTGCCGCCGGCGACCGGTACATGTGAAGCCGACACATCCCTGGAATACGGCATCGTGCAGTTGGGCGGGGGCGATTACCTGCTGCCCAAGGTCGCTCGCCAGCGATTCATCGGGCGCGAGGGCGCCGAAGCCGAAAATACGATGACCTTTTCCGCGTGCCGCGAATACCAGGCGGAATCGAAAGTGGCGTTCGGCGAGGGTGCGCACATCGGCGGAGGGCAACCTGGCATTCCGGCCGCTCCGTTGGGTCTGCCCGCGGGCTTAGCGGTAAGCGTGGAACTGATCACTCCGGTTCGTTTTGGCCAGGCGGCCGCCGGCGACGTGATCGAAGGTCGGTTGGCCAAACCGATCCGCGATGAGCGGCAGAAGACGTTGCTGGCGGAAGGGGCAGTCGTCCAGGGACGGCTCATGCGCGTGGAGATCGCTCATGCGCGGGGTATGGAGCACACGGTCGCACTGCGATGGGAAGCGGTCCAGATCGGCGGAGTGATGGTGCCTCTTTCTCTGCTGCCGAACCGGCGGCCAGTGGATCTGAGAACAGGCGGGCAACGTGCTGCGAACCAGAGGGATGGAGATCGAATTACCGCTGCCCAGCGAGAGCCGTTACGGCGTGTTTCACCTTCCGGGCGGGCGGGAGGTATTGGAGAGCGGTTTCCGGACGGAATGGTTGACCGCCCGGCCTTAGCGTTATGCGCTACCCGTTGATATTCGCCTGTGCCATTGCCTTAGCAGCGGGGGCGGAATACGATCCGACTGAGGTGCTCAGGCGGGCCACTGAGAAGGCGCTGAGACCGGCGCCTGGATCGAGTTCGACGGCATATCATCCGACACCGTTGACCAGAACATCAGTTTGATTCAGGAAACCAGGCGGGCGGGATACCTCCGGCACGTCCTTATTTCTCAAGATGCAGTGGGCTTTCACGTGGGAGAACAGCGAGGAGGCTATTGCCCCGGCTACACGTTCTTGTTTTCTGAATTCCTGCCGCGACTTCAGAAGGGTGGTATCCCTGAAAGCGAAATACGCGCACTCACAGTTGATAACCCACGGCGCGCACTCACTCAGAGCAACTGAAAGGTTCAGCCGGGTTTGTCCGTCGGTACTGCCCCTCAAAGCGCCGAATGGGCGAGCGAGACTGCTCGCTGCCCCGCGGCGGAGCCGCGAATCGCGTGGCTTTCCTGATTCACAGCGACCCGTACTTTGAATACGCTTCTTTGACGGATACTCCGCGGCGCAGCTCTTCCCGCATACCACCTTCCCGCTCGTTGACATCTTCGGCAGCTGTCAGGACATCCAGCATCAGGTCGTTCGGCACGATCACAACGCCATCGATATCGCCAAACACGAAGTCGTTGGGGCGGATGATCGTGTCGCCGATCTTGATCGTTGTCTGGTATTCCTTGATGTTCCAACGCCCAACCGAACTCGCCGAGCACTTGAAGCCCGCAAATACCGGATATTGCATGGCATTGATGAAGTCCAGATCGCGTACACCGCCATCGAGCACGCCGCCGGTGCAGCCGCGTTGGCGCGCCGCAGTGGACATCATCTCGCCCCAGTGTGCGCAGTCTATGCTGCCACCACATGCCCAGACGGAAACGGTGCCCGGAGTGATGCTATCCAGCATATTCAGCCGGGTTTGCGTGTCGTCATCCGCGGTGCTGGCGCAGGGGTAGCCTTGCCCCGTAAAGGCCAGTCCGGCGACCCTGTTCACGGTGGTCAGCGGAGTCAGAGACCGTGGTAGCACCTGGTTGCGATGGCCGCGCTTGTCCAGGATGTCAGCAATGGCTCCCGAATAGAGTTTCAGGTATCGCTGGCAGATCTCCTGTAGGTCTAGAGTACTCAACGTTGCGGACGGCATTTTCCATCTCCTGTTACTACAAGTAGGTGTAAGCTCACTAGAGCAAACGATTCGCTAATGCAAAAGACTAGCATGTCTCAAATCACGGCCGAGGCGACGCCTTAAGCCGCGACGTGACGATACGATGTGGGTGACTACAAGCGCCTTCGAATATTCCACACTCCATCGATAAGCTTGACGGGGATCTCCGCGTAAAGTCGGGCTTCGATCGCGTGCCCACGGCCGCGGGGGCTGCTCTGCTTCGGCCTGGAGCGCGGCTCGCCCGCGGCCACCAGGATTTGCAATCGCACCAGATCGAGACCGGTGACGCACTCGGTGACCGGATGTTCGACTTGCAGCCGCGTGTTGACTTCGAGGAAGTAGAACTTTCGTTCCGACGTCAGCAGGAATTCGACGGTGCCGGCGTTGACGTAGCCGATCGCCTCGGCCAGTCGGACGGCGGTGCCGGAGATCTCGCGGAGCAATTCCTCGTCGATGGGCGACGGCGACTCTTCGATGATCTTTTGATGGCGCCGCTGGATGGAGCACTCGCGTTCGAAGAAGTGAATGATGTGGCCGTGCGTGTCACCGAAGATCTGCACTTCGATATGGCTGGCTGTCTCGACGTAAGGTTCCACGAATAGACGGTCCGTCGCCGAACGAGGCTTGCGGGTCTTCTCGCCCGGCCGTTTGCGAGCCGCCGCGGTCAAACTCGCCGGCTTGCGGACGATGCGGCATGCCGCGACCGCCTCCGCCGGCCGAAGCTTTGATCAGCAGGGCCAAGGGACCGCTGCGCCAGCTGCGCGAGGTACCTCCTCGCGATACGCCCGCCGACTCCGACGCTCTCCAGCACGGCCACGCCGGCCGCGTGCAGCCGCCGCTTGTTCTTCGATCTTTCGAGCCCATCGCCGCGATTACGTCGACCGTGGGACCAATGACGTGATGCGCGCCGGCCGTCGGCGACAGGCCCGGGCGAAGTCGGCATTCTCCGAAAGGAATCCGTACCCGGGTGAATCGCGTCGCTCCGGTGGCGCTGCGCGGCGTCGATTATCGGCGTCGATTTTCAGATACGTTCGGCGCGGGCCGCAGCCATCCAGCGGCCGCTTCGTCGGCCTCTGCCGGACGAAGCCGCGTCGCGATCCGGCTCGGCATAGACCGCCACGGTCGCGATGCCCATCTCGCGGCAGGTGCGGCATGATCCGCCGGGCGATTTCACCGCGATTCGCGACGAGGACTTTGTTGTACGGAGCCGTCATGGGGTGCTGAAAACCAGTTAAAGGCAATTAGCCACCGAGATCACCGAGGACACAGAGCAGGAACCACAAAGGCAAAAACAAAAAAGAAACATTCACAATTCCAACTTTTGAATTTTTCGGGCCATTTGTGGTGAATCTTCTTCGTCTCCTACCTCCGTGCTTTCTGTGAGCTCGGTGGCTAATCTTTTCTTTCGTTACATGCGGAAAACGCCAAAGCAGCTCGCGCCGTGCACTTCGGCCGAAGGGCGGCCGAGAGCCGCGATGCCCAGCACGGTGCGCGTGTCGCGCGGGTCGATGATGCCGTCGTCGTAGATCCGCGCTGGTGTACACGGCCAGCGACTCGCTCTCGATTTGATTTTCGACGAAGGCCCGCTGCATCTTGTCGGCGTTCTTCGTCGAACGGCCGGCCGGCCTCGGCCGCGGCGGCCCGGCTGACGATCGACATCACGCCGGCCAATTGCTGCGGGCCCATCACGGCCGTCTTGCTGTTGGGCCAGATGAACACGAACCGCGGATTGTACGCCCGGCCGCACATGCCGTAGTTGCCGGCGCCGTACGAGGCGCCGATCTGCAGCGTGACGTGCGGCACGGTGCTATTGGAGACGGCGTTGATCATCATGCGCCGCCGTGCTTGATGATGCCGCGCTGCTCGTATTCCTTGCCGACCATGTAGCCGGTCACGTTCTGAATGAACACCAGCGGCACGTCGTTGCGATTGGCCAACTGGATGAACTGCGTGGCCTTCTGCGACTCCTCGGAAAAGAGCACGCCCCGCGGCGTTGGCCAGAATGCCGACCGGAAAGCCGTGAATCGAGGCCCAGCCGGTCACCAGGCTGGTGCCGAAAAGCGGCTTGAACTCGTCGAACCGCGAGCCGTCGACCACGCGGGCCAGCACTTCGTACATGTCGGCCGGCACCTTCAGGTCGGCCGGCGCCAGGCCGAGCAGATCTTCGGCGTCGTACAGCGGCGCTTCGACCGAGCGTGCCGGCGCGGGCCCGAGCTTCCGCCAGTTCAGGTTGGCCACGATCTGCCGGCCCAGCCGCAGCGCGTCGAGCTCGTCGACGGCCAGAAAATCGGCCAGGCCCGAGACGCGGGCGTGCATTTCGGCGCCGCCCAACTCTTCGTCGGTCGATTCTTCGCCGGTGGCCATCTTCACCAGCGGCGGGCCGCCGAGGAAGACCTTCGCCCGACCCTTGACGAAGACCGAGTAATCGCACATGGCCGGGTTGTAGGCGCCGCCGGCGGTCGAGTTGCCGAACACCAGCGCGATCGTCGGAATGCCGGCCGCCGAGAGTTGCGTCAGATCGCGAAACACGGCGCCGCCGGGCACGAAAGATCTCGGCCTGCCGCGGCAGGTCGGCCCCGCCCGACTCGACCAGGAAAATCACGCGGCAAGCGATTCTGCCGGGCGATCGCCAGCGCGCGCAACGACTTGGCCAGCGAGTAGGGATTGACGGCCCCGCCGCGAACCGTGGGATCGTTGCCGGTGATGCACGCACTCGACGCCCGAGACGACGCCGATGCCCGCCGCGCCCGACGCGCCCACGTGGTACTCGGTGCCGGCCGCGGCCACGGTCGACAGCTCGAGAAACGGCGAATCGCGATCGATCAACAGCTCGATCCGTTCGCGACCAGCAACTTGCCGCGCTCGTGATGCCGGGCGGCGTACTTCCGCCACCCCCGCGCGGGCCGCGGCCAGCAGTTGTCAGCTCCTCGAGCTGCGCCAGCACCGCCGCGCGGTTGTGTGCGAATGCTCCGACCGGCGGTCGAGCCTAGAGGGGAGAATCTGCGCCTCACCGCGGGTCAATCTCTTGCGGCCGCGCATCCGCGAGCACGGGTGTCGAGAACAGTCCGACGCTTACTTCGGCGGGGCGATGCCCTCGAACTTGGCGATGATGCCCAGCATGATCTCGTCGGCGCCGGCGCCGATCGACATCAAGCCGCGAATCGCGGAAGTAGCGGGCCATCGGATATTCTTCCATGTAGCCCATGCCGCCGTGGAATTGCAGGCAGGTGTCGGCCACCTCGCGCACCAGCCGGCCGGCTTTGAGCTTGGCCATCGAGGCCTCGCGGGTGTAGTCCTCGCCGCGGTCCATCATGCGGCCGCAGTGGTAGCACATTTGCCGCAGGAACTCGACTTCGGAGATCAGCTCGGTCAGCTTGAAGTAGATCCACTGGTTCTCGATCAGCGGCTTGCCGAAGGTCTTGCGGCCGCGGCAATACTCGATCGTCATCTTGAGGATCTTGTCCGCGCCGGCCGCCGCCCCCAGCGCACTCGACCAGCCGTTCGTTCTGGAACTGCTGCATCTGATAGATGAAGCCCATGCCCTTCCTCGCCGATGCGATTGCGCCACGGGCACGCGGCAGTTGTCGAACACCAGCTCGGCCGTGTCGCTGGCCCAGTTGCCCATCTTCTTGAGCTTCTTGCTGACCGAGAATCCCGGTGCGTCGGTCGGCACGACGATCAGCGACATGCCCTTGTAGGTCGTGCCCGGCGAGGTGCGGGCCAAGCAGGCAGATCCAGTCGGCCTGGGCGCCGTTGGTGATGAACATCTT
This sequence comes from uncultured beta proteobacterium, assembly GCA_963779445.1. Taxonomy (GTDB): domain Bacteria; phylum Pseudomonadota; class Gammaproteobacteria; order Burkholderiales; family Casimicrobiaceae; genus CAIWHR01. The sequence continues at coordinate 222,914 of CAVZYI010000016.1, forward strand.
GCTGCCGTTGATGACGTAGTCGTCGCCGTCGCGTTCGGCCTTGGTGCGGATCGAGGCCACGTCCGAGCCGGCTTCCGGCTTCGGTGACGGCAACGCGAGCAGACCGCGTCGCCGAGAATGGCCGGTTCGAGATACTTTTTCTTCAGCTCGTGCGAGCCGTAGCTGTTGCCAGGGCCGGCGTGGCCATGTCGGTTTGCACGCCGATCGCCATCGGAATGCGCGCCGCACGTTGAAGCGGGCAAGCTCCTCGGCCAGGGCCAGGTTGTACCAGTAGTCGGCGCCCGCTGCCGCCGTACTCCTCGGGATACGAGAGCCCGAGCGAGGCCGAGGTCGCCCGCTTTCTTGAACAGGTCGTGCGCCGGAAAGATCTCGGCTTCTTCCCACTCGTCGACGATAGGGATTGATCTCCTGGTCGATGAACCGTCGGACCGATCTCGCGAAACAACTGATGGGCCTTGGTAAAGCCCGTGCCGGGGATCATCGCCTCCTGGCCGTTTCGAGTATTTAACTCGCCATCGCGCCTCCCCGAAAAATTCGCCTCGGTAGTCTGTAATGTTGAATTCTATCTGACTATTTTGAGTATACCAGTCGTGCCGCTATCGCGGCCAAAACAGCGCCAAAGTGATACAATTCAGTGTGTCGTGCCAGCCTGGTACCGAAAGGTGCGCGAACCGTAGGGAGACCAAATCGGTGAGCACATTCGAGATGATCGACGTGTCCATCGACGGGCAGGGCGTGGCGCGGCTCACGCTCAATCGGCCCGAGGCCAAAAACGCGATGTCGCAGGACCTGATGCGCGAGCCTGCACGGCGGCGGCTCCGGCGATTGTCCGATACCGCCAGGTCGCGTGATCGTGCTGACCGGCGCCGGCGACGTGTTCAGCGCCGGCGGCGACTTGAAGGGCATGAGACCCAGGCCGCCAACACTCCGCAGGGACGCTGGCCGACGCCACCGAGTTTGCCACCATTCTGGGCGAGCTCGACCGCTGCCCAAGCCGCTGATCGGTCGGATCAACGGCTCGGCCTTCGGCGGCGGCTTGGGCTTGATCTCGGTGTGCGATATCGCGTTGGCCTGACGGGGTCGACATTTCGCTTGAGCGAAGTCACGCTGGGATTGATCCCGGCGACGATCTCGCCTTACGTGGTGGCCAAGATCGGCGTGCCGCACGTGCGCGGCGGATCATGCTCAACGCCGCCCGCTCGACGGCGCCGCGGCCGTGCGGATGGGATTGCTCGACGAGGCGGTGGCGACGGTCGGGGAGCTGGACGCAGGCGGTCGAGCGCGAAGTCACCGCGGCTTTGGAGTCGCTGTGCGCGCTCGCTGTGGCCAACGCCAAAGAGTTGATTCGCTTCGTCAGCACGCACGACCGGCCGAAAACCTGGCCTACACCGCCCGGGTGCTGGCCGACGCCTGGGAGACCGACGAAATTCGCGAGGGCATCGACGCCTTTTTCAAAAGCGGAAGCCGAACTGGCAAGCCTAGGGCCAATCCGAAGATTTGACCCGGAAAAAGTGTCGATTTCTCGTCCATCGCGCACGCGATTTGCAAGGTAGGCTTGCAGAGAAGGTTCTGCGTCTTTCCTTCGTATCAGGATTCAGCCATGTGCCGCGCGACATCCACCCGATCGGGCTTTTCGATCGCCCGCCGATTGCTGCAAAGTGTGCCCGCCATCCTCCTGCTCGTCGCGGCCGTGCCGGCTTCGGCCGAGCCGCTGGAGGAACTGGACACGCCGGTGGTGGTGCTGGACTCGTTTGATTTCGAGGGATTGAAGCTGCCCAAAAACATTGACCAACTGAAACGCCAATATCCGAAGTTGACGAGCGACACGATCGGGTTGGATGAAAAGGTCGGTCTGACGTGCTACTCCGTGAAGGATTTGCCGCAAGCCGACCTGGCTCGCTTCTACTTTTACGACGGCGCGTTCTACCAGCTCGCGATCAGCTACAAGGCCGGCCGCGTGGACGCGATGGGCGGAATGCCGGCCGTGGTCCGCATAGCTGGTCACTTCGTTTGGCCCGGCCAACCACGCCTCGACGTCGCGTTGGACCTGGATCCTGAATTCCAGCCGCCGTGCCGACTTTTATCCGGCCAATGGCGGACTGCTGGTGGTCACCGATACGAATCTCTCGCCGGTGGTCAGCAAACGAACGGTCAACTCCGAGTTGACCGGCGACGTGGATTCCGGCTTCGAGGCGAAATAGCGTCGGCCGGGCGGGTCGACATTCTGTTGGCATTTGGCGGACGCTATAATGGACGTCCGCCTCACACAGTTCCTTACTCGGAGCTTGCCAAACACATGTCCGCCCACCGTTACCAATCGTTCGCCGAGTTCTGGCCCTACTACGTCCGCGAGCACTCGACGCCGGCCTGCCGGAGTTGCACTTCATCGGCAGCACGTTGACCGTGGGCGTGCTGGTCGGGGCGATCGTCTACAACCCCTGGCTGCTGCTGGCCGTGCCGGTCATCGGTTACGGCTTTGCCTGGATCGGCCACTTCGTGATCGAAAAGAATCGGCCGGCCACCTTCAAGTATCCCCTCTGGTCGTTCCTCGGCGACTGGAAAATGTGGGCCCTGATGCTCACTCGGCCGCATGCAAGCCGAAGTCGACAAATCCATGCGCCGGGCAAGTAGGCGGCGATGAATTCTGCGCCGACGACAGGCTACAGCATGCTCGGCGTGGGGTTGTGCATGACTTCGGTTGCGTCGTCGGTCGTGAGGGGTTCTTCGACGACGTCAAGCTTTGATAGCCGGCTAGCGCACTGCCCGCTTCGAATTTGGCGACACCGTCGTGCTCCGAGAGGGTCGCCCAGCTCGCATACGCCCGCAGTTGCTGCTCCGAACCGAACGTCGCAACTAGCTTGCGCGGCACGCCGGGCTTGGAACCATAGAGATAATGCATCCATCGTTCTCCTGTACGTGCTGTGGCCAGTCTCTTGCCGCCATTTCGTCGCTGGTCAGGGGTGGAATTGGTACTCTATATTTATACCAACTGCGTCCGCTCAGTGCGGCAGTTCTGATTCGCGCAAGCTAACGGCACAGGAGACCTGGCCATGGCTCGGACGGTTTTTCGCACGTGCACGCTGTGCGAGGCGATGTGCGGGCTGAGTTCGAGGTCGATGGCGAGCGGATCGTTTCGGTGGTGCCGGACGAGGACGACGTCTTCTCGCACGGCTTCATCTGTCCCAAGGGCACGGCCATCGCCGCGGTTCACGACGATCCCGATCGGCTGCGCACGCCGGTGCGGCGCACGGCCGGCGGCGACTTCGAGCCGATCTCCTGGGACGAGGCTTTTTCGCTCGCTGGCGCGGCGGCTGAAGGAAATTCGCGCCCAGCACGGCGCCGATGCCACGGCCTCTACATGGGCAATCCCGTGGCCCACAATCACGGCGTGCTGGCGTTGCGCAACGGACTGTTCGCGGCCCTGGGCACGCGCAATTGCACCAGCGCCGGCTCGCAGGACACCAGCCCTCGCTTCGCGGCCTCGTATTATCTGTACGGCAGCTCGCTGTCGATTCCGGTGCCCGACATCGATCGCACGCACTATTTGCTGTGCCTGGGGGCCAATCCGCGGGTCTCGAACGGCAGCTTCCTGACCGCGCCGAACATTCGCGAGCGGCTGCAAGCCATCCGTCGCCAGCGCGGCGGTCGCGTGGTGGTCGTCGATCCGCGCCGCACCGAGACGGCCCGCGAGGCCGACGAGCATCTGGCCATCCTCCCCGGCGGCGACGCGGCCTTTCTGCTGTCG
>CAVZYI010000017.1:0-93253 GCA_963779445.1 uncultured beta proteobacterium
CGACGCCGGCGCCCGGTGACGACGGCCGATCCGGCGCGAGGCGGCCCCGAGGCGAGCGGCGCCCCGCCGCGGAACGGCGCCACCGGCGCCGCCGGCGCCGCCGCAGTCGCCGCGGTCGACGCGGTCGTCGCCGGCCTTGCCGGCGATGGTTGCGCGCGGGTCCGCGATTTCCTTGCGCCGGAAGCGATCACCGCACTGCGCGACGAGGCGCTGCGCCGCGACGCCGCGGGCGAACTCGCCGCCGCGGGCGTGGGGCGCGGTGCGCAGCGCGTCCGGCGTCCCGGGATCCGCGGCGACCGGATTCTCTGGCTGGAAGCAGGCGATCCGCAACCGGCCGAGCGCGCGCTGTGGTCCGCGCTGGACACGCTGAAGGGCGCGATCAACCGCGAACTGATGCTGGGCCTGTGGAACGTCGATTGTCATTATGCGGTCTTTCCGCCCGGCGCGTTCTACGCGAGGCATCGCGACGTCTTCCGCGACCAAGCCGGGCGGACGGGCGAACGCGTCGTTTCCTGCGTCCTCTATCTCAACGAGGGCTGGCGGGCGGACGACGGCGGCGTGCTGCGCATCCACCGGAAGGGCGAAACGCCCATCGACGTGTCTCCGGAGGGCGGGACTCTGGCCGCCTTCCTGTCCGAACGCTTCGAGCACGAGGTGCTGCCGACGACGCGACCGCGGCTCGCCGTGACCGGCTGGTTTCGCAGGCGGTGAGCGCGGCACCGGGCAGGTTTTTTCACATGCTAGAATTCCGCGCAGTGCCACGCCGCACTGCGCCTCCGCCGCACGCCTTCCTACCGATGTCCTCCCCGCTACGCCCCACGCCCATCGCCAACGCGGCCGCGCCGCGCCGGCTGACGATCGCGACGCGCGAGTCCGCGCTCGCCATGTGGCAGGCCGAGCACATCCGCGCCCGGCTCGCCGCGGCGCATCCCGGATGCGAGGTGAGCCTGCTGGGGATGACCACGCAGGGCGACCAGGTCCTCGATCGGCCGCTTGCCGACATCGGCGGCAAGGGACTGTTCATCAAGGAACTCGAAGTCGCGATGGCCGATGGCCGCGCCGATCTCGCGGTGCACTCGCTCAAGGACGTGCCTATGGACATGCCGGAGGGATTCACGCTGGCGGCCGTCGTCGCGCGCGAGGATCCGCGCGACGCGTTCGTGTCCAACCACTATCTCGACCTCGCCGGCCTGCCCGGCGGCGCGCGCATCGGCACGTCGAGCCTGCGCCGCGAAGCGCAGCTGCGCGAGCGCGACCCGCTGCTGCAGATCCTGCCGCTGCGCGGCAACGTGAACACGCGACTGCGCAAGCTCGACGAGGGCCGCTACGACGCGATCATCCTGGCGGCGGCGGGATTGAAGCGCCTCGGTTTCGCCGCGCGCATCGCCTCGCTGCTCGATCCCGAGGAGAGCCTCCCGGCGGTCGGGCAGGGCGCGCTGGCGCTCGAATGCCGCGCCGACCGTCCCGATGTCGTCGCCGCGCTGGCCCCCTTCGCCGACCGCGACACGACGCTCGCGACCTCGGCCGAGCGCGCGTTCTCGCGGGCGCTTTCCGGCAGCTGCCACACGCCGCTCGCCGCCTACGCGATGTTCATGCACAACGAGCTGTGGCTGCGCGGATTGCTCGCGAGCCGCGACGGCGCCGAGGTGATGCGCGGCGAATTGCGGGCTGCGGTCGTCGATGCCGCAGGTGCCGAAGCGCTCGGCCTGGCGCTCGCCGGCGATTTCCTGGCGCGCGGCGCCGCGCGGCTGGCGGCGGCGTAGCTATCCCCGGCGCGGTCGGAGCATCCCCGCGGCGCCCGCCACCAGGAACCACGACGGCCCCGAACCAAAATCCGCTTGCCGGCGTGGGCGTGCTCGTCACGCGGCCCGCGCGGCAGGCCGGCGCCTTCGCGCAGCAGATCGCCGCACTCGGCGGCGCGCCGGTCGTCTTCCCCGCGATCGCGATCCTGCCGCCGGCCGATCCGGCGGCGCTGGCGCGGGCGCACGCCGCGCTCGACGGCTTCGACATCGCGGTGTTCGTATCGGCCAACGCGGTCGAATTCGGCGCCCCCGATCCGCGGCGCTGGCCGGCGACGCTGGCGGCGTTCGCGCCGGGACCGGGGACGGCGGAGGCGCTGGCCGCGGTCGGCATCGCCGGTGCGCGCATTCCGACGACCACCTTCGACAGCGATGGCCTGCTCGCGCTGCCGGAACTGTCGAGCGTGGCCGGCAGGCGGGTCGTGATCTTTCGCGGCGACGGCGGCCGCGAACAGCTGGCCGACGCGCTGCGCGCGCGCGGAGCCCGCGTGGATCATGTCGCGTGCTACCGGCGGGCGCGGCCCGCGAGCGGCACGGCGGGGCTGGAAGAAGCCTTTCGCGAGGGCCGGATCGACGCGGTGACCATCACCTCCAGCGAAGGCCTCGACAACCTGTGGGCGATCGGGGGTGACGCCGTCCGCGCCGCGTGGCGCGCGCGACCGACGTTCGTTCCGCATCCGCGGATCGCCGCGCACGCGCGCGACCTGGGACTCGCGGTCGTCGAAACCGCCGGCGGCGATGCAGGACTCATCGCCGGGTTGCTAGAATGGTCGGCCGCCCGTCCTACGAGGAAGACCTGACGCCATGCCCCCCGATATCATCGTCACCGCGCCGCTGCCGCCGTTTCTCTACGAACCGCTCAAGGCCGACTACCAGTGCCTGGATTACGCGCAGGCGGCCGACAAGCCGGCGTTCCTCGCCGCGCACGGCGCGACGTTCCGCGGACTCGTGCAGGGCGGCGGCACCGTCACGCCGACGGCGCTGCTCGACAGCCTGCCGGCGCTCGAGATCATTTCGGTGTTCGGCGTCGGCTACGACGGCGTGCCGGTCGACTACTGCCGCAAGCGCGGGCTCAAGGTGACCAACACGCCGGATGTGCTCACCGACGACGTCGCCGACGTCGCGGTCGCGCTGATCATGATGACCGGGCGCGGCTTCGTCCGCCTCAATCGCTTCGTCCAGGCCGGTGAATGGCTGAAGCGCGGGCCGGAGCTCACGACCAAGCTCGGCGGCCGCACCGTCGGCATCCTCGGCCTGGGCCGCATCGGCAAGGCGATCGCCGAGCGCGTCAGCGCGCTGGGAATGCAGGTGGCATACACGGGGCGCAAGCCGCAGGACGTTCCCTACCGTTTCGTCCCCGGCGTCGAGGCGCTGGCGGCGGCGTCGGATTTTCTCGTCGTCGCCTGTCCCGGCGGTGCGGCGACCCGGAATCTCGTCGATGCCCGGGTGCTGGCAGCGCTGGGCAAGAAGGGAACGATCGTCAACATCGCGCGTGGCTCGATTATCGACGAAGCGGCGCTGGTGAAGGCGCTCCAGAACGGCGCGATCAGGGGTGCGGGCCTCGACGTCTTCGCCGACGAGCCGAACATCCCGCCGCCGCTGCTGGCGATGGACAACGTCGTGCTGCTCCCGCACGTCGGCAGCGCGACGCACGAGACGCGCAAGGCGATGGGCGACCTGTGCAAGGCGAACCTCGACGCGTGGTTCGCCGGCAAGCCGCTGCCGACGCTGATCCCGGAACTTGCCTGAGCGCGCGGCTCAGTCGTCCGGCGCCATCGGCGCGGGGGGCGGCCTCGGCGTCCACAGCACGGCGATCATCGCGGCGACGACCAGCGCCAGCGCGATCCATTCGCCGGGCCCGGGCCGTTCGCCCAGCACCAGCATCCCGGCGAAGACGCCGACGATGGGCACCGGCAGCGACGACATCGTCGACACCGCCACCGGCAGGGTGCGGGCGAGCGTGAACCACGCCCAGTGGGCCAGCGTGCCGGCGAGGAAGATGTTGTAGAGGATCGCGAACCAGCCCGAAGCGCTGGGCACGTGCAGCGATCCGGGCCCCACCAGCGGCGCGGCCAGAACGATCGGCACCCATCCCAGCAGCATCATCCATCCCGACAGCGTGTTCTGCGGCAGCGGCAGCTTCCACTTGCGCAGCAGGACGGTGCCCAGCGCCCAGGCGACCGCGGCGCCGAGGATCAGCAGCGCGGCGGCCGGCGTGCGCTCGAAATTGCGGATGTCGTCGCCGAGCAGCACACCCATGCCCAGCATGCCGAGGACCATGCCGACGACCTTGCGCTTCGACAGCGGCTCGTGCAGCAGCGCGAGCGATATCAGCACGGTCCACACCGGCATGGTGTAGGCGAGAATCGCGCTGCGCCCGGCCGGCAGCTGCTGGACGCCGAACAGCAGGAGACCGTTCCACCCGGCGATGTTGAAGAACGCGAGCGCGGCGACCTTCGGCCACAGCGCGCGCGGAATGCGGATCGAGTCGCCGGAGAGCCGGGAGACCGCGAGCATGCCCAGCGCCGCGAATGGCAGGGTCAGCGAGCGGAAGGTCAGCGGCGCGAAATCGGTGACGCCCAGCTTCAGCACCGGCCAGTTGCAGCCCCACACCAGCGTCAGGACGAGGACCGGAACCAGCGTGGCGGCGGTGACGTGCGGCGTCGCCGCCGATTCGCGCCGCGGCGACGCGCTCATCGCGGCGCGCATCCGCCGGCGCGGCCGTCGTCGCGCCTCACGCGCTGCCCCGCAGCGGCAGCGCTTCTCCGTACTTGCTCTGGTGCAGCGCCCGGGCTTGCGCGACCCACGCGTCGCGGCGGATGCGGCCGGGAAATTCCGGCAGCCTGGCATCGATCTCGTCGATGTCGCGCTCGGACCAGCGCGCGATCTGCCGGTAGGTCGATACGCCGAGCAGGTGCAGCATGCGCTCGAGCACGGGGCCGATGCCGACGATCAGCTTCAGGTCGTCCGGCGCTCCGGCGCCGAACCAGGGCGGCGGCGCGTTGTTCTCGAGGTCGATGACGAGCTGCCGGTAGCGCGCGGTCTCCGCGCGCGACTGCGCCACGGTGCCGAAGAGCTGCCGGCGCTCGGCCGCGAAGTCGCCGAGCTGGGCGATCGCCGCGTCGCGGTCGGCGAGCGCGCGGCGCAACCCGGTGGTCTCGGCTTCGAGGCTTCGTATTAGCCGCGCGCGCTCCGCCACCGCGCGATCGGCAGCGTCGTCGGCGACCGGGTCCGCGCACGGTGCGTACGGCGCGTCGGGTGCCGCGGTCGGCACCTGCTGTCGCGCCTGCGAGAGCGCCTCGACGGCGACCCGGCGGGCGCGTCGAAGCCCATAGGCGACGCCGAGCGCGAAGGCGATGACGGCGGCGGCGAGAATCGTGAACACGCGCGGGAATTCTGCGGAAGCGGTCGGGCGGCGGAATCGTCGTGAGCATCGAGGCACGGCCGGCGGCGCGACTTGCCGCGGTGTGCGTCGGAGCCTGCCCCGCGATTGTAGTCGACCGCGGCGCGGCGGGCCAATCCGAGTGCATGGGGAAGCCCTGCGGCGCCCCCTGTTAGAATCGAAGTCCGGAATCGGAATTCACTTCCCCATGTCAGACCCGCTCGAACCTCCACGACCCGCTGCGGGCGACGACGCCATCCCCGTACCGCCGCAAGCCGCGGCCGCGGATTCCGGAACCGCCGCCGACCGCGCCGCGCCGCGTCCATCGAAGCCCGATTCCGTGTTGCGGCGGGTGCTGGCGGGTATCGCCGTGCTCGCCATCGTCGCCGTGCTCGCCGTGTGGCTGGATGGACGCCGCACGCAGCGGCTGCTGCGGACCGAGGTGGCGCAGCGGCTGTCCGGCGTCGAGGCGACGACGCAGGCGACAGGCGCGGCGCAGACGCAGCTCGCGACCGACCTGCGCGACGCGCAGGCCAAGATCACGCTGCTCGAGGCGCGCGTCGAGGAGTCGCAGACGCAACAGGCGGCGCTGGAGGCGCTCTATCGCGACCTCGCCCCGTCGCGCGACGAGATCGCGCTGTCCGAGATCGAGCAGGTGCTGCTGGTGGCGAACCAGCAGCTGCAGCTCGCCGGCAACGTGCCGTCGGCGCTGACCGCGCTGCAACTCGCCGACGCCAAGCTGCAGCGGCTCGAGCGGCCGCAGTTCGTGCCGCTGCGCCGCGCGCTGTCGCGCGACATCGACCAGCTGAAGGCGGTCCCGTACGTCGACGTCGCCGGCGGCAGCCTGAAGCTCGAGCAGGCTATCTCCGCGGTCGATGCGCTGCCGCTGGCGATGGACGAGCGCCTGCCGCCCGCCGCGGGCGCGACCGCGCCGCCGCCGGCCGACGAAGCGGCGTGGCAGCGTCTGCTGCGCGACATCTGGACCGAGGTGAGGCAGCTGGTCCGCGTCGAGGTCGCCGACCGGCCCGCGGCGCCGCTGGTGCCGCCGTCGCAGCAGTACTTCCTCCGCGAGAACCTGAGGTTGCGCCTGCTCTCGACGCGGATCGCGCTGTTCAATCACGACGAGGCAAGCTTCAAGGCCGACCTCGCCGCCTGCGACGCATGGCTCGGTCGGTATTTCGACACGCGGGCGAAGTCGGTGCAGGCGATGCAGGCGGTGGTGAAGCAGCTGGCGGCGACGCCGATGGCCGGCGACATGCCGGACCTCTCCCGCAGCCTCGAAGCGCTGCGCCTGCTGCGGCTCGCGCAGGACCGCGCGCCGCAGCGCGCCGTCGGCCGCGCACCGGCGCGCTGACGCCGCTCCGCCGTGAGGATCCTGTTCTGGTTCCTGTTGCTGGCCTCGGCGGCGGTCGGCGTGGCGCTGGCCGCAAAGCTGCTGAACGGCTACGTGCTCCTGGTCACGCCGCCGTACCGCGTCGAGCTGTCGCTCAATCTGCTGCTGCTGCTGCTCGTCGGCGGCTTCGCCGGCGGCTACATCCTCGTCCGCCTGGTGACGCGCGCGATCGGCATGCCGCGGGAAGTGCGCGCGCTGCGCCGCCGGGGTCAGCTGGAACGCTCCCGCGCGAAGCACGACGCCGCGGTCGTCGCGCTGCTCGAGGGCCGCCACGGCAAGGCGCGGCAGCTGGCCGAGGAGGCGCTGGCGATTCCGCACTCGACGGGTCTCTCGACGCTGATCGCCGCGCGCGCGGCGCTGGATGCGCGCGATTTCGCGGCCGCCGCGGCGATGCTGGCGCGGCCCGAAGTGCAGGGGCACAGCCTCGCGGTGCCGCGGCTGATGCTCGAGGCCGAGAGGCAGCTGGAGCAGTCGCAGCCGCTGGAAGCGCTGGCGACGCTGCAGGCGCTGCGCAAGGAAGCCGGATCGCACACGGCCGCGCTGCGGCTCGAGTTGCGCGCATTGCACGGCGCGGGCCGTTTCGCCGACGTCCCCCCGCTCGTCGACCAGCTCGTCAAGCGCCATGCCTACGGGGCGCAGGAGGGCGAATACGTCCGCGCGGCGGCGCACGCGGCGGAGCTGTCGGCGCGAGCGCACGACCCGACGGGGCTGCGCGCGTACTGGAACAAGCTCTCCGACACCGATCAGCGCGTGCCGAAGATCGCCCGCGCAGGCGCCGCGAGCTTCCTGGTGCTGGGCGGCGACCGCGAAGCAGCGGACATCCTCGCCCGCAGCCTCGAGCGGCATTGGGAACCGGAGCTCGTGCTGCTCTACGGAGAGTGCCGGACGCCCGACCCCACGCGGCAGCTCGAGCAGGCCGAGCGCTGGCTGGCGCAGCACGAGCACGATGCGTCGCTGCTCTACACGCTGGGCGTGCTCTGCCAGCGCGAGCAGCTGTGGGGCAAGGCGCAGACCTACCTCGAGGCGAGCCTGGCCGTCGAGGACGACTATCGGACGCAGGTCGCGCTGGGCGAGCTCCTCGGACGCCTCGGCCGCGACGCCGAGGCCAACGCGCATCTCGCGGCGGCGCTCAAGCTCGCCCTGGCAGAGCTGCGGCGCGTCGCAGACTAGCCGGCGCCGCGATTCCCGGTAAGTCCCGGGAAATGCGGCGGTGACCTGCCGAAACGCCGGTTCGGGGCGAACGAGGTCGACCAGGCCGGATCGCAGGAGCCCGCCGTCCCGAACGACGGACGACCGAAGCGGGCGTGGCTGGTATCGCCGACCCGCAACCGTCGCCACGCGCATGCCGGCCCGCGCGCCCGGCTGCGGTCGGGGCTCAGGCGGGCGGCGGTACGTCGGCGGTCGGCGGCGCGTAGGTGAAGCTGTCGGCGAAGAACTCGTCCGCCGGCAATCCGCGCGTTTGCGTGAACGTCTTCCGGGCGACGTCGATCATCGCCGGCCCGCCGCAGGCATACACCTGGTAGCCGGATAGATCGCCGAAATCGTCGAGCACCGCCTGATGGACGAAACCCCTGCGCCCGGGCCAGGCGTCGTCGGGAGCGGGCTCGGAGAGCACCGGAATGAAGGTGAAGTTGCGGCTCGCGTTCTGCCACGTGCCCGGCAGGTGGGGCAGATACAGGTCCTGCCTGGCGCGCGCGCCCCAGTAGAGGACCATCGGGCGGCGCTCGTCCAGGCGCTGGTGCAACGCGTGCTCGACGAGGCCCTTGATCGGCGCGAAGCCCGTTCCGCCGGCGACGAAGATGATCGGCTTGTCGGAATCCTCGCGCAGGAAGAACGTGCCGAGCGGCCCTTCGAAGCGCAGGATTTCGCGGCCCTTGAACTGGTTGAACAGCTGCCCGGAGAAGAAGCCGCCGGGTACGTGGCGGACATGGAGTTCCAGCAGGCCGTCGTCGTGCGGCGGCGTCGCCAGCGAAAAGCTGCGCCGGCGGCCGTCCTTCAGCAGCAGGTCGATGTACTGCCCGGCGAGGAATTGCAGGCGCTCGTTGGCCGGCAGCCGTATCCTCACGATCGCGACGTCGGGCGCGGCCTTCTCGATCGACTCGACGCGGCACGGCAGCTTGCGGATGCGGACGTCGCCGATTTGCCGCAATTCCTTGACCTCGATGACGAGGTCGGTTTCCGGCCTGGCGCAGCAGAAGAGCGCCAGGCCCTGCCGTTTTTCCTCGGCGGTGAGCGTCGACGCCTGGTGCGGCCCGTAGTCGACGCGCCCTTCCAGGATGCGTCCCTTGCAGGTGCCGCAGGCGCCGTTGCGGCAGCCGTAGGGGAGCATGAAATCGGCGGCCATCGCCGCGGCCAGCACCGAGTCGCCGTCGGGGCAGGCGAACGAGTGGTCGCTGGGCTTTATGGTAATCTGGAACGGCATGCGGAAAGCCCTTCGTCAGAGCGCATCGCGCGGCACGCAACGGCGGGCGCGGCCATGGGAAACACGGGTGGCACAGTTGGCCTGCAACATCCAATTCGAAACCATCCGGCCGCCGGCGTGATCCGCGTACTCCTGATCGGCTGCGGTGACGTCGCGCTGCGCACTGCCGATCTGCTCCATCCGAGGGTTCGCCTGTACGGGCTGACCCGGCGCTCCGAAGACGTGCCGAAACTGCGCGCGCACGGCATCGTTCCCATTATCGGCGACCTGGATCGTCTCGCGAGCCTCGAGCGCCTGCGCGCGGCGCCGTTCGCGCGTGCTGCACTTCGCGCCGCCGCCGTCGGACGGCCGCGACGATCCGCGCACGCAGAACCTGATCGCCGCGCTGACGCGGGCGCGAAGCATACCACGGCGTTTCGTCTACATTTCGACCTCGGGCGTCTATGGCGACTGCGCGGGCGCGCGCGTCACCGAGATGCGTCCCCGACGCGCGCAGATCGCCCCGCGCCCGCCGCCGCGTCGCCGCCGAGGACCGGCTGCGCGACTGGGCGAAGCGTTACGGCGTCTCGCTTTCGATCCTGCGGGTGCCCGGCATCTACGCCGAGACGCGGCTGCCGCTCGACCGGATCCGGCAGGGCACGCCGGTGCTTCTGCCCGACGACGACGTCTTCACCAATCACATCCACGCCGCGGATCTGGCGCGCGCCACGGTCGCGGCGCTGTTCCGCGCCAGGCCCAACCGCGCCTACAACGTCACCGACGACGCCGAGATGAAGATGGGCGGCTGGTTCGACACGGTGGCCGACGCCTTCCATCTGCCGCGTCCGCCGCGCGTGTCCTGGGAGGAGGCCGAGCAGCGGATCGCGCCGATGCTGCTGTCGTTCATGAGCGAGTCGCGGCGGCTCGTCAACACGCGCATGAAGCGCGAGCTGCGCGTGCGTCTGCGCTACCCCACACCGCAGCTGCTGCTCGACGCCATCGCGCCGCGCGACCTCAAGAAGCAGCTGGCGCTGCCGCTGTGAGCCGGGCGCAGCGGCGGGGCGCCGGCACCCGCCGCGGCGGCGCGCGCTGGCAGCGGCGCGCGGCTCGACAGCTACGAGCGGCTGGTCCGGCTCGACAAGCCGATCGGCACGCTGCTCCTGCTCTGGCCGACGCTGTCCGCGCTGTGGATCGCCACCGGGGGGCGGGCGCCGCTGCGGCTGGTGCTGGTCTTCACCATGGGCACGCTGCTGATGCGCTCGGCCGGATGCGCATTCAACGACTGGGCCGATCGCGGCTTCGACGCGTTCGTGAAGCGCACCGCAGCTGCGTCCGCTCGCCACCGGCGAGATTCCGCCCTGGGAGGCGCTGGCTGTCGCCGCGACGCTCGCCTTCTGCGCCTTCCTGTTCGTGCTGACGACGAACGTCACGACGATCCTGATGTCGTGGCCGGCGATCGCGATCGCCATCGTGTATCCGTTCTTGAAGCGGTTCTTCGTTCTGCCGCAGGCGTTCCTGGGGCTTGCGTTCTCGTTCGGCATTCCGATGGCGTACGCGGCGGTCTACGACCGCGTGCCGCCGATCGCCTGGTGGCTGCTGCTGATCAACGCGTTCTGGGTCATGGCCTACGACACCGAATACGCGATGGTCGACCGCGACGACGATCTGCGCCTGGGGCTGCGGACGTCGGCGATCGCGTTCGGGCGCTTCGACCTCTTCGCCATCATGCTCTGCTACGCGATCTACGTCGGCGGGATGGCCTACATCGGCTACCTGCGCCACGTCGGCCCGGTCTATTACGCCGGTCTCGTCGCGGCGCTGGGTTGCGTCGCCTGGCACTGGACGCTGATTCGCGACCGCGAGCGGCAGCGGGTGCTTCCGCGCCTTTCTCCACAACCATTGGCTGGGCCTCGCCGTGTTCGCCGGCGTCGCGCTCGACTTTGCGGTGCGCAACCGGTCGTGGCCGAGCGTGTTCTGATGGCGGCGAGACCGGTGGCCGGGAACGCGGAGATCGCCGGCCGCGGCAGGCGTTCGCTCGGCCGGGGCCCAGGGCCCGCGGAGGCAGTCCGCAGGCTCGGCCTGCCGCCGGTGCTCGCGCGCGATGCCCGGGTGCTGATCCTCGGCAGCTTTCCCGGCGACGCGTCGCTCGCCGCGAGGCAGTATTACGCGCATCCGCGCAACCACTTCTGGCCGCTCCTGGGCGCGCTGCTCGACGCGCCGCTGCCGGACCTCCCGTACCGCGAACGGCTGGCGGCGCTGCGCGCGCAGCGCATCGGCCTCTGGGATGCCATCGTGGCCTGCGAGCGCAAAGGCAGTCTCGACGGCGCGATCCGCAACGCGGAGCGCGGCGACATCGCGCGGGCGCGCCGCGCGGCGCCCGGCCTTGCGCTCGTCTGCTTCAACGGCAAGACCGCGGCCCGCTCGGAACCCGCGTGGCGCGAGGCGGGGCTGGAAACCCTGGTGCTGCCGTCGTCGTCGCCGGCGTTCACCCGCCCGTTCGCGGAGAAGCTCGCCGCGTGGCGCGCGATCGGCGACTACCTGCGCTAGGATGCGCACTTTGGCCTGCGGAGACCGACGCCATGAACTCGCCGATCAGAGGGATCCTTCGCCGTGCCGCCATCGCGATGCTCGCTCTCGCCGCGGTTCCGGGCGCGACGCAATCGCTGGCGCCCGACATCACCGAGACGCGGATCATCAACGCGCCGGTGGCGGAGGTGTGGAAGGCCTGGACGACCCCGGAGGGCATCGAGAGCTTCTTCGCGCCGAAGGTCGCGAAGCTGGAACCGGTGACCGGAGGCGCCTTCGAGCTGTGGTTCGGCGTGAACATGCCGGAAGGGTCGCGCGGCTGCGAGGGCTGCAAGGTGCACAGCGTGCGGCCGATGGAGCAGCTGGTCTTCGAATGGAACGCCCCGCCGACCTTGCCGGTGATCCGCACGCTGCGCACGCTGGTCTACCTCGACTTCAAGCCGCTGCCCGGCAATCGCACCGAGGTGACGCTGCGCAACTTCGGCTATGGCGACGGCGAGGATTGGCAGAAGACGAAAGCGTACTTCACGGCGGCGTGGGCGGCGGTGATGAACAATCTCGAAAAGCGCTACGCCGCAAAATGAATGGTGCGCCCCGCTCCGGCGTTCGCGAAGACGGCCGCGGTCCGGCACGGGCAGCGCACGGCTGAAGGAATCGCCGCGATGGAACTCGACCTGCGGGACAAAAACGTCGTCGTCACCGGCGCGAGCAAGGGCATCGGCTACGCCTGCGCCGAGGCGTTCGCGGGCGAGGGCGCGCGCGTCGCGCTGGTGTCGCGCAGCCGCGCCAATCTCGACGCCGCGCTGGCCCGGTTCCCCGCCGCCAGGCACGGGCCGGTGGCCATCGTGGCCGACCTCACCCGCGCCGCCGACGCCGAGCGGATGGCGGCCGACGCGGAGCGCCACCTGGGGCCGATCGACGTGCTCGTCAATTCGGCCGGCGCCGCGCGGCGCTACGCACCCGCCGATCTCGACGCCGAGGCGTGGCACGCGGCGATGGACGCGAAGTACTTCAGCTACATCCATCCGCTGGACGCGGTGCTGAAGCGCATGGTGGTTCGCGGCCGCGGAGCGATCGTCAACATCATCGGCTCCGGCGGCAAGGTCGCGAACCCGGTGCATCTTCCCGGAGGCGCCGCCAACGCCGCGCTGATGCTGGCGACGGCGGGACTCGCCGCCGCGTTCGCGCCCCGGGGCGTGCGCATCAACGCGATCAACCCGGGTGCGACGCTGACCGGCCGCGTCCAGGAGGGCCTGGCCGTCGAGGCGAAGATGACCGGGATCGCCGAGGACGAACTGCTGAAGCGCAACCAGGCGAGGATTCCGCTGGGACGCCTCGGCACGCCGGAGGAAGTGGCGCGCGTCGCGCTGTTCCTCGCCTCCAGTGCGGCGAGCTACGTCACCGGCGCAATCGTGCCCATGGACGGGGGCTCGAACCCCGTCATCTAGTGTGATGAATTGCAAGTTCGATACATCATTTGGCGTCGTTCCGGACGCGCCCGCAACGCGGGCGTGAGCCGGAACCCAGGGACTTTCAACGACACTGGGTTCCCGCCTTCGCGGGAACGACGAGTAAAGGAAATGTCACGAATCTCCGACTCACCATACTGGCTTTGCGTTTGCGCGCCCGCTGCGAACCAACGCCGCGGCCCGTCGCAACCGCGATCGTGTTCCCATCGAAAGGAAGCCGCATGCAGACCGACATAGAAATCGCCCAGCAGGCCAAGCTCCTGCCGATCGGCACGATCGCGACGCGCCTCGGCATTCCGCCCGAGGCGCTCGAGCCCTACGGACGCACCAAGGCGAAGGTGTCGC
This sequence comes from uncultured beta proteobacterium, assembly GCA_963779445.1. Lineage (GTDB taxonomy): Bacteria > Pseudomonadota > Gammaproteobacteria > Burkholderiales > Casimicrobiaceae > CAIWHR01. Next base: position 13,316 of record CAVZYI010000017.1, read on the forward strand.
TCCACTGGCTCGCGAGCCTTCGCGACCGGCCGAACGGCAAGCTGATCCTGGTGTCCGCGATCAGCCCCACGCCCGCCGGCGAAGGCAAGACGACGACCACGGTCGGCCTGGGCGACGGGCTCAACCGCATCGGCCGGAAGGCGGCGGTCTGCCTGCGCGAGCCCTCGCTCGGCCCGGTGTTCGGCATGAAGGGCGGCGCGGCGGGCGGCGGCCGCGCGCAGGTCGTCCCGATGGAGGACATCAACCTCCATTTCACCGGCGATTTCCACGCCATCGGCGTTGCCAACAACCTGCTCGCCGCGCTGATCGACAATCACATCCATCACGGCAACGCGCTCGGGATCGACGTGCGCCGCATCACCTGGAAGCGGGTGATGGACATGAACGACCGCGCGCTGCGCGACATCATCGTCGCGCTGGGCGGCCCCGCCAACGGCTACCCGCGGCAGGACGGCTTCGACATCGTCGTCGCCTCGGAGGTGATGGCGATCTTCTGCCTCGCCGAATCGGTCGCCGACCTGAAGGCGCGCCTCGGCCGCATCGTCGTCGGCTACACCCGCGACCAGAAGCCCGTCCACGCCGCGGACCTCGAGGCGCACGGCGCGATGACCGTGCTGCTCAAGGACGCGCTGATGCCCAACCTCGTGCAGACGCTGGAGAACAACCCGGCGTTCATCCACGGCGGGCCGTTCGGCAACATCGCGCACGGCTGCAACTCGGTGATCGCGACCAAGGCGGCGCTGAAGCTCGCCGATTACGTGGTCACCGAGGCCGGCTTCGGCGCCGACCTCGGCGCCGAGAAGTTCATCGACATCAAGTGCCGCAAGTCGGGGCTGCGGCCCGACCTGGTGGTGCTGGTGGCGACGATTCGCGCGCTCAAGTTCCACGGCGGCGCCGATCTCAAGGACCTCACCACCGAGAACCTCGCGGCGCTGGAAAAGGGCGTGGCCAACCTCGAGCGCCACGTCAACAACGTCCGCAATCACTACGGGATGCCGTGCATCGTGGCGATCAACCATTTCACTTCGGACACCGACGCCGAGATCGCGCTGCTGAAGAAGAAGATCGCGCATCACGACGCGCCGGTCGTCGTCGCCCGGCACTGGGCCGACGGCGGGGCCGGCGCCGAGGCGCTGGCGAAGACGGCGGTCGACGTGATCGACCGGGTGCCGGCCGACTTCCGGCTCGTGTACGAAGACGGCGACACGCTGTGGGAAAAGATGGACAAGGTCGCCAGGACCATCTACGGCGCCTCCGAGGTCACCGCCGACAGCAAGGTCCGCGCGCACATCAGGAAGCTGCAGACCGAGGGCTACGGACACTACCCGGTGTGCGTCGCGAAGACGCAGTACTCGTTCTCGACCGACCCGCTGCTGCGCGGCGCGCCCTCGGGCCACGTCGTCAACATCCGCGAAGTGCGCCTCGCGGCCGGCGCGGAGTTCGTGGTCATGGTGTGCGGCGACGTGATGACCATGCCGGGCCTGCCGAAGGAGCCGTCGGCGGCGAAGATCGACATCGACGGCGCGGGGAAGGTGGTGGGGTTGTTCTAGGCGGCGGATCGCTTGCCGCCGGACTCATGCCGCCATCAACGCGACGGTGTCGCGATGTGCCGATTGCGGCGAGCGCATTGCTGCAATCTTCATGTTCACCGCGTCCGAATTTCGATCCGGCAGTCCTCGCAGAGATCTACTGCGGTGAACAGAACGCGATTCCTTCGTCGCGCCATTTGTACTGCGCGACCATCATGTCGATGTCCGCCTGGTAAATGCTGAAACGGTGTGTTGAATCCCAAGAATTTCGCGGGCCGGCAAGTGGGAATGCATTGTTGTAGGCACGGTACACGGGAATTGTCCCCGCCGTGCAGCCGGCCCCGGATGCGCCGATCTGCGGCGGCACCTCCGCAAAGGCGAGCCCCTCGTAGTTCCACTGCGGCACGTCGGTCGGCGCGGGCAGTTGTTGCAGCGACCTGAGCCAGGCGCATTCCTGATCGGATATCGTGTAGAAGTGCGAGTTCGGGCCGGGAGCAACGCTGCCATAGAAGCGACAAAGCCGTTTGCTGCCGCCGGCCTTGAATGTTCTGCCGGTGCGCACAAAATGCCCGTCAGCACCACTGTCGACAATGGCCTGCTCGCCCGGCTCGTTCGTGTAGAAGAAATGGCCGCCTGGGCTGCCGGGAAAGTCCGCGGTGTTCTGGTACTCGACGACCATCGTAGTCACCGGCGTCAGCAGGAGCGCGTGCAAGCCCGACGGGCCCCAACCGGTGGCCGCTATCTGCCCGGCGTCATTGATGCCGGCCACACTTATGATGTCCCAGTTGCCATCGGCTGGATCCAGAAGGCTTGCCAAGTCATGCATCACGCCATCGCTGTACAGCCAGGCACGTGTCGAGTACGGGGGAGGTTGGAGGAACGACGGTTCGGCGGAAGTACGCTTGGTCGCAGTGTAGGAAAACGTGCCGACAATTTGCCCCGCTGAATTGATGCCGTAAGCGGCATAGTCGGGGTCGGTGAGCCCGCTGTAGTCAGCCCCCGTTCCAAGATCGATCATGGCGCCTTCGCTGTAAAGGAATGCGCGGCCGTCGCTGGCACCTACAACCTGGCCGCTGGCGTTGATCGCGTAGCCCTCGCTCCGGACTCCCCCCAGTGTCCCTAGATCGGTGTACACGCCATCGCCGTATAGAAATGCGCGATAGGTGCCGTTGACGCTCCTGAAATCCCTCGCGATGTAGCCGGTGACTTGTCCATTCGAGTTGACGGCATGGGCACCACTGCGGGAGTCGCAGCCGCCGGGCCCGAGGATTGTCGTCGTTCCGCCGTCGCGCAAGAACGCGTGATCGACCATGCAGCTTTCCCAGATCCACCCAACAATCTGACCGCTGTCATTGACGCCTTCGGCGCTGCTCTCGCCGAGGCCAAGGTCGGCCGTCGTGTCGCCGCTGTACAAGAATGCATGAATGCTGCCTGTGGCGCCTTGAGACCAGCCTGCCACCTGCCCACTGTTGTTGATGGCGACGGCCACATTGTTGCCGTCGAACAGCGGATCGACATCCCGCATGCCGCCATTGCTGTAGATGAAGGCGCGTCCTTCGCTATTGCCTACAACCTCTCCCTTTGCGTTTAGGCCGCGTGCCCAACTGCCGCCGCCACCGAGTGTCCCCAGGTCCGTTATGGTGTAACTCGCGGCCAACGGGGACGTGGAAAGCGTGAGCGAGACTGCAAATACGATGCCGCAAGTACATTCACGCAAACGCATCTTCGGCGATGTGACGCGATTGAAAAGCATGATTTTGACGCCTGCGAGGTAGTCCAGCGTGCCCGAGCGATCCTTGACGGACGCGCCCGGTCCGGCGGATTCCGATTCTATGCTCGTGACCGACCGCGTCAAGGAGTGCCGACGAAAACGGCATTGCTCGCGATACCGGATTGCTCAACATCCGGAATTCCGGCGTGGCAATTCGCGGACGAAGAGCGTCATCAACGCGCCGAACGCCGCCGTTCCGGCGAGCACCAGAATTCCACGGTCCCACGCCGCGGCAAGGTCGCCGCCTGCGCGCTCCTGGTCGAGCACCCACCCCACCAGGGGCTGCAGGATGCCGGCGCCGAGGAAGATGCCGACGTTGACGACGCTGGTCGCGATCCCCGAGTGCTCGGAGCGGTTCACCTCCTTGGCCACGGTAAACGTCAGCGTGAAGCCGGGGACGAGGAATCCCATCAGCGCGAACCACGCGAGCGTGGCCGCCGGCGGCCACTGCACCTGCACGACCCACGGCAGCCACGACGCGGCGTACAGGAACGCATAGACGCGCATCAGGCCCACGCGGCTTCGCAGCCGGTCGGACACCGTGCCCACCACGATCGAGCCGAAGGCGACGCCGAGCAGCAGCAGGCTCGCGTGCTGCGCGGCGACCACGCGCGACATCCCGTGGGCGTCGACCAGGTACGGCACCGCCCAGAGGCCCGCGAAGGCGAGATAGCTGCCGGCGATCCCGAGATTGACGAAGAATCCCGGCCACGTCGCCGCGTTTCCGAGCACGCGCGCGAGGGCCGAGGTCCAGTGCGCCGGCCCGGGCGCGCCGACGGCGCCCATGCTGTGCACCGGCGGGAAGCCCAGCTGCTCCGGCCGGTCGCGGACCATGTACCAGGTGGCGATGCCGAGCAGGGTCGACAGCGCGGCGAGCGCGACGAACACGGTGCGCCACGATGCCTGCGTGACCACCCACGCCAGCGGCGCGCCGGCGACGACCGCGCCGAGATTGCCCGCGAACATGGTGATGCCGATGAGCGTCGCGAAGCGATTGGCGGGAAACCAGACCGCGCTGATCTTCAGGATCGCGATGAAGGCGACCGAGACGCCGACGCCGACCAGCGTGCGTCCGGCGGCGGCGAACTCCCACGTCGGCGCGAGCGCGAAGGCCAGCGAGCCGATGCCCGCGACGATCGAGCCCGCGGACAGGATCCGGCGCGGCCCCAGCGTGTCGGCGAGGACGCCGACGGGGATCTGCAGCACCGTGTAGACGTAGAAATACGTCGCCGCCAGCGTCCCCAGCACGGCATTGCCGATCGCGAACGCGCGGGTGAGTTCGCCCGCGATTGCCGCCGGCGCCGTGCGGTGGAAGAACGACAGCACGAAGCTCGCCAGCACGATGCCGAAGACGATGCGGCGGGTGCGATGGAAGCGCAGGTCGGCGATGGTCGAGGGCATGGGCCATTGTAACGGCGGGCGTGCCCGTCCGCCCTTTGATACCATGGCCGTGCCCGCAGCCGTTCCGGCCGCGGCGCGGCCCGCCATGAAATATACCGACCTTCGCGACTTCATCGCGCAACTCGAAAGCCTGGGCGAATTGAAGCGCATCGGCGCGGAAGTCGATCCGCGCCTCGAGATGACCGAGATCTGCGATCGCGTCCTGAAGAAGGCCGGCCCGGCGCTGCTGTTCGAGAAGCCCCGCGGCCATTCGACGCCGGTCCTCGGCAACCTGTTCGGCACGCCGCGGCGCGTGGCGATGGGGATGGGGGAGGATTCGGTCGAGGCGCTGCGCGAGATCGGCAGGCTGCTCGCCTTCCTCAAGGAGCCGGAGCCGCCCCGCAGCCTGAAGGACGCCTGGCAGAACACGCGGCCGGTGTTCATGCAGGTGATGCACATGGCGCCGAAGGAACGCGCGTCGGCGCCCTGCCAGGAAGTCGTGTGGGAAGGCGCCGACGTCGATCTCGCCCGGCTGCCGGTGCAGACCTGCTGGCCCGGCGACGTGGCGCCGCTCGTCACCTGGGGCCTGACCGTGACGCGCGGACCGCACAAGACGCGGCAGAACCTCGGCATCTACCGGCAGCAGGTGCTCGCGCGCAACCGAGCTGATCATGCGCTGGCTCGCGCATCGCGGCGGCGCGCTCGATTTCCGCGACCATGCGCTGGCCGCTCCCGGCGAGCCGTTTCCGATCGCCGTGGCGTTGGGCGCCGATCCGGCGACGATCCTGGGCGCGGTGACGCCGGTGCCCGACACGCTCTCGGAATACCAGTTCGCCGGGCTGCTGCGCGGCTCGCGCACCGAGATCGTCAAGTGCGTGACGCACGGCCTGCAGGTGCCGGCTTCGGCCGAGATCGTTCTCGAGGGTTTCATCCGGCCCGACGCGGGCGACCCCAGCGGCTACGAAACCGCGGCGGAAGGCCCCTTCGGCGACCACACCGGCTACTACAACGAGGTCGAGCGGTTCCCGGTGTTCACGATCGAGCGCATCACCATGCGGCGCGATCCGATCTACCACTCGACGTACACGGGCAAGCCGCCCGACGAGCCGGCGGTGCTGGGCGTGGCGCTCAACGAAGTGTTCGTCCCGCTGCTGCAGAAGCAGTTTCCGGAAATCGCTGACTTCTACCTGCCGCCCGAAGGCTGCAGCTACCGGCTCGCGGTGGTAGCGATGAAGAAGCAGTACCCCGGCCACGCCAAGCGCGTGATGTTCGGCGTCTGGAGCTTCCTGCGCCAGTTCATGTACACCAAGATGATCATCGTCACCGACGACGATGTGAACATCCGCGACTGGAAGGAAGTGATCTGGGCGATGACGACGCGCGTCGATCCGGCGCGCGACACGCTGCTCGTCGAGAAGACTCCGATCGACTACCTCGATTTCGCGTCGCCGGTGTCGGGGCTGGGCAGCAAGATGGGCATCGACGCGACGAACAAGTGGCCGGGCGAGACGTCCCGCGTCTGGGGGAGGCCGATCGCGATGGACGCGGCGGTGAAGGCGCGCGTCGACGCGCTCTGGCCGGACCTCGGCCTCTGACGCGGGGCGGCGCGCCGCTCCCGTCGCGCCTGGCGTCGGCGCCGGTCAGGGCGACGGGAGAAACGTCGCCAGTCCGACGCTCCGCGCGTAGTCGAGGAAGGCCTGCAGCGCGGCGGGCTCGGCGAGCCGCGGATGCTCGCGGATCTTCGCCAGGAAGCGGCTGATCACGATTTCGCCCTCGAACCGGCCCTGCAGCCTTGCGGCGCCCAGCGTATTGTCGGCGTGCAGCCGGTACCCGTACAGGCGCTCGGGAACGAAGGCGACCGGCGTCGCGTAGGTCGCCGACAGCAGAAAATCCCAATCGTGGCAGATCGACAGGTCGGCGAAGCCGCCGATCCTTTCGGGCAGCGCGCGGCGCATCACGAAATTTCCGGAGGACACGGCGATGTTGACCTGCACCAGCACGCGCAGCGGGTCGTCGCGCGTGAAGCGTTCGATCTGCGCGCGCAGCCGCGACGTCCGCGGCGCGTGGTCGGGATACGGCCGGTCGTCGTCGCCGATGAACTCGGCATCGGAGATGGCGAGCAGGGCCTCGGATTCGTCCAGCGCACGCAGCATCCGCGCGAGCCTCCCCGGCGCGTAGACGTCGTCCGAGTTGATCAGCGCGATGGTCGGCGCCGAAGCGAGCGCGATGCCGCGGTTCAGCGCCGCGTGCGCACCGGCATTCGCCTGGCGGACCAGCGTGACCGGGAATGCGGCGTCGCGCGCGAACGCCTCGACGATCGCCGCGCTGGCGTCGCCGGAGCCGTCGTCGACGGCGACGAGCTCGAGGTCGACGCCGCGCTGCGCGGCGATCGAGGCCAGCGTCCGCTGCAGGTAGGCCTCGTGGTTGTAGACCGGCATGACGACGGAGACGGCGGCCCTGCGCGCCGGACCGCTGCGGGTGATCGTCGACGCTGCCGCGGCGCCCGCCGCCTCGTCGACCAGTGCGCTCCACGACGGACGCCCGGGAAACGGCGACGCGGCGGCGGTGATGGCGTCGCGCGCCGCGACCAGGTACTGCCGGCCGTAGCGCAGGTCCGGCTCGAGGTGGTTGCCCTCCGCCCATTCGTTCCACGCATTGACGAAGACGAGCCGCTCGTCGCCGCGGTGGCGAAGCCTGCGTCTGGCGCAGCACGCGCTCGAGCCAGAATCCGAACAGCTCGGGCGAGGATCCCATCACGATGCCGGCATCGTTCTGGCGTCGCGCCGTGTTGTCCCACATCGGCGTCACGCCGCGGAACTGGCGGAACGGCGGCCAGTCACGGCGCAGGTAGTCGGCGACCACGCTGGCGTAGCGGAACACCAGGCCGCCGAACGACGCGTTTTCCAGGGGTACGATGCGGCGCAGGTTCTCGGCCGCGCAATCGACCGGCGGAAACTCGACCGCCGCGTCGAAGCCCTGCGGAGTCGGGTCGCGCACCTGCGCGTTCTGCACGGCGGCAAGGTAGGGTTCAGGCAGGCCCGCCTGCCGGCAGCGTTCGCGCCAGACCGCGACGTGTTCGCGCACGTCGGGGATCAGGTCGATGCGATAGACGAGGAACAGCGGCCGTCCGTCGACCCGAATGTAGCGGGGATCCCGGAACAGTGGCAGCAGCGCGTCGGCGAGCGCGGCGCTGTCCTCGAGCGAGTACTGCTGGGCAACGAGGATGTCCTCGTCCTTGCCGTCCCAGCGCCGCGTCCAGTTTTCGTTGGCCCAGCACACGCAGAACGGAAAATCGGGCCGCCCGCCCGCCAGCACCTCGTCGAGCGGACGGTGGAGCAGCCGCTTGCCGTTGAACCAGTACCAGTAGTAGCAGAAACCGTGGATGCCGTGCTCGCGGGCGAGCCCGGCCTGCTCCTCGCGCACCTCGGGAACGCGCAGGTCGTAGAAGCCGAGATCGGAGGGCGTGTGCGGCTGCCAGTGGCCCGCGAAATTCGGGCGGGCCTTGGTGACGTTGGTCCATTCGGTGAACCCGCGCCCCCACCACGCGTCGTTCTCCGGAACGGGATGAAACTGCGGCAGGTAGAATGCGATGACGCGCGGCGCCGCATCGTCGCGGGCGGCGCCGTTCATCGTTCGCCTCCGATGACGCGCCCCGGCAGGCGCGTGCGCCTCGCGAGTCCGCTGTCGGCGTAGAGCAGCAGGACGCGCCGCGCGCCATCGCCGGCGAGCTGGCGGATGCGCTCGACGATCTCGCTGGCGACGAACTCGTCGACGACCAGCGCGACGCCGGCGGGCGCGCACCGCGGCCACCACGCCGCCGGAGAGCGCGCGACGCCGGCGACGACGACGAATCCCGTGCGCGGGAAGGTCCATCGCTGCGCCTCGATCGGGGTGGCACGCGCCGCCAGTGCCGCGTCCGCGGGCCGGAACGCTCCCGGTCGCAGCGGCGGATACCGCTCGCTCCAATACGAAGGATTCGGCAGCGCCAGTGCCGCGGCCGCCCTTGCGCCCTGCGCAAATGATCCCTCGTCGATGTCCGCGGTCGCGAGCACCACGTGCGCCTCGGTGGCGCCCGCCGGCGCGGACGGGTCGGCGACGTGCGGCATGAGGCGGGGAAGGACCGCCTGGCAGACCTCCTGTTCGACGATCCGCCGCCCGAGCGCGTCCGCCGCGCGCTGCCGCATGGCGCTGACGGGCGCGGAGTCCGGCGAGCGCTCCAGCACGCGATCGAGGAGACGCACGGCCGCGTCGTACTCGCCGCGCTGCATGTGCGCGGCGCCGAGCAGATACAGCGCCTCGGAGTCGTCGGTGGACGCCGCCAGAATCGATTTCAGCAGCTCGACGGCTTCCGCGATGCGGCCGTCCTTCAGCGCGGATGCGCTCCGGACGAGCATCGCCTGACGATCGGCGGGATTCATCGGGCGCAGGTCACGCCGGCGTCACCGGTTCCGCGCTCGCCGCCGAACGCCGGGCATCCACGCGCTCACGGCGGATCAGCGCTGCGTATCGGCGCGCCAACTCCTCGCCACGCGCAGGCCGGTCAGCGCCAGCGAAATGAACCGCAGCCAGCGCCCGAGGCGCCGCGTGCCCAGCAGCGGGCCGACGAAGTCGATGACCGTCGAGGCGATCGGCCTTGCCTTTGCCATCCGTTCGGGGTTCGGCTCCGGCGCCACGATCATCCGGATCCGGTGCACGGCGAGCGTGACGTTCGCGCGGTCGAGCTCGGCGCGCGTGGTGAGCAGCGCCTTGCGCTCGGCGAACGTGGGTGAGTCGGCGGTACTCATCGTCGGGCTCCGCTCATGGCCTGGATCTTTCGCTCATCCGCGCGGCGAGCCACTGGCGGTCGCGCTCGAGCTCGGAGAGCGTCGCCGCGAACGGCGGCGGATGCGTGCGGCGGCGCACGTCGATGCGCCACAGCGCGACCAGCCCGATCAGCAGGTACGCGAGCGCGACGACGGCCAGCACGCCGACGCGATGCGTTTCCCAGAACACTACGACGACCAGCGTCGACGCGGCGAACAGCGCGAAGGCGAACGACACGGCCGCGACGCCGACCAGGATCAGGTCGCTGGTGCGGCGCTCGCGCTCCTCGTCGAACTCCAGCGACGCGAGTGCGAGCCGATTGCGCAGCAGCGCGAGCGACGACGCGCCCAGCTGCGCGAGCGCGCCGCGCAGGCCCGTGGGGGAGCTCTCGCTCACTGGCGGGGGCGGTCAGCGGCGATTGAGCAGCAGCCCGGCGACGAAGCCGATCGCGGCGGCAACGCCGATCGACTGCCACGGATGATCGTGCACGTACTCGTCGGTCACGCGGGCGGCGGCCTTGGCCTGGTCGACCGCCTGGCCCTCGAGTTCCTGCAGGCGCAGCTTGGCGTGCAGCAGCTTCGATTCGACCTGGGTGCGCAGGTCGCGCGCCTTGTCACCGGTGGCGCTGCCGGCGGCCTTGAGCAGGTCTTCGGCTTCGGTCAGGACGGCGGCGAACTCGTCGACGATCTTGCCGCGGGTGGATTCGGTATTGGCGGACATGGGGGCACTCCATCGTGTTAGCGCGGCGCGGATTGGCGCCGGATGCAAAGTATAGCCCCGCGCCACATCCGTCGACAGCCCGCGCCGGAAACTCAGCGCGCGGGATAGAAGCCCAGATTGGCGACGATGCGGGCCCGCTCCGTCTCCGGAAACGCGCCTTCGGCGACGAGGCGCTCTGCCGCCAGGCGGCCCTCGTCGAGCGCCCCGACGTAATACGCCGCGATCGCCACTTCGTCGAGCGCGCGCCAGCGGTAGACGGCGTCCTCGACGAACAGCTTGTCGGCCGGGCGGGGCAGCGCCGCGGCCGTGCGTGCATACAGGAACGCGAGCGGCCATTCGCTGCGCTGCCGGTGCCAGCGCGCGAGCTGTACCAGCGGCTCGGCGCGGGTCGGCCGCGCGTTGTAGGCCTCGAGATAGGCGCGCCCAATCTCCGCCGGGGATCGACCCAGCCGTTCGACGAGCTGCGCGGCCTGGTAGCGGGCGTGCCATGTCTCCTCGTCCCAGCCGGCCATGGTCGCGCGATGCCGGAATGCCGACAGCGCCCGTTCGAGCTGACCCGCGTCCTTGAGACTCTGCGCCAGGTAGAAGGCGTAGCGCGAGTTGCCGGGTTCTCGCGCGAGCGCGGCTTCGAGTATCGCGGCGTCCTTGGCGTAAGTCTGCGGATCGCGGCTGCGCGCGCCTTCGTGCAGCTGCTCGACCCACGGTCCGTCGAGACTGACGAAGCGGTGCGGCGAGTCGGAGGTGACGTACTCGTGCAGCACGCCTTCGTAGCGCCAGGCAATGCGGTCGGCGAGCAGGACGGGCAGCTCATAGACGACGCCCGAGTAGCGATGCTGGATGTTGTAGCCGTCGGCGTCGAGCCCGCTGAAATCGAACGCCGCCGGGACATTCAGCACGTTGTCGGCGTCCATGACCAGGATATAGCGCGCCTTGCCGCGGGCAAGCGCCAGAGCCTCGCTGCGATTGAAGCCGAAATCGCGCCACGGCCGTTCGTGCAATTCGCCGGGAACATCACGGAAGTGACTGCGAATCATTTCCTGAGTGCCGTCGGTGGATCCGGTGTCCACGATCACCCAGTAGTCCACAGAGGAGCGAACGGAGTCGAGGCAGCGACGAATCACGTGCGCCTCGTTCTTCACGATCATGTTGAGGCAGATCAAGGTTTCGTGAGCGACAGACATATCGTGAGCGTAGATTCTGACGAAAGTATACCTGCGTTTAAATAGTGGTTTCCCGTGCGCGGGGCCGTCGGACTGCACGCCGGCGGCTTTGCCATTGTGTTCGCGCCGAGCAGGTTCGACCTGTCGGCAACTTGCAGCTGAACTTGCTCCGGACGCACAGGACGTGCAGGAACCGCAACATTACCAAAGGCCGACCACGAGCCTAATAGCAATGTCGTTCCGCAGCGGGGTGGCGCTTCGCGTCAACGCCGCGGGATGCCCTGTGCCCCACACGCTGCCGCGACCCGATGACGCGCAATGCGGTCCGCGGAAATGGGTGCCGGCATATTGGATGTGCAGAAATCGCAGCCTCGCCCTGGGCCGAAATCCGCGCCTGCCGGCAAGCTCATTTCGCAGCGGGGTGACGCCTCGCGTCAACGCCGCGGGATTCCCTCTGCCCCACTCGGCGCTTCGCCTCGATGAAGCGCATCGCATCCCACCGAAATTCTGAGGCGGCGCACCGCCGCCGTTTGCATATGGAGACGACGAACGTGAACAGACGATTTGCAGTACGCCCATTGGCGCTGGCACTGTCGATGGTACTCGGCGCCGCAGGAAGCGCGGCGAATGCCGGCGACCTGAAGCCCGATTCGCTGCTGGCAGTGGACATGAACCGCAGCGCGGTCATCAACAACATCGTGCAGACCTGGCAGGGCCAGCTCAGCGCCGAGAACGAACAGGTGCTGCGCGAGGCGCTGGCGAAGATGCGCGCGGATCGCCTGCTGGCGGCGGCGCTGGCGCCGTCGCTCGACAGTCTGCAGGCGATCATGAGCAGCGAGGAGAGCTGCGGCGCGGCTTGCATCGCGGCGAAGCATCATGCTGGCGACGCCGACGGCCACCGATCTCGGCTACAACCCTGTGGCGCCGTGCCGGATCTTCGACACCCGCGTCTCGCAAGGCGGCTCGGGACCGCTGCTGGTCGACGCATTGCGCAATTTCGGCACGATTACGCCGCTGACCGGTCAAGGCGGCACCGCCGGCTGCGATCTGCCGTCCGGTGTCGGGGCGGTCGTGCTGCAAATGGGCGCGTTGACGCCGCCTGCACCCGGATACATCGCCGGTGGAGCGGAGGGTGCCGGCAGCTATCCGAACGCCCTGGTGCTGTATCAGCCGGGCCAGCAATACAGCACATCGGCGACGCTGCCGCTGAATGCCGCGAATGGTGAGTTCACGCTGGTCGCGCGCTACGGGCAGACCGAAGCGTACGCGGATGTGCTCGGATACTTCGCGGCGTCTGCTGCGGGTCCGACGGGTCCGACGGGTCCGACCGGCGCAACGGGCGCAACAGGCGCAACCGGCGACATCGGCGCAACGGGCGCAACGGGTGCGACTGGCGTGACCGGTCCGACGGGGGCGACCGGTGCAACGGGCGCTACAGGGGCGACGGGCGTTACGGGTGCAACGGGTGCCGCGGGTGTCACGGGTGCAACGGGTGCCACGGGTGCGACCGGGGCTACCGGTGCCACGGGCGCGACCGGCCCAATTGGCGCGACGGGTGCAACAGGCGCGACGGGTGCAACAGGCGCGACGGGTGCAACAGGCGCGACGGGTGCAACAGGCGCGACGGGGGCCACCGGAGCAGCGGGTGCCACGGGCGCGACGGGTCCCGCTGGCGCGACCGGTGCGACAGGCGCGACGGGTGCAACAGGCGCGGCGGGTGCAACAGGCGCGACGGGGGCCACCGGAACAGCGGGGCCACGGGCGCGACGGGTCCCGCCGGCGCGACCGGCGCGACAGGCGCGGCGGGTGCGACGGGCGCGGCGGGTGCGACGGGCGCGACGGGGGCCACCGGAGCAGCGGGTGCCACGGGCGCGACGGGTGCCACCGGCGCGACCGGTGCGACAGGCGCGACGGGGTCCGCCGGTGCGGCGGGAGCCACGGGCGCGACGGGTCCCACGGGTGCGACGGGTGCAACGGGCGCTGCTGGAACCAATGGCACGAACGGTGCAACGGGCGCGACCGGACCTACGGGAGCGACTGGAGCAACGGGCGCGACCGGAGCAACGGGGGCCACGGGTTCGTCCGGTACGTCCGGCACGGCAGGTGCGGTCATCGATACGACAGAAACGACGACCTCGCTAACCTTCGTAGATCTGACTACGCCCGGGCCGTCGGTCACCGCAACGGTGCCCGCATCAGGCAAGGTCCTCGTGACCCTGACGGCCGAAATCAACGCCACCAACGACGACACCGCGACCATGGCCTATTCCTCGACCGGTGCCTGCCAGGGGATGCGACCGACTTCAAGGCGCTCGAGCGTCAGCAGGGAACGAGTGCCAGCACCGGGTATATCCAGGGGAGTGCGACGTATTTCGCGACCCATACTGCCGGGTCGAAGACGTTCATAGCCTGTTACAAGGTGGCCGGCGTAGTCGGGCCTGTGACCGCGACGTTTGCGCATCGCAATATCATCGTGATGCCGTTGCCGTAATATCTGGCGGCGTAACGCAACACGCTTTCGGGAGGTCCTTTGTGGCCTCCCGTTTTTTTTGCTTTCCGGTCGCGCTTCGGTCTCCAAACGAAGCCGTATCCGCTGTCGGTCGGACACGAGACACCTGGAACGACGTTGAAGCATCCGCTGCGGTAGTCCCGGCCCCGGTAAAGTCCTGCGCCGCGCTTTCCCGCAGCCGTTGCCGGGGGTGAAGTGCCGCGACAATCGCGAGACCGATCGAGTCCTCGCCCCGCCGTCCATCGTGACCGCCGTGGCGACGACCGGCCCCGCGACCTCTCGCCAACTTGTGCCCGTCATCGGCGCATAGCTCCCTCCGAGCGCCTGGTGGTGACGACAATTAGGCGCCGGAGACATCGCGCGGGCTCCGGCCTGCGCGTCGGCCTTCCGCGAATGCGGCACGGCTCCGGCAACCGCGAGGCCATTTTTCTTTGGCGGCGAGTCGGGCCAATCGCGGTGCAGGGTCCATTCACCCTCAGCGCACCGGGTCCGACCGTGGTCCGTACGAGCGCGGCCGAAGCCAGCCGAGTGCGTGCCTGCGCGTCGCGTATCCTGCCCGCGGGACCGCGGCGTGGTTGAATTTGGAAGCGGAATTTCCGTCGCGGCACGCATATTGCTCAAATGCTCGTCCAAGGGGCTGCACACCGCGTGGCGGCAGAATTACCGGCCGCGAGGCGCAAGCCGCCTAAGTAACGATTGTCGCTACGCTTGGCGCAGCGGGCTAGGTGTAACGGTACCTGTAACGTTTTGCGCAGCGGAGTGACGCTCTTCGTCACCTTCCGTACCTGAACCGTGTCTGGCGGCGACCGAGCAGGAAGGCCCGGAAAAGTGCGCCAGATGAATTTTTTTTTGGTCGGCCAGACCATGCCGACAACAACTCGAGGAGACGACGAACGTGAACAGACGATTTGCAGTGCGCCCGCTGGCCTTGGCGCTGTCGATGATGCTGGGAGCTGCGGCTAGCGCGGCGAATGCCGGTGACGTGAAGCCCGATTCGCTGCTGTCGGTGGACATGAACCGCAGCGCGGTGATCAACAACATCGTGCAGACCTGGCAGGGCCAGCTCAGCGCCGAAAACGAAGCGCTGCTGCGCAGCGCACTGGCAAAGATGCGCGCCGACCGGCTGCTGGCCGCCGCGCTGGCGCCGTCGCTGGACGGATTGCAGGCGATCATGAGCAGCGAGGAGGCCGCCGCACGACTCGCCTCCCGCCGCAGCATCGCCGCCGCTTCGGCAACTTCCGAACTCGTCTATACCCCCGTGGCGCCGTGCCGGATCTACGACACCCGAACGGTGCAAGGCGGCTCCGGCCCGTTGGTCGTCGACGTCCCGGTCAACGTAGGCACGATCGCGCCGCTGGCCGGGCAGGGTGCCATCCCCGGATGCGGCGTGCCGGCGGGCGCCGGTGCCGTGGTCCTGCAGATGGGCGCGCTGACGCCGCCGGCGCTGGGCTACATCGCCGGCGGTCCGGAAGGTGCGCCGGACTTTCCGAACGCGCTGATCCTGTATCAGGCGGGCCAGCAATACAGCACGTCGGTGACCATGCCATTGAACACGGCGAACGGCGAGTTCACGCTGGTCGCGCGCTGGGGCGGGACCGAAGCGTACGCGGACCTGCTCGGATATTTCTCGCAGCCGACCTCCACCCCGGGTGGCCCGACAGGTCCGACGGGCCCGACCGGGCCGACCGGCCCCACGGGTGCGGCCGGCGCCGATGGCGCGACAGGCCCGACGGGTGCGCAGGGCGTGCAGGGTGTCCAGGGCGCCCAGGGTGTCCAGGGTATTCAAGGCGTCGCGGGCCCTGACGGCGCGACGGGCGCAACGGGCGCAACTGGAGCGGACGGCAAGACCGTTCTGAACGGCAGCGGTGCCCCGAGCAACGCCTCGGGCGTCGACGGCGACTTCTATATCGATACGACGACCAACGCGATCTATGGTCCGAAGGCGGGCGGCGCGTGGCCCGGTTCCGGGGCGTCGCTGGTCGGTCCTACGGGAGCGGCCGGTGCGACGGGCGCGACCGGTGCAACGGGTTCCGCCGGCGCGACCGGCGCGACCGGCCCGACAGGTGCAGCGGGCGCGACCGGTGCAACGGGTTCCGCCGGCGCGACCGGCGCGACCGGCCCGACAGGTGCAGCGGGCGCGACCGGTGCAACGGGTTCCGCCGGCGCGACCGGCGCGACCGGCCCGACAGGTGCAGCGGGCGCGACCGGTGCAACGGGTTCCGCCGGCGCGACCGGCGCAACGGGCCCGACGGGTGCGGTGGGCGCAACGGGTGCAACGGGTTCCGCAGGTGCGGCCGGCGCGACCGGAGCCACCGGCCCGACGGGTGCAACGGGCTCCGCAGGTGCAGCCGGTGCGACAGGCGCCACGGGTGCGACGGGCGCGACCGGAACTGCCGGAACCGCAGCCGCCTACTACAAGAACTCGACGACCAACGTCACGCTTACGCCGGCCAACACCTTCGTAACCGTGCTCACCTCCGCATCGACGATCCCGGCGGGCACCTACATCGTCAACGCGACGATATCCGGTGCGCACGACAGTCACGCCGGGTGACTGGTATTGCACCGTGAGCATCGGCGGCAACACCGTCGTCACGAACCTGGCCAATCCGGACCAGTTCCAGACGCTCGGGCTCGTCGGCGGGATCACTCTCGCGTCGGCAGGCGTGCCGCTCATTCAGTGCCAATCCTCGCTTGCCGGGCCTGATCGTGAACGCTACTGCCTTCTCGGCAATCCAGGTGACGACTCAGACCGCGCTCCCCTGAAATCGCCCTTGCTGACGCCGCAACCCATCGCGGCGCAGCAGGATGCTCTGCCTGACCCCCGTCGCAAGACGGGGGTTTTTTCTTGCCCGGATGTCGGACACGTCGCGTGTTATCGGGCATGCCAAGCCGCCATGCCGGCGTCGCGCGGAGGCAATGATCGCCGACAACCTGCCCAAACGACGGTTCGGCGCATGGCATTGCGCGAGTTCGCAATGACGCGCGGGTTCGGGGGCGCCACCCGCCTGCTTGTCGCCAGATGGGCGTACGGGTTCGGCCGTCGCGCGCGACGTGCCCATCGGCAGGGATCCTCCAGGCCCCGTTGCCGGATCGGCGGCATTCGGGCAGTCTCGCTTCCTTCGTCATTCGCGAGGTGAAACCCCATGACGTCGTCGCTTCGTCTTCCCGCCCTCGACCCCGCCGGCGTCGAAGAGCGCCGCGGATCCGGTTATCCCGAACCGTTCCGCTCGCGGATGGGCGATCGCGTCAAGCGCCGGCTCGGCGACGCCTGCGGCCTCACGCAAGTTCGGCGTCAACCTGGTGACGCTGGCCCCGGGCGGGCAGTCGGCGCTGCGGCACTGGCACACGCTGGAGGACGAGTTCGTCTACGTGCTCTCGGGCGAGGTCGTGCTGGTCGGCAACGAGGGCGAGCAGGTGCTCGCCGCCGGCATGTGCGCCGGCTATCCCGCCGCCCGCCGCGACGCGCATCATTTCGTCAATCGCGGCAGCGGCCCGGCGACGTACCTCGAAATCGGCAACCGGATCGACGGCGACAACGCGTTCTACCCGGACGACGACCTGATGTGGATCGAGGACGAGCAGGGCGTCCACCCGGCGCACAAGGACGGACGGCGGTATTGAGCGACGAACCGGGGCTGTCGCGCATTGCGCGGCGCACGCGCGACCGCATATATCGGACTGCGGCCGAACCGGCCGCATCGACAGGAGAGCGATGCCGTGGCTGATTATCCGAATTCGGGAAGTGTCGCGACCGCCGGCGAGCCGCCGGTGACGGCGGGGCTGCTTGCCTATGCACTCTTCGGCGTCGGCGCGGTCGCCGCGCTGGTTTCGTCGGGCTTCCCGCTGATCGCGCCGCTGATGGGCCTGCTCGGCATCGCGGGCGTCATCGTCTGCTACGTGAAGCGCGACGAGGCGCGCGGGACGTGGGTCGCGTCGCACCTCCGCTGGCTGATCCGCACGTTCTGGTATTCGCTGCTCTGGGCGCCTGATCGGCTGGATCGTGCTCATCGTTCTCGGCCTCGTCCTCATCGGCATCCCCATCGCGATCCTCATCTGGGCCGTGGCGTCGATCTGGGTGCTCTATCGGGTGATCCGCGGCTACCTGCTGTTCAACGACAGCAAGCCGGTGCCGGGCATGTGAGTTGCGGAGCCCGGCGCGAACCGCGCGCCGGGACGCTCCGGTTCCGCGACCGGACGGCAGCGCGTGGTCAGTGGCGCGGCGTCGTCTCCCACGCCGCCGCGTTGCGGTAGACCCACTGCACGAGGAAATCGAGCGCGCCCGCGACCCGCGCGCGGCGTTGGCGTGGTTGACCAGCGCCGCCAGCATCCAGCGGCGGCCCTCGGCGTCGATCACGTAGCCGGCCAGGGCGCGCACGCCTTCGAGCGTGCCGGTCTTCAGCAGCGCCTGGCCGGCGACGGTGCCGTTCTGGAAGCGCCGCTCCACGGTGCCGTCGGTGGCGGCGACGGCGAGCGAGCTCGCGAACTCGTCGCGCACCGGGCTCGCGTCGGCGGCCAGCAGCAGGCGCGCGAGGCCGCCGGCGCTGATGCGCTCGATGCGCGACAGCCCCGACCCGTTTTCGAGCACCAGCTCGGGCATCTGCAGGTTGCGCCGCGCGAGCCAGCCGCGGATCGCGGCATTGGCGCCCGCGGTGGTCGCGGGCGGCGGCGCGTTCGCCGTGGCCAGCGTCAGGAAGACCTGCCGCGCCATCACGTTGTTCGACAGCTTGTTGACGTCGCGCACGATGTCGTAGAGCGGCGGCGAATCGAGCGTCGCGAACGGCGGCGGCGCCCGCCGGCGCCGGCCGTTCCGCCATCCGCCGTCGAACCGGCCGCCGGCGTCGCGGAAGTAGGTCGTGAACATGCCGTGCACGTAGCGGGATGGTCGAGCAGCGCGACGTACCAGTCGCGTTCGCCGCAGCGCGGCGGGATAGCGGCCGGCAGAACGTCGCGCCGGCGGTGGCGCCGTGGTCGACGAAGGTCGCGCCGAGCGCGCCGCGCCAGTCGTTGCAGTCGCCGCCGGCGAGCCGCGGCGGCGCGCCCGGCGGAGATGGCGGCAGCGGCGGCTCGACGCGCGACGTCGGACGGCGTCGCCGGACGCATTCGGCGCGAACAGCGAAGCGCACCGACTTGAAGTTGACGAGCAGCGCATCGGGACCGACGTTGTAGGGCTTCAGCGGCTCGCCGTCGAAGGCCCGGGCGTCGTGGGCGACCGGCGGAAGAACGAGCGGTCGAGCACGCAGGTCGCCGGTCGATCGCGGACAGCCCGCGCGCGCGCAGCGTCGCCATGAAGGACTGCCATTGCTCGATGGTGATCTTCGGGTCGCCGTAGCCCTTGAGCACGAGGTCGCCGTCGAGCACGCCGTTGTCGAGCGGTCCGTCGAGATAGGCCTCGGTCTTCCAGCGGTAGTCGGGCCCGAGCAGCTCGAGCGCGGCGAAGCGTCGTGACGAGCTTCATCACCGAGGCCGGATTCATGCGGCTTCGCGGCGTAGCGTGAACAGCGGGCCGCGGCTTGCCCGCCTCCTGCACGACGATCGCGACGGCGTTGAGCGGCACGCCGGCATCGAGGAACGCGCGGCCGACTGCGCGCGGCAGCACGGCGGCGCGGCGCCCGCCGCCATCGCGGCGAGGCCGAGGGCGGCGACGAGCCATCGCGCCGTCCGGGCGCCGACGCGATGGCGGCGCGGGTCGACTTCGCCCGCCGGAGGAGCGCGCTTCGGATCCGGGGCGGACCTGGGCCCCTCATGCGGAATCCAGGATGTCGAGCGTCCGCTCGACGAGCAGCGCGAATTCGTCGTCGGTCACGACGTAGGGCGGCATGAAGTAGACGGTGCGGCCGATCGGCCGCAGCAGCAGTTCGCGCGCGAGGCCCTCGGCGAAGCACCAGCGCGCGAAATCGGCGCGCGCCGTTTCGACTTCGAATGCCCAGATCATCCCCTGCCTGCGGAAATTCCGCACCTTCGGATGCGCGGCGAGCGGCGCGGCGAGCGCGGTCCAGCGCGCCGCCTTCGACCGGTTGGCGGCGATCACGTCGTCGTCGCGGAAGATGTCGAGCACGGCGAGCGCCGCGCGGCAGGCGAGCGCGTTGCCGGTGTACGAATGCGAGTGCAGGAAGCCGCGCGCGACGTCGTCGGCATAGAACGCGTCGTAGACGGCGTCGGTGGCGAGCACGCAGGACAGCGGCAGGTAGCCGCCGGTGATGCCCTTCGACAGGCACAGGAAGTCCGGCGCCGCCGCGCCGGACTGCTCCCACGCGAACAGCGTGCCGGTGCGGCCGAAGCCGGTCATGATCTCGTCGGCGATCAGCAGCACGTCGTAGCGCGCGGTGAGTTCGCGCGCCCGGGCGAGGTAGTGCGGGTCGTGCATCGCCATGCCCGCCGCGCCCTGCACCAGCGGTTCGACGATCAGCGCGGCGGTCGTCGCGTGGTGCGCGGCGAGATGCGCTTCCAGCGCCTGCGCGGCGCGCTCGGCGACGTCGCGCGCCGACTCGCCCGCCGCCGCCCGGCGCGCATCGGGCGAGGGCACGACCGCGTTGCGCATGCAGCAGCGGCGCGTACACGTCGCGGAAGATCGGCACGTCGGTCACCGCGAGCGCGCCCAGCGTCTCGCCGTGATAGCCCCCGGCGAGGCTCACGAAGCCGGTCTTCGCCGGCCGTCCGCGGTTCGCGCCAGTAGTGGAACGCCATCTTGAGCGCGATCTCGACCGCCGACGCGCCGTCGGAGCCGTAGAACGCGTGCCCCAGCCCGGCGGGCGCCGCGGCGGCGAGCCGCTCCGACAGTTCGACCACCGGGCGGTGCGTGAAGCCGGCGAGGATCACGTGCTCGAGTTCGCCGAGCTGCGCCGCGAGCGCCGCGTTGATGCGCGGATTCGCGTGGCCGAAGAGGTTCACCCACCACGAACTCACGGCGTCGAGGTAGCGGCGGCCGTCGAAGTCGTACAGCCATGCGCCCTGCCCGCGCGCGATCGGCACCAGCGGCAGCGTCTCGTGCACCTTCATCTGCGTGCACGGATGCCACACGGCGCTGCGGCTGCGCGCGAGCCAGTCGGCGTTGGTCACGGCGGGCGGCCCAGGAGCAGGTAGAAGCTCGACGCGCCGCCGGACGCGCGTCCGTACGCGAAGTAGATCGGGCCGAGGAAGGTGTCGGCGGCCAGAAAGACGCTGCCGGCCTTGACCAGGTCGCTCGCACGATCACCGCATCGCGCTGCTGCCAGGCGTTGCCGGCTTCGAGCGAGCCTCCGGCGAAGACGCTGCCGCCGATGTAGGGAACGCGCGCGATCCGGTAGTAGTAGACGACGCGCCCGAGGCCGAGGTAGCTGCCGGCGAGTTCGCCGTTGCGCAGGCCCGAGAGGTTGAGAAAGCCGCCCAGCAGGAACGGATTGACGAGCGACGGATCGTCGCGGGACAGCGCGCCGGCGTGCGCGGCGACGTTGACGAAATCTGTCGGCGCCGAACCGGATGCCGGCGTTGGCGACGAAATCGCCGCGCCCCAGCCTGTTGCTGACCTCGTCGGGGTTCGAGCCCAGCCGCTGCGTGCGCTGGCCGTAGAACACGTCGAGGTCGGCCTTGCACGCCGCGGCGCGGGAAGAACGCGTTGTCGAGGTTGTCCCAGCGCGCCGAGGACGCGCACGCCGGCATCGGTCTGCCGCGTCGACTGGAAGCCGGGGACGGCGACGGTCGGCCTGCCCTTGTAGTACGTGTACGTCGGGCCGATGCGGATCTCGCCCGAATTGCCGAGCGGGCATGCCGAGGTCGAGGCCCGCGTCGTTGGTCTCGCACCGCGTATTCGGCGACGCGCTGCGAGCCGTCGAAGACGTAGCGCGGCACGTTCTGCAGCGAGCCGTGCGCCGACACGAACACCGATTGCGTCGATGTCGAGCGGCTGGTAGAACTCGGTGGCGGCGCGGACGATGCGGCCGAGCTCGATTTCGTTGAGCCATTCCGCGCCGAGGCTGTTCACCCACACGCGCCGGTGGCCGACCAGCAGCGAGAAGCGTGGACTCGCCCTGGAAGTCGGTCGAATACGCGAGCCCGAAGCGCAGGTAGTTCGGCCCCATCGACTTTTCGCTGCACGTCGACGACGAGCCCGCTGCGGTCGCCGTCGCTCGACCATGCGGTAGTCGATGCGCTCGTATTCGCCGGTGCCGTAGAGGCGCGAGATGCCGACGTCCAGCGTCTTGGTGTCGAGCGGCTGCGCCGAGCGGCACGTCGAGCTTCGCCTCGAGCACCTTCGGGTTCGCGTACTCGGTGCCTTCGAGCCGGACGAACTCGATCACGCGGCGGCGGCGTGTCGGCGAACTGCGGCTGCGCCGCCTTGTACGCGGCGTAGGCGGCTCTCGGACAGCGCCAGCGCGGCGAGCTGCGGCGCCGCCTGCCGCGCGGCGGCCTCGCCCTGCGCGATGAACTCCGCGCCCTGATTGAAATCGACGGCCGACAGCGCGCCCAGATCGGGCGAGATCAGCACGTCGCCGGGCCGCAGCGATGCGAGCTGCGCCCGCACGTTCTGCTCGGTCAGGATGTTGATCATCTGGCCGGTGAGCCCGACGATCGAGGACAGCTGCTCGCGCGTCATCAGCGGCGTGCCGATGTTGACGGCGATCACGACTTCCGCGCCCATCTTGCGCACGACGTCGACCGGCAGGTTGTCGACGAGGCCGCCGTCGCCGAGCAGGTGACCGCGAAGCTCGATCGGCGAGAACACGCCGGGGATCGACATGCTGGCGCGCATCGCTTCGTACAGCGGGCCCTGCGTCGAAGACGTAGGGCTTGCCGGTGACCATGTCGGTCGACACCGCGCGAAACGGGATCGGCAGGCGGTCGAAATCGCGGATCGCCGTCGGCCCTGCTCGGTGAGTTCGTGCAGGAAGAGCTCGAGGTTGCCGCCGGACAGCGCGCCCTGGAAGCCGCGGATCTCGCCGTCGCGGAAGCCGATCTCGAGCGGCAGCGGAAACCGCGTGTCGCGCTGCTTGTCGCGGAAACTCAGCTCGCGCGCGCGGCGGCGAATCGGAGAACAGCGTCGTCCAGTCGACCGTGGTGACGACTTCCTGCATCGTCGCCGGCGGCATGCCGCTCGCGTAGAGGCCGCCGACGATCGAGCCCATCGACGTCGCGGCGATGTAGTCGACCGGAATGCGCAGTTCGTCCAGCACCTTGAGCACGCCGATGTGCGTGATGCCGCGCGCGCCGCCGCCGGAGAGCACGAGGCCGATCCTTGGGCGCCTCGCGCGGCGGCGCCGTCGCCGCCCGAGGGCAGCGGTCGGTTGCGCCGTCGCGAGCGGGGCGAGACACGATGCGGCGACCAGCAGCGCGAGGCGCGCAACGGCGATGACCGTCGCTGCGGACAGGGCAGGAAGCCGGGCGCATTGCGTGACGGCTCCGATTATAGCGGCGCGGGGTCGGCGGACCGGCCGGGAATCGCGTCGATGCTCGGCGGGTGTCCGGAGGCATCGGCAGCCCCGATGGCGCCCGGTCAGTCGCTCGCGGGGCGGGTCGCGGGGCCCGCGGCGGTCCGCGGAAATGGAACTTCGCGCCGTCCGCAGGGGTCATTCTCCCTGCCGGTGCCGCGAGCAGGTGCGGCGCCGCCTGCCCGGGAGGGTGTGCCCGGCGTGGATGCCGCCGTCCGGTTCACGCAACGGAAAGGACTCGCCGCCATGAAATCACTCCGTTCGTTCATTCCACCGCTTGCCGCGATGCTGATGGCGGCGGGCGGGGGCGCGTCCGCCCAGGGCGTGCTGATCGACAAGAGCGAGATCCGCTTCCGTTCGCAAGCAGACCGGCGTCGACGTCGACGGCACTTTCCGCAGGTGGAAGGCGAACGTCGATTTCCGCCCGAAGAACCTCGCCGAATCGAGGGCCGATTTCGAGATCGAGCTCGCGAGCATCGCACCTCGCCAGCGAGGAATCGGAGAGCCGAGATCGAGGCGCCCGCTCTGGTTCGACACCGCGAAGTTTCCCGGTGGCGCGATTCGCGTCGACCGCGCATGAAGAATCTCGGCGGCGACCGCTACGAGATCGCCGGGCCGCTGTCGATCAAGGGCGTCACCCGGGACGTCGTGGTGCCGATGGCGCTCGGAAAGGACGGCGCCGGCAACAGCGTCGCCGAAGGCAAGTTCACGCGTCAACCGGCTCGACTTCAGGATCGGCGACGGCCTGTGGGCCGACACCGACACGGTCGCAAACGAAGTCGGCGTGCGCATCCGGATGGTGTTGCCGCCGCTGGCGTGCGATCGCCTGCGACCGCGCGGCGGAATCAGCGCGTCGCGGATCCCGCCGCGTCGCATCCGTTCCACCGCCGCGACCAGCTCGCGCGCGATGCCCGGCTCGCGCACCGAGTGACCGGCGTCGGGAACGACGATGAACTCGGCTTCGGGCCACGCGCGCGGCGAGCGCGTCGGCGGTGACGCGGCGGACACACGATGTCGTAGCGGCCCTGCACGATCGTGCAGGGCAGATGGCGGATGCGCGCGAGTCGCGCAGCAGCTGGTCGGCGGTCGAGGAACGCGCGGTGCACGAAGTAATGCGCCTCGATGCGGGCGATCGCGAGCGCCGACGCGTCGCTGTCGACCTGCGGCGCGAAGTCGTTCGGCCGGCAGCAGCGTCGAGCAGGCGCCTTCGTAGCGATCCCAGGCACGCGCCGCCGGCAGGTGCACGCGCGGGATCGGGATCGGTCAGGCGGCGGTAGTAGTTGCCGAGCAGGTCGCCGCGCTCGGCCTCGGGCAGGAATCCGGCGAACGCGCGCCATGCTTCCGGAAAGATCGTGGCGCATGCCGTGCAGGAACCAGTCGAACTCCGCCGGCCGCGCGAGGAAGATGCCGCGCAGCACCAGCGCCGAGGCAGCGCTCCGGGTGCGCCTCGGCATAGGCGAGCGCCAGCGTCGAGCCCCACGAGCCGCCGAACACCAGCCAGCGGTCGATGCCGCAGGTGCCGCGCAGCCGTTCGAGGTCGGCGACGAGGTGCGGCGTGGTGTTGTCGGTGAGCTCGGCGAGCGGCGTCGAGCGCCCGGCGCCGCGCTGGTCGAACAGCACGATGCGCCAGAAGCGCGGGGTCGAAAAAGCGGCGGTGATGCGGCAGGCAGCCGCCGCCCGGCCCGCCGTGCAGGAACACGACCGGCACGCCGCCGCGGATTGCCGCAGGTCTCCCAGTACAGCTGTGTGGACGGCGTCGACGGCGAGCCGGCCGTTGGCGTACGGCTCGATCTCCGGGAACAGGATCTCGCCGCGCGTTGCGGGATTGTCGGGCATCGCGGGCGCGTGCCGAGCGTCAGGGCGCCACCGGCGCCTGGAAGCGCTCGTCGACGTCGATCCGGTAGCCGTTGGACAGGCGGTTCGTCTCGTTGGCGAGCGCGACGACCGCCATGAGTTCGGCGAACATCTGCGGCGTCATGCCCTTGGCTCGGGCGCCCGCCGTGTGCGACAGGATGCAGTATTCGCAATTGTTGGTGACGCTGACGGCGATGTAGATCATTTCCTTGGTCAGCGCGTCGAGCTCTCCCGGCGCCATCACCTGCTTCACCGATTCCCAGACCCGCTTCAGCGTCGCGGGATCGTTGGCGAGGACCTTCCAGAAGTTGTTTATCCAGTCGACGTTGCGCGTGGCGCGGATGTCGTCGTAGACGGCGCGCACTTCCGGCGGGGCATCCTGGTACTCGACCAGGGGAACGAGCGCCATCGGGATCTCCTGAACTTCGAATGGGCCGGATGACCGCCGGCCGGCGCGTCAAGTATGCAGGAAAAGCCGCCGCCTCGAACGCCGCGGGGGGCGGCAAGGCACGACGTTCAGCCCGCGCTCCACGGCGTCTTGCAGCGCGCGTGCTGGAGCTGGTAGACCGCGGTGGCCGGCGCCGAGCCGACCGGCAGCGCGCGGAGATCGGACGCCAGCGCTTCGCCGGCCGCGCGGACGTCCGCCGCCGCGCCGCCTTCGATCAGCACGATCCACGTCGGCACCAGCGTGGCGTCCGCCCGCGCCGCCTTCTCGACGGTTTCGATCCGGCTCGCCGCCTCGTCGGCGAGCAGCAGATGCACGCCGGCGATGCCGTTGCGATAGGCGAGCGGCGGCAGGAGGCGGGAGCGCATGGCGTCGACCGACCGTTCGCGATCGGCGGCGGCGATGTCGTAGCGCTGGGTCAGCATGAATCCGCCCTGGCCGACGCCGGAGGTGTACGCCACGCGGCAGATCGAGCGCGCCACGTTGCGAAACGAAGGCACGACCCGCTTCGTCCATTCCGTCGGCGCGTTGAGCCGGTTGAGATAGTCCTGGCCGCCGAGCACCTCGGGGCTGTCGGCTTCGTAGAGGTTGAAGTATTCCGGCCCGCCGGATGCGGCGACGTACCGGCGCCCGCGGCGAAAACCGGGAATGCCGACGCGCTCGGGCATGTGCTCGCGGTTGTGCCACTCGCAGAAATCGTCCTTCGCTTCCGGCGCGAGGTCGTGCCAGATGGCGACGGCGCCCAGGCCCGCGAGGCTCATCGCGGGTCCGGTCGGAGACTCGGAAGCCGTGGCGCGATCATGGCGCCGCGACCAGCGTCACCGCCAGCGCGCCGAGGTCGCCGAAAGTGACGGTCAGCGGTGTCGCGAGCGGCACGGTCAGCGCGCCGGCGTACGATCCCGTGGTGACGACCTGGCCGGCGCGCAGCTGCTCGCCGTACCCGCCGAGGAAGTTCGCGAGCCAGGTGAACGGGCGCAGCGGATGACCGTCCGGATGCCGGCCGTCGCGTGTCAGCAGCGTGCCCGACGGCCCGGCGATCGTCACCGCGAAGGCGTCGAGGCTGCGATCGAGGCCGCGCTCCACCACCGGGCCGACGAACAGCCCCTGGTTGTTGGCGCCGTCGGCCAGCATCTCGGGAAAGCCGACCGCGGCGGGATCGGCATAGCGGCAGCCCAGCAATTCGAGCACCAGGTGCATCTCCGCGATCGCGCCGCGAACCTCGGCTTCGGTATACGGCGCCGCGCGCGGCGGCAGGTCGCGCCCGAGGACGAAGGCGATCTCCGGCTCGATCTGGGTGGCGCCGTCGGTGGCGGTGACCGCGCAGGGGGACGTCCGCTGGAGGGTCGGCGCGTAGATCGGCGCGACCGTCGTCTTGTCGGTGGTCGGCAGCGAGCATTTCCAGCCGCCGATCCGCAGGTCGAGCAGCTCGGTCACGCGGCGCTGGACCGCCAGCGCGGAGGCGATGTCGGGCGGGCGGCAGGCTTCCGGAAGTCCGGCGGGCCTGTGTCCGCTGCGCCGTGCGGCCACGAGGACGCGGGCGGCTTCGTTCGTTGCGGTATACGTCATCGTCGATTCCCCGGTGGTCGTCAGGCGTGGGCGGAGGCGGTGCGCTTCAGCACGCCATGGCGGAAGAATATCTCGTTGATCTCGTCGCAGACTTCGACGAAACGCGAAGTATGCCGCGCTTCGAGTCCGCGCGGCCGCGGCAGGCCGATCACGATCTCCCGGTCGATGCGCCCGGGCCGCGCCGACATCACCAGCACCCGGTCGGCGAGCAGCACCGCCTCGTCGACGCTGTGGGTGATGAACAGCACCGTCTTCCGCGTGCGCATCCACAGCTCCTCGATGTCGAGCCGCATCTGCTCGCGCGTCAGCGCGTCGAGCGCGCCGAACGGCTCGTCCATCAGCAGCAGCGGCGGATCGTGCAGCAGCGCGCGGGCGATCGAGGCGCGCTGGCGCATGCCGCCGGAGAGCTCGTGCGGATAGCGGTCGGCGAATTCGTCGAGCCCCACCTGCTGCAGCAGCTCGATGGCGCGCGGCGCGGTATTCCTCGACCGGGCAGCCCGCGCATGTCGGCCTGGAACAGCACGTTGTCGAGCGTGTTGCGCCATTCGAGCAGCACCGGGCTCTGGAAGACGATGCCGACGTTGGTGACCGGTCCGGCGACGTTCCTGCCGGAAACCTCGATCGTGCCCGTGGTGCAGGAGTGCAGGCCGGCGACCAGGCGCAGCAGCGTCGACTTGCCGCAGCCGGACGGGCCGACGATGGCGATGAATTCGCCGTCGGCGACGTCGATGTTGACCTCGGCCAGCGCCAGCGTCTCCTGCTCGCCGCGCCGGTAGCGTCTTGGTCACGCCGTGAATGCGGATGCCGTCCATGGCTGCTCCTCGGGTTGCGCCCACGCCGCGGGGCCAGATCATTGCAAGCTTGCCGGCCGCCTCGCGCAGCAGGCGGTGGAATTCGTCGTAGCGCGACGGCGTGATCGCGCAGCAGCGGACCGGCGATGCTCATCGTGCCGACGACGGGTCCGGCGGGACCGCGCGGATGGCGACGGCCAGCGCGGCGACGCCCGGCTCGGCCTCCTCGACCGCCAGGCCGTAGCCGCGCTTGCGGGTGGCCGCGAGTTCCTTCGCCAGGCCCTCGACGCGTCATGACGGCGCGCGGACCGTAGGGGCCGGGTTTGCCGAGTCCGCTCTCCAGCGCGTGCCGCGCGGCTTCCTCGTCGCTCATGGTCGCGAGCCACGCCTTGCCGTTGGCGGTCGCGTGCAGCAGCAGCGGGCCGCTCATCACCGGCTGGTACATGAGCCCGGGTGCCGCGCCCTGCGCCGAGGCGAGCCACTCGAGCCCGCCGCCCTGCACGACGGTGAGCCGCACCAGTTCGCGGCACTGCGCGGCGACCTCGTCGAGGATCGGCTGGACGAGGCCCGGGAGCCCGGTGCCGTGCAGATACTGCTGGCCGAGCAGCGAGAGCTTGAGCGTCAGCCGATACTGGTCGGTGCTCGCGTCCTGCTCTACCCAGCCCTGCTCGCACAGCTGGGCCAGCAGGCGGTGGGTCGCGCCTTTGGGGACGTCGAGGCGCGCGGCGATTTCCGACAGCCGCAGCCACCGCGCCTCGGCGGAGAGGAATTCCAGTGCCTCCAGGCACCGTTCGAGGACGCCCTTGACAACGCGCATCGTTAATGTGACACTTTTCCTGTTGGAACAAAGTTACAATAATTGACGGCGCAGCACCTGTCAACTGCCGATGGAGGAACGTCCGTGCTCGGATTGCGATTGGGCCGCCTTGAGCAGCCGGTACAGCTAGCGCTCACTTTCATTGGCTTCCTGTTGGTGTGGGAAATCGCGGTCCGCGCTCGCGGGAGTCCCCGCCTACATCCTGCCGCCGCCGACGCAGATCTTCGCCGACCTGTGGCGCCGCCTTCCCCGGCTCGCCGCCGCCAGCGCGTACACCGTGCAGCCGATGCTGCTCGGCTTTTTCGCCGCGGTGGTGTTCGGCGTCGCGATCGCGCTGCTGATCGCCTTCTCGCGCAGCCTGCAGGCGATCATCTATCCGCTGCTGGTGTTCTTCCAGATCATCCCGAAGATCGCGGTGGCGCCGCTGTTCATCATCTGGTTCGGCTTCGGGCTGATGCCCAAGGTCCTGCTGGTCTTCCTGCTGTCGTTCTTTCCGGTCGTCGTCAGCGCCATCACCGCGTTCCGTTCGGTGGACGCCGACATCGTCGACCTCGCGCGGTCGACCGGCGCGTCGCGGATGCGCACCTTCTGGAAGGTGCAGCTGCCGCACGCGCTGCCGACGCTGTTCACCGGTTTCAAGGTCGCGGCCGCGCTGTCGGCCACCGCCGCAGTCGTCGCCGAATTCGTCGCCTCCGACCAGGGGCTGGGCTACCTGCTGCTCGAATACAACGGCGCGCTCGACACCAGCATGACCTTCGCGACCATCATCGTGCTGTCGGCGCTGGGACTTACGCTCTACGGCGCCGTCGAGCTGGTGGAGCGGTTCTCGATTCCGTGGCACATCTCGCGCCGGCAGGGCGCGGGCAACGCGGGTCCGTCGCTGGCCGGCAATCCGTGACCGGCGACGGGCAGGCATTCGCCGCACGCGCATTGAACAACACCGAGGAGGAGACATGAAGCAACTGATTCGCTGGGTCGCGCTGGGCGTGGCGCTGTCGCTGGCCGGCGCGGCGGCCGCCGAGGACAAGGCGTCGCTGCGCCTCAACTGGCTGGTTTACGGCTTCCACTCGTTCTTCTACCTCGGCGTCGACAAGGGCTACTACAAGGAGGAAGGGATCGACCTCACCATCGGCGAGGGGCAGGGCTCCGGCCGCGCCGTGCAGCTGGTGGGTGCGAAGTCCGACACCTTCGGACTGTCCGACGGGTCCAGCGTGATCGCGGGGGCGACCAAGGGCGCCCCTATTCAGGCCTTCATGGGCGTCATGAACAAGTCGCCGTTCGCGATCATCTATCGCTCGGACTCGGGCATCAAGTCGCTGAAGGACCTGGAGGGCAGGACCCTCGCCGCGACCACCGGCGAGGCGGGGCTGGTGATCTTCCCGGCGATCGTGAGCAACAACAAGTTGAGCGGCGACGCGATCAAGTTCCTGCGCGTCGACGGCGCCGGCAAGATCGTCGCCATGCTCGAGAAGCGCGTCGACGCGATGCTCGGCGGGCTCGAGAACCAGGCGCTGATCCTGCCGCAGCGCGGGATGCCGGTGGGGACGTTCAACTACAGCGACATCGGCGTCAACACGCTGGGGCTCGTCCTGCATGCCAACAAGGAGACGATAGACAGGAATCCGGATCTCGTGCGCCGCTTCGCCCGCGCCACGCAGAAGGCGCTGGCGTACGCCGAGAAGAATCCCGACGAATCGATCGCCGCCATCGCCAGGCTCAAGCCCGATCTGGACCGCGACCTGGCGCTGAAACAGCTGAAGGCCGGATTGACGCTCGTTCGCGCCAACGGCGGCGCCGCGCAGCCCCTAGGCTGGATGTCCCCGGCGGACTGGGAACAGACGCTGAAGCTGATGAAGGAGTACCAGGAGCTGCAGACGGACATGACCCCGGCGAGCTTCTTCAGCAATGGGTTCATCGCCGCGACGCTGATGCGGCCGGTCGGCTACGACTTTGCCGGCCGCGTGGCGATCGTCACCGGCGGCGCCGGCGGCTTCGGCCGGGCGATCGCGGCGCGGCTGTTCGCCGGCGGCTCGTCGGTCGCGCTGTGGGATGCCGACGCGCCGGCCGTCGCGGAGGCGGCGCGGCTCCTCGGTGACCGCGCCATCGCGCAGGTCGTCGACATCACCGACGAGGCGGCGGTCGACGCGGCCGCGCGCGCCGCCATCGATCGCTACGGCCGCGTCGACATTCTCGTCAACAACGCCGGCATCCTCGGGCCGGTCGCCGACACCTGGGAGCACGCGACCGCGGATTTTCGCCGCGTGCTCGACGTCAACCTCACCGGCGCGTTCATCTGCTGCCGCGTGGTCGTCCCTCTGCTCCTCGCCAATCCGCCGGATCCGGCGTCGGGAAGGCGTGGTAGCATCGTCAACGTCTCGTCGATCCAGGCCAAGGAAGGCATGCCGCGCGCTGCCGCCTACGCCGCGTCGAAGGCGGGGCTGATCGCGCTGACCAAGACGCTCGGCAAGGAACTGGCCGGCTCGGGCATTCCGGTCAACGCCGTGACCCCGGCGATTGCGGAGACGGCGATGGCGCGCGACCTCACGCCCGAGCGGCGGCAGGAGATCCTGGACCGGATTCCGATGCGACGCTTCGTGACCGTCGACGAGATCGCCGCGCAGGTCGCCTGGCTCTGCTCCGACGATTGTTCGTTCGCGACGGGCGCGGTTTTCGATCTTTCCGGCGGCCGTGCCACGTATTGACCATGAATCACCTGCTGACACCTGCGAACTGCCTGCCCCGGGACCACGACCGTGCGCTGCTGGTCGGACGCGCCTGGCTCCCCGCAGCCGAAGGGCCGGTGCTCGTCCAGGTCCGCGACGACGGGATCTACGACCTGTCGTCGGTGGCGCCGACGTCCAGCCGCCTGCTCGAGCTTCCCGACCCCGCGGCCGCGGTCCGCTCGGCCCGGGGGCTGCCGCGGCTCGCGCCGCTGGCGGAAACGCTCGCCAATTCGGGCATCGACGGACAGGACCGCTCGCGACCGTGGTTCCTCGCGCCCTGCGATCTGCAGGCGATCAAGGCGTGCCGGCGTCACCTTCGTCTCCAGCATGCTCGAGCGCGTGATCGAGGAGCAGGCGGGCGGCGACGCGTCGAAGGCGGAGTCCGCGCGCCGGGACGTCGTCGCCGTGATCGGCGACAACCTCGCCAGCATCCGTCCCGGCTCGCCCGAAGCCGCGCGGCTCAAGGACGCTGCTGATCGGCAAGGGCATGTGGTCGCAGTATCTCGAAGTCGGCATCGGCCCCGATGCCGAGGTCTTCACCAAGTCGCAGCCGATGTCCGCGGTCGGCCTCGGCGCCGAGATCGGCATCCATCCGAAGTCGGACTGGAACAATCCCGAGCCCGAGATCGTGCTGGCGGTGAGCAGCCGCGGGCGGACGGTGGGCGCGACGCTCGGCAACGACGTCAACCTGCGCGACTTCGAAGGCCGCAGCGCGCTGCTGCTCGGCAAGGCCAAGGACAACAACGCCTCCTGCGCGATCGGGCCCTTCATCCGCCTGTTCGACGACGATTTCGGCATCGACGACGTGCGCCGCTGCGACCTCGCCATGCGCGTCGACGGACCCGACGGCTTCGCGCTGGACGGCAGCAGCTCGATGTCGATGATCAGCCGCGATCCGCTGGACCTGGTCGGCCAGACCATCGGAGCGAATCACCAGTATCCCGACGGTTTCGTGCTGTTCCTCGGCACCATGTTCGCGCCGACCCAGGACCGCCGGCGCCGGGCCAGGGCTTCACCCATGTCGTCGGCGACGTCGTCACCGTGGCGACGCCGCGCCTCGGCGCCCTGGTCAACCGCGTCAACCACAGCGACCGCATCGCGCCGTGGACTTTCGGCACGGGCGCGCTGATGGCCAACCTTGCGCGGCGGAAACTGCTCTAGCGCCGCCCGCGCCGACCGGAGCTACACGATGCCCGAAACCTTCACGAATTTCATCGGCGGCGAATGGGTCGCCGGCGCCACGGTGACCGCCAACCGCAATCCGTCGGATGTGCGCGACGTGATCGGCGAATACGCGCAGGCCGATGCCGCGCAGACGCTCGCGGCCGTTGCCGCGGCGCAGCGGCGTTTCCGGCCTGGGCCGTCGGATCGATCCAGGAGCGCTCGAACATGCTCGACCGCGCCGGATCGGAAATCCTCGCGCGCAAGGACGAGCTCGGCCGCCTGCTGTCGCGCGAGGAAGGCAAGACGCTGCCCGAGGGCATCGGCGAAGCGGCGCGCGCCGGACTCATCTTCAAGTACTTTGCGGCGGAAGTGCTGCGCCTCTCGGGCGACAAGCTCGCATCGGTGCGCCCGGGCATCGACGTCGAGGTCACCCGCGAGCCGGTCGGCGTCGTCGCGCCTGATCACGCCGTGGAATTTCCCGATGGCGATTCCGGCCTGGAAGATCGCGCCGGCGCTGGCCTACGGCAACACCGTCGTGATGAAGCCCGCCGATCTCGTGCCGGGATGCGCGTGGGCGCTGGCCGAGATCCTGGCGAAGGCCGGCCTGCCCGCCGGTGTCTTCAATCTGGTGATGGGCCGCGGATCGGTCGTCGGCGAGACGCTGGTCAATCACCCCGACGTCGCCGCGATCAGCTTTACCGGCTCGGTCGGCACCGGCCGCGCCATCGCCGCCAAGGCGATCGCGCGGATGGCCAAGGTCCAGCTGGAAATGGGCGGCAAGAATCCGCTGGTCGTGCTCGACGACGCGGACCTGCCGACCGCGGTCAACGCGGCGACGCAGGGCGCGTACTACTCGACCGGCCAGCGCTGCACGGCGTCGTCGCGGCTCATCGTCACCGCCGGCATCCACGACCGCTTCGTCGCGGCGATGACCGAGAAGCTGAAGTCGCTCAAGGTCGACGATGCGCTGGCGGCGGGCACCGACATCGGGCCCGTCGTGGACCAGAGCCAGCTCGATCAGGACCTCGCGTACATCGAGGTGGGCAAGGCCGAGGGCGCCCGTCTCGCCGTCGGCGGCGAGCGTCTCACGCGCGGAAGCGAGGGCTATTACCTCGCTCCCGCGCTGTTCACCGACGCGAACAACGGCATGCGCATCGCGCGCGAGGAGATCTTCGGCCCGGTGGCCTGCGTCATCCGTGCCGCGGGCTACGACGAAGCGCTGGCGCTGGCCAACGATACCGAGTTCGGGCTGTGCTCCGGCATCGTGACCACGTCGCTCAAACACGCGACGCATTTCAAGCGCCATGCGCAGGCCGGCATGGTGATGGTCAACCTGCCCACCGCCGGCGTCGATTACCACGTGCCGTTCGGCGGCCGCAAGGGATCGAGCTACGGCTCGCGCGAACAGGGCCGCTACGCCGCCGAATTCTTCACCACGGTCAAGACCGCGTACACCGCGCCCTGACCCGGCCGCGTACCGAGGGCGGCGGTCAATCCTCGATCTTGACGCCCGCCTCGCGGATCAGTTTTCCGAAGCGATCGTAGTCGGCGCGATTCAGTTCGGCGAACTGCTCGATGGTGAGGTTGCCGGCTTCGCCGGCCAGCCCGGTGATGCGCTTCTGCACTTCCGGCGTCTTCAATGCCCTGGCGATCTCGTCGTGCAACCGGACGACGATGTCCTTCGGCGTGCCCGCCGGCGCGAACACGCCGTACCAGGTCGTCATCTCCAGTCCGGGAAAGCCGGCCTCGGCGAGCGTCGGCACATCGGGGAGTTCCGGCGAACGCCGCGCCGTGGTCACCGCCAGCGCGCGCAATTTTCCGCCCTTGATCTGGCCGATCGCCGAAGACGTCGTGTCGAACATGATCTGCGCGTTGCCGGCGATGAGGTCGACGTGCGCCTGGCTGCTGCCCTTGTAGGGCACGTGCGTCATCTGCACGCCGGCCAGATTCTTGAACGCCTCGCCGGCAAGGTGCTGCGTGCTGCCCGAGCCCGACGATGCATAGTTGAAGGTGCCGGGCTTCGCCTTCATCTGCGCGACCAGCTCGCGCACGTCCTTCGCGGTGACGGCGGGCCCGACGACGAGCACGTTGGGCACCACCATCACCAGCGCGACCGGCGTGAGATCCTTGAGCGCGTCGAAGCCGAGCTTGAGGAGATGCGGCGCGATCGCCTGTCCGGTGTTGGTGGCGACGAGCAGCGTGTAGCCGTCGGGCGGCGACTTGGCGGTGACGTCGGCGGCGATGGTGTTCGACGCGCCCGGCCGGTTCTCGACGACGAACGGCTGCTTCATCGTGTCGCCGAGCTCCTTGCCGAGCATGCGGGCGACGATGTCGGTCCCGCCGCCCGGCGACGCGCCGACCATCAGGCGCACCGGCTTCGCCGGGTACGGCTGCGCAACGGCGACGGCCGGCGCGAGCCCGGCGAGCAGCGCGCAGCCGACGGCGGCGATGCCCGCCCATCGACCGGCGGCCCGTAGCAAGGATCGGTGGCGCGCGCCCATGCTTCAGCGCCCCTTGCGATAGGCGACGACCTTCTGCTTCTGCTCGCCGAGCCCGGCGATGCCGAGCGTGACCACGTCGCCCGCCTGCAGCCACTGCTGGGGCTTCATGCCCATGCCCACGCCGGGCGGCGTGCCCGTCGTGATGACGTCGCCGGGCAGCAGCGTCATGTAGCGCGAGACGTCGGCCACGAGCTGCGCGACGCCGAAGATCATCGTCTTCGTGCTGCCGGTCTGCTTGCGCACGCCGTTGACGTCCAGCCACATCGCGAGGTCCTGCGGATTCCCGATCTCGTCGGAGGTGACCAGCCACGGTCCCAGCGGCCCGAAGGTGTCGCAACCCTTGCCCTTGCTCCACTGGCTCGCACCCTTCTTCAGCTGGAAATCGCGCTCGGAAACGTCGTTGACGACGCAATAGCCGGCGACGTGCTTCAGCGCATCCTTCTCGGCAACGTGGCGCGCGGTCCGGCCGATCACGACGCCGAGCTCGACCTCCCAATCGAGCTGCGTCGAATCCTTCGGCACCATGATGTTGTCGTTCGGGCCGACGATGCATGTCGTCGACTTGAAGAACACGACCGGGTGCTCGGGAATCGGCGAGCCTGTCTCCTTCGCGTGGTCGCTGAAATTGAGGCCGATGGCGACGAATTTCGACGGCATCGTCACGCAGGGACCGAGGCGCGGGCGGCCCTTCACCAGGGGCAGCTTCTTCGGGTCGAGCTTCGAGAGCTCCTTGAGCTTCGCGGGCGCGAGGGCGTCGGGACCGATGTCCTTCACCTTGCGCGACAGGTCGCGCAGCTTGCCGTCGGCGTCGACGAGGCCGGGCTTTTCCTTGCCGGCGGGGCCGTAGCGTACGAGTTTCATGATTTCTCCTTGGTCATGGGGTCGAATGAGTGCAGGGCAGCCGAACCGGTCGCGCGCGGACGAAGGCGCGGCGAGCGCCCGTTGCCCGTCGTGTCGGCGAAGCTCAGATGGTCATCCCGCCGTCGCAGGAATAGGTGTTGCCGGTGACGAATGCCGCCTCGTCGGAGGCCAGAAACACGACCAGCGGCGCGATTTCCTCGGCCTTCGCGAGCCGCCCCATCGCCTGGCGGGCGATGAAGGCCTTGCGCGCCTCGGCCGGGTCCTCGAACGCATTGATGCGGTCGGCAAGCGACGGCGTATCGACGGTGCCGGGGGCGATCGCGTTGCAGCGGATGCCCCGGGTGACGAAATCGGCGGCCACCGCCTTGGTGAGTCCGATCACCGCCGCCTTCGAGGCGCCGTAGGCAAAGCGGTTCGGGATGCCCTTGATCGATCCGGCCACCGAGGCCATGTTGACGATGCTGCCGCCCCCTTTCGCCAGCATCTTCGGCAGCGCGCCCTTGATGGTGACGTACATGGCGCGGGCATTCAGATTGAAGCTCAGGTCCCAGTCGGCGGGCGTGCAGTCGAGGATCGTCCCGGCGTGAACGTAGCCCGCGCAGTTGAACAGGATGTCGAGCGGGGGCAGTTCGTCCATGGTCCTGGCGATCGCCGTGTCGTCGAGCACGTCGAGCACCCGCGGCGTGACGCCCGGCGTGCCCTGCAGGCCCTGGACGAGCGTCGGGTTCACGTCGGTGGCATAGACGTGCGCGCCTTCCCTGGCCATGGCGATGGCCGTGGCCCGGCCGATGCCTTGTCCGGCGGCGGTGATCAGCGCCATCTTTCCCGCGAGGCGTCCGCTCATCATTCTGTCTCCTTGTCGTCTGCTTCGAGATCGTCCGCGGCGTCAGCTGCCGCCCGAAAGTCGCGGCGCGAGCGACCGCGCGGGATCGGCCCAGTCGCGGTTCGGCACCAGCGGATACCAGCCGGGCCGGCCCGGATCGCGATCGTACGCGTATCCGCCCTGCCGCCGGTAGAGGTCGTGGTACTGCGCGAGCTTGTCGCGGTCGAGCGCGATGCCGAGGCCGTTGCCGTCCGGCACATGAATCGCGCCGTCCCTGTACGGCATGCGGCCGCCGACGATCACGTCGTCGGTCAGGTGGTGGTAATGCGCGTCGGCGGCGTAGCCGAGGTTGGGAATCACCGCGCCGAGATGCAGCATCGTGGCGAGCTGGATGCCGAGCTCGCCGGAGCTGTGCACCGCGACGCCGATGCCCATGGTCTCGCAGACGCCCGCGGCCTTGATGCACGGGCGGATGCCGCCCCAGAAGGTGGTGTCGAGCAGGACGACGTCCACCGCGCGCATCTCGACATTGGCGGCGAGCTGCTCGAAGTTGACGACGACGGTGTTGGTGGCGATGGGGATCGGGACGAATTCCTTCAGCCGCGAAAGCTGCGGCATGCCCCACACCGGATCCTCGAAGTAGTCGTTGCGCAGGTCCTCGATGCCGCGCCCGAAGTCGATCGCGTCGGCGAGGGAGAGCGCGCTGTTGGGGTCGTAGCGGAAGCGATCGCCGGGGAACGCGCCGGCCAGCGCGCGGTAGCAGGCGAGCTCGTGCTGCGGCGGGTACACGCCGCCCTTGAGCTTGTGGACGCGAAAGCCGTGCTCGGCCGCCAGCGCGCGCGCGTGGGCGACCAGCTGTTCGGCGGTGCGGACCTCGCCGCGGCCGGTGGCGGGGTCGTTGTAGCGGAAGAAGAGATAGCTCGCGAATTCGACCGAGTCGCGAAGCTTGCCCCCGAGCAGCGCGTGGACCGGGGCGCCTAGCTTCTGGCCCATGATGTCGAGGCAGGCGAACTCGATCGCCGCGTGCAGCTGCGTGCGGTTGTTGTAGAGGCTCGCCGTCGGATTGCAGATCGCGAAGCGCATCGCCTCCAGCCGGAAGACGTCGTGGCCGCGCAGGTAGCCTTCGACCGCCGCGAAGGCGCGCGTCGCGTCTTCGCCGCCGCCGCCCATTTCACCCAGGCCCACGTAGCCGTCTCCGGTTTCCACCTCGACGATCGTGCGGACGAACCGGCCCCAGTGCGCGCCATTGCTGTGCAGGAGCGGGGCCTCGAGCGGCACGGTGACCGGCGTGGCACGAATGGAGGAGATGGTGGTCGCGGACATCGGGTGGACGGGGACGCAATTTCGCTTGCTGGTTCGCGGCGATGCGGACCGCGACGCGACGCCGCCCGGAGACAGCATGCCGCGCCGCGCGCCTTCGACCCCCTCCCTGCGCGCCGGAATTTTCGGCCGGACGCCGGGGCCGGCGGGGTCCGCACGGTTCCCGCGGGACCGTGCGCGGAGCTCTCGCGGTGGGGCCGGCGCATTTTACGCCGCCGGGCGCTAATTGGTAATACCACCTGACCAATTCGGCGCGCCGCCCCGGCTGCGTGGCGTCGGCGACGCGGCTGCCTGCTTCGGGGTGCTCCGCAAGCTATTGTGGTGGAAATGCCGTCTTTGCACAGCCTATTGTGAGCCACATCATGCACTTGTGCTGGACACTGGAAGCAATTTGTGCGAAGTTTTCCCCCACCGCCAATAGGCCATTCCCCAACCGGAGGGACGGAGGATGCGCGAACCCGAATTTCAGACGTCGCTTTTTGCCGCAGGGCGGGCCGCAGGACACAGCTTCCCCCGGCCGTGGGCACACGCGCTGGTCAGCGAGGTCTTCGGCCGCTTCGTCGACCGGCTGCGCGACGCCATCCATGCGTCAGTGAGCGGAACCAACAATCTCTTCGACTTCAGCGCGCACGTTTCGGTGAGTGAAATCGCCGACTTCCGCGCGCAGCGCGAGCAGTGGCTGGAGCAGTACGAGACCAACCTGCGGCTGCTCTTCGAACGGCGGATCGCCGGCGATCGCCGTCGCGGCGGCCGTCCCGACGCGCAGGCGTCGCTTGCGACCGTCCAGCTGCTCGATCCCTTCGACCAGGAGATACAGGTCGCGCTGATCAAGACGGTCAACGACCTGCACGCGGTGACCGCGCCGGAGCTGGCCGCGCTCAATCCGCGCATCGCGCTGCTGTTGAACGAGGACCGCGGCGATGTTTTCGACAATCCGTTCGGTCCGCCGTACGTGCTGGATGCGATCGGCTCGGCCGCGCGCTCGGTCTACCGCACGTCGCATGTCTGGCGCGCGCTGATGGACCGCGTCGTCGCCGACATCACGCCCGTGTTCCTCAAGATGTACATCGCGGAGAACCGCTTTCTCGCCGATCAGAACGTGCTGCCCGACATCAAGGCGCGCCTGCGGGTGCAGAGTCCGCACTTTCCGAGTGACGAACGCGACCTCTTCCAGACGTTCAGCCGACTGCTGACGGGGGCCGCGCCGGTGCCCTCGGTGCCGTCGGTGCCGACCGCCTTCCTTCACGTCGTCGGTCACCCGCCGCCGGCGCTGCGTACGACGTTCACCGGCGGCGGCCCGGCGCGACCGGCCAACAGCTCGCGCACGCAGATTCCCTTCGGAATGTCGCAGACCGTTCCGATGCGCCTTCCGGATCAGGAAATCCGCTTCGCGCTGTCGAAGCTGGCGCGGCTCGATGCCGAGAGCGGCGCAGCGGTTGCCGAATCCGCAGGGCCGCGCTTCGCGCCGGCGCCGCGACCTGTCGCCCCCAATCCCTTCGCATCCGAGGCGCCTGCCGCGCAGCGTGCCTCGAAGACGCTGATCGACATGCTCGACCGCCTGCAGGCGATGGATCTGCCCTCGGCGATCGTCCGCGCGGCGCCGCCGATCGGAGGCCGCAAGCACGACGTCGCGCTGGTGCCGTCCAACCTCGTGCCTTACATCCGCGCCGTCGTCGTCGACCAGATCGCAAGCTCGAACCATTCGGCCACGATGGACCTGGTCGGGCTCGTGTTCGACCACATCTTCCGCGACCCGTCGATTCCGGACACGCTGCATCCGGTCTTCGAGCGCCTGCAGGTGCCGATACTCAAGGCCGCGATCATCGATCCGGCGCTGTTCTCGACCCGGGAGCACCCGGCGCGTCGGCTGCTGGACCGCCTCGCGGAGTCCTCGATCGGCGCGACGACGGATCCCGACTATTTCCATGCCTTCGAGGCCGCCGCCCTGGACGTCGTCGAACACGTGCGGATGGAGATGCGGCTCGACGTCTCGGTTTTCGACGCGGCGGATGCCCGCCTGCGCAATTTCATCGAGGACGACCAGCGCCATACGGCCATCGCCCTGTCTTCGGACGTGATGGACGCGATGGCCGCCGAGCAGGGCGAACCGGGACGGTCGCAGGCGCGAGCCCTGGTCCGGGACCGGCTGATGGGCCTCGACGTGCCGTTCTTCATCCGTTCGTTCGCGGAGACTGTCTGGACCGAATACCTCTCGCGTCTCGAGCCGCAGATCGCCGGAAACCGTCGCTACACCGCGGCACTGCAGACGCTCGACAATCTGCTGTGGAGCGTCTCACCGAAGAACCGGCATGCGCACCGGACCCGTCTCTGCCGGCTGATCCCCTCGCTGATTGTCGGCCTGCGCCGGGGATGCCGCGAGGTGAACCTGCCCGCGGAGCAGTTCACGGCGTTCTTCGACGAGTTGTACGAAATGCACACCAGCCTGATCGGCGGCGGTGCGTCCGCGCGGTCCGCGTCGCGCAACGCGCCGCTCGCGGCCCATCGCGCGCCGACATCGTCGCTGACCGACATCGGCGCCGGGGCGGCGATGCGTTATTCGGAAATCTGCGATTTCGTCGGCGAGATGATCGTCGGGTCGTGGATCGAATTTGCCGACGACGGTCACGCGGTCGTCGCGCGCCTGTGGTGGGTGAGCCCGATGCGGAGCCGGTACATATTCGTCGGGCGTTCGAGGGCCCGCGGCTGGATATTCACTCCGCAGGAACTGGCGCAGCAGATGCGCGCGGGCAGGGCCCGGGTGGTCATAGAACCGGTGCCGCTGTTCGACCGCGCGGTCAACGCGGCGCTCGATACCGTCGCCGGCGCGGATTCGGCGGCCATCGCAGCCTAGGAATCGCGTGACGCTCCGCGGCGGCGCAGATCGGCCGCGGAGCGATCGCCACGGCCGCCGCGGCAGACCGGCGCCCGCCGGTTAAATTGGTAATACCACTTGACCAATTTTGGCCCGCGGATTAGCCTTCGCCACCTGTACCGACGATCCTGAGCCGCGTTCCTCCCGGGCGGTCGCGTCGGGTCCGGACCCCAGCCAGCCTCGGCGCCGCACATGCCATTCCAGAGCATCGAACCGCGCCGCCTGTATCGGCAGATCGCCGACCAGATACGCAAGCTGATCGGTTCTGGCGAGTTTCCTGCCGGTTCCCGGCTGCCGCCCGAACGCGATCTCGCCAAGCAGCTCGGCGTTTCGCGGCCCTCGGTGCGTGAGGCGCTGATCGCGCTCGAAGTCGAAGGGCTGGTCGAGGTCCGCATCGGATCCGGCATCTACGTGCTGCCTGCGACGACCGGAGCGAACGCGCCGGGCGGGGCGGATTCCGTGAATGCCGAAGCGGGCCCCTTCGAGCTGCTGCGCGCGCGCTATGTCATCGAGGGCGAGTGTGCGGCGCTGGCGGCGAAGTCGGCGAAGAAAGGCCAGGTGACGGCGATGGAAGAGGCGTTGGAACAGATGCAGCGCGAGATGGGGGGCGACAGGCAGCCGTTGGCAGGCGACCGGCTGTTCCACCTACGCGTCGCCGAAGGGACCGGCAACGGCGCGCTGGTCGCGGTCGTCAAGATGCTCTGGGAGGAGCGCGCCGGCCCGCTCTACCAGCAGCTCGAGCACCACTACAATACGCCGGCGCTGTGGACGGCGGCAATGACCGAGCACCGGGCGGTGCTGAAGGCGATCGCCGCGCGCGACACGCCCGGCGCGCGGGCCGCGATGCAGCGGCACCTCAATCACGCGTACAAGCGCTTCAACACGGGCTGGGACAGCCTGCACTGAAGCGCGCGCCGAACCGAAGGAGTGCACACGATGCTAGCCTGCCGGATCCATGCCAAGGAAGACCTGCGGGTGGAACCCGCGGAGATGCCGACCGTCGGGCCGGGAGATGTCCTCCTGCGCCTGGGCGCCGCGGGCATCTGCGGGTCGGACCTCCACTATTACTTCGAGGGGCGCAACGGGAGCTTCGTCGTCCGCGAGCCGCTGATCCCGGGGCATGAGGCATCGGGGGTGGTCGAGGCGGTCGGCCCGGGCGTGACCCGGGTGAAGCAAGGCGACAAGGTCGCGATCTCGCCGTCGCACGCCTGCGGGCGCTGCGACTACTGCCGCCAAGGGCGCGAGCAGCTGTGCACCAGCATGAAATTCCTCGGCAGCGCCAGCCTGTTCCCGCACGTGCAGGGGATGTTCTGCGAGAACTTCGTCATGGGCGAACGCCAGTGCTATCCGGTGGGCGGCGACGTTTCGCTCGGCGAACTGGCATTCGCGGAACCGCTCGCCGTCGCTCTCCACGCCGTCAACCGCGGCGGGGACCTGCTCGGCAAGTCCGTTCTCATCACCGGTGCGGGCACCATCGGCTGCCTCACGGTGCTGGCCGCGAGGCTTGCCGGGGCCAGGAGCGTCACGGTGACCGACGTCCTCGACCGGCCGCTCGCCCAGGCGCGCGACGTCGGCGCCGATCACGTGATTCGCGCCGACCGGGAAGGCGACAGGCTCGCCAGGCCCGCCTACGACGTTGCCTACGAAGTCTCCGGCAATTTCACCGCATTGAAGACCTGCGTCGCCGCGACCAACCGGGGCGGGGTCGTCGTCCAGGTCGGAACGCTGCCGCACGAGCCGCTGCCCTTCGTCGTCAATGAGCTGATGGCCAAGGAACTCGACCTGCGCGGCGCATTCCGCTGGGGCATCGAGTTCGACTGGGCGGTAGGTTACCTGTCGACGCGGCGCGTCGATGTCCGGCCGCTCCTCTCCGGCCAGTATCCGCTGCAGGATGCGGTGGCGGCATTCCACGCCGCCGCCGACAAGAGCAAGAGCACCAAGGTGCAGGTCGTCTGCGCCTGATCGTCTTCGCCATCGAGCAAACCAAGGAGCCAGGAGAAACCATGCGATTGTTCAACAAGATGCTTCTGTCGGCCGCCGCCGCCGTCGTGGCCTGCGCCGTCTGCGCCGGACCCGCCGCCGCCCAGCAGAAGCTCAAGTGGGCGCACGTGTACGAAACCAGCGAGCCCTACCACAAGTGGTCGGTGTGGGCCGCCGAGGAGATCAAGAAGCGCACGGCCGGTCGATACGAGATCGCGGTCTTTCCGGCCTCGCAGCTCGGCAAGGAAACCGACATCAATCAGGGCCTGCAGCTGGGCACCGTGGACATGATCATCTCGGGGCTCTCCTTTGCCGCGCGCACGATGCCGCGGATCGGCGTCGGCTACTACCCCTATACGTTCCGCGACGGCGACCACCTGGTCGCCTGGGCGAAGAG
Organism: uncultured beta proteobacterium; assembly: GCA_963779445.1. GTDB lineage: Bacteria > Pseudomonadota > Gammaproteobacteria > Burkholderiales > Casimicrobiaceae > CAIWHR01. The sequence continues at coordinate 56,706 of CAVZYI010000017.1, forward strand.
CGGCGCGTTCAAGGAACTCACCGACGAATACCGCCAGAAGACGGGGATCCAGATCACCGCCATGACCTACTACGGCGCGCGCCATACGACATCGAACCGCGATTTCACCGACTGCGCCGGAATGAAGGGTCTCAAGATCCGCGTGCCCGACGTGCCCGCCTACATGGCGCTGCCGAAGTCCTGCAACGCCAATCCGACACCGATCGCCTTCGCCGAGGTCTATCTCGCGCTGCAGAACGGCACCGTCGAGGCCCAGGAGAACCCGCTGACGACGATCGAGGCGAAGAAGTTCTACGAGGTGCAGAAGAACGTCATCCTCACCGGTCACATCGTCGACTCGCTCGCCACGCAGGTCGCGCCGCACGTGTGGTCGAAGCTGTCGGATGCGGACAAGAAGATCTTCACCGACGTGATGCAGGAGGCGGCGGCCGGCGCCACCGGCGACATCAAGAAGCGCGAAGCCGAGCTCGCCGACGAGTTCAAGAAAAAGGGCCTCAATGTCCACGCCGTCGATCGCAAGGGATTCCAGGACGCGATCATGAAGACGGTGTCGCTCGAGTCGATGGGCTACACCAAGGCCGACTGGGACAAGATACAGGCGATCAAGTGACGCATGCGTCCATGAGCGCGGCGAGCCATCGCTGCGCGACTGGGCGCCGGTGCGTGATCCCCGGATACGAGGGAGTCCGGCGGCGTTTGGCGTAGAGCGCGAGCGCCGCCGGATTCCGATGCTGCGGAGATGACGGTATCCCGATGAACACGATCGACAAGCAGCCGGAAGACCACGTCCTCGATTCCGAGGGCCATTTCCACGCCAGCGACGAACCGGTCGACCTGTCCGGCTACGGCTGGGAGGACTGGCTCACGCTGGGCTTCTTCTGGCTGATGGCGGTGGACGTCTTCTACCAGTTCTTCACCCGCTACGTGCTGCAGGACTCGGCGGCGTGGACCGAGGAGATCGCCCGCTACCTGCTCATCGTGGTCTGCTTCGTGGGCGCGTCGATGGGCGTGCGCAAGAACACGCAGATCCACGTCGAGTTCCTGTACCGCTGGCTGCCCGCGCCGGTCGGCCGCGCGCTGTCCACGCTCGTCGATGTCGTGCGCTTCGCGTTCTTCGCCTATGCGACGTACCTCACCGCGCTGCTGATCCCGAGAATGCAGAACCTCAAGATGACCGTCGTCGATTTTCCGATGAGCTACATCTACGGCCTCGTGGGCCTGGGATTCGCGATGATGACCTTCCGTTCGATCCAGGTCACGATCCGGCACTGGAAGCAGGGCTGGAGCGTGCTCGAGCGCCCCGGCGAAGCGGAGGCCTGACGCGATGAACAGCATCCTGCTCGGTGGTTTCGTCGCGATCATGGCGACCGGCGTGCCGATCGCCATCGCGATGTGCATCGCCTCGCTGCTCTACATCTGGATCTCCGGCACGATCCCGCCGCTCACCGTCGTGCACCGCATGGTCGGCGGCGTGGACAGCTTCCCGCTGCTGGCGGTGCCGTTCTTCATCTTTGCCGGCAACCTGATGAACTCGGCCGGCATCACCAACCGGATCTACAACTTCGCGCTGGCGCTGGTCGGCTGGCTGAAGGGCGGTCTCGGCCACGTCAACGTCATCGGCAGCGTGATCTTCGCCGGGATGTCGGGCACCGCGGTCGCCGACGCCGGCGGCCTGGGCACGATCGAAATCAAGGCGATGCAGGACCACGGCTACCCGACCGAGTTCGCCGTCGGCATCACCGCCGCCTCGGCGACGCTGGGTCCGATCATTCCGCCGTCGCTGCCGATGGTGATCTACGGCGTGCAGGCGAACACGTCGATCGGCAAGCTGTTCGCCGGCGGCTTCATTCCGGGCGCGGTGATGGCGCTGTTCATGATGGTGATGGTCGGCTACTACGCGCACGTGCGGAAATACGGCGCCGACATCGCGTTCTCGTGGCCGCGGATGGGCCGCGCGTTCCTGGAGACTGGCGCGATCGCGGTCGACCTCGGTCGTCCTGTATTTCCTCTGGTCGAACGAGACGCTGGGCGGCTTCGTGCGCTTCGGCCTTCCGCTGATCGCCGTGATGGTCGCCGACAAGGTGTTCAAATTCGAGGCGTTCATGGCGCTGCTGACGCCGGTGATCCTGATCGGCGGCATGGCGAGCGGCCTGTTCACGCCGACCGAGGCGGCGGTCGCCGCGGTGGCCTGGGCGCTGTTCCTCGGTTTCGTCTGGTACAAGACGATGAGCTGGCGGATGCTGGTCAAGGTGTCGATGGAGACGATCGAGACCACCGCGACCGTGCTGTTCATCGTCGCCAGCGCCTCGATCTTCGCCTGGGTGCTGACGACGACCCAGGTCACCGACGCTGATCGGCGCGTGGGTGCTGTCGATCAGCGACAACCCGCTGGTCTTCCTGCTGCTCGCCAACATCTTCCTGCTGTTCGTCGGCTGCTTCATGGAGACCATCGCGGCGATCACGATCCTCGTGCCCGTGTTCATGCCGATCATCGCCAAACTGGGGATCGATCCGGTGCATTTCGGCCTGATCATGGTGCTGAACCTGATGATCGGATTGCTGACGCCGCCGGTCGGGATGGTGCTGTTCGTCCTGCAGAAGGTGGCGAAGATTTCGTTCGAGGCAGACCGTGCGGGCCGTGATTCCCTGGCTGTGGCCGCTGCTCGGCACGCTGGCGCTGATCACCTACGTGCCGCAACTGGTGCTGTGGCTGCCCGGCGTGATCTACGGGAAGTAGACGTGCCCATCATCCGGTCCGTCGAAATCCTGCAGGTCGACCTCGCGCCCAAGGTCGTGCGCACCGACGCCATCCAGGCGTTCGTCACGCAGGAGACGCCGATCGTGCGCATCAGCTGCGACGACGGCGCGGAGGGCGTCGGCTACACGTACACGATCGGCACCGGCGGCTCGTCGGTCGTCGCCTTGCTGCGCGACCACCTCGCGCCGAAGCTCATCGGGCGCGATCCCGACTGCATCGAGGCCATCTGGAAGGATCTTTTCTTCCATACGCACGCGACGGCGGTCGGCGCGATCACGAGCCTGGCGCTCGCGGCGATCGACACGGCGCTGTGGGACCTGCGCTGCCGCCGCGCCGGCCTGCCGCTCTGGAAGGCCGCGGGCGGCGCGCGGCCCGGGGTGCCGGTCTACACGACCGAGGGCGGCTGGCTGCACCTGCCCGCCGGGGCACTGGTCGAGCAGACGCTGGCGGCGAAGGCGCAGGGCTTCCGCGGCGCCAAGCTCAAGGTCGGCAAGCCTCATCTGTCCGAGGACGTCGCGCGGCTGCGCGCCGTGCGCGAGGCGGTCGGCGACGCCTTCGAGATCATGGTCGACGCCAACCAGTGCTTCAACGTGTCGGAGGCGATCCGCCGCGCGCGCGCCTTCGAGCCCTTCGGCCTCGCCTGGCTCGAGGAGCCGCTGCCGGCGGAGGACCTCGGCGGGCACGTCGAGCTGGCCGCGCACACCGCGATTCCGATCGCGGTCGGCGAGTCGCTCTATCATCCGGCGCATTTCCGCGAATACCTCGAGCGCGGCGCCTGCTCGATCGTGCAGGCCGACGTGGCCCGCATCGGCGGCATCACGCCGTGGCTCAAGGTCGCGCACCTGGCGGAGACCTTCAACGTCGCCGTCTGCCCGCATTTCCTGATGGAACTCCACGTGTCGCTGACGGCCGCGGTGCCGAATGCGGCGTGGGTCGAGTACATTCCGCAGCTCGACGACCTGACGACGTCGCGGCTCGCGATCGCCGACGGATGCGCGCTCGCGCCGTCGGCGCCGGGACTCGGCATCGACTGGAATTTCGCAGCCATCGAACGCCGCGCCGTCGCGCGCTGCGCGCATCCCCACCTGATCCCGGAGGCGACATGCTTACCCGCGCATCACTCACCATACGCCTGCACCCCGACGACGACGTCGTCATCGCCCGCTCCCAGCTGGTCGGCGGCACGCAGCTGATCGAGGAGAAGGTGACCGTCGCCGGCCTCGTTCCGCCCGGCCACAAGATCGCGACGCGCGCGATACGCGCGGGCGAGCCGGTCAAGCGCTACAACCAGATCATCGGCTTCGCGAGCCGCGACATCGCGCGCCGGCGAGCACGTCCACCTCAACAATCTGGCGATGGGCTCGTTCGATCGCGACTACGCGTTCGGCGTCGACGTCAAGCCGACCCGTTCGTCTCGCCGGCGGCCGAATTCATGGGCATCGTCGCGCGCCGACGGCCGGGTCGCCACGCGCAACTACATCGGCATCCTGTCGACGGTGAACTGCTCGGCGACGGTCGCGCGCGGCATCGCCGACCACTTCAGGGGCGAGCGCCTCGCCGCCTTTCCCGAACGTCGACGGCGTCGTCGCGCTGACGCACGGCTCCGGCTGCGGCATGGACACGCACGGCGACGGCATGAAGATCCTGCGGCGCACGCTCGGCGGCTACGCGCGGCACGCGAATTTCGCCGGCGTGCTCGTCGTCGGCCTCGGCTGCGAGGCGAACCAGATCAGCTCGCTGTTCGGCGCCGAGAACCTGCAGGAAGGCCCGCTGCTGCGCACGTTCAGCATCCAGGACACCGGCGGCACCACGAAGACCATCGCGCGGGGCATCGGCATGATCGCCGAGATGCTGCCGCACGCGAACCAGGTGACGCGCCGGCCGGTGCCGGCGTCGCACATCGTCGTCGGCCTGCAATGCGGCGGCTCCGACGGCTATTCGGGCATCACCGCCAATCCCGCGCTCGGCGCCGCGGTCGACCTGCTGGTGCGGCACGGCGGCACGGCGATCCTCTCGGAGACGCCCGAGATCTACGGCGCGGAGCACCTGCTGACGCGCCGCGCGGTGTCGCGCGCCGTCGGCGAGAAGCTGGTCGCGCGCATCAGGTGGTGGGAGGACTACACCGCGCGCGAGAAGGGCGAGATGAACAACAATCCGTCGCCGGGCAACAAGGCCGGCGGGCTGACGACGATCCTCGAGAAGTCGCTGGGCGCGGTGGCCAAGGGCGGCACGACCAACCTCGTCGACGTCTACGAGTACGCCGAGCCGGTGACGGCCAGGGGCTTCGTGTTCATGGACACGCCCGGGCTACGACCCGGTGTCGGCGACCGGCCAGGTCGCCGGCGGCGCGAACATGATCGTGTTCACGACCGGCCGCGGCTCGGCGTACGGCTGCGCGCCGTCGCCGTCGCTCAAGCTGTCGACCAACACGCCGCTGTGGGTGAAGCAGGAGGAGGACATCGATCTCAACTGCGGCGAGATCGCCGACGGCACGGCGAGCGTCGACGAGATGGGCGAGCGCTGTTCCAGCTGATGCTCGACACGGCGTCCGGCGCGAAGTCGAAGAGCGAGCGGCACGGCTACGGGCAGAGCGAATTCGTGCCCTGGTATCTCGGCGCGGTGATGTAGCGCGGCACGGGGTTCGTCGCCGGTTGACACCCCGGAGTCGAGACCGTACGCTCCACGATGGTTCGAAATCGGGCAATCACCAAGAGCAGCACTACCTGGAGGAGTTCCATGAAGATGATCTCAAGGCTCTGCGCCGCGCTGGTCGCGGTCGGAGTCCTCGCTGCCGCCGCGCCGGCCGTCGCGCAGGAAAAGCTCACCGTCTGGTGGGTCAAGGGCTTCTACAAGTCCGAGGACGACGCGCTGTTCGCCGCCATCAAGAAGTTCGAGGACAAGACCGGCGTCAAGGTCGACCTGTCGCAGTATCCGGTGCAGGACATGATCCCGAAGACGGTCGCCGCGCTCGACGCCGGCACGCCGCCCGACGTCGCCTACGCCGACGTCTACGACTTCCAGGTCGCGGGCAAGTGGGCGTACGAGGGCAAGCTCGAGGACCTCACCGACATCTTCGTGCCGATCAAGGACAAGTTCCTGAAGAACACGCTCGAGACGACCTATCTCTACAACGACAAGACCAAGAAGAAGGCGTACTACGCGTTCCCGCTGAAGCAGCAGACGATGCACATCCAGTACTGGAAGGACATGCTGGCCGAGGCGGGCTTCAAGGAATCCGACATCCCGACCACGTGGAAGGCGTACTGGGACTTCTGGTGCGACAAGGTGCAGCCGGCGCACCGCACCAAGACCGGCAAGCGCACCTACGCGATCGGCCAGCCGATGGGCGTGGATTCGAGCGACTCGTTCTACTCGTTCCTGACGGTGATGGACGCGTACAACGTCAAGCTGGTCGACGACAACGGCAAGCTGCTGGTCGACGATCCCGAAGGTCAAGGCGGGCCTCGTCAACGCGCTGCAGGGACTACACCAGCATCCGCACGCGCGGCTGCACGCCGCCGTCGTCGACGTCGCTGGAAGGACCCGGACAACAACGTCGTCGTTCCACAACAAGACGATCCTGATGACGCACAACGCGACCATCTCGATCGCCGCGAAGTGGCTCGACGACGCCAACAACGCGACGCTCACGCGCCGAGCAGCGCGCGCAGGCGAAGAAGAACTACGACGAGCTGATCGCGACCGCCGGCTTCCCGAACAAGCCCGACGGCTCGAAGTTCGTCTACCGCGCGGCGGTCAAGGTCGGCGTGATCTTCGAGGCCGCGAAGAACAAGAAGCGGGCGAAGGAGTTCGTCGCGTTCCTGATGCAGGACGAGAACCTGCAGCCCTACGTCGAAGGCTCGCTCGGCCGCTGGTTCCCGGTGACCAAGTCGGGCACGAAGAGCGCGTTCTGGCAGGCCGACCCGCATCGCAAGGCGGTGTTCAACCAGTTCGGCGCCGGCACGGTGACCTTCGAGTTCACCAAGAACTACAAGTTCACGATCCTCAACAACGAGAACGTCTGGGCCAAGGCGATGAGCCGCGTCGTCAACGACAACGTGGCCGCCCGAGAAGGCGGTCGACGAGATGATCGCGCGCATCAAGCAGGTCGCCGGCTGACCGTCGATCGCGCGCATCCGCGGGCGGATGATCCGGGGCGTTGGCGTCATCGCGCCAGCGCCCGCTCCGGCACCGGAACGCGAGGCGGATCCGCCATGTCGTCCGTCGCGCTTCCCGACGTGCAGCCGGTGCCCTCCGGCCCGGCGAAGAAGGGCATGTCCCCGTGGCAGAAATGGGGACTGATCCTCATCGCGCCCTACGTGCTGGTGTTCCTCGTCTTCGTGCTCTACCCGGTCGGCTACGGCCTGTGGCTCGCGCGCCATCCGGAGAGCTACGTCAAGCTGTTCGAGGACCCGATCTTCGCGCGCTCGGTCGTCAACACGCTCGTCTTCGTGATCGTCGGCATCAACCTGAAGATGGTCGTCGCGCTGGTGCTGTCGGGCTTCTTCGTCCAGGCGCGAACCTGGATCAAGTGGCTGTCGGTGCTGTTCATCCTGCCGTGGGCGGTGCCGTCGATCCCGACGATCCTGTCGATCCGCTTCATGCTGAATCCGGAGTGGGGGCTCATCAATTCGCTGATCTTCCGCTTCACCGGCGCAGGACGGCCCCAACTGGCTCAACGACCCGACGCTGGCGCTCGGCATCGCGATGCTCGTGCACATCTGGAAGTCGCTGCCGTTCTGGACGCTGATCCTGATCGCCGGGCGGCTCGCCATTCCCGCGGAGCACTACGAGGCGGCATCGGTCGACGGCGCGACGACCTGGCAGAAGTTCCGCTTCATCACCTGGCCGTCGATGCGCACGCTCTATCTGACGTGCACGATCCTGTCGATGATCTGGACGATGGGCGACTTCAACAGCGTCTACCTGCTGACCGGCGGCGGCCCGGCCGACCTGACGCACGTGCTGGCGACGCTCGGCATCCGCTACCTGCGCCTCGACCAGGTCGACCTGTCGATGGCGGCGATCGTGTGCGCGCTGCCGGTGGTGCTGCCGCTCGTGTACTTCATGATGAAGCGGCTCTCGCAAGTCGGCTCGCGGGACCCGGTCGTGAAGCGCCGCGCGATCACCAGCCGAGGCGAAGCTGCTGCTGATCGGCATCCCGGTGCTGGTCTGGACGATGCTGCCGATCTACCACCTCTTCCTGTTCGCGATCTCGCCCAAGGATCAGGCGATGGGCGGCAAGCTGTGGCCCGACCATCCCGACGCTGCACAATTTCGAGGTCGTGTTCCGGGAGCAGCACCACTACCTCAACCACTTCTGGCTGCAGATGTGGAATTCGCTGTTCATCGCGGTCGCGGTCGGGCGTCCTCACGCTGTTCGTCGCCACCTGCGCCGCGTTCGCGATCAGCCGCCTCAAGGTGCGCGGCGGCCGCACGGTGATGAACCTGGCGCTCTTCACCTACTTCATTCCGGCCGCGTTCCTCGCGGTGCCGATGTACAAGACGATGGGCGTCTACGGCCTGCTCAACAACCAGTGGGCGCTGATCCTCGCGATGATCGACGATCGCCGCGCCGTACTCGATCTGGGTGCTGAAGCAGGCCTCCGACAAGCTGCCGCTCGAGCTCGACGAGGCGGCGAAGATCGACGGCGCGTCGCCGCTGCAGCTCTTCCGGCTCGTCTACCTGCCGCTGATGACGCCGTCGCTGGTGGCGATCGGCACCTACGCGCTGCTGCTCGCGTGGAACGAGTACCTCTATGCGTTCCTGCTGCTGTCGAGCGACACGGACATCACGCTCGGGCGTCGCGCTCGGCAACTTCCTCGCCGCCGACGATTCGCCGTGGGAGCTGCTGATGACGACCGGGCCTGATCTACGCGCTGCCGCCGGCGGCGATCTACTACACGTTCAAGCGCTACATGGTCGGCGGCCTCACCGCCGGCGCGGTGAAGAGCTGATGTTCCGGGGAAGCGCGAGGCGTCGGCGCGGACGCGGGAAATCCCGCTGTTCGCCGCGAGGATCGACCCGCGGCTCCCGGCTCTATGTGACGAGGCATCCATGGCAACCGTATCGTTCCAGAACATCGAAAAGTCCTTCGGCAGCACGAAGGTCATCCACGGCATCGGCTTCGACATCCACGACGGCGAGTTCATGGTGCTGGTCGGGCCGTCGGGCTGCGGCAAGTCGACGCTGCTGCGGATGCTCGCCGGACTCGAGGAGATCAGCGGCGGCACGATCGCGATCGACGGCAAGGTCGTCAACGACGTCGAGTCGAAGGACCGCGACATCGCGATGGTGTTCCAGAGCTACGCGCTCTATCCGCACATGACCGTCGGCGAGAACATGGCGTTCAGCCTCAAGCTGCGCAAGGCGGACCCGAAGCTCATGGCCGAGCGCGTGGCGCACGCGGCGAAGATCCTCAACCTCGATCCGTACCTGCACCGCTATCCCGCGCGAGCTCTCCGGCGGCCAGCGGCAGCGCGTGGCGATGGGCCGCGCGATCGTCCGCGACCCGAAGGTGTTCCTGTTCGACGAGCCGCTGTCCAATCTCGACGCCAAGCTGCGCGTGGCGATGCGCGCCGAGATCAAGGCGCTGCACCAGCGGCTGAAGACGACGACCGTCTACGTCACGCACGACCAGGTCGAGGCGATGACGATGGCCGACCGCATCGTCGTCATGCACGACGGCCGGATCGAGCAGATCGGCTCGCCGCTCGAGCTCTACGACCATCCGGACAACCTGTTCGTCGCGCAGTTCATCGGCTCGCCGGCGATGAACGTGCTGAACGGCAAGGTGTCGCGAGCCAACGGCGCCGCGTACGTCGAGGTGCCCGGCGGCGTGCGCTGGCCGCTGCAGCGCGGTACCGGGGTCGAGGGCCAGGCGGTGGCCTACGGCATCCGCCCGGGCGACCTGCATCTTGCCGGCGCCGGTTCGGCGGGGACGGTGCCGGCCGAAATCGTCGTCGTCGAGCCGACCGGCGCCGAGACCGAGCTGCTGATCCAGGCGGGCGACGCGCAGCTGATCCTGGTCACCCACGGTCGGCCCGCCGTGAACCCCGGCGATCGCGTCGGCCTCACCATCGATCCCGCCAAGGTGCACGTGTTCGACCAGGCCACCGGCGTGCGGCTTGCCGCGTAGCAGCGGACCGGGACCTGTCCATGCAATCCGCGCCTGGGCGACGATGACCGGGGTTCCGGCCGTGCGCGCTCCCGGTGCCCGGCGCTCGATGAAATGCCTCCGCTACTCCTTCCGAAACGAATCCGACCTTCCATCCCGATGACCAAGAAACCCCCGAAGAAGCAACGCGAGCTCAGGTCCACCAAGTGGTTCGGCCGTCACGACCGCGACGCGCTGGTCCACCGCTCGTGGATGAAGAACCAGGGCTATCCCGCACGACCTGTTCGACGGCCGGCCGGTGATCGGCATCTGCAACACCTGGTCGGAGGTGACGCCCTGCAATGCGCACTTCCGCGAGCTCGCCGAGCACGTCAAGGCCGGCGTCCTCGAGGCCGGCGGCTTCCCGCTCGAGTTCCCGGTGATGAGCCTCGGCGAACCGGTGATGCGGCCGACGACGATGCTCTTCCGCAACCAGGTGGCGATGGACGTCGAGGAATCGATCCGCGCCAATCCCTTCGACGGCGTCGTGCTGATGATGGGCTGCGACAAGACCACGCCGGCGCTGCTGATGGGCGCGGCGTCCTGCGACCTGCCGACGATCGGCCTCTCCGGCGGCCCGATGCTGAACGGCAAGTTCCGCGGCGAGGACATCGGCTCCGGCACGCACGTCTGGAAGTTCACCGCGATGCTGAAGACCGGCGAGATGAAGGAATCCGACATGGTCGAGGTCGAGTCGTGCATGTCGCGCTCGGCGGGACACTGCATGACGATGGGCACCGCGTCGACGATGGCGTCGATGGTCGAGGCGCTGGGCATGGCGCTGCCGACGAACGCCGCGATTCCGGCCGTCGACGCGCGGCGCAAGGTGCTGGCGCGGCTGACCGGACGCCGGATCGTCGAGATGGTGCACGAGGACCTGCGGATGTCGAAGATCCTGATCAAGGAGGCGTTCGAGAACGCGATCATGGTCAACGGCGCGATCGGCGGCTCGACCAACGCCGTCGTCCATCTGCTCGCGATCGCCGGACGCATCGGCGTGAAGCTCTCGCTCGACGACTGGGATCGGCTCGGCCGGGAGATGCCCTGCCTCGTCAACCTGATGCCGTCGGGCAAGTACCTGATGGAGGATTTCTACTACGCGGGCGGGCTGCCGGTGGTCATCCGGGAGATCGGCAAGTTCCTGCACAGGAAGGCGCTGACCGTCAACGGCCGGACGCTCTGGCAGAACAGCAAGGACGCGGTCAACTACAACGCCGACGTCATCACGCCGCTGGCGAAGCCGTTCAAGCCGCAGGGCGGCATCGCGGTGCTGCGCGGCAATCTCGCGCCGAGCGGCGCGGTGCTGAAGCCCTCCGCGGCGACGCCGAAGCTGCTGAAGCACAAGGGCCGCGCCGTCGTGTTCGAGGACATCGACGACCTGCACGAGCGCATCGACGATCCGAAGCTCGACGTCGACGCGTCGTGCATCCTGGTGCTGAAGAACTGCGGGCCGAAGGGCTACCCGGGATTTCCGGAGGTCGGCAACTTCGCGCTGCCGGCGAAGCTGCTGAAGAAAGGCGTCACCGACATGGTCCGCATCTCCGACGCGCGGATGTCGGGCACCGCCTACGGCACCGTCGTCCTGCACACCGCGCCGGAGGCGGCGGCCGGCGGGCCGCTCGCGCTGGTGCGCAACGGCGACATCATCGAGCTCGACGTCGCGAAGCGCAGGCTCCATCTGCAGGTGTCCGACGACGAGCTGGCGCGGCGCCGCGCCCAGTGGAAGCCGCCGAAACCGCACGCCGATCGCGGCTGGGTGAAGCTGTACTGCGACACGGTGATGCAGGCGAACGAAGGCGTGGATCTCGACTTTCTCGTCGGCAAGTCGGGCTCCAAGGTCGGGCGGCCGAGTCACTAGGGCGGGACGCTGGCCGACGCGGCGATCCTCCGCCTCCGTGACTCCGATGAGCGTGCGACGCATCGTCACCGGACATGACCGGGACGGGAATTCCCGGGTCCTGATCGATGGACCGGCGGCCAACGTCACCCGGCGCGCCGTCGGCGGCACGCTGTCGACGGTGGTCTGGACCACCGACGCGACACCGGCGCCGGTCGACGACGGATCCGATGGCGCGGCGGGCCGATTCGCGGTCCAGCCGCCGCCCCGCGGGACGGTGTTTCGAATCATCGAATTCCCTCCCGGCGACGATGCGCAGGCGGTGCAGCCCGGCTCGGCGGCACGCGAGTTCGGAATCGAGACCGGCATCCTTCCGGGGCGCGCGCCGCGGCATCCGATGATCCATCGGACGCGATCACTGGACTATATCGTCGTGCTGTCGGGCGAGATCGATCTCCTGCTCGATTCCGGCGACATCAGGCTTCACGCGGGCGACGTCGTCGTGCAGCAGGGCACCAACCACGCGTGGATCAACCGCGGCGCGGCGCCCTGCACGCTCGCCATCGTGTTCATCGACGCCTGCGAGCCGGCCGCCATCGAGGCGCTGGCCGGAGGCCGTCGGCAAGCCGCGCCCGAAGGCGGCGCCAACCGACCGGGAGAATTGCCGTGAAAGTGCCGTTCGTCATCGTCCTGTGGGCCGCGTTCGCCGTCTCCCCGGTCCACGCCCAGTCGAGCATCCGCGTGGTGACGCTCGCCGAACTGTCCGGGGCCGGAGCGACCTCGGGGACGCATTTTCGCAACGGCGCCGAACTCGCCGCCAAGGAGATCAACGCGCAGGGCGGCATTCTCGGCCGCCGGATCGACCTCGCGAGCTACGATACGCAGAGCAGCCCCTCGGTGGCGAAGGCCATGGCGACCAAGGCCGTCGACGATGGCGCGCTCGCGGTCGTCGGCCCCGTGTTCTCGGGGTCCGTCCTGGTCAGCATGGAGGTGACGCGCGAAGCCAGAATTCCCAACTTCATGGGGGGCGAAGCCACGGCCATCACCCAGCGCGGAAACCCGTTCGTCTTCCGCACGTCGTTTTCGCAGGCTTCGGCGATGCCGAAGGTGGCCCGCTATCTTGCCGACACGGCGAAGGCCCGCTCGATCGCGATCATCTACATCAACAACGATTTCGGCAAGGGAGGACGCGACGCGTTGGTCCAGGAACTCGGACCGCGCAACATCCAGGTCGCCGTGGAAGTCGCCGCCGATCAGGGCCAGATCGATTTTTCCGGGCCGGTGCTCAAGGTCAAGTCATCGGGCGCCGATGTCCTCTTCGCCTACCTCAATGTCGACGAGTCGGCGCGGTTGCTGCGGGAGCTGCGCAAGCAGGGATACGACAAGCCGATCATCGGCGAGACGACGATCATGCAGCAGAGCGTCATCGATCTGGCGGGCGACGCCGCCAACGGCGTTCGCGGGCACGTCGGACTCACCATCGACGCGCCCAACCCGCGCATCGGCGCCTACGCCGAGAAGTACGAACGCGAGTTCGGGCTGAAAAGCAGCCACGACGGCATCAAGGGCTACACCGCGCTGTACCTGCTGAAGGCGGCGATCGAGAAGTCCGGAAAGGTCGATCGCGTGGCGGTGGCGGAGGCCCTGAAGAACGCCTGCTTTTCCGCCGCCAGCCTATCCGGGCATCCTTCTCGATGTCTGCTACGACGACAAGGGCGACATCGACCGCGAAAGCTACATGGTCGAAGTCAAGGGCGGCAAGCAGGTGGTGGTCGAAACCTTGCCGTCGATGAAGAAGCCCCGCTGAGTCGCCGCGGACCCGCCGTCGCGGGCGGCGTCGGTACCGGAGGGCGCCGGTTCGCGCAGGGCATCGATGTCCTGCCCCGCGGCGATCGCCGCAACCGGCCGGCGGGCGCGCAGGGACCCGGCGCCGCGCGCCATCCCTGGGAATTCGAGTCCGACCCCGGATTTCAGCGCTTCGCCAGGAACGCCGCCACCGCCTTCTCCTGCGCCTTGCGCAACGTCGCGCATTGCGAGATCTGCTCCAGCGTCTGCGTCAGCGTCCGCTCTCCGCCGGCGTAATTCGCGATGCGGCCGCGCCAGAACGCCTCGACGTCCGCACGGTCCCTCTCGCTGCACAGCCCGGCGGCATACGAGGGCCAGTAGCCCGGCGTCGTCGCGCGACACCTTCCCCGCCATCGCGTCGAAATTGGCGGCGATGAAATCGTGGATGTCGCGTCGCGGCGGGATCGGGTAGGCTGCTGTATCCGCAACGCGGTGCCGGACTCGCGGACGTCGAACGCGGGATCGAGCAGCAGGCCGAGCCCCCGCCTCGCCAGCGCCGGGTCGGCGAAGGCGAAGAGCGCGATCATCAGGTTGCGCCGATCGAGACCGTCGGACGTGGACCTGGCTTCGGCGAGCATCGCATCGATCGTCGCCGCATCGCCGGTCTGCCCCGCGATGACCAGCACCGAGTCGACCATGCCGGGATCGACGGCCGCGCGGTCGCGGATCCACGCCATGGCCAGCCGGCGCGCCTCGGCGGCGAGTTTCGGGTCGTCGGGCGCGACGAAGCGGACGACCGACCGCCGCAGCAGCTGGTCGTCGTCGGACTCGTCGGGCCGCGGCGCGTAGCCGAGCGCGCGCGCCCGCTCGCCGAAGACCCGGCGCACGAACGCCGCGAACTGCGCGCGCTCGGCGTCGCCGACCAGCGTATCGCGGATGAAGGTCGCGAGTTCGATGGCCGCGTTGACGACGTGGCGGTCGCGCGAGCGGCCGGCGGCGCGCACCCATTCCAGCGCCTGCACGCCGGAGAGCGACCCGGCGCGGACGAGCGCGCGCATGTCGTAGAGCAGGCTCGCATACTCCGGCGGCGTGAGCGCGGCGCGATGGGCGGCGATCCGTGCCAGCAGCGCGTCGGAGTAGCTGGCGACGTAGTAGCCGCGGCCGCCGGGGTTGGCGAATACGAACGTCGGACAGCTTCCCTGCAGCGCCAGCGTCGCCGAGGCGTCCGTCATCAGCGTGCACGATTGCCGCGTCGCGGCGCCGCTGCCATAGCGCGCGCAGACGGGAATCTGCCAGCGCTGGTCGCCGCCGCCGCCCGTGCCCAGCGGCGCGAGACGATGCTGCGACAGCGCGAGCTTCGCGCCGCCGGCCCCGCATTGCAGCTTCACGTCCAGCTGCGGGACGCCGTTCTGGTCGAGGAAGGTCGAGAATGCCGGCGCGACCGGCAGGTTGCTCGCCTTCCCCAGCGCGCCGAGGAAATCCTCGGCAGTCGCGTTGCCGTCGCGGCGCGCGTCGAGATACGTGCGCACCCCGCGCCGGAAAGCCTCCTCTCCGATCCAGCCCTCGAACATGCCGATCACCGTCGCGCCCTTCTGGTAGGTGATCGAGTCGAACGCGTTGAAGATGTCGCCGCGCGTCGACGATCGGCTCGCGGATCCGCCGCGCCGAGCTCAGCATGTCCTCGGCGATGGCATCGGCGCGCTCCTCGCTGCGCCCGGCGCCGCGCTCGTAGTCCGGCTGCCACTCGTTCGACCATCTTCTCGGCGAACCAGGTCGCGAAGGCTTCGTTCAGCCAGATGTCATCCCACCAGGCGGTCGTCACCAGGTTGCCGAACCACTGATGCGCCATTTCGTGCGCGCCGATGTTCGCGCTGCCGTGCCGGAACCGCGGCGTCGCGGCGCCCGGCTTGGCGAGCAGGTTCGGCGCGCCGTAGGTGATCAGGCCGACGTTCTCCATCGCGAACCCGACCGTCAGCGGGATCGCGATCTGGTCGAGCTTCTCGTACGGATAGGGAATTCCGAACCAGCGCTCCAGCCGCTCGAAGATCTGCGGATAGGCGCTGCGAGACGAACGACGCGTCGGCGAGGCGTCCCCGCGGCACGATGATGCGCATCGGCGTGGGCTTCGCTCCGACGCTGCCGAGTTCCACGGCCTGCCACGGGCCCACCGCGAAGGCGACGAGATACGAGGGCAGCGGGCGGGTCGCGGCGAAGCGGACGGCCTTCATGCCGTCCCCGGCGTCGGTTTCCGACACCATCGGCGTGTTCGCGACGGCGACCAGCGACCGCGGCACGCGCAGCGTCAGTTGCCAGGGCACCTTGAAGCCGGGTTCGTCGAAGCACGGAAAGGCCCGGCGCGCGGAGAGGGGCTCGAATTGCGTCATCGCGTACCAGGCGTCGCCGTCCTGCAGGGCGAAAATGCCGCGCGTGGAATTGCGGCTCTGCTCCGCCTCGAACGCCAGCGTCAGCCGGTGCGCTCCGGCGGGCAGCGCGCGGCTTGAAGGCGAGTCCGACGAACTGCTGGCCGCCGTCCTGCACCGTGACCTCGGTGGCGGCCGCGCTCACCGAAGCGCGCGATACCTTCACGTCGTCGGCGTTGAGCCAGAGGATCGGTGCGGCCGGTCCAGGGCCACGTCGATCGCGATCTCGCCCGCCACCTTCGCCTCCCCGGGCACGATGGTCAGCGTCAATTCGTAGCGGACGGGACGCGAACCGTCGGGAATGCGCAGCGCCGGCGGCGCAGCGCTGCCGGCCGTCGCGGCCGGGGCTTGCGCGCGCGCTTCGAAGCCGACGCCGGCGATCGCGATCAATGCGTACAGCGCCGCGAGCAGCGACCCTCGAATTCCCGATCGGGCCGGCGGTCGGGACGGCGAATGCCGGCGGGTGCGCCCGACGGCCGCCGCATCCCGCTGCCTTGGCAGCCGGTCAATCGAAGGTGCGAACGCCGGGCCTGACGCTGCTTTCTTCAACATCGGGGATTCTCCAATGCTTCGAAAATCGACGCGCCGACAACGTCGCGCCCAATGGCACACGCCCGCCCGTCGAACGCGAATCGGCATGGCGGGCGGAACTCGGCCGCGAGGTCCTTCGCCATCCGCAAATCGGGCATGGGCCTAGCCGTTCCTGCCGCGTTCCGGCGCCGCAAACACGATCCGCAGGGTGTCGGCGATATCGCGAACCTCGGCGCCGGCCAGCGTGCCCTTGCTCTGCAGCAGGCGGTGCAGCGCGGGCAGCCGGTAGTGCGGAACGGCGGGGTAGAGGTGGTGCTCGAGGTGGTAGTTGACGTGGTGAGGAAAGAGCAGCGCGCGGCCCAGCCAGTTGCCCGGCGAACCGACGGTGCGGTTGCAACGCGCCGCCGTCAACGGCGATGACAGGTCGGTCACGGCGCCGTGCTCGGCGATCGCGCGCAGCCGCAGGATCGGCTGCAGGACCGTGAGCAGCGGGAGCAGCCACAGGACAAGGTACTGCGCCAGCGCCTGCCAGCCGCCGAGCGCGAACGCCGCGAGCGGCGCCCCGAGCTGGAACGCGACCACCGCCCAGCGGTCGCTTCGCGCGCTGGCGCGCAGCGCGGGCGAGGTGTCGTCCAGCGGCCGCGCGGCGCGGTTGGTTTCGGCGTTGATCGCCGGCGCGCCGAAGAAGTAGGCGAAGGTCTTCCAGGCGTTCAGTCCCGCGAGATCCTGCGCGAGCTTCTTCCACAGGTAGGCGACGCCGCGCGGATAGCCGCCGTGGATCGCGGTGTCCGGATCCTCGTCGGTGTACAGGTTGTTGTGGTGCAGGCGATGGATGACGCGATAGGTGCACATCGATATGCCGCTGGCCATGCCGATCGCGCGGCCGACGGCATCGTTCATCGCGCGCGACCGGAACAGCCGGTAGTGCGCCGATTCGTGCGCGAGGATGAACAGCGCGTGCTGCTGCACGCCGATGACCAGCACCGGCAGAACGAGCCACGGGCCCGGCCAGACCGCGACGCCGAACGCGACCGCCAGCGCGATGATGCCGGCCGTCAATGTGCAGCGCCCGGAGGGAGCGCCCGTCGTCCAGCTCGGTCAGCGGCGCGAGTTCGGCCGGCGTGAGCACGCGGCGCGCCGCGGCACTGCCGGGCCCCGGCCGCGCGGACGGAACCGTCGCTGCCGCCGGTGTTCGCAAGTCTTCGCGGAATTCCTCGCCGCGCGCCGGAATCTCGTTCGTCGCCATCGAGCGGGCGAATCTACCCCCATGCCCGCGGAGGGTCAATTGGCCGCCGGCGCGTCCCCTGCGGAAACCGGGGCCGGACTCGAAATCCGCCGCCCTGGCAGTTCATGCCGCGCGACGGGCCCGGTGGCATCGTTGGAAGATTGAGTCCGAGTTGACCGGGGTTCGCGAGCGAGCGGTCCGCCTCCCGACGGGTGTCCGCATCGCTGCGCCCATCGCCGCCGCCGTTACTTCTGCTTCGCGTAGTAGCCGTCGAAAGCCGTCTTCCAGGTCCGGCCATTGTCGGTCGACGTTTCCCAGAGCTGGCGCACGCGCCCGTCCGGAAGCGGTTGCCAGGTGATCCGGTTCACCGTGACCTCGCCGGGCGCATCGGCGGACGTCGTCTCGCCGCTCAGCACCATCCTGCCGTCGGTCCACGCGCCCTCCAGCAGGAGCAGGCCGCCGCTGCTGTCGACCCACGTCTGGTGCCACTTCCTGCGGTCCGCGTCGTAGATGTTGAGGCTCGAACCCGTGTAGCCGCCGGTGCCGGCCCAGGTTTCGAGCATCGCGCAGCCCTTGTGCAGGCTGATCAGCCGGTTGTGTCCGACGACCTTCCCCGCCGGGTCGCGAACCTCCCAGTCGCCCAGCCAGAAATCGAACTGGCGGTGCTCGGACGACGGACATGGCGGCTTGGGCGGCGGCTTGGGGTCGTCGGCGCGCGCGAAACCTGCACCTGCGAGGGCGACGAGGGAGGCGACGATGAATAGCGCGGGTGGCAGCAGTGGCTTCATGGGGTCCTTGGCACGGGCATGGTCGCGGCGGGAATCGGCGAGGCGTCTCGCCTCATGGTCCTGGCCGCCACCCATGCTGCGGCGGCAGTGGCATGACAGCAAGGGCCATTATCGACTAGGCTGGTGGGCCATTGGCTGCCGCACGCCGCGCGCGCCGGCGGCAGGAGGCAGCCGGACCCGATGCCGAAGCGCCCGTCGACCCTTGCATCGCTGCTCCCCGCCGACCTCGCCGTCGCCGGGCTCGGCCTGCGCGCGCGGATCTACCGGACGCTGCTCGACGCGATGCTCGACGGACGGCTCGCGGCCGGAGCGCGGCTGCCCTCGGCCCGCGATCTCGCGAGTCGCTGGCGGGTGGCGCGCAACACCGTGGACGACGCGATCGGGCAATTGCAGGCGGAGGGCCTCGTCGTGCGCCGCGTCGGCGCCGGCAGCTTCATCGCGCTGGACGTGCCCGGGCGGGCGCCGCGCGCGGGAAGGCTGCGCCCCCCCAGCGCGGTGGGACGGCGGGCGCTGCGCGCCGCGTCGGCGTGGGGGCGCTCGACATCGAGCGACTACGCGCCGCGCAGCGTGCCGCGAGCGGAGGCCTTCGTCGCCGGCATGCCGTCGCTGGCGGCGTTTCCCGTCGACCTCTGGAGGCGCCTCGTCGCGCGGCGAATGCGCGAAAGCGGGCGCGCGCTGCTCGGCTATTTCCCTCCGCTGGGCCACGGGCCGCTGCGCGAGGCCGTGGCGCGGCACCTTGCGGTGACGCGCGGCATCGCGTGTTCGGCCGACCAGGTGATGATCGTCAACAGCACCATGCAGGCGACCGACCTGATCGCGCGCGTGCTGCTGGAACGCGGCGACAGCGCGTGGATCGAGGATCCCTGCTATCCGAACCTGCGCGCGACACTGGCGGTGTCGGGCGCGCGGATCGTGCCGGTGCCGGTGGACGACGACGGCATCGACGTGGCGCGCGGCATCGCCGCCGCGCGCGACGCGGCGCTGGCGTACGTGACCCCGTCCTTCCAGTATCCGACCGGCGTCGCGCTCTCGCTCGAGCGCCGCCTGGAACTGCTGCGCTGGGCCGAACGCGCGCGGGCCTGGATCGTCGAGGACGACTACCAGAGCGAGTTCACCTACGCCGGCCGGCCGATCGCCTCGCTGACGAGTCTCGACGGCGGCCGGCGCGTGCTCTACCTCGGCACCTTCACCAATTCGGTCTTTCCGTCGCTGCGCCTCGCCTGGGTCGTGCTGCCGCGGTCGCTGGTTGCGCTGTTCCACGCGGTCCGGCGCCAGCAGGACGACCACACGCATGGCCTGCTGCAGTCGGTGCTTGCGGATTTCGCCGACGGCGGTCATCTTCTCGCGCACCTGCGCCGGATGCGCGCGCTCTACCAGGTGCGGCGCGACGTCCTCGTGGCCGCCTGCGCGCGCGAATTTCCGCCGTCCACGAGGCTCGGCCCGACGAACGCGGGCATGAACGCGGCGCTGTACCTGCCGGCGCAGCTGCCCGATCGCCTCGTCGTCGCGCTTGCGGACAGGGCCGGCATCCGGGTGCTTCCATTGACGCGTTACGGCTCGCCGGCCTGCCGGCGCAACGGACTCCTGCTGGGCTACACCGCGCTGACCGAGCGGCGGATCGTCGCTGGCGTGGCGCGACTCGCCGGCGTACTATCGAGCGCCGGGACCGCCGCGGCGCGCCGCTGACGTTCCCGCCGGGACCCTTTCTCCGGTCCCCCGCCCGATGGACACCTCCCGCTTCCACGGCATCTACCCGATCCTCTACGCGTATTTCGGCGCGGACGGCGCTCCGCTGCGCGCGCCCATCGTCGCGCAGGTCGAGGCGGCGGTGAAGCACGGAGCGCACGGCGTCGCGATTCTCGGCCTCGCGACCGAGACCAACAAGCTCGACGTCCGCGAGCGGCGGCAGATCATGGAATGGACCGCCGACGCGCTCGGCGGGCGATTGCCGCTGGCGGTGACCGTCGCCGAACCGTCCGTCCACGGCCAGGCCGACTTCGTGCGCGCCGCGGCGGACGCCGGCGCCGACTGGGTGATCCTGCAGCCGCCGCCGATCGCGGGCTTCGCCGAGAGCGAGTACCTCCGCTTTTTCGGCGCGGTGGCGGAGAAGACCGACCTGCCGGTCGCGATCCAGAACGCCGCGCAGTTCCTCGGCGTCGGGCTCTCCAACGATGGCCTGAGGACCCTCAACAGGAACCACCCCAACGTCTGCCTGCTGAAGGGCGAGGCTCCGGCGCACGTGATCCAGCGACTGGTCGAGGACACCGACGGCGCGTTCCGCGTGTTCAACGGCCGCGGCGGCATGGAACTTCCGGAGTGCCTGCGCGCCGGCTGCATCGGCATGATCCCGGCGCCGGAATGCTTCGACGTGCAGGTGGAAATCTACAGGCGGATGCGCACCGGGAATTCCGGGGACGAGGCCGAAGCGGAGCGGCTGTACCGCGACATCCTGCCGCTGATCGTGTTCATGATGAGTTCGCTCGACACGTTCATCTGCTACGGCAAGCGCATCACCGCGCGGCGGCTCGGCATCGGCGACGTGCAGGACCGCGCGCCCTGCCAGCGT
Organism: uncultured beta proteobacterium; assembly: GCA_963779445.1. Classification (GTDB taxonomy): domain Bacteria; phylum Pseudomonadota; class Gammaproteobacteria; order Burkholderiales; family Casimicrobiaceae; genus CAIWHR01. Next base: position 77,773 of record CAVZYI010000017.1, read on the forward strand.
CCGACGGAATTCGGCCTGCGGATGGCGGAACGGCTGGCGCGGTCGTTGCCCGGGTTGTGACCGGATTGCGCACGGTGGAAGCTCCGACTCGGCACGGCAGCGGCGCGCCAACGACGGCGCCCGCGGCGCGGGACGAGTGGCGCACGATGCTTCGTCGCGGCCTGCCTCGTCGCCGGCGCCCAGGCCTGGGCACAAGCGCCGGGCATCGGCGATGCGCGCGGCGAACTCCTCTACGCGACGCACTGCCAGGCCTGCCACGGCACGCAGATCCACTGGCGGGACAGGAAGCTGGTCACCGACTGGACTACGCTTAACCTGCAGGTCCGGCGCTGGCAGGCCAACGCAGGTCTCGCGTGGAGCGACGAGGACATCGCCGCGGTCGCGCGCCATCTCAACGCCGCCTGGTACCGGTTCCCGGCGCCCGGCGGCAATCCCGCCGCGATCGGCGGACCCGACCGCGTCGCCCGCGGTCCGGACTGACCGGGGCATCGAACGCATGGTGGCCGACTACCTGAATCCGGACCTGCCCGCCGGCCTCGCGCGCGTCGCGATGCCGGTGATCGACGCGACGCCGTCGGCGCTCGAAGGCTACGGGCGCCTGGTCGACGAACCCGCCGGCTGCCGCATCGAAATCGTCCGCTGGCCGGCGCAGGGCACGCGACCCGTCGACTCCGGCACCGGCGACGAGGGCGGAACCACCGAGGGCACGTTCGTCAGCGAATGGAAGGGCGACATCCTGTTCGGTCGCAACGACGCGGTCGGCGGCCACTACATCCTCGCGTACGGCGAAGATCCCGGCCGCGCCGATCCCGGCCACGACCGCGAGCCGCGACGGATCCTGCTGTGGCACGCCAACTATCATCCCGACGGCGGCCAGCTGTTCTTTCCGCTCGACCGCCGGCCGTTTCTCGTTCCGCTGGCGCTTCCCGGCGACGACGTGCAGCCCGCGAATTTCGTCTGCTTCCGCTTCGACGGCAGCCGCGGCCTCTACATCCATCCGAACATCTGGCACGACGGCGTGTTCGCGACCCGCGGTACGCAGCGTTTCCTCGACCGGCAGGGCGCGGTGCACGCGCGTGTTTCGGTCGACTTCGCGCGCGAGTTCGCCTGCCTCCTCGAGGCGCCGATCGCCTAGGCGGCGCGGCCGCCTTGCCGCGGAGCGCGCGGCGCCGCCGTCAGGCCGCGGGCCTGCGCGACACCGACGCCAGCCACGGCTGCTGGTCGCGCGGCAGGCCGGCGGGGCGGTAGTAGTGCGTCAGCAGGACGAAGCCCGCACCGGCCAGGTAGCGGCTCCACGCGGCGAGGTCGTGATACGCGCCGTAGCGGCCGCGGTTCCAGCCTTCCTCGTTGTCGCCATGCGGATTCGAACTGAACAGGATGCCGCCCGGCTTCATGGCGGCGAAGAGCTCGCGCAGCACGCGCGGCAGTTCCTGGCCGGGAACGTGGAAGAGCGCGGCATTGGCGTAGACGCCGTCGAAATGGCCGTCGGGCAGGTCGAGATTCAGGAAATCCTGCTCCCAGACTTCGCAGCCGCTGTCGGCGCGGGCCATGGCCGCGAATGCGGCGACGCCTTCCAGCCCGATCGCGGTGTGGCCCTGCCGGGTGAAGGTCGCCAGGTCGCGCCCGGGACCGCAGCCGAAGTCGAGGATGCGCAGCGGTGGCGGGCCTTCGATGTGGCGCAGCAGCGCGTCGATGTTCTGGCTGACGTCGTGATCGCGGGTGCCGGCGCGGAACTCCGCGGCCCGCGCGCCGTAGTGCTCGAGCGTGCGCCGGGCGATGGCGTCGAGGTCCTGCGGCGTCAGGCCGGCGTTCACCGCGACGCCTTCCGGCGCGTCAGACGGGCAGGCACGCCGGTCCGAGCGGCCCGAAACTCTTGTAGGTCAGGATGAACTCCTGGTGCCCGAGCGCCTCGGACCGGGTCGGCGTTCCGCTGCCCACGCGGCGCACCATGTCGTAGATCTCGCGGCCGACCTCGGGCAGCGTCGCGCGGCCCTCGAGGATGCGGCCGGCGTCGATGTCCATGTCGTCCTCCATGCGCCGGTACGTTTCCGGATTCGCGCAGACCTTGATGACGGGCGCGATCGCCGAGCCGACGACCGACCCGCGCCCCGTCGAGAACAGGATCACCTGCGACCCGCAGGCGATCAGCTCGGCGATTTCCGCGTTGTCGTTGATGTTGGGAAAGCCGAAGCGCACCTCGCCGTCGGGCACGACGTCGAGCAGATACAGCCCTCCTTTCGGCGGCGCGATGCCCGGCTTGACGACGCCGTCGATCGTCGACTGCCCCGACTTGGCGTACGCGCCCAGCGACTTCTCCTCGATCGTCGTCAGCCCGCCGTCGGCGTTGCCCGGCGCGAAGCTCGCGTATCCCAGCGTCGCGTAGTAGCCGGCGGCCTTGGCCACCGCGCGCTTCAGCTCCTCGCCCAGCGCCGGGGTCGCGGCGCGGGCGGCCATCAGCTGCTCCACCCGATCAGCTCGCCGGTCTCCTCGAAGATCGTCTTCGCGCCCTGCTGCACCAGCAGGTCGAAGGCGATGCCCATCGCCGGATTGGCGGTGAGTCCGGACGTCGCGTCCGAGCCGCCGCAGATGGTGCCGACGGTCAGCTCGTCGATGCGCATCGGCCCGGCACGCGCGGCGCCGAGCGCGGGCAGCGTGCGCGCGACCCATTCGCGGCCCGCGGCGATCGTCTTCGTCGTCCCGCCGGTGTCCTGGATGCCGACCGCGAGCACGCTGCGGCCCGACGCCGCGATGGTCGCCTCGAGGCGGCGCCGGTCGAAGCCTTCGCAGCCCAGCGACACCAGCAGCGCGCCGCCGACGTTGGGATGGGTGCACAGCCTGCTCCATCATCGTCAGCGCGTAGTCGTTCGGGTAGCAGCCGGGAAATCCGATCAGGTGGACGCCGTCGGTCGCGGAACGGCGCGACGATCTCGCGCGCGACGTGGTGGGCGCACTCGACGAGGTAGGCGACGACGAGGACGTTGCGGATGCCCTTGCGGCCGTCGGCGCGGGGATAGCCCTGCAGCATGCGCGTCCTATTCGGGAAGCGTGTAGGTCGCGAGGTAGTTGCTCGCGACGTTGTGCGTGTGCGCGTACTCGCCGTGGCGACGATCGCCGGCGAGAGTTCGGTGTCCTCGGACAGCCGGCGCGCGGCTGCCGCGCGGAAATCAGTTCGCGCCAAGTTCGATCACCTCCCGAGCGAGTGCGCGATAGACACGGGCGGCATCGCTGCCGCTGGCGTAGCTCGTGATGGGTCGGCCGACCAGCGGCGCTTCGCCGAGCTTGACCGTCACGCGGACGATGCTGTTGAAGACGTGGTGATCGCCGACGACACGCAGCTCGTCGAGCATGTCGCGCGCCAGGTTCGTCCGCCCGTCGAAGAATGTCGGCAGCAGTCCGAGGATCCGCAGATCCCAATTCAGCTTGAGCCGGATGGCGTTGATGACCTTGACCAGATTGTTGAGGCCCTTCATCGCGTAGTACTGCGTCTGCACCGGGATGATGACGCCGGTCGACGCGACGAGTCCGTTGACCGTCAGCAGGCCGAGGTTGGGCGGGCAATCGATGAGGACGTAGTCGTATGTCGTGATCTGTCCCTCGAACGCCTCGCGCAGGATCTGCTCGCGACCAAGCGCGGTGAACAGTTCACCTTCCGTCGATGCGAGATCGATGTGTGCCGGCGCGACATCGATGCCGGGCGTCTCCGTCGGCAGGATCACCTCGGTCAGTGAGGAGCGACCGTCGGCCAGGACGTCGGCCATCGATCGCTCGACCGTGTTGAGGTTGATGCCGAGACCTGCTGTCAGATTCGCCTGGGGGTCCATGTCGACGCACAGGACGCGATAGCCCTCCTCGGCCAGCGCGCCCGCGAGATTGATCGCCGTCGTCGTCTTCCCGACGCCGCCCTTCTGGTTGGCGATCGCGATCACATTCGTCACCTGGGCATCACCTCAGAGTTCGTACGATGCGGCGCACGCGCCGTCGGGGCAGGGGAATGGTCCCGCCATGGTACGCCCCGAACACCTCTTCCGGGCACCCTGGTTATCCACACGCTTCGAGAGTTGTTCACCGAATCTCTGGACAAACAGAGGCGGTCGGGCACGGTCCAGATCACCTGCGTTCGGCAATGCAACCCGTGATCGGCGTCGATGCGCGTGACTATGATGACGTCTGTCTTTGCGCAAGGACACGTGGAGGTCCGGCAGTCCGTGACGACGAATGAAGAACGGCTCGACCGGCTCGAGCGCATGCGGGCCGAGGCATTGCTCGGTGGCGGCGCGGTTCGCATCGAACGCCAGCACGCGTGGGGGAAGCTGACCGCGCGCGAACGACTGGACCTGTTGCTAGATCCGGGGTCGTTCGTCGAACTCGACGCATTCGTCACTCACCGCGCGACGGAATTCGGGATGGCCGAACAGCACGTCCTCGGGGATGGCGTCGTCACCGGGCACGGGACGATCGACGGGCGACTCGTGTTCGTCTTCAGCCAGGACTTCACCGTTTTCGGTGGATCGCTCTCCGAGGCCTACGCCGAGAAGATCTGCAAGGTGATGGACCTGGCGATGAAGGTGGGTGCGCCGGTCATCGGTCTCAACGATTCCGGTGGGGCTCGCATCCAGGAAGGTGTCGCATCGCTGGGTGGCTACGCCGACATCTTCCTGCGCAACGTCCTCGCGTCCGGGGTCGTGCCCCAGATCTCCGTGGTCATGGGGCCGTGCGCCGGGGGAGCCGTCTATTCGCCGGCGATGACCGACTTCACGGTCATGGTCGAACGGACCAGCTACATGTTCGTCACCGGCCCGAATGTCGTGAAGACCGTGACCCACGAGGAGGTCGATTCGGAATACCTCGGCGGGGCCGTGACCCACACGACCAAGAGTGGCGTCGCACATCTCGCGGCGTCGGACGAGGCCGAGGCGCTCGACGCGGCGCGGCGCATCCTGTCGTTCCTGCCACAGAACAACCTGGGCGACCCGCCGCGGGTCGAGACCAGCGATCCGTCCGACCGGATGGACCGCGCCCTCGACGATGTCGTCCCGGCCGACCCGCGTCTGCCCTACGACATGCACGACGTCATCGGCCACATCGTCGATGACGGTGCGTTCTTCGAGATCCAACCCGGTTGGGCGCCGAACATCCTGGTCGGCTATGCCCGGCTCGGCGGCAAGAGCGTCGGCATCGTGGCCCAGCAACCGGCCGTCCTTGCCGGCGCCCTCGACATCGACGCATCGATCAAGGCGGCCCGCTTCGTCCGGACGTGCGATTGCTTCAACGTCCCGTTGGTCACCTTCGTCGACGTCCCCGGTTTCCTGCCGGGTGTCGCCCAGGAACACGGCGGCATCATCAAGCACGGCGCGAAACTGCTGTACGCCTACTGCGAGGCGACGGTCCCGAAGCTCACCGTCATCACCCGCAAGGCATACGGCGGCGCCTACGACGTCATGAGCAGCAAACACATCCGTGGCGACATGAACTTCGCCTGGCCCACCGCCGAGATCGCGGTGATGGGTGCGGAGGGCGCGGTCAACATCATCTTCAAGGATGCGATCTCGGCCGCCGACGATCCGGTCGCGGAGAAGGCCCGGCTCGTCGCGACCTACGAGAGCGAATTCGCCAACCCGTACATCGCCGCAGCGCGAGGTTACGTGGATGAGGTCATCAAGCCGTCGGAGACCCGCCCGCGGCTCATCCGCGCCCTCGACGTCCTTGCCGACAAGCGAGACATGATTGTTGGAGCCGATCAGCTCGGCGTACAGCGTGCGCGAGAACAGCCCTCGCCGAGGTAGCCTTCCGGCACCGAGGCGTAGGTGATGCCGGGCACGATCAGGTCGTCGACCAGGTGGCCGTTGACGGCATCATCGGTGACGGTATGCGCGAAGCTGGTCGAGAGCACGCGCTGCCAGCGTCGCAACTCTGCGTGACGCTGGGTGTTATCGAATTCTCGCGGGTATCGACGCTGCCGCTGATCTGCTGCTTCTGGGTCAGGAAAGTCACCGAGAATTTTTCCACCGCCTCGCGGAAAAGTTTTCCGGCGTCAACCAGAATGGCCACGTTCGGCCCGTTGTCCAGGCCCGGCTCGTCCAGCAGGTAGAAGGCGTAGTCCGCGTAGCCCCGACCCCGTTCGCGCAGGTGATCGCGCAGCTGGCGAATGTACTCGAGTTCGATGGGACGTTTTTCCTCGTCGGTCCGCTTCACCGCAAACTCGATGGGCGGATGATTCAAGTGGAACAAAATCTTGCCGCGCTGATCCAGCCGGTCGAGTTCGGCATCCAGCACGGGCCAATCAATGGTCAGTTTGCCGGCAGCGTCCACCCGTCCGGGCGGGATGATCGTGCGCGGGAAAACATTCACGCCATGCCGCGCCATGTCGTCGAGCACCTCCTTGGTTCGCGAAGGGAACCAACGATTCGGCACGTAGTCCCAGGTGCACAACGTCAGCGGAAAATCCTTGGGCAGGCGCAGGTTCACCACTTCGAGGTTCACGGGCAGTTCGATCTTTTTGACGTCCGCGTTGAGCGACGCCACCGAGACCGTCCGGTGTAGTTTCCCGGCAGCGCGCCGTGCGCGTCCACGCTGATCCAGATTTTCACGGAGCGATGCGCGGGAATCGTAATCAACCCGGCATCGCCCAGCGCGGGCAACGCGTCGGGCACCTGCTCGCCATTGACCGAGCCGGTGGCGATCACTTCGCGCAGCACGATGTGTCCGCCGAAGGTCCCGCCGTCCGGCGCGGGCGAGCCGCGTCAGCGTCACTCGCGCCCGCGTTGGTTCGTCGCGCGTCGAAGCCACGATGAACGCGCCTTGGTCGGCTTCGTCGAGGTAAAGATTTTCGACCGAAACCTGGTTCGTCGCGCCCGGGTTTGATTTCGTCGGCGAACGGCGTCAGGCGGGTTTCGGCAAAGGAAGCAAAAGGCGGCGTCGGCCAGGCGCGAAGCCCGGCGGGCGGCGATGGCTCAGGTTCAACCGGTGGCCGGGGCGGAAGCTTCCAGGACTTTTCATCCAGCAAGTTGCCCGCAGCGTCCGACTGCCGTGGCGCGAAGCGACCATTCGCCGTTGCCCGCAACCGCCGGCAGCGGAATCTCAAATGCGGATCGCGAAGTCAGACGTGCCGACGATCCGCGTCCAACCCTGGGTGTCCGTCAGCGAGAGTTGGACGTTGATGAGCGCGCCGTTGGGATTCTTGACCACGAGCGCCGGGGGCTCATGGATTTCTTCCGGCGACCGGCGGATGCAGGGTGACGTTCTCCGGCTCCGGCGTGGTTCCGTAGGGCGATTTTGGCGGTCCGGGTCGGAGGCGATAGGCCAGCAGCGTCGTGGTCGTCACCAAGAGGTCCGGACGGCCGGAAGCGGAATCGGTTATCGGCACGAGTGCGGAAGGCATGATGCCCGACAACCGGATGTCGTCTTTGAGTTGTCCGTCTTCGTCGAAGGTAAAGACACGTTGATGAAACGTCGGGACAAAGATTTCGGCATGGCCGTCGCCGTCGGCATCCAGCACCAATGGCGCGCCCCGGGTCTTGGTGCGAAACAGATGCGTCCACACGTGCCGGCCCTGAACATCCACCGCGTGAAGATTTCCCCAGAGACCGGTGAAGAGAATGAGCGGTTCCGCATCGCGGCGAGGCAGAAAGGTAATCCAATTGCTAAAAGTGTCTCCGGTGGCCCGTTCCCAAACGACTTTCCCGTCGAGGTCGAGCGCGAAGAGCGAGCCGGAGGCGGTGCCGCAAAGGATGAGTCGCCGGTCAGAGAGCGAAAGCACTTCCGGCCGGGTCACAATCTCCTTGTCCAGCTCACGGCGCCAGCGGATACCGCCCGCGGCATCGCAGCAGAACAGCGTCGAACCGGCGGGGATCAGGACCGAGTCTTCACCCGGCGACAGCGAAACGGTTTGCGGCGGGGCTTTGCACGGGCCCGCGGCGAGCGCGTTGGTCCAAACCACCTCGCCGTCCGATGTCCAGGCAGGTGGCCGTGCCGGAGACGTCGCTGAAAACGAGCGCCGAACCAGAACTTGCTGGCAGCACGGCGGGCACGGCGCGACCCCAGGCGGTTTCGCCGGGAAGCTGGTGTTGCCATACCGGTTGAAATTTCCGGTCCAGTCCGACCACCAAACCTTTGACACTCGCCAGCACGAAGCGGTCGCCCGACGGGGAGTCCACCAAGGTCGGCGCGGTGGTCCAGCGACCCTCCGGCAATTGCGCGACCATTCCGTCCTGACCGGGGCCGATGGCGGCTCCATCCGCCGTCCACAGGAGCAGTTGACCGCCCTGGTTCAAAACCAGAATTTCCGTTTTGCCGCTGCCGCTGAACTGGCCGACCAGCGGTGACGCTTCCACCGGCGTCTGACCCGCCATGCGCGTCCATTGAATTTCCATCGCCCAACCCAGCGCCGGCGTCATCGCGGCGGCAGCGATGAAAACAAGCCTGAAACGAAATGGAATCATAGACTTTCTAAAACCAAGGTCTCGCGAAACTGACCGTGCGTTCAGCTTTGATCGCAGTTTTGTGTCACCAGCGGAATATTGCAACCCGCATAATTCGCGAACGATGCGATGCATCCAAAGGCAAGCAGATCGGTGTGGGCAAAGGGGCACAGATTTGCGGAACAAAGCAGTCCAAGCTTCCCAGAGCGGTGGCGACGCGGCGACGCTACTCGCGCGCAAACGGCATCGTTCCGGTTTATCGGGCCCGGCGACCTGGTTTCCATTTCAGTTTTCGAGCAAAGCCGGTGCCGGGATAGCATCTATACTTTTGGGGATACCGCCCGCCGAAACAAGCGGCTACCAATGGGAGGCGTATGATCCTGAATCCTGACCAACTGCTCATCGTTTTCGCGCCACCATTCTGAAGCCGGCAAACCAACCCACCACAAATACATTATGCGCCTCAATCGTTACACTTCCGGCCCGGCGATCTGGTTGGCCGGTTTTGCCACCTTTTATGTGAGCGCGACCCTCGCGACTGACCTCACCTGGACCGGTGCCGTCTCCAGCGACTGGAACGACCCGACCAATTGGAGCCCGCAACAGGTTCCGGCCGCCACTGATCACGTTATCATCAACTCAGGCAGTGTAACCGTGCCCACAAACGGCGGCTTCGCCATCTTGGATTGGGCGGGCGGCAACATCAGCGGCGTGTTGCTGGTGGCCAGCAACTCCGTGTTGAACTGGACGGGCGGGACGATCAGCGGCGCACTGAGCGTGGCCAGCACCGGGGTGCTCAACCTGGGCGGGAGCAACCCCAAGGCTCTGTATAACGCGCTGACCAACGCCGGCACGGTCAACTGGGCGGGCAGCGGCAATTTGATTGTGCGCAACACCACGTGTGTCGGTGCCTCCGGCCTGATTGAGAACCTGGCCGGGGCGCTCTGGGACATCCAGGGTGACCAGCAGATGTATAACGACTACGGCTGCGGCATTCAGAACCCCTACTTTCACAACGCCGGCACGCTGCGCAAATCCGCCGCCACCGGCACGACCACCATTTCGATTCCCTTCGCCAACGCCGGCACGGTCGCCGCCCTCCAGGGCACGCTCACCTTTGCCAGCAGCGGGATGATTGACGGGGTCTTCAACGCGGCGGCGGGAGCGGCCATCACCTTCAGCGGCAGCTACACCGGCGGCGCGGCCCCGGCCTTCAGCGGGCCGGGCGACTTCCAGTTCACGGGCGGCACGCTGACGCTGCCCAGTAATGTGATTCCCAATTTGCAGATGCAGGCCGGTTCCCTTGTGGTGGGGCCGAACTTCCAGGGCGGCACGATCACCAATCTGACGCTCGATACCATGACGCTGGTCAGCGACGCCACCGTGAGCGGCGTGTTGAACTGGACGGGCGGGACGATCAGCGGCGCACTGAGCGTGGCCAGCACCGGGGTGCTCAACCTGGGCGGGAGCAACCCCAAGGCTCTGTATAACGCGCTGACCAACGCCGGCACGGTCAACTGGGCGGGCAGCGGCAATTTGATCGTGCGCAACACCACGTGTGTTGGCGTCTACGGCCTGATCGAAAACCTGGCCGGGGCGCTGTGGGACATTCAGGGCGACCAGCAGATGTATAACGATTACAACTGCGGCATTCAGAACCCCTACTTTCACAACGCCGGCACGCTGCGCAAATCCGCCGCCACCGGCACGACCACCATTTCGATTCCCTTCGCCAACGCCGGCACGGTCGCCGCCCTCCAGGGCACGCTCACCTTTGCCAGCAGCGGGATGATTGACGGGGTCTTCAACGCGGCGGCGGGAGCGGCCATCACCTTCAGCGGCAGCTACACCGGCGGCGCGGCCCCGGCCTTCAGCGGGCCGGGCGCCTTCCAGTTCACGGGCGGCACGCTGACGCTGCCCAGTAATGTGATTCCCAATTTGCAGATGCAGGCCGGTTCCCTTGTGGTGGGGCCGAACTTCCAGGGCGGCACGATCACCAATCTGACGCTCGATACCATGACGCTGGTCAGCGACGCCACCGTGAGCGGCGTGTTGAACTGGACGGGCGGGACGATCAGCGGCGCGCTGACGCGTGGCCAGCACCGGGGTGCTCAACCTGGGCGGGAGCAACCCCAAGGCTCTGTATAACGCGCTGACCAACGCCGGCACGGTCAACTGGGCGGGCAGCGGCAATTTGATCGTGCGCAACACCACGTGTGTTGGCGTCTACGGCCTGATCGAAAACCTGGCCGGGGCGCTGTGGGACATTCAGGGCGACCAGCAGATGTATAACGATTACAACTGCGGCATTCAGAACCCCTACTTTCACAACGCCGGCACGCTGCGCAAATCCGCCGCCACCGGCACGACCACCATTTCGATTCCCTTCGCCAACGCCGGCACGGTCGCCGCCCTCCAGGGCACGCTCACCTTTGCCAGCAGCGGGATGATTGACGGGGTCTTCAACGCGGCGGCGGGAGCGGCCATCACCTTCAGCGGCAGCTACACCGGCGGCGCGGCCCCGGCCTTCAGCGGGCCGGGCGCGTTCCAGTTCACGGGCGGCACGCTGACGCTGCCCAGTAATGTGATTCCCAATTTGCAGATGCAGGCCGGCTCCCTTGTGGTGGGGCCGAACTTCCAGGGCGGCACGATCACCAATCTGACGCTCGATACCATGACGCTGGTCAGCGACGCCACCGTGAGCGGCGTGTTGAACTGGACGGGCGGGACGATCAGCGGCTCGCTGACCGTTGCCAGCACCGGGGTGCTCAACCTGGGCGGGAGCAACCCCAAGGCTCTGTATAACGCGCTGACCAACGCCGGCACGGTCAACTGGGCGGGCAGCGGCAATTTGATCGTGCGCAACACCACGTGTGTTGGCGTCTACGGCCTGATCGAAAACCTGGCCGGGGCGCTGTGGGACATTCAGGGCGACCAGCAGATGTATAACGATTACAACTGCGGCATTCAGAACCCCTACTTTCACAACGCCGGCACGCTGCGCAAATCCGCCGCCACCGGCACGACCACCATTTCGATTCCCTTCGCCAACGCCGGCACGGTCGCCGCCCTCCAGGGCACGCTCACCTTTGCCAGCAGCGGGATGATTGACGGGGTCTTCAACGCGGCGGCGGGAGCGGCCATCACCTTCAGCGGCAGCTACACCGGCGGCGCGGCCCCCGGCCTTCAGCGGGCCGGGCGCCTTCCAGTTCACGGGCGGCACGCTGACGCTGCCCAGTAATGTGATTCCCAATTTGCAGATGCAGGCCGGTTCCCTTGTGGTGGGGCCGAACTTCCAGGGCGGCACGATCACCAATCTGACGCTCGATACCATGACGCTGGTCAGCGACGCCACCGTGAGCGGCGTGTTGAACTGGACGGGCGGGACGATCAGCGGCTCGCTGACCATTGCCAGCACCGGGGTGCTCAACCTGGGTGGGAGCAACCCCAAGGCTCTGTATAACGCGCTGACCAACGCCGGCACGGTCAACTGGGCGGGCAGCGGCAATTTGATCGTGCGCAACACCACGTGTGTTGGCGTCTACGGCCTGATCGAAAACCTGGCCGGGGCGCTGTGGGACATTCAGGGCGACCAGCAGATGTATAACGATTACAACTGCGGCATTCAGAACCCCTACTTTCACAACGCCGGCACGCTGCGCAAATCCGCCGCCACCGGCACCACCACCATTTCGATTCCCTTCGCCAACGCCGGCACGGTCGCCGCCCTCCAGGGCACGCTGGCGTTTTATGGCGGCTTCAACCCAACAGGCGGCGAACTACTCTTTGGCCTAAACAGCTTGAATAACTTTGGAAAGATCAGCATTGCTGGCAATGCCACACTTGATGGCACTGTCGGTGCGGCATGGCTAGGAGGGTACGGTGCCTGCCACCAACGATTCTTTCACTGTCCTCAATTACGGTTCGTACACCGGACAATTTACCAACTTGGATTTGCCGGCGGCGGCGCTTTGGGCGACCAATTACAACGCCACGTCTTTCACCTTGACGGTCGCCAGCATCGACAAACTCGCATTTACCACCGGTCCGGTTGGCGGCAGAATGCCCGGCGCGGTCTTGGCGCCTGTCATCGTGCAGGTGGAGCACCCCATTGGCGACCCGGTGGCGACCAATGGCGTGCCGGTGACGCTTTCGCTGGACAGCGGCAGCGGGACACTAAGCGGGACGCTGACGAGGAACACGGATCCCACCCGGGAGCGACGTTCAGCGATTAAGCATCGACCAGATCGGCAAGAAGACTCTGCGCGCATCGTCACCGGTGCAAACGCCGGCAACGAGCGCCTTGTTCAAGATTGTGCCTTTGATTGAAGTGGAATGGACCAGTGGAGGGGTAATGCTTGGATTTAATGGGACGAACAGCTACGGCGCCACAATCATATACGCCACGACGAATCTGCAGAATTGGACGCCGATTTACACCAATCCACCAACCACCAGCAACATCCAATACTTCGATACCGACGCGACGAATTATCCGTATCGCTTCTATCGTGCCATTGAACAGTGAGCCAGCGGAATGGGTTCCGGCCCAATCCAGCGACATCTTTCAAGAATTGAGTTTTCTGCTAACCACCAACCAATTCACTTGTCTGAGCGGGGTGGATCTCAGAGTTGGCGTGCTATTACCGCCACGGTTGACACATCAAGCATGGGGACACCGTTACCTATGCACTATCATGTCAAACGGTCATGCCCCTCACAGGCCCGAAAGGATGAGGGTCGAGGAGACAGGGCGACCGATGGCATGCGGACGATCGCTGTTCCCCTGAACGGATATATTTGGTAACAATGCAGACACATGCCCAATCGTCCTCGCCAACGAATGCTCCTAGCATGGCTGGTTTGCGCCAGTTGCGCTGCATCGCTGGCGGCAGCAGAGGTCGAGTCCGGCGCAGGCCGGGAGCAACCGTATCGCGTGACGCGCTGGACCACGGATCAAGGGTTGCCGCAGAACCGCATCTCCTGCCTCAAGCAAACGCGCGACGGTTATCTGTGGCTCGGCACCTGGTTCGGGCTGGCCCGGTTTGATGGCGTGCGCTTTACCGTGTTCGACAAATTCAACACTCCGGAATTGGTGAATGACGCCATTAACGCCGTGGCTGAAGACATCGACGGCACGCTCTGGATTGCCACAGCCGACGGCCTGGTGAGCTATCGGGATCATCAATTCCGCCGGCTCACGAAGGCGGACGGATTGCCTGATCAAAAGGTCTGCGCCTGGCGGCTGCTCACTCCGGCGGCGTGTGGCTTCAGGCGGGTGATTCCATAACGCGCCTGGCAGGCGGCAAGTTTTCGCGGATTTGGGAAATGGAATTTTCCGGTGCCAATGCAATCCAGGCGTTGCAAGTGGGTGCGGACGGCTTGCTCAACATCGTCAAAGGGAAAACCTGGTTGACGCTGTCGCCCAGCGCGGATCAGTTAAAAACGAATTACGTGATGGAATCCGGCTCAGACGAGTGCTTGACTGGACTGCCGGGGAAATCGCCAGGCAATGACTGGGCCGGAACAACAAAGGGTTTGCACCGTTGGAAGCCGGGAGGCTGGGAAGCTGTCGAGCCGAAGATTTCGGCCGACGGTCGGTGGATTTCATCTATGAAGATCGCTCCACCAATTTATGGGTTAATACAAAACCGGGCCAGCTTTTCCGGCAGAATCGCGCGCGATGGGTGGCAGTCGAATTGGGAGATCATGGTGTCCCTGCGTCCACCATCTGCATGGAGGAGGATCGGGAGGGGAATCTGTGGTTGGGGGCCCGATTACGGGCTGGTCCAGCTTCAGAAGCGGCGTGTGCGCGCTTATACCTCGCGCGACGGTCTGACCGATGACAACGCATGGGCGGTCTGCAGGGCACGGACGAAACAATTTGGGTGGAGCCAACCAGGGACTCAGCCGGATTCAGAACAATCGAGTGGTGCCGCTGGATCCCAGGGGACGTTTACCTTGATCACCCCGACCGTTGCGTGTGGCCAGCGCGGAATGGTGGAGTATTGATCGCCAAGTCGCGCCTCGGCGTGTTGGAATTCAAGGACAAACTCACGCAACGAATTGCGGCGAGCGCCCTGCCAAATCCGAACGTCTTCGCACTTTATGCGGACCGGTCGGCGCAACTATGGATCGGTACCGGAAACGGCGTGGCTGCAATCAAAGACGGCCAAGCCCCCGCCGCCTACACGAATTGGGCCGGTCGATCGAGGTATGACGTCCGGTGTATTTTCGAAGACCGGGCCGGAACTTTCTGGTTCGGCACGCAAGGTCAAGGACTCACGCGCTTCCGAGAAGGCAAGTTCGAGGTATTCACCGAGCGCGACGGCTTGAGCAATAATCGGGTGTGGTCAATTCACGAAGACGGCGAAGGCGCGCTGTGGCTCGGAACGGAGAATGGCCTAAGCCGATACCGTCAGGGCCGGTTCTTTTCATTCACGAAACAGCATGGTTTGTTGGAGAATTCAGTGAATTGGATTCTGGAAGACGACTTTGGTTATCTGTGGTTGAGTGGCTTGCGCGGGATTTACCGGGTAAAGCGGGAACTATTGAATGATGTGGCGGAGGATCATGCCCGTACGGTGCAGGTCACCGCGTTCGGCACGGCCGATGGCATGGAGAGCAGCGAGACCAATGGTGAAGGCCAGCCCGCCGGCTGGAAAGCGCGCGACGGCCGGCTGTGGTTTCCCACCACGCGCGGCGTCGTGGTGATTGATCCGAAAACCATCGAGCTCAACGAAATCCCGCCGCCAGTCGTCATCGAGCAGATCAAGGCCGACGATGAAGTGATTTTTGGCGATGGTGTAGCCGCCGACGTTCGGAGGCGGACGAGTGCAGAAAACCGGGACATCCGCCGCCTCACGTCGTCGGCTACGAGGCTGAGCCCGGGTCGCGCCCGAGTCGTCGAATTCCACTACACCGCAAACACCTTTGTGGAATACCAAAACGGGCCCGTTTCCGTTACCGCCTCGTTGGCCATGACCGCGATTGGAGGGAGGAAACCGACGAACGGGTCGCGCATTATACCAGCCTCCGCCCGCGCGAATACCGCTTTGAAGTCA
>CAVZYI010000018.1:0-12040 GCA_963779445.1 uncultured beta proteobacterium
CACCGTCACCGACTTCGCCAGATTCCGCGGCTTGTCGACGTCGGTGCCGCGGATGACGGCCGCGTGATACGCGAGCAGCTGCAGCGGAATCGCGTGCACGACCGGCGACAGGAGGCCGGCGTGCTCCGGCAGACGGATCACGTGGATGTCGTCGCCGGCCGCGAGCCGGGCGTCGAGATCGGCGATGACGTAGAGCTCGCCGCCACGCGCGCGGACTTCCTGCAGGTTCGACTTGAGCTTCTCCAGCAGCGCGTCGTTCGGCGCGATCGCCACCACCGGCATCGTCGCGTCGACCAGCGCCAGCGGCCCGTGCTTCAGCTCGCCCGCCGGGTACGCCTCGGCGTGGATGTAGGAAATCTCCTTCAGCTTCAGCGCGCCTTCCAGCGCGATCGGGTAATGGATTCCCCGTCCGAGGAACAGCGCGTGCTCCTTCTTCGCGAAGCGCTCGGCCCAGGCGATGACCTGCGGTTCCAGCGCCAGCGCCGCCTGCAGCGCCGCGGGCAGATGCCGCAGCTGGCGCAGCCAGTACGATTCGGCCTCGGCGGCGAGGCGATTGCGCAGTTTCGCGAGCGTCAGCGCGAGCAGGAAGTGCGCGACCAGCTGGGTGGTGAACGCCTTGGTCGACGCGACGCCGATCTCGGTTCCGGCGCGGGTGAGGTAGGTGAGCGCCGTCTGGCGCACCATCGAACTGGCCGCGACGTTGCAGATCGCGAGCGTGTTCGCGTGGCCGAGTTCCTTCGCGTGCTTCAGCGCCGCCAGCGTGTCGGCGGTCTCTCCGGACTGCGAGACGACGACGACGAGGGCGTTGGGATCGGGGACGCTGTCGCGGTAGCGGTACTCGCTGGCAATCTCGACCTGGCAGCGGATCCTGGCGACGGATTCGATCCACTGTTTGGCGACGAGGCTCGAGTAGTAGCTCGTGCCGCAGGCGAGGATCAGCACGCTGTCGACCCGGGCGAGCATGTCTGCCGCCTCGGGCCCGAAAAGGACCGCGTCGATGCCGGCCACCGTTTCCAGCGTGTCGGCGACGGCGCGCGGCTGCTCGAAGATCTCCTTCTGCATGAAATGCCGGTGGGGCCCGAGCTCGGCTGCCGCGACCGATGCTTCGATGGTCACGACGGCGCGCGTCACCGTCGCGCCGCGCGCGTCGCAGATCGCATACGATTCGCGGCGCACGTCGGCGAATTCGCCCTCTTCGAGATAGACGATGCGCCGCGTCACCGACAGCAGCGCCGCGGCGTCGGAGGCGAGGAAATGGTCGTCCTCGCCGATCCCGACGACCAGCGGGCTCCCGGCGCGCGCTCCGACGACGCGGCCCGGCTCGCGCGTCGAGATCACCGCGATCGCGTACGCGCCGCGGAATTCCGCGACCGAGGAACGCACCGCCCGCAGCAGGTCGCCGCCGCCCGCGCCGTGCCAGTGGGCGTGGACGAGATGGGCGATGACTTCGGTGTCGGTCTGCGTCGCGAAGACGTAGCCCTGCGCCTTCAGCCGGTCGCGCAGCGCCTCGTAGTTCTCGATGATGCCGTTGTGGACGACGGCGACCTCGCCGCCGGAGAGGAGGGGATGCGCATTGGTCGTCGTCGGCGCGCCGTGCGTCGCCCAGCGGGTGTGCGAGATTCCCGTGACGCCGGCGAGCCCGCCGGCTTGCGCCTGCGCGGCAAGGTCGGCGACGCGCGCCGTGCTGACGAGCCGCGCGAGGCGCGGCGGTTTTCCGGCGCCGGCGCTTTCCAGCACCGCGATGCCGCTCGAGTCGTAGCCGCGATACTCGAGCCGGCGGATGCCGTCGATGAGAACGGGGATGACGTTGCGCGTCGATGCCGCGCCGACGATGCCGCACATGCCTGTCGCTGCCTTTCAGCCGCCCGTCGCGTTCATTTGGGCGGCGGTTTGCGGGCGGGCCGCTTCCAGCCGGGGATCGTCGCCGGGGCGGGGCGCGCCAGCGTCAGCGCGTCGGCCGGCGCGTCGGCCGTGATCGTGCTGCCGGCGCCGATGGTCGCGCCCCGGCCGATCCTGACCGGCGCGACCAGCACGCAGTTGGAGCCGATCGATGCGTCGTCGTCGATCACGGTCCGGTGCTTGTTCGCGCCGTCGTAGTTGGCGGTGATCGCGCCGGCGCCGACGTTGACCTTGCTGCCGATGGTCGTGTCACCGACGTAGGCGAGGTGGTTGACCTTCGACCCGCGCCCGATCGCGCTGGCCTTGATCTCGACGAAATTGCCGATATGCACGTCCTCGGCGAGCGCGGCCCCGGGCCGCAGCCGCGCGTACGGTCCGATGCGGCAGTTCGCGCCTATCGTCGCGTCCTCGAGGTGGGAGAACGGAGCGATCCGCGTGCCCACTCCAACGACCACGTTCCTGAGCACGCAATGCGCGGCCACGCTCGCGTCATCGGCGAGCTCGACGGCGCCTTCGAACACGCAGCCGACGTCGATGCGCACGTCGCGCCCGCAGACCAGCGTGCCGCGGATGTCGATGCGGGCGGGGTCGGCGATCCAGGTTCCCGACGCCAGCAGCGCCTCGGCCCGCCGCTGCATGACGATGCGCTCGATCGCCACCAGCTGCGCGCGGTCGTTGACGCCGAGCGCGTCGCGGGCGTCGGCGGTGACGTGCGCCGTCACCGGGACGTTCTCGGCGACGGCCTTCGCGACGATCCCGGTCAGGTAGAACTCCCTTTGCGAGTTGTCGTCGGTGAGCGCCGCCACCCAGCGGCGAAGCAGCGGCGTGGGCGCGGCCAGCGCGCCCGTATAGATCTCGCCGATGCCGCGCTCGGCCGGGGTGGCGTCGCGTTCCTCGACGATCGCGCGAACGCCGCCGTCCGGGCCGCGCAGCACGCGACCCAGTCCGGCGGGATCGGGCACGCGCGCCGTCAGCACCGCGAGGCCCCCGCCGGCGGCCATCGCCGCGAGCGATGCGAAGTCGGCGGCGGGAATCAGCGGGCAATCGCCGTTGGCCACGATGGTGATGCCGTCCGGCGGCAGCGCCGCCAGCGCGACGCGGACCGCATCGCCGGTGCCCCGCGGCGGGTCCTGCGTCACGACGGTCAGGTCGGGCGCGGCGAGCGCCTCCCGGACGGCGTCCTCGCCGTGGCCCACGACCAGGCACAGGGCGCGAGGCGACACCGACCTCGCGGCGTCGAGCACGTGCGACACCAGCGGACGGCCGGCCAGCGGATGGAGCACCTTGGGCAGCGCCGAGTACATGCGCTTGCCGCGGCCGGCGGCCATCACGATGATCTGGAGCACGGAAGAAGCCACGAAAAATGGTGTAGGGATGGCCCTGCGGCGGACGCCATCGCCCGGCGTCGCGGAACGCATAATCATACGGCATCGCGCCGAGCCCGGCCGCCGGGGAACCGCCGCCCGCGTCGCGCGCCGGACCCGGGCGCCCGGGTCGAGGCGATCGGCACCGCGGCGCGCGCGTACCGACCCCGGATGGCCTCCCGCGGCGAAGTCCGCCGTCCGGCGTCGCGCCCCCGCCGGCCGGGCGCAAAACCGCTGTTGTAATATGCACGCACCGCCACGCGGCCCGCATGCGGCGCGATCGGAAAAGAAACCGCACAGGAGGAGGAACAATGCACCCGACCCCCCGTTGGCTTGCGTCGCTCGCGCTCGCCCTTGGCACCCTGACCCTGGCCCTGCCCGCGTTCGCGGCGGATGCCTGCAAGAACCGCGGCGAACTCGACACGATGTACTGCGACGTCAACGACGACATGGTCGCCGATGCGCCCACCGATCCGAAGAAGTGGAAGAATCCGTCGACCATCGTCTTCACCTACACCCCGGTCGAGGACCCCGCCGTCTACGAGAGCATCTTCAAGCCGTTCACGACGCACCTCGCGGCGTGCCTCAAGAAGAAGGTCGTGTTCTATCAGGTGCAGTCCAACGCCGCCGAGATCGAGGCGATGCGCTCCGGCCGGCTGCACGTCGGGGGGTTCTCCACCGGCCCGACCGCTTTCGCGGTGAACCTCGCCGGCGCGATTCCGTTCGCGGTGAAGGGCAACGCCAGGGAGTTCCAGGGCTACAACCTGATCGTCGTCGTGAAGGCTAGCTCGCCGTACCAGAAGCTCGCCGACCTCAAGGGCAAGAAGGTCGCGCACACGTCGCCGTCGTCGAATTCGGGACACCTCGCGCCACTGTCGCTGTTCCCGGCGCAGGGCCTCACCCCGGACAAGGACTACAAGATCATCTTCTCCGGCAAGCACGACCAGTCGGTCATGGGCGTGAATTCGGGCGACTACGACGCCGGCGCGGTGGCTTCCGACGTCTTTCACCGGATGGCCGAGCGCGGGCAGATAAAGGAGAGCGACTTCCGCATCATCTACCGCAGCCAGAAATTCCCGACCTCGTCGTTCGCCTACGCGCACGATCTCGACCCCGCGCTCGTCGACACCATGCTCGGCTGCTTCTACGATTACCGGTTTCCGGCGGAGATGCAGAAGGCCTTCGACGGCGCCGACCGCTTCTTCCCGATCAATTACAAGACGACGTGGGAAGTCGTGCGGGCCGTGGCGAAGGGTTCCGGCCAGGGATTCGACAAGGCCACCTACGAGAAGGAATCGAAGCGCGAGGCCGACGAGGCAGCGAAGAAGAAGAAGTGACCGGAACGGCGGGGGACGGGGCGCATCGCGCCCCGCTTCAGTTTCCACCATGCTGAAGCTCAGGCACCTGTCGAAATCCTACGTGCCGGGCACGCCGGTGCTGCAGGACGTCAGCCTGGAGATTTCCGCGCGGGGCGTCACCGCGATCATCGGCGCCTCGGGCACCGGGAAATCGACGCTGATCCGCTGCATCAACCGGCTGGTCGAGCCGACCGCCGGCGAGATCCTCTTCGAAGGCGCGGACCTGGCGCGGCTCGACCGGCGGGCTCTTCGCCGGGCGCGCCGTCACATCGGCATGGTGTTCCAGGAGTACAACCTCGTCGAGCGGCTGACGGTGATGGAGAACCTGCTCTCGGGGCGCCTGGGCTATGTGTCCGCATGGCGGGCGTGGCGGCGCAAGTTCCCGCCCGAGGACATTCGCCGCGCCTGGGATTTGCTGGACACGGTGGGCCTCGCCGGCTTCGCCAACCAGCGCGCAGACGCGCTCTCCGGCGGCCAGCGGCAACGGGTCGGCATCGCCCGCGCCGTGATGCAGGAGCCCAAGCTGCTGCTGGCCGACGAGCCGACGTCCTCGCTCGACCCCAAGACGTCGGTCGAGATCATGGAACTGCTCGCCGGCATCGCCCGCACCCGCGGCATTCCCGTGCTCGTCAACATGCACGACGTCGAGCTGGCGAAGCGCTTTGCCGATCGCATCGTCGGCATGACGGGCGGCCGAATTGGTTTCGACGGCGCCCCGGCCGAGCTCGACGATGCGATGCTGACGACGATCTACGGCGGCAAGGGCTGGCTGCATTGACCACTCCCGCCGCCGCGGTATCGGCCGATCCCTTCCCGCGCAGCCTCTGGCCGCGGATCGGGGCGGTCGCGCTCGCCGTCTACGTGATCTACGCCTGCGCGCAGCTCGAGGTGTCGTGGGAGCGCGTCGAAAGCGGTCTCGCCAACGCGGCCAGGTTCTTCGGTAGACTCTTCCCGCCCAATTTTTCGCGCTGGGACCTGCTGCTCAAGGGCCTGCTGGAAAGCCTCGAGATCGCGATCCTCGCCTCCACGCTCGGCATCCTGCTCGCGCTGCCGATCGGGCTCTGCGCCGCGCGCAACCTGATGCCGTGGTGGTCGACGTGGCCGGCGCGCCTGGTCATCGTCTCCGCGCGCTCGTTCCACCCGGTGATCGTCGCCATCCTCTTCGTCAAGGCGGTCGGCTTCGGCGCGCTGGCCGGCATCCTCGCGCTGACCATCGCCTCGATCGGCTTCATCGGCAAGCTCTTCACCGAGGCGATCGAGGAGATCTCCGACAGGCAGGTCGAGGCGATACGCGCGACCGGCGCGTCGTTCGCCTCGGTCCTCGCCTTCGGCGTGCTGCCGCAGGTGTTCTCGCGATTCATCGGCTTCGCCACCTATCAGCTCGACTCGAACCTGCGCAATTCGACGATGGTGGGCATCGTCGGCGCCGGCGGCATCGGCGGCACGCTGTTCGCCGCATTCCAGCGCTTCGACTACGATTTCGTCTGCGCGATCCTGATCTCGATCATCACGCTGATCATGATCGGCGAGGTGCTGGCGACCGCGGTCCGCGCGATATTCATCGAGAACGCGACGTTGCGCGACCTGTTTCGCCGCGGGGCGGCGATGCGCCGCGTGCGTCACGCCGAAGAGGACTGATGGCGGTCCCCGCCCCCGGCGACGACGGTCGACCAGCGCCTCTGGCGCCGGTTCTCGCGCGCGCAGCGGCTGGCGCGCTTCACCGTCTATCTCGCGCTGGTGACGGCGATCGCGCTGGCGCTGCAGACGGTCGAGGTGATCCCGGAGTTCCTCGCCGACGCCCCCGAGCAGGTCGCCGACCTGCTGACGCGGATGTGGCCGGTCGATTTCGCGCACTACCCGGAGTCCGTGCATGCGGCGCTGATGGAGACGATCCACATCGCGTCGCTGGGCACGCTGCTGTCGCTGGTGCTGGCGATGCCGGTCGGGATACTCGCCGCGCACAACCTGGTGCCGTCGACACCGGTCAACCTCGTCGCCAAGCTGATCCTGGTGTCGTCGCGGAGCGTGAACTCGCTGGTCTGGGCGCTGCTGTTCGTCGGCATCTTCGGCCCCGGCGCGCTGGCGGGCACGCTCGCCATCGCCTTCCGGTCGATCGGTTTCGTCGGCAAGCTCTTCGGCGAAGCCCTCGAGGAGGCGCAGCCCGGGCCGATCGAAGCGCTGTCCTCCGCCGGCGCGCCGTGGATGTCGCGGATGACCTTCGGCTACTGGCCGCAGGTGAAGCCGGCGTTCTGGTCGATCGCGCTGTTCCGCTGGGACATCAACGTGCGCGAATCGGCGGTGCTCGGGCTGGTCGGCGCCGGCGGCATCGGGATGGTGCTCGATTCGGCGCTCAACCTGTTCCAGTGGAATCGCGTGGCGATGGTCCTGCTCGCGATCTTCGGCGTGGTGATCGTCGCCGAGCTCGTCGTCACGCAGGTGCGCCGGCGCGCGATCTGACCGCCGGAGAGCGCGCCGCGTCATCGCCTGCGTCCCCGCGCGCGTTCGCGCTTCCCAGGGGGCCGGGCGGCGCGGCGACCAGCGCCCGGCCCGGGCACAGGATCGTGGAATCCCGGCGCCCGGGCCCGCACCGGCGCCAACCCGCCACCTGCGGCCCCTTGACGGATTCGCCAATTATCGATAACAATCGTCGCCCTATTATCGATAATCGGATCGGGTTCGCGATGCGCGCGAGAACCGGGTTTCGGGCGGCCGAAGTCTACAGCGGCCTCAAGAAGCAGATCATGCTGGCGAGCCTGCGCCCGGGTCAGCAGCTGGTCGAACTGGAACTCGCCGAGCGCATGAACTGCAGCCAGACGACGGTACGCGAAGCGCTGCTGCGCCTCCAGGAAGACGGTCTCATCGTGCGCAACGGCTACCGCGGGACGGTCGTCTCGCCGGTCTCCGCCGTCGAAGCGCAGGAATGCCTCGACGTCCGGGCACGCCTCGAAGCGCGCGCGGCACGCCAATCGCTGCCGCGCATCGACGGCGAGCAGCTCGATGCGCTGCGCGACTGCGTGCGGCAGATGGAAGCCGCCGCGGCGCGCGACGACGAGTACGCGCTGTTCGAGTCGGACCAGGAATTTCACCGGCGGCTGTTCCGGGTGGCGGATCTCCCCGCGCTGCTGCCGATCCTCGAGCGCTGCTCCCTCTACGGCCATCGTTTCAAGATGACGCAGTCGACGGCGGTGCGCACGTTGAAGGAGACCGCCAGCCGCCACTGGCGGATCGTCGAGGCGCTGGAGAATGCCGATGCAGCGGAAGTCGAGCGCCGGGTCTTCCATCACGTCGTCAGCGTGATCGGCGATCCGCCGCCCGGCGTCGTCGCTCCGTCCCGGCGTGCGGCGCCGCGCATGTCGCCGGCCATGGACGCGATATTCCGGCGCCTCCAGGCCGAGGACGGCCATCTGCCCAACCTGCTCGAATTGCCGCTCGCCCGGGCCCGCGTGCAGTTCAACCAGATCAACGAGCGCTGGAACCGGATCGAAGCGGCCCGCTATGCGATCGAGCGCTTCGCCATTCCCGGCCCGACGGGGGAGCTTCCCGCGTTGCGCATCGCGACCGAAGAACCGCCGGGGCAGCGGCACGCTCCTCTACCTGCACGGCGGCGGCTGGGTATTCGGCTCCACGGCCACGCATCTGGGGGCGATGGCGCGGATTGCCGAGCTGTCCGGGCTGACCGTGATCGGCGTCGACTACGGCCTCGCCCCGGAAGCGCCGTTTCCCGCCGGCCTCAACGACAGCGCCTGGGCGTGGCGCTGGCTCGGCGCGCAGCGGGAGGCGCTGCGCCTGTCGGGCCCCTGGTTCGTCGCCGGCGACTCGTCCGGGGCCAATCTCGCGCTGGCGCTGATGCTCGATCTGCGCAACGCGGGAGAGCCGCTGCCCGATGCGGCGCTGCTGTTTTACGGCGTGTATGCTCCCGATCACACCACCGAGTCGCACCGGGTGTGCGGGCAGGGTCAGTTCGGGCTCACCACCGAGAAGATGGCCTGGTACCGCAATCATTACTTGAGCGGCGAGCGCGCCGACCCGCTGGATCACCGCGCCTCGCCGGGGTATGCCGACCTCGCCGGGCTGCCGCCGCTCTTCGTCAGCGCGGCCGGGCTCGATCCGTTGCGCGACGACAGCGTTCGGCTCGTGCAGCGCCTCGCCGAGGTTGCGGTTCCGTTGGAGTTCAGGATCTACGAAGGCGTCATCCACGGGTTCATGCAGATGAGCCGCGAATTGCCGGAAGCGATGACCGCATTCAAGGACGCAGCGACGTTCATTCGTTCTTTCGCGCCGGTGCACCAGCGTTTTCACCCACAGGAGGAGTGATGTTCAAGCCTTTCCGCAGCTTCCTTTGCGCCGCGCTGTGCGCGCTCGCTCTCGCGAGCACCGGCGCCGCCGCCCAGCAGACCGTCGGCTTCTGGTATCACGTCGACAATCCGGAAAACACCAAGCTCATGGACGAGCTGGTGAAGAGCTTCGAGGCGAAGAATCCGGGCATCCGGATCAACGCCGAGAACGTTCCCTGGAACAGCTATTTCGAAAAGCTGTTCATCGCGATCGCCGGCGGGAAGGCGCCCGACGTGGCGCTGGTCCGGCTCGCGCTGCAGCCCCAGCTTCTTGAGATGGGCGCGCTGGAGCCGATCACGCAGCGGCTGGACGCCTGGCCGGGCAAGGCCGATCTCGCCAACAACCTGCTGGAGATCAACAAGGCGGCGGACGGCCAGTTCTACTACCTGCCGCTGCAGTATGTCGCCATCTACCTCTACTATCGCGCCGACCTGTTCGCGAAGAACAACCTGAAGCCGCCCGCGACCTGCGAGGAATTCCTCGACGTCGCCAGGAAGCTCACGCTGCCGGCGAGCGCCAACGGCGGGGTCGAACTCTACGGCTTCGGCATGCGCGGCGGCCGGGGCGGGCAGGACAACTGGGGGCCGTTCGTGCTGTCGCAGGCCAGCTTCACGCCGGGCGGCCTGACGTCGGCCAAGGCCGTCGCGGCCAATGCCTGGTACGTCGACCTGTTCCGCAAGCACAAGGTGGCGCCGCCCTCCGCGCCGAACGACGGCTTCAACGAGATCATCAGCGCGTTCAAGTCCGGCCGCACGGCGATGATCTTCCATCACATCGGCAGTGCGAAGGGCATGAACGACGCGCTGGGCGACAAGGTCGCCGCGGTGCCGGTGCCTTCCTGCGGCGGCGGCCGCTGGACCTACTTCGGCGACGAGTCCACCGCCATGTTCAAGACGTCGAAGGTCAAGGACGCGTCCTGGAAGTGGATGACGTTCCTGAGCGAGAGCGAGAACAACCTCAAGTTCAACGAAGCCACCGGACAGCTGACCGTGACCAAGAGCGGCGCCGCCAAGGTCTCGCAGCCGGCGCGCTTCGTGAAGGTGTCGATGGACTCGCTGGCCTTCGCCAAGCCGCTGCCGCTGGTGCCGCAGACGGCCGACTTCGTGGCCACCGTGTGGCCGACGAACATGCAGCGCGCGCTCAACGGCGAGATCACGCCGGCGCAGATGATGGAAGCGCTCGACAAGCATTTTGCGACGAAGTAGTCGCGTGGCGGCCGATGCCGTTGCCGCGGAATGACCATGCGCCGCAATCTGCAATCGGCCGCCCTGCCCTACGTATTGCTGTCGCCGGCGGTGCTGGCGACGCTGATCGTGGTCTTCTACCCGATGGCGCAGGCGCTCGTCACCAGCCTGTACCAGAGCATCCTGTGGCGGCCGCGCGACATCCGCTTCATCGGGCTGGACAACTATTCGGCGCTGTTCCGCGACCCGGTGTTCTGGTCGTCGCTGGGCCGCACCGCGATATGGATCGGCCTTACCGTGCCGCTGCAGATGCTGCTCGGCCTGGTCACGGCGCTGCTGCTCGATTGCGAATTCCGCTGGCGCGGCCTGGCGCGCAGCCTGATCCTCATTCCCTGGGCGCTCCCCAGCGTCGTCATCGGATTGATGTGGGCCTGGATCTACAACCCGCAGGTCGGGCTGCTCAACGACCTCCTGCTGCGGCTCGGGCTGCTGCAGTCCGCGGTGCCCTGGCTGGCCAATCCGGACACTTCGCTCTACGCCATCATCGCGGCGCTGGTCTGGCAGGGCTTCCCGTTCTTCGCGATCATGATCCTGGCCGGGCTGCAGACCATTCCGGCGTCGCTGTACGAGGCCGCCGAGATCGACGGCGCGAACGGCTGGCACCAGTTCTGGCACATCACGCTGCCCGGACTCAAGGGCGTGCTGGTCACCGCGGTCATGCTGCGCATCATCTGGGTGGCGAACTCGGTCGACGTCATCTACGTCATGACCGGCGGCGGACCCGGCTACGCCACGCACACGCTGCCGCTCTACGCGTTCAAGCGCACCTACAGCAGCATGGACTTCGGCTACGGCTCCGCGCTCGCCGTGACCTTCTCGGTGCTGCTGCTGGGCGCGATCGTCATGTATCTGCGCCGCGTGGGCCGGGGGCTCGAATGAGCGTCCAGAGAACCGGCGCGTTCCGGCGGCTGTGGGCGCTGCATCTGCCCATGGCCGCGATCGTCCTGTTCGCGCTCGGCCCCTACCTGTGGATGGCGCTGACGTCGATCAAGAAGGAATCGACGCTGTTCTCGCCCGACCGGCGGATCCTCCCCGACGCCGTGACGCTGGAGAACTACATCCGGCTGTTTTCCAAGACGACGTTCCTGGAGAATCTCGGCCACAGCCTGGTCGTCGCCCTGGGCACCATGCTCGTCGGTCTCTCGGTCAGCATCACCGCCGCGTACGCGTTCTCGCGCTTCCGCTTTCCGGGGCGCCGCGTCCTTATGCTGCAGTTCCTGCTGATCAACATGTTCCCGATCGTGCTCCTGATCATCCCGCTGTTCATCATCATGAGGAACCTGGGACTGCTCGACACGCACCTCGCGCTGGTGCTGGCGCATTCGACGTTCTCGATCCCGTTTGCAACCTGGATGATGATCAGCTACTTCGACGCCATTCCGCGGACGCTCGACGAGGCGGCGATGGTCGACGGCTGCGGCCCCGTCGGCGCCATGCTGCGCGTGGTGCTGCCGCTGACGATGCCGGGCATCATCGCGACGGGCGTCTACATCTTCATCACGTCGTGGAACGAATACCTGTATGCGTCGGTGCTTGCCGGACAGAAGGTGCGCACACTGACGGTCGCGGTGCAGACGCTGATCGGGGAAAACGAAATTGCCTGGGGTCTGCTGACCGCGGGCGGGGTGATCGGCGCCTTGCCCGTCACCGTGCTGTTCATGCTCATCCAGAAGCGCCTGGTCGCCGGAATGACGCAGGGCGCCGTCAAGGGCTGACCTCAGCTCTGCACGCATCTCCTACGAGGAACAACGGTGGTCACGAATCCGATCGGCATCATCTCCATGCAGCACAACCGCCCGTTCACGGCGGCGGATTTTCCGCAGCTCGCCCGCTGGAAGGC
>CAVZYI010000019.1:0-188081 GCA_963779445.1 uncultured beta proteobacterium
GCACGTTGATGGCGACCGGGCTGGACTGACTGGCGTCGTAGTTGGCATCCGCGGCCTGCGTCGCCGTGACGCTGCAGCTGCCGATGGCGTTCCCTTGCAGCGTATTCACGCCCACGAGGCTACAGGGGCCCGAGATCGCGTAGCTGATCGCGCCCGTGCCGCCGCTGCTGCTGGCGCTGAGAGCAGTGGTCGCGCCCACGAGGATGTCGGCCGGATACGCACTCAGTGTCAGGACCGGTTGCGTCCTGGCGATGCCGATGGTCTGCGTCACCGCCGGGGCCGGGTTGTAGTTGGCGTTGCCGGCCTGACTGGCGACGATGGTGCAGATGCCGGCGCTCAGCATGAAGACCGTACCCTCGCTGGTGGTGCAGACGAGTGGCGTCGTGCTGCTGAAGGTCACCGGCAGGCCTGAACTGGCGCTGGCGCTGATCGCGAAGCCGCCGTCAGGCGCGTAGGCGGGTGGAGGCGGCGGGTTGAAGGTGATGGTCTGGCTGCCGGTTGCAATCGCCAGCGTGACGGTCGCCGTGGCGATGCCGCTGGTGGAACCGACGCCGCGGAGGGTGAAGGGGGTCGGTGCCAGGATCTTGGTGGGGACGCCGCTGATGATTCCCGTGGCGATCGCCAGGCTGAGGCCCGCCGGCAGAATCGGGGCAATCGAGTACGTGACGGTGCCAACAAATCCGCTCGGGACCAGCGCGGCCGACGGCGTGAACGCGGCGCCAACGGTCCCATTCAGGGTTTGCGTGGCCGGAAGCAGCGTGGCGGCCGGCGGGGGCGGCGCGACGACGGTCAGCGTGATTGCCCCTGCGTAGCCGGCGTCGCCGGTGTCCGCGTACTTGATCTGGTAGGTATTGAGTCCCAGCACGAGGGTGCTGCCTTCCGGATAGCCGTTGAAGGTCTTCTCCGGGTAGTTGCCCTGCCAGCCGTTGTAATCGACCAGGATGAACTTCGTTCCGGCGACGAGCACCTTGTCGTTGATGACCGAAAGGTTGAGGCCGGCCCATTTCTCGATCCAGAGCGTGCTGCCGACGCGGACCTGGTCATTGGTCGAATTCGTCGTGTCGAGCGTCAGCTGCAGCGTCGAGAAAATGTCGAGAATGACCGTGTTGCTGGTCGTCAGGCGCTGGATCGCCGGCTGCACGGCACCCAACCCGGCGCCGAGCACGCCGGCGATGCTCACCACGCCTTCGCTGCCCCCCAGGATGGCGCTGTCGCCGTAGAAGTTCAGCGCGCTGCCCTCCTCCACGCTGATCTGGCCGTGGTTGGTGAGATGGTTGGTGATATGGTTGGAGCGCCCGTACTCGATGACCCCACCGTTTTTCGCGATCATCATCCCGTTCACATTGGCGTCGGTGCGATTGACGGTGACGACCTCGCCGCGAGGCATTTGGAAGATGGCGTCGGTGCCCGTGATCAGCGCTGCGCTGTCGTTGACGATGATCTGCCCGTACTGGTGACCGGAACCGGGCGCAACGAAAGCCAGGAACCCGGTCTGCAGCCCGCCCTGCCCGGTGAGAGTGAGGACGGCGTCCGGCTGCATTTGCAGCACCCCCGCCTGCACCGGCTGGAAACGCGTGTCGCCCGGGTTCCCCAGCGCCATGGTCGACAGCCCCTTGACCGCGAGCGCCGGGACATGGATCTCGCCGTCGCTGCCGACGACGACGTTGGCGGTGTCGAGGTTCAAGGTGCCCCGGACCCGCAAATTGTTGTTGTTGGCCAGCATCAGGGTGCTGATGATGAAGTCGAACTCGTCCGCGACGAGCGTCGAGCGATCGCCGGTGACTTCCAGGCGCGCGGTGTTCTTGAACGTCATCTTGCTGGGATGCGCGGGATCGAACGCAGAGGGCCCGAACGTCACATAGGACTGGTGCAGGCGCAGCGTGCCACCGTCGATCGTCGCCGCGTTGTCGATCTGAGCGAAATACATCGAGGACGTGACGAGAGTGGCGTTCATGATTCCGCACCAGTCGAGGGTCAGCGTCGCCCCCGGGGTGACGTTCAGCGTGGTCTGCGAGTCGATGCGGCCGGTCCAGCCCTTGATCAATGAGTCACCGGAAGCGGTCAGGGTGAAATGGGCGGGGAGATAGAACCCGGGCCTGCTCAGGCTGGTCAGCGAACCATTGTTCAGCGTCAGCGAAGAGTCGCCGCTGACGGGTCGGAAATTGAAATCGACCGTCTCGGTGGAGAGATCAACATTCTGCAAAGTCAGGTCGCGCAAGGTGATCGATCGCCCGATGGGCAGGTAGACATCATCGACACTCGTCGGATTGGGGTTGTAGTAAACGCCGTCGACGGTCGCAGCCTTGCGCTGCGCGCTGGTCGATGTCCACGTCGTCGATTCCACGCAGTTGAATGCGGGCTGCGTGTAACTCGCATCGCTGAGCATCAGGAGCTTGTTGCCCTGGAGGGGAGGGTTTCCGTCCGTGGGGTTTCGCGTCGCATTGAACTGGAGCGCGCTGGCGGGAGGGTTGTTGCAGGGGGGGCCGAAGATGACATTGCTGTTGCCCCAGGCATTGTGGATGTACGTGTCCGCCCGGGCGGTGCCGGGGCCACCCAGCGCGAACGCCACCGCGGCCGCCGCGACCGGCCATGATTTGAGCCATGCCGACGTCGACTTCATGCTGAGGACCCTTCCCGCAAGATGAGGTTGTGCCAAGGTGGCGACGCGTGCGCTCGTAGGTCGTGCGGCGGGCTTACTTGCCGAACAGCGCCTTGGTGTGCGCGGCATCGACCTTGTCGTCGTACTTGCTCACTTTGCACTTCCTGGCCTTGCAGTCGCAGGAGACCTTGTTGGTCAGCACAAAGGTGGTGGTGTCGAAGTCCTGCACGCCCGGCTCTTTCCTGATCCGGTCCATCAGTTTCTTCTCGGCTTTTTCACCGAGGTACATCCTGGTAAGCGCCACCGCGATGCCCTCGGAGTCGGCGCAGAAGCCGCCCTTCCTGTCGCAGATGACGCCGGCTTCCGGCGAGTACACCGAGCCCTTGAGCGTCGTGGCGGCAACGGTCAGGCCGGACAGGACACACAACGAAATGGCAAGAACGATGCGCGACATGGAAGTCTCCTCGGCAGGTTGCGAGTTGGCTGCGGCACCATATCGGTTGCGACCGCAACGCTCGATGCTTGAATGGGGTCAGTAATCGACGGTTCGATCCGGCCGCAGCACCCAGCCCGCTTCGCCGGCCTTGAGCTTGTACTGGACCTGACGGGTGCCGCCGGTGGGCTTCGCGTTGGTGTCCCCGTCGCGATAGACCGGGAAGCGGCGTACCAGCGTGCTCTCGACGACCCGGAATTCGTCGTGGCCCATGTAGCCCTTTGCTGCCTTGGGATCGTCGGCGAGCGGCGGCAGGAAGATCGCGGTGAGCGAGCGGCGCTTGTTGGCGGCGTAGGCGACCAGCGACCCATGCGAGCCGCTGCCGGCCGAGGTCACGTAGACGTAGATCTCCGGCGAACCGTCGACATCGAGATCGGCGACCTCGGCCAAGGTCACCGTCCCGTCGATCTCCTGCTCGATGACGGCGTTGTCGAGCGTGAGTCCCATCGGCTCGATTCGCAGCCGGTTGATCGAGCCGGCGTTCGCGCTGGAGACATGGAACGTGATGCCCTGCAGGTCCAGCGTCTGGTCGAAGCCGGCAGGCTGCGTTGGCGTTGCGGGCGGCGCGGAGCGCGCGGCGGGCGAGGGGACCGGAGCCGCGCCCGGCTTGACGCCCGGTGCCGGCATGTCGCATGCCGCGACCGCCAGCACCGCCGCGACGGCGACGCAAAGCGACTTTGCGCTCGCCGCGGCAGTTTCAGCGCCGTGTCGGCTCACAGATCCTCTTCGACCTCGAGCCGGTAGTCGCCCCAGCGGAACACCGCGTTGTGGCCCATGTCCTTGAAGCGGGCCGGCTGGGCCGCGCCGTACGGGTTGGCGAATTCCCAGTTGGCGCCGCGATTGACGAAGACGTACGGTTCCGCGTTGCCCATGCGGATGGTGAACTTGTTCTGGCCGCCGTCGAGCGTCTGCTTGAGGCCGCACAGGCCGTTGTACAGGTCGCGCCCGTACGCGACCTGAATCAGTCGGCAGTGCCCCGCATCCTTGGCCGTCAGCTTGACGGTGGAGTTCGGGTTGTAGCCGTTGCCGTTCCATTGGTTGTTGCCCCCGCCGCCGCTGCTGCCCCAGCCGCCATTGCCCGGGGGACTGCCTGCCCAGCCGTCACCGGGGCCGGGACTGCCGCCCGTGCTGCGCAACGACGACACCTTGTCGTTCAGGCCCATGGCGTTGAGCGACGGGTACTCGCCCGGATTGAGTGTCACGCAGGTGCCGCGAAAGTTGGCATCGCTGCACAGTTGCCATTGGCCGTTGCGCACCACCACCGACGACGCCTTGTCATTGAAGCCGGTGTCGGCGAGATTGGGCACGTTGTTGCCGCTGCGGAACACCTGGCCACCATAGTTGTCGTGCTCGTAGAGCGCGACTTGAGCCAACGCCGACCCAGCGGCGAAGCACAGCGCGAAGGCGGTGGAGCTGGAAAGGCGGGCAATCTTCATCCTGGATCTCCTCGTTGGTTGGAGTGCGCTAAAGTGCAACCGAACCCGGTTCCGGGTCAGGGATGGGTCTTCCTGAATTGCTGCAACGCCTGCGGACTGCGTGCAATGTTGACGTGCGAGTCTCGCCCGGAACCACGAACGGCATTGCTTTGGGTGCTGGTGGGATACGTGCCAATTGATACGGCCCCCGCGTCGAAGGCGCGCGGGCTGGCGGGCGTGAGCGCCAACGGAGAGGCTAGGACGTGCAGACTCATGTACCCATTGCGCCGAGGGTTTCTGCCTGCCGGCTTGGCATGGACGATTCAATTCCAGCCGCGTGGCTCCCACAGCGACTCCCAGCAAATCGTGGGCCGACTCCGTCCGGCACACTTTGCTTTGCATCAAGGTTTGGAATGAACGGGGTCACGGCGCAGCTCCTGTACGGCACAGCGGTTGCTCGTGGCGCAAATAGGGGGTCGGGATCAGGCGACGCCAAGCGAGTGCCTACAACCTGGCTGCCGCCCGATTGGGGCGATTCTCGTTCCGCTACCACGCCTCGTTGTCGGAGCGCTGGACCAGGGCCTGGTACGTCGCGGTGCGCGACGTCGTCACCGCACGCTTCGCCGCGGATGCGTTGGAGATCCCTGAATCGCCGGAGAGCCGGACGCGCTCAGGTGCTGCGTTCAGTCCATGGAGATGACGGTCTGTGACCGTATCGGACAGCGCCTGCGATTGGATGGATCCCTTGCAAGTTCCGGCACTCCAAGGGGATATCGTCCATCGACGACACGGGCGGGTATGATTGCGATGTCATTCCAGGTGATCGCAACGGAGGCGCCAATGAAACGATGGATGGTCGCGGGGGCTCTGGCAACGTCGATCCTCGCATCGACGGCAGCTTGGGCGAACGATCAGGCGATTCTCGACGCCTGCATCTCGTCGTGGGGCATCATTTCGCCCTTCACGAAGGGCACGTCAGCCAATTCGGTGATCGCTCCCGGAGTCACCGTCTTCGGCGCCGGTGGCAGCAGCTCGGCGAGGGACAATCCGACCGACCAGCCGGCGCTCGTTCTCGTGCGCTCCGCGGTGAACGTGATGGGCAAGAACACCATCAAACTTTCGAACCCGAAAGGGTGGTATTGCTTCGAGTCCAACGTCACGGTCGCCGGCAAGATCAGCATCGACGTCCACTGCGATGCCCACATCGCCAGCGCCAAGGACGGACGGCACCTCGGTGGGCGCGGTCGACGAGAGCGACAAGGGTGTCGCGGTCTTCGGTGCGCTGCGCGTGACGCGCTCGGGATGCCCCAAGGGCAAGTCGAAGTAGCCCGGTCTCGAAACGGGAGCGACGGTTCCTCCGCATTGCCCGGCCTCGATTGCACGGTCACGTGCAGCGCGGGGAAGCGATACCTGCCCATCTGGGAATCAGTGGGGCCGCCTGCTGGATACGGCGATCTGGAATTGGGCACTGTGAACTCCTTCCTTCCAGAGAAGGAGGTGTCCACGGAACCGGGTCGACTCCACGCCTGCGGCACTGCGTGGCTAGCATGGGCTGTTGCGGTCTCGCCGTAGTTCATGTGAGCAACCGCTTGCGCGCGTCAATGCGCCGGTGGATCATCTGTGCCGAGCGTGGGTCACGCAGCGATTGATTTCGACGCCTCGCCTGCGGCACGGGACGTCCGCAAGCCGTCCGCCCCATAACCGGTGTTGCAATTTGCAGCAGCTCGTTGTCATCCAAGGGCGCGTAGATGGTACCAACTTCAAGGAGGGGGCAATGAAAGGGACTGATTGCCTAGTCTCGGCGTTGGCTTTCACAGTGACGCAGCTTCTGCCATTGCAAGCGGAGGCGGCGCATCCGACAAGAATTGTGGCCATATCTGCCAGCCTCGCCGATCACACTTGTGCATTGACCAGTGCTGGTGGCGTCAAATGCTGGGGTGCCAATGAGGCGGGCCAGCTCGGCAACAATGACTACGTCCACAGCGCGGTGCCAGTCAATGTCCTGAGTCTTGACCGGGGTGTACTCGCCATTGGAACAGGTGACGAATTCACCTGTGCGTTGACGAACGTTGGCAGCGTGAAGTGCTGGGGCTACAACTCCAATGGACAATTGGGCAATCCTGCGTTTCCGGATGGCAGCCCTGTGCCAGTCGACGTCATTGGGCTTGGCCGGGAAGTGGTAGCCCTGAGCGTCGGCGGCCACCACGCTTGCGCGATTACCAATCATGGCGGAGTCAAGTGTTGGGGGTGGAACGGCGATGGCCAACTCGGTGACGGGACCACGACGGACAGCGGGACGCCGACGGACGTGGTCGGTCTTGCCAGCGGCGTGATCGGTCTTGCCGCCGGGAGCAATCACACCTGCGCATTGTCCGCTTATGGGGGCATCAAATGCTGGGGCTGGAACGGGTTTGGCGTGTTCGGGGACGGCACCAATTCTAGTTCGCTTACGCCAATCGACGCTGGTCTTACCACTGACGTTTCCGCCATTGCAGCGGGTGCATTTCATATGTGCGGCCTTTCGACACGAGGCGTGCTGAAGTGCTGGGGACTGAACCTAATGGGCCAGGTTGGCAGTGGGTCGGGCGCGCAGATCGAGTTCGCCCCGGTCGAGGTCGTAAGCATCGGTCGCCACGTTCAGTCCGTGGCGGCAGGTTCCTTTCATACCTGCGCTCTCGGCGCGGGCCCGGACTATTGCTGGGGCCGCAACGTGTTCGGGGAGCTTGGCGACGGCACCACGGTTGACCGCGCCACACCGGTAAGGATCAAGGGGCTGCCCAGTTCCGCTCGCGCGATTACGGGTGGGCAGGACCACACCTGTGCCCTTACCGAGGACGGGGGAGTGAAGTGCTGGGGTTGGAACATCGTCGGGCAACTTGGCAACGACTCATTCACCGACAGTCTCAAACCCATCTCCGTCGTTGGGCTCGGAGGGAAATGACAGAACCGATTCCGGTATTGTGGGCCACCTGTAACCCGCGGATGCGGATGCCCGATCACGTCGAACGTCCGACCGTTAAGGGATTTTGGTTCTTGATTGGCCTGTGAAGGGATCGCGCCCTGTCCCGTGGTTCGAGCTTTCGCCACGCCAGCGGAACTGCCCGTCCGCAGACAAGTCGCCGAATAGCTTGGTTCGTTCTGCACAGCTGAAATGGGAATTTCATCTATGGCGATACCAGTGTGGGCGTTGCTAGGGTTTGCAGCGTGGACAGTGCTTCTGTTGCTCGGCACGGTTGGAGTGTATCGCTGGACCCGGATTCTCACCGGACGCATCCCGAGCCACGGCTTCCCGGCGGATCAGATCGAGGGAAAAGACTGGTATCGGCGCGCAATGCGGGCCCACGCGAACTGCATTGAGAACCTCCCGGTGTTTGGAGCAATTGTGCTTGCACTGTACGTTAGTGGCGTCGGTGGCTCCACGGTAAACTTCCTGTCGATAAGTATTCTGGTGGCCCGCGTCATGCAATCGTTAGTCCACGTGTGTCTTGTGCAGACTCATGGCGTGGTAGCTGTGCGCTTCGCGTTCTTTTTTGTCCAGATCGTCAGTTTTCTGGCCCTTGTCGTCACGATTGTCCGTCAGACAGGGTTGACGCCGTGAAGCAAACGGGGCCATTGAGCCGACGCCAACCGGTGCGGCTCAATGGCGACATCAGGCGTCAATGAAATCACCCGCCGTTGGGCTCTCCACTTCTCAAGACATTGCGACGTACGTTGCAATGGCCATGGACGCCCAACTTGACTTGCGCTGTCGCGGCCTTGGGCAATGGGTTCCAGCGGCGCACGACGCATTTCGCGGCGAAATCGACGCCAGGATTGAGCAAAGCGAACTCTTCAAAATTGTTGTTTGCAATACCCCGATCGGGTACTTCGTCCTCACCACGCAACCGTCGTCTTGGTGGTCGGGCGCTTCGCCGCCCGGTGTCTACCTGTCAGGCGTAGTAGTGAGCCGCTCTATGCGAGGTCGTTCCATCGGAACCGAGATTCTTTCGTGGGTTCGAGCGCGGGCAGTCGAAATCGGCCTGCCCGTCATTCGCCTTGACTGTCATGCAGACAATACTTGGCTCTGTCAGTACTACGCCCGCGCGGGATTCAGCGAGGTGAGCCGTGTAGAACAACACCCCGGTTATGTGGGCGTACTCTATGAGCAAGTCCTGCCAAGGTCGCGGATTGACGTGACCTGAGTCGGAAATGTTTGGCCGCTCGGCCGGTGTGATGAGACTCGATTAGATCGGCTCCGCGAATTGGGACCGGTGGTCGTGACCTGGCTCCGGAGTGTCAGAACTTCTGCGGAGAAACCTTGCCCTGGGAAATGGCTCGCTTAGAGTGGTATTGGGGCCTTCACTGGAAGCGAAACTGGCGTTGTGCGGCGTGCAGGGCTGTAAGCGAATTTTGTGTTTGCGGGCTGTGCGTTACGCAGTGTCGGAAAGGATCGACGTATGGTCAACGGCAAGAGCGATCAAGCGGGAGTTGTTGGACGAATTGCTGCGCGCGGCGGGCGCACAAGGCGTATTCGAGGCTCAGGACGGCCTGCTGGATGAACTGAAGAAGGCGTTGGCGGACCTCCGGCATGCTAGACGCGGAGCTGGATGTGCACTTGGATCAGGAGGTGCGAGCAGGCGGCGGGCGAATCGCCGCAACGGCTCGAGCGCGAAGACGGTGCTGACCGAGAACGGGAAGTCGGAACTCGGCCATCCGCGCGCGATCGGCAAGGGCGCTACGAGCCGCCAGCTGATCGGCTCAAGTGCCAGCGGCGATGTCCTCGCGTTTCGATCACGAAGATCATTGCGCTGTATCGCGCAGCGGGATGAGTACGCGCGACGATCCAGGTCCGCACTTGCGCTGAGCTGTACGGCATGCGGAGATCGCGCCGGAAGCCCTTCAGCCCGTCGACTCGGCGGTCAACACGATGCTGGTGTTGGACGAGGTGCTTGCAATCGGTCATGAGCCGGCAGCTGGAGCCGGTTTACGCCTTCGGTGTTTTTCGATGCCACTGCGGGTGAAGATCCTTGCGGCCGAAGGCACGGTCAAGAACAAGGCAGGTGTACCTGGCCATCGGGGTTCTTGCTCCGGCCACAAGCGAAGTGCTGGGGCTGATGGATCGAGCAACACCGAAGGCGCCAACGGTTCTGGCTGCGCGGCTCATGACCGAACTGCAAGAACCGCGGCAACCCAGGACGTGTTGATCGCCGTGGTCGACGGGTTGAAGGGCTTCCCGGACGCGATTGCCGCGGTGTTCCACCCAGCTCGCGCAAGTGCAGACCTGGATCGTGCACGTACTGATCCGCGCGCGTACTCGAGTGCAGTGATCGCCTGATCGGAAGGAGCGCAAGGCCATCGCGGCGGCGCTGAAGGCGATCTAGCTGCGGCTCGAAGCGGCGGCCTTGGCGGCGATCGCGCGCTGGAAGGCCAGTTCGACTGCCGGTCCGTCGGGCCAGCAATGTGCAGCGATCGCTCGAGCAGTTGGCGGCGCAACTGGGATCAGCGTGATTCCGTTTTTTGCTCCTAGTGCACGTCCGGAGGTCCGCGTCGCATCATGCGTACACCACCAACGCCATCGAGAGCTCATCGAATAGGCCAGGCCTGCGCAAGGCGGTGCGCGGGCGTCGGGCATTTCGCCAGCAATTCGACGAAGCGGCGACCAAATTGATCTGCGCTGCGCGCTGCGCAACGCCAGCGCGAAATCGGAAGAATCCGCACGATTGCCTGGCACGACCGCGAAAATTCGCTTACACCTTCGCGGCTCCGGAGTTTCGAGAGAATCGATTCACTGGGAACTGGCTCGTCGTAGAGTGGTCATTGGGGCCAGTTCACACGCAGAAGTCGACACACCGGCGGTGGGCGTCATTGACATTGCCTGGCTACAGCTACGGAATATCTCAGAGTTGCCCCCAAGGTTGCCCCTGACCGGGGACCGATGCCACTACTTCAAATGGCGAGGGTGCACCCACTGCGGTGCCCAGATTCGGATCATCGCCTTCATCACCGACGCCCCCACCGTACGCGACATCCTCGTCCGCCTCGGCGAGCCGACGGCACCACCCGCGCATCGCGCCCGCCCGGAAGCGCCATTTCAAGCATGCGAAGCAGCCCGTTGCCACCGAAAATCGACGCTTGACCGTGCCACCGCCCCCTCCCCACTCGGGATCGCGCGGTTGTAACGGCTAACCATCACCGCAATGCCGAACTTCTTCAGCGCCGCGACATCGCCGACTGGCTGCGCAACCGCAGTCGCACGGCCATGGCAGGCGAGCAAGAGCGCGTTGTGGATGTCGAGCCTGACGCCGTCGAATCCGCCTTCCGCGAGGCGGGCGTTGCGCGAATGATCCACGGACACACGCACCGCCCGGCCCGACACCAACTCATCGTCGACGGCCGAGAGTGCGAGCATTTCGTTCTCGCCGACTGGTACGAGCATGGCGGCCATCTCGAATTCGATACGGCGGGGAGCCGCACGCGCGACGTCGCCCCGCCAGTGGCCTGATTCCGCCGTGGCTCGCCCCGACGGCCGTCGGGCCTTCACCGCTCGAGCGCACCCTTCAGGCCGGACTGGTAGTCTGCACTTGCGGCGATCGTGCTGATCGACATCGTGCTCGCCCGCGACAATGCGATCGTCATCGGCCTCGCTGCGCGCAACGGCCGAAAGCGCCGCAGCAGCGCGTGATCCCGTGGAGGGCGGCCGGCGCGATCGGCGTGCGCGCACGTCGCTCCACGTGCCGGCAGCAGGCGCTCCGGTCGCCATTCCCTCGTGGCGTTCGCTTTCGCGGCAGCAACGCGCGCAAGCGGCTGTGCTCGTTCTGCTCGCCCTCTGGCTTTCGCTCGTTGGCTGGATCGAGGATCGGATGGGTGCGCGCCTCGATCTCTTCCTGAAGTGGCGCTGGGACGACGAGCTGATCGATCTCGTCCGCTGGGTCGGGTGGATCCCGCTCGCCATCGCACCTGATCGTTGGCTTGGCCGCAAGTAGGGATCACGAATCGCCGTGACGGCGGTGCCGCGTCCGATCCCGACGTCGCGCGACGATTGTCGACCTCGGCAGCTGTTCATGCGAACGAGACACAGTCGCAGGAAAACGTTCGGCCGCATTGACGATCGCGCGCGCTCGCTAGTCGGAGTGACATTCGGCGGGATTACGTTGATTTGCATCAACGAAGGGGCACCGCCGCGCGATTTCCCGTGCCGCGACTCTTGTCCGAAGAATCTGATTCTGATTTGATGTGCTGCATCGCTCAAACACCCATTCGGATGAGGCCGCCATGCGCGCGCGAACGCTGACTTCGACGATGCGGCTGATCGTCGGATGCTCGATGGCTCTGGGCTGCTACGCAACAGCCTGGGGCATGCCGGAGTACCAGGGTGCGCTCTTCGCGCGGTATCCCAACGCCGCGGTGTCGCTTCCCAACTGCGTGGCCTGCCACGATGGCGCCGGGTCGACGTCGCTCAATCCGTTCGGCAACGATTTCCTGAACAATGGATTCATCCTCAACGCTGCCCTGGAAGCGCTCGACTCCGACGCTGACGGCGCGACCAACGGCGACGAACTGAAAGCCTCGCCCGCGACGGGTCCGGGCGATCCGGCGTCGAAGCCCGGCTCCGGCGGCGGGGCTCCGCCCCCGCCCCCGCCGCCCGTGACGGACGGCGCGACGCTATACGCGAACAACTGCGCCGCCTGTCACGGAGCGCTTCCGGTTTCGACCAAGGCGGGCGCGACGTTGGCGCGCGTGCAAAGCGCGATCGCGATCGGCGTCGGCGGCATGGGATACCTGACGATGCTGTCGATCTCGCAGTTGGAGGCGATCGTTTCGGTGTTGAGTCCGGGGACTGCACCGACCGCTTCGGCCAACTACACCGGGATATGGTGGAATCCCGCCGAGTCGGGCTGGGGGATCAACATCAATCACCAGGGCGACGTCGTCTTCGCCACGCTATTCACCTACGACGAAGCGGGCGCTCCGCTCTGGGTCCTGATGTCGGGCACCGTGCAGGCGGATGGCAAGACCTACTCCGGCGATCTCTATCGAACCAATGGTCCGGCCTTCAATGCGCAGCCATTCACCCCGCTCACGACGGCGAATCTCACCCGCGTCGGGACGATGTCGCTGACCTTCTCCTCTGTCGACAGAGGCAAGGTCTCGTACACTTACCAGGGCACGGCGATCTCGAAGGACATCGTGCAACAGGTCTTCGGAAGTTCAGTCACCGCGTGCAGGACGATGACCGGCGCGCGCGCCGCCCTCACCAATTTCCAGGACATGTGGTGGAATCCGTCGGAGTCCGGCTGGGGCGTCAACATCGCGCACCAGGACGACATCCTGTTCGCCACGCTGTTCACCTACGACCTCGCGGGCAGCAACCTGTGGCTGGTGATGCTCGCGGGAACACCGCAATCGGACGGCTCGTACCTCGGCGATCTTTATCGGACTTACGGTCCGGCCTTCAGCGCCCAACCGTTCCCGCCGCTCACGGCCGCCAATCTCGTCAAGGTCGGCATGATGCGGTTTGTATTCGCCGACGGGAATACGGGAACGATGTCGTACTCGATCGAAGGGATCGCGGTGACCAAGGCGATCACGCGCCAGGTGTTCTCGAGCCCGGTCCCGGCCTGTTCGTCGTCGGGTACGTCGTCCGCGCTGGCGACGAACGGCCCTACGCTCTACGCGAATCACTGCGCGGCTTGCCATGGCGCGCTCGCGAGCTCGAGCAAGGGTGGGGCCAGCCTGGCGCGAGTGCAGGGAGCGATTGCCGGTAATGTCGGCAACATGGGGTACCTGTCGACACTTTCGACCGCCCAGCTGCAAGCTGTCGTGTCCGCACTGGCGCCCGTAGCGGCCGGCACCGCCGCCTGCGGCAGCTGCCATGCCATTCCACCCGGTACGGGCGATCACCGCAGGCACGACACGCGCTTTTCGTGCGGCAGCTGTCACGGCGCGGGATACAGCTCCGGTTCCGTCAACGCGGCTACGCACAACAATGGAATCCGCGAACTGATCGCGGGCGCCGGCTGGAACGCCGCGAGTCAAAGCTGCACCAATGCCTGTCACGGAACCGGCTCGTGGTCCGCGACGGCGACGCTGCCCTGCGGCAGCTGCCATGCCATTCCGCCCGGTACGGGCGATCACCGCAGGCACGACACGCGCTTTTCGTGCGGCAGCTGTCACGGCGCGGGATACAGCTCCAGCTCCGTCAACACGGCAACGCACAACAATGGAATCCGCGAACTGATCGCGGGTGCCGGCTGGAACGCCGCGAGTCAAAGCTGCACCAATGCCTGTCACGGAACCGGCGCGTGGTCGGCGACGGCGACGCTGCCTTGCGGCAGCTGCCATGCCATTCCACCCGGTACCGGCGATCACCGCAGGCACGACACGCGCTTTTCGTGCGGCAGCTGTCACGGCGCGGGATACAGCTCCGGTTCCGTCAACGCGGCTACGCACAACAATGGAATTCGCGAACTGATCGCGGGCGCCGGCTGGAACGCCGCGAGTCAAAGCTGCACCAATGCCTGTCACGGAACCGGCTCGTGGTCCGCGACGGCGACGCTGCCTTGCGGCAGCTGCCATGGCGTGCCGCCCAGTACGGGCCATCACAGCAAGCACAAGTCGCGCTCGTGCAGTGTCTGCCATGGCACGGGCTACGATTCGACCACCGTGAACGCGGCCACGCACATCAACGGCGTCAAGGAAGTGATCGCGAGCACCGGCTGGGACCCGACGGCCCGCACCTGCTCCAATTCCTGCCACGG
The DNA here is from genome assembly GCA_963779445.1 of uncultured beta proteobacterium. Classification (GTDB taxonomy): domain Bacteria; phylum Pseudomonadota; class Gammaproteobacteria; order Burkholderiales; family Casimicrobiaceae; genus CAIWHR01. The sequence goes on from CAVZYI010000019.1 coordinate 14,245, forward strand.
CAGGAAATCCTGGTAGCGTTTTGCCGCCGGCACGCCGTGCCAAGGTCGGCAGTCAGCGACTGGATGGCGTTCGTCAGCCTGGCTACCGCCAAGCGCCTGCACGATATCCGCGACGACGTCCGCCTCGTTTCCTTCTCATCAAATCGATACATGAACCGCCACCACGTTCCCCCGCTAGGGGCTACTTTCAGACACCTGGCGCCGCCGTCAGCCATCCTGTACGGCCTGGAGCGAGCAGAGCCGTCACCTATCCCCCTATCCCGTTCTCCGGGACCACCGCTGTCGTTTAGCCTATTTCTTGGTGCAGCCCTGGTTATTCTTGCCCTTGGCGCAAACGGTCCCGTTGGGGCCTTCGGCCACGCCCATGCCGTTCTTGGTCTTGGCTTCTCCGCCCCGCGCGGTCTTGGTGGTGGTCACGCCATTCTGATTCGTCTGCGCCACGGCCGCGTTGCCCGTCTTGGGATTCACGGCGGCCTTCGTGCCTGTGCTGCTTTGCACGGTCTTCGCCCCGCCTGGATTCGTTTGGGCGGTAGTTACGGTGCCCGTGTTGGTGTTGACCGCCACGGCCTTCTCGCCATTGCTGCAAACGGTCTTGCCACGAGCGTTAGTCACGCAATCAGCTGCCGATGCCACTGACGCAAGAGACATGAGCGCGATCATCAACACTATCTTCATTTGCATCTCCATAAATGCCTGAAATGAGAATCCATCAACGATAAATCCAAGGAGCTCCGTTGAGCTTCCCCATAGTAGCCTACCCTCGCACCGCAGCTCGCATTTGTGCTTTGTCAATGGTGGTCCATTGCTTTTCGGATTTGGAAAGTCCCGGCTGTCCTGCAGCGGCCCTTACGCGTGCACGGCTGCTGTGCGCGAGTCCACGGGCCACTCAAATCGGCACCGTGGGGGTCGTTGACCGGCCGGTTTCGGACGGCCAGCGCCTCCATTCAAATTTCCCCGAAGCCGGCATTCGGATTTGCGACTGATGCAATGAGGTCACTCGTCGGAATCTGGGAGCATCTGATCTGAATTGACGAGCACAATGGGGCCGCCCCGGAAAGTCTTGGCACCGCTAAATCGACCGCTTCATAGTGAGAGTTTCGGAACTTCGGGAACAATTGGGAACTTGCGGGCCTTCGTCTTGGCTGGGGTGGGAACTTGCGGGCCTTCGTCTTGGCGGATGGGGTGGGATTCGAACCCACGAAGGACTTGCGCCCTTGCCGGATTTCAAGTCCGGTGCATTCGACCACTCTGCCACCCATCCCGATGCTCGCGAAACCGGAATCGTCGCGACCCGGCGCGACCGGTTCGGCCCCGTCGGGCAGAAGCCGCGACCCGAGCAGGGTCAAGAGTACGCGGCAACGGACCCTTCCGCGCCCGGTCGAACTGCGCGATGCCATTGAATCCGGGCACGGCGCCCGCATGTTAGCAGTTCCGCCACGCCGGCCGTCGCAGCGGGGGCGTTGAACCGGGGCGCGTTTCTGTTAGTCTAATGTTCTTGAACGGTCCCGTTGGACCGCTGGTGGAGGAAACATGGATCGCAAATTCGAACCCGTCATGTCGCCCGGCACGCCGTCGTCGCTGCCGCAGGCGCCTGCCAGTACCCTGGCGGGCGACCCGAGCCGCGTCCTGCGCAATACCTACTGGCTGCTGGCCCTGTCGCTGCTGCCCACGGTCGCCGGCGCTTTCGCCGGCATGCAGCTCAACTTCATCGCGCTCTTCCAGGCGGCGCCGATCATGACGCCGCTGCTGATGTTCGGCGCGATGCTGGGGTCGCTGTGGATCGTCACGCTGCTGCGCAACAGCGCCTGGGGCGTGCCCGCGCTGTTCGGGTTCACGTTCATCGCCGGGCTGATGCTGACGCCGATCCTGACGGTCGCCGCCGGGTTCCGCAACGGCGGACAGCTGGTCGCACTTTCGGGCGGGCTCACGGCGGCGGTGTTCTTCGCGCTGGCCACCTACGCCACGGTGTCGAAGCGGGATTTCAGCTTCCTCGGGCGGTTTCTGTTCATCGGGGTGATCCTGCTGATCGTGGCCTCGCTCGCCAACCTGTTCTTCCAGGTGCCGGCGGTGGCGCTCACCATCTCGGCGGTCGCGGTGATGCTCTTCTCGCTCTACCTGCTGCACGACCTGAGCAACATCGTCCGCGGCGGCGAGACCAACTACGTGATGGCGACGCTGAACCTGTTCCTCGACCTGTTCAACATCTTCGTCAGCCTGCTCAACCTGCTGCTGGCCTTTTCGGGGCAGCGCGACTAGACCGCTTCGCAGGCATTGTGTCGGACGGGGCGGAGCGATCCGCCCCGTTTTCATTGCGGCGGCCGATGCGCTGCGCGGGGGCCGGCGGTATCCGCGGCCGGCCGATCGTCCCGCTTCAGGCGAACAGGTTGAGGACGGCGTCGAGTCCGCAGTGATCGATGGCGTAGGTCGCCTGCGCGCGCACCCTGGGCTTGGCGCGGTAGGCGATCGACACGTCGGCGGCCGCCAGCATCGGCAGATCGTTGGCCCCGTCGCCGATCGCGACGACGATTCCGCCGTCGGCATAGCGCCTGCGCATCGAGTCGAGGCGCACGGCCTTCTCGCGGTCGTCGACGATCGGTTCGGCGACGCGGCCCGTGACCTTGCCGTCGACGATCTCGAGCGTGTTGGCCGCCGCTTCGTCGAAGCCCAGCTGCGCCTTGAGGCGATCGGTGAAGAAGGTGAAGCCTCCGGATACCAGCAGCGTCCGGGCTCCAGCGGCCTTGAAGCCGACGAGCATCCGCGCGGCGCCGGGCGACAGGCGCAGCCTCTCCGCGTACACCCGTTCGAGCGCCGATTCCGGCAACCCGGCGAGCAGCGCGACGCGCAGCTTCAGGCTCTCCCGGAAATCGATTTCGCCGCGCATGGCGCGACGCCGTGAGCGCCGCGACTTCGTGCCGGATGCCCATCAGGTCGGCGATCTCGTCGATGCATTCGATGGTGATCAGCGTCGAGTCCATGTCCATCGCCACGACGCGGACGCGGCGCCTGGCGAGGTCATCGGGGACGAACGCGAAGTCGCAGCGCGCCGCCCTGCAGAAATCGGCGATGCCGGCCTGCGACTGGATCCGCGACAGCCGATACGCCTGCTGCCCGCCGCCGTCCAGCGCGTCGATCGCCTGCGTTCCCGCGAGCGCCGCAATCCGCACAAGTTCGGCGGCGCCGATCGCAGCGGCCTGGATGACGAGGTCCATCGGGACGGGCGTCCGCGGCGGTGCGGCGATGTCGGTCTAGGCGCGCGGCTTCACGCGCCGCGCGCATTCGGTCGCGCGCTCGCGTGCTTCGTCGACGCCGGACGCCGTGGCGAGCGCCACGCCCATCCGCCGCTTCTTGTACGCCTCGGGCTTGCCGAAGAGCCGCAGGTCGGAGCAGGGCACCGCCAGCGCGTGCGCGACATCGTCGTAGCGGATGCCGCGCGCCTCGATGCCGCCGTAGATCGACCGCCGACGCGCCGGGCGCGATCAGGCGCACGTCGACGGGCAAGCCGAGGATGGCGCGGGCGTGCAGCTCGAATTCGCTCTGCGCCTGCGTGCACATCGTCACCATCCCGGTGTCGTGCGGACGGGGGCTCACCTCGGAGAACCAGACGTCGTCGCCCTTGACGAAGAGCTCGACGCCGTAGATTCCGCGGCCGCCGAGCTCCGTCGTCACCCGGGCGGCGATTTCGCGTGACCGGGCCAGCGCGACCGGCGACATCGGCTGCGGCTGCCACGACTCGACGTAGTCGCCGTTCACCTGCCGGTGTCCGATCGGTTCGCAGAAGTGCGTCTGCACGTCGCCGTTCGCATCGAGCGCCCGGACGGTGAGCAGCGTGATCTCGTAGTCGAAATCGATGAACCCCTCGACGATGAGGCGGCTGCCGCGGACGCGGGCCGCGCTTTCGGCATACTGCCACGCCGCCGCCACGTCGGCCGGCGCGCGCACCAGCGTCTGGCCCTTGCCGGACGACGACATCACGGGCTTCACGACGCACGGGATAGCCGATGCCCGGCGCCGTCTCGATCGCGGTCTGGAGCGCGTCGAGGCTGTCGGCAAAGCGGTACGGCGAGGTCGGCAGGCCGAGGTCTTCCGCGGCGAGCCGGCGGATGCCCTCGCGGTTCATCGTCAGCTGGACGGCGCGCGCGGTGGGGATGACCTGGGCAAGACCCTCGAGCTCGATGGCCGCGAGCACGTCGGTGGCGATCGCCTCGATCTCGGGCACGATGAGTTGCGGCCGCTCCTGCTCGATCAGCCTCCGCAACGCGCCGCCGTCGGTCATCGCGATGACGTGCGCGCGGTGCGCGACCTGGTGACCGGGCGCGTTGGCGTAGCGGTCGACGGCGATGACTTCGACGCCGAGGCGCTGCAGCGCGATGATCACTTCCTTGCCCAGCTCGCCGCTGCCGAGCAGCATCACCTTGGTTGCGGAGGGGGAGAGCGGCGTACCGATGTGCATCGAGGGGCGGGGGCGGCGGTCGGGTGCCGGGGACGCGGGCTGATCTTTCATACGCTCATTCTACCAGTGTGCGGTCGATTTTGCTGCACTGCACACAAACGCCGGGTAGACAATATAACCCATTGTTGTCAAATAGAAATGTCAGATCATTTAGTCCTCGGGTCGCCCCTTTTGCGCGCCATGTACCGTCGGTCGCGCCGGGTGCGCCGCCGCGACCGCCCGGATCAGCGCTTCGACTTCGGTTTGCGTTCGCGATCGCTGCGGGCGAGGGGTTCGCTGTACGTCGGCCGCGCCGGCGCGACCGGAAGCGCGTCGTCGGCCAGCATGAAGTCGATCTTCGTCGTCTCGAGATCGACGCGAGCGACCTTCACCCGCACGCGTCCGGCAAGCTGGTACACGCGGCCGCTGCGCTCGCCGATCATGGCGTGGCGCCCGGCGTCGAAGTGGAAATAGTCGCGTCCCAGTTCCGTGACGTGGACGAGGCCGTCGATGTTGAGGTCGTCGAGCGTGACGAAGATCCCGAAGCTCGTGACGCCGCTGATCGTGCCGCCGAAGGTCTCGCCGACCTTGTCCTGCATGAAGTAGCACTTCAGCCAGTTCTCGACGTCGCGCGTGGCGTCGTCGGCGCGACGCTCGGTGAACGAGCAATGCTCGCCCAGCTCCGCCCACGACGCGCCCGAGGGCTTGTACTCCTGCTTCGCCAGCACCGCCTTGATCGCCCGGTGGACGACGAGATCCGGATAGCGCCGGATCGGCGAGGTGAAATGCGCGTACGCCGGATACGAGAGGCCGAAATGGCCGACATTGTCGGGGCGATAGCGCGCCTGCTGCAGCGAGCGCAGCAGCACCGTCTGCAGCAATCCGTAGTCGGGGCGGTCCTTGATCCTGAGCAGCAGCGCGGCGTAGTCGGACGCCGACGGGTCGTCGCCGCCGGGCAAAGACAGCGCGCAGCTGGCGAGGAAATCGCGGAGCGCGGCGAGCTTTTCCGGCGTCGGGCCCTCGTGCACGCGGTACAGCGCCGGGTGCTTGTGCTGCGCGAGAAACTCGGCGGTGCAGACGTTGGCCGCCAGCATGCATTCCTCGATCAGCTTGTGCGCATCGTTGCGCACGACCGGCACGATGCGGACGATCTTGCCCCGGACGTCGAACTCGAGCTGCATCTCGACGGTGTCGAAATCGATTGCGCCCCGCGCCTCGCGCGCTTCCTTGAGCGCGTGGTAGAGCGCGTAGAGGTCGGAAAGATGCGGCAGCAGCGCCTTCGATTCGCGCGGCGCGGCCTTCGGGTCGGACAGCCAGTCCCAGACCTGCGTGTAGGTGAGGCGTGCGCGCGAGTGCATCACCGCCGGGTAGAACCTGTAGCTCTTGATCGCGCCGGTGGCGCCGACGTCCATTTCGCAGACCATGCACAGCCGGTCCACGTCCGGCTTGAGCGAGCACAGCTCGTTCGACAGTGCCTCGGGCAGCATCGGGATCACGCGGCGCGGAAAATAGACCGACGTGCCGCGGTCGCGCGAGTCGCGGTCGAGCGCATCGCCGTCGCGCACGTAATGGGAAACGTCGGCGATCGCGACCAGGACCCGGAAGTTCCTGCCCTTGCGCTCGCAGTAGACCGCGTCGTCGAAGTCCTTCGCGGTCTCGCCGTCGATCGTGACCAGAGGCAGCCCGGTGAGGTCCACGCGGCCCTTGCGGTCGGCGTCGCGCACGTCTTTCGGCAGCTTGTCCGCCTGCTTGCGCGCCGCGAGCGAGAATTCGTGCGGGAGGTCGTGCTTGCGCAGCGCGATCTCGATCTCCATGCCGGGGTCGGTATAGCTGCCGAGCACCTCGACGACGCGGGCAATGGCTTCGCGCTGCAGCGACGGATGCTCGACGACCTCGACGACGACCACATCTCCGGACTTGGCGCTGCCGCGCTCGCCCGGGGGGACCAGCAGGTCCTGGTTGATCCTGCGGTTCTCGGCGACGACGAAGGTGATGCCGCGCTCCTCGTAGAGCCGGCCGACGATGGTGCGATTGCCGCGCTCGAGGACGTCGACGATCGTGCCTTCGGGGCGGCCGCGCTTGTCGGTGCCGGAGCGCCGCGAGGTCGCCCGGTCGCCGTGAAGCACCTTGTGCATCTCGGCGGGATTGAGGAACAGGTCGGCCGATCCGTCGTCGGGCACGAGGAACCCGAAGCCGTCCGGATGACCCTGCACCGTGCCGGTGACGAAGTCGAGCTTGGCGACCACGCAGAGCTCGCCCTTGCGGTTCACCAGCAGCTGGCCTTCGCGCTGCATGGCGTCGATGCGGCCGAGGAAGGCGTCGCGCGCGCGCTTGTCGACCGCCATCGTCCGCAACAGCTCGGCGGGAGGCATCGGCACGCCCGCCTGATGCAGCGCCTCGAGAATCGCTGCCCGCGACGGCAGCAGCGCGGGATCGATGTCGCCGCTGCGGCGGCGCGACGTGCGCTCGGAGGACGCCTCGGCGGCGTCGGGTGCGTCGCGGCGCCGGGATGCGGGTGCCGGCGCGACGGCCCTGGGCAATGGTGCGTTCGCCTGCCGCGCGTTCGCGGCGGGCTTTGGCTTCGGGGAACGGGAAGGCGGTGTGGTAGGCGTCTTTTTTGACAAGGAGGGGCGTGAAACGTAAAATTATGGGTTGCAGTCGCCCAGGTGGCGGAATTGGTAGACGCACCAGGTTCAGGTCCTGGCGGTAGCGATACTGTGGGGGTTCGAGTCCCTTCCTGGGCACCATTCGACGGCACGAACAAAACGGGCGCTCTGCGCCTGTTTTCGTTTCGACGGTCCGGTGTTCGCACTCGGTGCGCCCCGACCGCGCGCCGGCATGATCGCAAATGCGCCACGCCGGTCCGCCGTGCTCGCTACTATACCCCTGTGTGCCCGCGCGCTGGCGGCGCCCGGGCTCCGCGGGCGCGTCGGCGCGCCGGATTCGGGCGCGCGAAAATGCCGGTGGATGGGCCGGCAACGCCTGCCACGCGCCGCGACCGCTTCGAACGGGATCAGCGCGCCAGCAGGCCGGCAAGCTGCTGCCAGTCGATCTGGCGCAGCAGCTGCGCCATCGCCACGCAGTCGCCGGGGTTCTCGCGCAGGTGCTTCATTTCGTCGAGGAACCTGTTGCAGTCAGTAATGTTGCGCGCATACATGATCTGCAGCGCGCTTCGCGGCAGCCTGGCATCGAGCAGGCCCGGGTTGGCGCGGACCATCGGTCGGCAGCCCGGCGTGCCCGTCGGCACCAGCTTCCAGTCGGACCGGTGTCCCTGCGTCGAGCCGATGGCCACGCAGGCCGGCGCGGCGCGACCCGGCGCGTCGAGGGTCGCCAGCATCGATTGCGCGCGCTGGTAGGACTCGAGGGGCGCCAGCCATTTGGGATCGGTGGCCGCCGCCTCGGCATCCTTGCGCGCATCGTCCTCCCAGCGGCGCTGCTTGACCTCGAGGCGCCGCGCGTTGTCTTCCGCGCTCGCGCCGCCGGCGGCGCGCAGCGCCTGGGCTTCGCGCCGACGCTTGTCCTGCGCTTCCGGACTCATGAAGTCCTCATAGGCCTTCTGCCTGCTTTTCACGTACTGCACCGCGCCATCGGCGGCGCGCCTGTATTCGGGCAACAGGAATTTCAGCACGCGCTCCGTGCTCACCGGTACCCACAGGGGTGCGCCCGGCCGGGCGACGACCAGGACGTCGTCGAAGACCGGCAGCCCGCCGAGGTCGCCGGACTTTTTCGGTTCGAGGAAGAAGCTGCCCTCGGCGTCCTCGTAGACGGTGCCGAACGTCGGCGGATTGTTGACGTAGATTCGCAGCCCGCAGTTCAGGTCCGTCAGCGTCCCGGCTCCAGTCGTGACGGCGCCGGTCGACTTCGAGCGCGAGCGGGTCTCGACGTAGGCGGGTGCGCTGAAGTACACGTCGGCGTGCAGGGGCAAGCCCTGCGCCAGAAAGCGCTTGCGCTCGTCGACCGATTCGATGCTCCCGAGCGACGCGCTGGTGTAGAGGTCGAATCCCGTCGGCGGATTCAGCAGCGGCGCTTTCCCGATCACACCGGCGATCCGGCGCAGGTTGGCTTCGAGCGCCTGCATCTCGGCCTCGGTCGCGCGGTTCTCGGCCACGGTGAAGATGCGCGGCATGGACCACGGCCGCAGCTTGCCGGGCTGCTGCGGCAGGAAGCGCAGCCCCGGTTCGGCGCCCGGCGCAGGTGGCAGCGGCGGCGGCGGCGGGCGGATGAGTTCCGCGCTCGCCGGCGGCGGCGCGTCGCGCGCCCGGCTCGCGGCGGCGATCTTCGCCTCGATTCCCGCCCGGTCGTAGGCGATCCGGTTGTTCTCCGCCGTGCGCCGCGCGCGTTCGTAGGCCCGCACGGCGTCGCCGTATTCGCCGACCGCGGCCAGGCCGTCGCCATAGCGGATCATCTCGTCGAATTCCTGCTGCGCGGCCGGCCCGCCACCGCCTGCAGGCTGCGGTCGGGAGGGCGCTTCGACAGCCGGATTTCCCGTCGACTGCGCGCCGCCCGCTGCGCCGGCCGGTGGAACGGAACGGGCATCGCGCGCCGAGCGGGCTGCGGCGAGCTTCGCGTTCAACGCCGCGGCATCGGTCGCGAGCTTGTTGTTGTAGGCGATGCGCGCCGCGCTTTCGTACAGGCGCACCGCCTCGAACGCATTGCCCGCGGCGACCAGCGCGTCGGCTCGGCGAACCGTGTCCTCGTAGTCCTGCAGGGCTTTGGTGCCCGTGCCGGCCTGCGCCGCTGCAACATCGAGGTGAACGGCGAATGCCAGGGCGACAAGCGCCAGGAGGATGCGCGCCGGCAATCGCCGATCCGTCGAATTTCCGCCGTCGCTAGGCAAGGCCGAGACTCCGGTTTGCGCCATCGCCGAACATTGCATTCTCCCGATCTTCATCCGGCGTGCAGCGCAGTGCAGGTGAATCCGGCCGCTGTCGAGCCGGGCGGCGGCAGCCGCGCGAGGCAGCCGGCGATGGTACGCGAAGCGCTGCGTCAATGAGTGTCGACGCATTTCGCCGCAGCGCTTCGTTGCGCCTTCAGTCGGACAGGTCGACCTTCAGAATGTGGCCGAGGCCCACCGGCGGCGGCCCGAATCCGACGTTGCCGATGTAGAGGTCGCCGTCGGGCCCGATCGTCATTCCGGTCGGGAAGAACAGGCCGTCGGCGACCACCGTGCGCGCGCCCTGACGCGCCAATGCGCGTGACCCTGCCGGTGAACGGCACGGGCGCGGGGTTGCCCGACGTCATTTCCAGCACGTACATCCGGCCGCGGTTGTCGAAGTCGACGCCCAGCACCATGTCGAAGCCGCCGGTGACCACGCTGATCGCGCCGCCGGGCGTGACCTTGTAGATATTCGAGCTGCCGACGCTCTGCGGGAAGACGCCGAGGTTGCCGACGTAGAAATTGCCGCGGTGGTAGGTCATCGCCGACGGGACGATGTGGCCCTGGCTCGCCGATATGTCGATGACGCGGGTGACGTTGCCGTTCCCGGAAATCTTCACGATCTCGCCGTGATTGGGCTCGACCGCGTACAGGTCGCGGCCGACGGCGACCATGTTGTACCAGGTCCCGTCCGGCTCGAAGTCGTCGACTTCGGGATTCGCGACCGGATTGGCCTGCTGGAACGCGCTGAGGTCTGCCACCATCTTCCACGTTCCGTCGCCGTTCACGCGGATCACGCCGTTGGGTATGCCGGCGACGCCGTGCGAGCAGCCCGCACCGGCCAAGACCGCGTAGAGCGTGTCGCCGATGAAGGCAACGTCGCCGACGCCGCTGACCAGGCTGCCCGACGGTGCGCTGGTCTGGTTCGACGGCAGGTTGTCGATGACCGTCGTGCGGATGCCGTGCCGGTCGACCCGCGAAATGCGCGCGCCCACCGGACTGCCGGTATACGGTCCGATCGGGGGAATCACCTGGTCGCAGTCGGCCGGCGTGGTCGCCAGCGGGCCGCCGCTGCCGCCTTCGGCGACGTACAGGTCGCCGTCGGGTCCGAACTTGATCCCGCGCGGATTGTTGAAACCGGTGGCGAAGACCTTGGGAACGCCAATTCCTGGAGCGGACTTGTCGCCGTCCGATGCCTGGACGAGTGGAGACGAGATGCCGATCAGGAAGGACAGAGCTGCGATGGCGAGGCGAGGCGAGTGAAGCAGCCGGCGGGCTGCCGCGTGACGATGTGTCATGACGTACCCCCATTGTTGGTGTTGTTCGCCGGGTGTGCATCGGCGTGATGCGCAGGGCCGGGGCGTGGCGCAATGCGCCGATGTGCCCGGGTTGCGCGCCAAGTCCGGCGCGTGCTTGACGCGAGGGAGCAATTTATAGCGGCATCGCCCGCCCGCGCAATACGTAAAAATCACGAATTGGCGGCTGGACGGGCTATGCCGTAGGGACTATACCGAACCGGTCAGCGGGTGTTCGCGAGGCTCCCGTCGGGCGGCGCGGTCGCCAGCAGCGCTTCGACCTCGCGGCGCAGGTCGGCGAGTTCGCCGGCAGCCCGCATCAGCCGCGCGGCCCGATGCGCGCGATCGCTCTGCAGTTCCGCAAGCCGCGCTGCGTCGGCATCGATGGTCGAGTCCGACGCCAGCAATTGCGCATCGAGTTTCGCGTTCAGACCCTGGATGGCAGCCAGCGCAACACCGTTCTCGTCGATGGTGGTGATGGTCCTGTCGCTGTCGCCCAGGCCGAACGCGGCGTGGAAGTCCTGCGCCGTCGGGCCGAGGTGCCGCGCTCCCGAGCGCTCGGTGCGGTAGCGCCACGAATGGATCGGCATCGCGGCGATCCGGTCCAGGATCCACGCGGTGTCCACGGCGACGATGTCGCGCTTCGCATTGCGGTCGGAAAGACTGGCCCACGAACCGGCGCCTGCGGCGAGGCTCACCCCGGCGGTCGGCACGCCCGCGCCGTTGATCGCCGACACGAAGCGCACGCCGCCGGTGGCCCGCGCCGCGAACTCGTCCGAAACCTCGGTATAGAACGGGGCGTTGCTCGAATCGGCAAAGACGAACACGCCGCGGTGAATGATCGTCGCGGTGGCGTCCTGCGTCATCGCGAGGTTGCCCGCAGCGAGGCTGTCGATCCCGCTGGCGACGTTCCAGTAGCCGCCGGGCGTGGTCGCGTACGCGCCGTCGGTCATGTTGAAAGCGCCGCCGCCGATGGCCGAGAAATCGCCGTTGCCGTAGTTGGCCCGGCCGCCGCCGATGTTGGCGGCATTGCCGTAGGTGTAGTTGGATTCGCCGCCGCCGACGATCGAGTAGGACCCGGACGCAACGTTGCCGATTCCGCCGCCGACCGTCGTGTAGAGGCTCGCGGCCAGATTGGCGCAGGCGGCGGTCAATGTATCGCTCACCGGATCGAGGCAATTGCTGCCGGCGGCGCCGCCGCCCGCGATGGTCTGGCCCTCCGGCGGGGATCCCGCGGCGTTGGCAGGGTGGCCGCCGACCACGCTGGGGCTGGTTCCGACGGTTTCGTAGCGCATCACGCGCGTCGCGTTGGCCTCGATCTCCACGGCGTTGCCGTCGTTGGTCCCCAGGCTCAGCGTGCCGCCGAGGCTGTTGCCGCCGGGCGTGAGCGGCGGACCGGTGGGCGCGCTGAAGTAGCCCAGCAGATCGCCGTAGACGTCGGTGGGGGCGAACTGCTCGACCAGGTCGAATTGGCCGTTGGCCAGGTTGAGCGGCATCGCCACCGCGGTCCCGTATTGATCCCCCGCCTGATACAGGATCAGCGCGTTGGGGAACGATACGGCACCTTGCGGGCCGCCCTGCAGCAGGCCGCTGCCCGCGGGCGAGAGCGTGCCGATCTGGATCAGCGCCACGGCGGCACCCTCGCGCGCGGCGCATCCTCCGGGGCCGCCCTGGCTGGCCACCGGCGCCGTCGCGCCATAGGTCCGTGCCACGTTGACGGTGGGCGTCCCCAGGCCGCCCTGCGAGGCGCGGGTGTCGAACAGCCGGCAGGGCGTGACCGGGGTGTAGACGAGGTCCCGGTTCGCGTCGCCCAGCGCCGCGATCCGCTTGACGGCTCGTTGCGGAACTTCGCTCTTCGCGGCGGCGTCCAGCACGTTGCGCAGGCCGTCGAGCGAGCCGGCGAGGCTCGCCGCCAGCAGGTGGTCCGCGCGCAGCGACTGCAGCATCGAGCGCAGCTGCTCGCGGTCGATGCCGGCGTTCGCGTCCTCCAGCGGCGCGCCCCAGTCTCCGGTGATCCGCTCGATCACGGTCGCGCGGTTCCGGTCGATCGACAGCAGCGCATCGGCCTTCATCTCCGCCGCCATCGCGGACCCACCGGCCATGACGAAGGCCAGCGCGCCCGCGAATCGCGCCAGCGTGCGCAGCATCGTCATCCCCGTTTCCATGGGCTCAGCGGACATGGGCGGGGGCTCCATCCGCGGCGGTGCGCGCCTGCAGCACGTCGACGGCTTGCCTTAGCACAGCGATCTCCGCGGCCTGCTCCGCCATCTGCGCGGCCTGCGCCGCGCGCTCCTGCTCCAGCTCGGCGATCCGCGCCGCCTGCGCGTCGATCCTGGAGTTCCTGTTCTGCAGCTGCAGATCGAGCTTGGCGTTGAGACCCTGGATCGCCGCCAGCGCGACGCCGCCCTCGTCGATGGTCGTGATCGTCCGGTCGCTGTCGCCCAGACCGAACGCGGCGTGGAAGTCCTGCGCGGTCGGGCCGACGTGGCGCGCGCCCGAGATCTCGGTACGGTAGCTCCATTCATAGGTCGGCATCGCCGCCAGCCGATCGAGGATCTGCTCGCCGTGCACCGGCTCGAAGTCCCGCTTCGCAGCCCGGTCCGAGAGGCTGGCCCACGAGCCGGCACCCGCGGCCAGCGTCACTCCGGCGGTCGGGTCTCCCGTCGACGGATCGATCGCCGACACGAAACGCACGCCGCCCGTCGCCCGCACCGCGAATTCGTTCGCCGCCGCCGAATAGAACGAGGCGTTGCTCGAGTCGGCGAAGATGAACACGCCGTGGTGCACCGTCGGCGTCGCCGCGGAGGTCTGCGTCGTCGCCTGCGTGCCGGCGGCGAAACTGTAATTCCCGCTGGCCAGGTTCCCGAAGCCGCCGGCCACCGTCGAATAGAGGCCGCTGGCGATGTTGCCGCCGCCGCCGCTGATGTTCGAGAAGTTTCCCGTGGCCGTGTTCAGGGAGCCGCCGCCGATGGCCGAGTCGTTCCCCGAGGCGATGTTGCCCGTGCCGCCGGCCACCGTCGCGTACTGGCCACTGGCGGTGTTCCCGGTGCCGCCGCCGACCGTCGCGTAGATGGCCATCGCCGAATTGCCGTTTCCGGCCGAGCCGCCGCCCGCCACCGTCTGTCCGTAGGCGAGCGCGCTGACGGTGTTGTCGGGATGCCCGCCGAGCACGTTGGGGCTGGTCGGATTGGGCTCGTAGCGCATCACGCGCGTGCCGTTGACTTCGATCTCCACCGCGTTGTTGTCGTTGGTGCCCACGGACAGGATGCCGCCGAGGCTGTTGCCGCCCTGCGCCACGTACGTGGCACCCGGAGGCGCGCGGAAGTAGCCGAGCAGGTCGCCGTAGAGGTCGGACGTGGCGGACTGCTCGACCAGGTCGAAGCGGCCGTTGGCCGGATTGAGCGGCATCGCCACCGCGGTGCCGTACTGATCGCCCGCCTGATACAGGATCAGCGCGTTGGGAAACGACGCCGCGCCCTGCGGGCCGCCCTGCAGCAGCCCGTTGCCGGTGGGGGTGAGCGTGCCGATCTGGATCAGCGCCACCGCGGCATCCCGCTCCCGCGGCGCATCCGCCGGGGCCGCCCTGGCTGGTCACCGGGGTGATCGCGCCGTAGGTGCGCCGCACATTGATGCTCGGCCTTCCCAGGCCGCCCTGCGACGTGCGCGTGTCGAACAGCCGGCAGGGCGTCACCGGCGTGTAGACGAGGTCCTGGTTGGCGTCACCCAGCGCCGCGATGTGCTTGACCGCGCGCAGCGGCGCGTCGCCGCTGACCACGTTCGCGAGCACGTCGCGCAGGCCGGTGAGCGAGCCGGCGAGACTCGCCGCCAGCAGGTGGTCGGCACGCAGGCCCTCGAGCATGGATCGCAGCTGCTCGCGGTCGATTCCGGCGTTCGATTCCTCGAGCGGTGCACCCCAGTCGCCGGTAATCCGCTCGATCACCGTCGCGCGGTTCCGGTCGATCGAAAGCAGGGCGTCCGCCTTGAGCTCGGCCGCCGCCGGCAATGCACCCGCCGCCGCCATTCCCCCCAGCATGACCGCCGTCAACCACGCGATCCGCACCGGTGCGCGTCGCATTCCCATGGCTTCCCCCAATGATTGGATTGTCCTGCTGCCGCATCCCTCGCGGCATCCGCAAAAGCGGCGCCGGCCGCCGAAAACAATACTCGCATCCATGGCATTCGGCAAAAGGTTGCCGGATTGACCTGCAATGCAAAAGGCCCGTAGCAGCAGGCCCCTTGCGGAAGGTCGACGGTCGGTCGCCTAGCGTGTGGCCGCAAGGTGACCGTCTGCAGCGCCACGCGCCAGCAGCATGTCGACGGCATGGTGCAGGTCGGCGAGCTCGACCGCCTGCAGCGCGCGGTCCTGCTCCAGTTCGGCGATGCGCGCCGCCTGCGCATCGATTTTCGCGTCCCGGCTCTGCAGCTGCGCGTCGAGTCTTGCGTTCATCCCCTGGATCGCCGCCAGCGCGATGCCACCCTCGTCGATGGTCGTGATCGACTTGTCGCTGTCGCCCAGTCCGAACGCCGTGTGGAAGTCCTGCGACGTGGGACCCACGTGCAGCGCGCCGGAAACCTCGGTCCGGTAGCGCCACGAGTAGATCGGCATTGCCGTGAGCCGGGTCAGGATCGACGTCGGATCCACCGATTGCAGGTCCCGCTTCGCGGCCCGGTCGGAGGCGTTGGCCCAGGTTCCGGCGCCGGGGGAGAGACGCACGCCGGTCGCCGGCGCGCCTCCGACGTCGATCGCGGTCACGAAGCGGGCGCCGCCGGTGGCCCGCACCGAGAACTCGTCGGGATTCGTCGAATTGAAGTCGGCGTCGTTCGAGTCGGCGAAAACGAACGTGCCGTTGTGGACGATCGGTGTCAAGTCGGTCGTCTGCGTTTTCGCCCGGCGTCCGACAGCGAAGCTGAAGGTCCCGCTGGCGGTGTTGAACCAGCCGCCACCTACGGAGGAGTAGCTTCCGCTGGCCATGTTGGAACGGCCGCCGGCGACCGACGAGTAAGGCCCGCTGGCGGCATTGATGATGCCGCCGGCTACCGTTGCGCCCGTGCTGCTGGCAACATTGCTTCCGCCGCCGGCGATCGTCGCGTACGGATAGCTGGCAGCATTGTCGATGCCGCCTCCGACCGTCGAGGACTCCCCGCTGGCGATATTCAGGCTCCCGCCGCCCACCGTCGAGGCGTAGTTGACTGCGGTGCTGCCCAGGCCGCCGCCGACCGTCGAGTACGAGCCACCCGCGGCGTTGCTTTCACCGCCGCCGATGGTCGCAAAAATCGAAAGGGAAAGGGCCTGATTGGCGCAGGAGCGAAAGCCTGTGTTGGTAGCGATATCGTAGCAGGAGTTGCCTGCCAGGCCGCCCCCTCCCACGGTCGTTCCCCAGGTCCCCGCAGCTGCGCTGTTGGCGGGATGCCCGCCGATCACATTGGGGCTCTGTACATCGGGTTCGTAGCGCATCACGCGGCTGCCATTGGCTTCGATCTCCACCGCGTTGTTGTCGTTCGTGCCCAGCGTCAATGTCGTGTTGAGCGTGTTGCCGCCCTGAACCACCAGCGGCGCGCCGCCCGGCGCCTTGAAAAAGCCGAGCAGGTCGCCGTACAGATCCGCCGTGGCGAATTGCTCGACCAGGTCGAACTGGCCGTTCGCCGGATTGAGCGGCATCGCCACCGCGGTGCCGTACTGATCGCCCGCCTGATACAGGATCAGCGCGTTGGGAAACGACGCCGCGCCCTGCGGTCCGCCCTGCAGCAAGCCGTCGCCGCTGGGTGTCAGCGTGCCGACCTGGATCAGCGCCACCGCGGCCCCCGCTGCCGCCGAGCATTTCCCGGGTCCGCCCTGATCGGTCACCGGCTCGATGGCGCCGTAGGTGCGGGTCTTGCCGGGGGTCGGGGTGCCTTGGCCGCCCTGCGAAACGCGG
Organism: uncultured beta proteobacterium; assembly: GCA_963779445.1. Lineage (GTDB taxonomy): Bacteria > Pseudomonadota > Gammaproteobacteria > Burkholderiales > Casimicrobiaceae > CAIWHR01. Next base: position 30,760 of record CAVZYI010000019.1, read on the forward strand.
GTGTCGAACAGCCGGCAGGGTGCGACCGGCGTGTAGACGAGGTCCTGGTTGGCGTCACCCAGCGCCGCGATGTGCTTGACCGCGCGCAGCGGCGCGTCGCCGCTGACCACGTTCGCCAGCACGTCGCGCAGGCCGGTGAGCGAGCCGGCGAGACTCGCCGCCAGCAGGTGGTCGGCGCGCAGGCCCTCGAGCATGGTTCGCAGCTGCCCGCGATCGATCCCCGCGCCCGATTCCTCGAGCGGCGCGCCCCATTCGCCGACGATCCGCTCGATCACCGTCGTGCGGTTCTGGTCGATCGACAGCAGCGCGTCGGCCCTCAGTGCCGCTTCCGCGGCCGGCGGCGCGGAAATGCCTGCAACGGCACCCGACGCCAACGCTACCGACAACAAGACCCGTACCACCCTGCGTCGCATGGTCACAGAACTCTCCCCATTTGGATTGCTGCTGTCCCCGGGCCCGGGCCAACCCTCCGGACAACGTCGTCGACCGGGCGGCCCCCACGATACGCGCTCCGCCCCGTTTTGGGTGAGGCGATGCGATCTCCGGCCGCGCAATGCGTAGGGCCCGCCGAAGCGAGCCCTTGCCGACGGGTGCTCTGCCTGTTGCCGGACGCGTGCCGAGCCGTCCTTTGCCGCCGAGTGTTTCGGCCGTTGTCGCGGCTTGCTAGCGCGGCACCGAATAATTGGCCGGCACGTAGACGTAGCCCTGCGCGTCGGCGCGGATGTGGCCGATGCCGGGGAAGGGCAGATGGGCGACGGCCAGCCAGAACCCCTGCTTCGCGCCGTCGGCGTACACCTTCTTGCGCTGGACCGCGGCCAGCTTCGAGTCGGTGTCGAACTGGATGGTGACCGATGGATTCACGAACTGCACGGCGGCGACGTGCATCAGGTCGCCCAGCACGGCGAGCTTCTGTCCCTTGCTCTCGAGGACGTACATCGTGTGGCCCCGCGTATGGCCGTAGGTCGATACCGCCCTGATGCCGGGTCCGAGCTCGCCGCTGCCGTCGAACGGCATGAACTTCCCCGCAGCGACGTACGGATTGATCGACGCCATCGCGGCCTTGAAGAAGTTCTTGGCGCCTTCGGGCGCGGCGTCCATGTTCGCCTGGCTGAGCCAGTAATCGGCCTCGCGCTTGTCGGCGCGCACGATGGCGTTGGGGAATGCCAGCCTGTCGCCGTTCGCCAGGCCGCCGACGTGGTCGCCATGCATGTGCGTGATGTAGATCTCGTCGACCTGTTCCGGTTGGTAGCCGGCGGCCTTGAGATTGCCGATGAGGTTGCCGAGTGTCGGTCCGAAGAAGCCGCCGGTACCGGCGTCGATCAGCAAGAGCCTGGCGCCGGTATTGACCAGGAACGCGTTGACCGACGTCTCGACGGGATCGGCGAGAAACGAGCGCTTGAGCAGCTGGTCGACGCGCACCGGCGTGGTGTTGGTCAGGAGCTTGCTCATCTCGAGCGCCAGCGTGCCGTCGGACAGCGCGACGATTTCGAAATCGCCGAGCATCATCCGGTAGTAGCCGGGCGCCTGGCCCTTCTGCTGCGGCGCCGCTGCGTGGAGCGATGTTGAAGAGAGCAGTCCGGCGGCGACGGCCGCGATGCAGGCAATGAGCTTGCGCAGAGTATCCACGACGTTCCCCCTGGGCGTGACGGATGGCATTCCCGCCGCATTCTACGCCGCGGTCCCGCCATGGAAGTCGGCGGCGAGCGTGGCGCCATGGGGAATGTGCGATAACGCACAGTGATCGCCGTGCGATGGTCCGCCGCGACCCGCGGTTCGGCGCAGCGACGGTCTGGAGCGATTGCCCGCCGCAGACGGCATTCAGCGGCGCCAGTGGGTCTTTCGCCGAATGTACAGAGCCATCAGCGGCAGCAAAGCCGCGGGCGCGCGGAACGGCTGGCGGACGATGCGGCGGCCAAACCGTGGCGTCGGCGCCGTCTTCGTGGCGTAGCGAACAGACCGCGGAGACAATCCGGCGCAGTGTCGGGAAATCTTGCGCGTACGGATTCCCCGTGCGGATTGTGAGTTGCCACAGGTTCACCGTTGCAAAGGAAGACAAAATGAAATTCAGGAAATCATTGCTGGTCGGATTGTGCGCGGCGTCGCTCGGAGGTGTTTCCGCCGCGATGACCGCGAGCGCCGAAACGGCCATCTATTTCAGCATCGCGCCGCCGCCTGCCCGGCATGAAGTGGTCCCGGCACCGCGCCACGGCTACGTGTGGGCCCCCGGATACTGGAACGCCCGGAACAACCGTCACGTCTGGCAAGCGGGGCATTGGGAGCGGGACCGCAAGGGCTACTACTACAACCAGCCGACGTGGACCCAACGCGACAACCAATGGCAGCTGGAACGCGGACGCTGGAACAAGGGCGATCGCGACCGTGATGGCGTGCCCAATTCGATCGATCGCGCGCCGGACAATCCTGCCCGGCGCTAGCCGGGAGGGGCGGTCGTTCATCCGCCTGCCGTCTTGCCCGTCGGGCATTCCGCGATCCGCAGCCGCGGGCGCGGCATGCCCGACAGCATCGCTGGCGTTCACCGTGCAGGAATGGCTGCAGGCCGCGAAGAATCGCGAGCCGGTCGCGACCTCCGGCTTCGTGATCCCAGGCGGCCTTCGACGGGGCAGCGCCGGCGGCGCAGGGACTTATACTTGATCCCTCGTCAACCGGGATGCAATCGATGGCGGTATTCAGCACGCGGCTGCGCTACGGCGCCGCAGCGCAGGCTTTTCACTGGGCGACCGCGATCCTGGTCGTCGCCGCCTTCGTCTTCGGTCCGGGCGGATCGGAGCAGCGGGTCTACTCGATCGCCAAGGACTTCGACCGCCAGCTGCACGAGACGCTGGGCATCGCCGTCTTTGGCATCGCGCTGATGCGGCTGGCGTGGCGCGCGCTTGACGGCGCGCCCGAGGTCCCGCCCATGGCACCGTGGATGAGACTCTCGTTCAGGGTCGTGCACGCGACGCTGTACGTCCTCTTGCTCGCGTTGCCCGTCACCGCGATCATCGGGGCATGGCTGGAGGGGCATCCGCTCACCCTGCTCGGCAACATCCGCATCGTACCGCTCCTGGCGGAGGCGCATGACCTCGGCAGCGCGATCGCGTCGATCCACACCTGGCTGGGCGACGCCATTCTCTGGCTCGCCGGCGTGCACGCCGCCGCCGCGCTCTACCACCATTTCGTCCTCGGGGACGGCGTTCTGCGGTCGATGTTGCCGCGCTGGGCGGGCGCCGGCACGGACGAATCGCCCGATTCGCGCTGGAGACCCGGCGGTACGCGGTAGCCGGAGATCCAGCGGCGTCGCATCGGACGCGGCCCGCATGGCGAGCGCTCCCGTTTCAGGCCGGAAGGGTCGACGCATCCTGGCGATACCGCACGTCATGCAGCAAGCGGCCCAGCTCCTTCTTGACGACGGCGTAACACTCGCAGGTGCGCGCCTCCAATCCGGATCGCTCGATCACCGCGATGTGGCCTCGGCGGTAGTTGATCACGCCGGCGCGCTGCAGCTTGCCCGCGGCCTCGGTGATGCCCTCCCGGCGCACGCCGAGCGCGCCGGCGATGAGTTCCTGCGTCATGACCAGCTCGTTCGACGGCAGGCGGTCGAGTGTGAGCAGCAGCCATCGGCACAGCTGCTGGTCTATCGAATGGTGGCGGTTGCAGGCCGCGGTCTGGAACATCTGCGTGACCAGCGCCTGCGTGTAGCGCAGCAGCAGGTACATCGTCGGGCCGAACCGCCCGAACTCCTTTTTCAGCAGGGCGGCCTTGAGGCGGTACGCGTGACCCGCGGTCTGCACCACCGCCGAGCTGGGCGTGGTCTCGCCGCCCATGAAAAGGGAAATGCCGAGGATGCCTTCGTTGCCCACGCCGATGATCTCGGCGGACGAACCGGACTCCATCGTGTAGAACATCGACACGATGGCGGTGGTGGGAAAATAGACGTGGTCCAGCTGGCCGCCGGGCTCGTAGAGCGTCTCACCCAGTCGCATCGCGACCAGTTCCAGGTGAGGAGCCAGGCGTTCGAACTCCGCGGCGGGCAGCGACGCGAGAAGGTGGTTCTGACGGGGGCTGTGTGCTTGCGGCATGGAAGGTTGTCGAGATTCCGACGGCTAGCCCTTGGCGATGAGCTCCACGCCGATTCCACGGTAACCGACGAAGCGGCAGGACTGGTTGAACATCGGCTCGCCGCTCACCTGAAACTGTTGATGCGACCCATCGGCATTGATGCGGCTGAATATGAAATCCAGGAACGGTTGCCGGGCCGCGATCTTTCCCTGAAGCGCGACCCGCTCGTCCTCGTTCCAGCCGGACAATCCGGCGTCGCCCGATTCACCGGCCAGGGTGTCGACGCGTATGCCCAGCATCTCGAGGACCGGGCCGGAGACCTTGGTGAAGGCTCCGTCGGCGTCCTGCTCCCAGTACCAGTCGGAGGCGAGCTCGGCCAGGCTGCGATAGCGCGCTTCGCTTTCACGCAGTTCGGCGGTCCGCTCGGCAACGGTCTGTTCGAGGACGGCGTTGTAGTTTTCGAGCTTCCGGTACAGCAGGCGCACCTCGAGCATGTTGTGGATGCGCGTCTTGACCTCGAGCAGGTCGAACGGCTTGCTGATGAAATCCTTGGCGCCGGCCTGCAGCGCGCGCAGCTTGTGGCCCGGCTGGGCGGTGAGCACGATCACCGGGAGATAGCCGTCGGCATCGTTCGTCTTGAGGACTTCCATCACCTGGAATCCGTCCAGGCCGGGCATCTGCAGGTCGAGCAGTATCAGGTCGTAGCGGTTCCTTCGATGCAGCGCGGCGACCTCCTTCGGATTCATCGTCGACGCGACGCGAGTGTAGCCGGCGCTGGCCAGCAGCTGCTCGAGCAGGACGACATTGGGCTCCTGATCGTCGACGATCAGGATGCTGGCGTTGAGAATGTCGTGTTCACTGATCATCGCGCTTTCACTCCTCGTTTGCTCGTGTCGGCATCGCTATGCCGCGTCCGCGCCTTTCGCGCGGGCCGGTTTCGTCTTGGCGAATTTCAGGGCCACGTCGAGCGTATCCATGAACTCGTTGACCTTGATGGGCTTGGTCAGATAGCGGAAGAAACCGGCCTGCAGGCCCTTCTCGATGTCGCCCGGTATCGCGTTGGCACTGAGCGCCACCACGGGGATGTGCGCGGTCGCGGGGTCGTCGGCGAGGATTCGCAGCGCCTTGATGCCGCTGATGCCGGGCAGATTGATGTCCATCAGGATCACATCCGGCAGCGTGGCGCGCGCGATCTCGATGCCGCGGATGCCGTCCCGCGCGCTGAGCAGGCGGATGTCCGGGCGGCGCGCGATGAGATCCTCGACCAGCATCAGGTTCGCCGGGTTATCCTCGACATAGAGCAGAGTGTGCGCATGCGCGTCGGTCGGAACCTGCGCCGAGGCGATGGCGGCGGGTCGGGCCGCACCGGCGATGCGCTGCGGTTCGGCCGTCACGTTCAGCTCGATCCAGAACACGCTGCCTTTTCCGACCGTGCTCTCCACGCCGATGACGCCGCCCATCAGCTCGACCAGCCGCTTGCTCACGACCAGGCCGATGCCGGTGCCTTCCTCGACACTCGCCTCCTGGCCAAGGCGATTGAACGGCTGGAAGAGCTGCGCCAGTTTGTCCGGCGCCAATCCCTGTCCCGTGTCGGTGACGCAGATGCGAACGCGTTCCGAGCCGCTTGCGTTGCATTCCACGACGACGGTTCCGCCGTCGTTGTTGTATTTGATGGCGTTGGACAGGAGGTTGATGAGGACCTGCTTGACCCGTGTCCGGTCGGCCTTGGCAAAGTAGTCGATGCGGAGCACGGGAAAGGTAACGCCGATGCCGCGCTTTTTCGCCTGCGGCTCGATCATTGCCTGGCATTCGCGCATCACCTCTGCCAGCGATATGGGTTCCAGCGACAGTGACAGCTTGCCCGACTCGATCAGCGCGAGATCGAGGATCTCGTTGATCAACTCCAGCAGGTACCATCCCGCCTGGAGAATCTGGTCGATGCTTCGCTTTTGGGATGGTGTGGGCAGCGGCGTGCCGGATTCGATGAGCTGGGCGAATCCGAGGATCGCGCTGAGCGGCGTGCGCAGCTCGTGGCTCATGCTGGAAAGGAACTCCGACTTCGCGAGATTGGCCTTTTCCGCGACGGCCATGGCCCTGTGCAACTCGAGTTCGACCTGCTTGCGCACCGAATTGTCGGTGCCGATCAGCAGGTATCCGATGATGTCGCCAAAGTCGTCGCGCAGCGCCGTGATCGACACGATGGCGGGAAAGCGGCTCCCGTCCTTGCATATGTACGTCAATTCGTAGATATCCTCGATACCGCGCGATGCCTTGAACGCCAGCGCTTCGAAGCCCGGCGTGATGGTGGTCGCGAGCTCGAGGCTCAGCGCCTGCGCGCGCGCCATCACCTCCTGCGGATCGTGGATGTCGCTGGGGTTGATCTTGTTGACCACCTCGGCAGCCTGATAGCCCAGCATGCGCTCGGCGCCGACGTTGAACAGCTGGATGATGCCCTTTTCGTCGGTTGCTATGATCGAGAAATTGGCGCTGGTGACAATGGCGGTCTGCAGGGCGCCGGTCTTGAGCAGCGTTTCCTGCCGCCGCAATTCCTTGATGCCGTCTGCGTGGCCGGCATGGTCCGAGAGGTCTGGTTCGTTTCGTGTTTCGAGCATGTTCGGTCTCGGAGTGATACCTGCAATGGCGCGGAGTTGGATCCCGCAGTCGCTTCTGGAGGTTGAACGTGGGGAAACGGGCCATCCGTGTGCCGCAATCGTGATTTCCACCGACAGTACCCAACTGCCGGCGTGGATCTCTCGAGTTTGCCTGGACCCGCAAGCGCTGCCACTCGCCGCGCATCATGGTCCCGGCGCCAACCAACGAAAGAATATCTCGCCGTTTGCGACAAGCGTCGGTACGGCAGCGCACATAGGAAACCCCCGGGACTTGGCTTGATGCGTGACCAAGAGGAGATTTCGGGCGAAAGCGGGCTTGGAAACTGCATTCCCCCCATTCGGGAATTCGGTCGGCTGCCAACTGCGCGCGACAATTGGCGGGCGACCCGGCGAAGCTGCAGGAATCAGCAGGGTCCCTATGCCTGGGCCGGCTGGGTGTCGAGTTGAATTGGACGCGCGTCCCGCACTCGCCCGAAACCCGCGAGGAGTTCATGGCTTGCATCCCCACGGCAGTTCTGCGGAGGCCGACCCGCGACCTTGAGGGTTGATCCAAATCAAGAAATTGCGTTCCCCGACGAGTAGTGTTCGCTGACGGACTCGCCAATCCCCTTTACTGACGACTCTGCCGTCGCCGCATCTGCCCAGGATGCCGGCGCTTCGTATGACATTTCGGAGAAGCGTCATGATGCGGTCGCGAATCGCTGCCAAATGGGCAGGCAAACTGGCGATGGGGCTGCTGGCGATAACGGCGGTCCATCCTGCCGTCGCGGTTCCATCCTTTGCGCGACAGACCGGGCAGGAATGCATTGCCTGTCATCTCAGCTTCCCCGAGCTGACACCCTATGGACGGTACTTCAAGCTGACAGGCTATACGATTGGCAAGACGTTCGTTTCATCCGAGGGCTTCAACTATGTCCCGATGGCGGTGATGGCGCAGGCCTCCGTCACGAACACAAGGAACAATCACGCGACGGACCCTGAAACGGGTGAAACGGTGACGGTCAATCAGCGAAACAACAGTGCCGTTTTCTCCGGCGCGAGCCTGTTTCTGGCCACCAAAGTCAACGACTACGTCGGCGGCTTCATCCAGTGGTCCTACGACAATCTGGCCACGGTTGCGGACGGCACCCTGGGAGGGCACGGCGGGATCGACAACACTGACCTTCGAGCCGCCGGAAAGTACAGCAGTCCGGGTGCAGCGGAGCCTGACCTGATCTACGGCCTCTCGCTCAACAACAACCCGACGGCCCAGGACCCGTGGAACAGCACGCCTGCGTTCGGCTTTCCATACACCTCGTCGCCGTTGGCACAAACACCGGGCGCCGCAACGCAAATCGACGGTAGCCTCGGGCAACAAGTCGCGGGAGTCGGCGGATACCTCTGGTGGAAGAAGATGGTCTATGGCGAGCTGTCGTTCTACCGTACGGCCAACGGTGCATTTTCCATCCTGCGTGCCGGACAGGACATCCACACCGACGGCGGCGTTGCCTCGGTCCAGAACTGGAACAATCCGTATTGGCGGTTTGCCCTGAGCCACGACTGGGGCGCGAATTCGGTGATGATCGGCACATACGGAATGATCGTGAACAGGTACCCCAGCAATTTCGATACGTCGACCGCAACGGACCGCTATCGCGACGTCGCCGTAGACGCCCAATACCAGTACATCACCGACCCTCATACGTTCAGCGTACAGGCCACCTACATCGATGAGAGGCAGTCGTACAACGCAAGCTATGCTGCCGTGCAGGAAACCGGCGAAGGAATCGGTGCCGGCCCGACACCGACGAATCCGACCGATACTCTCAAGACATTCAAACTAAAGGGCACCTATTATCATGACCGGAAAATTGGCGGAACGCTGGCATACTTCTCCACGACGGGAAGCGTCGACGGCGGGCTGTACGGCACGGATACAGGTGGCAACGCCCGGACGCCAAACAGCAATGGCTACATCATCGAACTCGATTACCTGCCGATACAGAACGTCCGGCTGATGCTTCAGTACACCGGCTACGGCAAGTTTGACGGCGCCAAGAATAACTATGACGGCAACGGCCGCAATGCCGGCGACAACAACACGGCATTCTTCAATATCTGGGTGGCGTTTTGAACGCTTTCATTGAGAACGATCCGGGCCAACGAGACAGGAATCGACGCATGACGTCCCGCGCCAATTCGGGACAGGGGATATCACGATGAAGCACATCCGGGCGGCAATGGTCGGCGCGGTACTCGCGGGCGCCATGAACGTTGCGGTCGCACAGGTGGGCGCGACGGCGGGGGATGTCGAGCACCAGAAAGCCGGCGAGGAAAAGGCAGTCAACTTATGCTCGACCTGCCACGGCCCGCGTGGAATCAGCACATCGCCCGAGTTTCCCATTCTCGCTGCGCAGCGCCGCGGCTACCTCGAGTCGCAACTCGAGGCATTCCGAGCCAAGACCCGCGAGGAGAAGATCGCACACGACTTCATGTGGGGAATTGCCGGTAATCTCGACGACCCTATGATCGCTAGCATCGCCCGGTACTATGCCGCTCAGCCGCCCGCGCCCGGGAAACCGGGCGACCCGACGCTGGTCGCGAAGGGCAAGCAGCTTTTCGAGCAAGGCGTGCCCGAACGCTCTGTTCCCGCCTGCGCGACCTGTCACGGAGCCGACGCCGCGGGTCTCGCGGACTTCCCCCGTCTCGCGGGACAGCATGCAAAGTACATCGTGAAGCAGATCGAATACATCCAGTCGCTGGTGCGCAAGGCCCCGGTCATGCACGGAATCGTCAAGGATATGACCATGGCCGAAATGCAGGCCGTCGCGGCATACGTGCAGTCAAAGTAGCTCGCAATCCGCAGCCGCCGCGTGCTGCGTGGAAATGACCGGCCGCTCTCTGCCCGACCAGGAGGGCGGCCAACGTTCCTTCTGTGACGCGTGCTCGTCGCCGGACTTTCGAGGCCCCGCGGTCAACACTTCGGTATGCAGCCTTGGTTCAAGGACACCAAGAACCGACTAATGTTGCGTGATCATTCGGATGCGCATGGCGGACAAGCTCTACCCCGTCCATTCCAGCGAAAATAAATTTCGTCGCGGCGGGATTCTGGCGTTCGAGTCGGTCACATCGCGCGCAGGAAGGCCACCAGATCGGCGTGCTCGCGCGCGGTCAGGCCGATGCCGAAGCGCTGGTTGTAGAAGTCGACCACGGCGTCGAGGTCGGCGGCGAAACCGTTGTGAAAGTACGGCGCGCGAGAGGCGAGCTCCGCGCAGGATCGGTCCCTTGAAGCGTCCGACGTCCTTCCACTTGCCGGTGACCAGCGCGCGCCCGGGATCGGTGGTCTCGACGAGTTCGCCCGTCGTCTTGTTGCGCAGCTGGTAGAGCGGCATGTCCGGCGTGCGCCGCGACGCGTCGGTGAGGCCGATGTCGAGCGGCGCGGGAATCGAATGGTTTCCGCTTCCCGGCGCATCGTGGCACGTCGTGCAGGTGCCCTGGAGAACCGGGACGCTCAGGTCGTCGTTCAGCCCCTTCACGCCCTCGATCTGGATCGGCTTGGTGTTGAACAGCGACTGGCCGCGCGCGACGGCGCGGCGGGCCTCGGCGCGCGCGCACCGTCGTCGTCGTGCGATGCCATCGGCGCGGTCCAGGCGCTCGTAGAGCGTGAAGACGACCGGATTGAAGCGGCGCGCCGGTCCGGTAGTCGCCGGACACGACGTCGTTGATGCCGAAGTACGACGGCTGCGTCACCAGGTACTGCGGCCCGCCGTTGCGCGCCGTGCGCGCCCAGGTAGCAGTGCCTTCGAATCGAACACCTGCGCCGTGAACAGCCCCGTTTCGAATTGCACGATCGCTTCGCGCTGCGCCGGGGTCAGCGGCTGCGCCGCCCTGGCGTGGCCGACGCGTTGCGCTGTTCGACTGGTCGGTCAGGTCGAAATGCAGCGACGCGAAGCACCGGTCGTCGTGCCCGACGATGCAGTCCGTCGAGGCGGGATCCTGAAACGTCTCGCGTCCGTCCCACATCAGCGTGCTCAGGAACTTGAGGTTGGTCGTCGGCAGCGGCCGCCGGAACAGCGACAGCTCGGTGGCCGACGCGTAGTCGTAGGGGTCGTCGACGTCGACCAGCTCGAATTCGGCGGTGTCGGGAATGCCGATGCCGACGCGGATCAGTCCCTTGGTCGAGCAGCATGCTGTAGGCGGCGCCTGCGGGCGGCGAGCGTGGATACGTCGGCGTTCGGAGAGTTGGATGCCGTCGTTCAGACCGGAAGATCGGATCGTTCCCTTTCGGTGGACTCGAAACGCTCCTGCAGGTGCGCGGGGATGACCGTCCATCCGTCGCTTGCCTGGTGACAGGTGTCGCAGCTGCGGCCGTTGGTCCCCAGCTTCTGGAAGAACGGGTTGCTGCGGTCGAGCGGACCCGCCGTGTTGAACGTCGCCGCCAGGCCGGTCGGATTCTCGAAGACCATCAGCGGTCCGTGGTGCTGATCGTCGGCGTGCGCGCTCGGGGGCGCCAGCGTCGCCGCAAGCAGAGCCGAGGCGCACAGCAGCGGATATCGGATCTTCATGGAACCTCCTCGTGGTCGAAGCGAATGAATGCCCGCCGCGGTTCCGCGACGGCGCAGTCCTTCGCGTCTCCCGGGTTCCGGAGGCGGTGCGGCGCATCGTCGTCCGGCAGGCGAATCTTCGGGCGCCGCGAGGGTTCGTTCCAGCGAGCTTTCGCCATGGGCGATGCAGGATATTCACGACGTTCGGCGCCGCCCGGCGCCGCATCGCCGCACCGGCAAGGGGGAAAGGTCGCGCCAACGACGGGTTCGGGACCGGCCCGATCATGGGCGGCTGGAGAGCGCGCACCGGACGGCAGCCCGTCGGCCGCTCGAGGATGCGGCGCGTGCGTCGAGGCGCTGCCCTCCGACTCGGCGCCCGGCCCGGGTCGCGCTCGAGCAGCGGGGTCCCGGGTTGCCGACGGCGCGACGCCGGTTCGTGGAATTCAACGGGCGCGTGGCGGCTTTCGCGCGCCGGCCCGAACCGGCGGTTTTCCGGGCGGCCGCGCCATCCGCCAGGGCACCGACGCGAACTTCTCCACCAGGAACTGAATGACAGCGTCGACCTTCGGCGGCCGCCGGCGGATGGGGGTGTACACCGCATGCAGCGGCAAGGGTTCGGGCTGGTGCACGTCGGCGAGTATCGGAACCAGGCGGCCGCTGCGAATCGCCGGGCCGACGATGATGTCGGACAGGCGAATCACCCCCGCACCCAGCAGCGCCAGCTCGTACATGGTTTCGGCATTGTTGACGGTGATGTTGCCTTTGACGGGGACCGAGCGGACTCCGCCGGGTCCCCGAAACGGCCATTCCGTCTGGCCGGCGATGTCGGTGAGCGTCAGGCAGTTGTGCCGCGCCAGGTCTTCGGGCTTGCGCGGGACCCCGTGCCTCTCGAGATACGACGGCGCGGCCGAGATCACCCGCTCGAGATCGCCGATGCGGCGCGCGGCGAGATTGACGTCGCCCAGCGGGCCGACGCGGATGGCCAGATCGATGCCGGCCTCGACCAGGTCGATGACGTAATCGGAAACGACGAGGTCGAGCGTGATTTCCGGGTACCTCGCCATGAATTCGGGCAGCGCGGGCACCAGCGCGTAGGTCGTGAACGCCGTTCCTACGCTGATCCGCACCCGGCCGCGCGGCTGCTCGCCGAAACGCATGATGTCGGCTTCCGCATCCGCGATCTCGGCGACGATCCGCTGCACGCGCTCGAAATAGATTTCGCCTTCCGCGGTGAGCGCGAGGCGCCGCGTCGAACGCTGCAGGAGCCGGACGCCGAGCCTGCGCTCGAGGCGCGTCACGAGTTTCGACACCGCGGAGGGAGTGACGCCCAGGTCGTGGGCCGCCGGGGTGAACCCATGGCATTCCACGGCACGAACGAAGGCGAGCATCGCCAGGCTGGATTCCATCGGGCCCCTGTGGCAAGCGTTATTGATGCCATTGTGGCATAAATGTTATGCCGTCTCGCTGGATTGTTATCCATTCTGTTCGAAGTTATCGTTCTCCTGCCGGCACAACGGCGCAACGACCGAGGAGAACATCATGGCCCGCTTCGATCCCAATACCTATCCCGACCGCTTGTCTTTCGAGGACCATGCCCGCCGGCTTCGCGCGGAGGAAATCGCCGGGGCTGTCGGTGCCGTCGCCGTCTGGCTGCGCGGTCGGCAACGGGAGTTCGCGCGGCGACTGGGCAGGCTCGCCGCCGCAGTTGCCGCGCCATCGCACCGGCACACGGCGCGCTGATCGCCGCCGCGTTCGATCGACCGCCGATGTCGTCGGAGCGTGCGCCGGACGCCGGGCAGGTGCCCGTCGCGCGTTTCGACGCACTCGCGGCCGCGATGCCGGCAGGTGGATGATCGAGGGCTCGCAGGGCGAGTGCAGCCCGGCGCGCATGGTCTCGCGGCGCGTGTCCAAGGCGCCGTCGCGAGACTCGGATGGGAGATTGCAGCGCGCGGTCGCCGGCGCGATCGGGCCGGCGGGCAATTCGGGGAGCGTCAGTCGTCGAGCGTCGCGCCGTTCCGTGCGCTCGGGTTCGCGGCCGGCGATGGCGCCAGGCGCGCTTCGGCGGCCGCGATCATCGCCTTGAAGCGCGGATGATCGCGGATCAGGTCGAGATCCGGATCGATCTTCGTCCAGTTCACGGCGTCCATGCGGACATTCGCCATCAGCGGCTCGAGCAGGTCGAGGGCGGCGTCGAATTCGTGCAGGTCCAGCACCAGCGTGCACGCGAAGTTGTAGCGCATGTTGAGGTTGTCGGGATCGAGCAGCGTCGCGCGCTCGATCCATTCCTTCGCGCGCTCGACCTCGCCCAGCGCCGCCAGCGCCCCGACGAGAAAGCTCATCGCCGAGCCGTTGTCCGGCTCCAGCGCGACGACCTTCTCGGCGCGGGCCAGCGCGCGCCGGCGCGGCGCGACGCGCGCCCTCCTCATCGCCGACGCGCCTTGTAGCAGCTGACGAGCATGCCGGCAGCGTAGAAGTCCGTCTCCACGCTGTCGGCCACCTTCTCGTAGAACGGAATCGCCTCGGCGAAGCGGCGCATCGCATAGTGCCAGGCCGCGGCCGCGCGGTTCACCTCGTAGGACTCGGGGTCGAGGCGCAGCGCGATCTCGATTTCGCGCTGCGCCTCGTCGTAGCGCGCGTCGAGCGTCAGGACCCGCGCCTTCGCGGCGTGCGCCTCGGCGAGAGCCGGGGTCGAGCGCGAGCGCGCGCTCGGCCGCGGCGAGGCCGCCGTCGCCTTCGCGCCCGAGGAAGAGCCGCAGCGCGCCCTGCGCCCCGGCCATCAGCGCCCACGGCCGCGCGTAGTCCGGGTCGATCTCGGTCGCGCGCCGGCACAGCCGGATGATCGCTTCGTGGGTCCGGGCGGCGCCGGCGTTGCCGGTGACGCTGTATTGCCGCGCCATCAGGTAGAGCTTGTAGGCCTCGGCATTGGTCGTGCCGCGCTGCTCGATCGCCTTCTTCTCCTCGGGCAGCAGCTTCAGCTTCAGCGCCGCGACGATCGCCTGCGAGATCTCGTCCTGCAGCGCGAAGATGTCGTTGAGGTCGCGGTCGTAGCGCTCGGCCCAGACGTGGCCGCCGGTCGCGCCGTCGATCAGCTGCGCGGTGATGCGCACGCGCCCGCCGGCCTTGCGCACGCTGCCTTCGAGCACGTGGCTGACCTTGAGCTGCCGCGCGACCTGCGGCACGTCGACGTGCTTGCCCTTGAACGTGAACGCCGTGTTGCGCGCGGTGACCCAGAGCGCGGAGACCTTGCTCAGGTCGGTGATGATGTCTTCGCTGATGCCGTCGCTGAAATATTCCTGCTCGGGATCGCCGCTCATGTTGGCGAACGGCAGCACGCAGATCGCCAGTCGGCGCCGCGCTTCGGCCTTGCGGCGTCCCCGGCCGACGCGTCGACCGCCGCGGATCCGGCGGCGCAGCGGCGAACACGTGCACCGGGCGCTGGATGTTCTTGACCGTGTGCTCGCCCAGGTCCTCGAACGCGCACGCCACCTTGCCCTCCGACCTGGTCGCGCACGGTGCCGACAGCGCGATGCCGCCGACCGGCGGCGAGCGCCTGCAGCCGCGCGGCGACGTTGACGCCTTCGCCGTAGATGTCGTCGCCCTCGACGATGACGTCGCCGAGATTGATGCCGATGCGGTAGCGGATGCGGCTCGCTTCCGCGCGTTCCGGATCGCGCTGCGGCGGTCGCCTCCTGGATCGCGAGCGCGCAGTTGACGGCCGCGACGACGCTGGCGAACTCGACCAGCGCGCCGTCGCCCATGAGCTTGACCAGGCGCCCGCCGTGGGCCGCGACGCAGGGATCGAAGATCCGGCTGCGGTTGAGCTTCAGCCGCTCGAGCGTGCCGGCCTCGTCGGCCTCCATCAGGCCGCTGTAGCCGACGACGTCGGCCGAAAGTATCGCGGTCAGTTTGCGCTGCATCTGTCGCCTGTCGGAGCCGCCCCGGAGCACCCCGCGTGCGCCTGTGCGCAAATTCTAACCCGGGGGCGCAGCCTGCCGGGCGGCTCGCCGGGCGGCGGCCATGGTGACGGCGGGGGAAGCATCCGCACGATCGCCGGGGCGCGCGGCGCCGCCGCGCGTGTCCGCGGATCGTTTCAAGCGGCGGCCGGCCGCCGCAAGCGCCTGCGCTTCACCTTCCCGTCGGGCGCTTCGCCGGGCCCACTCCGATCGGGGCGGGCGCCAGCAGGACGATGCGGCGGAACAGCTCGCGGAACTCGCGCGTCACCGGTATGCCGAGGATCGGGTCCTGGTTGGCGGTGAAGGCATCGTCGATCGCCGTCCAGTCGTCGGCGGTCAGCGTGGCCTCGGCCGCCGGCAGCACCTCGTCCTCCTCCATCCGCATGTGGCGCCAGTGAAATGCGGCATATTCCTCCAGCGTCCTGGCGAATTGCGGCGCGGAGACGATCCCGTTGCTGCGAAAGCGGTTGAGCGCGGTCCGCAGCTGCTGGATCAGGCCGGGACTCGCGGCGTGCTGCCGTTCGAGTTCATCGAGCGTCGCGGCCAAGCCGGGCGAGCGGCGGCGCACCGCCGGAAACAGATACTGGTCCTCCTTGGGGTGATGCAGGCGCTCGGGAAATCCGTCGATATAGCGCAGCATCGCGTCGAACAGCTCGAAATCCGGCGCGCTGCGCCCGGCCTGGATCTCCGTCATGAGGTAGCCGAATCCGTGGAGGACGGCGGCGAGCGAGCGGTGTTCGTCGCGGATGATGTCGGTGGTTTTCATGGCCCGGTTCACCTCAGGCAACGGAAACAAGGCGATGGAGCTTGTCCGGGTCGTGCAGCAGGCTTTCGCTGTCCGACCGGTGCACGACCCGCCCGCGATCGAGAACGATGGCTGTCCGCGTCAGCGACAGCGCCAGCTTGGCGTGCTGCTCGACGACGACAATGGTCATGCCGCCATCCTGCACCAGTTCGCGGATGACGTTCATGAGCTCCTGGACGATGATCGGCGCGAGGCCTTCCATCGGCTCGTCGAGCAGCAGCAGACGCGGATTGACCATGAGCGCGCGTCCGATGGCGACCATCTGCTGCTCGCCGCCCGACAGCTGGTTGCCGAAGTTCGCGCGCCGCTCCTCGAGCCGCGGGAAAGAGCGCGTAGACGCGCCCGAGCGTCCATTTGCCCGGGCGGGCGACCGCGGTCAGGTGTTCCTCCACCGTCAGCGAGGGCCACATGAAGCGTTCCTGCGGCACCCAGCCCAATCCGGCCTGCGCGCGCCGGTGCGTCGGAACGGCGGACACGTCGCGCCCGGCGAAGCGCACCGTGCCGCGATGGATCCGCGTGATGCCCATCAGCGTGACCAGCAGCGTCGACTTGCCGACTCCGTTGCGTCCGAGCAGCGCGAGGCTGTCGCCCTCTTCGAGTGCCACGGTGACGTCGTCCAGCACCTTCGCTTCGCCGTAGCCGGCGGTGACGTTCTCGAGCGCGGCGAGCTCAGCCATGCGTGGCCTCGCCGAGATAGACCTCGCGCACGCGGCGGTCCGCCGCGATCTCGTCGGGAGTCCCTTCGGTCAGCACCTTGCCGCCGACCATCACCGTGATGCGCTCGGCGAAGCGAAACACGAGCTCCATGTCGTGCTCGATGAACACGATCGTCACGTCGCGCGGCAGTTCGGAGATCACGCCGAACAGCTCGGCGCTCTCGGCCGCCGGAATGCCGGCCGCCGGCTCGTCGAGCAGGAGAATCGACGGCCGGGTGGCCAGCGCCAGCGCGATCTCGACCAGGCGCTGCTTGCCGTAGGGGAGGTCGCGCGTCAGCGTGTCCGTCTCGGCCGAAAGGCGCAGCAGGCCGAGCAGGTCCTGCGCTTCGTCGCGCTCGACGGCGTGCCGCGCGACGGTGCGATACCAGACGCCCGCCCTGGACTTGCGTTCGCACACCGCCAGCACCACCGATTCGAGGACCGAAAGTCCCGGGAACAGCGTGTTGATCTGAAACGTGCGCGTCATGCCCCGCCGGACGCGCTGGTGCTGGCTGAGCGCGGTGATGCGCTCGTCGCCGAGGAAGACTTGGCCGGACGTGGGGGGGAGCACGCCGGTCAGGAGGTTGATGAAGGTCGTCTTGCCGGCGCCATTGGGGCCGATCAGCGCGTGGCGCGCGCCCGGCGCGAAACTGAGGCTCACGTCGCTGTTGGCGTGGAACCCGCCCCATTGCTTGCAGAGTCCCTCGGTGCGCAGCGTTGGCGTCATGCGCGCCGCCCGCGCAGCCAGAGCCAGAGCGCCTCGGAACGGCCGAGTATTCCTCCGCGCCCGAACAGGACGACGGCGATCAGCAGAATCCCGATCCAGAACTGCCAGTACACCGGGTTGAGCCCCGAGAGATAGTCCTTGGCGATCATGAACACGGCGGCGCCGATCATCGCTCCGTACAGGCGGCCGACGCCGCCGAGCACGACCATGATCAGCAGTTCGGCCGAGCGCGGAAACCCGAGGCTGTCGATGCCGACGAACTGCGTCGTCTGCGCGAGCAGCGCGCCGGCGACGCCGGCCATCGCGGCGCTCACGGTGAAGATTGCGATCAGCCGCTTTCCGACCGGAGAACCGATCGCCGGCATCCGCCGCGGCCCTTCGCGAATGCCGCGCAGGCTGAGCCCGAACGGCGAGTTCACGATCCGGCGCGCCAGCGCGAACAGGGCGAAGACCACGACCAGGCTGTACCAGAAGGCGGTGCGTCCGTTGATGTCGAAACCGAAGACGCCGAGGACGTTCCACATGGCGACGCCGCTGAGGCCGTCCACGCCGCCGGTCAGGAACGCCGCCTTGTTGGCCGCCTCGAAGAGCATCAGGCCGATGCCCAACGTCACCATCAGGCGCGTGAGATCCTGGCCGCGCACGACCAGAAAGCTCACCAGGAAGCCGACCATGCCGGCGACGATCGCGGCGGCCAGGAGCCCGGAGATCGGCTCCCCCCAGCCGTGCACGGCCAGCAATCCGGCCGTGTACGCCCCGAAGCCGAAGAACGCGGCGTGGCCGAGCGAGACGATGCCGGCATATCCCAGAATGAGATCGAGGGTCACGGCGAAGAGGCCGACGATCAGGATCTGGCAGGCGAGCACGAGGTAGCCGGGGAACAGGAAATACGCGATCACCGGCAACAGCCAGAAGGCGATCTCGGGGGGCTGCCAGCGGTCCTGCGGCAGGCGGCCGGCGACGCGGTCCGGACCCGCCGCCGCGCCGCCGACGCCCGTCCCGGCCCCGTTCACGTGCGCCTTCCGAACAGACCTGCCGGGAAAAGCAGCAGCAGCACCACCATCAGCACGTAGATGACGAAGGCGCCGATCTGTGGAACGTAGTATTTGCCGGCGACGTCGACGACCCCGAGGATGATCGCGGCGACCAGCGCGCCCTTGATCGTTCCCGCGCCGCCGACGGCGACGACGAGCAGGAAGTACACCATGTACTTCAGCGGGAAGGTCGGGTCGAGGCCCAGCACGTCGATGCCGAGCCCGCCGCCCAGACCGGCGAGCCCGGAGCCCAGCGCGAACGTCACCGCGAACACGAGGTCGACGTTGATGCCCATGCCGGCGGCGGCGGTGGCGTTGTCCACCGACGCCCGCACCTGCGCGCCGAAGCGCGTGCCGACCAGCAGGAAATGCAGCGCCGCAGTGACGCTGGTCACCAGTGCGACCAGGAAGAGGCGATAGACGCCGAGATCCACGCCCAGCACCTGCACCTGGCCGTGGAGGAACTGCGGCAGGACGACCGGCTGCTGCGACGGCCCGAAGACGTAGGTGGCGCAGGCGATCGCGACGAAGACCAGCCCGATCGAGAACATCACCTGGTCGAGGTGCGCGGCCCGGTACAGGCGCTGGTAGAGCGTGCGCTCGAGGACGATGCCCAGTGCCGCCGACGCGACGAAGGCGATCGGCAGCGTGGCCAGGAACGGCACGCCCAGCCGGGTCATGGCGACCACGCACACGTAGCCGCCGACCATCGCGAACGCGCCGTGGGCGAGGTTGACGAAGTTCATCAGGCCCATCGTCACCGACAGGCCGATGCTCATGATGAACAGCAGGCAGCCGTAAGTGACCCCGTCGAACAGGACGCCGAGGATGCTGGCCACGAACGGCGCTCGCGCGGGCTAGGGCTGCTTGCCGGGGTCCTTCATGTTGTCGAACTTGTCGAACTCGACGTTCCACAGCTCGCCGCCCTTGCGCTCGACCTTGCGCACGTAGATCGTCTGCACGATGTCGCGCGTCTCGGGGTCGATCATGATCGGTCCGCGCGGGCTCGTCGCCTTGTAGGCTCTTCAGCACGTCCATCGCCTTGTCGCCGTCGATCTTGCCGTCGAGCTTCCGGATCACCTCGTAGATCGCCGCCATGCCGTCGTAGGCGCCGACGGTCATGAAGTTGGCGCGGCCCGAATTGGGCGCGACCTCGGCGTAGGCCTTGAGAAACGCCGCGTTCTCGGGCGAGTCGTGCGCCGCCGAGTAGTGGAAGGTCGTGATCATGCCCAGCGCGGCGTCGCCCATCGCGTTCAGCACGTGATCGTCGGTGATGTCGCCGGTGGCGATCACCTTGATGCCGGCCTGGGCCAGCCCGCGCTCGGCGAACGACTTCATGAAGCCGATGCTCTGCTCGCCGGCGGGAACGAAGACGAACACGGCGTCGGGCTTGGCGTCCTTGATGCGCTGGACGAAGGGCGCGAACTCGGGATTCTGGAGCGGCGTGCGTACCGAATCGACCACCTGCCCGCCGGCGGCGGTGAATGCCTTCTTGAACGCCGTTTCCGAATCGATGCCGGGTCCGTAGTCGGCGACCAGCGTGTAGACCTTCCTGATGCCGTTCTTCGCGGCCCATACGGCCATCGGCGCGCTGATCTGCGGCAGCGTCATCGAGAAGCGCGCGATGTAGGGAGACTTGGTGGTGATGATCGACGTCGCCGCGTTGAAGATCACCATGGGCTTCTTCGCCTGCGTCGCGATGTCGGCGACGGCGAGCGCCTCGGGCGTGAGACCGAACCCGGCGAGGAAGTCGACCTTGTCGCGCACCACCAGCTCCTGCGCCAGGCGCTTCGCCACTTCGGGGAAGGGCCCGCCGGTGTCGCGGACGATCACTTCGACCTTGCGGCCCGCGACCGTCGTGCCGTTGAGTTTCTGGTACGCCTTGACGCCCGCGTCGAACTGCTTGCCGTAGTCGGCGAACGGCCCCGAAAACGGCGCGACGATGCCGACCTTGACGGAGTCCTGCGCCCAGGCCGGCAGCGCGACCAGCAGGCATCCGAGTGCCGTGGCAATGATCTTCTTCACAGTGGTTTCCTCCAGTTGGACACGGCCTGTCGTTGGCGCCTTTTCCGTCGCGGACGGCCTCGGCGTGGGAATGATAATGCTTCGGGCGGGCGCGCGGTCGGCTGGTCGACGGCGCCGCGCGGTTTTCGGCAAGCGGAGGAAACGCGCCTGCGCCGGCCGAGTATTGGCGGTTCGGCGGCGCGGGTCAACCGTCCGCTCCCGTGGCAACGCGGGAATCCGCGCGGCTACTTGCGGATCTGCCGGCCGATGCTCACCGGAGGTCAGCCGCGAAGGGCAGGCGGCCGGCGCCGCCGTGCGCCGCCGCGAATCAATCGCCCGACTTGATGTTGTTGTCCTTGATGACCTTGGCCCAACGGGGGATCTCCCTGCGCACGAAGGCATCGAGCTGCTCGGGCGGCGCACCGCTCACCTCCATGCCCTGCGCCGAAAGCTTGTCCGCGACGGCCGGCGCCCTGACGGCCCTGGCGAGTTCCTCGTAGACGCGCCTGGCCAGCGCGGCGGGCATGTTGGCCGGGCCGAAGACGCCCCACCAGGTGTAGGCCTCGAAGCCTGGCACTCCCTGGTTCGCGATGGTCTCGACATTCGGCAGCTTGGGATCGGGCTTCGCCGAGGTGACGGCGATCGCGCGCACCCGACCCGACGTCACGTGCGGATTCACCAGGAACACCGAGCCGATCGCCAGCGGCACCTGATCGCCGATCGCGTCGTTCATCAGCGGGCCGCCGCCGCGGTAGGGGATGTGGTTGAACTCCACGCCCAGCTGGTTTGCGATCTGGGTCATCGCCAGGTGGCCCAGACTGCCGGCGCCGATGGTGCCGTACGACACGCTGCCGGGCTTGGCCTTGGCCGCGGCGACGACGTCGCGGAACGATCTGTACGGCTGACCGGCCGGCGTCACCAGCGCCATCGCCCCTGTTCCGACCAGCATCAGCGGCGTCAGGTCGCGCAGCGTGTCGAAGGGCAGGCCCGGAATCAGCGACGGATTCACCGCATGGGTATCGAAGACGACGCCCAGCGTGTAGCCGTCGGGTTCGGCTTTCGCCAGCGCCGCCGTGCCGATCGAGCCCGAGGCGCCGCCGCGGTTCTCGACGATGACCGTCTGACCCGTCTGTTCGGTCAATTGCTGCCCGAGGATGCGCGCCACCTGATCGACCGAACCACCCGCCGGGAACACGGCGATCAGCCGGACCGGTTTCGTCGGCCAGTTCTGCGCGACCGCGACCGGGGCCGCGCCGAGACCGAGGAGCACGAGTGCGGCCAGCGCCAGGCGGATCATCTTCATGGGTGTCTCCGGAAACGGTGCCCGGTGCGGGCGGATTCCTGCCGACGATGGCGCGCGGCGGTCCGATGGTGGCGCGCGGCGCCGGGAAGGACCCGCGCGTCGCGCATCGGGGCTTTCATTCCGGCTCCACGCCCAACGCGACCAGGAACCGCGAGACCATGTTGTAGGTCGCGATGACCCCGACCATCTCGACGACCTGACGGTCATTCGCGAGCGCATCCCGGACCGACGCCATGGTCGCGGCGCTCACGTCCACCGTTCGCGTCATCTCCACGGCGAGGGCGAGCACCGCGCGCTCGGCAGCGTCGAACGCGGTGGCGTCGATGCCGGATTCTCGCATGCGGCCCAGCGCGTCGAGCTCCGCTGCCGAACCGCCGGAGCGCAGGAACACCGGCGCGTGGTGGCGGTATTCGTAGTCGGCGCGGTTGAGCAGGGCGACCGCGCAGATCGCCAATTCGCGCAACTTCGGCGAAACCGAGAGTTCGGTCCTGACCGCACGCAGGAATCCGTTCCAGCCTTCCGCCAGCGGCGGACTGTGGAGCAGCATCCTGTCCAGGTTCAGCAGGGTTCCGCCGCGTCGCGCGCGAATCGCGGCGACGAGGTCACGCGGCTCGTCGACGTCCTTCGGTCGATACGGGATGGCGCCCATCGCCTTGGCTCACTTTCTCGGGCATTCGACTGTCTGCGATTCGGCTCGCACACACCGCCGCATTTGCGGCATGGCCGGACGTTTCCCGCACGTAGCGCCGCACCGCGTCTCCGCCCGGCGTGCCGCGAGGCAGGCAACGGACGAGGCGACGCTACGCCGTCGCCTTCGGGCGGTCAAGAATCGGCTGTAGTCGCAGCGGTGTCCTCCCGCGGCGCGCGGGCGGCCGCACGCTTCCCGACGTGCGACAATGGAGGGTATGAGCGAGCGTCCGCAGAGCCTGGGCGAGGAAATCGCGAACAGCGCGAGCCATGGCATGGCGCTGCTCGCCGCCATCGTGGCCGTTCCGTTCCTGATCGCCGCGGCGCGCCGTTTCGGCGTCTCCAGCGTCGTCGGCGCCAGCGTGTTCGCGACGACGATGGTGTTCCTCTACCTGACGTCGACGCTGTACCACGCCCTGCCGCCGGGCCGCGCCAAGCGCGTGTTCATGCGCCTCGATCATGGCGCCATCTACATATTCATCGCGGGAAGCTACACGCCGTTCGCGCTGGGCGTTCTGGGCGGTCCCTGGGGCTGGACGCTGTTCGGGCTGGTGTGGTCGATCGCGGCCGTCGGCGTCACGCTGAAGGCCTTCAACCGTCTGTCGCATCCCGTGCTTTCGACGGGGCTCTATCTCGCCATGGGCTGGCTGGTGCTGATCGCGGTGGTGCCGCTCGTCGAGCGCGTGCCGCTGGCCGGCATCGCGTTGCTCGCGGCCGGAGGGCTCGCCTACACCGCGGGCGTCGTGTTCTTCGCGCTGGATTCGCGAGTGCGATACGCGCACGCCATATGGCACGGCTTCGTCATCGTCGGCACCGCCTGCCACTTCTTCGCGGTGCTGAGTTACGCCAAGTAACGCGTGAACGGTTGTCCGGCCTTCCGGACGGAACCAACGAACCGGTTCCCGACGGCCGCTCGCGAAGCGGTGGCCGCCGCGACGCGGACCGCAACCGTTCTCCATTCCGGCCGTCGGCCGGCGCGGGTAACGGTTGGACTTTACCGCTGACGAAGGCAACTGGACGTTTCGGATCGCCAGGGTCGGGCTGCGGAGGAACACGGTGATCGCGGGCGCCCTGGCGCCGTGACCATCCCGCGGTGCCGACCGCGACGCGCGCGAGTTCCGCCGACGCCCCCGCGGACGCAAACGCGTTCTGCAGGTTTCCATCAACGAACGGGACGCCGCATGCTCAAGAAGATCCTCGCCTTTGCCGCCGTCGCCGAAATCGGCACCGGTCTCGCCCTGATGATCGACCCCGCGCTCGTGATCTCCTTGCTGGCCGGAGCGGGCGTGGGCGGCGCGGGCATGCCGTTGGCCCGGTTTCCGGGTATCGCGTTGCTCGCACTGGGCGTGGCGTGCTGGCCGGGCCCGCAGATCACCCGGAGCACCTCGCCGGCCAGCCTGGGGATGCTGATCTACAATGTGCTGGTGGCGCTGTTCCTCGGGTATCTCTACTTCGTCGGGCATCTCGGAGGCGTGATGCTGTGGCCCGCGGTCGCGCTGCATGCGGCCGTGGCGGTCTTGCTGGTCCGGGCCCGGCTCGGCGAGCGGCGGAGCGCGGCGAGTCGCGGCTGACGGCAGCGACGAATGCGGCGTCCACGTGATCGTCGCGTTCGGGACCGTTCGTTGGACATGCCTGCGGGGGACACGATGATGCGCAATGGGACCTGCGGACGGGCGCTGCTGCTCGCCGTCGGCGTCGCGCTTGCCGTCGGCGGCATCGGTCCGCTGACGCCGCCGGCGCAGGCCGCGTCGCGGGCCGCCAAATCGGCCAAGCCCGCCAGGCCGGGTGCGCAGGCGGCGACGCCCGCGGCGCAGCTGGGACTGGAGCCGCGCGCGGTCGAAATTCTCAAGGCGGCCAGCGCGCGCCTTGCCGCCGCCCGGGCGATGACTTTCACGGCGGTCGTCTCCTACGAAAGTCCGAGCCGTCTCGGACTGCCGCTGGTCTATGCCACCCGGTCCGAGGTGACGCTGCGGCGACCGGACAAACTCAAGGTCGTGTCGCTCGGCGACGGCCCTCCTTCCGAGTTCTATTACGACGGCAAGACCATGATGGCGTTCGCGCCGGCGGAAGGCCTGGTCGCCGTGGCCGACGCGCCGCCATCCATCGACGCGGCGCTGCAGGCCGCCTACGATTCCGCTGCGATCTACTTTCCGTTCGCCGACGTCGTCGTCGCCGATCCGTGGAAGGACATCGCGGACGGACTGAAGACCGCGTTCTATATCGGACAGTCGACGGTGGTCGGCGGCACGACGACGGACATGGTGGCGTACGTCACCGGGAACGTGTTCGCGCAGATCTGGATCGGGGTCGAGGACAGGCTTCCGCGGCGCGTCTACGCGATCTATCTCAACGATCGCGCCCGATTGCGCCACGTGCTGGAACTCTCCGACTGGCAGCTCGATGGCGCCGTTCCCGCGGACGCCTTCGTGTCGGCCAAGGCAACCGGCGCCGCGCGTATGCCGTTTGCGCGCCCCGATGCCGGTGAGAGGCCGGAAATGAAGCCGCCGCTGCCGATGCGTCCGCCCGCCAAGGCGCCGCCGGCAAGGGTTCAATGAGGACGCGCGACATGAACGCAGGGATGCTGGGTCTCGCGGGTTTCCTGGTACCGGTGCTCGCCGCCGGTCCGGCCTCCGCGTGGTCGCACGCCAACCCGCACGGGGGCAGCACGTCGCACACCGCCGGATCGGGGTCGACGACGCGCACCGACGCCGCGGGGGGCAGCGAGACGCACACCTACGGTCAGGGGACCACCGCTACCGGCAGTCGCGGCGATACGGCGACGCATCAGGAGGGTTCGGGGCAGACCACCGCCACCAATCCCTACGGCGGGAGCGCGACGCGCACTGCGGGGCAGGGCACCACTGCCACCAGCGCGTCGGGCGCGAGCGCGTACCACGCCGAAGGCTCCGGCTACACGACGACGACCGCGTCCGGAGCCACCGCGTATCACAGTCCCTACTACGGCGCCGCGTACCCCGCCTACCATCCGCCGACCATGGTGAATGTGTATGGCGCCGGGTGCTACAACTGCGGAGGCTGGAACGCGGCGGGGGCCGCGGCGGCAGGCGCCGTGGTCGGCGTGGCGGCGGGTGCGGCGGTGGCCTCGGCCAACACCGCCGCGGCGACGTCGAATGCGTATGCGGCGGGTGTGGCGAGCGCCAGTGCCGGCGTCAACGCCACCAGCGCGTACAACGCCGGCGTGGTCGCCGGCGCCGCCGCGGCGGCACCTGCGCCCGCGATTGCGGGATCGGCATTTGCGATGGGCGCCGTCTACGCCGCGCCGCCGGCCGGGTCCATCGCCATCGCCAAGGGCGGGACCACGTATTACCTCAATGGCAACACCTGGTTCCAGCCGTCCTTCGGCGCCAATGGCGTGTTCTACCGCGTCGTGCCCACGCCCTGAGCGCGGGCGTCACCGTGTATCGTTGCGGACGAACGACCCGGCGACGGGTGCAGGCAGGCGCTGCTCATCCTGGAATAGAATTCCACCCGTGCCGGGCCGGCGCCGCCGGCTGGCAGTGACACACGAGGAGATACCATGAAGCATTCGCGCATCTTCGTTACCTTGCTCGCGGCGGCCGCATGCTTCACCGCGATTCCCGCAATCGCGCAGGACGAGTCGGCCCTGGTCCAGCGGCGGAACGAAGTCCGCGAGATGACGCAGGACGCCTTGGCCAGCATGTTCGAGGCGAGTCCGCGCACGCGTTACGTCGTCGAGCACGCCGCCGGTTATGCCGTCTTCAGCACGACCGGCGTCAAGCTGATGTTCGCCGGCGGCGCCTCCGGCAAGGGCATCGTGTTCAACAATCGAACCAGCCGCCAGACGTTCATGAAAATGCTACCGGGCCAGGCGGGCACCGGCGCCGGCAAGAACCGGGTGATCGTCGTCTTCCAGACCGAGAAGGCGCTGCGCGCGTTCGTCGATCAGGGATGGGAGTTCAGCGGCCAGGGCAAGCTTGCGGCAGCGACCGCCACCAAGGGCGGGTACCTTGCCGGCGCCGTCTCGGTCATGCCCAACGTCTACATCTATCAGGTGACCGAGAAGGGACTCGCGACGACGGTCGCGCTTGCCGGCATGAAGTTCGCGAAGGACGACGAGTTGAACTGACCGCCGGTCGCGCCCTTGCGGTGAAGGTCGGGTCCCGCAGCACATTTCCGGTGGAGAACCATGGGCCAGGTCGCCAGAACGATCAAGCATGAAATTGCCGAGCTGGTTCCGCCGACGATCTATTTCTTCGTCATTCTCCACATCGTCGCGATCATCCGGGTGCTGATGACCCGGAACACCGGCATCGATGTCTCGACATCGACGTCCATTGCGGTGGCGGCGCTGATCCTCGGCAAGGCCGTGCTGCTGGCCAATGCGCTGCCCTTCATCAACCGCTTTCCGTCGAAGCCGCTGATCTGGAACGTCTGCTGGAAGACGGCGCTCTATTTCCTGGTGGCGATGCTCATCCACTACCTGGAACACCTCTACGACGCTTGGAAGGCAGCGCCCGGCTTCGCCGCCGCCAACGACAGGTTGCTGGCCGAGATCGTGTGGCCGCATTTCTGGGCCGTGCAGATCCTGCTCGCGGTCCTGATCTTCATCTATTGCGTGGCGAGCGAGCTGTCCCGCGTCGTCGGTCGCGACACGCTGAAGACGATATTCTTCGGTCCGTTGCCGCGCGGCGCCGGGCCCGGCTGATCGCCCGGTTTCACGCGCCCGCCGCAGGAGGCGCCAACTCCCCCCCGGAGCGAACGCACCGGGAACGCACGCCACGGCGGGCCGCGACCTGGCGCCAGCGCCCGGGCGCGACGCCGCCGCGCGACCGGGGTCACAGCCAGCCCGATAGCCGGTAGGCATCGACCTCGTCGCGTTCCCACGTCCGGTGCCTGCGCTCGAGATCGTGGACATCGCCGGAGCGGCGCAGGTAATTCTCCAGCGCCACGGCTTCCCAGCCGTCGTCGCGGTCGCGCAGCGAACGCCAGTTCGCGAGCGCGCGGGCGCGCCACGAATCCAGCAAGCCGGCCACGCGGCGGCTCCACGACGCCGGGCCGGAGGTGACCGGGAATGCGCCGCCTGCGCCGCAGCGGCCGGCCGGGGAGACGGCGGCTGCCGCCAGCGAGCCTGCAAATCGTGTGGTCATGATCGCTCCTTTGCGCAATTTCAGATCGACGTCGTTCCGGGCCCCGCGCTGATCTGCGGTCCCGACGCCGGCGCGATGGTCGTCACGGCGATTTCCGCCAGCGGCCCCGACGGACCGCCGTACAGTTCGCCGACCATCCAGGCGAGCGCCGCGGTGAACCACGCCATGATCGCGAAGGTCACCAGCGCCTCGACCCAGCGATACCGATCGCCGCCGGCGAGGGTCGGCGCGACGGAAACGAACCGTTCCGGCGCGGCGGATTCTCCGGCCGCTCCGGTCGCCGAAGCCGCCAGCGCGCCGCGCGGCGCGGATTGTGCGCCGGGACCCGGGGGATTCGAACGGGGCGCGGCATGCGCCGCGGCCGGTACATCAATTGCAAGTATCATTGTCATGTCCATCGCTCCTGGAATGTTCGACTGCCGTAGCGAATTCTATGGAGAGTAAGACGATGGAACAATCGATTTGTTTTCATGCAATATGTGAGCTATATTCACACTTATCGCCATGGCCACCCGACTTCCGCCGATGCAGGCGCTGCGCGCCTTCGAAGCCGCGGCGCGCGAGCGCAGCCTCAGCCGGGCCGCGGAATCGCTGCACCTGACGCACGGCGCCATCAGCCACCAGATCAAGGCGCTCGAATCCGATCTCGGCGTGCGCGCTCGTCGAGCGCGCGGGCCGCGGCATCCGCCTGACCGACGAGGGCGAGCGCTTCGCGGCGCGCGTGCGCGCGGCGTTCGCCGAACTGATCGACGGCGGTGCAGGAGATCACGACGCGGGCGAATCCGCGGCTCCTGCGGGTGAGCGTGGTGCCGTCGTTCGCCGCGCGCTGGCTGTTGCCGCGCTTCGGCCGCTTCGTCGCCGCGCATCCGGACATCGATCTCGACGTCGGCTCCAACATGGCCAATGTCGACTTCCGGCGCGACGACGCCGACGTGGCGATCCGCTACGGCTTCGGGCAGTGGGAGGGCGTTCGCGTCGAGCATCTGCTCGACGATTCGTTCTTCCCCGTGTGCAGCCCGCACATCGCGGGCGGCGTGCCGAGGCGCCCGGCCGATCTCGCGCGCTACACGCTGCTGCGCGCCGACAACGAGCCGTGGAAGCCGTGGTTCGAGGCGGCGGGACTCGACTGGCCGGAGCCTGCCCGCGGGCCCATCTTCAACGATTCGTCGCACATGATGCAGGCCGCCGCCGAAGGCCAGGGCATCGCGCTCGGACGCGCGACGCTGCTCGGCAACGACGAACGCAACGGCGTCCTGGTCCGGCCATTCGCCATCGAGGCTCCGGCACCGCGCGGGTTCTACCTCGTCTATCCGCCGCGCAACGCGGAATCGCCGAAGCTGGTCACCTTCCGCGCGTGGCTGCACGAAGAGATCGCCGCCGACCGGGAGCTGGATTCGGAACGGCGAATGCCCGAGCGGCAGCCGTCGATGCCACCGCCGCGCACCGGGCCCGCCGCGCGAAAGCGGCGCTGACGCGTCGCGCGTGTCGTCCATGATCGATCGCGAGATCGTCACCCGTGTCCTGACCGCCAGGGGAATCCGCGCCTTCGGCGACGGCTTCGTCAGCCTGCTGCTTCCGCTCTATCTGATCGACCTCGGCTTCAGCCCGCTGCAGGTCGGAGTCATCGCCTCGGCGACGCTGTTGGGATCGGGAGTGCTGACGCTGGCGACGGGACTTCGCGCGTACCGGTGGCACTACCGCAAGCTGCTGCTGGCTGCGTCCCTGCTGATGGCGGCAACGGGCCTCGGGTTCGCCGTCGTCCGCGACTTCTGGCCGCTGCTGGTGATCGCCGTCGTCGGCACGCTGAACCCGTCGAGCGGAGACGTCAGCGTATTCCTGCCGCTGGAGCACGCGGTGCTTTCGAGCGTCGCGCCGGGCAGGGATCGCACCCGCATCTTCGCCCGGTACAGCCTGGTCGGCGCGTTCGCGGCGGCCCTGGGTTCGCTGACCGCGGCGCTGCCCGGAATCGTTGCCGGTGCGACGGCGATGTCGTTCAGGTCATCGCTGCAGGTGATGTTCGTGCTCTATGGAGCGCTCGGGGTCCTGGTCGCGCTGGTCTACCGGGGGCTGCCGGGCGCCGGGGCTTCCGCTGCCGCCGGTGCCGCGGCGCCGCTGGTCGAGTCGCGCCGGCGCGTGCTCGCGCTGGCGATGCTGTTCAGCCTCGACGCCTTCGGCGGAGGATTCGTGGTCCAGTCGATGCTCGCGCTGTGGCTCTACCAGCGGTTCGAGATGTCGCTGGAACTGACCGGCGTGGTCTTCTTCTGGACGGGGATGCTCACCGCTTTTTCCTACCTCATCGCGGTGCGCATCGCGGCGCGCATCGGCCTGGTCAGGACGATGGTATTCACCCACTTTCCGTCGAGCGTGTGCCTGATCCTCATTCCGTTCATGCCCGATGTGAGCTATGCGGTCGCACTGCTGTTCGTCCGCAGCGCGCTGTCGCAGATGGACGTGCCGACGCGCAGTTCCTACGTGATGGCGATCGTGCCGCCCGCCGAGCGGCCCGCGGCGGCGAGCATGACGTCGGTTCCGCGCAGCCTGGCGTCGGCGGCCAGCCCGCTGCTCGCCGGCTATCTGCTGTCGGTTTCGGCCTTCGGGTGGCCGCTCATCGCGGCCGGCGGACTGAAGATCCTGTACGACGCGCTCCTGCTTGCGTTCTTCCACAACGTGCGCCCGCCCGAGGAGCAGACCCGTACCGGGCCTGCTCCGTAGTCGGGGGCGAAAGGCGGGGAATGCCGAGGGGAACGGGCGGCCGAGCCGGACGCCCCGGAGCGTTCGACGCGCGGCGCTGCGGACCGCTTCGCGCACGCGAGCCGGAATTGCGCCCTCCGGAGGCCCGGGCGGAACCGGCGCGGCGTCGCGACCGAGCCGGTGCGCCGTCGGCGTCGCGCCGGGGGCCTCGCCGCCGGGTCACGTGTATTCGCATTCGCCGACGACTTCGTCGGCGACCAGAAGTTCGCCGTCGCGGTCGATGATGGGCTCCATCGCCGGCCGGTGGCGATACGGCGAGATTCCGCTCAGCCGCCGCAGCGCGCGGAAGTCGAGCAGCGAGATCGCCTTGCCCTGGACCTGGATGAACCCTTCCTGCTGGAAGCGCGACAGCACCCGGCTCACGGTTTCGAGCTTCAGCCCGAGATAGCTGCCGATGTCCTGCCGCGTCATGCGCAGCAGGAACTGCGAGCGCGAGTAGCCGAGGCGCCGTAGCGCTCCGAAAGGTCCAGCAGGAAGATGGCGACCCGCTGCTCGGCGCGCATCGTCCCCAGCATGATCATGAGGTCCTGGCTGCGCACGATCTCGTGCGCCATCGTGCGCATCATCAGCCGCTGCCCATGGGCGGATTCGCGCGACCACTGCTCGCACTGCGCAAACGGCAGCACGAAGACCTCGGCAGTCCTCGAGCGCGACGACTTCGCTCTGGTGATGTCCGGTGTCGATGCCGTCGAGGCCGATCACGTCGCCGGCCATCGGGAAGCCGGTCACCTGCATGAGTCCGTCGTCCGATACGGTGAAGCTCTTGAACACGCCGACGCGCACGACGTAGAGCACGCGGAACGGGTCGCCGCGCCGTACAGCACCTCGCCCCGGCGAACGCGCCGGCGCGAGCGCTTCGGCGGGTTCAGCGGCACGACGTTGACGGGCGCGGCCGCGCGGTGGCGGGGGCCGGGTCGCGGGAGCGCAAGGCGTTGGCAGGCGATCATGGGCGTTCTCGTTTGTGCCGGGGGCATGTCACAGGGGCGCGCGCAGCGGCGCGATGATGTCCTTCACCTGGGCGAACTCGCGTGTCTTGTCCAGGAACCAGCTCGCGCCCGCCTCCATGCAGACGCGCCGGTACTGCGCGGTCGCATGGTTGGTGAGCACGATGAAAGCGACGTCGGGCGATGCGCGCGCGCAGATGCCGCAGGACGTCGACGGCCGTGCCGCCGACGAGCTGGTAGTCGAGCACCACGTAGTCGGGCCGGCAGCGCGCGATGGCGTCGACGGCGGTAGTCGGCGTCCTCCGCACTGCCGGCGACGGTCACGTCGGGGAGGCACTCGAGCAGGTCGACGAGCGCATCGCGCACGATCGTCGAGTCTTCGACGATGAACACCGTGATGTCCGGGGCGCGATCCATGGAGCTCACTGTGCGCCCGGGCAGCGGCGCGGACGATCGGCATCCGCCGCCGCAACGGCTAGTCGGCGGCTGAATCGGATGCCCGGAAAAGCTCCCGGAATGGCGTAGGAATTGTCCTAGCCGCCGGGGGTATCCGATTCCGAAGGGAGCGCGGCGGCGGCGCGCCGCGATTCGCGTCGCGACGGGGGACGCAGGGAAGCATGGCGGGTCGCCGCATGCGATCGGGCAGCGCGGCCCTCGCGGCAATGCGCCCGCCAGTCGGTCCCGGAGGGTTGCCGTCGGAGACCCGGTCGCCCGACCGGCGACGACGGGCCCCGCGTCGTGGGCGGGGGTCGCTGCCGATCGCCGCACGAGCCCGGTGCCGCAACCGTCGTGCGGCGTCTGCGGCGCAACCGGCCGGGGACGCGCCGGTCATCCGCCGTCGAGCGGTTCGGCGAGCCCGTGCGCAATCGCGTAGCGGATCAGCTCGGTCTGGTTGGCGAGCCCGAGCTTTTCGAGGATGTGCGACTTGTGCGTGCTGATCGTCTTCACCGACAGGTGCAGCTCTTTCGCCGATCTCCGGTCAGCGAGACGCCGGCCGCCAGCAGCTGCAGCACCTGGAACTCGCGGTCGGACAGCGCGTCGTGCGGCGCGGCGTCGCCGGCCGCCCTGCGCCCGATGCGCGAGCTGTTCGGCGACCTCCGCGCTGATGAACGCGCCTCCCGCCGCGACCTTGCGGATCGCGTGCACGAGCTGCGCCGAGGCGCTGTCCTTGGTGAGATAGCCGGACGCACCGGCCCGGATCGCGCGCACCGCGTACTGGTTCTCCTGGTGCATCGTCAGCACGACGATGCGCAGCTTCGGCTTCTCGGCCTTGATCTGGCGGATCAGGTCCATGCCGGACTTGCCGGGCATCGACATGTCGAGCACGAGCACGTCGAGGTCGACGCGGCGCACGCAGCGCGAGCACGTCGTGGCCGTCGACCGCCTCGGCGACCACCTCGAGGTCGCCGGCCGTCGACGAGAAGCTGCTTCAGTCCTTCGCGGACGATCGTGTGGTCGTCGGCGATGACGACCCGGATCATGATGCGTCGATCGCGTCGCCGACCGGGATGCGAACTTCGAGAGTCGTGCCGCGTCCCGGGACGCTCGCGATCGAGAGCGTGCCGCCGAGCAGATAGGCGCGCTCGCGCATTCCGAGCATGCCGCGGGACAGCCGCGATCGTTCGTTCGGACGGCCTGAAGCCGACGCCGTTGTCGCGCACGTCGATCGAGATCGTGCCGCGTTCGGCATGCGCGATGCGAACGTCGACCTGCGTCGCCTTCGCGTGCCGGGCCACGTTGGTCAGCGCCTCCTGGACGATGCGAAACACGGCGCTCTTGCGGGCATCCTCGAGTTCGAGATTCGCCGTCGGCGCGGAACTCGCATGCGATGCCGGTGCGATCGACGAAGTCCTCGACCACCGACTCCAGTGCCGGAACGAGCCCGAGGTCGTCGAGGATCAGCGGCCGCAGCGCCGCGGAAATGCGCCGCGTGGACTGCAGCGTGTCGTCGATGAGCGTCGCCATGCGGTCGAGCTTGCCGGCCATTTCGAGGTCCTGGCGTCCGGTACGTGTGATCGACCCAGGCGACCATCATCTTGAGCGCGGTGAGCGCCTGTCCGAGCTCGTCGTGCAGTTCGCGGGCGACCCGGCTCTGCTCCTGCTCGCGCGCCGCGTGCGCCGCCGACGCGAGCTGCTGCAGCTCCTGCTTCGACGCCCGCAGCGCCTCTTCGGCGCGCACGCGCTCCGTGACGTCGCGCAGGATGACGGTGTAGTACTTGCCGCCTGCGTCGGAGAGCTGCGAGATCGACGCGTCGATCGGGAATTCGTGGCCGTCGCGGGTCAGGCCCGGTCACGACGCGAAGCGCGCCCATGCGCCGCGAGCTGACGCCGGTCTCGCCGAAGCGGCGGACGTGCTCGGAGTGCGTCCGCCGGAAGCGCTCCGGCAGGAACCACGTCAGCGGGGCGTCGATCGCCTCGGCCTGCGGGCAGCCGAACATCGCCTCCGCGGCGGCGTTGAACAGCACGATGTGCTGGCGCTCGTCGACGGTGATGATCGCGTCCATCGCCGAGTCGAGGATGCCGCGCAGCCGCGCTTCGCTGCGCGCGAGCAGCGCCTGCGGCGCGCACGCGCTCGGTGACGTCGCGCAGGATGACCGTGTAGAGATCTCCTGCCCGTTCTCGCGGTGCTGCGAGATCGACGCATCGATCGGGAATTCCTCGCCGTTCGCGCGCAGCGCCATCAGCGCGCCGGCCGGCTCGCCCATCCGGCGCGTCGTCTGGTCCGGTCTTCGCCGAAGCGCGCGATCGTGCTTCGCATGGTCGGCCCTGAAACGCTCGGGGATCAGCATGTCGAGGCGCTGCCCAGCACCGCGCTTTCGCGGCCACTGGAATACCCGTTCGGCCGCCGCGTTGAAGAGCACGATTCGCTGCGCGTGATCGACGGTGATGATCGGGATCCATCGCCGCCTCGACGATTTCGCCCATCCGCGCCTCGACGCGGCCGAGCGCCACGATGGCCGCATGACGCTGGACGGCCTGGCATTGCAGCAACGCGGCGCCGACCAGCACGACCGATCGCGACGACGACCAGCGCGACCACTGCCGGGTCGGCGAATGGAACCAGCCGAGGTACCAGGCGGCGGCGCCGACGATCGCTGCGAAGACGACGAGCGCCACGGCCGCCCTCGCCACCAGCCAGTCGTCCGCCGAACAGTCGGATCATGCCTCCCTCGCGCGCGCCGTTCCCGGCAATCCCTGCACTCCCCGAATGCCGGACCCGATCGGCAGAGCATGCCACGGGTCGGCGTTTTTGGCACCCGGCAGGGTTGGGGCGACGCCCGTTCGAGGTGAAGCCCCACCACGATGCCGCGCGGGAAGGACGCAACGCGGCACTCTGGTGCGGTGAGTCAGAAATTCACTCGATGGTTCGCGGCGGCCTTGACCGCCATGCGGCGTTGCTCGACCTCACCGCAGCGCGGGCAGCGGTTGCGGTCTCGAGCCTTGCCTGACGGCCAAATCGGTTCGCTCCCTTGTCTTCGGAACTCCTGACTCACCAAACTAGGGAATCGTCACGCCGAACGTGATCAGCGCTCCGGCGGTGCCGAAGATGACGAGCTCGGAGCAGTAGCGGTTGATGCAATAGCCCACGGAGGGAACGATCACCGGCGCAAATCCCGAACTGTTCATCGGGATCTTGTCCTGGTACTGGCCGGAGTACCCGTGCACCACGCCCGCCGACAGCTTGAAATAGAGCGGCTGCAGGCTCTCGAATGGGCGGAAACGGTAGCCGCCGTAGACGTACTGCGACGCCTGACCGAATGAATTGTCGAACACCGACGCGCCGACCAGCCACTGTTCGGTGATGTTCCACTCGCCCAGGATCAGATTCTGGTGATTGTCGTGCGCGGCATCGTAGTGGAAGTGCCGGGTGTAGAGGCTCGTTTCCAGGTAGAAACGGTCGGTGCGCCACGGCTCGGGAGCATCCCAGGCCGAAGCGGGCGACGCAACCGGTGCCGCCGGTTCGGCCGCCGGCACCGGGGACTGGGCGAAAACGTGGGGGGTGAGCGCAATCGACGCGGCCAGGGCGAGTGCCCCGATACCGCGAATCAAGAAGGCCGCCGGGAGCAAATCGGAAATGCCGTGGTTCGTTGGGGGATCATGGGATGGTCGATCTTCGGGGAAGGGCCGGGACGAGCGACGTAATGCCGATGCACCGACCGGGACGTCGACTGCCGTGGGGAGCGAATCGTCGCAGGGCGATTATGCGCCCGTATGTGCCATAGCGAACAGATGAATTGTCGGCCCGCCTCGGTGCGTCGCAACGCTCCGACGCGTGTCACCGGCAGACCGTTCCCGGTGCGCGGAAGACCTGCCGCGTGATCGGCTTGGTCTGCGACACGCCGTTGACGGTGTAGGCGAACGTCCCGCTGTTGCCGTCGGCGAAGGTGAGCGTCGCCGTGCCGACCGGGTCG
Organism: uncultured beta proteobacterium; assembly: GCA_963779445.1. GTDB lineage: Bacteria > Pseudomonadota > Gammaproteobacteria > Burkholderiales > Casimicrobiaceae > CAIWHR01. Next base: position 66,398 of record CAVZYI010000019.1, read on the forward strand.
GCGCGACCTTCGCCGGATCGAACGGCACCGCGTTGAACGCGCGGGCCGGTCGTGCGGTACAGCGTCCCGGTGTAGACGCCCGGCGCCGTCTTCGGCGCCGTCGACCGACAGCCACAGCGGCTTGCCGTCGGTGTCGTAGGTGAACCAGGTGGCGAAGATGGTGTCGCCCTGGTGCGTGAAGTTGATGCCCCAGCCCGACTCCGCTCCGCCGGCGCCGCCCACCACAGGTCCTGGTAGTTGGTCGCCAGCGCGAGGTCGGCCTGCGCGCCCCACACGCACGTCGGGCACCGGCCCGAACACCTGGCGCGTGATCGCCTTGGTCTGCGCGACGCCGTTCACGGTGTAGGCGAAGGTGCCGTTGTTCGGCGTCGCTGAAGGTCAGCGTCGCCGGTGCCGACGGCCGTCGCGCTCACCGCCGCAGGGACTGAACGGCACCGCGTTGAACGCGGGCCCGTGCGTCTGGAAGAGCGTGCCCGAGTAGGCGCCGTTCGCCGGTCTTGTCGGCCGTCATCGACAGCCACCACGCTTTGCCGGTCAGGTCGTAGGTGAACCAGGTGGCGAAGATGACGTCGCCCTGGTGCGCGAAGTTGATGCCCCAGCCGGATTCGGAATCCGCGGGCGCGTTCCAGAACAGACCGTGTAGTTCGGGGAGCGTCACGGCCTGTGCGCGGCGAGCACCGCCGCGCCGGCGTCGAGCATGCCCGCGCCGCAGGTGGTCGTCGTGCAGTAGCACTGCAGCTGGTCGATCTGCGGTGGCGCCGATCGGCTGCGGCGCCGTGCATTGCGGCACGGCGTCCCGTCGCCGTTGTCGCCGCCGGTCGTCGGGAAACGGCCGCGCCGTCGCCTGCAGCAGCGCTGCGCACCTGGGCGGGCGTGAGCGACGGCTGCACCGACAGCATCAGCGCCGACGGTGCCGGCGACCAGCGGCGCCGAGAAGCTCGTGCCCAGCGAGGCGTTGAAGCTGTCGGTGTAGATCGAGCCGCCGGCCGCGTCGGACATCGGCGCGGTCGTGCCGGAGTTGGACGTCGTGAGAATCGGATAGAGGCACGGCGCGCCCGCCGCCGATGTTGACGCAGTTGCCGGCCGGCGCGCTGATGCGACCTCGCGGGCCGAGGTCGGAGAAGCCGACCTTGGTGCCGACGTGCCGCAGTCCGGCCACGGCGATCACGCCGGGGCAATTCGCCGGCGGGCCCACGGCATGCCCGGCGCTGTTGCCGGCCGCCGCCACGACCACGGCGCCGACGGCGTTGATCTCGGCCACGGCATCGACGATAGGCCGCGCTGCAGGCGCCGTCGCCGCCCAGGCTCAGGTTGAGCACGCGCGCCGGGTTCGGGTTGGCCGGCACGCCGGGCACGCCGAGGCCGGCCGCCCAGCGCATGCCGGCGATGATGTCGGAGTCGAAGCCGCCGCACTTGCCGAGCACCCGCACCGGCAGCACGCGCACGTTGCGGCCGACGCTCGCCATGCCGATGCCGTTGTTGGTCAGCGCGCCGATCAGGCCGCTGGTCTGCGTGCCGTGCCAGGAGCTGTCTTCGGCCGGCGTGCACGCACTGGTAGAACGGGCCGCCCGGCTGCGAGATCTCGGCCTGCGTGACCCAGTCGCCGGGATCGGAGGCGTCGGCGTCGCGGCCGTCGCCGTCGTTGGCCGTCGGCCACGTCGCTGATCATGTCGTAGCCGGGCAGCAGGTTGCCGCCGGCCGCGACGCGCATGCAGGTCGGGGTGATCGAAGCGCACGCCGGTGTCGATCACGGCCACGACGATGCTCGGGCTGCCGGTGGTGATGCTCCACGCCGGCTTCGACGTTGATCGACGACTGCACCTCGCCGGCCGGCGCGCGCAGGTACCACTGGCCGACGACGGGTCCGCCGCCGTGGCCCCGACACCGGCGGGCCCGCAGGTACAGCGGATCGTTCGGCGCGGTGCAGCGATGGCGCCGCTGGTCGGGCACCGCGTATTCGATGTCGCTCTCGCCGGCAAGGCGCTGCGCCAGTTGCTCCGACGTCATGCCGTCGGCGAACACCACCTGCGCGCGCTCGGAAACGCCGGCACCGGCGCGCAGCGCGACGCCGACGCGCGAGCGAGCGCCTCCGCCTGCTCGGCCTGCTGCGCCGCGACCGAGAGCGCCTGCTTGCGCAGCAGCGGCGAATCGGCCTTGTACTTGACGATCACGCGCGCGCGCACCGATGTCGCCTCCGGCGGCGTCGCGGAAACGACTACCGGGCCGGTCGCGGCCGGCGGTGGCGTCGCAACCGGCGCCGCATTCAGGCGGTACGGCAAGGCCGCGAGGCAGGCGAGGGAAACGGCGACAGGCAAGGCGATTCGCATGCGCGACATCTAGTCGGTGGATGGGTGCGTCTACGCGGGTGATCGACATCGCCGCCGCAGCGTCGACCCCCACGTACTGCGCGACGATGGCCCGGGACCCGCGCGGAGAAATGAACGGCAGCCGGTCCGTTCGCCAAATCGGCGCAAGTCCGTCGCCGGTCGGGTGGCCGGAAGTTTCGGGCGATCGGGACACGGCGCCGAACGCGCCATCCGATGGACCGCCCGACGCGTCGAAGGTTCCCGCACCCGCGTCCGCCGTCGCCATCGCCGCGGGCGGCGCGACGGACGGCAGGCTGCCGACGAAGGCAATGATCCGCCGGCACGCGCGGGTGGGCGGCGCGCGCCGGCCGACGGGCTAGCTCTTGCCCAGCGGCGGCAGGATTTCCTTCACCACCGCCTTGCCGCCCTGCACTTCGACCAGGAAGCTCTCGCGGTCGATGTCGCCGTTGTCGTCGAACGTCACGTCGAGCAGCACGCCCGGCTCCTGCTTGGCGGTGATCGTCATGCCGTGCATCGCCTTGGCCACGGCCACGCGGTCGAACTTGCCGACCTTCTCGGTCGCGGCCTTCAGCATGTACAGGCCGATGTAGCCCTTGATGCCGTTGTGGTCCGGGGTGAAGCCGTATTCCTTCTCGAACTTGGCGCGCGACGGCGCGGATCGACGGCACCGGCGCGTCGGCCGTCATCTCGGAATGGCCGACGACGCCGTTGGCCGCGTCGCCGGCGAGCTCGATCACCTTCTGGCTGATCAGCGTCACGTCGCCGACGATCGGCTTCGTCCAGCCCTGCTTGCGCAATTCCCGCAGCGCGCGCGCCGACTCCTCTTCGTTCAGGTAGACGAAGATCGCGTCGGCATTCGCCTGCTTGGCCGCGAGCGACCGGCGCCCGAGAAGTCGACCTGGCCCGGATCGGTCGAGATGTCGGCGACGACCTTGACGCCGTAGGGCTCCAGCGCCTTGGCGATGGCGTCGCGGCCCGGCTTGCCGAAGTCGTTGTTGACGTACAGCACGGCGACGCTCTTGGCCTTCAGGCCCTGGGCGATGTAGCGCGCCACCTTGGGCATCGACATCGCCTGCGAGAATCCGGTGCGGAAGATGTACGGGTTGCCCTGCTGCGTGACCGTTGCCCCGGCCGCCGCGGTGAAATTCGGGATCTCGGCGCGCCGCGTCTCGACCGCGCTGACGATCACCGAGCCCGAGAACACCGGACCGAAGACCGCGAACACGTTGTCGTCGATCACCTTCAGGCCAGCGCCTTGGCGACGCCGGGATTGGTCTGCGTGTCGCATGGTCGTGTACTCGACCTTGCGCCCGAGGATGCCGCCCGAGGCGTTGATGTCCTTGGCGGCGAGCTCGATGCCGCTCTTGAACATCGTGCCTGCGGTGACGCCGGTGCCGCTCAGCTCGACGAGGTTGGCGATCTTGACCGTCTGCGCCTGCGCGAGCGAAATGCTCGAGCAGTGCGGCGCAGTGCGGCGCGTGCGAGGGTGCGTCGAACGACATTCATCGAATCCTCCTGGGTGGATCGAAGCTGGGGATGTGGAGGTGCGGGCGGGGCCCGGGCGGGGTTCAGATCACCTTGCCGGGATTGAGCAGGTTCCGCGGGATCGAGCGCCGCCTTCAGCGTGCGCATCAGCGCGATCTGCTTCGGGCGTGCGGGCGTGGCCGAGCCAGTGCTTCTTCAGCGTGCCGATGCCGTGCTCGGCGGAGACGGTGCCGTGATGCTCGCGCACCAGGCCGTAGACGACTTCGTCGACCGCCTCCTCGGGCTGCTCGCGCCGCGCCGGGCACCCAGGCGAGCAGGTGCATGTTGCCGTCGCCGATGTGGCCGTAGAACACGCTCTCGGCAGCCGGGAATGCGCGCCGCGAGCGCGGCCTTGCATTCGTCGCGGTAGCGGTCCATCGCGTCGACCGGCAGGCCGATGTCGAACGCGAGGTGCGGGCCCAGCACCTGGCCTGGTAGAACTCGGCGCAGGCGTCGCGCACGCCCCAGAACGCCTGCACGTCGGCCATCGACTGCGCGACCGCGGCGTCGCGGAAGCGTGCCGGCCTCGAGCAGGCCTTCGAGCCAGCGCTTCGAAGCGCTGCGGATCGCCGTCCGGATCGGTGCCCAGCGCCTCGACCAGCACGTAGGCGCCGTGGTCGCGCGCCGGCGAACGGATTGCGCACGCCCTTGACGCGGCCGGTGGCGACCTGCCCAGTAGTCGGGCCACATGACCTCGAAGGCCGACAGCAGCGGGCCGACGCTCGCGCCGCGCCGAGCGCAAGCAGCTCGATCACACGCGTCGAAGTCGCTGCACCGCGCACAGCGCGGCCATCGTGCATGCCGGCTTGCGGGAACATCCGCAGCACGGCCCTGGTGATGATGCCGAGCGTGCCTTCGCTGCCGATGAACAGGTGCTTCAGGTCGTAGCCGGCGTTGTTCTTCAGCATCTTGTTCATGCAGTCGACGATCGTGCCGTCGGGCAGCACGACCTCGAGCCCGAGCACCGATTCGCGCGCCATGCCGTAGCGGATCACGCGGTTGCCGCCGGCGTTGGTCGACGAGGTTGCCGCCGATGGCGCAGGAGCCGCGCGCGCCGAGGTCGAGCGGAAAGAAGAAGCCGGCGTCGTCGGCGGCCTGCTGCACCACCTCGCAGCGGCGTGCCGGCGCGCACGGTGATCGTCGCCGACGACGGGTCGACTTCCTCGATGCCCGACCAGGCGCTCGAGCGACAGCGCGACCGCGCCGTCGACTCGCGCGCGCGCCGCCGCACAGACCGGTCAGACCACCCTGCGGCACGACGGCCTGCCCGTGTTCGTGGCAAAGGCGCATCGCCGCCGCGACGCCCGCGGTGTCGACGGGCGCAGGACCACCGCCAGCGGGCGCCGGCGGCGAGGCTGCTGTGGTCGTTGGCGTTGCGCTCGGGCACGTCGGCGCCGGCGAGCACGGCGCCCGGCCCGAGCCGGGAGCGCAGCGCATCGAGCAGGTCGGGGGCGGGGGAAGGGGCGGTCAAGGCCATGCGCGATCCGGGGGGCGGAGGTCGAGGCCGCCATCATGCAGCAAATGTATACCGTATGCAAGACCCGGTATATTATAGTTGGCGTATACTCTGGATCCCTGCCAGGAGAACGAAATGCCCATTGCCGGCCGACTCGCCCTGCGTCTCGCGCAGCCCGGAATCGTCGTGGCGCCGGGGTGCCACGACGCCATCGCCGCCAAGGCCTACGCCAAGGCAGGTTTCGAGGCGGTCTACATGACCGGCAACGGCGTGTCCGCGAGCCTGCTCGGGGCGCCTGACATCGGCCTGTTGACGATGACGGAAATGGCGGCGCGGGCGCGCGCGATCGCGGCGGCGATCGACGTGCCGCTCATCGCCGACGCCGACACGGGGTACGGCAACGTCAACAACGTCGCCCGCACCGTCGCCGAATACGAGGCGGCCGGCGTCGCCGCGCTGCACCTGGAAGATCAGGTCACGCCGAAGAAATGCGGCGCCATGGCCGGCCTGGAGCTGATCCCGAAGGAGGAACACGCGGAGAAGATCGCCGCGGCCGTCCGGGCCCGGACCCGCAGCGATTTCCTCATCATAGGGCGCTCCGACGCGCGCGTTCCCCTCGGGCTCGCCGAAGCCATCGACCGCGGCCGCGCCTACGCCGCCGCGGGCGCCGACCTGGTCCTCCTCGAGATGCTGCAATCGGAGGACGAGATGCGCGAGGCCCTGCGCAGGATCGACGCGCCGATGATGTTCAACTACGTGGAGAAGAAAGTCCCGGCGCTGACCGCGCAGCGCTTCGAGACGCTGGGCTTCAGGATCGTCTGCTTCCCGATCTCGTCGACGCTGGCCTACGCGAGGATGATGATGCGATTCGCCGCAGCACTGAGGGAAAGCGGCACGACGCTCGGCCAGCAGGATGACATGCTCGACATCCACGACTACGAGCAGCTGCTCGACCGGGCGCGCTATGTCTAGCGGAATGCCGCCGGCCGCGAGGGCGCGTTGCCGCGCCGCGATTCGACCTGCGCTATGCTAGTCCCATGATCCAGGCGCTGAGCATCGAGACAGCCGAAATCGCTCGTCGAAATCGTCGAGGAGCGCCTGCGCGACGCGATCGTCAACGCCGAACTCGCGTTCGGCGAGGCGATCACCGAGGAAGGCCTCGGCGCGTCCTTCGGCGTGAGCCGCACGCCGCTGCGCGAGGCGCTGGCGCGGCTGGAACTGCAGGGGCTGGTGGTCGTGGTCCCGAAGAAAGGGCACGTTCGTGTTCGCGCCGACCGAGGACGACGTCGCCGACCTGTGCCAGTTCCGGCTGATGCTCGAGGTCAACGCGCTGAAGCTGTGCCTCGCGCGCGAACAAGGACCGCGACCCTGCAGCAGCATGAGAGCGGCACTGGCGGCGATGGAGGCGGCGGACGCGCTCGGCGATCGACTGAGCTACGCGCGCGAGGACACGGCGTTCCACGAAGCGTTCTTCGGCACTGCGGCAGCGGCTATCTGGTCGAGCGCCTACAGGACCGTGTTCGGCCGCATCGCGACGCATCCGGACGCATCTGTCCGTGCCGCTCGCGCGGGAACAGAAGCGCTCGTTCAAGGAGCACAAGGCGCTGATCAAGGCGTTCGCGGCGGGCGACGTGCCGCAGCTGGAGAAGATCCTCGACACGCATATCTCGCGCGCGCACGTCGTCTACGCCGCGCGATCGGCGGCGCAGGCGGCGGAGGCCAAGGCAAGGGCGCAGGCGCCGGACGGTTCGGCGGCAGCGCCTTCCTGACCGCGACGCGCGACGCCTCGTCGAGGGCGGAGGGTGTCGCGCAGGCGGCGCCGACACGCCGGTCGCGGGGTCGTGCCTCTTGCGCGATCCCGCTCCCGGGAAGCCCCGTGAAGGCCACTGCCTGATCGCCGCGTCGCCACGGGCGACCGGGGGCTGGCCCGTCATGGCTCCGGCATCGCCCGGACATGGCCCCGGACCGGGCCGGACGACGCGAGGTCGGTCACGTAGCGCTTGACCCCGGCCGTGCCGCCCACTATTTTGAGACCGCTCGAACGCGGCGCCGGAGCGGGGCCGCATTCGCTGCGGAACCGTGTGACGAGCGGATTCCCATCCGGTTTCGGCGATAGTGTACGGTGGTTCGGCGCGCCCCGGTCGAGCGCGATCCGGCCGCGCGCGACGACGGCAGGAAGGCGGCTTTCGCCGACACGGCATACCGGACCCGACTTCGGCGGCTGCACGCGGGCTGAACGGGGTCGGCAACGCAGCGATGGGTGAATCGACGTACGGTGAGGCATCGCCGGGCGGGTCCGGCGCGACAGTGCATGTTTCGTTCGACACGGGAGGGATGCATGTTGAAGACCGCTGCGATCGTGTTCGTCGTACTGGTGGCCGCCCTTCTGGCCTTCGCCGCGACCCGGCCGGACAGCTTCCGCATCCAGCGCACGGCGAGCGTCAACGCGCCGCCGGAGAAGATATTCGAGTCCATCAACGACTTCCACAACTGGGGATCGTGGTCGCCCTGGGAGAAGCTGGACCCGGCGATGAAGAGGACGTTCGGCGGGCCCGCACGCGGCAAGGGCGCCGTGTACGCGTGGGACGGCAACGACAAGGTCGGCGCCGGGCGCATGGAGATCGTCGAGTCGTCGCCTGCGACCAGGATCGCTATCAAGCTGGATTTCGCCCGGCCTATGGAGGGGCACAACGTCGCCGAGTTCACGCTGGAACCCAAGGGCAGCGGCACCAGCGTCACCTGGGCCATGTACGGCCCCAGCCCCTATCTCGCGAAGCTGATGACGGTGTTCGTGAGCATGGACAGCATGGTCGGCAAGGATTTCGAGGCCGGGCTCGCCAACCTCAAGGCCTTCGCGGAAAAGTAGGCGCCGGGCACCAACGTGCGCCACCCGGACTCCTTCGCCGGGGAGACCGGCGCCTTCCCCGCGCGGGGCCGCATGGAAAGATGATTCTGCCGGCCGTGTCGATTCCGCCCCCACCCGTTCGTCGTACGGTCAGGGTCCGGAATCGACGGGTCGCAGCCGCCGGGAAGCCCCGGCGCCCGACACCCAACCCGATGGAGTGGACGCCATGCGCTTCATGATCATGATCAAGGCCGACAAGGACAGCGAAGCGGGGGTACTCCCCGACGAGCAGCTGCTTACCGAGATGGGCAAGTTCAACGAGGAGCTGGTGAAGGCCGGGGTGATGCTCGCCGGCGAGGGACTCCACCCGAGCTCGAAGGGCGCGCGGATCCGGTTCTCCGGAAGCAAGCGCACCGTGATCGACGGACCTTTCGCCGAATCCAGGGAGCTGATCGCCGGCTTCTGGCTGTGGCAGGTGAGGTCGAAGGAGGAAGCGATCGAGTGGGCCAAGCGATGTCCCAATCCGCTCCCGGGCGAGGCCGAGATCGAGATCCGCCAGGTGTACGAGGCGGAGGACTTCGGTGCCGAGTTCACTCCCGAACTCCGGGCGCAGGAGGAGCGGCTGCGCGCCGAGATCGACGCGAAACGGTAGGTGGATAGCGCGCGCCGGTGTGCACCGGCGCTCCGGCTGGGTCGGTGTCGACCTGGCGACCTGCCGCGCCGCCGCCACGCCGTCGCCGAACCGGCCGATACGCGTGCTCCGGCAGGGATCAGCGGATGAACTTGCCGTCGCGTCCGATCATCGAGAGATCGACGAACTGCGATCCGTTGTGATTGTCCGGTCCGAAGCGTACGAGGTAGCCGCCGAACTCGAGGTTGGACATCGACTCCATGGCCGCGATGAACTTCTCGCGCGTCACATCCTTACCGGTCCGGCGCAGGCCTTCGACCAGGACCTTGGCGGCAAGGAAGCCCTCGAGGCTGGAGAAATTGACGTCGACGCTGCCGGACTTCTTCGCGAGTTCGAGATACTCCTTGACGATAGGCACCGTCGGGCTCCAGGGAAACGGCACCACCTGCGAGATCATCACGCCGTTGCCGTCCTTGCCGAGCGCCTCGGCGAGCGCCTTGCTGCCGACGAAGGACACCGTGAAGTATTGCGAGATGCTGCCGGCTTTTTTCATCTGCCGCACGAACTCGGCCGTCGACGCGTAGGCCGTGATCATCACCGTCGCATCGGGCTGCGAAGCGTCGATGATCTTCACGGCGTCGGCGACGTTCGTGGTGTTGCGCTCCACCGTCCCCAGCGCGGCGGGCTGCAGATTGCGGCGGGCGAGAGCACGCTTCACGCCTTCGAGCCCGGCCTGCCCGTACGCGTCGTCCTGGTAGAAGACGGCGATCCGTCGGGCGCCGGTCCGGGTGAGGTGGTCGACGATGCGCTCGGTTTCGTCGAAGTAGCTCGAGCGGACGTTGAAGATGTAGCGGTTGAACGGCGTGCGCAGCAGTTCGGCGCCGGTGAACGGCGCGATGAACGGGACCCTCGCTTCGGTGAACACCGGCAGCGAAGCCTGGCTCGTCGGGGTGCCGACGTAGGCGAAGAGCGCGAAGACGCGGTCTTCCTCGATCAGCTTCCGCGTGTTTTCGGCCGCGAGCTTCGACTCGTACTTGTCGTCGCGCGTCCTGAGCTCGATCCGGCGGCCGTTGACGCCGCCCTGGGCGTTGACCTGGTCGAACCACAGCTTTGCGCCGTCGCGCATCTGTATGCCGAGCTGGGCCGCGGGGCCGCTGAACGCCGCCGACTGGCCGATCACGATCGACTGCGGCGTGATGCCGTCCTCGGCGTGGGCGCCGGAGATCACCGCACCGGCCGCGCAGGTCGCGGCCAACAATCGAAGGAATGGTTTCATCGATCCTCTCGTGGCGGATTCCGAAGGCAGCGACCCTTAATCCGGCGCAGGCGCAGCGTAGCCCGCACCGGCGGCAAACGCAAAAGTGGCGTGCGGCGGCCGTGTCAGCGCCCCGGCTTCGAATTCGCCAGTCGCGACGCCAGGCCTGCGGGACGCAGTGTGTCGTAGACCTCGAACGGCTGGTGGATCCACGGGTTGTCGGCCAGGTACTCGACGTGGTAGTCGGGCTTGAACACCGAGCAGGCCTTCCACCACAGCACCGCGGTCCTGCACGCGGTGATGACGGGCAAGCGCTGCGGCAGCGCGCGGTGCACGCGGTCGAGCGTGTGGCCCGAGTCGACCATGTCGTCGACCAGCAGCACCTTGTCGCCCAGCCGCGGCGAGGTCATCGTCATGTGCTCGGCGATGACGAGCTCGCCGCGAACCGTGCCGCCCTCGGCGGCGTACGAATGCGTCGACAGGATCGCGAGCGGCAGCTCGTAGATGCGCGACAGCACGTCGCCCACGCGCATGCCGCCGCGCGCGATGCAGATGATCTGGTTGAACTCGAAGCCGGACTCGTGGACGGCGAGCGCCAGCCGCTCGACCAGCGTGTTGTACTGGTCCCAGCTGACGTGCAGGCTCGGCATGCGATGACTCTCCGATCGTGTGGTCCCGTCTGCGGTCGCGTCATGGAACGGATGGTGGCAGCAGGATCGTCTCGTCGCGATCCGGGCCCGTCGACACCATCGCGATCGGCACGCCGGTCAGCGCCTCGATCCGCTGCAGGTAGGCCCGCGCGTTCGGCCGGCAGCGCGTCGAAGTTCTTCGACGCCGACGGTGCTGTCGCGCCAGCCGGGCAGCGATCTCGTAGACCGGCACGCATTCGGCGACGGCATCGGCGCCCGACGGCAGCAGCGCCAGCGGCTTCGCCGTTGACCGTGTAGCCGGTGCAGATGCTGATCTCGTCCATGCCGTCCAGCACGTCGAGCTTGGTGATGCACAGCCCGTTGACGCCGTTCAGCTGCAGCGAGCGCTTGAGCGCCGGCATGTCGAGCCAGCCGCAGCGCCGCGGGCGGCCGGTGACCGAGCCGAATTCGTTGCCGCGCTTGGCGAGTCCCGCGCCGATCGTCGTCGGTCAGTTCGGTGGGAAAGGGACCGGTGCCGACGCGCGTCGTGTAGGCCTTGACGATGCCGAGCACGTAGTCGAGGAAATCGCGGACCGACGCCCGCGCCCGGCGCGGCCGCGCCGGCGAGGCAGTTCGACGACGTGACGTACGGGTAGGTGCCGTGATCGATGTCGAGCAGCGCGCCCTGCGCGCCCTCGAACAGCAGCGAGTCGCCGCGGCGGCGCGCGGCCTGCAGCAGCGCCGGCGACGTCGGCGACCATCGGCGCGAGCTGCGGCGCCAGCGCCAGCGTCTCGTCGCGCGTCGCCTCGAAGGGCACCGGATCGCGCTTGAAATACTGCGTCAGCACGAAGTTGTGGTACTCGAGCAGCGCGCGTGAGCTTGGCGGCGAAGCGCTCGGGATAGAAGAGGTCCTGCAGGCGGATGCGCGCGGCGCGCGATCTTGTCTTCGTACGCGGGGCCGATGCCGCGGCCGGTCGTGCCGATCTTGGCGTCGCCCATCGCGCCTTCGCGCGCCTGGTCGAGCGCGACGTGGTAGGGCAGCACCAGCGGGCACGCGGGCGAGATCTTGAGCCGCGCGCGCACTTCGACGCCGGCCGCTTCGAGCTCGCCGATCTCCTGCAGCAGCGCCGACGGCGACAGCACCACGCCGTTGCCGATGTAGACGGAGACGCCGGGGTGCAGGATGCCCGACGGGATCAGCCGCAGCACGGTCTTCTGCCGCCGATGACGAGCGTGTGGCCGGCGTTGTGGCCGCCCTGGAAGCGCACGACGCCCTGCGCGTGCTCGGTCAGCCAGTCGACGATCTTGCCCTTGCCTTCATCGCCCCATTGGGTGCCGATGACGACGACGTTCTTGCCCATGCATTCCCCGACCCCGCGGTCAGCCGGCGCGCGCGACGACGCCGGCGAGCTGCCGCAGATCGAGCGTGAAACCGGTCGCCGGACGCGCGCGGCCGAACGCCTTGCCGATGCCGTCGTAGCGGCCGCCGTTGCCGATCGCGCGCGGCTGCGCCGGCGGTGAACACCGAGAAGATCGCGCCGTTCTGGTAATGATAGCCGCGCAGGTCGGCGAGATCGATGTGCAGCGCCTCGACGTCGGCGGCAGCCGATTGCGCGAGCGTCGCGAGCGCGGCGAGCGCATTGGCGATCGCCGGCGTGTCGGGCAGCCGCGCGCGCGCGGCGGCGAGCACGTCCTGCGCCGGGCCGTAGAGCGTCGGCAGCGCCGTCAGCGCGTCGCGCCACGCGGCCGGCAGCCGGGCCGTGAGCTGCGGCGACCGTCGGCACGTCCTTGGCGCGCAGCGCCGCGAAGAGTTCGGTGTCCTCGCCGTTGCCGACGATGCCCGCGCCGCGCGGCCAGCGCGCGGTAGACGCCGACGTGGCCGAGGTCGAGGTGCAGCGCGCGCGCGCCGGCGGCCGCGAGCGACGACAGCAGCAGGCCGAGCACTTCGCGGTCGCCGGCGATGCCGGCCTCGCCGTAGAGCTCGGCGCCGATCTGCACGACTTCGCGCGTCTGCGCCGATGCCGGCCGGTCGTGCGCAGCACGCTGCCGGCGTAGCACAGGCGCGTGACGCCGGCTTCGTTCAGCAGGTGCGCGTCGATGCGCGCGACCTGCGGCGTGATGTCGGCGCGCACGCCGAGCAGGCGGCCCGACAGCGGATCGACGACCTTGAACGTCTGCAGGTCGAGGTCGCGCTCCGGTGCCGGTCAGCAGCGATTCGAGGTGCTCGACCAGCGGCGGCTGCACGAGCCGGTAGCCGTGCGCGCGGAAATGGTCGAGCAGCGCGCGGCGCAGCGCCTCGATCCGCTCGGCCTCGGCCGGGAGGATGTCCTCGATGTGCTCGGGAAGGATCCACTTACGCATTGTGCATCAGCCAGTAGCCGGCAAGCCCGGCGACGATCGACACGAGGCCGATGAAGCGCAGCTGGCCGTCGGTGAGCTCGACGAGCTTGCGGAAGCTCTCGCGCCAGAGCCGCGGCGCGAGCAGCGGCAGCAGGCCTTCGACGACGAGCACCAGCGCGAACGCCGCCAGCAGCGAATCGGGCACACGCTGCCCCTTCCGCCGGCATTCAAGCGGCGCGGCTTCGCGCGCCGGCTACTTGCCGGCGCCTTCGCCGCCCGGCCGCCCGGATTCTTCAGGTAGCGGAAGAATTCGGAGTTCGGATCGAGCACCATCATGTCGCTCTTGTTCCGGAACGTCGACCTTGTACGCCTCGAGGCTGCGGTAGAACGCGTAGAACTCGGGATTCGCGCCGTAGGCCTGCGCGTAGATCGCCGACGCCTTGGCATCGCCGTCGCCCTTGGTCTTCTGCGCCTGCTTGTAGGCGTCGGCGAGGATGACCTCGCGCTGGCGGTCGGCGTCGGCGCGGATCTTCTCGGATTCGGCCTGGCCCTGCGAGCGCAGCTCGTTGGCGACGCGGCGGCGCTCCGATTCCATCCGCGCGATAGACGGGACCGGTGACGTCGGGCGGCAGCTCGACGCGGCGCAGGCGCACGTCGACGATCTCGACGCCGATCGACTTGGCGTCGAGGTCGGCCTTCTGCCGCGTGGTGGTCATGATCTTGTCGCGCTCGGTGGAGATCGCCTCGTGCACCGTGCGCTTGTTGAACTCCTCGGCGAGGTTCGCGCGCACCGTCTGCGACAGCCGGCGGCGCGCGGCTTCCTCGTCGCCCTGGACGCTGATGTAGTACTGCTTGACGTCGACGATCCGCCACAGCACGAAGAAGTCGACCAGCAGCGGCTTCTTCTCCGACGTGGTGATGCGGTCGGGCTCGGCGTTGTCGAGCAGCAGGATCCGCTTGTCGTAGAACTTGACGTTCTGCATCAGCGGCATCTTGGCGTACAGGCCCGCGTTGCGACTGCGTCTCGATGATCTCGCCCAGCTGGAAGCGGATCGCGTACTGGCGCTGGTCGACGGTGTAGAGCGACTGCGACGCGACCAGCAGCAGCGCGACGACGAGCGCGAGGATCGGCATCGTGAACTTCATCGCGAGTCCCTCCCGCGCTCGCGGCTGCGCAGCGCGTCGCGCGAGCGGCTGCGGATCGAGCGTGACCGCCGGCTCCGGCGCGGCGCGGCGTCGATCGGCCGCGACGCCGGCGATCGGCGGCGGCGCGCGGCGCGCCGCGGCGCCGGCGCGCTCTGCTGGATCAGCTTGTCGAGCGGCAGGTAGAGCAGGTTGTTGCCGGCCTTCTGGTCGACCAGCACCTTGCTCGAATTGCCGACCACCGACTGCATCATGTCGAGGTAGAGACGCTCGCGGGTGACGGCCGGCGCCTTCGCGTACTCGACGAGGATCTGCCGGAAGCGCGAGGCGTCGCCCTCGGCCTTCTGCACGACCTCGGCCTGGTAGCCGTTCGCTTCCTCGAGCAGGCGCGACGCGTTGCCGCGGGCGCGCGGCACGACGTCGTTGGCGTAGGCCTGGCCTTCGTTGCGGAAGCGCTCGCGGTCCTGGCCGGCCTTGACCGCGTCGTCGAACGCGGCCTGCACCTTGTCCGGCGGCTGCACGTTCTGCAGCGTCACCTTCTGCACGTAGATGCCGGTGCTGTAGCGGTCGAGCATCTCCTGCATCAGCTTCTCCGCCGACTTGGCGATCTGCTCGCGGCCCTCGTAGAGCGCGAAGTCCATCTTCGCCTTGCCGACGACCTCGCCCATCGCGGTCTGCGCGATGAAGGCGACGATCTGGTCGGGCTTGCGGACGTTGAAGAGGTACGCTTCGGCGCTCTTGATGTTGTACTGGACCGCGAACTGGATGTCGATGATGTTCTCGTCATCGGTCAGCATCAGCGCTTCGTTGTCGACCTTGTTCTTCGGGCTGTTGCGGTAGCCGATCTCGATCGGTCTTCACCTGCGAGAAGTCGACGAGCTCCGCGGCCTCGATCGGGAAGGGCAGGTGCCAGCGCGGGCCGGGCTGCGTCGTCTCGGTGTACTTGCCGAAGCGCGTGACGACGCCGCGGCGGCCTTCGTCGACGATGTAGAAGCCGCTGGCGAGCCAGACCAGCAGCACCAGCGCGACGAGGATGCCGACGCCGGACATCGGCAGCAGATTGCGCGCCGCCGCGTGCGCGGCCGCCGGCGCCGTCGTCGCCGGCCGCCGGTCTTGCGGCCGAGGAGCTCGTTGATCTTGCGGTTGACGTTGCGCCAGATCTCGTCGAGATCCGGCGGACCGCTGTTGCCGCGCTTGCCCCACTGGGGATCGTTCAGCGACATGAGACTGGTCGTGCGATGGTGTAGGCGGTTCGAAGGGCGGCGTGAATGGCGCGGCGCGTCAGGCGTTCAGGCGGGCGCAGCCGCGCGGCATGCCGGCAGCGCGGTCGCGGCGCCGGAAAACGCTCGGCCAGCGCGGAGCGCAATTCGGTGCAGCCGGCGCCGGTCAGCGCGCTCAAGCGAACGGCGCGAATTATACCAGACTCGTCGCGCTCGACGCCCGGCGGCGAGACCCGTCGCGTCGATCTTGTTGTACACGCGGATCTGCGGCACGCGGTCGGCGCCGATCTCGGCCAGCACCGCGTCGACGGCGGCGATCTGCTCGTCGCGGTTCGGGTGGCTCGCGTCGACGACGTGCAGCAGCGAGGTCGGCGTCGGCGGCCTCGGCGAGCGTCGCGCGGAACGCGGCGACGAGGTCGTGCGGCAGGTCGCGGATGAAGCCGACGGTGTCGGAGAGCACGATCGTGTCGGCGCCGGGCACGTGGATCCGGCGCAGCGTGGTGTCGAGCGTGGCGAACAGCTGGTCGGCGGCGTACGCGTTGGCGCCGGTCAGCCGGTTGAACAGCGTCGACTTGCCGGCGTTGGTGTAGCCGACGAGCGCGACGGTGCGCACCTCGGCGCGGCGCCGCGTGCGTCCCTGCGTCGCCCGCTGCCGGGCGACGCGCGCGAGCCGCTCGTTCAGCGCCTTGACGCGGTTGCCGAGCAGCCGGCGGTCGGTTTCGAGCTGCGTTTCGCCCGGCCCGCGCAGGCCGATGCCGCCCTTCTGGCGCTCGAGGTGGGTCCAGCCGCCGACGAGCCGCGTGAGCTGGTGCTTGACCTGCGCGAGCTCGACCTGCAGCTTGCCTTCGGCGCTGCGCGCGCGCAGCGCGAAGATGTCGAGGATCAGGCGTCACGGTCGACGACGCGGCACTCGAGCCGCCGCTCGAGGTTGCGCTGCTGCGCGCCGGAGAGCGCGTGGTCGAAGATGACGAGGTCGGCGTCGGTTTCCGCGCGCCGCGCGGCGATCTCCTCGACCTTGCCCTTGCCGGCGAACAGCGCGGCGTCGGGCCGCTGGCGGCGGCCCGACGATCGCGCCGACGACCGTGGCGCCGGCCGACACGGCGAGCGCGTCGATCTCGGCGAGCCGCTCGCCGGGATCGCCTTCGCCGAAATCGAGCGCGACGAGCAGCGCGCGGTCGCCGCCGGCGGGGCGTTCAAACATCGGGGACCGCGCGCGGTGGAGCGGCGCGCAGCGGCGCGATGCCCGCCGGCAGCGCGGCGCGGCGACGGCGGCCGCGACCGGGAACAGGGCGGGTCAAGCGTCGGCTTCGCCGGCCGGCGCGTGGTGCGGCATCGCCACCGCGCGCGCCGGGACGACGGTCGAGATCGCGTGCTTGTACACCATCTGCGTGACGGTGTTCTTGAGCAGGACGACGTACTGGTCGAACGACTCGATCTGCCCCTGCAGCTTGATGCCGTTGACGAGGTAGATCGACACCTGAACGTGTTCCTTGCGCAGCGTGTTCAGGAACGGGTCTTGTAGCATTTGCCCTTTGTTGCTCATCGCTTGCTCCGCGTTTGTTGTTGGACGCGCCTCGCGGCGGGCTGCCGCGCGGGCCGGATCCGGCCCGGTCCCCGCAACATGGGGCCGTCGGGGCGCCATCGTCAACGGCCCTGGCGGCGGGCCGGCGCGTTCGCGTACGGATTGGCGCCGGTCTTGAATTGTATCCTAAGCGGCGTGCCGCGCAGTTGGAACGCCTCGGTGAAGAAATGTTCCAGGTAGCGCGGTAGGTCTCGGGAATGTGGGACAGCGCGCTGCCGTGGATGATGATGAGCGGCGGATTCTGGCCGCCCTGGTGCGCGTAGCGCAGCTTGGGCCGGCCCATTCCGGCGCGCGGCGGCTGCTGGCGCTCGACCGCCTGCTGCAGCATCCGGGTGAGCTTCGGCGTCGGCAGCTTGGCCATCGCCGCGGCGTAGGCGGCGTCGACCGAGTTCATCAGCTCGCCGACGCCGCGCCCGTCGCGCGCCGAGATGTAGTGGTGATGCGCGAACGCGAGGAAGCCGAGCTTGCGGTCGAATTCGCGCTTGACGTCGTCGCGCCGGTCGCCGGGCAGCGCCGTCCCACTTGTTGATGCCGACGACGAGCGCGCGGCCGGCGTCGAGGATGTAGCCGGCGAGGTGCGCGTCCTGCTCGGTGATCGTCGTGCTGCGCGTCGAGCAGCAGCACGACGACGTTGGCGTCCTCGATCGCCTGCAGCGTCTTGATCACCGAGAATTTCTCGACCGCCTCGATCACCTTGCCGCGGCGGCGCACGCCGGCGGTGTCGATCAGCGTGTAGCGCCGGCCGCCGCGCTCGAAGTCGAGGTAGATCGAGTCGCGCGTCGTGCCCGGCTGGTCGAAGGCGATGACGCGCTCCTCGCCCAGCAGCGTGTTGACCAGCGTCGACTTGCCGACGTTCGGCCGGCCGACGATCGCCACCTTGATCGGCGCGTTGGCGTCGGTGCGGTCGTCGGGCAGCCTCGGCTCGGCGGTCCGCGTCCGGCGCGGTCCCGACGATCGACGCCAGCGCGATCTCGATCAGCGCCGTGACGTTCTCGCCGTGCGCCGAGGAGATCGGGTGCGGCTCGCCCAGCCCGAGCTCGTAGAACTCGGCGACGGCGCGCTGCGGGTCGAGGCCTTCCGCCTTGTTGACGGCGAGCACCACCGGCCGGCCCGGAGCGGCGCAGCAGGTCGGCGATCGTCCGGTCCTGCGGCGTCAGCCCGGCGCGGCCGTCGACGAGGAACAGCGACGACGTCGGCTTCGGCGATCGCCTGCGCGCGTCTGCTTCGCCATCTCGTGCAGGATGCCCGTCCTTCGCCACCGGCTCGAAGCCGCCGGTGTCGACGACGAGGAACGGGCGGTCGCCGATGCGCCCGCGGCCGTAGTGGCGGTCGCGCGTGAGGCCCGGGAGGTCGGCGACCAGCGCGGCGCGCGTGCGCGTCAGCCGGTTGAACAGCGTCGACTTGCCGACGTTGGGGCGGCCGACGATGACGAGGGTGGGCAGCATCGGGGTGGCTGTCAGCCGGCGTCCGTCGGGCGCGGTCGGCGCGAAGGCGCTCGCGGGTTCGGGTGGAGACGCGCCAGATCGCGCGCCCTGCGGAGTCGCGTCCGCGCTCGGATCCGCGACCCCGGCTGCGCAACGGTGCGGCGGCGGACGCCGCGTCGGCCGCCGTCGCCGGTCGGGTGCCGGGATCAGCGCGCGTCAGGCGTAGAGCGTCCCGTTCGGTCTGCCAGACCGCGTTGGGGCCCGAGGCCGCGGGTTGCGCGGTCGCCGGCTGCCGTCGGTGCCGAGCCGCCGACCAGGGTGCCGTCGTTGCGGTCGATGAGGTGCAGGTAGCCCTCGACGTCGACGACGCGCGACGTAGTCGCCGACGAGCTGCGGGCCGCCCGGCTGCCGGGGCGCGAGCTTGTCCTGCTTCCAGACCGAGCTGCCGGTCGTCTTGTCGAGCGCGTGCACGGCGCCCGCGTCGTCGGTGACGTAGAGGTAGCGGTCGTCGGCGGCGATGCCGCCGAGGCTCGACAGGTCGCGCGACCAGATGAGCGTGCCGCGCAGCAGGTCGAAGCACGCGATGCCGGCCCTGGTACGCGACCGCGCACACCTGCGCGCTCGTCGATGACGGGCAGGCTCGTGATGTCGGCGATGCGCTCGAGCTCGGTCGCGCCCTTGGGGGTGGCGACGTTGCCTTCCCAGCGCGACGTTGCCGGTCGCGAGGTCGATGGCGAGCAGCTTGCCGCCGGCGGTGCCGGTGAACAGGCCGCCGCGGCTGACGATGCCGCCGGCGGTAGTTGCGCACGATCAGCGGCGGGTTGTTGCGCTGGTAGACCCACTTGGTCTTGCCGTCGGCGGCGGCGAGCGCGTAGATGCGGCCGTCGCCCGACCAGACGACGACCACGCCCTCGCCGACCTCGGCGGGCTCGATCACTTCGCTGCTGACCCTCGCCTGCCACAGCGGCTTGCCGTCGGGGTCGAAGGCGACACGTCGCCCTTCGACCGTGCCGACCGCGAGCAGCGTCGCGTCGGCGCCGACGCCGGCCGGCAAGCTTCGTGCCCGGCGTCTGATCCGCCAGACCGTCGCGCCGGTGTCCGGGTTCGACGCGCACGATCGTGCCGTCGATCGCCGCCGCGTAGATCGCCGTCCGGCGTGACGCCGGGCGCGAAGCCCGGGCGCCGCCTGCCGACGTCGATCTGCCAGACGATCTGCGCGGCGTGACCGTCGCCTTGAATCTCGGGCAGCGGGCCGATCTTCTTCGGGCCCCCGCCAGAGCCAGTCGAACGACGGCACCGGGATCGTCGGGATCCACGACGACAGCGACGAGCAGCCGGCGCAGGTCAGCAGCGTCGCGGCCGATGGCGGGCAGCAGCACGCCGCGAAGCCTGCGCGCCCGGATCCCCGCAGCCGCGCGCGCGCGATTCGGCTTGCGTTCATTTCGCGGGACTGGCCGGCGCAGCGGCGGGCGGGCGCCGGCTGCGGCGCGCGGCGCGCGGGGGCCGGCACGCTGCCCGCGGCGTCGGCCGGCGGGGCCGCCCGCGGCGTCGAGCTTCACCTGGACGTAGCTGCGGTACGGCGACTTGGCGTCGAGCTGGCCATCGCCGTCTGGTAGGCGGCGCGCGCGTCGTCGCGCGCGGCCGGCGGCGGCCAGGATGTCGCCGCGCAGGTCGGCGTAGAGGCCGGCGAACGGCTCGTCGTGCTTGGCGTCGAGCGTGCGCAGCGCGTCGTCGTACTGCTTGTCGTCGAACTGCACCTCGGCGAGCCGGTAGCGCGCGATCTGCTGCAGCTCGTCCTCGCCGCTGCGGTCGATCACCCACTGCAGCTGCGGCTTCGCGCCGGCCTTGTCGCCGTTGTCGAACAGCAGCTGGCGACGATCAGCGCCGCGCGCGGCGCGTAACCGGTGCCGGCGTACTTGTCGGCGAGCTGCGCATCGCGTCCTTCGCCTTGGCCAGGTCGTTCGCGCGCCGCCAGTGCTGATCGCGCTGTAGAGCACCGACGCCTGCTCGGCCTGGCTGTGCTGCCACCAGCGCCAGCCCTGCACGCCGACGATGCCGACGCAGACCGCAGACCACTCCGGCGACGTCGTTGCCCCACTGCTTCCACCACGCCTTGAGGTCCTCGAGCTGGTCCTGTTCTTCGAGATCGTAGACTGCCATTGTGCTTCCCTGGTTGAATGTGCGTCCGCGCGGCGCTGCGCGGTCCGAACGCTCCGGCCAGGTGCCTTGACCGGCACGCGACGACCTGTTCGCCGCCGTCGCGCAGCGGCTTGACGCTCACCGCGTCCGCGGCGACTTCGTCGTCGCCGATGATCAGCGCAAACGCCGCGCCGCTGCCATCGGCCCGTTTCATCTGCGACTTGAAGCTGCCGCCGCCCGCGTTGAGCACGACGTCGCGGCCGTGCGTCGCGCAGCATCTCGGCGACGCGCCACGCCAGCCTGGCCGCCGCCTCGCCGGCGTGGACGACGTAGGCGAGCGGCGCGTCACCGACCTCGCGGCCCGCGTCCTGCAGCAGCAGGATCAGGCGCTCGACGCCGATGCCGAAGCCGCAGGCGGGCGTGGGCTTGCCGCCCAGCTGCTCGAACAGCCCGTCGTAGCGGCCGCCCGCGCACACCGTGCCCTGCGCGCCCAGGCGCGTCGTGACCAATTCGAACACGGTGCGATTGTAGTAGTCGAGCCCGCGCACCAGGCGCGGATCGATGCGGAATGCGATGCCGGCTGTCGCGCAGGCGCCGCCTGCACCGCCTCGAAGATGCGCGCGACTCGTCACCCAGAGCGTCGACCAGCCGCGGCGCCGCTCGATCATCTCCTGCATCGCCGGATTCTTGCTGTCGAGGATGCGCAGCGGATTGGTGTAGCAGGCGGCGCCGCGTCGTCGTCGAGCGCGTCCGCGTGGCGCTCGAAGTAGCGCGATCAGCTCGCCGCGATGCGCGCGCCGCTCCGACGGCGTCGCCGATGGAGTTGAGCTCGAGCGTGATGCTCGCGCAGGCCCAGGTCGCGCCACAGGCGCGCGCAGCATCACCATCTGCTCGGCGTCGACGTCCGGCGCCGCGAAGCCGAGCGCCTCGACGTCGAACTGGTGGAACTGGCGGTAGCGGCCCTTTCTGCGGACGCTCGTGGCGGAACATCGGCCCGCTGTACCACACGCGCTGCGGGCCGTCGTAGAGCAGGTTGTGCTCGATCGCGGCGCGCACTGCCGGCGCGGTGCCTTCCGGGCGCAGCGTCAGCGACTCGCCGTTCAGTCGTCGTCGAACGTGTACATCTCCTTCTCGACGATGTCGGTGACCTCGCCGATCGCGCGGACGAACAGCGGCGTCGTCTCGACGATCGGCATGCGCATGTTGCGGTAGCCGTACTGGCGGAACACGTCGCGCACCGTGTCCTCGAGGCGCTCCCAGAGCGCGGCCTCGTCGGGCAGCACGTCGTTCATGCCGCGGACGGCCTGCAGGGGTTCGGACATGGCGTGTTCGGCCGGCGGCTAGCCGCACTGCAGCCTTGACGGCGATCGTCTTCCGGGCCGCGAGACAGCTGCGCCGCGCGCGCCTCGCCGCCGTAGGTGGCGCGCACGTAGTCGTCGACGATCCGCTGGAATTCTTCGGCGATGCGCTCGCCCTTCAGCGTCACCGTCTTCTGGCCGTCGACGTAGACCGGCGCGACCGGCGTCTCGCCGGTGCCGGGCAGCGATATGCCGATGTTGGCGAGCTTCGACTCGCCCGGGCCGTTGACGACGCAGCCCATCACCGCGACCTGCATCGCCTCGACGCCGGGATAGCGCGCGCGCCAGGCGGGCATCTGCGCGCGCAGATACGCCTGGATGTTCCCCGCCAGTTCCTGGAAGTCGGTGCTGGTCGTGCGACCGCAGCCCGGGCAGGCGGTGACCATCGGCGCGAACGAGCGCAGGCCCATCGTCTGCAGGATCTCCTGCGCGACGACGACTTCCTTCGTCCGGTCGCCCTGCGGTTCCGGCGTCAGCGAGACGCGGATCGTGTCGCCGATGCCCTGCTGCAGCAGCACGGCCATCGCCGCGGTCGAGGCGACGATGCCCTTCGAGCCCATGCCGGCTTCGGTCAGGCCGAGGTGCAGCGGGTAGTCGCAGCGCCGCGCGAGCTCGCGGTAGACGGCGATCAGGTCCTGGACGTCCGATACCTTGCACGACAGGATGATGCGGTCGCCGGCGAGGCCCAGCTCCTCGGCGCGCTCCGCGCTGCCGATCGCCGACACCACCAGCGCCTCGCGCATCACGGCGTCGGCAGGCGAGCGGTACGGCGCGCGCGGCGTTCTCGTCCATCATCCGCGCGAGCAGCTCGGCGTCGAGGCTGCCCCAGTTGACGCCGATGCGCACCGGCTTGCCGTACTCGATCGCCTTTTCGATCATCACCGCGAACTGCGCGTCGCGCTTGCTGCCCTTGCCGACGTTGCCCGGGATTGATCCGGTACTTCGCGAGCGCCGCGCGCAGTCCGGATACTCGGCGAGCAGCTTGTGGCCGTTGAAATGGAAATCGCCGACCAGCGGGACGCCGCAGCCCTCGGCATCGAGCCGCTCGCGGATCGCCGGCACCGCGCCGGCGGCTTCGGCGGTGTTGACGGTGATGCGCACGAGCTCCGAGCCGGCGTCGGCCAGCGCGCTCACCTGGGCGACCGTCGCGGCGACGTCGGCGGTGTCGGTGTTGGTCATCGACTGCACGACGACCGGCGCGCCGCCGCCGATCGGGACGCCGGCGACATCGACCTGCCGCGTGCGGCGACGTTCGATGCGGGTGGCGGGTTCGCTCATGCGCGTGCTCGGCGGCGATGCGTCACTGCAGCGTGAGGCGGGCGACGTTCTGCCGCGTGTGGGGCGCGAGGTCGACCGCCTGCCCTTCCAGGTCAGCGTGACGTCGGAGGCATTGCCGATCACCAGGTCGAAGGGCGGCGCGCCGGTGACGCCCTGCGTCGTGCCGCCGGGATTCATCCTCGACAGCAGCACATGGCCCTGGCGATCCTTGACCTCGGTCCACGAGAAATCGCGGAACGCGAGCGTGAGCGCGCGCCGTCGGCGGCGCCGCTGCCGTCGCGGACGACGCGGGCGTTGCCGATGGCTCGGGGACGGCGGGCGTTGCGGCCGCGGGCGAAGCGGAGCGGGGCGCGGCCGATGGGGTGCGGTGGCGGACTCGCCGGGCGGCGCCGTGCCGGCAGGCGGCATCGGAGCCGCGGCCGGAACGGGAACGGCGGCCGGCCCCGGCGCGGCGGGCGAAGCGATCGTCGCCGGCGCCGTCGCGACCGGATTCGGCAACGGCGTGCCGATGACTTCGGGCGCCTGGGCCTTCGCCGCAGGGCGCGCGGCCGCCGCAGCGGTCTCCCGCGCCCGCCATGCCGCGCCGGGCGTCGGCGCCCGGGCGCATCCATTCGTAGATCGCGGCCGCGGCGATGATCGCGACCAGCGTCATCGGGATCGCCCATCGCGTCCAGCCCGGCTTGCCGTGCGCGACGGTCGGCAGCTCCCCGATCGACGGCGACGTGGGCTGCAGCGCAGGTGATTCCAGCGTCGGCGCGGCCGCCGGAAGCGCGTCGAGCACGGCCTCCGGGTCCAGGCGGACGAGGCGCGCGTAATTGCGCACGAAGCCGCGAACGAAAGTCCGCCCCGGCAGCAGCGTGTAGTCGCCGTCCTCGAGGGCCTGCACCTGCCGCGGCGCGAGCTTCAGCTGCTGGGCGACCGCGTCCACGGTGAGTCCCGCGGCTTCGCGCGCGGCACGCAGGATCGCCCCCGCGCTTTCCGGCGCCGCGTGCTCGTTCGCGCCTTGATCCGGATTGACGTCGAATTCGGTCATTCGCAGTTTCCCGTGGCGATGGCCTTGGTCTCGTCGGCGTCGGGGAAGCGGTTGCGCAGCTGCGAGGTGTAGGAAAGTTCCGCCTGCCGGTCGCCGAGCTTGCGCTCGATGCACATGCCGAGGTAGAGCGATTCCGGCGGCGGGTTCGCCTGCTGCACGGCGGGCCGTATCCATCCGCGCGCCTCGTCGAAGCGCGCGGCCTTGTAGGCGATGAACGCGAGTCCGTACGCGGCGTTCGCATTGTTCGGCGCCACCGCCAGCGCGCGCTTGAAGTACATCGTGGCGTTGCCGGTATCGCCGATCGCGGTGCTGCATCTCCCGGCGTTGACCAGCGCGATCTCCGGGCGTCTTGTAGAGCGGGTTGCGGATCGCGATCTCGAATTCGGAGATCGATTCCTTCGCCCGGCCGTGCGTGCACAGATACCAGCCCCAGTTGTGGCGGATGTCCGGATCCTGCGGCGCCATCTGCAGCGCCTTCTGGAAGTTCTGTTCGGCCTTCGCGTTCTCGTTCTGCACCGTATAGACGAGCCCGTAGATGTTGTAGGCGTTGGCGATGTTCGGGTCGAGCTTCACCGCCTCGTTGAGTTCGTCGAGTGCGACGTCCATCTGGCCGCGCTCGTAGTAGCCCTGGCCCAGTTCGACGTGCAGCAGCGCGCGATCCCTGGGACTGACCTCGACCTGTTTCACGGGCGGCGGGGGCTCGGGAGCCTGCGGCGGCGCGTTCTTGGGCGCCGACGAGCACCCGGCAAGGAAAGCCGCCAGTGCGGCGGCGCAGGCGATGCGCAGTAGGGGGATCATGTTTTTTCCGAGGGCTTTCAGCGAACGGGCGGATGCGCCGCAACCGGATGGATCGGTGTCACGCGGCGCTTCGTGCGGTCCTGAACGCGGCCGGCGAGCTGGCCGCAGGCGGCGTCGATGTCTTCGCCGCGGGTCTTGCGGATGGTCGCCACGAACCCGGCGCCGGCCAGCGTATTCTGGAAGGCGAGGATCCGCGCCCGCGGACTGGTGGCGAATTCGGCGCCCGGGAACGGATTCCAGGGAATCAGGTTGAATTTGCAGGGCACGTCGGCGACGAGGCCGGCCAGGGCGCGCGCCTGTTCCGGCGAGTCGTTCACGCCGTCCAGCATCACGTATTCGAAGGTCACGAAGTCGCGCGGCGCATGCTCGAGATACCGCCTGCAGGCGGCGAGCAGCTGGTCGAGGGGATACTTGCGATTGATCGGCACCAGCCGGTCGCGCAGCGCATCGTCAGGGGCGTGCAGCGAAACGGCAAGCGCCACCGGGCAGGCATCGGCAAGCCTGTCGAGCGCGGGCACGAGACCCGAGGTCGAAAGCGTCACGCGGCGGCGCGACAGACCGTAGGCGTTGTCGTCGATGAAGACCCGCAGCGCGGTCACGACGCTGTCGAGGTTGGCGAGCGGCTCGCCCATGCCCATCAGGACGACGTTGGTGATCGGTGCGCGACCCTGTTCGATCCACGGCGCGGAGACGCCGTCGGCGAGCAGCGCGCGGTTCGCGTGCCAAAGCTGGCCGACGATCTCGGCGACCGACAGGTTGCGGTTGAAGCCCTGCTTGCCCGTCGAGCAGAACGCGCAGTCGAGCGCGCAGCCGGCCTGCGACGAGATGCACAGCGTGCCGCGGTCGTCTTCGGGAATGTAGACCGTTTCGACGGCGTTGCCGCTGCCGACGTCGAGGAGCCATTTGCGCGTGCCGTCCCGCGCTGTCGTGTCGCTTGCGACCACCGGGCCGCCGATGAAGGCCGCGGTCGCGAGCCGCTCGCGCAGCGACTTCGACAGGTCCGTCATCTCGGCGACGTCGCCGGCAAAGCGCTGATGGACCCAGTGCAGGACCTGTTTCGCGCGAAACGGCTTTTCGCCGAGGCCGGCGAAAAAGGCCGCAAGACCGGCGGCGTCGAGATCCAGGAGATTGACCATGAACGATTTGGGCGGGGAGACGAACGATGGCGCGCGGGGTCCCGTCGTTCGGTGGCGGGGAATCTCGGCGTCTCCTGGCGCGAAGCTCACTCAGCGGCCGTAGACGGCCAGCGCCGGGAAGAAGTAGGCGATTTCCAGCCGCGCCGTGTCCGGTCCGTCGGAACCATGGACCGCATTGGCGTCGATGGAGTCGGCAAAATCGGCGCGGATCGTTCCGGCCGCGGCCTTCTTCGGATCGGTGGCGCCCATCAGGTCGCGGTTCTTCGCGATGGCGTTCTCGCCCTCGAGGACCTGGATCATCACCGGGCCCGACGTCATGAAATCGACCAGATCCTTGAAAAACGGCCGTTCGCGGTGCACGCCGTAAAACCCCTCGGCTTCGGCGCGCGACAGCCAGCGCATCTGCGCGGCGACAATCCGCAGGCCGTTGGACTCGAAACGAGAATAGATTTTCCCGATGACATTCTTGGCGACGGCATCGGGCTTGACGATGGATAGGGTGCGCTCAGGGGCCATTCGTGCGACTCCGGCAGAATAAATGCGAATAAATTCAAAATTATACCACGCTTGGGCCCGCCTGTCGCCCCCGCCCATGGCCGACGGTCACGCCCGGCAGCAATGCCGGGATGCCGCCTGCCGACGACGGATTGCGTGCGGCCCCAAAACAAACAGGCGCCGCGGCCGTGAAGCCGGGGCGCCTGTTCGCGCGGGGGCCGGAAGGCGGCTACATCATGCCCAGCGTCCTCGGCAGCCAGATCGACATCGCGGGCCAGTAGGTGACCACCACCAGGAAGACGAGCATCGTCAGCAGCCACGGCCAGACGGCGATCGTCAGTTCGGTGATCCCCATCTTGGTGATGCCGGACGCGACATAGAGGTTGAGCCCCACCGGCGGATGGCACATGCCGACCTCCATGTTGACCACCATCATGATGCCGAAATGGACCGGGTCGATTCCGAGCTTCATCGCCACCGGGAACAGGATGGGCGCCATGATCAGCACGATCGACGACGGCTCCATCACGTTGCCCGCGAGCAGCAGCACGACGTTGACGAACAGCAGGAAGGCGACCACGCCCAGCCCCTTGTCGAGCATCCACGCGGCGAGCTCCTGCGGAATCTGCTCCGACGTCATCAGGTAGGAGAACATGACCGCGTTGGTGATGATGTACAGCAGCATCGCGCTCATGTTCGCCGAGTCGAGCAGCACCTTCGGCACCTTGGCGATCGACATGTCCTTGTAGACGAAGACGGCGACGAAGAAGGCATAGACGGCGCTCATCGCGGCAGCTTCCGTCGGCGTGAAGATGCCGGAGTAGATGCCGCCGATCACGACGACGACCAGCAGCAGCCCCCAGATGCTCGCGCGGAATGTGACCCAGCGCTCCGGCCAGGTCGACTTCGGCTGCCGCGGGTAGTCGTTCTTGCGCGCGAGCCACCACGTCGTGAGGCCGAGCATCGTCGCCAGAATGAGCCCGGGGATGATCCCGGCGATGAACAGTGCGCCCACCGAGGTGTTGGTCGCGACCGCGTACATCACCATCACGATCGACGGCGGGATGAGGATGCCGAGCGCACCCGAGGTGGTGATCACGCCCGCGCCGAAGCGCGCGGGAAACCCCTGCTTGATCATCGCCGGCAGGATGATCGAGCCGATCGCGACGACGGTGGCCGGGGAACTGCCCGACACCGCGGCGAAGAGCGCGCAGGCCATCACCCCGGCGAGTCCGAGGCCCCCGGCCCAGTGCCCGACCATCGACGACGCGAAATTGATCATCCGCCGGGCGACGCCGCCGTGGGTGAGGAAATTGCCGGCGAGGATGAAGAACGGGATCGCCATGATCTCGAACTTCTCGATGCCGGTGAAGAGCTTCAGGGCGACCGACTCGATCGGGACCGAGGTCATCGTGAACAGGTAGGTGAGCACCGTCAGGCCGAGCGATATGGAAATCGGCATCCCGGTCAGCATCAGGCCGAAGAGCAGCGCGAAGATGATCCACGCGTTGGCGATCGCCACACCGGCGAGCTTCAGCACGATCGGGATCGCGATCAGCACCGGAGGGATGAGCGCCGGCCACTTCGGACCCACCTCGGCACGTTCGGGCACGAGCACGCTCATGGCTTGCCTCCCCCGACGCGGGCCGGATGCAGGTTGTCGTCCATCCCGTAGACGTTGACGTCCTCGATGCCTTCGACGTGGGCGACGTCGTGGTGCGGCAGGTCACCGGTCCGGGCGAAGTGCCAGGCGACCTGCAGGAAGCGGAAGCACATCAGGTACGAGCCCAGGGGGATGCACAGGTAGACGATCCACTTCGGCAGCTCGAGGTCGGGCGACACCGAACTGGTGTGCGCGATGTCCCAGGTGAACGTGGCGCCCAGCGTGCCGACGATGCCGGTGAAGACGGCGCCGCGCCAGGAGCCCGAACAGCACATAGGCCTTGCGCGTGGCGCCCGGCAGCCGGTTGATCATCACGTCCACGCCGACGTGGATGCCGGTGCGCACGCCGTAGGCCGCGCCGAACTTGGCCATCCAGACGAACATGTAGATGCACAGCTCCTGCGCCCAGGAGAGGTCGATCTTCAGCAGCGCGTCCTGCAGGCCCGGGATCGCGAGGCCGGCCGCGTAACGGTGCACCACGGCGACGAAGATCAGCAGCGTCGCGGCCCCCATCAGGAACGCGATCAGCCATTCTTCGAGATGGTCGAGTACCTTCATCTGCTCCTCCTGCGACGATGCTCCGCTGCGCCGACGCCCGCGGCGCGCTGCCCGGTCCCCGGGACGCAAGAACGCCACCGGCGTCCGGGTCTCCCCGGCCGGCGGTGGCGTGTCGTGTGCCGGTGACCGGATCCCTTACGGCTGGAAACCCGTTTCCTTGTAGACCTCGGCGATGATGTCCTTGCCGATCCGCGACTCGTTGTCCTTGTGGACGACGACCAGCGCCTTCTTCATGGCCGCCTTCTGCTCGGGGGTGAGCTTGAGTATCTCGGTCTTGCCGGACTTCCTCACCGCCTCGAGCGAGTCGTCGTTCTCCTTCTGCGCGATCTCGTTGGCGTACTTGGTCGCGTCCTTCATCGCGCCTTCCAGCGCCGTGTGGATGTCGGGGGGCAGGCCGTCCCAGAACTTCTTGTTGACGATCACCGCGTATCCGAGATAGCCGTGCTCGGTGAGCGCCAGGAACTTCTGCACCTCCTGCATCTTCTGGGTAAAGAAGTTCGACGGCGGATTCTCGGTGCCGTCGACCACGCCCGTCTGCAGCGCCTGGTAGACCTCGGAGAAGGCCATCACCTGCGGTATAGAACCGAGCGCCTTCATCTCGTCGCCCAGCACCTTGGACGACTGGATGCGCATCTTGAGGCCCTTGTAGTCGGCCGGCACCCGTATCGCCTTGTTCGCACTCATCACCTTGAAGCCGTTGTCCCAGTAGGCGAGCCCGACGATGCCCTTGGATTCCAGCTTCTTGAAGAGGCCCTTGCCGACCGGACCGTCGGTGACCTTGTGCAGCTCCGCGTAGCTGTCGAATATGTAGGGCAGGTCGAACACCTCGAATTCGCGCACGCCCAGCGGGCCGAACTTCGCGAGCGACGGCGCCAGCATCTGCACCGAGCCCAGCTGCAGGGCTTCCATTTCCTCGCCGTCCTTGAACAGCGAGCTGTTCGGATACACCTCGATCTTGACCCGGCCCTTGGTGCGCTCTTCGGCGAGCTTCTTGAAATATTCGGCGCCCTTGCCCTTCGGTGTGTCGACGGCGACGACGTGGCTGAACTTGATGACGATGGGCTGCTGCGCGGAAGCGACACCGGCTGACGCGAGCAGCGCCGAAGCGGCCATGGCGACCGCAAGTTGGACCTTCATTGAAATCTCCTCGAGATGTGCGATCGCCGCCTGTTGTTGACCGGCCGTCGGCGTTGGAGGTTAGCCCCCGGCGTGCGCGATCGATTAGGCATCCAACCGAACCTGTTGTCAACCGCCGCCGCGCGGCACGTTGCGCGAGCGGGGCAACGCATGGGAACCGCGCGCGCCAGGGTCCGAGCCGCGCGGCGGCGGCGACGCAACCGCGCGTTGGCACCCGTCGCAAACGCAGCGCGGATTTCCGCGACATCCGCACCGCGATGCGCTGCGGAAATGCCTTGCCCGGCCCCCGACGGGCGCTTGAATTCCGACGGAGCGTACCCGCTGCCCGCAGGAGGCCGCTTGATTGCGGTCAACGAATCGAGTTGCGGCGCAGGGGGCCGCGATTTGCGGCCTGGCCCGGAGGCTTCGCCTGCGCGTTCACGTATGCATCGGATCGGGGCGCCAATGCAGGTCGTAGCCGGGGGCGCCGGCGGCTGCGGCGAAGGCGATGTCGACGCCGATGCCCGGAACGGCGGCCAGCCTATCGCCGCACCAGACGAGAGGAAGGGCGTCGCGCTGCCAGTGCGGCACGCCGGCGACCTGCAGCAACCGCTTCAGCGCTTGGCGTGGCCGGTCGCCGGCGAGGCGGATCTTCTCGCCCCCCGACCGCGCGCGAATCACGATCGCTCCTCGCGTCGCAGCGGCGGCGTCGAGCCCGGATCCGGGGACCGGTGCGAACTCGAGCACGCCATGCGGGAGCGCCAGCGCGGCTTCGCCGCGCCAGCGCACTTCGAAAGCTGCGACCGCCACCGAATGGACGACGATGCGTCCGCGATGGATTCCGAGTTCCGCGCCGTCGTGGGCGATGCGCACGCGGGCATCGTTTGCCGCATGCGCCAGCTGGTCCTGCATCGCCGCGAGTCGCGCAGCCGACGGCGCGCGCAGGCCGTTCCGGCGGACGAACCAGCGCAGCAGGTTCTTCGCCCGATGCGGGGCCCGTTCCGCCAGCGCTGCGAATGCGCTGCGATCGAGGGTCGTGCCAGCCGAACCGTCGATCGCCCGCGCCGCGTCGGCATCGATCGCGGCCAGCTCGTCCAGAAGCCGGGCGGCCTCGGCCTGATGCGTCGCCGCGCGCGCCAGCGTCGCCGGATATCCGCCGAATGCCGCGGCGAGGCGCGGCGCGATTTCGCGCCTCACGAAATTGCGCGCTCGCGCTGTGTCCGCGTTCGATTCGTCGTCGATCCAGGCGATCCCGCGCGCCGCCGCGTAGGCATCGATCGCCGCGCGGGGCAGCGAAAGAAACGGACGCAGCAGCACGGGCCCCGCCGGCGGCGCGCGCAGCGTCGCCATCGCCGCGAGGCCGGGCGCCCCCGAGCCGCGCAGCAGCTGCAGCAACAGGGTCTCGGCCTGGTCGTCCGCGTGATGGGCGATGGCGACGAAATCGGCGGCTGCCGCCGCGTAGACGGCGTAGCGCGCGGCTCGCGCCGCTGCCTCGAGCCCGGTGCCGCGGGTGCGATCGACCTGCACCCGATGCACGGCGAGCGGCACCCCGCGCCTCGCGCACTCCGATGCGCAAAAGTCCGTCCACGCGTCGGCATTCGGCGAAAGCCCGTGATGGACGTGGACCGCGGTCAGCCGGCAGCCGCTCCCGGGGGCGAGCGCGGCGAGCGCGTCGAGCAGCACCATCGAATCGCGGCCGCCCGACAGCGCGACGGCGACGCGCTTCGGTGCCGCGTTCCCGCCGGGCGCCGCGACCGCGACCGGCGCGCATTGCAGCAGCGCGCTCCGCGCGGCGCGCAGCACCGGCTCGGTGGCGGGACTAGGCATCGGAATGGGCGGCGCACGAACACGCGACGCGCACCGCGCGTCGGCCGGACCCGGGGTCAGGATCAGCCCGCGGGGATCTCCTTGAATTTCCCATAGGACAGGACCTTGTCCTCGCGCGTCTCGAGCAGCGTTTCCAGCGGCTGATCCTGTGCCTGGCGCAACACTTCGGTCAGCGCCTTCTTGAGCGTGACCATCATCGCCGCCTGGTCACGGTGCGCGCCACCCAGCGGTTCGCTGACGACCTTGTCGACAAGGCCCAGCTGCTTCAGCCGCGGGGCCGTGATCCCCAGCGTCTCGGCGGCCTCGGCCGCGAAGTCCGCGGATTTCCAGAGTATCGAAGCGCAGCCCTCGGGCGAGATCACCGAATAGGTCGAATACTGGAGCATCAGCGTGACGTCGCCGATGGCGATCGCCAGCGCGCCGCCGGAGCCGCCCTCGCCGATCACCGTGACGATGATCGGCACGCGCAGGCCGGCCATTTCGTAGAGATTGCGGCCGATCGCCTCGGATTGTCCGCGCTCCTCGGCGCCGATCCCGGGATAGGCGCCGGGCGTGTCGATGAAGGTGAAGAGCGGAAGGCCGAATTTCTCGGCAAGCTTCATCAGCCTCAGCGCCTTGCGGTAGCCCTCGGGCCGCGGCATTCCGAAATTCCGGTAGATCTTTTCCTTGGTGTCGCGGCCCTTCTGGTGGCCGATGACCATGCAGGGCTGGCCGTTGAAGCGCGCAAGTCCGCCGACGATCGCCGGGTCGTCCGAATACGTGCGATCGCCGTGCAGCTCCCGGAAGTCGCTGAACAGGCCGTTGACGTAGTCCAGCGTGTACGGCCGTTGCGGGTGCCGCGCGACCTGCGCGATCTGCCACGACGTGAGCTTGCCGTAGATTTCCTTGGTCAGCAGCTGGCTCTTCTTCTGCAGCCGCCTGATCTCGTCGGAGATGTCGACCGCCGAGTCCTCGTGCACGTAGCGGAGCTCGTCGATCTTCGTCTGCAGTTCGGCGATCGGCTGCTCGAAATCGAGAAACGTCTGCTTCATGGCCGGGGTCGCGCGGATTCGATGCCGGGCATCATAGCAAACCGGGCCGCCGCGCCGGCCCTCCCGGCGTCCCGCGCGGGCTCAGCGGGCGACGGCGTCGTAGATGAGCTTGACGCCGGTGAACAGCAGCAGCGCATAGGTGACGTTGTAGAAGGTCTGCTCCGATATGCGCCGGTGCAGCCACACGCCGAGCCAGACGCCCAGCGGCGCGAGGGGCGCGAACACGAGCGAGGCGGCCAGGTTGCCGATGTTGAGCTGGCCGAGGAAATGGTAGGGGACGAGCTTCGTGTAGTTGACGACGAGGAAGAACATCACCGACGTGCCGACCAGCAGCGTCTTGTCGAGCTTCTGCGGCAGCATGTAGACGGCGAACGGCGGACCGCCCGCGTGGGCGAGCGTGCTCGTGAAGCCGGAAAGGCAGCCCCAGAAAGCGCCGGCGAGTCTGCCGGGCTTGCCGCGCCCGGCCGCGAGGCGCCCCGCGATGCGCTCGGTGAGTCGCAGCCACTGGTTGAGAGCGAAGGTCACGGCGATCGCACCGATCAGCAGCCGGATCACATTCACCGGCAGCGTGCCGAAGGCAATCGCGCCGGCCCCGATGCCGAGCAGTGCGCCGGGCAGGAGCGCCTTCAGGTGCTCGCGCGAACCCCGGCCGCGGTACGCGTGGACGCCGAAGAGGTCCATCGCGCAGAGGATCGGCAGCATGATGCCGGCAGCCTCCGGCGGGGCGATGAAGATCGACATCAGCGGCACGGCCAGTCCGCCCGCGGCCGCGCCGAAGCCGCCCTTCGCGATGCCGGTCAGCAGGATCGCGACGAAGGCGACGGGATAGAACGCGAGCGGAAAGTCGGGCCAGTGCACGGTGGGGAGCGGCGGGGTGGACAGGCGCGGTGGCGGCGTCGGCCGGAGTCACGGCCCGGGCGTCACCCTCGGCAGTGCGTCGCTGGCGCTGGCGCCCGACCGCGCATCGCGCCAGGCGGCGAACGCCTCGTTGGCAATGACCGCGGTCAGCACGATCAGGCCGCCGGTAAGCGCCGCCGCGCCGGGTTTCTCGCCCATCAGCGCCCAGACCCAGAGCGGCCCGGCAATCGGTTCCAGAAGCGCGAGCAGGCCGAGTTCCGTTGCCGAGAGGTGCTTCGACGCCGCCGTGGCGAGCAGGCAGCCGATTCCGAGCTGCACGCAGCCCATCACCGCGAGGATCGCGAGGTCGCGTCCGGTGGCCCCGAACGGCGGCGAGAGGACGAAGGCGGCGACGACCGAGATCAGGCCGGCGATCATCACCTGCGGCAGCATGTCGACCGTGGCGTGGAACTTGCGCAATACCGTGACCTGGCCCGCGAAGCAGCAGGAAACGCCGAGCGCGAGCAGGTTGCCGGCGAGGCGGCCGCTGTCGAGCGAATCGGCAAACATGACGACGATGCCGGCGAAGGCGGCGCTCATCGCCAGCCACGTCCGCACCGGGACGGGCTCCTTCAGCACCATGCGTCCGGCGAGCGCCGCCAGGAACGGCGAGACGCTCATCAGCACGAACGTGTTGGCGACCGTGGTGTGGGTCAGCGAGCCGATGAAGAAGAAGAATGTCCCGGCCAGGAAGAGGCCGGACACCAGCCCGGCCCTGCCGGTGGCAACGATGGCTTCGCCCATCCGCCTGCCGTGCATGACGAGCAGCACGCCGGCGACGAAGAGCGCCATGAACGCTGACCGCCAGAACACGATCTCCCAGGCGTTCGTGATGCTGAGCTGGCGCACGAGGATGCCGCCGGAGGACCAGCAGATCGCCGCAATGACCATGAAACTGATCGCGCGACGATGGCGGGCGGCGGAAGTCACGAGGGGCCGATGGGTCGTGCGCGGTACAAACGAAAACGCCGGACGATGCCGGCGCTCTTCTGCAACGGCATCGTATCAGAAGGCTCCCGCCGCGGCTACGGTTCCACGGGCACGAAACCGGGAAGCATCGCCCGGGCTTCGGCGAGGTCGCCCAGGGTGACGTACTCTCAGCAGGCGGCGAAGCGCTCCCACAGCGCGCCGACGCGGGGATTGCCGTACGCGGCGTCGATCGCGGCTTCGGAGCGCCATTCGAAGATCTCGAGCAGCGTGCCGTCACGCGCCCGCATCACGTACGCCGGCCGTTCGGTCACCAGTCCCTCGCCGCGCAGCACCGGCTGGTGGTCGTGCAGGCACGCGAGCAGGGCTTCGTCCATGCCCGGCCCGGGCCTGAACAGGGCGATGTCCATCATTCCCATGGAGACCTCCGGTTGCGTCCGCGCGGATTGCGCATGGCGAGGGGGGCAGCGTGTACGGTGCGGGCCGAGCGGCGGATCGATCGGCATCGGCGGGGGGTCAGGCGCCCTCCAGCAGCATTTCGACGTGCGCGATGTTGTCCTCCTGGAACGGCGGCGAAACACTGCGGAACGCGAGGCTCGCGTAGAACGCTTCGAGCCGAAGCTGCGCCGAGATCCGGATCGGATGCCCCGGCCAGGCGGCGCGAGTGCGCGCGATGCCTTCGGTCATCAGCAGTCGGCCCAGGCCCGTTCCGCGGCATGACAGGCGGGTCAGGACGCGGCCGATCGAAGGTTCCACGTGCTTGCGTCCGGCATCGACGACGCGCAAATACGCCGCCAGCCGGGCTGCCGGGCCGTCGTCCGCCCAGCCCAGCAGATGCCAGGCGTGGGCGTCGTGGCCGTCGGCGTCCAGGAACGCACAGTTCTGCTCGACGACGAAGACTTGCTGGCGCAGGGCGAGCATGGCGTACAGGTCGCTCGAGGCCAGCGAAGGCAACCGCGACCACTGCCATCGCGGAACGCGCGGTCTCCGAACCGGAGCGGCGGGCGGCACGGATTCCATCGCGCCGAACATAGCGCAGCCGGTGCCTGCCGTCGAGGGCGCCGCCCCGGCGACTCCCCGCCGGGAACAACGGCGATCCGGAGTCTCGTCGACGCGCGCTCAGACGGCGCGCGTCGACAGGTCCCGCGGATGGGTGACTTCGATCAGGTCGGCCAGCGTGCGACGGGGCCCGGGCGCGGCGAACTGCAGCCCGACGCTCCGGCGCAGCAGCTCGGCGCACAGGGTGCCCGCGGCCATCAGTGCGAGACCGGCGTCGAGCGCAGGACGTTCGACGAGAATCGCGGTCCATCGGGCGTCGGGCGCCAGCCCGGGGAGCGCGCTGCCGACGAACAGCGCCGTGGCGAGGACGCCGCCGCCGGTCAGGGCCATGCCGACCGCCCAGCGGGGCATGCCGCGGAAGCGGGGGTCGCCGCGCTGGCGGTGCCGCAACAGCGCGAGTGCCGGAAAGGTGAGCGCGACCGCGGCGCCGAAGACCGCGCCCGCCGCGCTCGCGTAGTGCAGCACCGCGAACCAACCGCCCGGAATCGCGCCGAGCGCAGCGTCGCGGCCCAGCGCGTCCCCGAGCGCCGGACCGACGCGCAGCAGCAGCCCGAATTGCAGGGCGAGCAGCGTCGCCAGGTAGAGCTTTCGGAACATGCGCAATCTCCCGAGATGCGGCCGGGCCGGACGCGATGTCGCGGCGCCGGGAAGGCCTCGACTGCTCCCGCGGATTGCGAGAGCGCGGGGCGCCGGATACCTGCCGCGACTCTATGCGAACGACGTGCAATGGCGCCATCCGACGGATGGATGACGCGCAGCGCATTCCTCGATCGAGCCCGCAATCCCACATGGCGCGATGAACGAAACGACGCGCTTGCCGCCGATCGAGCGCGCGGGTGGCCAACTTGCGCGATCATCGGCGCAGGGCGTTCCGTCCGTCGCATCCCGGGAGGGGCGCTCGCGGCCGTCGCCTCGCCATGGATGGCGGCGTGGACGCGGAATCGTCCGCCACGCGCAGGCGCGATTAGGCGGCCGCTTCGGCTTGTCCTAGAATTGACGATCTTTAGGAGCGCGCATGACAGCACATCGCATCGCCGTCATTCCCGGGGACGGCATCGGCAAGGAAACGGTGCCCGAGGGCCTTCGCGTCCTCGAGGCGGCCGGGCGCAAGCACGGCATCGCGTTCCAGTGGAAGGAATTTCAATGGGACTGCGACTATTACGCGCGGCACGGCCGGATGATGCCCGAGGACTGGTTCGAGTTGCTGAGCCCGCACGATGCGATCTTCTACGGCGCGGTGGGCTGGCCGGCGACGGTGCCCGACCACGTTTCGCTGTGGGGATCGCTGATCCAGTTCCGGCGCCGCTTCGACCAGTACGTCAACCTTCGTCCCTGCCGGCTGATGCCCGGCATTCCGACGCCGCTCGCGAACCGCAGGCCGGGCGACATCGATTTCGTCGTCGTCCGGGAGAACACCGAGGGCGAGTATTCGTCGGTGGGCGGCCGCATGTTCGAGGGCACGGAACGCGAGATCGTGTTCCAGGAGACGATCTTCTCGCGCAAGGGCGTGGACCGCATCATGAAGTTCGCCTTCGACCTGGCCGGCAGGCGCGCGGCGAAGCACGTGACGTCGGCGACCAAATCGAACGGCATCTCGATCACGATGCCGTACTGGGACGAGCGGTTCCGCGCGATGGCGCAACGCTATCCGGACATCCGCACCGACCAGTTCCACATCGACATCCTGGCCGCGCATTTCGTACGGCAGCCGGACCGCTTCGACGTCGTCGTCGGCTCCAATCTCTTCGGCGACATCCTCTCCGATCTCGGCCCCGCGGTGTGCGGCACGATCGGCATCGCGCCGTCGGCGAACATCAATCCCGAGCGCGACTACCCGTCGCTGTTCGAGCCGGTCCACGGGTCGGCGCCCGACATCGCCGGCAAGGGCATCGCCAATCCGATCGGCCAGATCTGGTCGGGCGCGCTGATGCTCGAGCACCTCGGCCATGCCGAGGCGGCGGCGGCGATCGTCGGCGCGATCGAGCGCGTGCTGGCGGATCCGTCCGCGCCGCGAACGCCGGACATCGGCGGCAAGGCGACGACCGCCGAGGTCGGCCGGGCGATCGCCGCCGCAGTTTGATCCCGGACCGCGCGGCGCGGCGCCGACGGCGCCCCGCTTACGGCGGGTTTGTGGCAGCATTACGAAAATTCCAACGCCGGCCCGCGGCCACGCGGAGCGGTGCCACTCTGGGGATCCCGCCATGCTGATCGGCATTCCACGCGAAACGCGTCCGGGCGAGACGCGCGTCGCCGCCACGCCCGAAACCGTCAAGAAGCTCGCCGCGAGCGGCAAGCACGAGATCGTCGTCGAGAGCGGCGCCGGCATGGCGTCGAGCATCCCCGACGCCGAGTACGTCGCCGCCGGCGCGCAGGATCGGCCGCCGCCGCCGACGCCTTCGCCGCCGACATCGTGCTCAAGGTGCGCGGCCCGACCGCCGACGAGGTGCCGAAGCTCAAGCGCGGCGCGCTGCTCGTCGGCCTGCTCAACCCCTTCGACGCGGCGGCGATGCAGGCGTATGCCCAGGCCGGGCGTCACCGGCTTCGCGCTCGAGTGGCTGCCGCGGATCTCGCGCGCGCAGTCGATGGACGTGCTGTCCTCGCAGG
This sequence comes from uncultured beta proteobacterium, assembly GCA_963779445.1. Lineage (GTDB taxonomy): Bacteria > Pseudomonadota > Gammaproteobacteria > Burkholderiales > Casimicrobiaceae > CAIWHR01. The sequence continues at coordinate 104,694 of CAVZYI010000019.1, forward strand.
CGAACATCGCCGGCTACAAGGCGGTGATCCTCGCGGCCGTCGAGTACGGCCACTTCATGCCGATGCTGATGACCGCCGCCGGCACGGTGAAGGCGGCGCGCGTGCTGGTCATGGGCGTCGGCGTCGCCGGGCTGCAGGCGATCGCCACGGCGAAGCGGCTGGGCGCGGTCATCGAGGCGTCGGACGTGCGGCCGTCGGTGAAGGACCAGGTCGAGTCGCTGGGCGGCAAGTGGATGGACGTGCCCTACGCCAACGACGAGGAGCGCAAGATCGCCGAGGGCGTGGGCGGCTACGCGCGACCGATGCCGCCCGAGTGGATGGCGCGGCAGGCGGGCGTCGTCCACGAGCGCTGCAAGCAGATGGACATCGTGATCACCACGGCGCTGATCCCGGGCCGGCCCGCGCCGAAGCTGATCAAGGCCGACACCGTCGCGGCGATGAAACCCGGCGCGGTGATCGTCGACCTCGCGATCGAGCAGGGCGGCAACGTCGAGGGCGCCGAGCTCGACCGGATCGTCGTGAGGAACGGCGTGAAGATCGTCGGCATTCCGAATCTCGCCGCGACGGTGCCGACCGACGCGAGCGCGCTCTACGCGCGCAACGTCCTCAACTTCCTCGCGCTGTCGCTCAACGCCAAGACCGGCGAGTTCAGCGTGCCGAAGGACGACGAGATCATCGTCGCGACGCTCGTCTGCGAGAACGGGCAGGTCGTGCCCAGGAAATCCTGAGCCGCGGCCGATTCGACGACAGGCATCTCCCCGCGACCCCCAGGGCGCAGGAACCGATTTCAGAACGGGAGCGAAACATGGCTACTGGCGTCGACCCGATCGTCTTCTACCTGATCATCTTCGTGCTGGCGATCGTCGTCGGCTATCACGTCGTCTGGAGCGTGACGCCGGCGCTGCACACGCCGCTGATGTCGGTGACCAACGCGATCTCCGGGATCATCCTCGTCGGCGCGATGCTCGCGGCGGGCCCCGAGGTCTTCGACTGGGGCGGCTGGGTCGGCGTGGTCGCGGTGGCGCTCGCGTCGGTCAACGTGTTCGGCGGCTTCCTCGTCACGCAGCGGATGCTCGAGATGTTCCGGAAGAAAGAGCCGAAGGCCGCGCCGTCCGAGAAGCACTGACGGCACGGCCGGGGAGAACATCGCATGAGCGCCAATCAAGTCGCCCTCTGGTATCTCGTCGCGTCGGTCTGCTTCATCCTCGCGCTGAAGGGCCTGTCGCACCCGTCCACCGCGCGGCGCGGCAACCTGTTCGGCATGATCGGCATGGCGATCGCCGTGGTGGTGACGCTGGCGCTCGTCTACTCGAACACCAAGAACGTCGGCATGATCCTCGTCGGCATCGCCGTCGGCGGCGCCGTCGGCGCGGTGATCGCGCAGGCGCGTGCAGATGACGCAGATGCCGGAACTCGTCGCCGCGTTCCACTCGCTGGTCGGCCTGGCGGCGGTGCTGATCGCCGTCGCCGCGGTCAACAATCCGGCGTCGTTCGGGCTGCCGGCGGTGATACCGACCGGCAACAAGCTCGAGCTCTTCATCGGCACCTTCATCGGCGCGATCACGTTCTCGGGCTCGGTGATCGCCTTCGGCAAGCTGTCGGGCCGGATCAGCGGCGCGCCGGTGACGTTCGGCGGCCAGCACTCGCTGAATCTCGCGATCGGCATCGCGATGATCGGCTTCGGCATCTGGTTCTTCATGGGCGGCGGCTGGATGCCGTTCATCGTGATGACCGCGCTCGCCTTCCTGCTCGGCGTGCTGATCATCATCCCGATCGGCGGCGCCGACATGCCGGTCGTGATCTCGATGCTGAACAGCTATTCGGGCTGGGCGGCGGCGGGCATCGGCTTCTCGCTCAACAACCCGATGCTGATCATCGCCGGCTCGCTGGTCGGCTCCTCCGGCGCGATCCTGTCCTACATCATGTGCAAGGCGATGAACCGCTCGTTCTTCAGCGTGATCCTCGGCGGCTTCGGCGCCGAGGAAGGCGCCGCCGCCGCCGACGCGCGACAGAAGACGGTGAAGTCGGGCAGCGCCGACGACGCCGCGTTCATCATGGGCAATGCCGAGACGGTGATCATCGTGCCGGGCTACGGACTCGCGGTCGCGCGCGCGCAGCATGCGGTCAAGGAGATGGCGGCGAAGCTCACGGCGAAGGGCGTGACGGTGAAGTACGCGATCCACCCGGTCGCCGGACGCATGCCGGGCCACATGAACGTGCTGCTCGCCGAGGCCGAGGTGCCCTACGACCAGGTGTTCGAGATGGAGGACATCAACGGCGAGTTCGGCACGGCCGACGTCGCGCTGATCCTCGGCGCCAACGACGTCGTCAATCCGCTCGCCGAGCAGAAGGGCAGCCCGATCTACGGCATGCCGATCCTCGAGGCCTACAAGGCGAAGACGGTGATCGTCAACAAGCGCTCGATGGCGTCGGGCTATGCGGGACTCGACAATCCGCTGTTCTACATGGACAAGACGATGATGGTGTTCGGCGACGCGAAGAAAGTCGTCGAGGAGTTGGTGAAGGCGATCGACTGAAGCGCCGTCGCCGTGTGACGCGCGCCGCCTTCACCGAACGGGGACGCGGCGCGACCCGGCGCGAACGAGGGGGCCGCCATGTCGGTCAACCGTAAGCTGGTCGCCGTAGTCGTGGCCGACGTCGCCGGCTATTCGCGGCTGATGGAGCGTGACGAAGCGGGCACCCATCAGCGGCTCGTCACGCTGCGCGAAGAACTGCTGGACCCGAAGATCGCCGAGCACGGCGGACGCACGGTGAAGACCTCCGGCGACGGCATGCTGCTCGAGTTCCCGAGCGCGACCTCGGCTCTGCGCTGCGCGGTCGAGATCCAGCGCGAGATGGGCGTCCGCAATCTGTATCTGGCGCCGGACGCGCGCATCGAGTTTCGCATCGGCATCGACCTCGGCGACATCATCGGCGACGGCGTCAAGGTCGCTGCCCGGCTCGAATCCCTCGCCGACCCGGGCGGCATCTGCGCGGCCGCGGCGGTGTGGGAGCAGGTGCACGAGGACCTCGGCATCGAGTTCGGCGACGCCGGCGAGGTTCACGTCGAGAACATCGCGCGGCCGATCCGCGTCTTCCGCGTGGCGCTCGGGAAGGGCCCGGCGACGAAGGCCGCCGCGTCGGCGCCCCCATTCAGGGCGACGGCGCGCGCGCTCACCGGACGGCACGCCGCGATCGTTGCCGGCGCGACGGTCGCGCTCGCGGTGGCCGGAATCGGCGCCTGGCAATGGAGCAAGCGGCCGGGCGCGTCGGGCCCCGCGGCGGTGGCCACCGTGCCGGCGCGTTCGCTGGCGGTATTCCCGTTTGCCGCGCCGGCGGGCGACGCGGCGCTGAATGCGCTCGCCGAAACGCTGACCGTCGACGTGCCGCGCGCGCTGGCCAACAGCCTGCGCGATGCGCAGGTCGTGGCGCCGGCATCGGCGGCCGCGGCGACGGGCGCCCCGACGGGCGAACCTGCGCCGGTGCGGGCGGGCAATGCCCGCTATCGCGTCGACGGCGACCTGCGCGGCGTCGGCGCAGACGTCGTCGTGAACCTGCGCCTGGCCGACACCGCAACGGGCAAGCAGCTCGGAAGCGAACGACGCGCCATTGGCCGCGACCGGGCGGCCGAAGACGTCGAATTGCTCGTCGCGCGCGTGACCGCGGCGGCGCGCGTGATGTTCCAGAACGCCGAGGGACGTCGGGTCGCGTCGGAACCCATCGTGGCCACCGACGCGCAGGGTCTCGTCGAGCGCGCGCAGGCGATCTTCACCGGCGAGGACCTCGCCTCGACGCGCGCGGCGCGCCTGCTCTACGACCAGGCGCGGGAGCGCGACCCGGTGCTGGTGGCCGCATGGATCGGACACCTGTGGACGCTCGTCGACGAGCATTGGCTGGATTTCGCGGCGGGGCGCGACGAGCGGCTGCTGGCCGAGATCGACCGCGACTCGCGGCGCGGCCATCATGCTCGACGACCGCGATCCAAGTGCATGGAGCGCCCGCGCGATGGCCCTCGGGTTGCAATGGCAGTGGGCGGCGGCGTTCGAGGCCGACAGCCGGGCGGCCGCGCTCGATCCCTCGCGCTTCTCGCTGCGTCGCAGCTGGCTCTACATCATGTCGGGACAGTCCGCCGAGGCGCTGGAGACGATCGCGAATATCGGTGCGCAGGCGGGAGTGCCGAATTCGGGGCCCGTCTTCCTCGCCTGCCACGCGAATATCCACCTCGCCCGTTACGACGCGGCAATCGCCGAATGCGAGCGCGCGGTCGCGAGGGACAACGACTACTGGGTATACGTCGACCTGACCGCGGCGTATGCCCAGACCGGCGACATGGCGCGGGCGACGGCGGCCAAGGCGCAGCTGATGCGTCGCGTGCCCGATTTCACGCTGCGCCGTCTCGAGGCCAAGCAATTCTCGAATAACCCGGTCTGGATCGACGAGATCCGCAGGCGCTTCATTCCGGGCCTGCGCAAGGCCGGCGTGCCGGAGTAGCCGGCGGACCCGATAGAATGGCGCAGCGGCGAGGCGCCGCGCCCGCAAACCGGCCCCGCCCATCCCTTGTCCGCTCCGCTCGCCCACCTGACGGTCCTCGACCTGTCCCGCGTGCTCGCGGGACCGTGGTGCACGCAGCTGCTCGCCGATCTCGGCGCGACGGTCATCAAGGTCGAGCGCCCCGGCGGCGGCGACGACACGCGCGCGTGGGGGCCGCCGTATCTCAAGGACGCGCAGGGCCGCGACACGAGCGAGGCCGCGTACTACCTCTGCGTGCAACCGCGGCAAGCTTTCGGTCGCCGTCGACTTCACCACGGCCGACGGGCAGACGATCGTGCGCGACCTCGCGCGACAGTGCCGACGTGCTGGTCGAGAACTACAAGGTCGGCGGCCTCGCGAAATACGGCCTCGACTACGCGAGCCTCGCCGCGGTCAATCCGCGCCTCGTCTACTGCTCGATCACCGGCTTCGGCCAGGACGGGCCGTACGCCGATCGCGCCGGCTACGACTTCATCATCCAGGGCATGGGCGGGCTTCATGAGCGTCACCGGCGAGCGCGACGAGCTGCCCGGCGGCGGCCCGCAGAAGGCGGGCGTCGCGATCACCGACCTGATGACCGGCATGTACGCGACGGTCGCGATCCAGGCGGCGCTCGCGCATCGCGATCGGACCGGGCAGGGGCAGTGGATCGACGCCTGCCTGTTCGACTCCGCGGTCGCGATGATGGCGACGATGTCGCTCAACTATCTCGTCACCGGCACGCCGCCGACGCGCGCCGGCAACGCGCACCAGAACATCGTGCCGTACCAGGTGTTCGCCGTGCGCCGACGGCCACGTGATCGTCGCGGTCGGCAACGACGCGCAGTTCGCGAAATTCTGCGAGGTCGGCGGCACGCCGGAATGGGCGCGCGATCCGCGCTTCGCGACCAACGCCGAGCGCGTGCGCCACCGCGCCGTCATCGTCCCGCTGATCGCGGAGGTGATGAAGACGCGGACGCAGCGCGCGTGGCTCGATGCGCTGGAGGCCGCTGGGCGTGCCCTGCGGGCCGATCAACCGGCTCGACCAGGTGTTCGCCGATCCGCAGTTCGCCGCGCGCGGTCTGCGCGATGCGATCTGCCGCACGCGCTCGCCGGCACGGTGCCGCAGGTGCGGCACGCCGATCGCGTTTTCGGCGACGCCGCTACCTACGATCGGCCGCCGCCGCTGCTCGGCGAGCATACGGCGACCGTCCTGCGCGACCGCCTCGGCATGAGCGAGGGCGCGATCGCGGCGCTGGCGGCGCGCAGCGTGATACAGGTCGGAGTCGAGCAGGTGCGCGCCGCCGCGCCGGCTGCGACGGGGGAGGCGAAGGCGTGAACGCGAGTCGCGTATACGGCGGCGGACCCGGGTGCCGGTGCGCACGCCGCGGGCATGCTTCGCCGGGACACCGCGCTTGACGACGACCGGCCTGACGCGCAGGACCGGGTTCTGGATCGCCTACGCGATCGCCTCCGGACTGGCGCTCGCCATCGGCTGGGAGCTGTTCCCGCTGGCGATTCCGCTCGTCAATCTCGACATCAGACTGTCCCGCGACGACGCGGTGACGAAGGCGGTGGACCTCGCCGCGGCGTTGAAACTCGCGCCGGCCGACCCGCGCAGCGCCGTGCGCTTTTCGCAGGACCAGGCGACGCAGAACTACGTGGAGCTCGAGGGCGGCGGCAAGCCGGCGTTCGCGGCACTGGTGGCCGGGGACGAATACGCGCCGTATTGGTGGGAGGTGCGGCTATTCCGCCCGGGGGAGTCCGCCGAGGCGGTGGTCCGCTTCCGTCCCGACGGCACGCGTTACGGCTTTTCGCAGCACCTGCCCGAGCGGTTCGTCCCGGCGGACCCCGCGGGCCTGGCACTCGAGCGTGGCGCGGCGCAGCGCATTGCCGAGGATCGCGCGCGCGCGGACTGGGGCGTTGATTTTGCCCCGTTGCGACCGCTCGAAGAGACGCAGCAGACGCGCACGACGGGCCGGGTCGACCATACGTTCGTCTACGAGCGCGAGGCGCACACGCTGGCCGATGCCCGCATCCGGCTGCGCCTGACCGTAACCGGCGACGCGCTGACGGAAGTCGCCCATTATGTTCACGTCCCGGAATCCTTCGAACGGCGCTTTCAGGAACTTCGATCGGCGAACAACACGATCGCGGGCGTCGCGGGCCTCTCGGCCGGCGTCCTCTACGGCGTCGGCGGCTGCATCCTCGGCGTGCTCTGGCTGCTGCGCCGGCGCCTGCTGCTGTGGCGGCCGGCCGTGCTGGCGGGATTCGTCGTCGGCGGACTGATGGGGGCGATGATGCTGGGCAACGCGCCGTCCAACTGGTTCGACTTCGACACCGCGCAGTCGGTGACGACGTTCTGGCTGCGGCAGGCCGGAACCGCCGCAGTCGTGGCCTTCGCCGGCGGGCTCGGATACGCGCTGGTGTTCATGGCCGCGGAGGGCCTGACACGGAGCGCGTTCCCCGACCACCCGCAGCTCTGGCGCGTGTGGTCCCGCGACGCGGCACCGACCCGCGCGGTGCTCGGCCGCACGCTGGGCGGCTACCTGTTCGTTCCGCTCGCGCTCGCCTTCGTGGCGGCATTCTATTATGCGTCGAATCGCTGGCTCGGCTGGTGGCAGCCTTCGGAATCGCTGACCGATCCGAACATCCTCGGCAGCGCGATGCCTGCGCTCGCGCCGATCGCCATTTCGCTGCAGGCGGGATTCATGGAGGAATGCCTGTTCCGCGCCGTGCCGCTCGCGCTCGCGGCGATCATCGGCGCGCGCTTCGGCCGGCGATCGGCGGCCGTCGCGATCGCGGTGGTCGTGCAGGCGCTGGTCTTCGGCGCCGCGCACGCCAACTACCCCGGATTTCCGGCGTATTCGCGCATGGTCGAGCTGTTCGTTCCGTCGGTGCTGTGGGCGCTGATCTTCCTGCGCTTCGGCCTCGTGCCGACGATACTCCTGCACGCACTGTTCGACCTCGCGCTGTTCTCGATTCCGCTGTTCCTCGTCGACGCGCCGGGGAGCGACCTGCAGCGCGGGCTGGTCGCCGCGGCCGCGCTGGTCCCGCTCGCGGTCGTGATGACGTGGCGCCTGCGCGCCGGCGCGTACGGCGAGCTTGGAGCGGAGCTGCGCAACGGCGCCTGGCGGGCGCCCCCGCGCGCGGCGCCGCATGACTTGGTGGCACCGGTCGGGGCGCGTGCCGAGGTCAGCGGATGGGCGGCGGGATTCCAGCGGGCGCTGCCCGCGCTGGGACTCGCCGGCGTCGCGGCATGGATGCTCGCGGCTCCCTTCGGCGCTGACGTGCCGCGGCTCCCGCAGGCGCGCGCCGAGGCGGAGGTCGCCGCCGCGACCGGATTGGCCGCGCGCGGCGTGGCGCTCGGGCCCGAATGGCGGCGCTTCTCGGCGGTGCGGCTGGCCCGCGACGAGCCCGGACAGTGGCAGACGCACAAGTTCGTGTGGCGCGAGGCGGGACGCGACGCCTATGCGAGGCTCATCGGCAACACGCTGGCCCCGCCGCTGTGGGACATACGCTACGCGCGCTTCGACGGCGAGGTCGCCGACCGCGCCGAGGAGTGGCGCATCACCGTCGACGGCGCCGGTGCGCTGCGCCAGGTGAGGCACGTCCTGCCCGAAGAGCGGAGCGGGGCGCGACTGACGCGCGACGAGGCGTTCGTCCGCGCCGGTGCGGCACTGCGCGATCGATTCGGTGTCGACCCGGCGCTGGTGAAGGACATCGGCGCCGAGGAAAAGCGGCTGCCGGCTCGCACCGACTGGAGCTTCATGTTCGCGGATCCGCGCCAGCCGGTCGGCGCCGACGGCGAAGCCCGGATGCTGGTCACCGTCGCGGGCGACGAAATCGCCTCCTATGGCCGCTTCGTCCACGTTCCCGAGGCCTGGCAGCGGGCGGAAAGCGAGCGCGATGGACGCGGGGAAATCGCCAGGATGGCGTTTGCCGTGCTGATCGGATTGGCGGGACTCGCGGCGATCGTCATGGCGGTGATCGAGTGGACGCACGGCCGGATCGACCGCCGCGCGTTCTTTGGGGTCGCGGCGCTGATGTTTGCCGCGGGCGTTGCGGGCGTCGCGAACGGCTGGCCGGCGATGGCGATGACCTTCAGGACCGCCGAGCCGTTCGCATCGCAGGCGGCGTTGGCGATTTCCGGGGCGGTGATCGGAAGCCTGCTGGTGTCGATGCTACTCGGACTGATGTCCGGCGTCGGCGCGTGGGCCGCCGTCCGGCAGCCTCGCGGCACGCTCGTCGGGACGGCGCCGGCGTGGGTTTCGGGCGCCGCCGCCGGCGTGCTGGCGGCCGGCGCGGGGGCACTGCTGGCGTGGCTGGTTCCGGCGGCGACGCCGCTGTGGCCGAAATTCCGATTCGAATCGCTGGCGCTGCCGGCGCTGGGGGCGGCGCTCACCGGCGTCCGGCTGCTGGCGGCGATAGGCGTCGGCCTGTTCGTTCTCTTCTGGCTGGAGCGGATGACGTCCGGCTGGCTGCGACGCGGCTGGCTGGCCGCATCGGTGCTGTTCTGCCTGGTCATGGCGACCGCGCTGGCCGGCGCGCAGGACCCGGTCGGCGGCGCGGCCGCCGGCGTCGGTCGCGGTCTGGTGACCGTTGCCGTGGTTTATGGCCTGCTGCGATTCGACTGCCGCGCCGTTCCGGCGTACATGGCGACCGGCGTCGTGATGGAATTCGTGGAAGGCGCCCTGCAGAAGGGAACCGCGAATGCCGTGGCCGACGCCGCGATCGTCGTCGCCGTCGCCGCACTGACCGTGTGGTGCGTCACACGTTACCTGGAGCGCGCGCATGCGGATGCGGCGGCGATCGAAGGAGCGCCCGAGCCGAAATGACGCGCAGGAAACTCGGTGCCCCTGCCCCGGCGTCAGGACCCGGTGTCTGTGCCCGTTTCGCGCTGCCGGTCAGCGCAGCTGTTCCATCGCCGCAAACACGCGCTCGAGGCGCTGCCGGTCGCGCGCGTCGGTGATGCCCGGCTGCGCGCACCACGCGAGCAGGCGTTCCTGAGGCGAATTCGCACTGGCCGTCGTCGCATCGGTGAAGCGCTCCCGCAATTTCTTCACCTGGAGCGCCAGCCGCTGCGCCTGAAATTCCGCCGGGCTTTCCAGGCCCAGCACCATCTCGAGTTCGAGCAGCGCGGTGCCGCGGGCCTCGATGCCTGCTTCGATCCGGGCCGGTAGTCGGCGCTCGCCGCCGCGTCGGCCCGGACCCGCAGCGCGGCGTCGCGCCGCGCGACCATCTGGGACTCCCACGCGGCCGGCAGCGATGGGGCAGTGCCGCCCATCGCTGGAGGCCGTCGCCGACGCCGCCTCGCCTTCAGCCGTGCCCGCGGCCGAGCGCGGGCGCTGTCGAGCTCCTCGCACAGGCGCTCCTTCGCCGCGAGCGTCTGCCATACCGCGGCTTCGCGCGAGCGGGTGCGCGCCGCGATCGCGGCCTCGACCGCGGTCTTCGCGCTTCGGAATCGCGATTCGAGGCCGGCGGCCGCGCCCTCCCGACCGCCGGTCGCGCCTCTTCCACTGCTCCTGCAGATCGCGCAGGGCCCGCCTGAGCGTCGATTCGTCGCCTTCGTCCGCGCGCGCGAGCTGCTCGACCTGGGCGCAGATCGCCTCGAGCGCGCGCGAGTCCTTCGTGCCTGCGGTCGTCGTCTTCCTTGCGCTTGTTCTGGCGCGCGCCGAACACGGCGTCGCAGGCGGCGCGAAACTGCTCCCACAGCGCGCGCTCGTCGCGCTGCGCCAGCGGCATCGCCTTGGCCTGCTCCTGCCATCGGCGCCTGGATCGCCTTCACCTGCGACGGCACGTCGCGCTCCATCGCCTTCGACGCCAGCGCCGTGGCCTCGGCGATCAGCGCCAGCCGGCCCGCCTTCGCCTGCTCGCGCGCCGACGACAGCGCGTCGCGCAACGGGGCGAGCGCCGCCCGCAGGCGCGCGTCGAGCTTCTTCCAGGCGCCGGGTTCGACGCTGCCGAGGTCGCCCTCGCGCCATGCGCGATCGGTGTCGCGCAGGAAGCGCTCGATCGCGCGCCAGTCGGGCGGCTCGCCCGGCAAGGTCGGCGACTGCGCTGCCGCGGCGGCGATGAAGTCCTCGCGCTGCCGGCGCGCTTCCTTGCGCTGCGCCGCGACTTGCGCGAAATGCCGCGCGGCCGGGGCATAGGCTCTTTCGCAGGCGCTGTCGAAGCGCTCCCACAGCGCCTTGGGGACGCCCGCGTGCTGCTGGTCGAGGACCTTCCATTCGCTGCGCAGCTTCTGGACCTCCTGCGCCAGGCGCGGGGCATCCAGAGGCTGCGCGGCCATGGCTTCGGCGCGCTCGCACAGCTGGATGCGCGCCTTATGCTGGCCGAACGATTCCCAGCGTTCGAGCTCCGCCAGCTGCTGCGCGACGCGGCCCAGTCGCTGCAGTGTCGGCTTGGGCAGCGTTCCGGCAGCGGCCTTGAGCGCCCGGATCTCGTCGACGGCGGCGCGCGCCGGCTGCAGCTGACCCGCGGCCAGCGCCTGCTTCGGCGGCGTGCAGCAGCCCGTGCACGGTCTGCCGCGCCGCGGTTGCCTCGTGCTGCGCGTTGCGCATCTGCGCCAGCCGGCGCTGCTCGACCACGACCAGCGCGGCTTCGAAGCGCCGCGTCAGCGCCGGCGTTCGCGATCTTCCGGTCGAGCGCCTGCCAGCGCTCGGGCAGTTTCGCGTTGTCGATCGAGGTGCCCGCGGCAAGCTGCTCGGCCTCGACGACCAGCGCTTCGGCTCCCGCCAGCGCCGCCAGCTCGACCTCCCACAGCGCGATGCGCTGCTCCTCGCGGTCGAGCCTGGCGAGCGCCGAAAGGTCGTCGCGACCTGCGCTTCCTCGCGCAGTTCGGCGACGAGCGGCACGCAGGCCGGCGAGCGCCTCCGCCGAGCCGGGCGACGCGGCCGTGGCCGCCAGATCGCCGCAGCCGGCGTTCGAATCGCGTTCGGGTCCGCTGCTCGTCGTGCTCGCGATCGAAACGCGCCTGCAGGATGTGGCGGACCGCATCGCAGCGCGCGAGACGCCCGGGTTCGCGGCTCATGTCCAGCGCCTGCCAGCGGCGATCGAGTTCGACCACGGCGGTGAGTATCGGGCCGGGATCGTTCGCGAGCAGCTCCAGATTTTCCAGAATCGCGTCGGCTTCGGCGACCTGGCCCGCGTTGTCGTTCAGCGCGTCGATCCGCTGCCGCGCCAGCCGCGCGACGCCCCGGTCCTTGTTCTTTGCCGCGTCGGCGAGCTTGCGCAGTCCTTCCGCCGTCCGCACCCGCTCGGCGGCCGCCATCCGCGTCTCGGCGTGTTCCGCGGCAAGCGCAAGCTCGACCAGCGGCTCCTCGTCGCGGATGCCGGCAATCGCGGCGCGGCGACGATCGGCATCCACCGCGCGGCGCGCGACGTCGGAGCGTATCGCGTCGTTGCATCGTTCCGCGGCCAGCAGCGCTTCGGCGCCGGCGGCATCCGGCGTGCTGGCGAGCACTTCGCCTAGGGCGGCGGCAAGCGCCGACCGCACGGCGGCATCGGTTTCGTTCTCCCAGGCAGCGGACAGCGCGGCGAGGCTGGTGCAGCGTCGCGCCGCCGCAGCGCGCACCTCGGTCGCCGGATCGGCGGCGAGCAGGCGAGCGAGCTCGTCTCCGTCGGGCGGCAATTCTGCCGTTCCGAGTACCCTCTGCGCCGGGTCGGCGTGCTCGTGCAGAGGGGACCGGAAGAGGCGTCTGGTGATCATCGTGTGGGCGACCTTCGGAATTCGGGAGGTACGCGGCGGCGCAGGTGTACGCCGCGATGCGGCGGAAATTCGTCGTGCAGTCCCAGTGGTCGAATGTCCGGTTGCGGCGGGGCGGTCATCGATGCCGCCCGGCGATAGGGCGCGATAATAACTCCGGGACGAAGGCCGCGGTAGAATTCGCGCCGCCGCGGCTCGATCCCGAACGGGCGGCAGGGGTGCAACGGACTCCGAACCTTTCGCCCGCCGTGTTCGCAGGCACCCTGCATGTCGCCACCCTCCATCGCTGCCCGCCTGATCGCCCAACTTGCCGGGGGCATGGCTGCGGACGCCGTTGCCCTCATGCGGCGGATCGAGCGCGCGGCGGCGACGCGTGCGCCTTCGGCCGAATGGGAACGCATCTCGGCGGCGGTGGCGCGATCGGTTGCGCGGCGCCAGCAGCGTGCCGCGCGCCGGCCGCCGATTCCCTTTCCCCCGGACCTGCCGGTGGTCGCGCGCGCCGGCGACATCGCCCGGGCGATCCGCGAGCACCAGGTCGTGATCGTCTGCGGCGAAACCGGTTCCGGAAAAACCACGCAGCTGCCCAAGATCTGCATGACCGAAGGACGCGGCGAGCGCGGGCTGATCGGCCACACGCAGCCGCGCCGGATCGCGGCGCGCGCCGTGGCCACGCGGATCGCACGGGAACTCGACACCGAGATCGGAGCGATCGTCGGCTACAAGGTGCGATTCAGCGACCATACGCGGCCCGAGGCCTTCGTCAAGCTGATGACCGACGGCATCCTGCTTGCCGAGACCCAGGGCGATCCGCTGCTCGCCGCCTACGACACGATCATCGTCGACGAGGCACACGAACGCAGCCTCAACATCGATTTCCTCCTGGGCTACCTCAGGCAGCTGCTGCCGAAACGGCCCGATCTCAAAGTGATCGTCACCTCGGCAACACTCGACGCCGAGCGCTTCTCGCGCCACTTCGGCGCTGCGGGCGCTCCGGCGCCCGTCATCGAGGTGTCGGGCCGGGTGTTCCCGGTCGAAATCCGGTACCGGCCGCTCAGGACCGGCGACGAGGAAGCGGACGACGAGGAGGAACTCGAGGATGCGATCGTCGCCGCCGCCGAGGATCTGTGGCGCGAGGGCCCCGGCGACATCCTCGTCTTCCTGCCGGGGGAGCGGGAGATCCGCGAGACCGCCGAGCTGCTGCAGAAGAGCCTCGCCCGCCGTCCCTACGCGGCGGCGGTCGAGATCCTGCCGCTGTACGCACGTTTGTCGGTGCCCGAACAGCAGCGTGTATTCGCGCCCTCGCACGGCCGGCGTGTGGTTCTGGCGACCAACGTCGCCGAAACGTCGCTTACCGTTCCGGGCATCCGCTACGTCATCGACGCCGGACTGGCGCGGGTCAAGCGCTACTCGTTGCGCAACAAGACGACGCTGCTGCAGATCGAGAAGATCTCGCAGGCTGCCGCGAGCCAGCGCGCCGGACGCTGCGGGCGCGTTGCCGAGGGCATCTGCGTGCGGCTCTACGACGAGGACGATTTCGCGGCGCGGCCGAAATACACGGAGCCCGAAATACTGCGTTCGTCGCTGGCCGCGGTGATCCTGCGCATGGAGGCCCTCGGCCTCGGCGTGGTCGACTCGTTCCCGTTCCTGGAGGCGCCGTCGCCGCGGGCGGTGAGCGACGGCTATCAACTGCTGCAGGAACTCTCCGCCGTCGACGCCGCGCGCGCCCTGACCCCGATGGGCAGGGAGCTCGCTCGTCTGCCGGTCGACCCCCGCGTCGGGCGCATGGTCCTCGCCGCTCGCGAAGCCGGCTGCCTCGCCGAGGTGCTGGTCATCGCCAGCGCGCTGTCGGTGCCGGACCCGCGCGACCGGCCGCTCGCCCGGCAACAGGCCGCCGACCAGGCGCACCTGCGCTTTCGCGACGAGCGCTCCGATTTCCTGTCGCTCATTGCGCTGTGGGAGTTCTTCGACGCCCGGCTGGGTGAAAGACTCAATCATCGCCGGCTGGTCGATGCCTGCCGCGGACAGTTCGTATCGTACCTGCGGCTCACCGAGTGGCGCGACGTGCACACCCAGCTGGCCAGCGCGATCGGCGAACAGGGCTGGGCCTGGGATGCGAAGCTGCCGGTGACGATCGATGCTGCGCGGTATGCGGCGATCCACGGCGCGCTGCTCGCCGGCCTGCTCGGCAACGTCGGCGCGAAGGACGTCGACGGCGACGCCTATCTCGGGGCGCGCGGCATCCGCTTTCACCTGCATCCCGGGTCGGGCCTCGCGAAGAAGGGACCGAAATGGGTGCTGGCCGCAGAACTGGTGGAGACGACGCGGCTCTACGCCCGCTGCGCCGCCAGGATCGAGCCCGAGTGGGTCGAAGCGGTCGCCGGTGAACGCGTGTCGCGCGAGTATTTCGAGCCGCACTGGGATCCTGATCGCGGTGAAGTGGTGGCGAGCGAGCGGGTTCAGCTCTACGGTCTGACGCTGGTGCCGCGGCGACGCGTATCCTTCGGTCGCATCGACCCGAAGATCGCGCGCGACGTCTTCATCCGCGAGGCACTCGTGCCCGGGGCCCTGAGGACCAAGGGGTCCTTCCTCGAGCACAACCGCCGGCTCGTCGAAGAGATCGCCCTCCTCGAGCACAAGGCCCGGCGGCAGGACGTGCTGGTCGACGACGAAACGATCGTCGCGTTCTATGCCGAGCGCCTGGGCGATGGCGTCCATTCTCAGATCACCTTCGAGCGCTGGCGCGAAGGCGCTGAAGCACGGGATCCGCGCGCGCTGATGCTGTCGCGCGAGGCGCTGATGCGCCACGCGGCGGCGCAGGTTACCGAGGCGCTGTTTCCGGAGACCGTCAGGCTCGCCGATGCGGACCTTCCGATCCGTTACCTCTTTGCCCCGGGACACCCGCTCGATGGCCTGACATTGACGCTGCCGCTGGCACTGCTCAACCAGGTCGACGCGGCGCGCCTCACCTGGCTGGTGCCCGGGATGATCCGGGACAAGGTGACTTTCTACCTCAAGGCGCTTCCGAAATCCTGGCGCAACCGGCTGACGCCGCTGCCGGAAACGGTCACCGCGTTCCTCGAAGCCGTGCCTTTCGGACGCGAGTCGCTCGCCGACGCGCTGCGCGGATGGCTCGAGTCCCGCCTGGGCGAGGCGCCGCCGACGGACGTATGGGACGCCGCGGTGCCCCCGCCGCATCTCCTGGTCAACGTGTGGGTGGCCGATGCCGCGGGCCGGGAAATGGCGAGCGGGAGGGACCTGTCGGCGCTCCGCCTGCAACTGGGCGAAGCGGCGCAGCTGTCGTTCGCGCAGGCCGGGCCTCCGGTCGAACGACGCGGCATCCGGAGCTGGGACTTCGGCGACCTGCCCGAATCGCTGACCGCCAGCAAGGATGGCCGGCGGATCACCGGCTACCCCGCGCTGGTCGACGACGGGGACAGTGTTTCCATTGTGCTCTCCGACACCCGCGAGGCGGCCGACGCGGCGACGCGTGCCGGTGTGCTGCGCCTCATACGATTGGCGCTCAAGGAGCATCTCGCAGCCCACGAAAAGGGCTCGCCGGGGTTCGCGAAGGCCGCCCTGCAACTGAAAGCGACGATTCCGACCGATCGGCTGCTCGCCGACCTGCTCGCTGCGGTCGGTGATCGCGCGTTCGTCGGCGATGACCCGCTCCCGCGCAACGAGAAGGCGTTTTCCGAACAGGTGAAGCGGGCGAGGGCGCGATTGCCGGCCGTGGCGCAGGCGGCATTTTCGCTGCTGGAAGCCGTGGCCGCCGAGCATCACACGCTGACGCTTCGGATCAACGCCCTGGCGCCGGCGCAGGCGCGCGTTGCCGCTGAGCTGCGTGCCCGCCGCGACGCGCTGATCCATTCGGGATTCTTCCGGGAGACGTCTTGGGCGCAGCTGGCGCACCTGCCGCGCTACCTCAAGGCCCTCAATCGCCGCCTCGCCAGGTACATCGAGGACCCGGCGCGTGACGAAAAGCACGCGGCGATGGTTGCCCGGTGGTGGCAGCGCTATCGGGAACGCCTCGATAGCGAACGCCAGGCGGGGCGAACGGGGCGCGGGCTCGAAGCGTTTCGCTGGTTGCTGGAGGAGCTTTCCGTTTCGCTGTTTGCCCAGGAACTCAGGACCCCGTACCCGGTGTCGAGCAAGCGCCTGGAACGGGCTTGGGCCGATCTCATTCGCTGACCATGCCTGCGCTCCAACTTGCCTTGGCATAGCGAATCCGCCCGTGCTACAGTAACTTAGCGGTTTTTTGTCCAGGTTTTTCGAGGTCGCGCCGGGATGGCCGCCGGCGCCAGGGGAATGCGCGGGGCCTCCCGCGCACGACGGAATTCAAGACGTCCATGGCAGCACGATGAACAAGACGACGACCGAGACGACGGCCCGCCCGCCGGTATCGCGCGAGATGGCGAAGATCATGGCCGACTGCCGGGATCTGGCGATTCATCGTCTGCTGCTTTCGTTCACCTCGATGCTCGATCACATCTCCGACATGCTGATGGACCGGGCAAGCAAGAGCGACGTGCGCGAGGACCAGCAGGTGTTCCTCGACGCGCGCGCGGCGCTCAGCGTCGACCGCCCTTCACTGATGGCCGAGTTCGAGCGGCGGTTGCGCACTGTGGTCAACGACCGGATCGCTGGCAAGGAGGAGGAAAAGGCCGACTTCTCGAAGGTCGACGTCGACAATCTGGCGCTCGTCGAGACGACCTCGATGGACGAGTCCGTCATTACGGGAAATATTACCCGCGGCGTCGAGAATTTCTGCCACGACGAATTGCAGATGCTGACCCGGGGCATCGGCCATATGCTGGGGAGGCCGGACCTCGACAATTCCTCCAACCCGCTGGCGCCCGCGGCCATCGTCGACGCTTTCGCCGAGGCCCTCAAGGCGGTGCTGGCCGGCGAACGCGTCAAATTCGCGATTCTCAAGGAGCTGAACCAGTCCTCGCTGCAGGACATCAACGCGATCTATGCCGATATCAACAAGCACTTGCAGAATCTGAGGGTCGTTCCCGCCGGTCTTCGTGCCCGAGGTGTCGGCCGCCGCGATGCCAATCCGATGGAGCGCGCGCGGGCGGCTGCGGCCGCGCGGGCGGACGCGATCGCCAATGCGGCGGCCCGGCGCGCCGAGGCGCCGCCACCGTCGGCCGAGGTCGACGTCATGGCACTGTTCCGACGGATGCTCGGCGGACAGATGCCGCCCGACCGTTTCGCTCCGAGCGCGTCGCCGACGGCGGGCATGGCGGGGCAGGGGCCGGGGCGGGGCGGGGCGGCAGGGGCACGGACAGGGGCACGGACAGGGGCACGGACAGGGGCACGGACAGGGCGAATTCCCGCAGATCGACGTAAGCGCGGGGATGCGCTACATACCGAGCGGGCCGCTTCCGCCGCTGCCGTCGGGCTACGTCCCCGGCATGCCGATCATCGCCACGCCCGCGCTGGGCGAGGGCCTCGCGCGCCTGCAGGCCGGGGAGACCGATTTCGACCTCGGCGACGGCACGCTGGTCGATTTTTCCGGCATTCCCGAAGGACGTCACAACGTCCTGCGCGACCTCCAGGATTCCTCGCTGGGGAAGCGCGTAAACCAGCTCGAATCGATGACGATCGAGCTGGTCGCGATGCTGTTCGATTTCATCTTCGAGACCAAGGACCTGCCCGACGGCATCAAGGCGCTGCTGGCGCGGCTGCAGATTCCGGTGCTGAAGGCGGCGATGCTCGATGGCGCGTTCTTCGCCAAGAAGTCGCATCCGTCGCGATTGCTGGTAAACGCGCTGGCGGAAGCAGGCCTCGGCTGGTCCCCGGTGATGGGCCAGGACGACCCGCTCTACCGCAAGATCGACGGCATCGTCCACAAGATACTCGACGGCTTCAGCGACAACCTGGTCATCTTCGACGAAACGCGCGCCGAACTTGCGCAGTTTCTGGCCGAGGAGGAGAAGGCCGCCGAGGCCAACATCCAGTCCACGGCCGACGAGATCAACCAGAACGATCGCCAGCAACTCGCGGCGGCGGTCGCCAAGACGGAGATCGAGCGGCGCATCGAGGCGTATCCGATTCCGAACTTCCTCGCCGCGTTCCTGCGCCTGCGCTGGCAGAACGCGCTGGAAAGCGTCTACCTGAAGCACGGCGAGGAAAGCGAATCCTGGGGCCAGACGGTCGCCACGCTCGAGGATCTCGTCTGGAGCGTGCAGCCGAAAAAGACGAACGAGGACCGCAAGCACCTGGTGGCGCTGTTGCCGTCGCTGCTAAAGCGCCTTTCCGCGGGAATGCAGGGCGTGACCTGGCCGCCCGAGGACCGCGAGCGCTACATGTCCAACCTGGTCGAGGCGCATGCGGCGGCGGTGAAGCCTTCGCTCGCCTCGGCACCGCTGGCAACCGCGGCGGTTGCCGAGCAGGCGAAGGCCGAAGCCGAGCAGGCCAAGGCCGCCGGGGACGACGTCGCGGCAGCGAAGGCCGAGGAACTCGCGGTGGCGATGTCCGCCGCGGCACCGGCGCCGGTCGAGGAAACCCCCGAGCTTATCGACGACCAGTACTTCGAAATCGCGCAGAGCCTCGAGCGCGGCACATGGATCGAGTTCGAGGCGGAGGACGGCCAGCTGGCGTTCGCGAAGCTGGCCTGGATCAGCCCGCTGCGCGGCACGTACCTGTTCACCAACCGGCAGGGGCAGAAGGCGCTGTCGATGACCGCGGAGGAACTCGCCATACGCTTCCGCAACGATCAGGCGCGGCTGGTCGAGGCCGAGCCGTTGATCGACCGCGCGTTCGGCAGCATGATGGCGCAGATCGACGACAAGTTCCCCGAGCCGTCGGAACTCTAGCGCGGTGAGCCCGGGATCGATTCGATTGCGCGCAGCGGAGCGGCCCACCTTCGGGCGGCGTTCGCCGTCGCCGTAGCCGACGCGATCGGTCGGTGTCGCGCCACGCCCGCCGGTCGACTGCGCGCCCGCGCTCGCAACCACTGATTCGGCCCACCGGCGTCGCCATCGCCCACGCCGGCTCTCCCCGCAAAGGATTGGCTGTGGACCGTCCGCCCATCGGCGCGCTGATCATCGGCGACGAAATACTCTCGGGCAAGCGCCAGGACCGGCATCTCGCGCACGTCGTCGCCGCGCTCGGCGAACGCGGACTGACGCTCGGATGGGCGCGTTACGAGGGCGATGATCGCGCGCGGCTGACTTCGGTGCTTCGCGAGTCGTTCACGCGCGGCGACATCGTGTTCGTCTTCGGTGGCGTCGGGGCGACTCCGGACGACCATACGCGGCAGGCCGCCGCCGCGGCGCTCGGCGTGCCGCTGGCCCGGCATGCAGAGGCCGTGGCGGAGCTCGAGGCGCGCTTCGGCGCCGACGCCTATCCGCATCGCGTGCTGATGGCGGAATTTCCTTCCGGCAGCGCGATCATTCCGAATCCGGTGAATCGCGTCGCGTCGTTCTCGATCCGCGGCCACTGGTTCCTTCCCGGCTTTCCGCAGATGGCCTGGCCGATGCTCGACTGGGTGCTCGAGACGCATGCAACGACGTTCGCCGCGCCGCAGATTGCGGAGCGCGCCATCGTCGTGTACGGCGCCGGCGAAAGCCAGCTGCTTCCGGTCATGAACGAGAACGTCAGCCGTTTTCCCGGCCTGAAGCTCTTCAGCCTGCCGTCGTTCCTTCCCGATGGCGCACGCCGTATCGAACTCGGTGTGCGCGGCGCCCCGGCATTGCTGGATGAGGCGCTTGCGCATCTCGTCGCCGGCGTCGAGGCCGGCGGGTTCCGCTGGGAGGCGTGGGTGCCGCCGCCTCGGGATGCGGGCGGCGGCGAGTGATGGCGGTGGTTCGCGCCCTGGCGCGCGCGGCGCCGCTGGTGACCGAAAGGCGCGTGCTGGCGCTGGTATTCGCTCCGCTCGCGATCGGCCTGGTGCTGTGGATCGTCGCGGCATTCACGCTCTGGTCCCCGCTTCGCGACCTTTTCGCCGGCGCAATTTCCCGATGGATAGCGGCCTGGGGCCTCCTGCCGGATCCGGGGCCGGTGGCATGGGCCGGCGGCAGCGCGGCGACGTTCATCGTGCTGACGCTTGCCGCCGGCGCGCTGGCTCTCGCTGTCGTCGCGACCCTGGCTGGGCCGGTATTCGTGCGCGCGGTCGCAACGCGCCACTATCCGCTTCTCGAGCGCAGGCGCGGCGGCACCGTGGCGGGAGGCATGATCAATGCACTGGTCGCCATCGGCGTCTGGCTGGCGCTGTGGCTTGTCGTACTGCCGCTGCTTCTGGTTCCGGTGATCGGCGTGACGCTGGGCCTGCTGCAGAACGCATGGCTCAACCAGCGCTTGTTCCGGTACGATGCGCTCGCCGAGCACGCGAGTCCGGAAGAACGGATTGCGATCCTGCGCAGTGCCCGCGGCCGACTGCTGGCTCTCGGGCTGGCGGTCGCGCCGCTGTCGCTCGTTCCGCTGGTGAACCTGCTGTCGCCGGCATTCGCCGGCCTCGCGTTCACCTGCCTGTGCCTGGACGAACTGGCCGCGCTGCGATCCGGCGCGGCGCCGCATTGACCGGGGAGGGTATGGTGCGGGCGGCAGGACCATCCGACGCAAGCGGTCGCTGGTACGACGAGGTGGAAGTCGGCGAGGTCTTCGGCCGCTCGGTGACGATCACCGATACGCATCTGGTGCTGGGCGCGGGCCTCATCGGAGATTTCAACCCGCACCACGTCGACGACGAGTACGCGAAGAAATCGCGGTTCGGCACGCGGATCCTGCA
This sequence comes from uncultured beta proteobacterium, assembly GCA_963779445.1. Lineage (GTDB taxonomy): Bacteria > Pseudomonadota > Gammaproteobacteria > Burkholderiales > Casimicrobiaceae > CAIWHR01. The sequence continues at coordinate 125,645 of CAVZYI010000019.1, forward strand.
CGGCGTGATGACCAGCGCGCTGATGGGGGCGCCGGTCGGCATGTATTTCCACGGCACGGCGATCGCCTACCTCGAGCACGCCGCGCGCTTCAAGGCGCCGGTGCGGGTCGGCGACACGTTGCGCACGACGTGGACCGTCGCGGAAAAGGTCGACAAGCCGCAGCACGGCGGCGGCGTGGTGGTGCTCGCCGGCGTCTGCCGCAATCAGAACGACGTCGTCGTCGCCGACGCGACGGGCAAGATGCTCGTCCTCGCCCGCGAATGATCCGGCGCGCAAGCGCGCTCGCTGACCTCGGGGCCCGATCAGGACTCAGGTCCGGGCCAGCGTCCTCGCGCATTCCACGACGAGCTCGGGTCCGCGATAGATCAATCCCGTGTACACCTGCACCAGCGTCGCGCCGGCATCGATCTTTTCCTTGGCATCCTCGCCGCAGAGGATGCCGCCCACGCCGATGATCGGCAGTGCCCCGTCGAGCGCCCCGGCGAGCGTGCGGATCACCGTCGTCGCCTGCGCGCGCAGCGGGCGCCCCGACAGTCCTCCGGCCTCGTCGCCGTGCCGATGGCCGCGGACGGCATCGCGGGCAATGGTCGTATTGGTCGCAATGACGCCGTCGATCCGGTGACTGGCCAGCAGCTTCGCAATGCCTTCAATCGCCGCCGGCGCGAGGTCCGGCGCGATCTTGATCGCCACCGGAGTGTACTTGCCGTGCTTGTCCGCGAGTGCCGCCTGCTCCGATTTCAGCGCGGCAAGCAAGGCGGCAAGCGCGTCCTCCGCCTGCAAGTCACGCAATCCTTTGGTATTCGGCGACGAGATGTTCACGGTCACGTACGAAGCCCGGGCGTAGACCGCGCGCAGGCAGGCGATGTAGTCGTCGATGGCGCGGGTGTTCGGCGTGTCGAAATTCTTGCCGATGTTGAGCCCGAGGATCCCGCGCCACGACGCGCGCTCGACATTGGCGAGGAAGCGTTCCACGCCATCGTTGTTGAATCCAAGCCGGTTGATCAGCGCCTGGAGTTCGGGCAGCCTGAAGATGCGCGGCTTCGGGTTGCCCGGCTGCGGTCGCGGCGTCACGGTTCCGCATTCGATGAAGCCGAAGCCGAAGGTGGCGAGGCCGTCGATGTGCGCGGCGTTCTTGTCGAGGCCGGCCGCGAGCCCGACCCGGTTCGGAAAGGCGAGCCCCATCGCCGTGACCGGCGACGGAGGGATGCGCGGGCCGAGCAAATTCGCTATGCCGAGCCTCGCCGCGGCATCGAGGCTCGCAAACGCCATCTCGTGCGCCGTTTCCGGGTCGAATGCGAACAGGAGCGGGCGGAAGAACGGGTACATCATCGCGGCAGCATGGAGCGGGGGGAAATGCGGATCGGGCGACCGGCGCGCGGCGGATGGTGCACGACTTCCCCGGTCGACGGTCCGCACGATGATAACATTCGCGCACCTCGGTTCCCGCGCTCCTTCGATTGCCCACCCTTGCTTCGTCCGCGCTGCCTGCTGCTGTTGCTGCTCGTCACAGCCTCTTCATTCGTCCTGGCGGCGCCGAAGAGTCCGCCACCGGCCGGCTACGCGTCGCGCGGCGACGTCCGTGCGTTCATCGACGAGATGGTGATGGAGCACGCGTATGACCGGGCGACGCTGCAGCGCGCCTTTGCCGGGGCAAGATTCCAGCCGAAGATCGTCGAGGCCATGCAGCGGCCGTTGCTCGATCCGCCGAAATGGCACGACTACGCTCCGCAGTTCCTGACCCGCGAACGCATCGACGCCGGCGTTGCGTACTGGAACGCCCATGCGGACGACCTGGCGCGCGCCGAGGAACGCTTCGGCGTTCCCGCCGAGGTGATCGTCGCCATCGTCGGCGTCGAGACGCACTACGGGCGCATCACCGGGAAGCATCGCGCGCTGGATGCGCTGGCGACGCTGGCGTTCGACTACCCGCGTCGCGCGGCGTTCTTCCGCGGCGAACTGAAGCAGTTCCTGCTGCTTGCGCGGGAGCAGGGCCTGCCGCTGCTGGCGGCGAAGGGATCGTACGCCGGCGCCCTCGGCGTGCCGCAGTTCATGCCGGGCAGCTATCGAAACTTCGCGGTGGATTTCGACGGCGATGGCCGCGTCGATCTCTGGGCGAGCCCCGCCGATATCGTCGGCAGCGTCGCCAGCTACCTTGCGCGCCACGACTGGCAGAGCGGGCAGCCCGTGCTGCTGCCGGCGGTGATTGCGCCCGGGAATCGCGACGCCGTGTTGCGGCGGCTCGACGGCGGCATCAGCGAGCGGCGGGCGCTGGACGCCTGGTCCGCCGACGGCGTCACCGTGGACGGGGCGCTGCCCGAAGTCGCTCCCGAGCCGGTGGGACTGCTGCTGCTCGAGGAGAAGTCGGCGGGTGGAGACGAAGGTGCGAGCTACTGGATCGCCTGCCAGAATTTCTATGTGATCACGCGCTACAACAAGAGCCGGCTCTACGCGGCGGCCGTGTGGAGGCTGGCGGAGGCGATCAAGGCCGCGCGGTGACGCGGGCCGCTGCGTGCGCGCGTGCCGGGGCGGCACGTTCGCGCGTTGCGCAACGGCTGTCCGCCGCGACCGGATCGCGCGCCGATTCGGTGCGCCGGTTGCTGTACGATGGTGGCGCGAGCGAGTTGTGGATCGACGCGATCGCGCGCCGCGCCGTAGGGAATGGCCGCGCCTATGCACGCGCACCCGCGCCGGGAGCGAATGTCGCACCCTGAATCGCCGTCAATTCGCCGATGACCGACGCCGCCGACCACCCGACCGACAAGGACCTGCCGCTGCGCGAGGACACGCGCCTCCTCGGCCGGCTGCTGGGCGACGTGCTTCGCGCGCAGGCGGGAGAAGCCGGATTCGCGAGGATCGAGGCCATCCGGCAGACGGCGATCCGGTTTCGGCGCGCGGGTCACCACGACGCGCCGGCGGTGCGGCGGGAACTCGTCGCCCTGCAGACCGGCCTGCCCATCGGCGAGACGCTCGACGTCGTGCGTGCGTTCAGCTATTTCTCGCACCTGGCGAACATCGCCGAGGACGTTCACCAGAATCGCCGGCGCCGCGCCCACGCGCTGGCCGGATCGCCGCCGCAGCGCGGGAGCCTCGCCGACGCGATCGACCGCGTCGTCGCGCAGGGCCACGATGCGAGCGCGGTGGCGGGCTGGTTCGACGGCGCGCTGGTGAGCCCGGTTCTGACCGCGCATCCGACGGAGGTCCAGCGCAAGAGCATCCTCGATTGCGAACGCGAGATCGTGCGGCTGCTGCAATGGCGTGATCGCGTATTGCTCACCCCCGATGAATCGGTCGAGTTCGAAACCGGGCTCCACCGTCAGGTCCTCGCCCTGTGGCAGACGGCGATGATTCGCCTGACTCGGCTCAGGGTCACCGACGAGATCGACAACGGGCTCGCCTATTACCGGTACACGTTTCTCGCCGAGCTGCCGAAGCTCTACCTTTCGCTGGAGGAACGGCTGCGCGCCGGGTTCGGAGCGTTCCCGGGCGAGACGCTGCCGCCGTTCCTCAAACTCGGCTCCTGGATCGGCGGCGACCGCGATGGCAATCCCTTCGTCGTTGCCGAGACGCTGAACTACGCCGTCACGGCGCAGTCCGCGGTCGCGTTTGCGCACTACCTGGAGCAGATCCACCTGCTGGGAGGCGAGCTCTCGGTGTCCACGCGCCTGGTGCGACCCACGGCGGCCCTGTCGGCTCTGGCGGCTTCGGCGCGGGACGCCAATCCCCACCGGGCCGACGAGCCGTATCGGCAGGCGCTGATCGGTGTCTACGCGCGCGTCGCCGCGACGGCAGGATTGCTCGCAGGCTTCGTTCCGGCGCGCGCGCCGCACGCGGATCTTCCGTCCTACGCGACGCCCGGCGATCTGCTGGGCGACCTCGGAGTGATCGCCGAATCGCTGGCGACGCATGGCGCCGCGCCGCTGGCGGCCGGCCGCCTTGCGCCGTTGATCCGTGCCGTCGAAGTCTTTGGTTTTCACCTCGCCGTTCTCGACCTGCGACAGAACGCCGACGTGCACGAGGCGGTCGTCGGCGAGCTGCTGGCACGCGCCGGGGCCGCCGCCGGCTACGCCCAGCTGTCCGAGGCCGACCGCGTGGCATTGCTTGCCCGCGAACTGGAGAGTCCGCGCCTTCTCCATTCGCCGCATCTCGCCTATTCCGAGACCGCCGCGTCGGAGCTTGCGATCCTCGGGGTGGCCGCCCGGATCCACGGCCGCTTTGGCGCGGCGGCTCTCCCGAACTACGTGATCTCGAAATGCCAGTCGGTGTCCGACCTGCTCGAAGTCGCCATCCTGCTGAAGGAAGTCGGGTTGGTGCAGGGCGACGCGCTCGCCGTCAACATCATCCCCCTGTTCGAAACGATCGACGATCTCGGCCGCAGCGCGGCAATTATGCGCGGCGCGTTCGCGTTGCCGTGCTACCGTCGGTGGCTCGTCGCCCGGGGTGGCTGGCAGGAGGTGATGCTCGGCTATTCCGACAGCAACAAGGATGGCGGGTACGTCGCGGCAAACTGGGCGCTCTATCGCGCCGAGCTCGCGCTCGTCGACGTGTTTCGCGCGCACGGCGTCAAGTTGCGGCTGTTTCACGGACGGGGCGGGACGGTCGGCCGCGGCGGGGGGCCGAGCTTCGAGGCGATCCTGGCGCAGCCGGCAGGCAGCGTTGCGGGGGGACTTCGCGTCACCGAGCAGGGCGAGATCATTGCCAGCAAGTACTCGGATCCCGATCGCGGCCGGCGAAACCTGGAAACGCTGGTCGCGGCCACGCTCGAGGCGAGCTTTCTCGACACCGAGCAGCTCGACGACCGGGCCGCGCAATTCTACGAAGTGATGGATGCACTTTCGGCGGGCGCCTATGCGGCCTACCGGGGTCTTGTCTACGAAACGCCGGAGTTCGTCGCCTATTTCCGCGCCGCGACGCCGATTGCCGAAATCGCCGGCCTCAACATCGGCAGCCGGCCGGCGTCGCGCACCGCTTCGACGCGGATCGAGGATCTGCGCGCGATTCCCTGGGTATTCAGCTGGGGCCAATGCCGGCTGATGCTGCCGGGCTGGTACGGCTTCGGCACCACGGTCGACGCCTGGCTCGCCGCGTATCCGGACGGGGCGGTCGCCGGTTTGGCCCTCCTCGCCGAAATGCACCGGCGGTGGCCGTTCTTTCGCAGCGTCCTGTCGAACATGGCGATGGTGCTGGCCAAGACCGATCTGGCGATTGCATCACGCTATGCGGAGCTCGTTCCCGACGCCGCTGCGCGCGAGGCCATCTTCGGCCGCATCGCCGCGGAGCACGATCGGTCGATCCGGCACGTCCTCGCCATCACCGGGCACGCCGGCCTGCTCGAGGACAACCCGACGCTGGCCCGGAGCATCCGCAACCGATTTCCCTATCTGGATCCGCTGAACCACCTGCAGGTCGAGCTGCTGCGGCGGTTCCGGGACGGGCATACCGACGAGCGGACGCAGCGCGCGATTCACTTGACGATCAATGGGTTGGCTGCCGGGCTGCGGAACAGCGGCTGATCCGGGCGGCGCGCGGTCCTCGGGTCTGACATCAAATACGAATAATTCCTATTCTCATTGACATGCGCGCGCTCCGGCGGCAGAATCGGGTCGTCGAATCGAGCCACACACGAAATGACGCCATGAAACTTCCTTCGCTCCTTGGGCCCCTTGCGTTCCTGGCCGCGACGCTTTCACTCGCGCTTGGAACGACCGATTCCGGTGCCGCCGACGAGCCGGTCCTCAATCTCTATTCGGCGCGTCATTACCAGACCGACGAAGCGCTGTACGCCAACTTCACCAAGGCGACGGGAATCAGGATCAACCGGATCGAGGCCGGCGACGAACAGCTGCTGGATCGGATCCGCAGCGAGGGCGCGCAAAGTCCTGCCGACATCCTGATGATCGTCGATGCCGCCCGGCTCTGGTCGGCGCAGGAGCAGAGCCTGTTCCAGCCGGTGAAGTCGCGGACGCTGGAGAGCCGCATTCCGTCGTCGCTGCGCGATCCGGGCGGGCACTGGTACGGCTTTTCCAGCCGCGCGCGCGTGATCATCTACAGCAAGGAATCGGTGAATCCGTCGGACGTCGCCACCTACGAGTCGCTCGCTGACGCGAAGAACAGGGGGAAGGTCTGCACGCGCTCCGGCAGCCACCCGTACAACCTGTCGCTGGTCGCGGCGCTGATCGCGCACCACGGCGAAGCGAAGACCGAGGCCTGGGCCAGGGGAGTGGTCGCCAACATGGCACGGACTCCGCGCGGCGGCGACACCGACCAGATCAAGGCGGTCGCGGCCGGCGAATGCGGCATCGCGCTGTCGAACACCTACTATTACGTGCGCCTGATGCGTTCGGCGAAGCCCGAGGAGAAGGAATGGGCGGCGAAGACCGGGCTCGTCTGGCCGGATCAGGCGAGCTACGGGACGCATCTCAACATCGCCGGCGCGGGCGTGCTCAGGAACGCGCCGCATCGGGACAACGCCGTGAAGTTTCTCGAGTATCTCGCGGGTGACGAAGCGCAGGCCTATTTCGCCAACGGCAACAACGAATGGCCCGCGGTCAAGGACGCGGTGGCGAAGAACGCCGAACTGGAATCACTCGGCACGTTCAAGGCCGACACGCTGCCGATCGCGACATTGGGAAAGAACACAGCTGCGGCGCAGAAACTCCTCGACCGCGCGGGCTGGAAGTGACGAACGCGTGATCGCGCGCAGGGCGTTGCTGCGGCGGGGTCGGCGATTTCGCCGGCCGCCGACACTCCCGGAAGTTCAGGCCGTGTTCCCGGTCGCGAGCGGCGTCGCGAGCGCACCCTTCGGACGCGGCGCGCCCCGCCGTACCGCCCGCGCCAGGATGAGCAGCGGCAGGACCCCGACGGCGACGATCGCGAGCGACGGCAAGGCGGCTTCGGCGAGCCGTTCGTCCTTCGCCAGCGTGTAGGTCTGCGTTGCCAGCGTGTCGAAATTGAACGGCCGCATCACCAGCGTTGCCGGCAGCTCCTTCATCACATCGACGAACACCAGCAATGCGCCGGCGGCAGCGCTTCGCGCGAGCAGGGGCGCGTGCACGCGCAGCAGCGTGCCGGCGGTTCCGGCGCCCAGACCGCGCGCCGCCGCATCCATGTTCGGTGTGATCCGCGCGAAGCCGGGCTCGACGCTGTTCCAGGCAACGGCGAAATAGCGGACGAGATAGGCGTAGATCAAGGCGACGACCGTGCCGGTGAACAGCAGGCCGGTGCCGATCCCGAATGTCCGCTGTGCGAAGCCCGCGAGCCAGGTGTCAAGCGCCCCTACCGGCAGCAGGACGCCGACGGCGAGCACCGATCCCGGAACGGCGTAGCCCAGCGCCAGCAGGCGCGAGGTGCCGCGCGTCAATGCACCGGGCGACAGGCGCACGGCGTACGCGACGACGACGGCGAGCATCACGGCGAGTACCGCGGCGATTCCGGCGACGCGAAAGCTGTTCCATGCGAGTTCCGCGAATCGCGCGATCGCCAAGGGCTCCGTCTCCGACAACGCGAGCCGGGCGAGAAGCACCACCGGCAGGACGAATCCGATGACGACCGGGGCGCCACAGATCAGCGTCGCGGTCCACGCCCGCCAGCCCGCAAGGTTCGGGCGCGAAGACGCCGGGCTGCGCTGCCTCGCGCCGCCGGCGACCCGCACCGCGCCGCGGGACCAGTGTTCGAGCAGGATTGCGCCGACGACGAACGCCAGAAGTGCGGCGGACAGCTGCGCGGCGGCGACGCGGTCGGACAGCGAAAACCACGCACGATAGATCCCCGTCGTGAAGGTGTCCACGGCAAAATACGCCACGGTGCCGTAGTCGGCGAGAGTCTCCATCAACGCCAGCGCGATGCCTCCGGCGATCGCGGGGCGCGCAAGCGGCAGATCGACCCGCCAGAACGTCCGGCGGGCTCCAAGACCCATCGTGCGCGCCGCTTCGGTCAGCGACGCCGGGCGCTCGAGGAACGCGGTTCGGGCGAGCAGGTAGACGTACGGATAGAGCACCGCGATGAACATCGCCGCCGCGCCGCCGAGCGACCGGATATCGGGAAACCAGTAGTCGCCGTGTGACCAGCCCGAAGTCCGGCGCAGCACGGCCTGCACGGGACCCGCGTACTCGAGCCAGTCCGTGTAGACATACGCCATCACGTACGCGGGCACGGCCAGCGGCAGCAGCAGCGCCCATTCGAAGAACCGGGCGCCAGGAAACCGCCGATGCGTGATGAGCCACGCGGCGATGGTGCCTCCGAACGCGACGCCGGCGCCGACCAGCACGACGAGCGCGACCGTATTCGCGACGAATCCGGGCAGCACCGTGGCGGCGAGGTGCGCCCAGACCCCGCCGTGGCCGGGTGCGAAACCGAGTCCCAGAACGGCGGCGACCGGAAGCGCGGCGAGTGCGGCCAGCGCGACGGCGAGCGCGGTCAGCGGCGTCACCCTCGGCATCGCGGCCACCTCGCGGTCGCGGCTCGCCGGCGGAAACAAGTGCAATGCGGCATGGGTCGATTATAGACACCCGCGCATTCGCGGAATGGCACCGCTCCAGCGGTTATAATCGGTTCATCCCGATGCGCATCCTTCTCTCCAACGACGACGGTTACTTCGCGCCGGGCCTGGAGCGGCTCGCCGCCGCACTCGCGCCGCACGCGGAGATTACCGTCGTCGCCCCGGAACGCGACCGCAGCGGCGCGTCCAATTCGCTGACGCTCGATCGCCCCCTGACCGTGCGTCAGGCTCCGAACGGATTCCGTTTCGTCAACGGCACGCCCACCGATTGCGTGCACCTTGCGGTGACCGGCCTGCTCGACCGGCTGCCGGACATGGTGATCTCGGGGATCAACCTCGGTGCCAACATGGGCGACGACACGATCTATTCCGGCACGGTCGCCGCCGCCACCGAGGGCTACCTGCTCGGCATACCGTCCATCGCCATTTCGCTGGCATCGAAGACGGCCGCGCATTTCGAAACCGCCGCCGCGATCGCCGTCGAATTGCTCGATCGCCATCGCCGGAACGCTCTCGGCGCGTGGCTGCTCAACGTCAACGTTCCCGACGTTCCCCGCGAGGAGCTCAATGGCTACCGGATCACCCGGCTCGGGCGCCGGCACAAGGCCGAGGACACGATCAAGACGAAGAGTCCTCGCGGAGAGACCGTGTACTGGGTCGGCGCTGCCGGGGCGGCGGCGGATGCCGGTGCCGGCACCGATTTTCATGCCGTCGAGCAGCGTTTCGTGTCGGTGACGCCGTTGCAGATCGACCTCACGAACCGCGATCAGATGCAGCCGGTTTCGGCATGGCTCTCGCCTTGACACGGCGCAGGCCGGGGATCGTGGAACCGCGCGGCGCGCCATGACGACGCGGAGCGAGCGCATGGCCGGCATCGGCATGACGTCCACGAGGACGCGCACGCGCATGGTCGAGCGGCTGCGTGCCGACGGCATCCGCGACGAAATCGTTCTCGCGGCGATGAACGCGGTGCCACGACACATCTTCGTCGACGAAGCGCTGGCGATACGCGCCTACGACGACACGCCGCTGCCGATCGGCAACGGGCAGACCATTTCGCAGCCGTGGGTCGTCGCCCGGATGACCGAACTCGCGCGCAACGGCCGGACGCTCGAGAGCGTGCTCGAAGTCGGGACCGGCTGCGGCTACCAGACTGCGGTGCTTGCGCAGCTCGCGGGCGACGTCTATTCGGTGGAGCGCATCGGCGCCCTGGTCACCAAGGCGCGCCGCAACCTCCAGTCGCTGGCCGTGAAGAACGTCCGGCTGATGCACGGCGACGGGTCGGCGGATCTGGGCGAGGAGCTGCAGGTGGATGCGATCCTCGTCACGGCGGGAGCGACGCACGTGCCCGTCGCGCTGCTCAACTACCTGAAGCAGGGCGGGCGCATGGTCCTGCCGCTGGCACAGCATGGCGATCTGGGCGATGGTGTGCAGCGGCTGACGGTCGTCGAAGGCAGTCCCGGCGCCCACCGGGAGCAGACATTCGATGCGGTACGATTCGTCCCGTTGCTGCCCGGCCTCGCATGACGCCGCGCCCCGCGCCCGTGGTCCCCTCGATGCCGCGATCCGCGCTCCGCTTGCCCCCCGATTCCGCTCGTTGCGCTTGGCCGGCGCGCCTCGTCGTCTGCGCGCTGCTGCTGCTCGTTGCCGCCTGCGCGTCGCGCTCTCCTGCCCCGGTCGAAGAGCGCGCCGTGCGTCCGCCGCGGCCGGTGCCCGGTTCCGCGCCGCCGGCGGCTGCGGTCGCGCCTGCGCCGATTGCCGCAGCGCCCGGGCCGGAGGCGCGCCTGCCCACGTATACGGTGAAGCGCGGCGATACGCTGTACAAGATCGCTCTTGACAACGGGCTCGACTACCGCGAGCTTGCAGCCTGGAATGCGATCGAGAACGTGAATCTGATCCGCGAGGGGCAGGTGCTGCGCCTCGCGGCGCCGGGTGATTCCGCCGCGATCGCGGCGGGGAGCGATGCGGGCGTCACGACGGCGCCTCTGCCCAGCGCGCCGCCCGTGGTCACCGGCGACGGACATGCGGTGGCGGCCGGAACTGCGCCCGCTGCCGTTCCCGGAGCGCGCAATTCGGACACCTACAAGACGCAGCCGCAGGCGGTGAAGGAGCCGTACTCCGAGCAGGCGCTGCGCGACGTGCAGCGCGCCGCGGCACCCGTTGCGCCGCGTGCGCCGGCGGCGGCTCCGGAACCCGCGCCGCCGCCGGCGCTCGCCCGCCCGGAGCCCAGGCCCGAGGCCAAGCCGGCGCCCGCCGACGACGACGAGAAACTCGGCTGGATCTGGCCGACCGCCGGCAAGCTCGTCACCGGCGTCTCCGAGAATCCCAACCTCAAGGGCATCGACATTGCCGGCGCCGCAGGGCAGCCCGTGGTCGCGAGTGCGGCGGGCAAGGTGGTGTACGCCGGAACGGGCATACGCGGCTACGGCAAGCTCGTCATCATCAAGCACAACGCCACCTATCTGTCCGCCTATGCGCACAACCGGGAAATCCTGGTCAAGGAAGGCCAGCAGGTGACGAAGGGCCAGAAGATCGCCGAAATGGGGAATACCGACGCCAATCAGGTGAAGCTGCATTTCGAGATCCGCAGGCAAGGCACGCCCATGGATCCGCTGAAGTACCTGCCGCCGGCATGACACGGCCGCGGCGCGCGCGCGTCCATGACGACCCGGAACTCCCGGGGATCGCGGTTGCCGACGACGCGCTGCTGGAGCGCGAGCCGGATGCCCTGGCGGCGGATGCGGAGCCGCGGCCTGAGCGCGATCGCTGGACCGGCGAGCTGCCGCTGGGGGTGCCCGAACCGGGCCTCTCGTCGGACTTCGTCAACGACCTCACCCAGATCTATTTCAACGAGATCGGCCAGCACACGCTGCTCAAGGCCGACGAGGAACTTGCGCTCGCCCGGGCGATGGCGCGCGGCGACTTCGACGCCCGGCAGAAGCTCATCGAGCGCAATCTGCGCCTCGTCGTCAGCATCGCCAAGCACTACACGAATCGCGGCCTCGCGCTGCCCGACCTGATCGAGGAGGGCAACCTGGGGCTGATCCACGCGCTGGAGAAATTCGACGCCGAGCGCGGCTTCCGGTTCACCACCTATGCAACCTGGTGGATCCGCCAGGCCGTCGAGCGCGCGATCATGAACCAGTCGCGGACGATCCGGCTGCCGGCACACGTCGTCAAGGAGCTCAATGTCGTCCTCCGCGCGCTGCGACACCTCGAGATGCACGGTACCCCGCAGGGGCGCGAGGCGTCGCTGGACGACGTCGCGCATCTGCTCGACAAGCCGGTCGATCAGGTGCGCAAGGTGCTGCGGTACAACGAGCACGTGACGACGCTGGACGCGCCGCTCGACCGCCAGGGCGGCGTGTCGATCGCCGACGGCGTCGCCGACGAGGGAGCCCTCTCGCCGGAGCTGCTGCTGCACAACACCGAGATCGAGGCCTGGGTGCGACAGTGGCTGGACGAACTCAATGAACGCCAGCGCACGGTGATCGAGCGGCGCTACGGATTCAACGGCAAGGACGTCGCGACGCTCGAGGAACTGGCCGGCGAACTCGGTGTGACGCGCGAGCGCGTGCGCCAGATTCAGGCCGAGGCGCTGGAGAAGCTCCGCGCCCGGCTCAAGCGGCGCGGCCTCGACCGGGACGCGCTGCTGTAGTTCCCGCCGCGCGGCGGGGGCGATTGCTTTCGCCGGCGGCCCGCTGCCCCGCTGCGAGCGGTCAGCCCGATGCGGCGGCTGCTCGCAGTGCCGAGGGGGACGGCAGCACGCGGACCGCGTCGGCCAGCCGCCGGAGCGCCGGCCCCCGATTCCGGTCCGCGCTGCCTGGCGCCGACTCGGGGCCGTAGCGCAACGCGGCGTAGGTGTCGCCGATGACGCGAAACGCAGCGACGAACTCGGGCCATCGCGTCGCCGCGCGCGTCGTATAGGCCAGCGGTCCTTCGTGCGGCCGCCGCGGCAATCCGGCCCGGGCAAGGCGAAGGCATAGCGCATGCCACAGCACCACGGCGCGGTCCCCGCTTCGGCGACGCCACCACGCCAACGCGGCCAGCATCGCCGCGCCCCAGCCTCCGACAAGCAGCGCGACCAGCGCGGTGATCGACGCCGGCGGGAGCGCGTCCAGGTTCCAGTCCCGCCACAGCGAATGCTGTTGCTCGCGGTTGAATCCGACGACGCGCCGGCGCCAGTCGTGGTTGAGTGCGTCCCAGGCGAGCTGTACCCCCTTGAACCAGCCCTCGTCGAGCCTGGCAAGCAGCGGCACGAACTCGCTCGCCGGCAGCGCGCCGCCCAGGCCGTTGGCGATCCGCGACGGCGACACCGCGCCCGTCGGGTCGTAGCGGCGCCATTGCCCGTCGACGAGGGCCTCGGCCCAGGCATGCGCATCGGACTGGCGCACGATCATGTACCCGCCGTTGGGGTTGATCTCGCCGCCCTGGTAGCCGGTGACCACCCGCGCGGGGATGCCGGCGGCGCGCAGCAGCACGACGAAGGCGCTCGCATAGTGTTCGCAGAATCCGATCCTGCTGTCGAACAGGAAATCGTCGACCGGATTGCTCCCCGGCAGCAGCGGCGGTTCCAGCGAATAGTAGAAGGGTTCGGAGCGGAACCACTGCAGCACCGAGGCAATGTACTCGCCGGCATCCCGGTGCTGCTCGCGCAGTTGCGCTGCCAATGCCAGCGTCCGCGGGTTGCCGCGCAGACGTCCGGTCGGCAGCTGGAGGTTGTCGGCGATGTCGGCCTCGAGTTGCGCCGCACTGCCGGCCGGATATGCGCTGCTGAGCACCGATACCTGGCGGTAGCGCAGCGGCTGCGACACGGGAGTGCGCGCGAGCAAGCGCCGGTCGACGGTCATGATCGCCAGGTCGCTGGTGCGACCGCCGCCGTCCGCATCGGTATCGGCCGTCGGCAACTCGGCCGGCAGTTCGAGCGCAAACAGCCAGGGCTTCCAATGCGGCTCGAGCGTGACCTCGTAGACGACGCGCTTCCCGGCGCCCGGTCGCGGCAGGGCACCGGGCTGACGCAGGACCATCGTCCATTCCCGTCCGTCGAACCGCGAAAGCACCGGTCCACGCCAGTAGCGCAATGCGTGCGGCGGTTCCGGGGTCTCGAAATCGACGCGAAACGCCACCGCATCCGACAGCGACAACTGGCTGATCATCCCCGGCGCCATGCGCTCGGACAGCCCGGAGCGTGCGGCGGTATCGACCGGAACGCCCCACAGGGGCCCGGCGAGCCGCGGGAACAGCACGAAGAGGATGGCGGCCAGCGGTATCCCCTGCGCGAACAGCAGAAGCGTCAGCTTGGTCGGGGCGCGCCACGCCGTCAACGGCGCATCCCGCAGCGTCGGCTGCGCGAGCACCTGCAGCGTCAGGCCGAGCGCCAGCAGCGCCGGGACCGCCGCCGCCGCGGCCAGCAGCGACTGGCTGGTGAAAAAAGGCGTGAGTACCAGGAAGCTCGCCAGGCAAACGAGCAGCGTGCCGTCACGAGCGCTTCTCGCCTCGAGGTACTTGACCCCCACCAGGACGAACAGGAACGCCACACAGGGCTCGCGACCCAGGAAGTATCCGAAGGAATACCGGATCGCAAAGCCGGCGCCGACCGCAAGCAGAGCCAGAGCCCAGGGCGGAATTCGCGCCGGCCTCGCATCCGGGCGAGCCCGGTCGCGGCGCAGGAGAACGAAACGCAGCGCGACCAGCGCTGGGCCTAAGCCGGCGATCCATGCCGGGACGTTGGGAATCTGGGGTACCAGCGCGGTGATGATGAGCACGCCGAGCCACCGGACCTGTGCCACCGACAATGTTTCGCCTGCGGCGACTCCGGATTCGACTTGCGCCGGCGGGCGAAGGGATGCCGCGGCGCTCATGCAGGCGACTCCGGGAGCAACGCGAGCGCCGTGAGCGCCATCCGGCGCTGCCCGCGCCCCTGTCCGGCGGGAAGCGCGATGCCGGGCGCCGACAGCGCGAACGGACGGGCCGCGCGTTCCGCGGCGAGCACCCAGGCCGTGAGCCGCGCGATCCGGGCCTCGGTGTCGAAGGCAACGGGCAGCGCCTGCCAGAGGAGTTCGGCCGGCCCGCCGCCGCCACCTCCTTCGAATTGCTTCGTGTACCAGTTGGCGCCGCGGGCAACCGCCTTCCAGGCGACCCGTTGCAGCGGGTCGCCGGGTTGATAGCCGCGCAGGCCCGCGAGATCCGCATGGTCGCCGCGCGACTCCGCGTGGCTGTCCGGTCCGGTACGACCCGCGGGCAGCGGCGGAGCGCCGATCTCCGGCGCGGGGAAAACGACGCCGGAAAGGGGAAAGTGGACGTAGGCCCAGCCGCGCCACAGGCCGAGCGGATACGCCGATGAAAGCGTGATGCGCCCCAGTGCGAGTCGCCCGCGGCGAGTCGCCGCCGGCTCGAGAATCACCGCCATCGTCGCGCCGGGGCTTGCGTCCAGCGTCTTTCGCGCGCCTCCGCCCGCGGCGATCGTTATCGCGCGGCGCGGGACGGCACCTCCGGAAAGCGCCAGGGTAAACGGAAGCGTGCCGCCCGCAAATGTCTCGCCCGCGGCCACCGGCGCAACTTCGATGCCCGCGAGGTTGCGAAACGTATGCAGCAGCGCCGCCGCCGCGAACCCGGCAAGCAGGAACGTTACCGCGAATCCCAGCGAAAGCGCGTAGTTGAGCGACGTCAGGAGCATGACCGCCAACGTTCCCATGTAGGCGAGACCGCGCCTGGTCGGCAGGATGTAGATCCGGCTGTGGCGCAGGACGACCAGGTCGTGGTCCGCCGGACGGGTCCGGAAGAGCCGCTGCAGGTGCCGCGCGCGCCACGAGGCGGGCAGCGCGGCCGACGCGGCATCGGAGGCCAGCGTGGCGGTCATGGGCTCACCCGTGAAGCGGGCGGGCCGCGCATGAATGGCCGAACCGACGGCCGCGGGGCTCGACGTCCGACCCGCGTCGTCTTGCCGTCGCGCCTGCGTGCATCATGGCGTCGGGACCGGGCTAAGGGACCGCCACGGCCTGCAGCAGCGCCTGCGCCTGCAACGCCCCGCTCCGTGCACCGCCGGCGAGCCGATGTCCCGCAACCGACGGAAAGACCGCCTGCACGTCCTCCGGAAGCACCATGGGCCGTCCGGCGAGCAGCGACCAGGCGCGTGCGGCAGCCACGAGCATGAGGCCCGCCCTGGGCGACAAGCCGCGCCGGGCGCCGGCATCGGTGCCGCTGCCGAAGTTGCCGCGCGTTGCCGCGAGCAATGCCTGCAGGTAGTCGAGCAGTGCCGGCGCCACGTGGACACCGGCTGCTTCACGCTGCCATTCGAGCAGCGTCGGCGGATCGGCGAGCGCCTGCAGCACCGCCAACTGCTCGCGACGATCGCCGCCCACCAGCAGTTCGCGCTCGGCCGCGGGGTCGGGATATCCGATCTCGATCGCCATCAGGAACCGGTCGAGCTGCGATTCCGGCAGCGGGTTCGCGCCGATCTGCTCGACGGGATTCTGTGTGGCAATGACGAAGAACGGATCGGGAAGCTTTCGGGTTTCTCCGTCCTGCGAGACCTGCCGCTCTTCCATGGCTTCGAGAAGCGCGCTCTGGGTCTTCGGCGGTGCCCGATTGATCTCGTCGGCGAGCACGACCGACGTGAATATGGGCCCCGGATGAAAATGGAACGCCTGCGTCGGGATGTCGAAGATGGAAACGCCGAGGACATCGGCGGGCAGCAGGTCGCTCGTGAACTGAATCCGCGTCGACTTGAGGCCGAGCGTCGCGGCAAGCGCATGCGCAAGCGTGGATTTGCCCACGCCGGGGATGTCCTCGATCAGCAGGTGCCCCCGGGCGAGCAGGCAGGCGAGGGCAAGTCTCAGCGGTTCGGGTTTGCCGACCACGATCTGCTCGAGCTGGGCCAGTACCCCCGCGAGGCGCTGAGCGACGGGAACGTTGGCCTGGCCCAGGGGGCGGACGGTCATATTTGCACTTTCTTGGGGATGATCGGTTCGTGAGGCACTTTAACGCGCAGTATCGGGCTAGTCACCCGTTGGGCGCAGCGGCTAAACTGCATTCGTGGGTTGGCCGGAACGCTGGCCAGCCGGTTCCCGCTGCAGATCGGCCGCAATCGCCCCCAAGCTCAAAGCAAACCCCGTGCCGACCGCCTATATCACGCATCCATCGTCGCTGCTGCACGACATGGGGCCCTACCATCCGGAATGCCCCGATCGCCTGCACGCCATCAGCGACCGGTTGATCAGCGCCGGACTCGACGTCTACCTGCGCCATTACACGGCCCCGGCCGCCACCCACGACCAGCTGGCGCGCGTGCACGGGGAGGGCTACCTTGCCACGATCGCCGATGAAAGCCCGACATCGGGGCTCCACTTCATCGACCCGGACACGGCGATGAATCCGCACTCTCTCGATGCGGCGAGGCATGCGGCGGGTGCCCTGGTGCTGGCGACCGACCTCGTCATGCGCGGCGAGTGTCGCAGTGCGTTCTGCGCGGTCCGCCCTCCGGGCCACCATGCCGAACGCAACCGGGCGATGGGATTCTGCCTGTTCAACAACGTCGCCGTCGGCGCCGCCCATGCCATCGCTGCGCACGGCGTCGAACGCGTGGCCATCATCGACTTCGACGTCCACCACGGCAACGGCACCGAGGACATCTTCACCGACGATCCGCGCGTCCTGATGGTATCGACGTTCCAGCATCCACTCTATCCCTATTCGGGCACCGAAACCGTTTCCGCGCACATGGTCAATATTCCGCTGGCCGCCGGCAGCGGCGGCGACGCGTTCCGCGTTGCCGTCCGCGGGCACTGGGTGCCGGCGCTGGAGCGCCACCGGCCCGAACTGCTCTTCGTTTCGGCAGGGTTCGACGCGCATCGCGAGGACCCTCTGGCGGGCCTGAAGCTCACCGAGGCCGATTACGCATGGGTAACGCGCGAACTCGTCGCCATCGCCAACCGGCACGCGAAAGGTCGGATCGTCTCGACTCTGGAGGGCGGCTACGCGCTTTCTGCACTGGGCCGCAGCGCCGCCGAACACATCCGGGAATTGCTGGTCGCGACGTGAATCCGTCGGCGTGAACCGCGCGCGTCGGGGCGGGAGGGCCGGAGCGGCTCCCGGGCCGGAAGAAACGCTCCCGGCGGGACGCCGGGTCGCGGCTGAAATCGGGTCCGCAACGGTCGGCAGGCGTGTTCGGGCGGGGGCGGCTGAACGATTGGACCACTTTGGCGACGGCCCTGCGCGGGGGCGTGCCATCGATGGGAGGGGGTACCCATGGAACGTCGGAAGTTTCTCGGATCCTGCGCCGTGCTTTCCGGAGCGGCCGGCATCGGCGCGCTGTCGCAGTGGGCCGATGCCGCGCCGCGCCTCTACGCCCGCACGCGCCTCGTCGACATCCACGGTTCGCCGCTTCGGCTCGGCGCGCTCGTGGCCGACGCCAACTACGTCTTTCACTATCCCTATGCGGCCACACCGTGCTTTCTGCTGAACCTCGGCCGCCCGGTCACGACCCCGGCCACCCTGCGGCGCGTGGACGGCGCGACGTACGCCTGGAGCGGCGGCGTCGGCCCCGCGCGCGCGGTCGTCGCTTTTTCGGCGATCTGCGCGCACAAACTCGCCTATCCGACGCGCGACATCTCGTTCATCCGGTACCAGCGGCAGAAGTCGGCGACATCGGACGCGCACGTGATCCACTGCTGCGCCGACCACAGCGTCTACGACCCGGCCGACGGCGCGCGGGTGCTGGCGGGACCCGCGCCGCAGCCGCTCGCCGCGATCCTGCTCGACCACGACGCGGCAGCCGATGAACTCCATGCGATCGGAACCGTCGGCGCCGAACAATTCGACGCGTTCTTCGTCAAGTACGATTTCAAGCTCGGCATGGAATACGGCCCGGGCGGGGCGAAACGTCTCGTCGGCGACCGCGCGGTGGTGCGCGAATTGTCGCAGTTCTGCAAGCACACGATACAGTGCTGAGCGGCGGCGAGCGGGCCGGGCCATGCGCCGGGATGCTTCCGATACAATCGATTTTCGCGGTGCGCGCGATCGCCCCGTTCGCGTGACGCCTCCGATTCGAGCCACTGCACGCAGACCATGCGCATGACGAAGCCCGACGCCGCGATCGTCGTCACCGACCTCCGGAAGAACTACGGCCCGGTCGAGGCGGTCCGGGGAATTTCGTTCGGGGTCCGGCGCGGGACGACTACGGCGCTGCTCGGCGGCAACGGCGCCGGCAAGACGACGACGCTGTCGATGCTGCTGGGGGTGCTGACGCCGACGTCCGGGCGCCTGACGGTGCTGGGTGCGGAAATGCCGCGGAATCGCCATCGCGTGCTGCCGCGGATCAACTTCACCTCGCCGTACGTCGACCTGCCGAAACGGCTCACCGTGCGCCAGAATCTCGCCGTGTTCGCCGACCTGTACAGTGTGCGGGGCGCGCGCGGGCGCATCGACGCGGTGGCGACGGACTGCGACCTGGGCGACCTGCTCGATCGTCCGTACGGCAGCCTGTCGGCGGGCCAGCGGACCCGGGTTTCACTCGCCAAGGCGGTGATCAACGAGCCCGAGGTGCTGCTGCTCGACGAGCCGACGGCCTCGCTCGATCCGGACGTCGGCGACCGGATGCGCACCTACCTCGAGCAGTACCAGCGGCGCACGGGATGCACGATGCTGCTCGCTTCGCACCACATGGGCGAAGTCGAGCGCATGTGCGACGACGTGATCATGCTTCGCGCCGGCCTCGTCGTCGACCAGGGGTCGCCGCAGCAGCTGCTTGCGCGCTACGGCCGCGCCAACATGGAGGAAGTGTTCCTCGACATCGCCCGCGGACGCTCGGCGGAGCGCGTCGCCGGCCACGGCGCCGAAGAGATCACGACCCTCGGATGAATGCGGAGCCGGCCCCGGGACAATACACCGGCGCGGCGGCGTCGGCCCGCCGCGTGCGCGGCGTGCTGCGCCGGCACGCGTACCTGGTCCTGAAATCGTGGACGCGCATCGTCTCGATGATGTACTACCCGACGGTGACCATGGTGGTCTGGGCGTTCGTCACGCTCTACCTTGCGCCGACCAACGACTTTCTCCGCGACGCACCCGGCTTCTTCATCGGCGCCGTGCTCCTGTGGGACGTGTTGTTCCGCGGCCAGCTCGGCGTGTCGCTGACGTTCATCGAGGAGCTCTATGCGCGCAACCTCGGGAATCTGTTCGTGTCCCCGCTGACGCTTCCCGAGTTCATCGCCGGGCAGCTCACGATGAGCGTTCTGCGCGCGCTGATCGGCGTCGGCGGCGCGTGCTTCTTCGCCTGGCTGCTGTTCCGCTACTCGATTTTTTCGCTGGGCTTTCCGCTGATCGCGTTCTTCGCGAACCTGCTGGTGTTCGGCTGGGCCATCGGTCTCGCGATGTCGGGAATGATCATGTGGCTCGGTCTCGGCGCCGAGGAGCTCGCGTGGGCGGCGATCTTCGTCGTCGCGCCGGTGTCGGGCGTCTATTATCCGGTCAGCGTGCTGCCTGGCTGGATGCAATGGATCGCGTGGGCGACGCCGTCGGCGCACGTGTTCGAGGGCATGCGCGGCGTATTGCTGCACGGCGTGTTCCCCTGGAGCGAGTTCTGGGCCGCGGCGGCGCTCAACGTCGTGTTCCTGGGGCTCGGCGCAGCGGTATTCGCCGCTGCGATGCGCGCCGCGCGGACGGCCGGAAAGCTGCTGCAGATGGGCGAGTAGGCTCGGCTCCGGCGCCGGATCCTGCCGTGCGCACGCTTGCGCGACCCGCAGCGCGGGCCTAATCTGTGCGGTCCTTTGACCGAGGATCGGCGCAGCGGCGACAACTCCGGCGGCGGAGGGCGCGCAACCGCCGCCGCTTTCCGCCAATCCCCGATCGCCTGGATCGAAGACTCTTTGGGAGGTGAAGAATGGCTGATGCAACGAGCTATGCCGGTTCCTGCTTTTGTGGCGCCGTTCAATTCACGGTCACCGGTGCGCCGGTCGCCATGGGCTATTGTCACTGCGAATCCTGCCGCCATTGGTCGGCCGGGCCGGTGAACGCGTTCACGCTGTGGAATCCCGAGGCGCTGCGGATCACCCGGGGCGCGGAAAACGTCGGTACCTACAACAAGACTCCGCACAGCGCCCGCAAGTGGTGCAAGGTTTGCGGCGGCCACATCTTCACCGACCATCCCGGAATGAAGCTCGTCGACGTCTATGCCGCGGCGATTCCGGATCTCGAGTTCAAGGCAGGCGTGCACGTGCATTATCAGGAAACGGTCCTGCCGCTCAGAGGACGGAGTGACGAAGCTGAAGGACCTTCCCAAGGAAATGGGCGGGTCGGGCCAAAGCCTCGCCGAGTGACTCGGGCGCACCGTCGGGCGTCATCCGCAGCGGAGTGGCGCGCGAGCCGTCCCCGGCCGGAACCCGCAGTCGGAGGGCCGGTCCGATGCGATCTTTGACGCAGCTTGCGCGGGGTCGATTGCGCCTTGGACGCATCGCGCGATCGGCGACGGGTACATGGCGTCGTCGTCACGCGTCTTGTGATTTGAGCTGAAGTCTCCTCTGCCCGGGATCTTCAGGGCGTCGGCGAGCCCGGTCATCAGCGAGTCGAAGGGTGTGCAGGTTCCCGGGCCGGCCGATCGGCTTCGTCATCGCCTGCAAATCCTGGCGCGCTCACCCTCGGGATCTCCGGCGTGGCACCCCACGCCGTTTGCGCGCTGGTGCGACTGACCACGATCGCGCGGCTCACTCCGCAGCGCATCACCGGTCGGCGCATGTCGCAGAGGGTCGTCGAATCCGGCGCCGGCGACGAGGTTCGGTGGAGTCCCGCGCCGCGTCGTGCGATCGCCCGGCGTATCTGCCATGCGCCATGCGTCTGCGCGTGCCGTGGAACCGTCCGGTCGGAAACGCCGCATGACGGCATGGGTCGCGGGCGAGGCAGTTGCGGCGACGATATGTTGCGCTTGACGTTGCGTTGCCCTACCTTTACGTGCCGCGCCAGCGCATTCCCGTGCCAATTGGGCGCACCGAATGCGGCGATGCGCCACCGGCACCTCCATCGCCCATGCACCGCACCCACGCGATTCCGACGGCATCGGGGCCCGCCTTCGATGAACCGCCGCCGCTTGTCCAGTTCGTGGTGCTGTCGATGCTGCTGCATTTTCTGATCGTCGTCGTGTTCGGCGAACCCGAAGGCGGCGGCGGCGCGGGATCCGGCGGCGTGCGCGCGCTGCCGTTTGCGGTGACACTGCAGCCGCCGGCACCGGAACGTGGCTCGCCCTTCAAGGCGGTCCCGGGGGCGAGCGAGGGGATGAAGGGGTCGGCGCTCGCACGGCGGGCAGGCTCGCCGGCGCGCTCGACGGCGGGCGCGCCGCGGCAGCGTGCTTCGCCGCCGGCTCCGCCTCGCGAGGCTTCCGCTTCGCGGTCCCCGGCCACGCCACCGCCGCCGCCACCGGCAGAGGGCATTCCCGCAACCGAGCAGGCGGCACCGCGCGAAGCGCCGGCGGCCGAGGCGCTGCCCCGTTTCGACCCCGGGGCGCCCACGGTGGTCGACCAGGCGATCGTCCCTCGCGCCGAATCCCCGGCGCCGCGCGAGGTCACCGACGAATCGTTGCCGCGTGCCGACGTCCCGCGCCCGATCGAACCGCAGGTCGTGCCCCCCGCGCCGCCCGAGGTGGCGCGCGAAGCGACCGTGCCGCAGACCCCGGTTTCCGTTCCGTTGGCGCTGCCGAAGCCGGAAGCGACGCCGGTTCCGCCGGTCGAAGCCTCGCCGGCCCGCGAATTGCCGGCCGAGGCGCTGCCGCGTTTCGAGCGCGAGGCGCCGCCGAAAGTCGACCGCGCACTCGTGCCCGCCGCGCCGCCGGCGGCAGCGACCGACGCGCCGGCCGAAGCCGCGCCCCGCTTCGAGCGCGAGGCGCCGCAGAAGATCGACCGGGAGGAAAGGCCGCTCGCCGAACCGCCGGCGCAGACCGCGCCGCGCGAAGAGCGGCAGGTGCCTCCCGAAAATCGAACCGCAGATCGCGGCGCCGGTCGTCGAGCGCGAAGCGCCGCCGACGATCGAACCGCGGATCGCGCCGCCGGTGGACGCGCCGATGCCGCGCGAAGCGCCGGCAGCCGTGGCCCCGCGCGTCGAACGCGAGCCCGCGCGGTCGATCGAGCGCACAGTCGCGCCGCCGCCGCAGATACCGGCATCGCGCGAAGCGCCCGGCCCGGCGCCGCCACGCATCGATCGCGCAGCCCCGCCTGCGCCCGTGCGCGAATCGGCGCGTCCCGCACCATCTCCGTCCCCGCGCGACGCCCCGGGCGTCGAACCCCTGCCGCGCCTTCGCTTCGGAGCGCCCGGCAACGACGTCGACGAGGCGTTCACGCCGCGGGCGCCCCAGCAACCGGATGCCGCCCCCGCGCTGATCCTGCCGCCGCGCACCGATGTGGAAGCAGTGCGCAGGGCCGGACGCGAGACCCCGGGTTCCGATTCGCGGCGCACGAGCGTCGTCCCACTCAACCTTTCCCCGCCGAAGCCGGAGCCCGACTCGAAGCTGGGACGCGCCATCCAGAAGGCGGCGCAGCCCGACTGCCGCGACGCCTACGCCGGTCTCGGCCTGCTGGCCATTCCGCTGCTGCTGAAGGACACGATCACCGACGTCGGTTGCCGGTGGTAGTCGACCGCGGCCTTCGCGCATCGCGGTGCCGCCGACGGCCCGCAGCCTTCCGGGCTTTGCCAGCGCTGGGCCCGCGGTAGTAGTCTGTGCACGCCAAACGACCTGCAAACGGGCGTCACGCGCTCCGGCGACGCCTGTGGAGGCATCCCTCATGACGACGGAATCCGCTGTCTCGAACGACGAGTACACCGCCTTCTGGAACGACGTCCTCGTCGCCAAGTTCGAGCGCTTTCGCAACATCATGATCGACGGGCTCGGCTACCACAGCCAGGCGCCGCTGCGCGGTCTGCGCCTGCCTCCGGGCGCCAGGGCGCTCGACGTCGGCTGCGGCTGGGGCGACACGGCGATCGAGCTGGCCCGGATCGTCGGCCCCGCGGGGTCGGTACTCGGGCTCGACTGCTGCAACGCCTTCCTGGAAAAAGGGCGCAGCGATGCGCGGGAAGCGGGGCTCTCCAACGTCCGTTTCGTCGCGGCCGACGTTCAGAGCTATCGCTTCGATCCCGAATTCGACTTCTGTTTTTCGCGGTTCGGCATGATGTTCTTCAGCAATCCGGTGGCGGCGATGCGCAACGTCAGGACCGCGCTCAAGCCCGGCGGCACGCTGATGTTCATCACCTGGCGGGCCATCGAGGACAATCCCTTTCTCGGCGTTCCCAAGAACGTGGTGCTGAATTTTCTTCCGCCGCCGGGCGACGACGCCGCGACCTGCGGGCCGGGACCGTTTTCGATGGCCAATACCGGAGTGGTCACGGCCCAGCTCGAGGCGGCCGGCTTCGTCGACGTGGCCTTCACGCGCACCGACGGGCCGGTCATGGTCGGAAGCAACGTGGAGCAGGCGATGGAGTTCCAGCTGGCGCTGGGGCCCGCCGGCGAGATCTTCCGCGAAGCCGGGGCGCAGGCCGAGCGCCGAAAGCCGGAGATCGAGGACGCGCTGCGCACCGAACTCGCGCGCTACGAGGACCACGGCAGGATCATGATGCAGTCCAGCTCGTGGACGATCACCGCGCGCAAGCCCGACGTGACGACTGCCGCATGAACGCGCGCTCCGGGGAGCGATTTTCCACGGAAGTCACGCTGACACCCGCGGCAGTGACCGAATTCGCCAGACTCGTCGGCGACGACAACCCGGTGCACCACGACGCCGCGTTCGCGGCGCGCACGCGCTACCGGCGCCTCATCGCCAGCGGCACGCATACGACCGCGCTGTTGTTGGCGCTGACGGCGGCGCACTTCTCGAAGCGCGGGGCGATGGTCGGGCTCGAGTTCTGGCAGCGCTTTCGCCGACCCGTATTCGCGGACGAAACGATCCGCCTGGAATGGCTGATCGTGCGGGTGACGCCGAACGCCAGGCTGCGCGGCGATGTCGTCGAATTGCGCGGGAGGATCCAGGGCGCGGACGGGCAGACCGCCGTCGGGGCCAGGGGCCGCGTGCTGGTGACCGAGGCGCTTTGAGCGCCGGGCAGTGCGCGTTCACCCGACAAGCAACGCGGCGACGACCCGCCGGCCTTCGGCGGCCAGGATGTTGAAAGTCCTGCAGGCTGCCGCGGTGTCCATGACCTCGAGCCCGACGCGCGCCTCGGCCAGCGCCCGCGTGAGGCGAGGATGCGGGAAGCGGATCATCGCGCCGGTGCCGAGAAGCACGATCTCGGGCGCATGGGCGAGCAGGCCGGCGAGCTCGGCTTCGGTCAGGTCATCGAATCCGCCCGCTGCCCAGCCCGTCGCGACCTCCGTCGACGTCAGCACGACGTTGGTCCGGTATTCCTGCGCGCCGATGCGCACCCAGCCGGGGCCGAGGCCGGTGACGACGTTGCCGGTCGGCGCCGCCAGGTGAAACTTCATGCGCCCGGCCCGGTTGCGTGGAAACGATGCGCAGCCCGGCGCCGGCCCGCGCCGCACCACCGGCATGGCCAGGCGGTCGTCGATGGAACCGGCGCTGCCGCGGCGCCAGTCATTCGACGTGCGGGGCGCTGCGCAGCAGGGCGGACAGTTCGAGCATCATCGGTTGAAAACGCGCGCCTTCGCTGCCGTCCACGGGTCCGAAGGGTCTGAAGCCGAATTGCCGATACAGCCGGCGCTGCTTGATGGTGCCGGATATTACCGCGAGGTCGTGCCCGCGTTCCCGGCAGCGGGCGAACAGCGCCTTCATCAGGTCGTAGAAGCCCCGGGTCCGGCGGTGCCCGGGCTCCACCGCGAGCAGGCGAAGCTCGCACAGGCTCGTATGGCGTGGCAGATAGCTGTCCAGGGCCGGAAGCTTGGCATCGAGCGAGAAGAGGCGTTTGCTCCGGAACGACACCATCGCAATCACCTCCTGACCGCGCTTCCCGATGACGTAGGTGTTCTCCGCGTGAAACCGGTCGATCAGCGAGCGTTCCCGATTGGACGAATGCTGCGGGATCTCCTCGGCGAAGGTGCGGTACTTCAGCCGGTGGATCTGGGCAAATTCGTCCTCGTCCGCCGCGATCTTGTAGACGATCATTGCGTCGGCCCGGCGCCGCCACGCGGGGTGGACCGGCGCCGAGCGCCGGGACGGCGCCCGCCGGAAGCGCGGCGTCGCGGCGACGGAGGCGCCGCCCGCATGTCAGAATTTCAGCAGGCCCTTCAGTTTGTTGATGGCGTCACCCGCGTCGTCCAGCGGCGTGGCGGGGCGCGTCTCCCGCGGTTGCGCGCGCTCGCGGTTGCGCGCGCTGTCCTCCTCGCCTTCGCCCATGCCGAGCGGGGACATCCCGGTCGACTTGACTCGGACCTTGGCCACCCAGATCTGCTCCCACGCGATCTTGGGATCGGCGGGGCGCGGCGGGTGCACCAGATTCAGCTCCTCGCCGTAGGCGATCGACTGCAGCATCGCGCCCTGCACGCCTTCGAAGATCCCCTTGGGTATGGCGCAGCTGGTCACCTCCGGAGGCAGCACGACCTTGTCGGAAATCATCTTGCGCAGGAAATCGTTGGGCAGGTAGGTCATGAGGCCCCAGCCGGTGTCCTGCAATTCGCTGGAAGTCCAGATGATCATTTCGCCGGAGCTTTCGCGATGCCCGATCGCCTGCAGGAAATAGCCCTGCGCGTAGGGAATCGACTTCCAGTTGAGCGCGAACGGCCCCGGAAACGTTCCCTTGGCGGTCATGTCGAATGCGGCGAGGAAATCCTGCCGGTCTCCGATGGCGAACCTGATGTCCGGGGTCGCGCTGCCGTGCACCAGCTGTTCCCCCTTGATCGACGCGTTGGCCGGGACCTGCTTCGGTTCACGCTCGTTCGGCCAGCGCAGCTGCGCATTGCGAAGCGCGTTCGCGCGGTCGGGCGGCGAGCGGCCGCGCAGCGCTTCGCCGAACTGCATCATCGACATCTTCTCGGTATCGGCCACTTTCGGCTGGCCGGTGCGGATCGCATCTCCGCAGCCCCAGTACACCAGCATCCGCGCCTTCGGCTTCTCCGGCGTGCGCTCCTCGTCGGGCAACTCGGTGCGCGCGGCAGCCGGGGGCGCCAGAAGCGGCAGCGCCTTGCCCAGGTTCATTCCCGGCGGGATGTCGTGGTCCGCCTGCGGCGCCGGAGGCTTCTGGGTCGATCGCAGCCCGAGAAAGAGCTCCTTGGTCGGGCCGCCGCCCATGCCGCTCGGCATCATCATCGCCGCCATGCCTCCCGCAGGCATGCCCGGGATCGACATGTTGCGAGTCCCGATGTCGACGCCGTATTGGGCGATCGGCGGCTTGACCACCTGCTGCGCGGGTGCAGCGGCCGGGAACAGCGAGGCAGCTGCGACGGCAGCCGCGCGGTAGAGGAGCTTCATCTTGGTTCCTTCGACGATGGATGTCCGGCAGGACGACAGGGTGCGTCCAGTTTACTTCAGCCCGTAGCGGATACGTCGGTCGCCGCCCCGCGCGCGCATCCCGGGCCGCGGTCGATGCGAGGAATCCCTGCGGTTGCCCCCGGCTCGCTCCGCGGCGGCGGATCCGGCGGATGCCGGCGTCTACGTCGGGTCGTGAAACCTGTGAAATTCCTGCAGCAGGAACTCCTCGTCGATCGGCGAAAGGTCGAAGCGGCTGCAGGCTTCGTCGATCAGCGCCGGGGTCCAGGGTTGCCGTTCGATCAGCCACGCGACCGCGCGCCGCAGCGCTTCGCGTTTCGGTACGAGCGGCTGAATGGGCATGGGCCGTATCCGATCCTGAAATTGACGCCCGCGAGCCGGCGAACGGTCGCTGTCCGCGGCCATCGACCTGCACCTCGCGCGCCGGACGGGCCGGTCGGGCCATCGCGACTCGATGATAATCTATGACGCGGCCCCGGCGGTTCGGGCGTCGGGGCCCGTCACTGGAAAGGAACTCGCGTGCAGAGGAGGAAGGCGGACGATTTCCATCCCGAAGTTCTGCGGTGGTTCGACAAGTATGTTCATGGACTCGTCGACCGCCGGGGATTCCTCAATGGCGTCGCCAAATACGCGCTGGGCGGGGTCACCGCGTCGATGCTGCTCGACGCGCTCAGCCCGCGCTTTGCCGAAGCGCAGAAGGTCGCCCGGGAGGACGCCCGGATCAACGCCCGGTTCGTCGAATACCCGTCGCCCGAGGGTCACGGCAGGATGCGCGGGTATCTCGTGCGGCCCGCGGCCGCAGCGGGCAAACTGCCCGGCGTGCTCGTGATCCACGAGAACCGCGGACTGAACCCGCACATCGAGGACATCGCCCGCCGGCTGGCGCTGGACAATTTCCTGGCGTTTGCTCCGGACGCGCTGTTCCCTCTGGGCGGCTATCCGGGAAACGAGGATCAGGCGCGCGAGCTGTTCGCTAAGCTCGATCAGGCCAAGTCGCGCGCGGACTTCGTCGCCGCGGCGATCTACCTGAAGGGCCTTCCCGAGTGCACCGGCGCGACGGGCGCCGTAGGCTTCTGCTACGGCGGCGGGATCGTCAACATGCTGGCGACGAAGCTCCCGGAACTGGGCGCGGCGGTGCCGTTCTACGGAAGCCAGCCGTCCGCCGAAGACGCGGCGGGAATCAAGGCCGCGTTGCTGCTGCACTATGCGGAAAACGACGATCGGATCAATGCCGGCTGGCCGCCGTTCGAGACGGCGCTGAAGGCAGCCGGCGCGCGGTACGAGATGTACAGGTATCCGGGAACGCAGCACGGCTTCAACAACGATACGACGCCGCGCTACGACGAAGCCGCCGCCAGGCTCGCCTGGCAGCGAACGGTCGCCTTTCTCGACAGGGAACTGAGACGTCAGGGGCTCCCCGGATCGGGAATCGTCGGCGCCTGATGGCTTGCCGTGCACGCGGCGGATCGCGACCGGCGATCATCACCCCGACGAGCGGCCTGCACGCGTCCGGCGCCGGGCCCCGGTGCCGCGTCGGGCGCGTCGCGATGGTCTCTACGGATCGCGAAAGCGGGTTTGTGCGTTGCGGTAAGGCCCAGAATTCGTTAGGATTGTAGCCACCTTCAGCTTTCACGTCGCTCGGACGGTTCCGGGCGCTTACGCAGAAAGAATCGCATGTCCGCCACTCCCGGTACCGATTTCCCGCGCATCTCGCGCCTTCCTCCGTACGTTTTCAACATCACGGCCGAGCTGAAGATGGCCGCGCGCCGCCGCGGCGAGGACATCATCGACTTCGGCATGGGCAACCCCGACGGAGCGACGCCGCAGCACATCGTCGACAAGCTCGTCGAAACGGTCGCTGCGCCCGGATACGCACGGCTACTCGGTATCGAAGGGCATTCCGCGGCTGCGCCGCGCGATCTGCCACTGGTACGCGCGGCGCTTCGGCGTCGAGTTCGATCCGGACACCGAGGCGATCGTCACCATCGGTTCCAAGGAGGGCATCGCCCATCTCGCGCTCGCGACGCTGGGTCGCGGCGACACCGTGCTGGTGCCCAATCCCAGCTATCCGATCCACATCTACGGACCGGTGATCGCCGGCGCGCGACATCCGGCACGTGCCGATGACGCCGGACGGCGATTTCTTCGCGGAACTCGAGAACGCCATCCACACGAGCTTCCCGAAGCCGAAGATGCTGATCATCAACTTCCCGTCGAATCCGACGGCGCAGTGCGTCGAGCTGCCTTTTTTCGAGCAGATCGTCGCGCTGGCGACGGGAGCACGGCATCTGGGTGGTCCACGATCTGGCGTACGCCGACATCACCTTCGACGGCTGGAAGGCGCCTTCGATCATGCAGGTTCCCGGCGCGCGCGAAGTCGCCGTCGAGTTCTTCACGATGTCGAAGAGCTACAACATGGCGGGCTGGCGCATCGGTTTCATGGTCGGCAACAGGGACCTCGTCTACGCGCTGTCGCGGATCAAGGGCTACCACGATTACGGGACCTTCACGCCGATCCAGGTCGCGGCAATCGCCGGCGCTCGAGGGCCCGCAGGACTGCGTGGCCGAAATCGCGATGAAATACCAGAAGCGGCGCGACGTGCTGGTGAAGGGACTCCACGAGGCGGGCTGGATGGTGGACAACCCGAAGGCGTCGATGTACGTCTGGGCGAAGATACCCGAGGCGTACCGTGCCGCGGGTTCGCTGGAATTCACGAAGATGCTGCTGGCGCAGGCCAAGGTCTCGGTGTCGCCGGGAATCGGCTTCGGCGAATTCGGCGACGAATACGTCCGCTTCGCGATGATCGAGAACGAGGCGCGGACGCGACAGGCGGTCCGGGGGATCAAGCAGATGTTCAGGGAAGGGTGTCGACTGTGAAATCGTGGCGCGACCGGGGTTTCGCGGCGTTCGGCGGCGACGGGGCAAGGCCGGCATGACCAAGGCAAACGCACCGATGAAGCCGCTGCAGGTCGGCCTGCTGGGCATCGGAACGGTGGGCATGGGCACCTGGACCGTCCTGCGGCGCAACGAGGGCGAGATCACGCGCCGCGCCGGGCGGCCGATCCGGATCACCTGGATCGCCGAGCGCGCGGTCGAGCGCGCGCGGGAGGCGACGCGCGGCGCCGCCGACGTCAACCTGACCGGCGATGCCGGCGTCGTGCTCGCCCATCCGGACATCGACATCGTCGTCGAGCTGATCGGCGGCATCGAGCCGGCGCGCACGTTCATCCTGCAGGCGATCGCCAACGGCAAGCACGTCGTCACGGCGAACAAGGCGCTGCTCGCGCGCCACGGCAACGAGATCTTCGCCGCCGCGCACCGGATGGGCGTGATGGTCGCGTTCGAGGGCGCGGTTGCCGGCGGCATACCGATCATCAAGGCGCTGCGCGAGGGCCTTACCGCCAATCGCATCGAATGGATTGCCGGAATCATCAACGGCACGTCGAATTTCATACTTTCCGAGATGCGCGCGAAGGGCGTCTCGTTCGCCGAGGCGCTGGCCGACGCGCAGGCGCGAGGCTACGCCGAGGCCGACCCGACCTACGACATCGAGGGCATCGACGCCGCGCACAAGCTCGCCATCATGTCCGCGATAGCGTTCGGCGTGCCGATGCAGTTCGACAAGGTGTACACCGAGGGCATTTCGAAGCTGACGCGCGAGGACATCCGCTACGCCGAGGAACTGGGCTACCGGATCAAGCTCCTGGGCATCACGCGGCGCACGCCTGCCGGGATCGAGCTGCGCGTGCACCCGACGCTGATCCCGTCCCGGCGCCTGATCGCCAACGTCGAGGGCGTGATGAACGCCGTGCTGGTGAAGGGCGATGCGGTCGGCCCGACGCTGTACTACGGCGCCGGCGCCGGCGCCGAGCCGACGGCAAGCGCGGTGATAGCCGATCTCGTCGACGTCACGCGCATGCACACCGCCGATCCGGAACACCGCGTGCCCCATCTCGCGTTCCAGCCCGACCAGCTGTCCGACCTGCCGTTCCTGCCGATGGGCGAGGTCGAGACGAGCTACTACCTGCGGATGCGGGTGCAGGACCGGCCGGGCGTGCTGGCCGACATCACCCGCATCCTCGCCGACCGCGACATTTCGATCGACGCCATGATCCAGAAGGAACCGCCCGAGGGCCAGGCGCAGACCGACATCATCCTGCTCACGCATCGCTGCATGGAGAAGCAGGCGGCGGCCGCCATCGAGGAGATCGAGGCGCTGCCGACGGTCGACGGCGACGTCGTTCGCGTCCGGCTAGAGTCATTGAACTGACGCGATGCGCTACGTCAGCACCCGCGGCGCCTGGGACGACGATCCGCAGCCGTTCAGGGCGGTCCTGCTGGAAGGCCTCGCCCCCGACGGCGGACTCGCGGTGCCGCAGGCGTACCCGCGATTGTCCGCAGCCGCGATCGCGGCGATGCGCCCGCTCGGCTATCGCGACCTCGCGTTCGCCGTGCTGTCGCGCTTCATCGACGACATTCCGCCGGCCGACCTCGAGTCGCTCGTCGACCGCACGTATACGGCGGCGACATTCGGCAGCGATGCCATCGCGCCGGTCACGGAACTCGAGACCGGCGTGCATCTGCTGCACGTCTCGAACGGACCGACGCTGGCGTTCAAGGACATCGCGCTGCAGCTTCTGGGCAATCTCTTCGAGTACGTGCTGGCGAAGGAGGGGCGCGAGCTCAACATCCTGGGCGCCACGTCGGGCGACACCGGCAGCTCGGCGGAGCATGCGATGCGCGGCAAGCGCGGGATCCGCGTGTTCATGCTCTCGCCGAAGGGACGGATGAGCCCGTTCCAGCAGGCGCAGATGTACTCGCTCACCGAACCGAACATCCACAACCTCGCGATCGAAGGCGTGTTCGACGACTGCCAGGACATCGTCAAGGCGGTGAGCGCGGACGCCGGGTTCAAGGCGCGCTGGCGCATCGGCACGGTGAATTCGATCAACTGGGCACGCGTCGCCGCGCAGGTCGTCTACTACTTCAGGGGCTATTTTGCGGTCACGCGCGCCGAAGGCGAGCCCGTCGACTTTGCCGTGCCGACCGGAAATTTCGGCAACATTCTCGCCGGCCACGTCGCCAGGGAGATGGGTCTGCCGATCCGCCGGCTCGTCCTCGCCACCAACGAAAACGACGTACTCGACGAATTCTTCCGCACCGGCCGCTACCGGCCGCGCCGGACCGCGGAGACGCGGGCGACGTCCAGCCCCTCGATGGACATCTCGAAGGCGTCGAACTTCGAACGCTACGTATTCGACATCGCCGGTCGCGACCCAGCCGTCGTGCGCGAGCTGTGGTGGCTCCTCGAGCGCGACGGCGGTTTCGACCTCGCCGGCACGGCATACTGGTCCCGCGTCAGGGAATCGGGCTTCGTCGCGGGCACCAGCACGCACGCGGACCGCCTGTCGACGATACGCGAAACGTTTGCGCGCACCGGCGTGATGCTGGATCCGCACACCGCCGACGGGGTGACGGTGGGACTGCGGTGTCGCGATCGCGGCGTGCCCCTGGTCTGCATCGAAACGGCGCTGCCGACGAAATTCGCGGCGACCCTCCAGGAAGCGCTCGGCCGCGACGCGCCGCGGTCCGCCGCCTACGCCGATCTCGAATCCCGGCCGCAGCGCTGCGTCGTGCTGCCGGCGTCGGTCGACAGCGTGAAGGCCTACATCGTGACGCACGCGGGGCGCGGTGCCTGATTCCCGCCGGCGCGACACGGAGCGGCATCCCGATGCGCGGCGCCGTCCGGTCCGCGCCATGAGCCACGAACTCGCCAAGCTCGCCCGGAATCTCCGCGCGGGTCTGCGGCTTGCGCTGTTCCTGCCGGTCGCGCGCCTCGCGTTCCGGATCGACCTCGCGCAACTGCTGCTGCTGTTCGTCGTCTCGGCGGTCCTCGACATCGGCACCGACCGGATTCGCCAGGGTCCCGAGGCGCAGTTCTCGTGGTTCGGCGCCGGCGGCGAGTTCTTCTCGGCGGGGCTGCTCCTGCTGAGCGCCGCGGGCATCGCGCTCGCGTTCCGCCAGCAGGCCCTCGCGCTGGCGATCCCGGTCCTCGCGCTGGCGGCTTATCCCGTGGTGCAGATCGTGCACGCACTTCCGGACGTGCTGCTGCAGACCGGCTCGCTGCCCGACGGGCTCCGATTCGGCGACGCATTCGACATCGCGCTGACGGTCTGGGTGTTCGCGCTCTTTGTCCGCGTGGTCGCGGTATCGCTCGTCCCCATGCGTTCGCGTCGCTGGCTGCGGGCGCTGTCCGGCGGAATGCTGCTGGCGGTGCCGATCGCGATCGCCCCGGCACTGGCGCCCACCGAACCGTGGTGGCGGCCCGCGACGGCGCTGGCCGACGGTCGCTTTCCCAACCCCGCGTCGGAGCCGGTGCTCGGCGCGCAGCAGGCGCTGCTCGACGATGCCCTGGGCAATCTCGACGACGACCGCCCGGGCGACACGGACCTCTATTTCGTCGGGTTCGCCGGCGATGCGCGGAACGACGCCTATCGGCTGGACATGCTGGACGCGCAGCGCACGATGGACGACCGCTGGGGTACGCAGGGCCGGTCGATCGCGCTGGTCAACAGTCCGGCAACGCTGCTCGAAACGCCGATGGCGACGGTGACCCATCTGCGCGAAACGTTGCGGGAAGTGGCTTCGGCGATCAATACCGACGAAGACGTGGTGATGCTCTATCTCACCGGTCCGAGCGACCGCGAAGGCACTCTCGACGTCGCGATGCCGCCGCTGGAACTCGCGCCGCTGGCGCCGACCGTGCTGCGCGCATTGCTCGACGAGTCGGGCATCCACTGGCGCATCGTCGTCGTGTCCGCGTGTCACGCGGGTCGCTTCGTCGAAGCCCTCGGCGACGACTACACGCTCGTCATGTCGGCGGGTGCGGAAGGCTCCGCAGCGGGCTGCGGCGTCGGCGCGACGTCGACCGACTTCGGAGCCGCACTCTTCGGCGATGCGCTTGCCCACGCCGACTCGCTCGGCGAGGGATTCGAGGCCGCGCTGACGGGCGCCGGCGGCGATCCGGGGAATGCCGACGCGCCTTCCAGGTCCGGGGCGCGGCTTTTCGTCGGACCGGCGATGGCGGAGAAGCTGAAGGAACTCGATCGCGGCCGCGCCTCGCGTCGCGCCGGCCAGACGATCTGATATCGCGCCGCGGCGGCGACGGGGCGGGGTACACTCGCGCCCGTGGCAGCCTCGGTCGAAGTTCACAGCCTCGAACACGCGTACGGCGCGAACCGCGTCGTGCGAGGTCTCGATTTCACGCTCGCCGAAGGCCGCATCGGCTGCCTGCTCGGACAGTCCGGCTGCGGCAAGACCACCGTCCTGCGCTGCATCGCGGGATTCGAGCCGGTGACCGGGGGAACCATCGCGTTGTCGGGCCGCACCGTCTCCGAGCCGGGGCACATCGTGCCCCCCGAGGAACGGCGAATCGGCATGGTCTTCCAGGACTATGCGCTGTTCCCGCACCTGACCGTTGCCGGCAACGTGGGCTTTGCCTTCGGCCGGCGGCCCGACGCGGCGGCACGCAAGCGCGTCGCCGAACTGCTCGGCATGGTCGGACTCTCCGGCGCGGCGGACACGTATCCCCACGAGCTCTCCGGGGGGCAGCAGCAGCGCGTGGCGCTGGCCCGCGCGCTCGCGCCGGAGCCCGATCTGCTGCTGCTCGACGAACCGTTCTCGAATCTCGACGTCGACCTGCGCGAGCGCCTGACCCTCGAAGTGCGCGCCATCATCAAGGAGAGCGGCACGACGGCCATCCTGGTCACCCACGACCAGCACGAGGCGTTCGTCCTGGCCGATGACATCGGCATCATGCACGGCGGCCGGATCGAACAGTGGGACGCGGCCTACAACCTCTATCATCGGCCGGCGACGCGCTTCGTCGCCGATTTCGTCGGGCAGGGCGTCTTCGTGCGCGGGGTCGTCGCGGGAACGAACACGCTGGCAACCGAACTCGGCGAGCTGGCGACGCCGCTGCCGGCCGGTCTCGTCAAGGGCGCCGCGGTCGACCTGCTGCTGCGGCCCGACGACATCGTTCACGACGACGCGAGCCAGTGGCACGCCGAGGTCGCGGCGAAGGCATTTCGCGGCGCCGATTTCCTGTACACGCTGCGCCTGTCGTCGGGGACCCAGGTGCTCTCGCTCGTGCCCTCGCATCACGACCACGCGCTCGGCGAGCACATCGGCATTCGCCTGGCCATCGAGCACGTCGTCGCCTTTCCCGTCCCGGTTTGACGCTGCGTCGGCGAGCGCGGAAAATGCACATCCCGATGTGCCCGCACGGACGGGCGTCCCCCCAGGAGGTTGTCATGCGTCGCTGGTCCTGTCTCGCGGCGGTCGCCGCTCTGTGCCTTGCATTCGCCGCGCCGTCGGTCGACGCGCAGGCGCCCGAGAAGGCGAAGCTGACGATCGGCGTCGGAGGCAAGTCGCTGTTCTACTACCTGCCGCTGACCATCGCCGAGCGCCAGGGCTACTTCAAGGCCGAGGGCCTGGACGTCGAGATCCTCGATTTCCCCGGCGGCGCACGGGCGCTGCAGGCGCTGCTCGGCGGTAGCGTCGACGTGGTGTCCGGCGCCTACGAGCACACGATTTCGCAGCAGGCCAAGGGCCAGAACATCGAGGCGCTGATGCTGCAGGGCAGCTACGCCGGCATCGTGCTCGGGATGAGCAAGGCGAAGGCCGCGCAGTACAAGTCGCCGAAGGACCTCAAGGGAATGAAGATCGGCGTCACCGCGCCGGGATCGTCGACCAACATGTTCGTCAACATCCTGCTCGCTCGCGACGGGCTCAAGCCCGACGACGTGGCGATCATCGGCGTCGGCGCGACCGCCGGCGCGGTCGCGATCGTGAAGCGCGGCGAGATCGACGCCATCTCCAACCTCGACCCGGTGATCTCGATGCTCGAGGCGAGCGGGGACATCGTCGCCGTCATCGATACGCGCACGGCGAAGGGGATGCAGGACGTCTACGCCGGAGCCTATGCGGCGGGATGCATCTACGCGCCGGTCGATTTCGCGCGGAAGTATCCGAACACGGCGCAGGCGCTGGTCAACGCGATGATGCGGGCACTGCGTTTCATCCAGAATTCGACGCTCGACCAGATCGTCGCCGCGGTGCCCCCCGAGTACTACGCGGCGGAAGGCGCGCGTGTACAAGGCGGCGCTGGAAAAGAACATCGAGACCTACCGCCACGACGGCACGATCTCGCTCGAGGCGGGCCGCAACGTCCTGCGCGACCTGAAGAGCTTCGATCCGACCGTGCAGGCCGCGAACGTCGACGTCGCCAGGACGGTCAACATGACGTTTGCCCAGAAGGCGGCGCAGAAGTACCGCTGATGCCGGCATTGGAGTCCGCAGACCAGCCGGCGCTCGCGCTCGAGCGCATCACCTGCACCTTTGCCGCCCGCCCCGGCGCGAAGGGCTCGCATGGCGGCCACTACACGGCGGTGCGCGATGCGACGCTTGCCGTGGCGCCGGGCGAGTTCGTGTCGGTGGTCGGCCCCACCGGCTGCGGCAAGTCGACGCTGCTCAACGTCGCCGCCGGCCTGCTCGCGCCGTCCGGAGGCCGCGTCAGCGTGTTCGGGCGCACGCTCGCCGGACTGAATCGCCGGGCGGGCTACATGTTCCAGTCGGACGCGCTGATGCCCTGGCGCAGCGCGCTGGCCAACGTCACCGCCGGGCTGGAGTTTCGCGGCGTGGCGCGCGACGCTGCGAGCCGCCGAGGCACGGCAATGGCTGGCGCGCGTCGGGCTCGCCGGCTTCGAGGACCGCTATCCGCACCAGCTATCGGGCGGCATGCGCAAGCGCGTCGCGCTGGCGCAGATGCTGATCCTCGACCCGCAGATCCTGCTGATGGACGAACCGTTCTCCGCGCTCGACGTCCAGACGCGCCAGCTCATGGAGAACGAGCTGCTCGAACTGTGGAATGCGAACCGAAAGTCGGTGCTGTTCATCACGCACGATCTCGAGGAAGCCATTTCCCTGTCCGACCGGGTCATCGTGCTGTCGGCGGGGCCGGCGACACGGCCCATCGGCGAGTTCGAGATCGATCTGCCGCGCCCGCGCGACGTTGCCGAAATCCGGATGACCCCGCGTTTCGTCGAGTTGCACACGGCGATCTGGCAGCAGATGAGGGCCGAAGTGCTCAAGGGCTATGCGCAAAGCCGGCAGGGCTGAACGGGCGCGGCTCGCGCTCTACCACGCGCTGCTGCTCGGCGTGCTGTTCGCGGTCTGGTACGCGCTGACGACCCCGGGCATCGTCTCCGAGGATTTCGCCAGGAACACCGCGTTCTTCTTCGGCAAGCCGGTGCAGGTTCTGAAGGTCGTCTGGGTGTGGTTCGCGGGCGGCAAGATCTACGCGCATCTCGGCATCACGCTGCTGGAGACGCTGCTCGCCTTCGTCGCCGGCAGCGTGCTCGGCCTGCTGGTCGGACTGTGGCTGGCGCTGAGCCCGACGGCGTCGGCGCTCGCGGACCCGTACATCAAGGCGATGAACGCGATGCCGCGCGTGATCCTGGCGCCGATCTTCGCCGTGTGGTTCGGCCTCGGCATCGTGTCCAAGGTCGCGCTGGGCGTCACGCTGGTGTTCTTCATCGTCTTCTTCAACGTGTACCAGGGCGTCAAGGAAGTGAGCCCGACGGTGCTCGCCAATGCCCGGATGCTGGGCGCGACGAGGCAACAGCTGCTGCGCCACATCTACCTGCCGTCGGCGACGTCGTGGGTGTTTTCGAGCCTCCACACCGCGGTCGGCATGGCGTTCGTGGGCGCCGTCGTCGGCGAGTACCTCGGCTCCGCCAAGGGCGTCGGGTACCTGATCCTGCAGGCGGAAGGCGTGTTCGACATCAACACGGTGCTCGCCGGCATCCTCGTGCTCACCGCGTTTGCGCTGGTGCTCGACTACGCGGTCACCAAGGCCGAGTCGCGGCTGCTTGTCTGGCGGCCCAGGTCGGCGGAGACCGAAGCGCTCTGACGCGTGGTCGCGGGCCTTCGGCGCGGCACCGGAATTGACTCGGAAACGTGCGCCCGCTATAATTCGCCTCCTGACGCGGGGTGGAGCAGTCTGGCAGCTCGTCGGGCTCATAACCCGAAGGTCGAAGGTTCAAATCCTTCCCCCGCAACCAAACAGATCAACGGCCTGCAGCGATGCAGGCCGTTTTTGTTTTGGCGCGGGGTAGCGCCGGGGTAGCACGGAGCCCGATTTCGCACGGCTTGGGCATCATCCGCCGACGCAATCCCTTCGCCCCTGCCCTTACCGGGCCCACGACAAGCCGTAAGCTTCCCCATTCGGTAGACAGCAAAAACTTGATTTTTCTGTTAGGACGACGTTGGCCCCGTTCTGGGACAGTTCATAGTAAGAATTGCAATAGCGCTACGCCGTCCTTAAACGCGCCGTTCTCCCCTAACTCATTGCCCCGAAGCCGTTGGTCAGGTGCCAGACCAGATGGATCGTCGCCGCCGCGCCCGCCAGGACGATCCACAGCCACCAGAACATGCGCAATATTGCGTGCTCGCTGGCATGCGCGGACCTCGACTGCGCCAGAGTTCCGAAAGGGTCCCCGTCGAGTTGGCGGGCACGCAGGTAGGTTTCCACCGTAGCCTTGTCGTGGCGGGAGAGCACCGCGAACATCTGCTGGTATGTCGAGAAATGATTGTCCGGCGAATGCTGCTTCCATTCATTCTCGATCAGCAGCAGGCGGGTATTGGCGGTATCGACGAAGGCGCGGCTGCGCATGTCGACGCGAATGAAGTAGAAGGAAATGATCAGTGGCGGAATCGCGACGAATACGAGGGCCGTCAGCGAAACCATCGAGAGTGCGACCAGGGCGTCCTTCGCCAGCAACGCGAAAAAGGCAAGGAAGGCAGTCTGTATCGTCAGAAAGTGCGCGAAGCGTTTCTGTTTCAGGTCTTCGTAGAATTTTAGCAGCTCGTTGTTTGCTTTCCATTCCTCCAGCAGGCGTGCTTCGATTTCCATGATTCATCCCCCTCCGAGGAATCCGGCGACTTCAATTGTGCAACAGGCGCTCGCAGTTCAGGGCGCTCTCGCGGCGATTCGTGAGCGTCCGAGACGCCAGGCAAGGTAGGCCGCTGCGGTGATGTCGTAGGTCAGGCAGAACCTCGGCCACCATTCCGGCACGCCCGGATTCGCTATCAGATGGCCATGGACCAGATCGAAGACGCCATGTCCAGACAATGCGGCAACGAGAAGCCAGAGATTCAGCCTCAACCCAAGGGCCGCGACGACGACAAATCCGGCGATCACGACCGATTCCGCTGCCAATGCCGCCGGTGAACCACCGACTATGGCGAAAAGTCCATAGTAGGAAGCGATGACAATGGTCAACGTCGGATAGAAGGCGCGGTCGCGGTCGAATCCAGCGAGCGTGCCAAACCCGGAAACCGCACCCGCCAGCAACACGCCGATCGCGTAGTCCACTGTCTTCCTCGATGCGTATCCAACCCGGACTCTACACGTTCCGCCGGGAGGTCCTGGATCCGGCGGTACCGCGCCATTGCATGGAGCTCCGCAGTTCCATTTCGATGGGCAGCTGCTCGACAGGAGCGGGAAGCGCACTACTCAATCGCGACGAGTGCCCTTTCACTGCTGCGGAAGGGCAGTCGTTCCTGCGCTATGATAGGGCACGATGGAGCCTCTATCTGGAGCGACTCCGGCGGGCGCGGGCACGGAACAGTTGATCGGCGGCGCGCCAGAATATTCCGTGTGCAGACGGTGGCGAACCGGTGTCAGGCGCGCTGTTGGAACGATCCCGCACTCGCGGGTGCTTGAACGAATGCAACTTCGTCTTCCAGTCTCATCCGCTGAAAGGAACCCAGAATGCCCAGCAATCTCTTCGCAACCGGCGGATTCACCGTCGATCCGGGTCAGAGTTTTCTTGCCCTGACCGTCCCGCAAGGCAAGGTTTTCGTGTTGACCGATGTCATCGTCTTCCCCGTGGTTGAAAAGAGCGTTCCGAAGTTCATCGTCCGGTACCGGATCGAGGAGAACAGCGTCAACAGCCGATTCCAGTACAACACGGTTGGCACGGCAACCAACTGGAGCCAGCACTTCACTTCGGGAATCCGGTTTTCGCCGGGAAGCACGGTAAGCGTGGTCAGCACCAGCTTCAGCACGGGGACGACGGGTTTCCAGCTCCTCGGCTATCTCGCTGTGCCTTGACCAGGCGACGACGGCGAAGGGTCGTTCTCCAGCGCGCCGGGGTTTTGACAGGACCGGCGCGCGGGCCCGATGTCGTGGCGGGGATCGCCTCGCCGGATTCCGGATGCGTCGGGGCCGGCTGGAAAGCGATTACGGAACGACCGACCAGTTCGGATCATTGGAAAGCAGGTAGCCGGCAGTCGGTGCGGTTCCGTTCATGAGCCAGATCACCGTCTCGCTGGTGGCCCCGTTGTGCCAGACGACGTCGGCGGTGGCGTTCGCATTGAAGTCGTCGAGCCGCACGACGCTCCAATCCGGACCGGGCAGCAGACGCGTTCCGTTGAGAAGCGTGGTTCCGCTCATCAGCCAAGCAGCGGTCTCGCCCGTAGCGACGTTTCGCCATACCAAATCGTCCATGCCGTCGCCGTCGAGGTCGGCGGCGTGGGTCACGCGCCAGTTCGGGTCGGCGAGCAGTCCGGTGCCGCCGACGAATGCGGTTCCGCTCATCAGCCACATCGCGGTGGCGCCTGTCGCGCTGTTGCGCCAGATGAGATCGGCCTTGCCGTCACCGTTGAAATCGCCGACGTTCGTCACGCTCCAGTTCGGATCGGTGAGCAGCCCGGCGCCGCTGACAAATGCGGCGCCGTTCATGAGCCACATCGCCGTTGCGCCGGTCGCACTGTTGCGCCAGACGAGATCGGCCCGGCCGTCGCCGTCGAAATCGCCGACCTGCGACACGGTCCATGCCGGATTGGTCAGCAGTGTGCCTCCGCCGATCGAGGTGCTGCCATTCATCAGCGACACCATGACCGCTCCGGTGGCGGCGTTGCGCCACAGCAGATCGTCCTTGCCGTCGCCGTTGAAGTCGGCAACGTGCGTCACCGTCCAGTTCGGGTCGGTCGTCAGCGTTCCGCCGCCGGCGAAGCTCGTGCCGTTCATCAGCCAGATCACGATTTCCCCGGTCGCCGCGTTGCGCCAGACGAGATCGGTCTTGCCGTCGCCGTTGAAATCGCCGGTCTTGACAACCGACCAGCCGGGATCGACGAGCAGCGTCGCGGCGGCGGTGATGCTGCCGCCGTTCATGAGCCACATCAGCGTCTCGCCGCTCGCCGCGTGATGCCACAGCAGGTCACCCCGGCCATCGCCGTTGAAGTCGCGGCCCTGGACTTTCGCAAGGTTCTTCACGACCTGCGACAACGTCGACGCCGTCGATCCTGCGTTGGTCGCATCGCCTCCGTAGACGGCCGAGACGCTGTGCGTGCCCACGGCCAGAGCGGCGGTCGTGCATTGCGCCGTCCGATTGTTCGCGGGGCCGGCAAGCGCGACCGCGGCGCACGCGGGAATCGTCGCCGCATCGCTCGTGAAGAGGACCGCGCCGCCGGGTGAGACTCCCGTCACGGTCGCGGTGAAGGTAATGGACGCTCCGGCGACGGAAGGAGTGAGGGAACTTGCCAGGGACGTCGTCGTCGGCGCCTTGGTGACCGCCTGCGCGAGCGGCGGGCTTGCGGCCGGCGTGTTGTTCGCATCTCCGGCGTAGGAAACGACGATCGCCTGCGGCGTTGCACTGACCGCCAGGGTCGACGTGGTGCATAGCGCGGTGCGCAGGTTGCCGGTGCCGGTCAAGGCGATCGCACCGCATCCGCCTATCGAAACGCCGTCGCTGGTGAATGCGACGCTGCCCGTCGGCAGATACCCGGAAATGGTTGCGGTGAATATCACCGGGCTGCCAAAGGGGATCGGTGATCCGGAGGTTCCGAGCCCAGCCAACGCCGTCGCGCGGTTGACGACCTGGCCGAGCACCGACGACGTCGACGCGCCGTTGCCCGGATCCCCCGCATACGCTGCAGTCAGACTG
Organism: uncultured beta proteobacterium; assembly: GCA_963779445.1. GTDB lineage: Bacteria > Pseudomonadota > Gammaproteobacteria > Burkholderiales > Casimicrobiaceae > CAIWHR01. The sequence goes on from CAVZYI010000019.1 coordinate 167,556, forward strand.
TAGCTGCCGGCAACGAGCGCGGGCGTCACGCACTGCGCCTGCCGCGAATTGCCGCTGCCGGCAAGCGCGACCGTTCCGCAATTCGTGATCGTCATGCCGCCGTCCTTGAACGCGACACTGCCCGTCGGTGCCGACCCCGTGACCGTTGCGGTCAGCGTGATGGCATTTCCGGCGACGGACGGATTGGCGCTGCTGGCCAGCGTCGTCGTCGTCGTGGCTCCCGCTGACTGCGCCGCCGCCACCGCCGCGCCCGCATTGACGATGCCCGCGCCGCAGTATTTGACGGTCGCGGTGACCGACCCGGCATTCGACGTGCAGTTGCCGGCGGTGTTGGTCGGGAATGCGCGTGCCGTGCTCTGCACGATGGAAAGCGCCTGCGCCGGCGTGAGCGTGGGCCGCACCGAGAACATAAGCGAAATGATCCCGGTCACGTGCGGTGCGGCCATGCTGGTCCCCGCATAGTTCGCGTAGATCCATCCGGTCGTCAGATTCGGACTCTGCGCGCCGTTGTTCAGCGTCGAGAGGATGCTCGGGCGGAAGGTGCCGTCGTTGGCCGTCGCCGAACCCCCTGGAGCCGCGATCTCGACCGTCGTTCCGTAATTGCTGTACCCGGCGCGGCCGCCGTTGGTCGTTGTCGCCGCCACCGTCACGACGCCGTTGCAGCTCGCCGGACTGTAGTTGGACGCATCGAGATTGTTGTTGCCGGCCGAGACGACGACAACGGCCCCGTTGGCCAGCGCCGTGGTCACCGCGTTCTGCGTCGCGTTGTCGTTGACCGGGCAGGTGCCCGAGCCGAGACTTCCGCCGAGGCTCAGGTTCATCACCCGCACCGGGTTCGCGTTCGCCGGGACGCCGGACACCGCGCCGCCGGATTCCCAGACGATCGCGTCGGCGATGTCGGAGGTGTAGCCGCCGCACTTGCCGAGCACGCGGGCGGGCACGATCAGGCTCGTCCAGTTGAGCCCGGCGATCCCGATGCCGTTGTTGGGAACGGCGCCGATGGTCCCCGCGACGTGCGTGCCGTGAAACGAACTGTTCGACACGCCACAGGTGGCGAGCCAGCCGCCGAAGGTCGTGCCGGCGTCATCGGCGGACGTGATCCAGTCTCCGGGGTCCGCCGGATTGCCGTCGCGGCTTCCGAAGCATCCGGTGTTCCCGCTGGGCGTGCAGGGCGGAAGCACCGGATCGTTGTCGTTGGCGTCGACCTGGTCGTCTATGAAGTCGTATCCGCCGACGAAGCGCCCGGCCAGGTCCGGATGCCCGCCGAGATAGCCGGTATCGATCACGCCGATCCTGATCGCGGACGAGCCGGTGGTGATGTCCCATGCCGCCGGGGCGTTGACGCCGCCGACCGGATCGAACAGGTCCCACTGGAAGTTCCCGCTGCAGGCCGAAACCGACGCCGACGCATAGCAGGGATCGGTGGGCACGAGCTGCGCCGTCTTGATGTAATCGGGCTGCGCGAACTCGATGTCGGGCTGCGCGGCGATTGCCGCGGCCATGGCCTCGGCCGCCTCGATCGGTTGCCGCTGCATCATCAACAGGACCTGAGCGCCGTCGTGCATGACGCGCAGGAACGCGAGAGGGCGACCGGCGAGCGTGCTCAGGCGATCGAGTTCGACCTTGTCGGGGGCGACGCCTGCCAGCGCGAGAGTCACGCGCGACGGGTCGGCGTACTTGACGATCAGGCGATTGGTTGCGATGCCTGATGCGCGACCGGCGGGACCCGCCGGCATCGATACCGCAGCGACGCGGTCGAAATTGGCGTACACCACGGCCGGATCGAGCCGGATCCGGTTGATCCGTTCGCGAGCGATTTCGACCGGAAGCGGGGACTGCAGGCGGAGCCGGACCGCGCCGTCCCGGAGAGGCTCCGGAGGCGACACCGCCGTCTGCATGGCATCGGAGATCGTGTTCCTCAGGTGCTCCGGCAGAACGCTGCGCCGGCCGGGGAGGAGGTCGTCGCGAAAGCGAACGACGATGGCGCCGATTTCGCCGTCGTCGGGTGGCGCCGCAGCGGCTGCCGCTCCGCCCAGGAAGACGACGGCGAGCAGCGACAGCAGACTTCGGACGATCGCATTCGACAGGGTCATTGAATTTCCGTCGGTCTCATTCGCTTTCGGGGTGGCGATCGGCGCACGGTCGCCAATGGGTGCGGGACTTGCGACCCGTCGCCTGCGCAGCGTCCGTTGCCGGATTCGTTCCGTTCATCGGACTCGCCGCGGCCGAGCGGGGCATGCCGTCGCGCTGGTACGCTTCGTACGTTGCCGCCGCCAAGGGGATAACACAAAACATTCGGGCCCGGTAGCGACAGCCGCCGAAAGGGCCCGGGGGCCGCCTCGCGTAGCGTACAACCGGAGCGCTTCGACCAGGTTCGCGCCGCGCGCACCGCCGACCAGTCGTCCGTGAAAGCCGGCATCGGCACCGCCGCCGCGCCCGCCGACCGGCGGAACCGCGCCGTCATCGGTCCGACGTGTGGCGGCGCCGTGGCACCGCAAGGTCGCCTCGCCTCACTTCTGCAGCGTCGCCTCTTCGATCAGCACCTTGTATGCATACCCGGATCCGAGGTCGCGGTCGGTATGCACGATGCCCTTGACCAGCACGACGTCGCCGATCTTGGCTTCGTCCTTGGTGGTCACGAGCACGTCGTTGCTGCCGTCCGACGCCGAGCCCGATCCGTCGCGCAGGTGGATCCAGTTCTTTCCGAGAACCTCGGGTGTGAATTTCACGACTTTGCCGCGAACCACGACGGATTTGTCCTTGAGGCCGGCTTTCCCGGTGACGATTTCGGCCACGGTGCGCGCCTCGGGACCGCTGGCCCTGGCGACCTTGACGTCTCCGACATCGACCGGCTTGGCGACGCCGGCGTGCATCGCGGCCATGTCGCCTCCCGCGGGCGCCGCGCTTGCTCCGGTGCCGGCGAGCGAGCCGAAGACGATGCGATCGAATTTCCTGTTCAGCGTCTTGCTCTCGAAGTTGTGCATGACCGTCGCGTTGTCGATGGTGACCTCGGTGCCGGTCTTGACCGGGGCCTTCGAAACCGCCGCCCACGTCTCGCCGTCCTTGGTCTTGATGCGCAGGTACGTGTAGATCTCGACATCCTTCACTTCCAGTACGGTGCCCTTGATGGGCGCCGTCGCCGGGGAGGCCGGCGGGTCCGCGGCCCAGGCGACCGCGGCGCCAACCATCATCGTCAATGCAACGAGCAATTTCTTCATCTGGATCTCCATGGGCGGGAATTGCGGGCGACCCGGGACTCGAAGCGCGCCTGCGTTCGGGTGCAAGTGTAGCGCCTTTGGCGTGTCGATGCGGCGAGGCTCGGGACGCGCGCCCGGCGCGTTGCGGAGATCGGTGCGCTGACGCATCGGCCTGCCGAATATTCGACAGACGCTTGCCGGCAAATGATCCACGATGAGCAGCGTGTCGGAGGGCACACCAGAGCGAAGGAGATCAGGTCGGGACCGGTGCGCAGACATCGACATGACCATCGAAGATTTCACGCCATCCCAAGGAGACGACCATGAATGCAAAATCGAATTTCGCCATCTCGCGTTGTGCAGGATTCCTGGCGGCGGCAGCCATTCTTGCCGGACTTGCGGCCCTGCCGGCGGCTGCGGCGCCGGCACTTCCGGTCGCCGTGACCAATACGCCGACGGTAAATGCGCACATCACCAATGGCTCCATCGGTGTAGGCAACACCAGCGACAATCCATTGTTCGTCGACACCGGGAGCACCGCGCGCAACGGTTTCAACGCGTCGTGTTTCACGGGAAATGTCGACGCGACCTATGGCCAGGCATCGTGCGTGCTTTTGTCGATTCCGGCCGGCCGCCAGGTGGTGATCGAAACGGTATCCTGCCAGGCCGAGGTCACCACCGGGACGGGGCCGGCCGACGTTCAGCTGATCGTTCCGAACGCGCCTCTCGGCGGGGGAGCGACCACGAACGTATCGCATGTCCTGACGCTGAGCCGGCAGGCCGGAGACGCCGCGCTCGAGATCTGGCGGACGACGACGGCGCTGCGCGCGTATGCCGCTTCGCCCGCCACGGGGTCCGTAGGCATCGGAGTCTTCTTCCGGGCGGCGTATTCGCCGACCGAGCCCGTGGGCATGGTCTGCGCGATCTCGGGCTACATGGTCGGCCAGTAAAGCCCGGCTTGCGCGATTTCGCGCCGGGCGGAGTCGCAAGGCTCCGCCCGCGGCGGCCGACAACGTCAGTCGACGACCTGCCGGCGCCCGGCCTTGATCCGTCCGCGCTTGACCTTGGAATCGACGCGCCGGCGTTGCGAGCTGCGCGTCGGTTTCGTCGGCCGGCGCTGAACGGGGACCTCGGCCGCGCCGTCCACGAGTTCCTGCAGGCGCGCCAACGCGTCCTGGCGATTCCTGTCCTGGCTGCGAAAGCGCTGCGCCTTGATGATCACGATGCCTTCGCTGCTGATCCGCTGATCGCTGTGCGTCAGCAGCCGTTCCTTGACCGCGTCGGGCAGCGACGAGGCGCGAATGTCGAAGCGCAGGTGCAGCGCAGTCGACACCTTGTTGACGTTCTGCCCGCCGGCGCCCTGCGCGCGAATCGCCGACCACTCGATCTCGGTCGGGTCCACGGCGATCATGGCGCGCACCGCGAAATCGAAAGGCGGAGCGCCATCCCGCCAGCGGTCGCATCGAAAGTCGGCGCCGCGCATCGCCCGGCCGTCGCCGGCGGGGCTCGGTCGAGGCGCACTCGACCGCGCCGCCGGCATGGCGGATTGTCCGGGCGACCTGCACTCTGCGAAACTCAAATCATCCTCGTCTTCGCCGTCCGTTCGGGTACAGGCCTCGGCGCAGGCAGCTTACCGCTACTCGCATCGGCTGTCGAAGACCGAGGACGCGCCGGGCAAACGTTCGTGGCCCCGGGGATGCGACTGGCGCAAGGCCACCATCAGTGCCTCTCCGCCGCGCATGAATATTCCCGTTGACGCCGCATGCGCCGCGGCGTTTTGATGGCATCCGGTCCGGGCTGCCGACATCGAAGGACCGGATTTCGCAATCGTCATGCCGGATGTGCGCCTGAATGCGGTGCCGCCCTCCGGCTGTCAGACCGCAGGGCATCGAATCGACGCGCAAACCGAGAGGAGAACACCATGAAACCCGACATTTTCGACCGCATCGACATTGGCAGGCTCACGTCTCATGTCAGCATCTTCGACCTGTTCGCCATCAAGGTGCTGATGGTGACCGACAGCAACGTTACCTACGGCGATGCCCCGGGAGTGATGATTCCGTTCAGCCTGAAGGAGGTCGTGCGTGCGCTCACGCACCCGCCGGGAGGCGCGCCGTGGATCCGGGTGACCAAGGCGCACCGTCTCATGGATCCCAACGGCACCGGCTCCGGCGGGTCGCGCACGACGCCGGCCGATATCGAGGCCTTCGTCTTCAGCGCCGCGTCGCTGGCCGGCTTCGATCAGGTATGGCTCGTCGGCGCGGACGGCCAGGGCGCGTCCACGACCATGAGCGACGCGGAGGTGCAGGCGCTGACGCAATTCATGAATGCGGGCGGCGGCGTGTTCGCCACCGGCGACCACGCTTCGCTGGGTGCCGCGCTCTCGGGCCTGGTGCCGCGGGTGCGTTCGATGCGCAAATGGTTCAGCTTCAACGCGCCGCACGGCGAACCGGTGGCGCCCGATCCGCTGAACGCCGACCGGCTGGACACGACACGTCCCAACCCCCCGGGGCAGTTTCCGTTCGACAACCAGTCCGACGACGTTCCGATGCCGATATTCCCAACCTGGTACTACTCCGGCCTCTGGCGGTCTCCGCATCCGCTGCTGTGCGGCCGCAACGGCGTGATCAACATCCTGCCCGACCACATGCACGAAGGCGAAATCATCACCCCCGACGGCACCGATCCGGTGTCGGGCTGGTCGGGTGCCGGCATCCCGGGCGGCATGGGGAACAGCCTCACGTTCAACGGAGAGACCTTCGTCGAGTATCCGAGCAAGGACGGGCATCAGGAGCGACCGGTGATCGTGGCGCAGGCCGACGTGCTCGGCGGGCACACGACACCGTCGACCGAATACCACACCGGCAGCAGCACAGCGACCAACGCCAGGCGTTTCGCGGTCATCGGCGCCTACGACGGCTTTCGCAGCGGCGTCGGTCGCGTGGCGGTGGACAGCACCTGGCACCATTTCTTCGATCTCAACATCGTCGGCGATCCCGCGGCGCCGGCACCCAAGAACGCCGGCTTCAACGCCACGGCCTCCGGGCAGGCGGCGCTGGCGCGCATCGAGAACTACTTCGTCAACATCGTCACCTGGCTCACGCCGAACAAGGGCTACTTTCTCGTGGGCTGGCTGCTGGCCGCCATGAGCAGCGCCGTCGCCCGCGAGCTGATGCCGGATGGCAGGCGCGAGGTCTCGCAATTGCATACGCTGCAGATCGGCGAAGCCGTCTACGGCGGATTGCGCCGCTTCCTGCCGCCGTGCTCGGTGCTGGACATCGTGATCGTCATCTATCTCGCGATCCAAAAGGAATGGGCGCTGCCCAATCCCCCCGATCCATGGGGTCCTCGGATGAAGGAGCAGGTGCAGGACCCCACCGAATGGATGATCGCGGCGCTGGGCGGCATCGCGCTGGAGTTGAACGCTTCGTTGCACGGCGAGAACGGCATCAAGGGCCGTCAGGCCGAGGCGCTTCTGCGCAAGGGCCTTGCCAAGGGACTGCACGCCCATGCGCAGGCGACGGCGCACGACGCCAAGGCGCGGCTCGGCATCGCCGAGCAGATCCTGCGCGGGCTGGAGCAGCACAAGCAGACCTGGCGTTCGTGAACGCGCCGCCCGATCCTCCGCGCGTACCGGCTCGCGTGACGCAGCGCCGGCGGCAGGAAGGACCGGCGGCGCGACGAGCGCTCGCGTCGGCATCGATCCGGCGGATCGATCGGGCGGATCGGAATTGGTGATTGGAAATCGCGGGTCCGATCCACCATGACCCGGCGGGCAATTGCCGCATGCGGGATCGAACCCGCGGCCGCCCGCGCACCGGCCAGCGCGACGGCAGATCAGAAGTGGATGTCCGTATGCGAGAACGGCTGCAGATCGGCGCCGCGCCTCGCCGTGACGCGATGCCGCAACCAGGCGAACAGACTCCTCGCCCCCTGCGGAACGTAGTCTGACGTGTGGCGGTCGTTCAGGTCCGTCAGCAGCAATTCGAGGGCGGCGACGCGCTGGTTTCTGAGGCTGGTCGGTGGAAGCTTGCTGTAACGTTCGCGCCGGATGTAACAGGCGTCACTTTGAATTCCGGCAATGAGTTCCCGCTTGTGCGCGGCGCTGAATTCGCACCCGGTCACCAGCAGTACCCACGTCATCACTTGGTGCATCGCGGCCGTAAATGGCGAATCCGGTTGCTCGTGCCGCAATTTGCGCAGTTGCGCGAGCAGGATCCGACGGTGGCTGCGAACCGTGTGCCAGCACCGCATCGTCGCCCCAGGCAGCGCGCGGCTGCAACGGATCGATTCCCGCGAGTTTGCACAACTCGAAGAGCGCATCCTCCGCCGAATCCGTGCCCAGGATCTCGGCTTCCCACTTGAATGTATCGACTGCGCGTGCTGTCGGGTTGGTCATGGTTTCATCGCCTCGTTGCGCACCGGGCCGCTGAGCGGCATCCGGCGTACTTCCAGAAGGGATAGGCGCGCACCGGAATGTCGATTCTGGCGCGCGGCTGGGAAAATTGCCATCGGGATGGATGCGTTCCGGGGTTTCCCGGAAGTCGGCAGGGAAATCGGCCTGTGTCGGCTGCAGCGCAGCCGGCTTCAGTGCTCCGCCGCGGCGCGATCCGGAGGCGTGCCTGCCTCGACAAGCGCTGCGCATACCCGCATGCGCCAACGAAGCGACGCCGCGAATTCCGTTGGGCCCCGCGTGTTGCGACGTGCATGCCGGCTGCCTGCATCGCACCCGCAGCCCGTGTGACTCCGTGCGGTGCTCGTTAGTTCCGCCCCTGCTTCAGGTCGCTCCGCGCGGGGCCGGCGACGGGGCCGGTCTGCGTGTCACGGGCCTTGCCGAAATAGGTCGGGGCGCTGAACAGCGACGCGATGACAACCCGCGTGATATCGGAATTGTCGGGCACGACATAGAGAATCGGCGTAATCAGTTCCTCGAAGATTCCACGCAGGCTGCGGGCGCCGGTCTTGTACTCGACGGCGAGTTCGGAGATCTGCTCGAACACCCTGGGCTCGACGGTCAGTTCGACGCCTTCGGTGGCGAAGATCTCGCGGAACTGGTTGTAGATGCAGTTCCTGGGCTCGGTCATGATCCGGACCAGCATCGCCCTGCCTGAGCTCCTGAAAGCGCGCGATGATGGGGAGGCGCCCGGTGAATTCGGGAATCAACCCGAAGGTGAACAGATCGGTCGGCTTCACGCGCGAGTTCAGCCTTTCCAGGATCTTCTGGTCGTCGCCCTGCGACGTCGAGATGAATCCGTAGCTGCCGGCCTGCGACATGATCTCGTCGAGGCCGACGAAGGCTCCACCGCATATGAACAGGATGTTGGTCGTGTCGATGTAGCCGGCATTGGCGAGCTTCACCGGCGAGCCCTCCATGATCTTGAGCAGCCCGTGCTGCACGCTCTCGCCCGAGATGCTGCGCGCCGGGCCGCCCGCGGACCTCAGCTTGTCGATCTCGTCGATGAACACGATTCCGTTGCCGGCCTTGTCGACGTTTCCGTCTGCGCGGTCGACGAGCCTTTGCAGGATCGCCTCGATCTCTTCGTTTACGAACCGGGATTGCGCCAGCGCCGTCGCCTCTGCCGTCACGAACGGAACATCCAGAACCCGCGACAGGGTGTCGCAGAGGAGGGTCTTGCCGGTGCCCGAAGGCCCGATGAGCAGGATGTTGCTCTTGTCGATGGGAGTGCCTTCGCGCTCGGCTTTCGCGATCTTCCGGAAATGCGAATAGACGGCCACGGCCACCGTCTTCTTGGCTTCGTCCTGACCGATCACGTACTGGTCGAGGTACTTCACGATCGAGCTCGGTGTCATCTTCATTGGCGGCAAACCCGTATCCCTGTCCTCGTCGTCGTGTACGCCGTCACGATTCTCCGATGCGGCGGCTGCGCCGCGGTCCACCGGGGAGTGTCTCATTTGCAGGCTGCACCGGGCGCCGCACTGCGGTCGCCGCGTACGCCGGCCCAGAGGGGCCCGGAGGGCTGGCGGGTCGACCGGGCCTCGTGCTTTGGCCGAAACCGGGCGTCGATCCGTCGCCGGCGCGCATCCGAGGCGCATTCCACGCAGCATGGATTTCGATGCCGGCTCCCGACTCGCCGCCGGTCATATTTCCACAATTAATCCGGAATTTACGTGGAAATGACAACAATCCACTTACCGAATAACGCTAAATAACATTGTCATTATTGGAATTGCCATCGGTCAACCGCTCGCAACCTATTGACAACGCTTGCCTGCCATGAACTAATTATGCCAACATCATAGCCCTCGCGGCGTCGTGCGCGAGCGACAAATCCAGATCGCCGAAAGCAGGGGGAGATCGCATGACCCATTCAGTGTCGGTTCCGGGACGGCCCTTGGGCGCGTTGCTGCGCGCGGCGGCGCTTTGCGCATCGTTGCTCGCGCCGCTCGCCTGGGCGGTGCCGCTCGGACCCGATTTCGACGGTGACGGCAAGGCCGACCTGGTCTGGCACCACGCGCAGCACCGGGCGAGACCGCGGTCTGGTTCATGAACGGCGCGACGCTTATCGGCGGCGCGGGCCTGTTCTGCCGAGCGGCGACTGGCACGAAACGCAGCTCGCCGATTTCGATGGCGACGGCAAGACCGACATCATCTGGCGCAATGCGATCACCGGCGCGACCGCGATCTGGCTGATGAACGGTGGCGCGATCGTCGCGGGCGGCGGCCTGCACACCGACCCCAATTGGGAAGTGACGCATGTCGGCGACCTCAACGGCGACGGCAAGGCCGACCTGATCTGGCGCCACATCAACGGGACGACGGCGGTCTGGCTGATGAACGGCATCGCAGGTCACCGATAGCGGCGAGCACTGCTTTCGGATCCGAACTGGATCGTCACCCACGTCGCCGACATGAACGGCGACGGCAAGAGCGACATTCTCTGGCGCAATCAGGTCACCGGCGAAACGCAGATCTGGTTCATGGACGGGAAGACGCGCACCGGATCAGCGTCGTTGCTGACGAACAATTCGCTGTATGTGACGCACGTCTGCGACTTCAACGGCGACGGAAAGACGGACGTCCTGTGGCGCAACGTCAAGACCGGCGAGACGCGTCATCTGGCTTCTGAACAATGGCGTCTTTTCCGGCGGCGGAACCATTCAGGTCGATCCCAACTGGGTCGTCACCCACGCCGCGGACTTCAACGGCGACGGAAAGTGCGATCTGCTCTGGCGCAATACGGTGACCGGGCATACGGCGATGTGGATGATGAACGGCGCTGTCGTTCGTCGACGGCGCCGACATCATGACCGATCCGGCCTGGCGAGTTACGCATGTCGCCGACTTCGACGGCGACGGCAAGGCCGACCTGTCTGGTACAACCAGGACACCGGCAGCGACCGCGGTCTGGATCATGAACGGGACTGCGATATTCGGCGGGCGGCGGATTGCTCAACGATCGCCACTGGCAGCAAAGCTGGTCGGCGATACCAGCAACCCGTTGATGCTACACGGTGACCCGGGCCGACCGCGACGCGGCGCGTTTCCTGACGCAGATCGACGATGGGAGCGACCGACGCCGAAATCCAGCGGGTTCGCGGCATGAATCTCGACACGTGGCTCTACGAGCAGTTCATCACGCCGCCGACATCGCACGTCGCCTACCTCAACTTCGGTGATGGCGATGCGCGCCTCCGGTCGTCGACGATTTCATGGAAAGCTGGTGGTACCAGGCGATCAGCGGAACCGATCAGTTCCGCCAGCGCGCGGCATTTGCGCTGTCGCAGATCATGGTCATTTCGACCAACGACGGAAATCTCAACACGCAGCCTTATGCCTTCGCCAGCTATCAGGACATCTTCGCCAACGACGTGTACGGAAACTACCGGCAGTTGCTGAAGGACGTCACGCTGAGCGCCGCGATGGGCCAGTACCTCAACATGATGCAGAGCACGAAGCAGAACACGGCCGGCACCCAGTTTCCGAACGAGAACTACGCACGCGAGGTCCTGCAGCTGTTCTCCGTCGGCCTGTACATGCTGAATCCCGACGGAACGCTGGCTCTGGATCCGTCCGGCCAGCCGGTGCCGACGTATACCGAGGACACGGTCAAGGGATTTGCCCGCGCCTTCACCGGATGGAGCTGGGGAGGCACGCCGAAGGACAGCAACAGCTGGTTCAATCCGCAGCCTTCGACGTCGCTCAACCCGCACCTCTACTACCCCAGGCCGATGGAGGCGTTTCCCCAGTTCCACGAGCCGGGAGCGAAGGTACTGCTGGGTGGCGTAACACTCGCCGCAGGCGACACGCCGGAGCGCGACATGGATGCGGCGATCGACATCATCTACTACCACCCCAATGTCGGCCCGTTCGTCTGCAAGCAGCTGATCCAGCGGCTCGTCACGAGCAATCCGTCGCCGGGCTACGTGAGCCGCTGCACCGCCAGGTTCAACGACGACGGCAGCGGCGGCCCGATCATTCGCGGCAACATGCAGTGCGGTCTGGCGCGCGATCCTCATGGATCCCGAAGCGCGCTCGCCGGGACTGGTCCGCGACTCGCAGTTCGGCAAGACGCGCGAGCCCGTCATACGCATGAACACGCTGATCCGCGCGTTCAACGGCAAGGCGACGTCGAACCGGTATCGCTTCACCGACACGTCGAGCGCCAACAACGCGCTGGGCCAGAGCCCCTACCGCGCGGGTTCGGTCTTCAATTTCTACGCACCGGACTACATGCCGCAGGGCGAATTCAACGCGCGCGACCAGGTTGCGCCGGAGCTGCAGATCCTGACGACGACCAGCGTGGTCGGCGGCAACAACTATCTGAACGGCCTGATCTACAGCGGAATCGCCGGTGTCGGCGGCGCCGCCGCCGACCGCGTGAATCTCGACTATACGACGCTGCTGCCGTACGCGACCAAACCGGCCGTCCTGGTCGACAAGCTGAACTACCTGCTGCTCAACGGCCGGATGTCTCCCGCACTGCGCACGACGCTGGTCTCGGCCATCGAAGCGATGCCGGTGGCGACCGTGGCCAATCAGGTGGATCGCGTGCGTGCGGCGGTCTATCTCGCCACGTTCGGACCGGAATTCACGATTCAAAAATAGGGGACGACCATGTCGGATCACAGGAACCCTTACGTTCTGCCGCGCCGTCGCTTCTTGCGCACGCTTGTTCGGAGCGGCCGCGGCGTACACGACGCCGTTTCTGCTCGACCTCGACCGGATGGCGGCGCACGCGGCGGGCGAGGACTACAAGGCGCTCGTCTGCGTGTTTCTCTTCGGCGGCAACGACAGCCACAACCTGATCATCCCGGCCGATCAGGCGAACTATCTCAACTACCAGGCCAACCGGACGTCGATCGCGATCGCGCTGAGCTCGCTCTACCAGGTCGCTCCCGCGAACCTGCCGGGGCAGCTCTTCGGCTTCCACCCAAGCACGCCGGAACTGCAGAACCTGTTCATTCAGCAGAAGCTGGCCGTCGTCGCCAATGTCGGCACGCTCGTTCAACCGCTGACCAAGCAGCAATACCAGGCCGGAAGCCTTCCGCGCCGCCGCAGCTGTTCTCGCATTCCGACCAGCAGCAGCTCTGGCAGACCGCGACCCCGAACCAGCCGCTGAACACGGGCTGGTGCGGCCGGATCGCCGATCTGACGTATTCGCTGAACACGAGCAACACGGTGTCGACGTCGATCTCGATCGCCGGCACCAATTTCATCCAGCGCGGGAAATACGTGATCCCGCAGTCGATCTCGACGACCGGCACCAAGGCGGTGTCCGGCTACCCGCCCGGGCTGACGACGCCGGTCGCACGGCCATCCAGAGCATGCTGCTGGAGCCGCGCCGCGATCTGTTCGACGACTACTACATGGACACGATGACGCATGCGGTCGACCTGAACCAGATCCTCGCGACGGCGCTGCCCACGCTGACGACGGTGTTTCCGAACACCGGGCTCGGCAATCAGCTGAAGATGATCGCCCAGATCATCGGCGCGCGCGCGACGCTCGGCATGAAGCGCCAGATCTTCTTTTGCTCGATCGGCGGCTTCGACACGCACGGCGGACAGATCGCGACGCAGGCGGGCCTGCTGCAGCAGATCAGCCAGGCGTTCAACGCGTTCTACACCGCGACCGTCGAGTTCGGCATTCCCGACAAGGTCACGACATTCACCGCGTCCGATTTCGGGCGAACCTATACGTCGAACGGCGGCGGCACCGATCATGGCTGGGGCTCGCACCACCTCGTCGTGGGCGGTGCGGTCAGGGGCGGGCAGATCCTCGGCAGCTTTCCGCCGCCGACGCTCGGCGCGTCGAATCCCTGGGATGTCGGCCAGGGGCGGCTGCTGCCGTCGACCTCGGTCGACCAGTTCGGATCGACGCTGGCGCTGTGGTTCGGCGTCAACGCCGTGGACCTGCCCTCGGTCTTTCCCAATCTGCCGAACTTTCCGACCTGGGATATCGGCTTCATGTAGGTTCGCTCCGGTTTCCCGGGAATCCCGGGCGATCGGGACTGCGGCGCGGCGACGGCATGAGGCGCCGGGCTGCCCGAAGCCGCTGGTCGGACTCCTTCGCCGCGTGCGTCGAGATCGCGGCCGGGCGACCGCGACGCGCCCCCGTGAATTCGGACTCTGTCCGGCGCTGATGTACCATTCGACACGGCTCCTTCGGACCGCGGTGCCCCGCGTTCCTTGCCGGGGCCGTGGCGATCGAAGGCGTACTGCTCCCCGTTCGTCGCGCACTCCGAGCCCCGTTGAACGACCACCCCATCCCGATCGTAGTGCCCATTCCGTTGACCGACGCGGGGGATTCGATCGCTGGCGTGAGACGTGCGTTTGACATCCAGCGCGCGGCCTTTGCCCGCGACATGCTTCCGGTCAAGGCGGTACGCATCGACCGCCTCGATCGCCTGCTGCGGCTGACCGAAAGGCATCAGCGGGAGATCATCGATGCGATCTCCGCGGATTTCGGCCATCGGTCGCGGCAGGAGACCGATCTTGCGGAGATATTCGTCGTGCTGTCCGGTGTCCGGCACCTGCGACGCCACGTCGGACGCTGGATGAAATCGCGCCGCGTCGCCACGCCGCTGCATATGCTGCCGGCGCGCAGCGAACTGATTCCACAGCCGCTCGGCGTGGTGGGCGTCATCAGCCCGTGGAACTATCCCTTTCAGCTGGCCATGCTGCCCGCGGCTGCGGCTCTGGCGGCGGGGAACCGGGTCATGCTGAAGCCGAGCGAGTTGACGCCCGGCTTTTCGGGCTTGCTCAGGGACATGGTCGCCGGCGCCTTCGCGCCGGAGGAATTCTCCGTGGTGCCGGGCGACGTCGAAGTCGGGCGTGCGTTCTCGAAGCTGCCGTTCGACCACCTGTTCTTTACCGGCTCGACGTCGGTAGGACGGCAGGTGGCGCTGGCCGCGGCGGAGAATCTGACCCCCGTCACGCTGGAACTCGGGGGGAAGTCGCCCGCGATTCTCGACCTCGACTGCGACATGGCCGTGGCGGCGCCGCGCATCGCCTACGGCAAGCTGCTGAACGCCGGCCAGACCTGCGTTGCGCCCGACTACATGCTGGTGCCGCGTTCGCGCGTCGACGAATTCGTGGCGGCCTTCCGGACTGCAGTGACGGCAATGTACCCGAGTCTGATCGGCAATCCCGACTACACCAGCATCATCAGCGACCGCCACTACGGACGGCTCATGCGCCTGATCGAGGACGCCGAGACACGCGGCGCCACTGCGATTCGCCTCGTACCACCGGGGGAGGCCCCCGATCCGGTTTCGCGCAAGTTGCATCCGACGCTGCTCGCCGGCGTCGACGACGGCATGGCGGTGATGCGCGAGGAAATCTTCGGTCCGCTGCTGCCGATCGTCCCCTACGACACGCTCGAAGCGGCGATCGCCTACGTCAACGACCACCCGCGGCCGCTGGCGCTGTACTGGTTCGGAAGGAGCGTCGCGCACCGCGACCAGGTGCTGCGCTCGACGATCTCCGGCGGCGTCATGATCGACGACACCTGCTGGCACGTGGCGCAGGACAACCTGCCGTTCGGCGGCGTCGGCGCGAGCGGCAGTGGTGCATACCATGGCGAGCACGGCTTCAGGACGTTCTCGAAGGACAAGCCGGTCCTGCACCAGGCGAGAATCAACGGCTTCGGACTATTTCGCCCGCCATACGGCCCGCGTTTCGAGACGCTGATCGCTCTGCTCAAGCGGTTCTTCTGACTGCCGGTCCGAGGGACCGCAAGGCGGGTTCGGGCGACGCAAGGTACCGGGACGCGCCGTCGAGCCTGCGTCATCGGCCCGCGGCGGCACGGTACCCGGCGAGTTCGAGCCGCGCGATGTGATTGCGGTGCACCTCGTCGGGACCGTCGGCAAAGCGCAGCGTCCGCGCCTGCGCATAGAAGAAGGCCAGCTGGAAATCGTCGCAGACGCCGGCCGCGCCATGCACCTGCATCGCCCAGTCGATCACCTGGCAGGCCATCGTCGGGGCGGCGACCTTGATCATCGCGATTTCCTTCTTGGCCGCCTTGTTGCCTGCGACGTCCATCTTCCACGCCGCATGAAGCACCAGCAGCCGCGCCTGGTCGATCAGTATGCGTGCGTTGGCGATCCTCTCCTGCGTGACGGTCTGATCCGCGACGGGGCGGCCGAAGGCGACTCGCGCAGTTGCGCGGCGGCACATCGCTTCCAGCGATCGTTCGGCCTGTCCGATCAGCCGCATGCAGTGATGGATGCGGCCGGGCCCGAGGCGCCCCTGGGCGATCTCGAAACCGCGGCCCTCGCCGAGCAGGATGTTGGCGACGGGGACACGCACATCGACGAAATCGAATTCGGCATGGCCGTGCGGCGCGTCGTCGTAGCCGAATACGGGTAGCACGCGGACCAGGCGCACGCCCGGCGTGTCGACGGGAACGAGGATCATCGACTGCTGCCGGTGCCGATCCGGATTTCCGGCATCGGTCTTGCCCATGAAGATGAGGATCCGGCAGCGCGGGTCGGGGCCGCCGGTCGTCCACCACTTGCGGCCGTTGATCACGTAGTGGTCGCCGTCGCGGACAATGGATGCCTCGATATTGGTCGCGTCGGATGACGCCACATCCGGCTCGGTCATCGCGAAGGCCGAGCGGATCTCGCCGGCCAGCAGCGGGACGAGCCATTGCGCCTTCTGCTCTGCGCTGGCGTAGCGCACAAGCACTTCCATGTTGCCGGTGTCCGGAGCATTGCAGTTGCACGCCTCGGGAGCAATCCACGAGCGGCCCATGATTTCGGCGAGCGGGGCATATTCGAGGTTGGTGAGTCCCGCGCCGTGCTCCGATTCCGGAAGGAAGAGGTTCCAAAGACCCGCGGCGCGTGCCTTTGCCTTCAGGTCTTCCATGATCGTCGTCGCCACCCATGCGTTGCCGCGCCGGCGGTTGGCCTCGACCTCGGCGGCGAACAGGGGTTCTGCCGGGTAGACGCTCTCGACCATGAAGCGCGAAAGCCGGGTCGCGAGTTCATTGACCTTGTCCGAATAGGCGAAATCCACGTTGCGTCTCCCTTAGTGTTCCAGGCCCCGTACCATGTCCCATGCGACGTCGGCGACGAGGCGGGCCCGGCCGCCGGTTTCGACGGCGTTCCGGCTGGCGGCATTGCCCTGGATCGCCCGCGCCAACACGCCGTGCAGAATGGCGGCGATGCGGAACATGTTGAAGATCAGGTAAAACTCGAAATCCGGTATGCCCTTGCGGCCGGTGCGCCGGCAATATTCGGCGACGTACTCGGTCTCGGTCGGGATGCCCAGCGTCGCGAGATCGCAGCCCATGAGGCCCCGAAACTGTTGCGGTGACAGGCGCCATGCCATCACCTGGTAGGCGAAGTCGGAGAGCGGGTGTCCGAGCGTCGACAGTTCCCAGTCGAGCACCGCGAGGATGCGCGGGTCCGTTGGATGGAAGATCACGTTGTCGAGACGGAAGTCGCCGTGGACTATGGACGTCTCGTCGCCGCCGGGAATGTGCCGCGGCAGCCAGTCGATCAGCCGGTCCATCGACGGTATGGGGTCTGCGCCGCCCGCCAGATACTGCTTCGACCAGCGCGCGATCTGCCGCTCGATGTAGGCGCCGGTTCTGCCGAAGTCGGTCAATCCGACCGCCGAATAGTCGACGCGGTGGAGCGCAGCTATCACGCGATTCAGCTCGCCGTAGTGCGCCGCGCGCATCGCGGGGTTCATGCCGGGAAGCGTTGGATCCCACAGGATGCGACCGGCGACGTACTCCATGACATAGAACGGGGTACCGATCACGGCGTCATCGACGCACAGCGCCAGCGTCTTCGCGACGGGCACGTCGCTGCCGGCGAGCGCCGTCATGACCCGGTACTCGCGGTCGACCGCGTGCGCTGAGGGCAACAGCTTGCCGGGGGGCTTGCGCCGCAGGACGTAGCGCGCGTCGCCGGCGGCAATGCGGTAGGTCGGATTCGACTGGCCGCCCTGGAACTGCTCGATGACGACGTCGCCGCGGAAGCCGGCGACGTGGGTGCGAAGATAGGCCGCCAGCGCCGGCAGGTCCACGGGATGCACCGGCGCGACGAGCTCGGCACCGGGATTCGCGGCTGGATCCACGTCAAATCGCGGTGCAGCCGCCATCGACGGCAATTATCTGACCGGTGATGTGCCGTGACGCATCGGAGGCGAGAAACACCACGCTCCCCTTGAGGTCCTCGTCCCCGCCGAGCCGCGCCAGCGGCGTCATCGCCAGCACCATCGTTTCGATGCGGTCCAGAGTGACTTTGGTCATCTTCGAAGGAAAGAATCCCGGGCAGATCGCATTGACGTTGATGCCGTACCTGCCCCATTCCGCCGCCAGCGCCCGGGTCATGCTGACCAGCGCGCCCTTGCTCGTGTTGTACGCCATCGTCTGCATTCCCCACTCGGGCGGATTGCCGAACAACCCGGAGATCGATGCGATGTTGACGATCTTGCCGCGCCGGCGCGGGATCATGGCGCGCCGTCCGACTTCGCGGGCAAGGAAGAACTGGGCGTCGATGTTGAGGCTCATGACCTTGCGCCAGGCTTCGTCCGGATAGTCTTCCGCCGGAGCGGCCCAGTTGCAGCCTGCGTTGTTGACGAGGACGTCGATCCGATTCCACCGGGCAAGGACCGAATCGACGATTTCCGGGGCGACGCCAGGATCGGCGAGGTCGCCCGCGACGGTCAGGCATTCGATGCCGGTCGCTTCGAGGCGGGCGCGCGCGTCGTCGAGTTCATCCTGCCGGCGTGCGGTGATCGCCACTCGGGCGCCCATCTCACCCAGCGCTTCGGCCATCTGCATCCCGATGCCGCGTGATCCGCCGGTGACGACGGCCACCTGGCCGGTCAAGTCGAGGAGCTGCCGCACACTCATGCTGCCTCCGCGCAATTTGCGCCTGCGATCCGCCAACCGGCGCACCCCTTGCGATGATAGGTGCGGCAACTGGGCGCGTAAATGGGCGCGCTCGGTTGCGCGGTTGGCGAAACACCGTGCCTGTCGCAATCGGCAGTTCCCGACGATCGCGGCGCGCAACCGTCAAACCTCGCCGTTCCCACGCGATGGGTGCTTGTCAGCAGCGTACTATGGACTGTCCTCACGTCAGGCGCCGAAACCGAGGGAACGGGAAGTTCGACTGATGCTGCGCGGCAAGCTTCGCCGTCGCGGGGTCTGACATCGGCGAACCCTGGCGCAGACAGGCCGGCCGTCGCCGCGTCGACTGCGTGCCAGGTTTCGACAGCCACATCCAGCGGGATTATTGCGCCGCTTGTCGGGAATTCGCGCCTTGCGCCTGCGTGGGCGGTGTATAAACCGCCTGAGTTCCAGGCGGCGCCGGGTCCTTCCGGCGACAGGCGCGCAGCAATTCATCGTTCGGTGAGGCATGTCTCTCCCGAAATTTTGACAATTCGAGGGCAGGTGGACTATGGAAACCAGGAAATTGCGGTCAATCATCGGACTTTCGGCGGCGTTGATGCTCCTGTCCGTCGCGCCGTTCGTGCGTGCCCAGGGAATCACCTCCGAGCAGGCACAGGAGATCCTCAACGAGCTGAAGCAGATCCGGCAGGTTCTCGAGCGTCAGCCGGTGGCCGGCCAGCCCGCGGCGGCGCCCGACGACAAGGTAAGCATGCAGCTTGCGCCGGGCGGATTTTCGATCGGTCCCAAGGACGCCCCGCTGACACTGGTCGAGTACACGGACTACCAATGCCCGTTCTGCCAGCAATATCACAACACGGCCTTCCAGCAGATCAAGTCGAATTACATCGATTCCGGCAAGATCCGGTACATCAGCCGCGACTATCCGCTGGACTTCCACGAGAACGCCCGGCGAGCCGCCGTTGCTGCCCGCTGCGCGGGCGAGCAGGGGAAGTTCTGGGAGCTGCGGCACGTGATGATCGTGAACGCCGATCAGCTTAAGCTGGACAATCTCACGACCTATGCCAAGAACGTTCAGCTCGACGTGCCGAAGTTTCAGGCCTGCCTCAGTTCCGACAAGTACATTGCAGGCATTGACCGCGATATCGCCGAGGGCAATGCCGCGGGTGTCTCCGGAACGCCGTCGTTTGTGCTCGGCCGCATGGACAAGGACAAGCTCCAGGGCGTCCGGATCGTCGGTGCGATGCCGTATGCGCAGTTCGAAGCGAAGATCAAGGAAATGCTCGAAGCCAAGTGACGGCCTCGAATGGCCCGGCAGCGCCTGCACCTGGCTGATCGGGTGAACTTCGCAGCGTAGCGTCTGGCCTCGTCCGCAGCGGCGGCGCGGCAAACCTCGAGGTAGGCGCGACCTGCCGCCGGCGGATGCCTACCCGGGGGGTCGGTCTTCCGCGGCAGGCCGACCCGTCCATATCGCAAGGGTCGCAAGGAATCCGGCCGGAACCGGCAGCGGATGCAGGCGCCATTCGGAAGGTGAGTAGGGTGGCGGTCCCGCAAGAAGGCGCATCGGCTCGTCCGGTGCGACATCGAGACTGCCAAATGGCGCGCGGAGTCCGTCCGCCGTCGCCTTGCTCATCGCTTCCTTGCAGGTCCAGAGTCGCAAGAACCGGCGCCGGCGGTCACCGATATCGGGTAGTTTCAAGGCGGCCCGTTCGTCAGGCGTGAGAAACCGGCGTGCCAGGCGATCTACGCCGAACTCTCGATCCATCCGTTCGACGTCGACACCAATCCGTGTGCCGTTCGGCAACCGTTGCGCGATGCCGATGACCGCCTGACCGCAGGTGTGGGAAACGTTGAAGTCGAGGGCATCGGCTGCGTCGGCGAGTTCGGGTCGTCCGCGCCTGCCGCGACGGATTGCGACTTCGGCTGGGGCAACGCCGAGAACTAGACCGAGGAGCAGCCTTAGCGTGGCACGTCCGGCGATGAAACGTTGCCGCAATT